>NZ_QEKM01000001.1:0-1322299 GCF_003096555.1 Simplicispira sp. 125 | reverse complement strand
GCCCACGGCAAAGCGTTGCAGGCGGTCTTCGCGCACGTTGAGCACCACCCATTGGTCTGACAGATCGACCACCGACACCACGGCCACGCCCTGGGGCGAGAGTTCACCCACGCGCGCCAGCACCTTGGCCACTTCGCCAGCCATGGGGCTTTTGAGCTCGGTCTCGGCCTGCGCGGCCTGCACTTCGGCCACCACGCCGGCCACCTGGCGGGCCTGGGCGGCGGCGGCGGCCTGGTCTTCGGGGCGGGCACCGGCGCGGGCCATGTCGTACTGCGCCTTGGCGGCCAGCGCCTGGTCGCGGCTGGCTTTGCGGTGGGCATCGGCCTCGTCGCGTTTTTGCGTGGCAATCAGGCCTTCGCGGGCCAGGCCTTCAACGCGTTGGAACGAGGTGTCGGCCAACTCGGCGGCGGTCTGGGCGCGCAGCCAGGTCAGGCGCGCCATTTCGATCTCTTGCGGGCGTGCGCCGTTCTCGGCTTTGCGGGCCACGGCCTGGGCTGCGGCCTGGGCGGCCGTGGCCTGGGCCATCTTGGCGGCGACTTCGGGGCTGTCCAGGCGCACCAGCGGTGTGCCCACGGTGATCTGGTCGCCTTCTTTCACCAGCACCTGCGCAATGCGGGCGCTGAGTTTGGGGGCAATGTCGGCTTCGCGCGCTTCCATCTGGCCCTGGAACACTTCAGGTGCGGGCTGCCCTGCCTGCCACAGTCCATAACCCGTAAAGGCGGCAACAGCCAGGCCCAAGGTGACCGCTGCGGCGGTTTTTGTCTTTGCGTTCATCTCAATCCACCTTCACATCGGCTTGCGCCATGTAGTTTGCAAATTCATCCGACAGGCCGCTGCTCTCGAGCAGGGCGGCCAATGCCAGCACGTAGTCGTGGGCGGCCTGTGCGCGTTCGGTTTGCACCTTGGCGTTGTTCAGTTGTGCATCGATCAGGTCCAGCGTGGTGCTGGTGCCCTCGCGCAGGCCCGCTTCGCGCAGGCGCAGCACTTCGGCGGACAGGTCCACACCGGCCTGCTGCGCGAAATATTGGCGCCGCGCCTGCTCCAGCGCCAGCCAGTTTTTCTCGACCAGCAGGGCGATGTCGCTGCGCGCCTGGGCGCCGGTGCGCTCGGCCTGCTCCACCTGCGCCTGGGACGAAGCGGCCAGGGCTTTGCGGTCGATGGAATCCCACAGCGTCCAGCGCACGGCAATACCGGCCACCCAGTCGGCGTTGCCGCTCTTGATCTGGCGCTGCCCAAAGGCATACACCTGGGGGCGGCGCAGGGCCTCATCGGCGGCGTGCAACTGGCTGGCCTGCGCCTTTTTGGCGGCGACTTTTTCCAGGCCCGGGTGGTGGGCCAGTGCGGCGTCAATGAAGTAGTCCAGCGGCTGCACGGGTTGGCTGTTGACGAACAGTGGGCTGGTGGGTTGCACGCGCTCTTCGGCGCGGGCGGTGCGGGTCAGCGCGGTGGTGGCCAGGTCGGCATCGTCGCGCGCTTTGCGGGCATTCTTGCGGGCGTCTTCCAGGGCCGAGCGTGCTTGCAGGCGCTCGACCTTGGCAATCACGCCTGCGTCCAGCATTTTTTGCGCGGCCGCGTCGTGCTTTTCGATGCTCTGCAGCGCTGTTTCGCGCAGCACGGCTGCGCGGTCGGCCAGTTGGGCGCCAAAGTAACGCTGTACCAGCAGCGAGGCCAGTTCGTCGCTGACGCGCGCATTGTCGGCCTGGGCCTCGCGGGTGCGGGCATCGGCCAGGCCACGTGCGGCGTTGTCAATACCACCCATGTAGAGCGGATAGACGGCATTGACCGAGGCCGTGACGTCCGTCTTGTGGCGGTTGAGCGTGTAGCTGGCGGGCAGGTGCGGCAGCTGCGCCACCATGCCTCCCAGCTGGGGCGGCAGCTGTGATGCGATGCCGGGCAGGGCCTGGCTCAGCGGGTTCAGGTCCACGTCGAGGTTGACGTTGTAGGCATAGGCAGCGCCGGTCAGGCTGACACTCAGACCGCCCAGGCTTTCGACCGCGCGGCGCTGCCAGGCGGCGCTGTCCACGGCCTGGCGCGATGCAGCGAGGCGGTCGGACGATGCTGCCATGTGCTGCAGTGCGGTGCCGAAGTCCATGGGGGCCGCGAGAGCGGGCTGGGCCAGCAGGCACAGCGCAGCGACGCTGGTGAGAAAGTGCGCACGGGGCGTGAGATGCGGTGTCATGGGTGGGCCGTTGGGCGGTGATTCAACGAGCGGTACTGACTAGTACCAAACGACACGAATCATCGAAGAAAGTTGTGGTACTGTCAAGTACCGATTGTTCCGGGGAATGAAATGACCATGAACGCAGACTGCAACGATCCCACCGGGCACCGTGCCCGCCTGCTGGACGGCATGGCGCGCTGTGTGGCGGAAAAAGGCTACGCCGAGACCACCATTGCAGACGTGGTGCGCGAGGCCAGCGTGTCGCGGCGCACTTTTTACGAGCATTTCGCCGACAAGGCTGAATGCTTGATGGCGCTGTACGTTGCAGCCACCGACGAGGCCACGGCCGCGCTGCGCGCTGCGATCGACCCGCACAGCGAATGGCAGGTGCAGGTGGAGCAGGCCATGGCGGCCTATCTGGCGGCGCTCTCACGCCGCCCGGTGCTGCTGCGCACGCTGTTCATCGATATCCTGGGTTTGGGCGCTGCGGGACTGGCGGTGCGCCGCCGTGTGCATGGCCAGTTGGCCGACCTGATGCTGGAGGTGGTGAACCAGCGCCCCGGCGCACGCCTGCGCAAGTCACCGCTGCAGCCCACCATGGCGCTGGCGGTGGTGGGTGGCATTCACGAACTGGTGCTGCAGGCCATCGAGCAAGGGCGCGTGGACGACATGCAAGTATTGGTCGCCCCGGCGAGTGCCTTGCTACAGGCGGCCATTTCTTCAGAGTTTTAGGCCGACAAAAGAAGCTGCGCGAGGCGCCGATGGGTGATGCACATGCACCGTGCGTGAAAAGCCGGCTACTCGCCTGTGTCCAGGCTGTTGCGCAGGGCGGCTTGTGCCACGGCGTCGAGCGCGCCCGCCACCACAGTCTGCCCGGAAATGACCCGCAGGGAGCCACGGGCGAGCAGCTTATCGAGCAGTCGCCTGGTCATCGATTGGGTATGGCCGTAGGCGTTGGTGAACAGGAACAGGTTGCCATGGGATCCTATCCACGATAGCTGCGTGCGCTCCCATTTGTCCTCCACCAGGAGGTTGACCCAGGTTCCGACATCGATCTCCAGGCCTTGCACAGCGCCCATGGCCGGGCTGTGGGCTGTTTCGCCGCCAGGGTTTGTTGGCTGGGTGCCCGAGGGTTCGTCCATGAACCCGGATTCCGCCACTTCAGACGGTGCAATCCAGGGTTCGTCCGCCTCCAGCGTGGGCACATTTTTGTGTGCAGGGGCTGAGGGCGTGTGGGGCGGGATTGGTGCCGTGCTGCCGGGTACAAAGGCCTGCTGGTGCAATTGCATCAGCAGCTCGAAGAACGTGCGCGTCTTCGCAGGTGGGTAGTCAATGGCGTTAAGGCCTTCATGTAGTCGGGAGAGCAGCTTGGGCAAGAGGCGGGCGAGGCGGGCCACGTTGATGCGGGTGAGCTGGGGTTGTGCACTCCAGATCAGCGCGTCCACCGCCTCCCGGAAGCGGCCCGGGTCGTTGCTGCCGCTGTGGTCATCCAGACGGGCCTGGGCCATCACCTGGATCCAGGGGCCCAGCAGAAAGCGCGCCACTTCGGCCGGGATCGCGTCGATTTGGGGCAGTAGCCGAATCTCCCGCGCCATCCTGGCGGCGAGCAGGTTGCGTTGCTCGGCATGGCGCAGGGCTTCGATGGCACGCAGGCGCTCGTCTTCGTGCTTTTTCTCGCGCGCGGCCCAGGCGCCCAGCAATTGTTCCAGGGCATGTGCAAACGGTTCCTGGTCTTCAATGGGCGACTGCGTCAATGGACCCACCACATCGATCAGTGGCTGCATGAAACTCTCGAAGCCTTGGGCTTCGAGGCTGTCAAAGGCCAGGCTGCGGTCTGTCATCTCCTGCAACAGACGGCGTGCGGGATGGTCCTTGTCACTGAAAAATCGCGGGTCTGCCAGCGCCAGTTTCAAGAGGGCAGGTTCCAGCGACTTGACGAGCTGCTGCACTGGCCAGAGCAGACGGTCATCGCGTTCGATGTTGTCCAGCATGAGCGCCATCACTTCCATGCTCAAGGCCTGGCCAAGCCCCGCTTTGTGTGGCGCCGTGGTGGTTGCAGCCAACGGGGCCGCCAAGGCCTGCGGGCCCCGGCTGCCCAGCCGCTCCATCATGCGATCCACCTGGTTCATTTCCTGGAGCGCTTCAAAAGCCGCCGGCACGGTGATGTCAAAGTCCGGTGCGGGTGCCGCCGTGCGGTCGGAGGTGCTTTCGAACTCGCGCGAAAACCGTTCAGAGAAAGGCATTTCGGGTGCTGGGCCATCGGTTAGCTCGCCTGTCAGCAGGCGGTGCAACTGGTGCAGCGTCAGCAGGGTTTGGGTGGGGGCGGTTGCTGGTGCGGGGGCATGCTGCGCGGGTGTATGTGTGCCGTCCGTACGCCACTGTGCGGATTCCGGACCGAACCCGGGAGCGTGGCCTTCTGCACCCACGGGCTTCACGTAGACGTAGTTGCCGCCTTGCTGGCGAACCGCAAAACCGGCAGGCTTGATGCCGCTTTCCTGCAACTGCCCGATCAACTGGAGATACAGGGCCATAAGCTCTTTGCCCATCGCCTCGGCCAAGTGCCCCATCCAGTCCCGCCGCACCTGCTCGGACGGCTGCATCTGCCCGACCACGGTTTGTAGGGCCTGCAGAAATAGCTCGGGTTGCAGGGGGTTGTGCCCGGGGTCCACGGTGGATTGGCCTTGCGCTGCGCTCATGAGCGCGTTCAGATCGGCCAAGGGCGTTGCCACGGCTTCGGCGAGCACCTGCCTTGCACGCGCACGCTCGACGCTCTCGCTGATTTGTGACTCGTCCATCAGCTCCAGCTCGTCAAACTGGACCGAAAAAAGCGACCGTGTCGCGGGCTGCTCTCGGTCAGCACCTTTGGCTACGGCTTTCTCCAGGGCGCCAGGAAATCGCTCGCACATGACGGAGCCGACACGGACGAGGTGCTGCCGCGCGTGCATGATGCTGTGGCTCTCGCCGGGGGTGCGGGCCTGGTCTTCGCGTGCTTGCAGAGCCCTGCGGGCGGATTCGATGACGCGCTCCAAAAGATGGCCGGAATGCGCCAAGGAGACGCGCACGACCTGGTGGTAGAGCGCGATGTCGGGACCGGCGGAGGATGAAGTAGCGTGGTTCATGGGCCCATTTCGTAGTCGTGGTGCCATGTTGCGCGGGTTTGAAGGCGTCGCTTTCGGCCAAACGGTATCGGTTGCGCGGCCATTGTCACGGACTCATCGAAAAAGGGGCGCAAAGCCCCTTTGGTCAGCAGCCGTTTCAGTAGTCAGGCCGCCTGGGCAGTACCTTCAGCCGGCGTGGAACTTCACCACCAGCGGCACGATGAGCAGCGCCACGATGTTGATGATCTTGATCAGCGGGTTCACAGCCGGGCCAGCGGTGTCTTTGTAGGGGTCACCCACGGTGTCGCCGGTGACGGCGGCCTTGTGCGCCTCTGAGCCCTTGCCGCCGTGGTGGCCGTCTTCGATGTATTTCTTGGCGTTGTCCCAGGCACCGCCGCCGGTACACATGGAAATGGCGACGAACAGGCCGGTGACGATGGTGCCCATCAGCAGGCCGCCCAGGGCCTTGGGGCCGAGCAGCAGGCCAACCACAATCGGCACCACCACGGGCAGCAGGCTGGGGACGATCATTTCCTTGATGGCAGCGCTGGTCAGCATGTCCACGGCTTTGCCGTATTCGGGCTTGGCCGTGCCTTCCATGATGCCCTTGATATCGCGGAACTGGCGGCGCACTTCCACCACCACGGCGCCAGCTGCGCGGCCCACGGCTTCCATGGCCATGGCACCGAACAGGTAGGGAATCAGGCCGCCGATGAACAGGCCGACGATGACCATGGGGTCGGACAGGTTGAAAGTAATCGCCTGGCCATAGCTTTCGAGCTTGTGCGTGTAGTCGGCAAAAAGCACCAGTGATGCAAGACCGGCCGAACCAATGGCGTAGCCCTTGGTCACGGCCTTGGTGGTGTTGCCCACGGCGTCCAGCGGGTCGGTGATGTCACGCACGCTGCTGGGCATTTCGGCCATTTCGGCAATGCCGCCAGCGTTGTCGGTAATCGGCCCGTAGGCGTCCAGCGCCACCACGATGCCCGCCATGCTGAGCATGGAGGTGGCCGCCACGGCAATGCCGAACAACCCAGCGAGCGAGTACGACACCAGGATGGCGGCGCAGACAAAGATCACCGGCCAGGCGGTGGAGCGCATGGAAACGCCCAGGCCGGCAATGATGTTGGTACCGTGGCCTGTGGTGGAGGCCTGTGCAATGTGCTGCACCGGCTTGTACTGCGTGCCGGTGTAGTACTCGGTGATCCAGACCAGCGCTGCGGTGAGCACCAGGCCGGTGGCGCATGCGCCAAACAGCTTCATCTGCGCGCCCGTGCCGCCCAGGGCGTTGTCGGGAATGATCCAGGCGGTAACGAACCAGAAGGCAATCAGCGAAAGCACCCCGGCAATCGCCAGGCCCTTGTAGAGCGCTGGCATCACGTTCTTCATTCCCGGCGAGGCCTTGACGAAGAAGCAGCCAATGATGGATGCCACGATGGAGACCGCACCCAGCGCCAGTGGGTACATCACGGCGCTCACTGGGGCAGCGGTCAGCATCAATGCGCCCAGCACCATGGTGGCAATCAGCGTGACGGCGTAGGTTTCGAACAAGTCGGCGGCCATACCGGCACAGTCGCCCACGTTGTCGCCCACGTTGTCGGCGATCACGGCGGGGTTGCGCGGGTCGTCCTCGGGGATGCCGGCCTCGACCTTGCCCACCAGGTCGGCACCCACGTCGGCGCCTTTGGTGAAGATGCCGCCGCCCAGGCGCGCAAAGATGGAAATCAGCGACGAGCCAAAGGCAAAGCCGATCAGCGGGTTGAGCAGATTGGCCAGTGTGTGGTCTGCCACCGGGTTGCTGCCCACCAGGAACCAATAAAAACCGGTGACCCCCAGCAGGCCCAGGCCCACCACCAGCATGCCGGTGATGGCGCCGCCGCGAAAGGCGACATCGAGCGCCGGGCCGATGCCCTGCGTGGCGGCCTGCGCGGTGCGCACGTTGGCACGCACCGACACGTTCATGCCGATGAAGCCGCAGGCGCCCGAGAGCACGGCGCCAATGACAAAGCCAATGGCCGTCTTGCTGTCCAGAAAGATGCCGATGAGCACGGCCAGCACCACGCCGACGATGGCAATGGTCTTGTACTGCCGCGCCAGATAGGCGGCGGCCCCCGCCTGGATGGCGGCGGCAATCTCTTGCATGCGGGCGTTGCCCGCGTCTTTGGAAAGAATCCAGCCTCGGGCCCAGATGCCGTAGGCCACGGCGATCAGCCCACAGACCAGGGCGAGGATGAGAGGGGAAGTCAGCGCTGTATTTCCAGCCATTCTTGTATCTCCAGGGTGTTGTTTCGCACGGGAGGAGACACAACGCATGGGGAATGTCTCCGCTGCGTTGCTTCCTCGTGCCCCATACCGGGAGACGATTGGCCAACGCGGTCAATTTACCCTGAAAAATGGCGTGCAAGCGCCAAGAAAGGGGCGCGCCGGTAAAATGAGGGTTAATCCCGACCTGAATTCTTTAATCCTCATCAAACTTCAACGCGAACGACCACCATGTCCCTCAATAGCGTCACCCCTGGCAAGAATGTTCCCGAATCCTTCAACGTGGTCATCGAGATTCCCATGGACTCCGACCCGATCAAGTACGAAGTGGACAAGGAGTCGGGCGCCATCTTCGTCGACCGTTTCATGACGACGGCGATGTACTACCCCTCCAACTATGGCTATGTGCCGCGCACCCTCAGCGGTGACGGCGACCCGGTGGACGTACTGGTCATTACTCCCTACCCACTGCACCCCGGCGTGGTCGTGCCTTGCCGTGCGCTGGGCATCCTGAAGATGGAAGACGAAGCCGGCATTGACGGCAAGGTGCTGGCTGTACCCACGAACAAGGTGCTGGGTATGTACTCCGCCTGGAAGAACATTGAAGACGTGAACCCCGCACGCCTCAAGGCCCTGAGCCACTTCTTCGAGCACTACAAGGACCTGGAAGAGGGCAAGTGGGTCAAGGTGCTGGGCTGGGAAGGCATCGAAGCCGCACACAAGGAAATCGTGGACGGCCTGGCCAACTACGAGAAGGCCAAGGCCTGACGCCAGGTGCCAGGTGCCAGGCGCAGTGTCAGTGACACTGTGCTGCCCCACTCAAAAGCATGCAGAAGGCGACTTCTGCATGCTTTTTTCATGGGGCATCCAGCAATGATGGGTTGCTTATCGACGGGTGAGCCGCCATTTAGATGTGCAGTGTTTTTAGCCTTTTGCGCTGATGCCGTAAGCGTTAGCGGCTATCAAAAATTTATTTTTTGGCCGTTTGCTGCGTGGCAGGCGTTGTGCTGCTCGAGCGCAGGCGGTGTAGGGCAGGGCAGCGCCCTGGTGGATAAAACCGGGACCACCATGACCGAAGTTGTGACGGATATCCGCAGTGTCATGGACATCATGGGTGAGATCAGCGCCGCGAGCCGTGCCCGGGCCATGGGGCTGGCTCAGGCGGTTGGCCATAGCCCACCGGGGTCCCCGGCCGTCAGGGCCGGAAAGACGATGACCGAATGGCCATCGCCCAGTGATGCACGCTGCAGCAAGGGCCACGCCGTGAGTACGGCTCCCAGTTCCCAGGGTGTGCGAAATTCCATGGCACAGCAAGTGCAGGCCGGGCAGCGGTATGGCGTGGGTGCGTTCCCGGGAGGGTGCTGTTCAAGGGCATCAGGTCTCCAGGGCAATCAAAGGCAGGCGAACTGGCATTTTTCCAGGGGTATGACGCTGTCAAGTGGGCAAAGCCTTCCAATGAAGACGGGGATGTGCCTGGGGCCGTAGCGGTGGGTTGGACATTCGTTACCCATGCTGCACAACGGTAGATGACCTCTCGTAAACCGGAGAAAAAAACGGTATCGTGACTTTTTTCTGTCGCTCATGCGACTTGTGTGGGCGGCGGCATAAGATAACTGCCTACGCGACCCCAACCAGGAAAATTTTTATGATTTCGTTCAGCCAGCTCAGTGTTTCCCGGCGACTCGGGTGGTTGGTGGGGGCTGCCATGCTGGCCATGCTCGCCCTGGTGGCCATCATCATGGTGTCTGAGCGCAGCCTGATCCTGCAGGAGCGCCAAGCCAGCGTACGCCAGGCCGTGGAAACCGCCCATGGCGTGATTGCCTACTACCACGCGCAGGCGACCAAGGGCACCATCACCGACGACGAAGCCAAGCAGCGCGCGATGGATGCGGTACGGGCACTGCGCTACAACAAAACCGAATATTTCTGGATCAATGACATGCAGCCCAAGGTGGTTATGCATCCCATCGTTCCAGACATGGAGGGCAAGGACCAAAGCCAGCGCAAGGATCCTACGGGCAAATACCTCTATGTAGAGTTTGTCAAGGTGGTGCAAAAGGATGGTGCTGGTTTTGTGGACTATCTGTGGCCCAAGCCGGGCAGCGATGTGCCGGTGGAAAAAGCGGCCTACGTCAAAGGTTTTGCACCCTGGGGCTGGATTGTGGGCTCCGGCGTGTACGTTGATACGGTACAGGCGACCTTCTTGCAGCGGTTGGGCGAGGCGGGTGGGGTCGCAGTGCTTCTGGCCCTGGGCCTGGGTTTGATTGGTTTCTGGATTGCGCGCAGCATCCTGCGGCAGTTGGGGGGAGAACCCTCTTTGCTCAATGCCATCACGCACCGCATTGCGCAAGGCGATCTGGCGGTGGATATGCCTCAGAGCAAGGATGAGACCAGTGTGATGCACGGCATTCAATCCATGCGCGACAACGTGGCCAGCATCGTGACACGGGTGCGTGAAGGTTCCGAGAACGTAGCAACGGCGAGCGCCGAGATTGCCCAGGGCAACCACGACCTGTCGGCACGCACAGAGCAGCAGGCCAGTGCACTGGAAGAGACAGCGGCGTCCATGGAAGAGCTGAGCAGCACGGTGCGCCAGAACGCCGACAACGCCCGCGAGGCCAATCAGCTGGCAGTGAATGCATCGAGCGTGGCGCAGCAGGGCGGCGAAGTGGTGGCCCAGGTGGTGGAAACCATGAAGGGCATCAATACCAGCAGCCAGAAGATCGCCGACATCATTGGCGTGATCGACGGCATTGCCTTTCAGACCAACATCCTGGCCTTGAACGCTGCGGTGGAAGCCGCCCGCGCGGGCGAGCAGGGGCGGGGCTTTGCCGTCGTGGCCAGCGAAGTACGCAGCCTGGCGGGGCGCAGCGCCGAGGCGGCCAAGGAGATCAAGAACTTGATTTCTGCCAGTGTCGAGCGCGTGGAGCAAGGCAACGCCCAGGTGGACAAGGCGGGAGCGACGATGACCGAAGTGGTGGCGGCGATTCGGCGGGTGACCGACATCATGGGTGAGATCAGTGCCGCGAGCAGCGAGCAAAGCTCAGGGGTGGCGCAGGTGGGCGAAGCGGTCACGCAGATGGACCAGGCCACGCAGCAAAATGCTGCTTTGGTGGAGCAAATGGCAGCGGCGGCCAGTAGCCTCAATAGCCAGGCTGGAGAGCTGGTGCAGTCTGTAGCGGTCTTCAAGCTGGCACACAGCCCTGCCACGCCTGCCCGGGCAGCGACACCACCCGCGCGCCCTGCGCTGGCAAAGCAGCCTCCTGTTGCGGCGCCTGCACGGAGCAAGGCGCCGGGTTTGAAGGCGCCCGCGCCCAAACCGTCGGCTCCGCCCAAGGCCCGGCCTATACCCCCATCTGCAGTGCCACCGGCGCCGGTCCAAGGCAAAGGCGACGATGACTGGGAGAGCTTCTAGGGCGTGTCATCAATCTAACCGTCTTATATGGACTCCCCCACAAGTTCAAGAAACTGATCGATATTTTGGTTGTTGGGGAAGCGCCTGCAGTCGTATATCCGGCATCTAAAATGGGATCGTATTTGTCCCGTGCCGACATGGAATCTGCGTCACCAATGCGCCAGTCGCTACGAACGGCAGGCAAGCTGCCGGAAGAGTTATCGGCGTCTATCGGTGTGGGGTGAACCCTATTGGCCATGATGGTCGATCAATCTCGTCACAAGCGTGGATGGGTGTTCAGTTTCTTCTCGATAACGGCTGTTTTGGATGTTGGCATTCAAGCGGGCATCGCAAAACTCTCCCTGCTGATCTTCTTGCCTAGGCGCACGGTAGGTTCATCAAACGCCACCTTGTCGCGCAGCGTGGCATAACAAATCCGCGCCAGTTTGTTCGCCAGCGCGCACGCCGCCTTGTTGTGATTGCTGCGGGCTTGCACATCCAGTGCCCAGCGGCGCACCCCACAGACCTCGCGCCCCGCGTTATCCGCCACCTTGGAGGCGCGCAGCACGCTCCTGGCGCCATGCGTGAGCAACATACGCAAGTAGCGGTCCCCTTTCTTGGAGATGTGCCCCAGGTAGCGGGAATTACCCGAGCTGTACTCTTTCGGTGTCAGCCCAAACCAGCTGGAGAAATGCCTAGCATCCTTGAAGTGGCTCACATCACCGGATGTAGCTGCCACCATCGCAGTCGCGGTCAGCAGGCCAATACCGGGAATCGACAGCAGCGTAGTGCAGGCCGGGCTGAGCCTGGCCAGCGCAGCCAACTCGCGCTCCAGTTGGGCAATGCGTGCTTCCAAAAGACGAATCTCCTCAATCAACAACTTGGCGGTGCCGCGAATCAAGTCCGGCACGGCCGTGTTGGGGTCGGCCAGCACACGGCTGATTGCTTCAATGCCGGTGCGTGCTCCCACTGGGATGGCAATGCCAAACTCACGGCAGAACCCACGAAGGGCATTGATGCGCGAGGTGCGGGTACCCATCCAAAGGCTGCGGATGCGGTGCATACCCTGCAAGGCCTGTTGTTCCACCGACTTGATGCGCACCGGGCGCATGTCGGAAGCACGGGCGGCTTCCAGCAGCGCTGCCGCATCGGCAGCATCGGTCTTGTTGCGCTTGACGTAGGCACGGATGTACTGGGCGGGTAGCAAGCGCACCTCGATGCCCAGGCCGTTGAGCCAGCGTCCCCAGTGGTGGGCTGAGCCACAGGCTTCCATGATGACCAGGGAAACGTCACGGTTGACAAACCAGCGCTCAAACTGGGTGCGGGTGAGGCGATGGGTTTCAACCACGCGCCATTGATCATCGGCCACGGCGAGTTGAAACACGGACTTTGCAAGATCGACGGCAACGGTAGTAGCATTCATGTCGGACTCCTTACGTTGAACAACCTGATCTCCACGCCAATGAAAACCAGGACGCAAATGTTGCGCAAAAAGACGGGGGAGTCCATCCCATCACTTGAGGGCGTGGGGATTGCATTGCGGGCTGATAGGTATTAAGATTCAGATAAAATGAATCTTTTGTAGACCATGAGCTCCTGAAGGCAGGTGCTGTGGTCATGCCTCCATGAATCAACCCATTTCGCCCTTACTGACCCCAGCCGCGCAGGCACAACCTCCCGCTGTTCTTCAGGGTTGGCCTTTGCTGCGCTTGGGATTTCGTCCGTTTTATCTGGGAGCAGCGCTCCTGGCCTGCCTGTCGGTGCCGTTGTGGATTGCCGTGTTTCTGGGGCATGCACGCCTGGATCTGCCCATCAGCCCCTTGCTCTGGCATGCGCACGAGATGCTGTTCGGCTTTGCGGCAGGCGTCATCGTCGGCTTCTTGCTGACGGCGGTGAAGGCATGGACCGGGCTGCCCACGCCGCGCGGGGCGGTTCTGGGGGCGCTGGCTTTGCTGTGGCTGGCGGCGCGCGTGGCTGCAGTGACTGCGCCCTACGCGGTGTATGCGGTGCTGGATGTGGCGTTGCTGCCGATCGTGGCCGGCATCCTCTTGCGGGTCCTGCTGAAATCGGGAAACAAGCGCAACATACCGCTCATCTCCATTCTCTTGCTGATGTCGTTGGCCAACCTCGCATTCCACCTGGCCGCCACGGGTGTGATCGACTTGCCGCCTCTCTCGCCGCTGTATGCCGGCCTGGCGTTGATCGTGATGATCGAATGCGTCATGACAGGGCGGGTCGTGCCCATGTTTACCAAGAGCGTGACTCCGGGGCTGGTGATTACAGTGTCTCGCCGTTTTGAACTGGGCACGCTGGCAGTGACCGCGCTGGCCTTGGCGCTGTGGGTGTTTGCCCCGGCGGGTCTGTGGACTCTGGTGGCCTGCGTATTGGCCGCTGTGGCGCATGCTGTGCGTTTGTGGAAGTGGCACCCGCTGGTCACGCGCAAGCGCCCCATTTTGTGGATTCTGCATGCCTCCTATGCCTGGATTGCTGTGGGCTTTGTACTGCTGGCCATGGCCCAGGTAGGCTGGGTGGTAGCGTCGGCGGCGGTACACGCTTTTGCTGTGGGAACCACGGGCGGGTTGATCATCGGCATGATCACCCGCACTGCACGCGGCCATACCGGGCGGCCCCTGCAGGCCAGCCGTGCCGAGGTGCTGGCCTATGCCCTGGTGATGGGGGCGACCGTGCTGCGTGTCTTGCTGCCGATCGCTGTGCCGCAGTGGTATGGCATGGCCCTGGCCATTGCAGCCGCGGCATGGTGCGTGGCGTTTGCGATCTACCTTGTGATTTACACCCCCTGGCTTGCCCAGACCCGGCTGGATGGCAAGGACGGCTGAAAAGCCGCCTGTCTCGTTTTGTGCCCAGGGAACGCACAGTGCGTTCCCGTATTTTTATCCTCCGTTTGCCTAGAAAGGCTTCTCCATGCTTCCTACCCAGTCCCCTGTGATCGATGTACGCACCCTCGAGCCGCGTGAGCGCCATGTGCAGATTTTTGGGAAGTTTGATGCGATGCGCGCGGGCGAGGCTCTGCAGATCGTGAACGACCACGACCCCGTGCCACTGCGTCACCAGCTGGAATCCCGTGCGCCAGGCCAGGTCCAGTGGGCCTACCTGGAGTCGGGCCCGGCACAGTGGCGGGTGCTGATCAGCAAGCTCGAGGCCAAGGTGACCGAAGAAGCGGGTTCTTGCTGCTCGGGCGGCGCCTGCGGCGGTTGATGTGTGCCATCCTGCCCACTCTGGTGGTGGGCAGGGGTCGTTTTTACAGTCCGAGGGATAGCAGGGCCGCCTCGGACATCATGGAGCGATTCCAGGGCGGATCGAACACCATGTTGACCGTGATCTCGCCCACCCGGGGCAGGGCCAAAACCTTGTCGCACACCTCGTTGGCAATGGCTTCACCCATGCCGCAGCCGGGGGCGGTCAGCGTCATATCGATCACGACGCGCACTTTTTCGGTATCTTCCAGCGGCTCCAGCACGCAGCGGTAGATCAGCCCCAGTTCCACGATGTTGACCGGAATCTCCGGGTCGTAGCAGGTGCGCAGCGTCTGCCAGACGAGATCGCTGACATCCTTCGCCTCGACGACCTCAGGCAGTGCCAGCGCTGCAGGCTCTTTTTTTCCGATGGCATCGGCGTCCGTACCGCGCAGGCGCACCAGTTGGCCTTCGACCACCAAGGTAAAAGAAGAGCCCAACGCTTGCGTGATTTGCGCCAGGGTGCCTGCTTCCAGATCAATGGGTGAGCCATCGGGAATGCGCTCGACGCACACCGAACGGCGGACCAGGACATCTTCGCGTTGGCGCTTCATCATGGTGTTTTCTCCGCGTGGGGCGTTGCCACGCTTGTGTTGTCTGCTTCCTGCGCCAGGGCATGCATGAGGGCGTGCCAGCCGAGCAGGGCGCATTTGATGCGGCTGGGGTAGCGTCGTACCCCGGCCAGGCTGATGAGTTTGCCCAGATGGGCGTTTTCAGGATCGGTCTCGCCGGTCAGTACGGCGCGGAACTGCTGCTGCAACTGCCGCGCCACTGCCACTTCCTGGCCTTTGATGGCTTCGCTCATCATGGAAGCCGATGCCATGCAGATGGCGCAGCCCTGTCCGTGGAAGCGGATGTCGTGCACATGGCCCTGGCGAATGTCCAGTTCCACGGCAATGTTGTCGCCGCATTGCGGGTTGGTACCGCGTGCCTGGTGGGTGGGGTGGGCAAGGTGGCCAAAGTTGCGCGGTGCGCGTTTGTGTTCCACCACCACGTCCTGGTACAGGTCATTGTCCGGGGTGTTCATTTCAGGTCTCCATTGCGTTGCGCGGCATCCACGACACAGAAAACTGGCAGAGCCCAGGAGCAAAGCGACATAGGGTGGTGTTTCACTTCAGCATCTCCAGTGCGCGGACCACGCCTGCCAGCAGGCGTTCCACTTCGTCGTGGGTGTTGTAAACGGCGAACGAGGCGCGTGTGGTCGGGCCAACGCCCAGGTGCTCCAGCAGCGGCTGTGCGCAGTGGTGGCCGGTGCGCACTGCAATGCCTTGCCCATCAAGCAGCGTGCCTATGTCGTGCGGGTGCACATTGCGGGCGACGAACGACACCAGGGCCGAGCGTGTAGCGTGCGGCGCCAGCACCGTGATGCCCTCGATGGCGGCGAGGCCCGCGGCGGCATGCGCCCGCAGTGCATGCACATGGGCATCGATCACGTCGCGCCCAACCTCGTCGATGAAAGCCGCCGCCGCCGCCATGCCCACGGCGCCGGCCACATGGGGCGTACCGCCCTCCAGCCGGGCAGGCAGACCGGCGAAACCGGCATCTTCGTACGTCACCCATTCCACCATGTCGCCGCCCAGGCGCAGGGGCATCAGGCGCTCGAGCGCGGTGCGCTTTCCCACCAGGGCGCCGATACCCATGGGGCCATACATTTTGTGGCCTGAAAAGGCCATGAAATCGCAGTCAAGCTGCGACAAGTTGGGCGCGGCGTGTGCCATGGCCTGCGCAGCATCCAGCACGGTGAGCGCGCCCGCCTGCGCTGCCAGGGCCAGCAGGTCTTCATACGGAGGGCGCTCGCCGGTCGCGTTGGCGCAGGCAGTGATCGCGAAAACCCGCGTGCGCGGTGTCAGCAGGCGGGCCAGGTCGTCGGTGTGCAGACGGCCCTGCGCATCGGGCAGCAAGATGCGCAGGCTGGCGCCGCTGCGCCGTGCAATCTGTTGCCATGGCACCAGATTGGCGTGGTGTTCCAGGCCACTGACGATGATCTCGTCCCCCGGGCGCAGCCATGCTGGGCCCGTGCCACCGGCCCAGAGCCCCTGGGCCACCAGGTTCAGCGATTCGGTGGTGCCCGACGTAAAGACCAGTTCATGCGCCGCGCTTGCGCCGACGAAACGCTTCAGATCGCTGCGCGCCTGTTCAAAGGCGTCGGTGGCGCGTTGGCTCAAGGTGTGCACGCCGCGATGGATATTGGCGCGGTCTTTCTCCTCGAAATGGCGCATGGCCGACAGTACCTGCAGCGGCATTTGTGTGGTGGCAGCGTTGTCGAGGTAGGCCAGTGCGCCGCCCTGAATGCGCTGCTGCAGCACCGGAAACAGGTCGCGCAGGCCATGCACCACGGAATCAGCTGTCAGAGACGGTGTTTGCGGAAACTGCAGATCACCCATGGTGCGCCTCCAACTGCTGCGCGATGGTGCGCGCCAGCAAGCCATCGGCCATCAGGGTGGCCAGCGTTTCCGGGTCGTCGAAGCAGCGTTCCAGCAGGGCCGTGGCCATGCCTTCAATGATGAGTGCACGCGCACTGGTTTCGTCCAGACCGCGCTGGCGGGCGTAGAACAAGGCGTCTTCAGGCAAGGCGCCCCAGGTGGCGCCGTGTGCAGCCTGCACCTTGTCGTGCAGTATTTCAAGGTGCGGGCGCAGCACCAACCGGGGCTCGCCTGCCAGGGGGATGCCGTTCAGGCGCTGGCGCACGGTGGCATCGTCTGCCCCCGGGGCGATGCGGGTGTGTGCGTTGACCACGGCATGCGCCTGGCCGCTGGCCAGCACCAGCGTTTCCACCGCACTTTCGGTGCGGGCGGCGTTGTGGGCAGTGTGCACCTGCTGTTCCAGCACCACCGCATGGGCGAACAGTACAGCACCCGTGCGCGCGCTGGCGCGGGTGCCCTGCAGGTCCAGCACCGTGCGCTGGAGGTGGTACTGGCTGCCAGAAGCCACCAAGGCCTGCGCATAGTGCGCTCCTTGGCCCAGCCGGGCATGCACCAGGTGGGCCACCTGGTCGCCCGCGGCGGGTGCGGTGATGCGCAGGTGCTGCAGCATGGCGCCTTGGCCCAGATGCAGGTGCACATGCAGGTTCTGCGTCACGCTGCGCTGGCATTGCGCGGGTTCGCGGTCGTGGGTTTCGATGAGTACGCAGCGCACGCCATCGGGCACGTCCACCACCAGCAAAGGGGCCTCCACGGTGCTGCGTGGTTGGTGATGCAGGTGCAGCCACACAGTTTTGCCGGAGCCTTCTTCGGGCATCGCGCCCACACGCAGGCGCAAGCCCTGGCGGCACAGCGCACGGTGCGCCCAGGCAAAAGGGGCGGCGTCGCTGTCGCCGGGCTGGACCAGGC
This sequence comes from Simplicispira sp. 125, assembly GCF_003096555.1. Lineage (NCBI taxonomy): Bacteria > Pseudomonadati > Pseudomonadota > Betaproteobacteria > Burkholderiales > Comamonadaceae > Simplicispira > Simplicispira sp. 125. The sequence goes on along the minus strand of NZ_QEKM01000001.1, from coordinate 1,304,801 downwards.
CGCCAAAAAGCTCTGCCCGCTGTTGCGGGTCGCTGGCATCGAGCCAGCGAGCGGCAACGCTGCATTGCAGCGTGTCGCCCACGGGGTGCAGCGTCCAGCCTGCGCCAGCGAGGGGCGAGGCATCGCAACTTGCCGGGTTGGCCTGTGCGCCGTCTCCCAGCCAGGCGCGCGCTGGGGGGGTGGCAGGTGGCGAAAAGATTCGTTGCGTGGGGCAATCCAGCCGCGCACGGCCAGGTGTTCACGGGCGGTCAGCGCATCGGCTTTGGCGGTGTTCATGGCTCAGGCCTCCGCCAGTTCGGGGCTGCGGGCAAAACCGGTCTGGGCGATGCTGCGTGCCAGCTCCAGCCCTCCTGTTTCTGCGATGCAGCCTTGGTCCAGCCGCAGCACGGCATCGGGTTCCAGCGATTCGATCAGGTGCAGGTAGTGGGAGATCACCACCAAGGCCGTTCCCTTGGCGCGCAGTTGGTGCACAAGCTGTACCACGGCCCGCACGCCATCGACATCCATACCCGAGTCGATTTCGTCCAGGAAAGCCAGGCGCGGCTGCAGCAGGGCCAGTTGCAGCAGCTCGTTGCGCTTGCGCTCGCCGCCCGAGAAGCCTTCATTGACCGGACGCGCCAGCATGGCCTCGGGCAGGCCGAGCTGCTGCGCTGCAGTGCGGGCGCTGGCCAGGAAGTCGAACGCATCCAGCGGCTCCTGGCCCCGGGCTTCGCGCACGGCGTTGAGGGCGCTGCGGATAAACAGGTTGTTCTTGACACCCGGGATGTCAGGGGGCGACTGGAACGACACAAACAGCCCGGCGCGGGCACGTTCGTGTGCGTTCAGGGCCAGCAGATCCTGGCCGTCCAGTTGCACTTGGCCGGATGTGACGCGGTACTGCGGGTGACCCGCAAGCGTCAAGCCCAAGGTGCTTTTGCCGCTGCCGTTGGCGCCCATCAGCACCACCAAGGAACCCGCAGGCACGTCGAGAGAGACGGATTTAAGGATGTTGCGCTCACCGATTTGCACGCGCAGGTCACGCACTTGGAGCAGGGGGCTGTGGGTTGTCATGGGATTTCCTTTATAAATTTGATAGCTGCTTGCGCTTGCTGTACATGGTCTAGAGGCTGTTTTATTGAATTTTTCCCCATTAACCCACGGCGCCTTCCAGCGACACCGCCAGCAGGGCCTTGGCTTCCAGGGCAAATTCCATCGGCAGCTCTTCCAGTACGGCCTGGCAGAAGCCGCCCACGATGAGCGCCGTGGCTTCTTGCGGATCAATGCCGCGCTGCTGGCAATAAAAAAGCCGTTCTTCGGAGATGCGGGTGGTGGTGGCCTCGTGCTCCACCACGGCATCGCTGCGCGCCGTGTCGATATAGGGAAAGGTATGCGCCCCGCAGTCCGGGCCGATGAGCAGCGAGTCGCATTGCGTGTGGTTATGCGCGCCGGCGGCGCCCCCGTTCACGCGTACCAGGCCCCGGTAGCTGTTGTGGGCATGGCCCGCGCTGATGCCCTTGGAGACGATGCGGCTCTTGGTATTGCGCCCCAGGTGGATCATCTTGGTGCCGGTGTCGGCCTGCTGGTAGTGGTTGGATACCGCGATGGAGTGGAATTCGCCCCGCGAGTCATCGCCGCGCAGCACCACGCTGGGGTATTTCCAGGTGATGGCCGAGCCGGTTTCGATCTGCGTCCAGGCAATGTGCGAGCGTTGCCCTGCGCACAGCCCGCGTTTGGTCACAAAGTTGTAAATGCCACCGCGCCCCTGTTCATCGCCGGGGTACCAGTTCTGCACGGTGGAATACTTGATGTAAGCGTCGTCGTGCGCGACCAGTTCCACCACAGCGGCGTGCAACTGGTGTTCGTCGCGCTGGGGGGCCGTGCAGCCCTCCAGGTAGCTCACATGGCTGCCTTCCTCGGCAATGATCAGGGTGCGCTCGAACTGGCCTGTGTTGCGTGCGTTGATGCGAAAGTACGATGACAGCTCCATGGGACAACGCACCCCCTTAGGGATGTAGACGAAAGAGCCGTCGGAAAACACCGCCGAATTGAGTGCGGCATAAAAGTTGTCCGCCACAGGCACCACGGTGCCGAGGTAGCGTTCAATCAGTTCTGGATGGTGCTCCACGGCGTGTGAGAACGAGCAGAAGATCACGCCCACCTCGGCCAGTTGCTCGCGGAAGGTGGTCCCTACGGAGACAGAATCAAAAACAGCGTCCACCGCTACCCCGGCCAGGCGGGCGCGTTCGTGCAGCGGTACATTGAGTTTTTCGTAGGTTTCGAGCAGCTTGGGGTCTACTTCGGCCAGGCTCTTGGGGCCATCTTTGAGGGATTTGGGCGCTGAGTAGTAGCAAAGCGCCTGGAAGTCGATGGCATCGACCTGCAAGCGTCCCCAGGCCGGGGGCTCCATGCTCTGCCAGCGCTTGAATGCGGCCAGCCGCCACTGCAGCAAAAACGCGGGTTCACGTTTGCGCAGTGAAATGGCACGAATCGTGTCTTCATCCAGACCCGGAGGCAGGGCGTCTGATTCAACGTCTGTCACAAACCCGTGTTGGTAGGGGCGCTCAAGCGCTTGCACCAAAGGTGCGGCCTGTTCAATGCTGCTGGACATAGTGCATTTCCTTTCAGGGTTGCGCCGGGGCAGTGGCGCGCCCAGGGCGGTGCCGGGATGGGTTTGTGGAGTGTTGTTTCATCGCAGAATCCAAACAGCATTTAATGTGCATAGCGTATGCATCTTTAAGCGCGTATGCAAATGTGCAATCCGGTGACCGCGCCTGCATCAAGGGCATCCAGGATCTAAGGCGATGCTGAACAAGTCACCGCGATGGTGCGCGCCGTGCACCGGGATGGGATGCAAGGCGCAAAACGCAGTCATGGCCGCGGCTATGGCGAGGATTTGCAACGCCGCAGACCGCCCGAGGTACGGATGTGCAGCGCGTGAGGGGCTTGTTCAGCATCGTCCCAAAGGTTGCCATGGGGGTCGTAAAACGAAGGAGTCGTGAAAGAGTGTGTGATCGGGCAGAATCGCTCCTCATCCTTGTCAAACCCTCGTTTTGATCCTCCACATCACCCCCCGTCAACGACAGTGGCTTGTGTCACTGCTGGTGCTGGTGTCTGGCCTGCTGATGGTGCAGTTGTGGGATCGTCACTCGGTGCAGCAACAAGTCGACAAGAGCAAGGCGCTGGCAGCGGACTTGGCAGCAGACCATGCCCAGGCATTGCAGCGGGGTATCGATCGGGCTCTTTCAGCCACCTATGCGATGGCGGCCTTGGTTCGGCAAGGGGGGGGTGAAGTGCTGGACTTTGATGGGGTGGCGACTGAAATGCTGCCCTTCTACCCGGGCATCGCCGCCCTGGGCCTGGCGCCCAACGGCATCATTTGCTGTGTGTCACCGCTGGCGGGCAATGAAAAGAGCCTGGGCTTCAACCAGTTGACGGACATTGCGCAGAACCGCGAGGCGCGCCTGGCGCGTGACACAGGTAAATTAACTTTGGCAGGGCCACTTCAATTGGCGCAAGGGGGCTTGGGGGTGGTGGGGCGTTTGCCGATCTATCTCACCGCAGCGGATGGCGAGCGCCGGTTCTGGGGTTTTTCTTATGCCACCCTGCGGTTCCCCCAGGCGCTGGATGCGGCCCGTCTGCCCGTACTGAGCGAACGCGGTTATGCCTATGCGTTGTGGCGCAAGGTGCCCGAAACGGGTGAACGCCAGCAAATCGAGACATGGAATGCGCAGGCCTTGATCGACCCTGTCGAGCGCACACTCGCTTTGCCCAATGGCGCCTGGACACTGAGTGTGGCGCCCCTTGCAGGTTGGTACCACACGGCAGATCGGGTGCTGGAGGCGTTGGTGGGTGTCTTTGTCAGCCTGCTGATGGCTTACCTCGCATGGCTGCTGTACGCCATGCGTATTCGGGATACCCAGCTCGAAGCGCTGGTTGCGCAGCGCACCAGCGAAATCCTGGCCACGCAACAGCAATTGGAAGCCACGGTCAATGCCATCCCCGACCTGTTGTTTGAAATGGACCTGGAGGGGCGCTATTACAGCGCGCATGTGCCTCGCAAGGATATGTTGATCCCCGCAGCCGACCAGTTGCTGGGCCGATCGGTGGTTGAAATCATGCCGCAGGATGCCGCCCGGGCGGTGTTGGACGCCATCCATGAAGCGAATCAAAAAAGCTGGGCTTCAGGTGCGCAAATTCGCTTGTTCCAGCAGGGGGGCGCAGAACGCTGGTTTGCACTTTCCGTGGCGCGCAAGGCTGTACAACCGGGGGTAGGCCCGCGCTTCGTGGTGCTGTCCCGTGACATTACCCAGAACAAGCTGGACGAAGCGCAGGTGCGCCAACTGGCCCATTTCGATGCGCTGACCGGCCTGCCCAACCGTGTTTTGCTGGCAGACCGTTGCCATACGGCGATCATCATGGCCCAACGACACACCCAGTCGCTGGCGCTGCTTTTTCTGGATCTGGACCATTTCAAGAAAATCAACGATTCACTCGGCCATCGTGTGGGAGATGCCTTGTTGCAGGCGATGGCGCGGCGCCTCATCGCCATGGTGCGCGAACAAGACACTGTCTCGCGCCTCAGCGGGGATGAGTTCATTGTGGTGCTGCCGGACACCGATGCGCTCGGCGCGGCCCACTTGGCCGAGAAGCTGCTGCACGCGGCCGCCGAACCCTTCGAGATAGAGTCGCATGAGCTGACCGTGACGCCCAGCATCGGTATTGCGATGTTCCCGGGCGACGGTACGGACTTTGATAGTTTGTCGCGCTGCGCTGATGCGGCCATGTACTACGCCAAACAACACGGGCGCAACCATTTTCGGTTTTTCACGGCCGAGATGCAGGCCAGCTCCGAGCGCACACTGTTGCTTGAAAACGCCCTGCGGCGCGCTCTGGAGCGAGATCAGCTCACGCTGCATTACCAGCCCCAGATTTCGGTCGCTACGGGGGCCATCATCGGCGCCGAGGCCCTGCTGCGCTGGAAGCACCCCGAACTGGGACAGGTATCTCCAGCGGAATTCATTCCGGTGGCCGAGAGCAGCGGCATGATTTTGCCCATTGGCGAATGGGTGCTGCGCACCGCGACGCGCCAACTTCAGGAATGGATGCAGGCGGGCCATGGGTTGACCATGGCGGTCAACCTGTCAATGGTGCAGTTCCGCCAGGCCGATCTGGTGCAGCGCATCGGCGCCATCCTGGATGAGGCGGGTCTGCCCGGCCGTTGCCTGGAGCTGGAACTGACCGAGGGTGTGGCCATGACCGATCCGGACGGCGCTATTGCCATCATGGACAAGCTGCACCAGCGTGGCATTTTGCTGTCCATCGACGACTTCGGCACGGGCTATTCGTCACTCAGCTACCTGAAGAAGTTCAAGGTCTACAAGGTCAAGATCGACCAGACCTTCGTGCGCGACATCACCACCGACCCTGATGACCGGGCTATCGTGAGCGCCATCATTTCCATGGCCGGCAGCCTGGGCATGCATACCATCGCTGAAGGCGTGGAGACGACTGGCCAGCTGGCTTTTCTGCAGGCCCAGGGCTGTGAGGAGGTGCAGGGCTACTTGTACAGCCGCCCGGTGCCCGCAGCGCAGTTTCTGCAACTGCTGGAGCAGGCGCAAACCGACTACTGAGTCTTTAATCCGGGGTACGTAAGGGGTTGCGCGCTTGCAACTGCTCCAGGTAGTTCGCCATGCCGACGCCTTCGCGTTCCAGGTAATGACCCACCGCATCGGCAAAAGCCGGATGTGCGAGCCAGTGGGCGCTGTGGGTGGGCACGGGCAGCAGGGCACGGGCCATCTTGTGTTCGCCCTGGGCGCCCCCTTCAAAGCGCTGCACACCGTGCGCTATGCACCACTGCAGCGGCTGGTAGTAGCAGGCTTCGAAGTGCAGGCAGTCCACGCGCTCCAAGGCACCCCAGTAACGGCCATAGGCTACGAATTCAGAGTATTTTTGGCCTGTAACGCTTGATGGATAAGCGCTAATAGCTATCAAACTACTAGCAATTTGCTGCCCATTGCGTTCTGCGATGAACAGCAACCATGCCTCAGGCATGTGGGCCGCCATGCGCCGGAAGAAATCCCGTGTGAGGTAGGGCGGATTGCCATGCTCCAGGTAGGTGCGCTCGTAGCAGCGGTAGAAAAAATCCCAGTCGCTGGATGCAATGTCCGTGCCCTGGCGCCACTCAAAACGCACGCCTGCGTCGGCCACCCGGCGGCGCTCCTGGCGGATTTTCTTGCGCTTTTCCTGGCTCAGGCAGGACAGGAAATCGTCAAAATCGCGGTAAGCCACCGAGCCGCCGCCGGGCCGCCCCAAGGCGGTGAGAGCCCCCTCGGGGGGCAGCGAGGACACGGCAGTGCCGAGCGTGGGGGCCATTGAGCCGCCGCCGGGCCGTCCCAAGGCGGTGAGAGCCCCCTCGGGGGGCAGCGAGGACACGGCAGTGCCGAGCGTGGGGGCCATCGAGCCACCGCCGGGCCGCCCCAAGGCGGTGAGAGCCCCCTCGGGGGGCAGCGAGGACACGGCAGTGCCGAGCGTGGGGGCCATTGAGCCGCCGCCGGGCCGCCCCAAGGCGGCGAGAGCCCCCTCGGGGGGCAGCGAGGACACGCCAGTGCCGAGCGTGGGGGCCACATTCTTCCAATGGAATTGCACCGTCTGGCGTTGCATCAGTCCTGCTGCCTTGCAGGCATCCATGTCTGTATCGTCCGCAAACAGCAGGTGCAGCGAAGAGACGCCGGCCTGCGTGCACCAGTCGCGCAGCGCCTGCACCAGCGCGGCGCGGGCCTCACAGTCCCGCGCCATCAGGCGCGTGCCTGGAACCGGTGTGAAGGGAACGGCCACCACCGCCTTGGGGTAGTAGGACAGGCCATGCTCTGCATAAGCGTTGGCCCAGGCCCAGTCGAACACATATTCGCCGTAGGAATGGCTTTTGACGTAGAGCGGGCAGGCGGCCCACAAGACATCGCCCTGCCAGAGCGAGAGAAAGCGCGGCGTCCAGCCAGTGCGCGGCGTAGCGCTGCCGCTCTCGTGCAGGGCGGCCAGGTATTCGTGGCGCATGAAGGGGGTGGGCTGGGCTTGCAGGGCCAGCAGGGCGTTCCAGTCGGCCGCGGCGATGTCCAGCGGAGATGTGGACATGCGGGTGATAATGGCATTTTCAGCCATGGCCATTCCCGCAGCTGTTACCCGCTGGTGGGCTTGTGTGTGTTGGCTCGGCGATGCTCTCTGGGGCCCTGGCGGCTCGTTTCCATTCCATGACGCTTTCCATTTGCACTGCTCAGCTTAATTTTGTGGTGGGCGATCTGCCCGGAAACGTGCAGAAAATCGTTGCCGCGGCGCACGAGGCCCACGCCGCCGGAGCGCACCTGCTGCTGACGCCTGAACTGGCCCTGTGCGGCTACGCCGCCGAAGACCTGTTCCTGCGTCCCGCATTCCAGTCTGCCTGCGATGATGCCGTGAAAGCGGTGGCCCGCGAGACAGCGGGGTTGAAAGACCTGGCGATTGTGCTGGGCCATCCCCAGCGCGCGGCCCCCGATGCCCCCGCATTCAGCCCCTGTCTGAACGCAGCCAGCGTAGTGCGCAATGGCCGGGTGGAGCAGACCTATGCCAAGCGCGAACTGCCCAATTACCAGGTATTTGACGAACGCCGCTACTTTGTGCCGGGCCAGGAGTCTTGCGTGTTCGAGGTGGGTGGGCTGCGCGTGGGCTTGCTGATCTGCGAAGACGCCTGGCATACCGCGCCGGCGCGCGATTGCGTCCAGTCGGGTGCGGAGCTTCTGGCGGTGATCAATGCATCCCCCTTCCACATCGGCAAAAGCACTGAACGCGAACAGACCATGCGGGACCGCGTGCTGGAGACCGGCTTGCCGCTGGTTTATGCCCATCTGGTGGGAGGCCAGGACGAGGTGGTTTTTGAGGGCCGTTCGTTTGCCCTGGATACTGCAGGCGCCGTAGCAGGGCGTGCGCCAGGTTTTGTAGAAAAACTGGTGTTTACGCAGGTGGTTAAAGCGCAATCAGCTATACAAATAATAGCAAATGTGCAGCCTGAGCCTCGCATGGAAGCCGACCTGTGGGATGCGCTCGTACTGGGTGTGCGCGATTACGTGCGCAAGAATGGTTTTCCGGGCGTGCTGCTGGGTTTGTCGGGCGGCATGGATTCGGCGCTGGTGCTGGCGATTGCGGTCGATGCGCTGGGCGCTGCCAAGGTGCGCACGGTGATGATGCCCTCGCCGTATACGGCCGACATCAGCTGGATTGATGCACGCGACATGGCCGAAAGGTTGGGTGTGCAATACGACGAAATTGCCATTGCGCCGACGTTTGACGCCTTGCGGGCCGCGCTGGCGCCGCATTTTGTGGGGCGCAGCGAGGACACGACCGAGGAAAACCTGCAGGCACGCATTCGCGGCACACTGCTGATGGCGCTGTCCAACAAGTTTGGCGCCGTGGTGCTGACCACGGGCAACAAGAGCGAGCTGGCCACGGGTTATTGCACCCTCTACGGCGACATGGCGGGCGGGTTTGCGCCCATCAAGGACGTCGCCAAGACCGTGGTTTTTGATCTGGCGCGCTGGCGCAATGCCAACGACCCCTATGGCACGGGCGCCAACCCGATTCCCGAGCGCATCATCACCCGCCCCCCCAGCGCAGAACTGCGCCCTGACCAGACGGACCAGGACAGCCTGCCGCCCTATGAGGTGCTGGACGCGATCATTGAGCGCTACATGGAAAATGACGAGCCGATCGAGAGCATCGTCGCTGCCGGTTTCGCTCGCGCCGACGTCGAGCGCGTGACGCGCCTCATCAAGATCAATGAATACAAGCGCCGCCAGGCCCCGGTAGGTATCCGGGTCACGCGGCGCAGCTTTGGCAAGGACTGGCGCTATCCCATCACCAGCCAGTTCAGGGCCTGAACCCGGCCGCCACCGACGCCCCCTATTTGCCGCATCAAGGAGTTACCCCATGAAAATGATCACCGCCATCATCAAACCCTTCAAGCTCGAAGAAGTCCGCGAAGCCCTGGCCGAGTGCGGTGTCACAGGCTTGACCGTGACTGAAGTGAAGGGTTTTGGCCGCCAGAAGGGGCACACCGAGCTGTATCGGGGAGCGGAATACGTGGTGGACTTCTTGCCCAAGGTAAAGATCGAGGTGGTGGTCAAGACCGAAGACCTCGATCGCTGCGTTGATGCCATCGTGGGCGTGGCCCGCACGGGCAAGATCGGTGACGGCAAGATTTTTGTCACCCCGGTCGAGCGCGTGGTGCGCATCCGCACAGGCGACTTGGACGACACTGCCATCTGAACGGCAGCACGCCTCGCAGCAGACCAGAGGTCAGATCACCGCGCGCAGTTCTGAGCCGTTCGGACTGGCGGGTATGGGCCGCACCAGGTGCGGGAGCAGGGTGTCTGCCGAAGTGCTGGCGTGTACCAGGTCCATTTGCCAGGGCCCCATGAAGCCGCTGCCCACGCTGGTATGCAAAAAGGCCAGCAAGCCATCGTAGTAACCCGCCACGTTCAGCAGCCCGATGGGCTTGTCGTGGTATCCCAGCTGGCGCCAGGTCCAGACTTCAAACAGTTCCTCGAACGTGCCTATGCCCCCTGGCAGCGCCAGAAAGGCGCCGCTGCGCTCGGCCATGAGCGCCTTGCGTTCGTGCATGGTTTGCACAATGTGCAGCTCATCGCAGGCATGGTTGGCGTATTCCTTGTCGACCAGCGTCTGGGGGATCACCCCCACCACCCGGCCGCCTGCCTGGGCCGTGGCCTGCGCCACCATACCCATCAGGCCGCTACTGCCGCCGCCATACACCAGTTGCCCGCCGTGGGCACCGATCCATGTGCCCACAGCATGCGCCGCGTTGGCAAACAACGGGTTCTCACCGGGGCGCGAGCCGCAGTAAACACACAGGGAAAAAGAGGGTTCAACCATGAAAATACCTTTGAAACAAAGCCGCGCCCCAGACCCCGATGCACAGCAGCAGGCTCAGCAGCACGGCGGCGCTGCCCATGTCTTTGGCGCGCTTGGACAGGTCATGCCATTCGGGGCCAATGCGGTCAATGGCAGCTTCAATGCCTGTATTGAGTAACTCGACCACCAAGAGCAGTACCACGGTGGCGGCCAGCAAGGCGGTTTCAATCCAGGTGCGACCCAGCCACAGCGATAGCGGCAGCAGCACCACGGCTGCAAGCGCTTCCTGCCGAAACGCAGTTTCGCCCCAGGCGCTGCGCAGGCCTTGCAGCGAATAGCCTGTGGCGTGCCAGAGGCGATTCAAACCGCTACGGGCCTTTTGGGGATTGACGGGATCGGTGCTTGACGGAGTAGAAGAGGGCATGGGATACCAGCGCCAGCAGAACGCGCTGCAACGGCCGACTACAGGCCAGGGGGTTGTGAATTCACCAGACGGGTACCTGCCCATGCGTCATGCCAGAACTGCTGTTGCGGGTGCAATCGGCTCGCGAGGGCCCAAACTGCGACCCAACCCAGCACGATCACGGTAACTTCGCCCGCAGGCAGCGAAAAAGGGGACACTGCAAGCAGCGGAGGCAGAAACCAAAGCCAGCTCAACACGTAGCGTGCCAAGGCGCGTGCCTGCGATACGGGGTGGCCTGCTGTGTCCACCACCCGGATATGCCAGGTTTTCATGGCCAGGGTCTGGCCCTTGGCCCAGAACCAGGTGAAATAGATACCGAAAACGACAAACAAGAAAGCCTGCAGCGCGTGGCGATTGTCCAGCGCATTGCGCGTCTGGCTCAGGGTGCCAAACAGGTACCCGGCAATGAAGACCACGCCAAACATCAACATGCCTTCATAGAGCCAGCAGGCCATGCGACGTCCCAGGCTGGGGGCAATGGCGTCGGTTGTCACGCGCGCTGGCTGGACAGTGGGATGGGCGGTGGCGGTAGGCTCTGGCATTGCGGAGTGTGCTGCTCAGTTCAGGTAGATGTCGGAGGGCCGCGTATCGGGCGTCGGTGGTTCGGGTGGCTCTGCCGGCGGGGGGGCGACTGGCGGGGCTGGAACGGCCGTGCTGGCGGGTGCGTTGGCGCTTTGTGCATCGGGTGAGCGCGTTTCGGCGGCCACACCAGGTGCTGCAATGCGGGCCTGTGCTGAAGAAGACGGGGGAATTTTGGGGGGGTTTGCGGGGTTGCCCGCAGGGTTCACGGCCGCAGGCACCTTGGCCAGTCTCTTTGACGCACTGGGGCGTAGGGCGGGAGCTGCTCCCTGCGGTTTTGTGTTGGCACGGGCTGCGAGCTTGCGTTTTTCTTCTTCGCTCAATGCCTGGTAGGCGTCCCATTGAGAGCGTTTGTCTTCGGTTGACAGACGGTTGGTTACTGCAAAGTTGAGCCGTGCTTGGTTGCGTTGCTGCGCACTCAGGCTGGCCCAGGCCGTCATGCGGTCGTGCAGTCGCGCCTGTTCTTCCTCGGGCAAGGATGGAAAGGTTTGTGCCAGTGCCAGCCAGCGACGCTTTTGCAGGCTGCCCAGGAAGGCCCAGCGCTCTGCCAAAGGGTAGAGCGCGAGCTTCTGCGGGGTATTGAGGGTTTCCCAGCCGGGCCCTTCGTCCTTGGAGTGGGCTACTCCCGCTTTCTGGATTTCGGGAGCGTTGGTCTGCGGCTGGGCGGGTGTCGTCGGGGCACTGATCGTTGTTCCAGGAACCATGCGCACCTGTTGCACCACCATCCATGCACCCGCAGCCAGCCCTCCTAGCAACGCCAACGCCAGCACGATGGCTGGCGTTGGGCTGCGGGAACGGTGTGGCGTGTTTACGGGTGCGTGCATGCAGTGCTAAAACAAAAATCAGTGGCTTTGCGTGCCGCCCGATTTCAGAAACTGGGCGAAACCAGGGTCAGAGTATGCCGTGGGAGGCAAATCGTCGGCAAGCAGGGCTGCGTCCAGCTCAGCCACTTCCATGGTTCCGACTTCGTCCAGATCCAGATTGATCACCACCAGGCCGGCCAGCAACGCCATGATGGGAACAGCCGACAGGAGCGACTGCCACCAGTTCATGCCGCTGCCGCCGCCACCCAAAGTGGCGCTGTGGCCCGTATGCACGAGCACGGGCGCCGTATGAACCACGGCAACGGCTTTCTTGCGGCGCGCCAGCGCCTGCATGCGGCCGGCACGCAAACGCTCAGAAATATCGTAAGGCAGCTCGCTGGCACCTTCGGTCAGTCGAGCCGTGATGCGCAGGGCAAAGCGATCAGCGGGCAGTTCGTACGGAGGAGTATGTGCGGTGTTCATAGGTGGATTCCTTTGGCCTTGAGCGCCTTGCTGAGGGCCTGAATGGCACGGAAACAGTGTGTCTTGACGCTGCCTTCAGAGCAACCCATGGCGGCTGCCGTTTCCGCTACATCCATTTCTTCCCAATAACGCATCAGGAATGCTTCCCGTTGACGTGGCGGCAGTTCCAGGATTTGAAGCTCGATATCCCGCAGCGTTTGTCCCCGGCGCGCCAGATCTTCGGCGCTCTGGGCTTGCTCGCCGCCTTCGGGGCCGTTCCAGGCTTCCAGCAGGTCGAAATCCCCACCGCCATCGGCGTCGCTCTCGAAATCGCTCATGTGCGAGAACAACGCATTGTGCGTCTTTTGACGGCGAAACCAGTCCAGCGTGCAGTTGGACAGGATGCGCTGAAAAAGCATGGGCAGCTCGCTTGCCGGCTTGTCCCCATAGTGCTCAGCCAATCGCATCATGCTGTCTTGCACAATGTCCAGGGCTGATTCCTCGTTGCGTACGTGGTACATGGAGCGCTTGAAGGCGCGCTTTTCTACGCTTTGCAGGAAATCCGAGAGTTCTTTTTCGGTGGCCAAAGGGTTTGGGGCAGGGGTGTGTGCAGTACGGAGGGCGCTGCAGCGGGGTGTGCGCAAAACGCCTTTGATTATCGCATTGGGGCGGTTTTTTTCTGCTCCCCACACTTTTTCTTTGTTGCAGTGCGATAATGGCCGACTGCAAACATAAAGGCAAACGGGTCACGGTCCGGCGCGGCAATCTTCACGCCCATGTCCTTGGCCTCAAGTTCTAAGCTGGCTTCACAAGAGTCCACGCAAGGGGCACCCAAGGTTTTTCGTTAGAGAAAATCACAAAGGTTCATCATGGAAATCACCAAGGCCGAAATCGCTTCGGCAGCCGCTGCGCAACACAATCCCGCCTCGCTGGAACTCATGGGTTCCGAGATTCTCGTCAAGGCCTTGCAGGCCGAGGGCGTGCAATACATCTGGGGCTATCCCGGCGGCGCAGTTCTTTATATTTACGACGCCCTGTACAAGCAGGACACCATTCAGCATGTACTCGTGCGCCACGAGCAGGCTGCCGTCCATGCGGCCGACGGCTATGCCAGGGCCACCGGCGAGGTGGGCGTGGCGTTGGTAACGTCCGGTCCCGGCGTCACCAATGCCATTACCGGCATTGCCACGGCTTATATGGACAGTATTCCCATGGTCATCGTCACAGGCCAGGTGCCTACGGCGGCCATTGGCCTGGATGCATTCCAGGAATGCGATACCGTGGGTATCACGCGGCCCATCGTCAAGCACAATTTTTTGGTCAAGGACGCACGCGACCTGGCTATGACGATGAAGAAGGCCTTCCACATCGCACGCACCGGCCGCCCAGGCCCGGTGGTGGTGGACATCCCCAAGGATGTGTCTTTCAAGAAGATTGCCTACGAGGGCTACCCACAGAGTGTGGAAATGCGCTCCTACAACCCGGTGCGCAAAGGCCATGGCGGTCAGATCCGCAAGGCCTTGCAACTGCTGCTGACGGCCAAGCGTCCTTTCATCTATACCGGTGGCGGCGTGCTGCTGGGCAATGCCACGCAGGAACTGCGCACCCTGGTGGACATGCTGGGCTACCCGATCACCAACACCCTCATGGGCCTGGGTGCCTATCCGGCCAGCGACCGCAAGTTCCTCGGCATGCCAGGCATGCACGGCACGGTGGAAGCCAACAATGCCATGCAGAACTGCGACGTGCTGCTGGCCGTGGGCGCGCGGTTTGACGACCGCGTGATTGGCAATCCCAAGCACTTCGCCCAGAATGATCGCAAGATCATCCATATCGACATCGATCCGTCGAGCATCTCCAAGCGCGTGAAGGTGGACATTCCGATCGTCGGCGATGTCAAGGATGTGCTGACCGAGCTGATTTCCATGATCCGTGAGACACCCACGCGGGTGGAGGCTGGTGCTCTGGCCGCATGGTGGGAGACCATCGAGGCCTGGCGCGAGCGCGATTGCCTGAAATACAGCATGGGTAGCACTGACGTGATCAAACCGCAGTACGTTGTGGAGACGCTGTGGAACATGACCAAGGATGCAGACACCTATGTCACATCCGACGTGGGTCAGCACCAGATGTGGGCCGCCCAGTACTACCGGTTTGACGAGCCGCGCCGCTGGATCAATTCGGGCGGTTTGGGCACCATGGGCGTGGGCATTCCCTACGCCATGGGTATCAAGCTGGCTAAGCCCCAGAGTGAGGTTTTCTGCATTACGGGCGAGGGCTCGGTGCAGATGAACATCCAGGAGTTGTCCACCTGCCTGCAGTACAACACGCCGATCAAGATCTGTGCGTTGAACAACCGCTACCTGGGCATGGTGCGCCAGTGGCAGGAGATCGAATATTCGGGCCGCTACAGCCACAGCTATATGGATGCGTTGCCCAACTTCGTGAAGCTGGCCGAGGCCTATGGCCATGTCGGCATGCTGATCGAGCATCCCAAGGATGTGGAGCCCGCACTGCGTGAAGCGCGCAAGCTCAAGGACCGCACGGTGTTCATGGACTTCCGCACCGACCCCACCGAGAACGTATTCCCGATGATCCAGGCCGGCAAGGGCCTGACCGAGATGCTTCTGGGATCGGAAGACCTTTGAGCATAATTGGCCTCTAGCGCGCGTCCATTAAGCGCTGGCAGCTATCATTTTTGTAATTTTCGACGAATCTATTGCCTGCCAAGTCTGGCGCTTACCGGCGCCAGGGGAGGGCAGCGAAAAACGACAGTTTTCTGCGATCATTTTTGGATCGTGCTGCCGTCGCAAAAAGAGGAATCTGCACCATGAAACACATCATTGCCGTATTGCTGGAGAACGAGCCCGGCGCTCTTTCCCGCGTGGTGGGCCTTTTCTCGGCCCGTGGCTACAACATCGAGTCGCTGACCGTAGCGCCCACCGAGGATGCCTCGCTCTCGCGCATGACCATCCAGACGACCGGCTCGGACGACGTGATCGAGCAGATCACCAAGCACCTCAACCGCCTCATTGAGGTCGTCAAGGTGGTCGACCTCACCGAAGGCTCCTACACCGAACGCGAGCTCATGATGGTGAAGGTGCGCGCTGTGGGCAAGGAGCGCGAAGAGATGAAGCGCATGGCTGACATCTTCCGTGGCCGCATCATCGATGTGACAGAGAAAAGCTACACCATCGAGCTGACGGGCGACCAGGTCAAGAATGAAGCCTTCCTGCAGGCCATTGACCGCACGGCCATCCTGGAGACCGTGCGTACGGGCGCCAGTGGCATCGGCCGAGGTGAGCGCATCCTGCGCGTGTAACGGATTGGGGCGTTCAACCGGCTAGCGTTGTTGGGAAGCCTTGCCGTGCAACAGCACTGTCTGCGGCTCCCCGCCTAGCCATCCGGCCGAATCCCCATCCGATGTAAGACAATCCCATTTTTTTTCAGTTTCAACCCCTGCGAATTTCAACCGGAGCGACCATGAAAGTTTTCTACGATAAAGACTGTGACCTGAGCCTGATCAAGGGCAAGACCGTGGCCATCATCGGCTACGGCTCGCAAGGCCACGCCCATGCACAAAACCTGAACGACAGCGGCGTGAAGGTCGTGGTCGGCCTGCGCAAGGGCGGTGCATCGTGGGACAAGGTCGGCAAGGCCGGTCTGAAGGTAGCTGAAGTCAACGAAGCCGTCGCATCTGCCGATGTTGTGATGATTTTGCTGCCCGATGAAAACATCGCAGGCGTTTACAGCGAAATCGAGCCGCACCTGAAAAAAGGCGCCTCGCTGGCTTTTGCCCACGGTTTCAACGTGCACTACAACCAGGTCGTGCCCCGCGCCGATCTGGACGTGTGGATGGTCGCCCCCAAGGCCCCCGGCCACACCGTGCGCAACACCTACACCCAGGGCGGCGGCGTGCCCCACCTGGTGGCCGTGCACCAGGACAAGTCCGGCAAGGCCCGTGACCTGGCCCTGAGCTACGCCATGGCCAATGGCGGCGGCAAGGCCGGCATCATCGAGACCAACTTCAAGGAAGAGACCGAGACCGACCTGTTCGGCGAGCAGGCCGTGCTGTGCGGCGGCGCCGTCGAGCTGATCAAGATGGGTTACGAAACCCTGGTTGAAGCCGGCTACGCCCCTGAGATGGCCTACTTCGAATGTCTGCACGAGCTCAAGCTCATCGTGGACCTGATCTACGAAGGCGGCATCGCCAACATGAACTACTCGATCTCGAACAACGCCGAGTTCGGCGAGTACGTGACCGGCCCTGAAGTCATCAACGAAGAGTCGCGCAAGGCCATGCGCAACGCTCTGAAGCGTATCCAGAACGGTGACTACGCCAAGATGTTCATCCAGGAAGGCCGCCTGAACTACCCCAGCATGACCGCCCGCCGCCGTAACACGGCTGACCACAGCATCGAAGTAGTGGGTGCCCAGCTGCGCGCCATGATGCCTTGGATCGCCAAGAACAAGCTGGTCGACCAGACCCGCAACTGAGTATGCCGCTGCTGCGGTAACCCATGCAAAGGCCACTTCGGTGGCCTTTGTTTTGGGTGAAGCACTCCACCTGCGGCGTGAGGCCACGGCTACACTGCAGCGTTCTGTGGTGAGTTAATACTACTTTTTTGATAGCTGCTTGCGCTTAATAGATAAGCGTTGGAGACACATTTGATGCATGACGGAGAAGAGTCCCATACTGACCAGGGCGTAGTGCTACGCAAGCGGCGCAAGGGCATCTACATCCTGCCCAACCTGTTTACTCTCGCCGCGCTGTTTGGCGGGTTCTATTCCATTGTCATGGCCATCAACGGTCGGTTTGACCAAGCTGCCATCGGTGTGTTCTGTGCCATGGTGCTGGATAGCCTGGATGGCCGCATTGCCCGCATGACCAATACGCAAAGCGCGTTTGGCGAGCAAATGGACTCTCTCTCAGACATGGTGTCGTTCGGCGCCGCTCCTGCTCTCATCGCCTATGTCTGGGCGCTGCACGGCCTGGGTCGGTGGGGGTGGATTGCCTCGTTCGTTTATTGCGCCTGCGCTGCTTTGCGGCTGGCGCGTTTCAACGTCAACACGGCTGTGGTGGACAAACGTTATTTCCAGGGTTTGCCGTCCCCGGCTGCCGCGGCACTGGTAGCGGGGTTTATCTGGCTGATGACCGAGTTGGGCGTAGCACGTGGACAAGATCACTGGATCAGCTGGGCGCAGGTGACCTGGTTGATGTTTGCTTTCACGTTGTACGCGGGCCTGACCATGGTGACCAATGTGCCGTTCTACAGTTTCAAGGATGTGCAGATGAAGAAAAGCGTGCCGTTCATCGTGATCGTGCTGATTGCGTTGGGCATTGCCATCATCAACATCCACCCGCCCATTGTGTTGTTCAGCGTATTCGTGTTCTATGGGCTCAGTGGCTATGTCGTTTATGCCGTGCGCAAGTCCCGGGGGCAGCACAGCAGCGTCATCAGCATGTCTACGGATGAGCCCGACGAGCGTGGTTTGCACAAATGATGCGGGCGCATGCAATTTTTGTGCTACATTGACATCCATGAAATCGTTTGCACTGGCCCTACTGCTATCCCCCCACGGGCGGAGACAGTAAAGCGCGCGCGCACACTTTTTCCACACAGGCCCGTCTGCAGTCGCAACGGGCTTTTTTTATGGGTGCCATAAATTGCGCTGCGGGCCATCAACCCACCAGGAACCAGGAGAAACCACATGGCTGACAAGCTGATTATTTTCGATACCACCTTGCGCGACGGCGAGCAGTCGCCCGGTGCATCCATGACGCGCGACGAGAAGCTGCGCATTGCACGCCAACTCGAACGCCTGCGTGTGGATGTGATCGAAGCCGGTTTTGCGGCCAGCTCCAATGGCGATTTCGAGGCGGTGCAACTGATCGCCAACTCGATCAAGGATTCCACCATTTGCTCGCTCTCGCGCGCCAATGACCGCGACATTGCCCGCGCGGCCGAGGCTCTTAAGGGGGCCAACAGTGCGCGCATTCACACCTTCATTGCCACCAGTCCGCTGCACATGGAAAAGAAGCTGCGTATGACGCCTGAGCAGGTGCTGGAGCAGGCCAAGCAATCGGTGCGCTTTGCACGTAACTTGGTGGGCGACATCGAGTTCAGCCCTGAGGACGGTTACCGCAGCGAAGTGGACTTTCTTTGCCGCGTCATCGAGGCAGTGATCCATGAGGGCGCTACTACGATCAATGTGCCCGACACCGTAGGCTATGCCGTACCTGAGTTGTACGGCAACTTCATCAAGACCTTGCGCGAACGCATTCCCAACAGTGACAAGGCAATCTGGTCTGTGCACTGCCACAACGACCTCGGTATGGCAGTGGCCAATTCGCTCGCCGGCGTCAAGATTGGTGGCGCGCGCCAAGTGGAATGCACCATCAACGGTTTGGGTGAGCGTGCGGGAAACTGTTCGCTCGAAGAAGTGGTCATGGCGGTCAAGACACGCAAGGACTACTTCAACTTGGAAGTGGGTATCGATACGCAGCATATCCTTGCGGCCAGTCGCATGGTAAGCCAGACGACTGGCTTTGTGGTACAGCCCAACAAGGCCGTGGTAGGCGCCAATGCCTTTGCCCATGCCAGCGGTATCCACCAAGATGGCGTGCTCAAGGCCCGTGACACCTACGAAATCATGCGCGCTGAAGACGTGGGTTGGAGCGCCAACAAGATCGTTCTGGGTAAGCTCAGCGGTCGCAACGCTTTCAAGCAGCGCTTGCAGGATCTGGGGGTAAGTTTGGAAAGCGAGGCCGATACCAACGCCGCGTTCGCTCGCTTCAAGGAACTCGCCGATCGCAAGAGCGAAATCTTTGACGAGGATATTCTGGCGCTGGTGAGCGATGACAGCGTTCACGGGGGCAGCGAGCAGTATGCGTTCGTGTCTCTGGCGCAGCACAGTGAAACCGGAGAGCGGCCCCATGCCAGCGTGGTTTTCACGGTAGACGGCAAAGAGGTGCGAGGCGAGTCTGATGGCAATGGGCCTGTGGATGCCTCACTCAAAGCCATCGAGTCGCATGTGAAAAGCGGCGCAGAAATGGTGCTGTATTCGGTCAATGCCATCAGCGGCTCCACCGAGAGCCAGGGCGAAGTCACTGTGCGACTGCAAAACAGTGGGCGGGTTGTCAATGGTGTGGGGGCTGATCCCGATATCGTGGTGGCCTCGGCCAAGGCCTATATCGGTGCACTCAATAAACTGCACAGCAAGGCGGATCGGGTGGCTGCGCAGGGTTGAATCGCCGAGGCGAGTTCGCAGGGGCGGTTGAATCCGCGTAAAATCTCGCCTAATTGATGCAAATCATCGCGCAAGACATTGATCTTGCGCGATTTTTTTATTGGAACTACACTGTGAAACAATTGTTGCCGCCAGGAGATGAGCTTTGATTTCACACCAATCCAAGATGGCCCCACGCTCACTGCTTCAACTGTGTGGAATGGTATTGGCAGGGCTGTTGTTTGCCACCTCTGGCGCCCAAGCCGCACCGCGTAAACAGGCGGTGGAAAAAAAGCACCAAGTCGCAGGAAAACGTCCTGCAGCCAAGTCGGTGGCCCCGCGCAAGCTGGCAGCACGTGGGAAGGCTTCACGTATCGTTTCGGCGTCCGCACGTGCACCGGTTCGCATGGCGGCAGCGCGCCAGTCCTTTGGAGAGTTGGCAGGCCTGCATGATCGGAATGACCCCCTGGACCTCAAATCCAGTGTTGCCTTGGTCGTAGACCAGGACACCCACGAAGTCTTGTTCAGCAAAAACGATCAAGTCGTGCTTCCTATTGCCTCGCTCACCAAGCTCATGACGGGTCTCATCATCAGCCAAGCGGCCTTGCCGATGGATGAGGCCATCACCATCACAGAAGACGACATCGATACGGAGAAGGGAAGCCGCTCGCGTCTGGTTGTTGGCACCACGCTGAGTCGGAGGGAGATGCTTCATTTGGCGCTGATGTCCAGCGAGAACCGGGCAGCCAATGCATTGGGACGCACCTATCCCGGAGGCCTCAAGTCTTTTGTCACCCAAATGAATGTCAAGGCGCGCCTGTTGGGAATGACCGATACGCGCTACGTTGAACCCACCGGGCTTTCCAGCCTTAACCAGTCCAGCGCCCGCGATCTGGCGTTGCTGGTCAACGTTGCTCACAGCGACCCGGTTCTGCGCGAATTCTCCACTTCCCCAGGTTATGAAGTTGCGGTCGGGCAAAAAACCCTCCAATACAACAACACAAATCAGTTGGTGAAAAATCCCAGTTGGGATATTGGCCTGCAGAAAACGGGCTATATCTCGGAAGCAGGCCGTTGTCTGGTGATGCAGACACAAATATCGGGACGTAAACTGATCATGGTTTTCCTCGATTCGGCAGGCAAGCTCAGCCGAATTGGCGATGCGGTTCGCGTGCGCAACTGGGTTGAATCCATGGTCGCCACGCACCCAGCGGCTTTGGGTGGCGGGGGCATTGCGGGCAAGAGTTGAAAAAATTCTTGCCGTGTCGCACTGGTGCAGCCTGTTGTTGGGCCTAATGGGTCGGTAACGATAGGGCGCCCCGTGGCGCACTATCTGGCTGCGGTTTGTAGCCTAAAGCTACGGATATTTCGTGCGCTGTGGACTGCAATTTGGGTAACCAGCTTTCATCCAGCCGATCGGCCGGAGCAGAGATCGATAGGCCGGCCACTAGCCGTCCTTGGTCGTCATAGATGCCTGCCGCCATGCATCGCACCCCCAGTTCCAACTCCTCGTTGTCACGGGCGATGCCGCTGGCGCGGGCTTTGGACAGTTCCCGTTCGAGCGCAGGCAATTGCGTCAGGCTGTTGCGTGTGTGGCCAGCCAGGCCTGTGCGCATGGCGTAGGCGCGTAGGCGTTGAGGATCGTCAGCCGCCAGAAATAATTTGCCAGTAGATGTCAAGTGCAGTGGCGCACGCCCCCCAATGGCCCGCACCACCTGCATGCCTGAGCGTTCGCTGTACGCCCGTTCGACATAAATGATCTCATCACCCTGGCGCATGCTGAGATTGACAGGTTGCTGTATGAGGCGGTGCAACTCGCGCATGGGATGCATGGCTGCATCGCGGACACTCAGGCGCCCTTTGACCAAGTTACCCAATTCCAGAAGGCGCATCCCCAGCCTGTAACTACCTGATTCGGGGCGGTCCACGAAACGGCCAATGGCCAAGTCATTCAGGATGCGGTGTGTGGTGGAGGGGTGCAGTCCGGTTCGCTCGCTGATTTCTTTGAGAGAAATCGCTTCCTCACGCGAGGCAAGCACATCGATCAGTGCAAACATGCGCTCGATGACTTGTACGCTGGGTTTGGCGGGAAGGTCCGGGTCTGTTTTCTTCATGGGGTGTGCAATACGGCAGAAATGTGATTTTACCTTGTGAAATCACGCCGCTTCTCTGGAACAGGTGACTTGCGCAAACCGACCGGGTGCCATTGCTCGTCTGTCAATACTTCATGGGGAAGAAAGCGGGCCTTGTAGTTCATCTTGGGGCTCTCTGCAATCCAGTAGCCCAGGTAGACATGGGCCAGGCCCAGTGTACGGGCCTGTTCAATCTGCCACAGGATGCTGAATGTGCCATAGCTGCTGCGGGCTTGGGGTTCGTAGAAGGTGTAGACCGCCGAGAGCCCATCGTCGAGTACATCCAGTAGCGACACCATGCGTAAAGGGCCCGGGGTGCCTTCCGTGTCCGGTTCACGGAATTCCACCAGACGTGAGTTCACCCGGCTCTGGAGCAAAAACTGGGTGTACTGGTCAATGCTGTCATGGTCCATGCCTCCGCCAGCGTGGCGACCGTTCTGGTAGCGTAGATAGAGTTGGTAGTGTTCAGGGACGAAGCTGGGGCGCAGTACCCGGGCTTGTAAATGGGCGTGCTGTGCCTGGGAGCGGCGTTGGCTGCGATCGGGCTTGAAGTCATTGACCAGCACGCGCAGTGCCTTACACGCTCGGCAACCATCGCAATAAGGGCGGTAGGTAAACATCCCGCTGCGGCGGAAACCTTGTGAGACCAGTTGGGAATAGATGTCGCTGCGGACCAAGTGGCTAGGCGTTGCAACCTGTGATCGGGCTTGGCGATTGGGCAGGTAACTGCACGGATATGGTGCCGTGGCGTAGAACTGCAGTGTTTGTAGAGGAAGGTCGTTGAGTTGCGTCATGCCGCAGGCGCTGAGGGTGGCAGAAGCTCGTCCCAGTATACGGGGTCGAAAGACCAATGCAGTGGTTCCTGCGTGCATGCTGCAGACACATGTTGCAAGAATGCCGTGCGCGAGATTTCCCGTGCGCCGAGTGACGCAAGATGGCCCGTGTTTTGCTGGCAGTCAATCAGAGGAACCTGCTGGTGACGGCACAAGCATACCAAAGCAGCCAAGGCGATCTTGGAGGCATCAGTCGCCAGCGCAAACATGGATTCACCGAAAACAGCGCGACCCATGCCAATGCAGTACAGACCTCCAACGAGTTGACCGCCCACCCAGGTTTCAACACTGTGGGCATGGCCTGCTGCATGAAAGGCGCAATAAGCCTCGATCATCGATGGCACGATCCAGGTGCTGTTCTGTTCTTTGCGTTTTTTTCCTGCGCAATAGGCAATTACCGCCTGAAAGTCGTGGTCTACCCTGATTTCACATTCAGAGTTGGCACGAAATTTTTGGAGTGTCTTGCGCAGTGAACGGTGCAGCTGAAAGTTGCTTGTCTCCAGCACCATCCGTGGGTCGGGTGACCACCATAAAATGGGCTGGCCCGTGCTGAACCAGGGAAAGGTGCCTTGGCGATAGGCTTGAGCGAGATGAGATACGTCGAGATTTCCCCCGGCCGCTAGCAGTCCAGGGGCTGGGCTATCAGGCCCCCAAGCCCGAAGAGGGGCGGGGAATGGATCCGTATTTTCCAGCCAAGGCAGTTCGGGTGACATGGGGTTGGTTAACGAGCAATGTCATGATTGTCGCTGAGACAAGGGGCCTTGAATTCAGACAAATCTGGTGCAGCAGCAATTTGCAAAAAAAAGAGCCCTGAACGGAATCGTTCAGGGCTCTTTTTTTTGGCTCCTCGACCTGGGCTCGAACCAGGGACCTACGGATTAACAGTCCGGCGCTCTACCAACTGAGCTATCGAGGAATGATTGGTATTGAAAAAGCCCCGCTTACACATGCAGGGCCTGAAAATTTTGGCTCCTCGACCTGGGCTCGAACCAGGGACCTACGGATTAACAGTCCGGCGCTCTACCAACTGAGCTATCGAGGAATAAGCCTCAGATTATATACATAAAAAATTGTGAAATTCAGCTGTTTGCCATATTCATACAGGCTCTGGGCGGCACCAGAGCCATGTCAGCACGCAGGCCATGAAAGTGCAGGCCATCGCCGCAGCCCAAATCTTGGGCGTTGTGACAAACAAGATGACTCCGCACAAGGTCATCAGTATCGTCGCGCTCCATTTTGAGCGGCGGTTGACACGGCCGCCGTTGGCCCAGTCGCGCAGCATGACACCAAACAAGGGGTGGTACCACAGCCATTCGTGCAGGCGGGGAGAGCTACGAGCTGCGGCCCATGCGGCCATCAGTATGAATACGGTGGTCGGCAGTCCGGGAACAAACACGCCTATGATTCCCAGCACCAGACACATGATGGCAAACGACAGCAGTGCCCATCGCACCAGCAGCGGAAGCGTGCGGTGAACGGGTGGAGCAGGTCGGCCGGTGCCAGCTGCTGCTGCGGTAGGCTTGCCAGTGGAGGGTTCCATGGTCTGGGTCGGTAGGGCATGGTTTTTAGTCACCGTATTTTGCATCCAGGGCTGTGCTACTGGAGGGAAAGAGCCTGTCCGCAGTACCGGTATGCTGTGGTTCGGTTTGCAGCCCTGCCAATACAAGCGTTGGCAAAAAGATTTACGCTCGCCCGTTACCAACTTTTCTCTGACCATGGCTGTCCACACGATACTGAAAATGGGTGACCCGCGGTTGTTCCGTGCGGTTCGTCCTGTGACTGAATTTGGCACTGATGCACTGCGGCAACTGGTCGCCGACATGCACGACACTATGCGTGCGGCCATGGGGGCAGGGCTTGCTGCACCGCAGATCGGGGTGGATCGTCAGGTGGTGGTCTTTGGCTCCGATGTACCCAACCCCCGCTACCCTGACCGGCCACTGGTGCCTGCCACGGTGCTTATCAATCCAGTGATTACCCCGGTAGGGGATGAAGAGGCGCTGGATTGGGAAGGCTGTCTGTCGGTGCCCGGATTGCGAGGCCGCGTGCCGCGTTGGTCCCACATCCGCTACACAGGCTATGACATGCAAGGGAATGCCATAGAGCGCGATGTAGATGGTTTTCACGCGCGGGTGGTGCAGCATGAGTGTGATCATTTGGCTGGCATCCTGTACCCGATGCGTATGCGCGATTTCACCCAGTTTGGTTTTACTGAGGTACTGTTTCCGGAGATGGATCCAGGCCTGGATGATTGAGCGTCTCCAGCTCTGCGTCAGTCCACAGTCTGGAGCCAGTCGTAAAGCAGACGTCCTCTGGGCCTTCTAGGGAGAAGGTGGAACCACTTCCTTCGGTGACGTCAATGATCAACTGGCTGTTTTTCCAGTATTGATACTGGGACTCGCTGATATAGAAGGGGCAGCCTCCGATTTTCCCGAGCAGCAGGTCGTAACGGCTTGGGGTCAGCTCGCCTTCGAGGTAGCACATCGGCGCACTGCCATCGCAGCACCCGTGTGATTGATAGAACATCAATGCCAAACCGTGCTGCTCTTTGAGGCGATCGATCATGGCCTCGGCAGCAGGCGTCGCTACGACACGTTCGGGCATGGCAGTCCTTTCAAGGTCGGTTGCTGAGAGAAAAAAGGCGGCCAGAGGCCGCCCGTCCTACGTCAGAAGAAGCCGAGTGCCTTGGGGCTGTAGCTTACGAGCAGATTCTTGGTCTGCTGGTAGTGGTCGAGCATTACCTTGTGGGTTTCGCGGCCAATGCCTGATTCTTTGTAGCCGCCAAACGTGGCGTGAGCGGGATAGGCGTGGTAGCAGTTGGTCCACACCCGGCCTGCTTGGATGGCGCGTCCCATACGGTAGGCTGTGCTGCCGTCCCGTGTCCATACCCCAGCGCCCAGACCGTAGGGTGTGTCGTTGGCAATCGCCAGGGCTTCAGCTTCGTCTTTGAACGTGGTGACTGCCAGCACAGGGCCGAAGATTTCTTCCTGGAAAATGCGCATCTTGTTGTGGCCTTTGAACAGTGTTGGCTGGATGTAGTAGCCGCCCGACAGGTCGCCGGGCAGCTGTGCGCGGTTGCCCCCGATCAACACCTGCGCACCTTCTTCCTTGCCCAATGCAAGATAGGTCTCGATTTTTTTCATCTGCTCAACGGAGGCCTGGGCGCCCATCATGCAGTTGGTGTCAAGTGGGCTGCCCTGCTGGATGGCTTTGACACGTGCCAGAGCGCGTTCCATGAAGCGGTCGTAGACCGATTCCTGGATAAGTGCTCGGGAGGGGCATGTGCAGACCTCGCCTTGGTTGAAAGCAAACAGCACCAGTCCTTCGATGGCTTTGTCAAAGAAGTCGTCATCGGCATTGGCCACGTCGGCAAAGAAGATGTTGGGCGACTTTCCACCCAGTTCCAGCGTGGCCGGAATCAAGTTGTTAGCCGCAGCTTGCGCAATGACTCGTCCTGTGGCGGTGGAGCCCGTAAAGGCAATCTTGGCAATGCGGCGGCTGGACGCCAGCGGCATTCCCGCCTCACGGCCATAACCGTTAACGATGTTCAAAACTCCGGGAGGCAATAGGTCGGCAATCAACTCCATCATGACCAAGATGGATACCGGCGTGGATTCCGCCGGTTTGAGTACCACGCAGTTGCCAGCGGCCAGTGCCGGTGCAAGCTTCCATGCAGCCATCAGAATGGGAAAATTCCAGGGAATGATCTGGCCAACGACGCCCAGGGGTTCATGGAAATGGTAGGCAATGGTGTCGCCATCGATTTCGCTCAGACTACCTTCCTGAGACCGCAGACAGCCTGCAAAGTAGCGGAAATGATCCGCGGTGAGGGGAATGTCTGCATTCAGCGTTTCACGAATGGCCTTGCCGTTATCCACCGTTTCTACGTAAGCCAATAGTTCCAGGTTTTGCTCGATACGGTCGGCAATTTTGAGGAGAATGTTGGAGCGCTCTGCGGCAGGGGTGCGACCCCATTTTGTCGAGGCGGCGTGTGCGGCATCCAACGCCAGTTCAATGTCTTCTGCAGTAGACCGTGCAGCCTGGGTGTACACCTTGCCGGTGATGGGAGTGACTACATCAAAGTACCCACCCTTCACCGGTGCAACAAACTTGCCGCCAATAAAATTGTCATAGCGGGGTTTGTATTTGATCTTCGCGTCGGGGGAGCCGGGGAGGGCGTACAGCATGGAATGTCTCCTTGAATGAATGTGTTGACCATGAAGCGATCCACGATTCCCGTGGGCAGTCTTCGCAGGACGTTACGCACAATGCATGCCAGCCTTTGTTTGGGTAGTTTGATGGCGTGAAGCCAGTGTTCTTGCTGGTTTAAGGCGAAAGCGAGGCTGTACCGGGTGTCCCAGTGTGCTGCCAGGTGGTACAGGGTGTTGCAAAACAGAACAACTGGGTGGGTTTTCCTGCTGAAACTGAAATACACCCTGGCGCACAATGGGCCTGTCACCATGTATGCCGCAATGGCGACGCCGGAGATGGCGCACCCATCCTGGCCACTGAACCATCAGGAGACAAACGGCCATGCCCCCTTCCGCTCTTCCGGATAGACCCGTTCCGCGCCTGCTCAGACAGGCACGCCGCCAACTGATGAACAGCGGCAGCTTGCCGCCCGACATGATTCAGTCGGAGTTATCCCGCTCCTGGTTGCGAAGCTGGAATGCCGGTTTACAGCCTTGCGGTCGAACTCCAGGCGTCCCGCATGCTTCTGCTGCACAACTGGCCCGGGCGCTCGAAATTCAGCGTGAATTGGTCGCGCATGCGCGACCAGTGATGGAGTTTTTGTTCGACCAGACACGCGACAGCGACAGCATGGTGGTGCTGGCCGGGACGGACGGCATGCTCTTGCATGCATCAGGAGACCCTCAGTTTGTGGACCGTGCCGAGCGAGTCGCGTTGCGCCCGGGTGCCACATGGCATGAGCAATACCGCGGTACGAATGCGATTGGCACGGCACTTACGGACGATCGTGCGCTGGTTGTGCACGCCGATGAGCATTTTCTTGAGCGCAATGGTTTCCTGACCTGTGCCGCAGCCCCCATTCACGCCCCCGATGGCCATTTGCTGGGTGCACTGGATGTGTCCGGCGACTACCGTGGCTACCATCGTCACACCCTTGGTCTGGTACGGTCGGCCGCGCGAATGATTGAGCACCGGCTGTTTGAGACGCGGCACGACCTGCGCCAATGGGCTGGATTGCGATTGCGTCTTCATGCCCAGCCTGAAGGTCTGGGAACCATGACGGAAGGTTTGTTGGCAGTGCGGGGGGATGGTGTGCTCGTCGGCGCCAGTGTTTCGGCCCTCGATCTTCTAGGCCTTGTCTGGCAAGACCTGGGACAGGTGCGGTTGGATGCAGTTTTGGTGGAACCACTAGACCAGTTGTTCGATTGGTGTCAGCGATCGGTGCATATTCCGCGGGTCGTACACACAACATCAGGAGAATCCGTCTGGTTGCGGGCCGAGACGGGGCGTTCGCTGCAATACACGCGCGGCGCGCAGTCACAGTTGCCCGAGGCGGGGCAAAGGAAGGATGCGCTGGCGGCGCTGGACACGGGTGATGCAGTGATGCAAGCAGCGATTGCGCGTGCACGCAAGGTGATGGATAAGCCGATTCCCTTGCTGCTGCAGGGGGAGTCGGGCGTGGGCAAAGAGATGTTTGCCCGGGCCGTGCACGACAGCGGCACACGCTGCACAAAAGCCTTTGTCGCGGTGAACTGCTCCGCTTTGCCCGAGAACCTGATAGAGGCCGAACTGTTTGGTTATCAAGGGGGCGCATTTACCGGTGCCCGCCGCGAAGGCACGCCTGGGCGTGTCCGAGAGGCACATGGCGGAACCTTGTTTCTGGATGAGATCGGAGACATGCCGTTGTCTTTGCAGGCCCGGCTGTTGCGTGTCCTGCAAGAGCGCGAGGTCGTGCCCTTGGGGGGTGGAAAACCTGTGCCAGTGGATTTTTCCCTGGTCTGCGCAACCCATCGGCAGTTGCCTTTGGAGATGCAGGCAGGACGCTTTCGCGAAGATCTGTATTACCGCATCAATGGTCTGACACTGCAATTGCCCGCTTTGCGTGAGCGCTCCGATTTTGACCATCTCTTGGAAACTCAGCTCTCGCGCCTGGTGCCCGATCGCCCGATTGCCGTTGCTGCTGGATTACGCGACAACTTGCGTCGGTATCCCTGGCCGGGGAACGTGCGTCAGCTGGCAAATGCCTTGCGCACGGCCTGCGCGCTGCTGGAAGAGCACGAATCCATCATCGACTGGCACCACCTTTCCGATGACTTGGCGCTGGCCCTCGGATTGGGCGTTGCTGCCCCAGACCAAGCAGGCGCGGCTGGTAGTGAGGCGGTAGACGTGAGATTGGCGAAGCTTCAGTCGATTTCGCGCCAGGCCATTGCTCAGACCGTTGCGGCTTGCGCGGGCAACTTGTCCGAGGCAGCCCGGGTGCTGGGTGTCAGCCGCAATACCGTCTACCGGCGCCTTCGGGAAGTGCCGGGGGGCGACTGATTCAGGGGCCGGGGGGCGTGACCAGGTCCCAGATGGCGATGAACAATGCAGCGATCACGGGCCCGATGACAAAACCATGCAGGCCGAACAGGGTCATGCCGCCAAGGGTAGAGATGAGCACCACATAGTCGGGCATCTTGGTGTCTTTCCCCACCAGGATGGGCCGCAAGATGTTGTCCACCAGCCCGATCACTCCCACGCCATAAGCTGTCAATATGCTGCCTTGCCATACAGCGCCTGTGGCAAAGAAATAGATGGCCACCGGGCCCCAGATCAGACCGGCGCCTACAGCCGGCAAGAGGGACAGAAAAGCCATCAGGACCCCCCACAGTACGGGCCCTTGAATTCCCAGCACCCAGAAAATGAATCCCCCCAGCAAGCCCTGCGTGGCGGCCACCATGATGTTCCCCTTGAGGGTGGCGCGGATCACGGTGATGAACTTGCTGCTCAGATCCTGTTTATGGCTTTCGTCCAGCGGAATAGCCCTGCGGATACGCGCCCCCAGCGCCTGGCCATCGCGCAACAAAAAGAAAAGCAGATACAGCATCACGCCAAAGCTCACCACAAACTGAAGGGTGTTCTGCCCAATGTTCAGTGCGCGGGTCGCCAGCAACTGGCTGGCCTGCACCGACACCGTAGACAGCTTGTGCTGCAGTGCGGCCACACTGGTCAGATCCAGGCTGTCGAGCAGACTCACGGCCCAGGCGGGCAGGGCGGCAATGACCTGCTGCACATAGGTGCCGAAATCCAGTTGGCCCGAGCGCAGCCGCTCGTACACATGGGTGGCCTCCTGCACAAGCGAAATGCTCAGCAGCGTCATGGGCAGGATTACCACCACCAGGCACAGCAGCAGGGTCGACAGCGCAGCCAGATTGGGCTTGCCTGGCATGCGTTTACGTACCTTGCGGTGCAGCGGCGAGAAAAGAATGGCCAGCGCAACACCCCAAAAAACGGCTTCATAAAAGGGGAAAAGAATCGCTGCGAAGGCCACGGAGACCGTGACCAGGAGCAGCAAGAGGGTCTTGTTCTGGAGCGTAGGCTGGTTCATGGGTGTGTGTCGGTTCGGCAACAATGCAAGGCGCTGAATGTACGCCAGAGCCGCATCGCGCGGACGGTGTGCATGAAACAAATGAGGCGCAACGGCGCCAGGTTTCAGCGATCAATGGCACAATCGAGTTCGTACCAGGCCCTTCCCCAGCCACAGTCGCATCCGCCAACCGGTTCAGCCGTGTCGCGGAAGGTTTGTTAAACCACCAAATGCTTTCTCAAGGAAAGCGGAGGTCAGCGGAATATGAGCGAGACAACGTCCGTCTATCAAGCCTATCAAGGCAACACCTACCTCTTCGGCGGCAATGCGCCCTATGTCGAGGAAATGTACGAAAACTACCTGGCCAACCCCGGTAGCGTCCCGGACACCTGGCGAGAATATTTTGATGCCCTGCAGCATGTGCCTGCGGTGGATGGCAGCAATGCCAAGGACGTGCCCCACATGCCGGTCGTCAATGCCTTCGCCGAGCGCGCCAAGGCAGGTGGTACCAAGGTGGTGGTGGCCAGCGCCGATGCCGAAATGGGCCGCAAACGTACCGCCGTGCAACAGCTCATCGCTGCATACCGCAACGTGGGACAACGTTGGGCCGACCTGGATCCGCTCAAACGCACCGAGCGCCCGGCCATTCCAGAACTCGAACCGTCGTTCTACGGCTTCAGTGACTCTGACCTGGAAACGGTGTTTGACGCCAGCAACACGTTCTTCGGCAAAGAAAAAATGCCGCTACGCGAATTGCTCAACGCATTGCACGAAACCTATTGCGGCACCATCGGTACCGAATTCATGTATGCCACCGACCAGAACCAGAAGCGCTGGTGGCAACAAAAGCTCGAAAGCATTCGCAGCAAACCTAATTTCAGCCCAGAACGCAAGAAGCGCATTCTGGATCGCCTGACGGCGGCCGAAGGCTTGGAACGTTTTCTGCACACCAAGTATGTCGGCCAGAAGCGCTTTTCGCTCGAAGGGGGCGAGAGCTTCATTGCCGCCATGGATGAACTGATCAGTGCAGCAGGTGCGCGGGGCGTCCAGGAAATCGTGATTGGCATGGCCCACCGTGGTCGGTTGAACGTGCTGGTCAACACACTGGGCAAGATGCCCAAGGACCTGTTCGCAGAATTCGACCACACTGCGCCTGAAGATCTGCCCTCCGGTGACGTGAAGTACCACCAGGGCTTTAGTTCCGATGTTTCGACCCCTGGTGGCCCCGTCCATTTATCGCTGGCCTTCAATCCTTCTCACCTGGAGATCGTGAACCCGGTGGTCGAAGGCTCTGTGCGGGCTCGCATGGACCGTCGCGCAGACCCGCAAGGCAAGCAGGTGCTGCCTGTGCTGGTGCATGGTGACGCGGCTTTTGCTGGCCAGGGCGTGAACCAGGAAACATTGGCATTGGCACAGACCCGTGGTTATTCCACCGGCGGCACAGTGCACATCATCATCAACAACCAGATCGGCTTCACGACCTCTGATCCGCGCGACATGCGGTCCACGTTGTACTGCACGGACATCGTCAAGATGATCGAGTCGCCGGTTTTGCACGTCAATGGCGACGACCCTGAAGCCGTCGTGCTGGCCATGCAGTTGGCGCTGGAATTCCGCATGGAGTTCTGCAAGGACGTGGTGCTGGACATCGTCTGCTTCCGCAAGCTCGGCCACAACGAGCAAGACACCCCCAGTCTGACGCAGCCCCTGATGTACAAGAAGATCGGTCAGCACCCCGGCACGCGCAAGTTGTATGCCGATCGCCTGGCCACGCAGGGCATGGGCGAAACCCTGGGCGACGACATGGCCAAAGCCTACCGCGCCGCCATGGATGCTGGTAAGCACACGGTCGATCCGGTGCTGACCAACTTCAAGAGCAAGTACGCAGTGGACTGGAGTCCGTTCCTTGGCAAGAAGTGGACTGATGCTGGCGACACAGCGATTCCGTTGGCCGAATGGAAGCGCTTGGCCGAGAAGATCACCACCATTCCAGAGTCTGTTTCACCGCACTCCTTGGTGAAGAAGGTCTATGACGACCGCGCTGCCATGGGCCGTGGGGAAGTCCCGGTGGACTGGGGCATGGGCGAGCACATGGCTTTCGCTTCGCTGGTGGCCAGTGGCTATCCGGTGCGTCTGTCGGGCGAAGACTGCGGTCGTGGCACCTTTACGCACCGCCACGCGGTCATTCATGACCAAAAGCGCGAGAAGTGGGACGTGGGCAGCTACATTCCGCTGCAGAACGTGGCGGACAACCAGGCGCCTTTTGTTGTCATCGATTCCATCCTGTCGGAAGAAGCGGTGTTGGCTTTCGAATACGGCTATGCCTCCAATGATCCGAACACGTTGGTGATCTGGGAGGCGCAGTTTGGCGACTTCGCCAACGGTGCGCAGGTCGTGATCGACCAGTTCATCGCTTCGGGTGAAGTGAAATGGGGCCGTGTGAACGGCATCACCCTGATGCTGCCGCACGGCTATGAAGGCCAGGGCCCCGAGCACAGCTCGGCCCGCCTCGAACGATTCATGCAGTTGGCGGCTGACGCCAATATGCAGATTGTGCAGCCCACTACGGCAAGCCAGATCTTCCATGTGCTGCGCCGCCAGATGGTGCGCAACCTGCGCAAGCCCCTGATCATCATGACGCCCAAGTCGCTGTTGCGTAACAAGGACGCGGCTTCGCCGTTATCCGAGTTCACCAAGGGCAGTTTCCAGACGGTGATTCCGGAGCACAACCAGGATGTCGTGCGCAATGCTGCCAAGGTCAAGCGCGTCATTGCTTGCTCAGGCAAGGTGTATTACGACCTGGTCAAGCACCGCACTGAACTGGACAGCCTGGACGTGGCCATCGTGCGCGTCGAGCAGGTCTACCCATTCCCGCACAAGGCCTTTGCAGCGGAACTCAAGCGCTTCCCCAAGGCGACTGAGATCGTGTGGTGCCAGGACGAGCCGCAAAACCAGGGTGCCTGGTTCTTCATCCAGCACAACATCTACGAAAACATGCTCGATGGCCAAAAGTTGGGCTACTCGGGCCGTGCGGCCTCCGCATCGCCGGCGGTGGGTTATTCGCATCTGCACCAGGAGCAGCAAAAAGCCCTGGTCGAAGGTGCCTTCGCCAAGCTCAAGGGTTTTGTCCTGACCAAGTAAGGCCGGAAACCCCTCACTCAGTACAAAACACCTCTCTGGAAAGAATTCAAAATGGCTATCGTAGAAGTCAAAGTCCCCCAGTTGTCCGAGTCCGTGGCCGAGGCCACCATGCTGCAATGGAAGAAAAAGGCCGGTGATGCTGTCGCCATCGACGAGATCCTGATCGAGATTGAAACCGACAAGGTCGTACT
Organism: Simplicispira sp. 125; assembly: GCF_003096555.1. Classification (NCBI taxonomy): domain Bacteria; kingdom Pseudomonadati; phylum Pseudomonadota; class Betaproteobacteria; order Burkholderiales; family Comamonadaceae; genus Simplicispira; species Simplicispira sp. 125. Next base: position 1,271,557 of record NZ_QEKM01000001.1, on the reverse strand, counting down.
CGAAGTGCCGGCGCCCGCTGCGGGCGTGCTGGCCGAGATCGTGCAGGCCGACGGCGCTACCGTGACGGCAGAGCAACTCATCGCGCGCATCGACACCGAAGGCAAAGTCGGTGCTGCGGCACCCGCAGCGCCTGCGGCACCGGCTGCTGTAGCGCCCGTCGCAGCCTCTGCAGGTGGCAGCAAGAATGATGTGGCCATGCCGGCTGCCGCCAAATTGCTGGCAGACAACCATTTGTCGGTCAGCGCCGTGGCAGGCACAGGCAAGGATGGCCGCGTGACCAAGGGCGATGTGCTCGCAGCCGTGGCTGGCGGCGTGCAGTCCACCGCCTCGGTGATTCCCACCGGTGTGCCGACCAAGACACTGCCCCAGGTTTTGGCTCCGGCGGCTAAGCCTGATCTGGGCGATCGTCCTGAGCAGCGTGTTCCCATGAGCCGCCTGCGCGCCCGTGTGGCCGAGCGTTTGCTGCAATCGCAATCGACCAATGCCATCCTGACCACGTTCAACGAAGTGAATATGGCCCCGGTGATGGAGATGCGCAAGAAGTTCCAGGACGCTTTCTCTAAAGAGCATGGCGTCAAGATTGGCTTCATGAGTTTTTTCGTGAAGGCAGCGGTGCATGCGCTCAAGAAGTACCCTGTGATCAATGCATCGGTCGACGGCAACGACATCGTTTACCACGGCTATTTCGACATCGGCATCGCTGTGGGTTCGCCCCGTGGTCTGGTGGTGCCGATTTTGCGCAACGCCGACCAGATGAGCTTTGCCGAGATCGAGAAAAAGATCGCCGAGTACGGCCAAAAGGCCAAGGACGGCAAGCTGGGCATTGAAGAAATGACGGGCGGCACGTTCTCCATCAGCAATGGCGGAACCTTCGGCTCCATGCTCTCCACGCCCATCATCAACCCGCCACAGTCAGCGATTCTGGGCGTACACGCGACCAAGGACCGTGCCGTGGTGGAAAACGGCCAGATCGTCATCCGTCCGATGAACTACCTGGCCATGTCGTACGACCACCGCATCATCGACGGCCGCGAAGCCGTTCTGGGCCTGGTCGCCATGAAGGAGGCTTTGGAAGATCCTTCCCGCCTGCTGTTCGACATCTAAGCCACTGCACGTGGCCCGACCCACCCGCGCGGCACCCTTGGGCGCTGCGCCTGGTGGGTTTTCAACCCATTGAATGAGGTTTTCCCCATGAGTAAACAATTTGACGTCATCGTCATCGGCGGTGGTCCCGGCGGTTACATCGGTGCAATTCGCGCTGCCCAGTTAGGCTTCAACGTTGCGTGCATTGACGAGTGGAAGAATGAAAAGGGCGGCCCCGCGCCCGGTGGCACCTGCACCAACGTGGGCTGCATTCCGTCCAAAGCGCTCCTGCAGTCGTCTGAGCATTTTGAACACGCCAACAAGCACTTTGCAGACCATGGCATCACCGCTACGGGCGTCAAGATGGACGTAGCCAAGATGGTCGGCCGCAAGGATGCGGTGGTGAAACAGAACAACGACGGCATCCTCTACCTGTTCAAAAAGAACAAGATCAGTTTCTTCCATGGCCGCGGCTCCTTTGTGCGCACGGTGGAAGGCGGCTACGAGATCAAGGTCGCCGGCGCTACTGAAGAGTCCCTGGTGGGCAAGCAAGTCATCGTGGCTACGGGGTCGAATGCGCGAGCGCTGCCTGGCGTGGCGTTTGATGAAGAGAACATCCTGTCCAACGACGGTGCGCTGCGCATTGGCGCGGTGCCCAAGAAGCTGGGCGTGATCGGTTCGGGCGTGATCGGGCTGGAGATGGGTTCGGTCTGGCGCCGCCTGGGTGCCGAAGTCACCGTTCTGGAAGGCCTGTCCACCTTTCTCGGCGCCGTGGATGAGCAGATCGCCAAGGAAGCCAAGAAGGCCTTTGACAAGCAAGGCCTGAAGGTCGAGTTGGGCGTGAAAATTGGCGAAATCAAGTCCGGCAAAAAGGGCGTGAACGTCGCCTACACCAACGCCAAGGGTGAGGCTGTCAGCCTGGATGTGGACAAGCTCATCGTGTCGATCGGCCGCGTGCCCAACACCATTGGCCTGAATCATGAGGCTGTGGGCTTGCAGCTGGACGAGCGCGGCGCCATCGTCGTCGATGCCGATTGCAAGACCAATCTGCCGGGCGTCTGGGCGGTGGGCGATGTGGTGCGCGGCCCCATGCTGGCCCATAAGGCAGAGGAAGAGGGCGTGGCCGTGGCCGAGCGTATCGCAGGCCAGCACGGACATGTCAATTTCAACACCATCCCCTGGGTCATCTACACCAGCCCAGAAATTGCCTGGGTGGGGCGCACCGAGCAGCAGCTCAAGCAGGAAGGTGTGCAGTACAAGGCGGGTACCTTCCCCTTCCTGGCCAATGGCCGCGCACGCGCCCTGGGTGACACCACGGGCATGGTCAAGTTTTTGGCCGATGCAAGCACAGATGAAATTCTGGGCGTACACATCGTTGGGCCTATGGCCAGCGAGTTGATTGCAGAAGCGGTGGTCGCCATGGAGTTCAAGGCCAGCAGCGAGGACATCGCCCGGATCTGTCACGCCCACCCGTCGCTCTCCGAATCGATGAAGGAAGCTGCGCTGGCAGTGGACAAGCGCACCTTGAACTTCTGATATTTTTGTTTTGTAGAAAAATATGGCTCTAGCGCTTATTGGATAAGCGTTAGTAGCTATTGTTTTTATAGTATGGAGAATTGCCTTTGTCCTCGTCAGTAATCCAGGCCTACGAGGCTGAGCTGGCCAGCAAGGGCTTTCAGAGCGACCCGGCGCAACTGCGTGCGGTGCAGGCCCTGCAGCGCTGTGCCGACGAGTGGGCTGCCTATAAGTCCAAGCGCTCCAGCGCCCTGAAGAAGCTGATCAACCGCCCCGATATTCCGCGGGGCGTGTACATGTACGGCGGAGTGGGGCGCGGCAAGAGCTTCCTCATGGATTGCTTCTTCAACGCCGTGCCGCTCAAGCGCAAGGTGCGCCTGCACTTTCACGAATTCATGCGCGAGGTGCACCGCGAGTTGGCGGGCCTGCAAGGTACGGTGAACCCGCTGGATGTGCTGGGCGCACGCATTGCCAAGCGCTACAAGCTGATCTGCTTCGATGAATTTCACGTGGCGGACATTACCGACGCCATGATCCTGCACCGGCTGCTGGCGGCCCTGTTCGAAAATGGTGTGGGATTTGTCACCACCTCTAATTTCGAACCCGATGGCCTGTATCCGAACGGCTTGCACCGCGACCGCATCCTGCCCGCCATCGCTTTACTGAAAGAGCGCATGGAAGTCATCAACGTCGACAACGGCACCGACTACCGCAGCCGCACCCTGGAGCAGGTTCAGCTGTACCACACGCCGCTGGGGGCTCTGGCCGACGCTGAGATGGAGCGCACTTTCGATCAGCTGGCGGAGGTGCGCGATGAAGACCCGGTGCTGCACATTGAAGCCCGTGAAATTACGGCACGGCGCAAGGCGGGCGGAGTGGTGTGGTTCGATTTTCGTACCCTGTGCGGCGGACCGCGATCGCAGAATGACTACCTCGAAATTGCCACGCAGTTCCATACTGTGCTGCTTTCTGATGTGCCCTACATGCCCGTCAGCATGGCGTCGCCTGCGCGGCGTTTCACTTGGCTTATTGACGTGCTGTACGACCGGCGCGTCAAGCTCATTCTCTCTGCCGCGGTGCCGCCCGAGCAGCTTTACACCGAAGGACCGCTGGTGCATGAATTTCCACGCACGGTCTCGCGCCTCAATGAAATGCAGTCCAAGGAATACCTGGCCCTGGAACGCCGCGTCGTCGACACGGGGTTGACGTGAAGCGGACAGTCTCTCTGGCCTTCCTGGGCGCCGCTTTCATGGCCATGGCAGCCTGGGCCCAGGTGTTGCCGGAGGACGGGCGTGCGGCTTCCGTTCCCGCACCCTCTGAAGTGTCTGCCCGGGCCGCTGGGCGACAGGCCGTGCGCAAGGAGCGGGAGGCCATCGCCCAGGCTTTGCGGCAGTCCGAGGCTGATTGCTACCAGCGTTTCGCCGTTGAAGACTGCCTGCGCAAGGCCCGGCGCCATGCACGCGATGCCCAGGCTGTGCTGCGCCAGCGCGAGTCCGTGTGGGATGAGGCCGAGCGCCAGGAGCGTGCGGCCCAGCGTCTCGAAGACATCCGGCAGCGCCAGCGCGCGCGCACCGCACCGGTACCAACTCCTGCGCGGCCTGCGGTAGCCCCAGGCCGCGTTGACCGCAATACGGAAGAGGCCCACGCGGATCAGCGTGCCCATCATCTGGCAGAGCGCCAGCGAGCCGCACGCAAAGCCCAGGCACAGCACAACCAGGCTGTGCAGCAAAAGGCAGAGAGCGAACGCTTGCGGCGAGCCGAACGCTTGCAGGCCGCCACGGCCCGCAAGGCGCGTGTGCAGCAACGGCAAGCCGACGAAGCTGCTCAAGGTAAAAAGCCCGCAGCGCCCTTGCCGCCCTGAGCCGTTACCGCCGAGCAGGCCAGGCCTATGCGCAGATCAGGTCTTGACCGCTGGCGAAATACCGAGCGGTGGCACCAAGGGTGCGACCTTTTTTTCTTCCTGCAGGGCTTCAATCTTCACGATCACCAGCGACAGGTTGTCGCCGCCGCCCCGGGCACGCACGCGCGCCTTTTCGATCAGAAACTCGGTGGCTTCGCGGGGGGTGAGCGAGTCCACGACCGAACCCAGTTCGGTGGGAGAAAAATAGTGCCATACGCCATCACTGCAGGCCAGCAGCACATCGCCCGGATGCAGTTGGTGGATCATGTGGGTGGCGATAGGCGGGTCGCTCTCGGTGCCCAGGCAACCCACCAGAATGTTGGAATGCGGGTGGTTGTTGGCCTCGGCTTCGGTGATCTCGCCCCGGTCTACCAATGCCTGCACGTACGAATGGTCGCTGGTGCGGTGCATCATGCGGCCATTTTGGAAATGATAGATCCGCGAATCCCCCGCATGTGCCCAGTGGCAGTCCCCCCTTGGATTGATGAGGAAGGCTGTAATGGTGCTGTGGGGTTCTTGCTCTGACGTGATGGCGGTCAGCCGGATGACGATATGCGCTTCCTGCACCAGGGCTTTGAGCATGGTCACAGGATCATCGGTTTCGGGAGAGTAGCGCTCGAACAACTGGCGCGCGGTCAGCATGACCTGGTCAGAGGCCTTGCGCCCCCCGCTGCGGCCCCCCATGCCATCGGCCAGCACCGCTAGAACGCAGCCGTTGTAGCGCGGATGCGAGAGCAGGGCGACCTGATCCTGCTGGTATTCCCGGTCACCTTTGTGGATGCCGGTTGAGGCGCTGAGGCGAATCGCTTTGGACATTCCGTTGATTGTGGATGAAGCAGAGATTGCCGGAACCTGGACAGACCATTAGAGCGCGTATTATCAAGCGCTGTGTGGCGTTTTTACCATGCCACGATGCCCCCAGGGGCCCGTTCTGTCTTGGATTTGTCGCAAACACCCCTCGAAAACCCCCTCTCATCGCTTGCCCGGTGTGTGGAGCAGTCGTTTGCGCCCGGGGGCGCTCTCTCTCGCACCGAAGCCGATTTTCGGCCCCGGCCGGGCCAGCTGCGTATGGCGCTGGCGGTGGCCCGGACCATAGAGCAGGGTGGTGTGCTGGTGGTTGAAGCGGGCACTGGCGTGGGTAAAACTTTTTCTTACCTGGTGCCGACACTGCTCAGCGGTGAGAAGGTGCTGCTCTCCACCGCCACTAAGGCCTTGCAGGACCAGTTACATGCGCGGGACTTGCCGCGCCTGGTGCAGGCGCTGGGCCTGCCCGTGCGCACGGCGCTGCTCAAGGGCCGGGGCAGTTACCTGTGCCTGCATCGGCTTGAGCAGGCCCGCCAGCACAGCGCCGTCCATGACGGCAGCGTGGCACAGACGCTGGCCCGCATCGAGCTGTGGGCCCAGACCACCCGCTCCGGAGATCTGGCAGAACTGCCCGCACTAGATGAACGGTCGGCGGCCATCCCGCTGGCCACGTCGACGCGCGATAACTGCCTGGGCTCGCAATGCCCGCAGTTTCGACAGTGCCATGTGTTACAGGCACGGCGTGAAGCACTGGAGGCAGACATCGTGGTCATCAACCACCACCTATTCTTCGCAGACAGTGCAGTGCGTGAATCAGGAATGGCTGAATTGCTGCCCACCGTGCGCGTGGTGGTGTTCGATGAAGCCCATCAACTCAATGAAACGGGAGTTCTGTTTCTTGGACGGCAGCTTGGCACGGGGCAATTGCTGGATTTTGCGCGAGACCTGCTGGCCGTGGGCTTGCAGCGCGCGCGTGGCATGGCCGACTGGCAAGGGCTGGGCGTGCAGATGGAACGTGCAGCGCGTGACCTGCGATTGCTCTCCGAAAGGGTCTGGCCTGCGACTCGCCTGTCCTGGGAGGGCGAGGTACCCGAAGGCCTTTCTGCTGCCGCCTGGCACGGTGCATTGGCCCAGGTCACACAGGCCTGCCTTCAGGCACTCCAGTCGCTCGAGGTTGTATGCGAGATGGCTCCCGATTTTGTGCGCTTGCAAGAGCGCGGCACGGCGATTCTGGCAAGCCTGGAGCAGTTTGCCGGGCCTTGTGCGCATGACGCAGTGCGCTGGGTGGAGGCGGGCACGCAGTTGCAGCTAGTGGAGGCGCCGCTTGATATTGCTGTCTCTATGCAGGCGCGGTTGCAAGACTCCTTGACGGTAACCGATGGCGAGGAGACTGGTCGCTGGCCGGGTGAAAATCAGGAGCGCGCACGCGCCTGGATCTTCACCTCGGCAACGCTGGGAACCGATCCCCAACTGCGCTGGTTTACCGAGCCTTGCGGCCTGCAGGGTGCGGCAGTCCTGCGTGTGGAAAGCCCGTTTGACTACGCGGCCCAGTCGGCGGTGTACGTGCCTCGGCATTTGGTGCCGCCCACTGACCTGCAGCACGGCCCGCAACTGGCCCAGCTGGTGGGAGATGCTGCGCAGCGTTTGGGCGGACGCACCCTGGTGCTGACGACCACCCTCAAGGCCCTGCGCCTGCTCGGTCATCTGCTGCAGGCACGGTTTGCGGATGGTTCGGCGGGGCTGGAGGTCCTGGTGCAGGGCCAGGGAGCAAAACGCCGATTGATGGACCGGTTTCGCATCGGAAGCAGCCAGGGACAGGCAGGCTGCATTTTGGTGGCGTCCGCGTCGTTCTGGGAAGGGTTTGACGTGCCGGGGGATGCGCTGCAGCTGGTAGTGATCGATAAACTGCCTTTTCCGCCCCCGGATGATCCTTTGGTCAAGGCGCGCTCACACCGCATCGAGCAGGCTGGGCACCGCGCTTTCAAAAACTATTCGTTGCCCGAGGCCGCGGTGGCGCTGCGGCAAGGGGCCGGCCGCCTGATTCGGCATGAATCAGATGCCGGTATTCTGGTGATTGGTGATACGCGGCTGGTGACCAAAGGCTATGGTCGGCAATTGCTGGCAGCCTTGCCGCCCATGCGCCAGCTTCAGTCAGAGCAGGAGTTTGCCCAAGCGCTGGATGCGCTCACCAGAACTTCCACCAAGGATTCGTCTTGCCCTTGAGGCCGTGCTGCATGTAGCTGCTTTGCGGAAAGGTGGTGTCCATGACGCGGCGGGCGTCATCACGCAATTGGGTCAGTCCCAGGGCATCGTAGGACTGGATCAGGATGTACAGGGCCTCTTCGGTGGCTGGTACGGCCTGGTAGTCGGCCAGCGCGCTTTGTGCCCGGGCGATGGCAGCCACGTAAGCACCCCGCTGAAAGTAGTAGCGCGCCACATGCACTTCGTACTGCGCCAGCGAGTTGACGATGTAGGTCATTCGCAGACGAGCATCCTGGGCATAGCGGGATTCGGGAAAGCGGGTGGTCAACTCACGGAAGGACTCGAAAGAGTCTTTGGCGGCCTTCTGGTCGCGCTCCGACAGGTCCTGCTGCGACAACCACGAGAACATGCCCAGGTTGTCATTGAAATTGACCAGCCCCTTGAGGTAGAGCGCATAGTCCAGTGCTGGGCTGGCGGGGTGTAGCTTCATGAAGCGGTCCAGCGTTGCCAACGCCTGGGCTTTCTCGCCACCCTTGTACTGTGCATAAGCCTTGTCGAGCTGGGCCTGCTGGGCCAGCGGCGTGCCGGCGGCGCGGCCTTCGAGTTTTTCAAACAAGGGGACGGCCTTGTCATAGCTGCCACCATTGAGCTCGTCGCGGGCCTCTGCATAGATGCGTTCGGTGGTCCAGCCTGCGGTCTTGTCTTCCGGAGTGCTGGAGCAGCCTGCGGTAAGCAGGCTCGCAGCCAACAGGACAGGGACGATCGCAATGGGTGCACGCAGCATGGCAGGCAGCTTTCTGGCAAAAACAAGGAAATTCCTGGGACACCGCAGCCGGTGGCGGCGTAGGACGAGAGCGGGCCATTGTAGCGGTCACGGGTTGCCCGGGGCGCTGCTGATCGATTGCGTCCGGGCGGAGGGCCTGGGGCTTTCTACAATGCCTGCATGTTTGTTCATTTGCGCCTGCACACCGAATTTTCCGTCGTTGACGGCACCAACCGCATCGACGAGGTGGTTGCCGCCGCCGCCGCCGATGGCCAGCCTGCGCTGGCCATCACCGACTTCAATAACCTGTTTGGCGCCATCAAGTTTTACAAGGCAGCGCGAGGCAAGGGTGTCAAGCCGCTCCTGGGCGCCGAGATCCTGCTCGAGGGCGAGGGGGCCGCTGCTCCCACACGCCTGGTGCTGTTGGTGCAAGGCCCGCAGGGCTATCTGAACCTTTCGGAGTTGCTGGCTCGCGCCTGGACACGCAATGTGGTGAAAAACCTGGCGGTCTGCACCTGGCAATGGCTGCAGGAGCTGGGCGAAGGGCTGATTGCGTTGTCGGGAGCCCAGGCCGGGCCGGTGGGGCAAGCCCTGGTACGGGGAGATGAGACCGGCGGCGCCGACCTTGCGCTGCGGCTGGCGGGCATATTCCCCCATCGTTTTTACCTGGAGATCCAGCGAGCGGGGCGCCCTGACGACGAAGCCCATGTGGTGGCTGCTGTGCAGTTGGCGGTGCGTCTGAACCTACCGGTGGTCGCCACCCATCCGGTGCAGTTTGCCGCCCCGGAGGATTACGAAGCGCACGAAGCGCGGGTGTGCATTGCCGAGGGGGAAATCCTGGGCAATGCCCGCCGCGTGCGCCGCTTTACCCGCGAGCAGTATTTCAAATCTGCCGCGCAGATGGAAGCGTTGTTTGCCGATGTGCCCTCGGCCGTGGCCAACACAGCCGAGATCGCGCAGCGCTGCAATTTGTCGCTGGTGCTGGGCAAACCGCAACTGCCCAACTTCCCCACGCCCGGCGGCATGCCCATTGAAGAGTATTTTCGGGTGGCGTCTTTCGAGGGCCTTGAGGACCGGCTGGCGCATCTCTACCCGGACGCTGCCGTGCGCGACCAGCAGCGTGCGCGGTACGTGGAGCGCCTGGAGTTCGAACTAGGCACCATCCTCAAGATGGGGTTTCCGGGTTACTTCCTCATCGTGGGCGACTTTATCCAGTGGGCCAAAAGCAATGGCTGTCCGGTGGGGCCGGGTCGGGGATCGGGCGCGGGTTCGTTGGTGGCCTATGCGCTCAAGATCACCGACCTTGACCCCTTGCAATACAACCTGCTGTTCGAGCGTTTCCTCAATCCCGAGCGGGTATCCATGCCCGACTTTGACATCGACTTCTGTCAGGCCAACCGCGATCGGGTGATCGACTATGTGAAGGACAAGTACGGCAAGGACGCCGTCAGCCAGATCGCTACCTTTGGCACCATGGCGGCCAAGGCGGCCATTCGTGACGTGGGCCGGGTCATGGACATGAGCTACATGTTCTGTGATGGTATCTCCAAGCTCGTGCCTGCCAAGCCGGGCATGTCGTACACGCTGCAATACCCTCCGGATCCCAAAAAGGACGGCGATAAAAACAACTACGCCCTGGAACTTGAACCCCAGCTTTACGAGCGCGTGCGCAAGGAGGAGGACGTGCGTACCGTCATCGAGATGGCGCAAAAGCTCGAAGGCATGACGCGCAATATCGGCATGCACGCAGGCGGCGTGCTGATTGCGCCGGGCAAGCTCACCGATTTTTGCCCGCTGTACCAGCAGCCCGGCAGCGACTCGGCCGTGAGCCAGTACGACAAGGACGATGTGGAGGCCATTGGCCTGGTGAAGTTCGACTTCTTGGGGTTGGCCACGCTGACCATCCTGGAGATTGCCAAGGACTTCATTGTTCAGCGCCACAAGGGACAGGAGAGCTTCGCTTTCGAGAACATCCCGCTCGACGATCGTGCAACCTACCAGTTGTTTTCAGACGGCAAGACCGAGGCCGTGTTCCAGTTTGAAAGCCGGGGCATGCAAGGCATGCTCAAGGAGGCGCGGCCCTCGCGGCTTGAAGACCTGATCGCCCTCAATGCCCTGTACCGTCCGGGCCCCATGGATCTGATCCCGAGCTTCGTGAACCGCAAGCACGGGCGGGAAGAGGTGGAATACCCGCACCCGCTGGTCGAGCCCGTGCTGGCCGAGACCTACGGAATCATGGTCTACCAGGAGCAGGTGATGCAGACCGCCCAGGTGCTGGGCGGCTACAGCCTGGGCGGTGCCGACATGCTGCGCCGGGCCATGGGCAAGAAAAAGGCCGAGGAGATGGCCGAGCACCGTGCCATCTTCCGCAAGGGCGCTGCGGAGAAGGGCATCGGTCAGGAGAAGGCCGACGAGGTGTTCGACCTGATGGAGAAGTTCGCGGGCTACGGCTTCAACAAGTCGCACGCCGCCGCCTACTCGCTGCTGGCCTACCACACGGGCTGGCTCAAGGTGCACTACACGGCCGAGTTCTTCTGCGCCAACATGACCGTGGAAATGGACGATACCGACAAGCTCAAGGTCTTGTTCGAGGACGCCCGCAAGAACTTCAAAATGGAGTTCGAACCCCCCAACATCAACCGGGGGCGCTACCGTTTCGAGCCCGTCACCAACACCGTGATCCGCTATGGCCTGGGCGCCGTCAAGGGTACGGGCCAGCAAGCCATCGAGGCGATCGTCGCTGCGCGCGAAGGCCGCGGCGAAGGGCCGCAGGGTACAACGTGCGGCCCTTTCACCAGCTTGTTTGATTTCTGCGTGCGTGTGGACCGCAGCAAGATCAACAAGCGCACGGTCGATGCACTCATCAAGGCGGGGGCCTTTGATTCGCTCGACCAACACCGCGCAGCGCTCTCGGCGTCGCTGGATCGGGCCTTCGATTTTTCTACAGCCACCCTGGCCAACGTCAACCAGGGCGGGTTATTTGACATGATGGGCGACGATGCCCACGGCTCCAGTACCCAGGAGCCCGACCTGGTGGATGTGCCGCCCTGGGGTGTTCGTGAGCGCTTGATGTTCGAAAAATCGGCGCTGGGCTTTTACCTCTCCGGCCATTTGTTCGATGAATCTGCGCGGGAAGTGGGCCGTTTTGTGCGGACTCGACTGGATGAGTTGAGCGAAGGCCGTGAAACCCAGACTGTTGCCGGCATCGTCAGTGACTTTCGCGTGGTCAACGGCCAGCGCGGGAGGCAGGGGATTTTTCAACTCGACGATGGAGCGGGCAGGGTAGAGGCGTCGGCCAGCGAGGCCGTCATCACGGCGTTCCGCGACCAGCTCAAAGACGATGAGCTGGTCATCATCAGTGGCCGCCTGCAACCTGGGCGCAACGGCTTTGAGGCCCGTTTTATCGTGCAGCAGGTCATGGATCTGGCGACCGCACGCTGCCGTTTTGGCAAATACCTGCGCGTGGCCGTAGGAGATAAGCCACCCGAAGTCGCTCGCCTGCTGCGTGAATTTTCGCCCCGCCGGGAGAGCACTGAACAAGGTGAATTGCTGCATGGCCTGCGCGTGCGTCTGGGTGTGCGTTGCAATGCAGGGGGGCAGGGCGCCACGGCAGAGTTGCAGCTGAGCGAGGCCCACCGCACCTATCCCACCGATGCAGCGCTGGCGGCCTGGCGCGCCCAGGCCGCCGGTGGCGATGCCGTGGTGGTCTATGAATGAAGCGTCAGGACCCGGGGTTTGAAATGGCCCCTATCGTGGTCATATTTCCTTTGCAAGCAATCGAATCCGCGGGTCGCTAGAATGAAATTAATGGCAACTAAACCCCCTTCAATTTCCCCTGCGCCCGCCGTGCAACGGCCTTCGCCGGACGACGGCGGTTCGGTCGTGCTGGAGCGGCGCACCCAAAAGGCCAAGCCGCCGCAGATGTACCAGGTGCTGATGCTCAACGACGACTACACCCCCATGGAGTTCGTCATCGTTGTTTTGCAGGAGTTTTTCAGCAAGGACCGCGAAACAGCCACCCAGATCATGCTCAAGATCCATCTGGACGGCAAAGGTGTCTGCGGCGTGTATTCGCGCGACATTGCCGCCACCAAGGTCGATCAGGTGCTCGATGCCGCACATCAGGCAGGTCATCCGCTGCAGTGCGTCAGTGAGCCGGTTGAATAAATGGCCGCCCGCCCCGATCTACCCACCAATACCTTACCTGCAAGCACAAAGGAGTTCATATGATTGCCCAGGAACTGGAAGTAAGCTTGCACATGGCCTTTGTGGAGGCCCGCCAGCAACGCCACGAATTCATTACCGTCGAGCATTTGTTGCTTGCCCTGCTCGACAACCCCAGCGCAGCAGAAGTTTTACGCGCTTGTTCGGCCAATATCGATGATTTGCGCTCATCTTTGGCGAACTTCATCAAAGACAACACCCCGCAGGTGGCAGGCACCGATGAGGTGGATACGCAGCCCACGCTGGGTTTCCAGCGCGTCATCCAGCGCGCCATCATGCATGTGCAGTCCACTGGCAATGGCAAGAAGGAGGTGAACGGCGCCAACGTGCTCGTCGCCATCTTTGGTGAGAAAGACTCGCATGCCGTGTATTACCTGCACCAGCAGGGCGTGACGCGCCTGGACGTGGTCAATTTTATTGCCCACGGCATCAAGAAGGGCGAACCGCCAGAGCCTGCCAAGGGGTCGGAAGGCCCCGCAGAGAACGAGGAGGGGCCGAGCGGCGAAAAGAGCGAGAAAGCCTCGCCCCTGGAGCAGTTCACGCAAAACCTCAACCAGCTGGCCAAGGACGGCAAGATCGATCCCCTCATTGGCCGCCACTTCGAGGTGGAGCGCACCATTCAGATTCTGTGCCGCCGCCGCAAGAACAACCCGTTGCTGGTGGGTGAGGCCGGCGTGGGTAAAACCGCCATTGCCGAGGGCCTGGCCTGGCGCATCACACAAAACGACGTGCCCGAGATTCTGGCCGAGGCCGTGGTGTATTCGCTCGATATGGGTGCCTTGCTGGCGGGTACGAAATACCGGGGTGATTTTGAGCAGCGTCTCAAGGGGGTTCTCAAGTCCCTCAAGGACAAGCCCAACGCCATCTTGTTCATTGACGAAATCCACACGCTGATTGGTGCGGGCGCGGCCTCGGGTGGCACGCTGGATGCGTCCAATCTGCTCAAGCCGGCGCTCAGCTCTGGTGCACTCAAATGCATCGGTGCCACCACGTTCACGGAATACCGTGGCATCTTTGAAAAAGACGCTGCGCTGTCGCGCCGTTTCCAAAAGGTGGATGTGGTTGAGCCTACTGTGCAGGAGACCATCGACATCCTCAAGGGTCTGAAATCGCGCTTCGAAGAGCACCACAGCGTGAAATATGCTGCGGCGGCACTGCAGGCTGCGGCAGAGTTGAGCGCCAAGTACATCAACGATCGCCATTTACCTGACAAGGCCATCGATGTGATCGACGAGGCGGGCGCCGCACAGCGCATCCTGGTGCCCAGCAAGCGCAAGAAGACCATCGGCAAGACCGAGATCGAGGAAATCGTGGCAAAAATCGCCCGCATTCCCCCGGCCAACGTGTCCAACGACGATCGGGGCAAGCTGCAAACGCTGGAGCGCGACCTCAAGAGCGTGGTGTTTGGCCAGGACAAGGCGCTCGAAGTGCTTGCGTCCAGCGTCAAAATGGCCCGCTCGGGCCTGGGCAAGGGTGACAAGCCGATTGGTTCGTTCCTGTTCAGCGGCCCCACGGGCGTGGGCAAGACCGAAGCAGCCAAGCAGCTGGCCTATATTCTAGGCATCGAGCTGATCCGCTTCGACATGTCGGAGTACATGGAACGCCATGCCGTCAGTCGCATGATTGGTGCGCCCCCCGGCTACGTGGGCTTTGACCAGGGTGGCCTGTTGACCGAAGCCGTGACCAAGAAGCCGCACTCGGTGTTGCTGCTTGATGAAATCGAGAAGGCGCATCCAGACATCTTCAACGTGCTGCTGCAGGTCATGGACCACGGCACGCTGACGGACAACAACGGGCGCAAGGCCGACTTCCGCAACGTCATCATCATCATGACGACCAACGCGGGTGCCGAGACCATGAACAAGGCCACTATTGGCTTTACCAACCCGCGCCAGGCGGGCGACGAAATGGGCGACATCAAGCGCCTGTTCACGCCCGAATTCCGCAACCGGCTGGACGCCATCGTCAGCTTCAAGGCGCTGGACGAGCAGATCATCCTGCGCGTGGTGGACAAGTTCTTGCTGCAATTGGAAACGCAACTGGCCGAGAAGAAGGTGGAAGTCACCTTCACCGACACGCTGCGCAAGTTCCTGGCCAAGAAGGGCTTCGACCCTCTCATGGGCGCACGTCCCATGCAGCGCCTGATCCAGGACACCATTCGCCGCGCCTTGGCAGACGAGTTGCTCTTTGGCCGCTTGCAGGACGGTGGCCGCCTGACGGTGGACATGGACGTCAAGACGGACGAGAAGGGTGTCGAAACGGGCGAGGTGCTTCTGGACATTCAGCCGCTGCCCAAGAAGGAACGGTTGGCCAAGTCGGAGCCTGCTGAGCCGGAAGAGGCGACCGCCGGGTAAGCCCGGTCCTGGCCGCACTTGTGTGCCGCCTGCCAGTGCAAAGCCAGCCACCGCCGAGGTGGCTGGCTTTTTTTCTATTGAATCAATAGCTTTTGGCGCTTTATTGGCATGCGTCTGATGGCTAATTCTGTTTCCAAATCATTCGTGTCTAGGCGCGAAGCCTACGATCAGTGCTGTAGCACGCGCAAGGCGAAGCAACAACGACACGGGTGATTTAGAAATGGAATCAGGCGATGAATCTATGCGCGTGCGTTATTCAGGGGGCGGGCGTGGAGTCGCCGTCATTGCTGCGTTCCACCCGGTTGCGTCCGGCTTCCTTGCCACGGTAGAGCGCGGCATCGGCCTGCTGCATGGCGCTGTCAAACTCGTCCACACTGGCAAAACTCTGCGACACCCCGATGGTGGCCGTGCATTGGATGGATTCGCCGCCACGGATGGGTATCTGATGGCCTTCAATGGCTGCACGCAGGCGATGGGCCAGGCGCATCGCGCCCGCACTGTCTGTTTCCAGACAGACGGCGACGAACTCCTCGCCACCCACGCGGGATGTCAGATCTCCCTTGCGCGCGTTCTCACGCAACACGTCGGCCACATGGCACAGCACCGTATCGCCTGCCTTGTGGCCGTAGGCGTCGTTGATGCGCTTGAAATAGTCGATGTCCACGATAAACAGGTGCGCAGGCACTGCAGTGCGCGAACGGAAATACGCCTCCAGCGCCTCGCTCAGGCCGCGCCGGTTCAACAATTGCGTCAGTGGATCGCGTGCCGCCATGGCGCGCAGATCGTCCGTCAGGCGGCGCAGCACCAGCCAGATCATCGAAGGCGCCAGCACGGTGGCCAGGAAAGACATGTAGATGTAGAACACCATCTGGAAACGGCTTCCCATGTCCAGTGTCTGCAGCCCTCCTGTCAGGACGTTCACGAACTTCGCGGCGTTCAGCGCGCAAATGCCGCCGATAAGGACGGCGAACAGCACCATCTCGATATGCAGTTGCCTGGCGAAGGTGCGCACGCCGTAGATGACGGTGACCATCATGGCCAGAAAAGCCAGTGCCGACAGGCCGGACAGCATGGCGTAGCGGGCCACCGACCCCAGCGTCCACTGCACCAGCAACTGCAGGGCGGTGTAGGCCAGCGCCAGTGTGATCAGCGGGCGCCACAGCGGCGCAGGGCGGTCGAAAAAACGCATGGCGCCCACCCAAAAAACGGCCGGCACGCAGAGGGTCAGCGTATGGTTGAGCACGCTCATCAGGTTCCAGCCCGGCGGCCCGCCCAGCAGTTGCAGGACGTAGGCCGAGCCCAGCAGCAGGTTGCCGACAGCGAAAGCATCCATGCCCATCTTTTTGCCATGCAGGCGCGCGCCGATCAGCAGGAACATTCCGCCAAAGCACAGCAAATGCACGCACAGCATGCCGACGATGACGGTTGCAACCATGGATTCGTGTGGGAAAAAATGAACGGATCGGGAGTGGGGTGGAAGGGCTGTTACGAATGCTAACCCAGGCACAGAGGCTTGTGCTGACCAAGGCTTTGGTGACCGACGAACCCCGTTGGTTGATTGAAATGCTATAGATTCGATAGCTTTTGACGCTTTCTGGCAAAGAGCTAAAGGCACAAAACACCCATATTTCTTCAATGGCAGGCCCCGCACCGGTTACATTCCCTCCATCTCCGTT
Organism: Simplicispira sp. 125; assembly: GCF_003096555.1. Classification (NCBI taxonomy): domain Bacteria; kingdom Pseudomonadati; phylum Pseudomonadota; class Betaproteobacteria; order Burkholderiales; family Comamonadaceae; genus Simplicispira; species Simplicispira sp. 125. The sequence goes on along the minus strand of NZ_QEKM01000001.1, from coordinate 1,255,035 downwards.
TCAAGCACCTGCGCCGCGCATGTCCTCCCACACCTTCCTCTGGCACGACTACGAAACCTTTGGCGCCAACACCCGGCGCGACCGCCCGGCGCAGTTTGCCGCCATCCGCACCGATGCCGAGTTGAACGAGATCGGCGATCCGGTCATGCTGTACTGCAAACCGACCAACGACTACCTGCCCGATCCTGAGGCCTGCCTCATCACCGGCATCACGCCGCAGATCGCCTGGGAGCGCGGCGTGCCCGAGCGCGAGTTTGCCGCCGTGATTGAAGCCGAGATGGCGCAGCCCGGCACCATCGGCGTGGGCTACAACACCATCCGGTTTGACGATGAGATCACGCGCTTCATGTTCTGGCGCAACCTCATCGACCCTTATGCGCGCGAGTGGCAGAACCGGTGCGGCCGCTGGGACCTGCTCGACGTGGTGCGCCTGGCCTATGCGCTGCGGCCGGGCGGCATCGTCTGGCCCACCAAAGAGGACGGCACGCAGAGCTTCAAGCTCGAGCACCTGAGCAAAGCCAACGGCCTGCTGCACGAGGCCGCGCACGATGCGCTGTCGGACGTGCGCGCCACCATCGCCCTGGCGCGGCTGCTGCGCCAGCACAACCCCCGGCTGTTCGACTTTGCATTCAGCCTGCACAAGAAAGACCGCGTGGCCGCCGAGCTGCGCCTGCCCGCCACGGCGCAGACGGCGCGGCCATTCCTGCACGTCTCAGGCATGTTCCCAGCCGAGCGCGGGTGTCTCGCCGTGATGTGGCCGCTGGCCAGCCACCCGACCAACAAGAACGAAATCATCGCCTGGGACCTGGCGCACGACCCGCGCGAACTGGCCCTGCTCGATGTGGAGCAGCTGCGCCTGCGCATGTTCACGCGCACGGCCGACCTGCCCGAGGGCGTCACGCGCCTGCCCATTAAGACGGTGCACCTGAACAAGTCGCCCATGGTGGTGGGCAATGTGAACACGCTGACCCCCGCGCTGGCGCAGCGCTGGCACATTGACCTGGCCCAGGCGGCGCAGCACGCTGAATGGGCCCGCGCGCTGCCCGACATGAGTGCCATCTGGCCCGCCGTGTTCGCGCGCCCGCAAGAGCCCGCACCCGATGTGGAACAGGATTTGTACGGCGGCTTCGTCGGCAACACCGACCGCCGTCGCCTCGACGAGCTGCGCAGCATGACCGGCGCACAACTGGCCGCTGCGCGCACCAGCTTTGACGATCCGCGCCTGGGCGAACTGCTGTTTCGCTACCGCGCGCGCAATTTTGCGTCCACCCTCACGCCCGAAGAACAAGCCCGCTGGCTGCAGCACCGCACCGACTGCCTGCTGCACGGCCAGGGCGGGGCGCTGACGGCCGAGGCGCTGTTTGAGCGCATCGATGCGCTGTCCGAGACTGCCGACGAACGCGCCGAGGAAATTTTGGGCGCCCTGTACGACTGGGCGGAAGTCGTCGTGCCTGAGCACTGACATGAGCGCCGCCCCCACCGCCATTGGCAAATACCGCATCGAGCGCGAGCTGGGCCGCGGTGCCAGCGGTGTGGTGTATTTGGGGCTCGACGGCCTGCGCGGCCGCAAAGTCGCGGTCAAGCAGATGCACGCGCACCTGCTGGCCGACCCGCAGCTTGGCGCACGCCACCGGCGCCAGCTCCAGCAGGAAGCCGCCCTGGCCGCGCGGCTGCGCCACCCCAACATCGTGCGCCTGCTCGACGCCGACGAAACGGCCGAACCGCCGTACCTGGTGTTTGAGTACCTGAACGGCCAGCCGCTGTCCCATCACGCCAGCGCCGATGCGCTGCTGCCACTGGCGCAGGTGCTCGACATCGCCTTCAAGTGCGGCCACGCGCTCGAATACGCCGAGCGCCAGGGCCTGGTGCACCGCGACATCAAACCCGCCAACATCTTGCTGGAACAGGACGGCGACGTGAAACTGGTCGATTTTGGCGCCGCGCTTTCTACCCGCAGCGATGCCACGCAGCTCGCCGGCCTGGTCGGCTCGCCCTCGTACATGTCGCCCGAGCAGGTGCGGGAAGAATCGCTCACGCACCACAGCGACATGTTTTCGCTGGGCGTGGTGCTGTACGAGCTGCTCACGGGGCGGCGACCCTTCGATGGCGAAACCGATTTCGCCACGATGTACCGCATCAGTAACGACGAGCCCACCGCCCCTGGCCTGCTGCGCGCCTCGCTTCCGCCCGAGGTCGATGCCTTTGTGCTGCGCGCGCTCGCCAAGGCGCCGCAAGACCGCTTTCGCCGCTGGGCCGATTGGGCCGAGGCGCTGACGGCCATCTCGCGCGCTTTGCCACGCCAGAGGTCGCAGGACACCGAAACCGAGCGCTTCACCCGCCTGCGCGCACTGCCGTTTTTTGCCGATTTTCACGACGTCGCTCTGTGGGAGCTCATGCGCCTGGGCAACTGGCGCCGCGTGCCGCGCGGCACCGCGCTGATGCGCGAGGGCGCGCCGGGCGATTCGTTCTGCATCCTCATCGAGGGCCAAGTGGGCATCCACCGCCAGAACTGGCAGCTGTGCACGCTGAATGCCGGCGTCACCTTCGGCGAAATGACCTACCTGCGCCCCGAATCCCCCCTGCGCACCGCCACCGCCGTGGCCGAGAGCGAGGTGCTGGTGCTCAAAGTGCGCAACCCGGCACTGCGGGGGGCTTCGGAGGCGCTGCAGTCGTGCTTTGACAAGGCGTTTATCAAGCTGCTGGTGGGGCGGTTGGTGGCCACGAACGAGCAGGTGGCGGAGTGGGACTTGGTGGCTGCGCCGCCAGAGCGTTCCTGAATTGATAGCTGGTAGCGCTTATGGGATAAGCACCAGAGGCTATTTTGGCTATATTTTTTCTGGCATTGACGCCAGCATTCGCGCAGGCATGGCGCAGGCATTGGGGTCGGATCACGATTTCGCGCAGCGAAACTCGTGCTCAGACCCCAATCCCGGAACGGTGGGCGCAGCGCAGGTTCTTTGCCGTTTCTGCCTGAGGCAGCGCATTCACATTCGAGAAGATGAGCGGCTGGTCTCGGCCAAAACCGGTCGTTCGGTGTGTGCCCGCTTCAGGTAGGGTATGCCTGACGCCGAGACAGTGCAGAGTTTGGGATCCGCTTATCAACGTCTATAAAGATTCACTTTTATATCATCAGTAAATAAGCGATCCTCACCCCATGACGAGATAATATTTCTTGAATCAAGCCACTTGACAAAATCCCGATTCGCGGGGGTGTTTTTCAGTCTCGGCGTGAAATACCCCGTTTTAATTTCGGAAAATGGATGGGGCAGATTAGCCAAGACATGACGCACTTCGTCATCTGACATAAGAGCATGATATTTGTTAAAGAGTGAAATCTGCGTCGCTGTAGGTCTAGAATGTATTATTAAGGACTGCGCACTACTCCCGCCAATCTTAGATATGTTGGCATCTGCGTTACTAATAATTTGACCGATAAGTGCTGATCGTTCTGGAAGGTCCACGAGCGCCTCCAAGTCCATCAATTCAACCACCCCGAGCTTGCCTGCATTATCAACATCAGATCGTAGAAGCTCCTCTCGAAAGTCGTCGTCAAGTGCAAAGATGTTGGGATCAGTCAGATATGTGTCGAGGTTGGTCGCGACGAATAGTACCTGCAAATCCTCAATATCAGCGAGTGCATCGAAGCTTTCCTTATTGAATTTGATTTTTCCCTCAGATATCAGGATTCGAAGCTTGATTGGCTCGAGTCCTTTAGGCAGCGTTTTGAATGAATTCGGCAGAGCGTGGACATAATCTTTGTAAGCGGCATCAGACAGCGAACCCGCATTGACGAGGAAATGTCGCAGATTCAGTGAGTTCGAGTCGCTTGGTATGGGATGTTGCAGAATGGTCGCACGGACACCATCTAGATCAAGATACTCAATTAGGATATCTTTCTCAAACCCATCAGTTTCTATGAAGGCGAGACAATTCATCCAGGTCGCTTCAATCGCATTTAGCTGGAACAGTGTTGCGTGAAATTTTTCAGGCACACCCTCTAGAGTCGGTAGTCGGTTCATCTGCCTTTCAAGAAACTTCCGAACATCATCTTGATCAAGTGTATCCTGGCTAAGAATGGCTAGAATAGCAGGGACGTCCTCCTCTGAATTTCTTTGCAACTCTAAAAGAATATCGCTCAGGTAAAGATTAAAGTCACCTTCCACCCTTTTTATCAAGGGTGCGTTATTCGTTGAACGAATGGTAGTGAAATTTCTCGCGCGCATTGACTTGAGATCGCCCTGTCCCAAAATCTCTTGGTAGACATATTCGAGGTTCGTTATCGTGAGCCCGTACCGTCCCTCCTCGAACATGAAGCGTACAATTTCAGAGTGTTCTTTGATTGCAGCTAGATCCTTGACCTCAAAGTCGAGGCATTCAAGGCGTTCTGGTGCTAGTTCGGGCAAGTGCACCAGAATTTCTGGAAGGTTCTCTGCAACAAACTCTGATAGTCCGTCATAGTCCCCGGCGAGCGTTTTGAGCGAGCTTACCGGTAGATTCGCAATCAGTCGGGTAACGTGGGAGATACTGTTGGGGCTGGCAATGGCAGCTGGTACAAGCTTTTTCCAAGCGTTGACTAACCCCAGAAGTAGCGCTGAAACATCTAGGCCGCTGGTGTAATAGGCACTGAAAAAGTCTTCGCACCTCTCGAATTCAGATGAGAGAAGCTCGAAAAGTTTCTTTGCTTGATCAGGGTAAAGACTCTGATCCTTCAGAAGGTTATCGACGAGCTTAACGTTCAAGACATAGCTCTGTCGGAAGTCCTCATCTCGCATCGCTGCGATGACCTCTTTAGGATTGTCGAGCGGAAAATTCGGCTCAGGAGTGACAAATGCCCGAATTTGGATCAGAAACCTGTTGTCATTGGGCGACAAGCGGCCTGAGTGAAATAGTGAGGTGTATTGGTAGTAGGTGTCGTCGAGATGGCCTTCTAAGATCAAAAAGCGGGCGAGTTCTCCATTCTCTTCGAAACCTTTGAAAATCTCCTCTATGTGGTCGGCATTTAAACGCAACAGCTCATTGAGCTTAATCATGCGAAGTGTTGGGATTTTTAATCTGAGATCGTGTATTCGGCGCAGCACCTTGTTCTTACGATCAGACCCTTTACTTTCGATCTCATCCTTGCGTTGCAGGTAGGATTTTTGAGAGTCCACCTCAGTTTGCAATTTTGAAATATCGACCCAATTTGAGTAGTTATTGGCATCGCGGAGGCGTATACGCGGTGCCTCAATCAGTTTTTCGAACGAATCGTGACTAACTAGTTGGGGAAGCGCGATCCATTCCTGATTTTCAAGACTGACGTACACAGCACCCGCTGGAAGCTTCTCAATCAGAGCCATGGCGTAGATTTTCCGCAACTCTCCCAGGTCTGAAGGCGTCTGTCGCTCGGCAACTTCAAGTCGATTTTCGAATTCCTCGATCTCGGTCCTATATCTGGCTTCACCATGCCTAATAAGCTCGTGTTGGTGATTCAGTATTTCAGCGAGATTCCCCGCGCCGCGGTGCAATTGCTCAAAGTCCCTTGGATAGACGTTTTTATAGATCAGGATCGCGAGAAGCTTGTTGGCGTCAAGCAGGTTCTCTCCATCAGTTTCCAAATTGGCTACGTAAATGGCGTATTCATTAAAAATGTTCTGAATCAACCTCAGGTCGTTCAGGTAACGTGAGACCTCTCTTAGAAACTGCCGATCGAGACGATCATCGAGTGCAAGTCTTCTCCCTTGCACCAATACCATATCGATCGAATTTGACGTATTGATGATCGGTATTACGGGAATAATAAATTCGAAGAACTTGGTTCGATCGGTGTTGATAAACATGTCATCGCGCAAGGCGTAGAGGAACCTGATGGCCCGTTTTACGCCGGAGTTTTCGTTTACGAGGCTATTAATTTCGCGCAGTGTGACAAAAATCTCGGCGTCGTTGAATCGATCTAGATCCTCGATGATTACAAGATCGTAATCGGTTGATTGGAAGAAATAGAGTATTTCGTCTAGGTGGCGATTCAGTATTGATGTCTGATCATCATATGTAGGCCTTATCTCAATGTCCTTCAACGAGATGCTCTTGAGTGACAGGCCGAAGCTAGCAACGTAAAATTGATGCAGTGTCATCCATAGAAACATTACTGCGAAGGCGCAAGTCCCCAGATTGAATCCATTGCTGAGCGCGAGCGGAGTGAAAAAGGTGCCGTTAATGATATCTGCTCGCTGACTAAACACATACCAAAGTGCAAGAATTCCAATCGTTATATAAAAAGACTTAAAGATCGACCAAACACTGGGCGACTGGATTCTTTTAAATCGTGACAGCGGGAGTTTGTTTGCGTCAGCACCATACAGCATCTGCTGCAGGATACTTCTCTCAATCTCTTGGCGGCTCACCTTCTCGCCGTTCGAATCAGCCTCGGGAACGAACGCAGCGAGAGAGATATGAAGTGCAGGCCGCGGATATTTCTTCAGGAAGGATTGGATGATGCTGCTCTTTCCTGAACCATAGGGACCAGTTAGGGCAATATTGGAAACCTTCGTGTTGTTCGTCGCAAACAGAATCGCTTCGGAATATATACCGTCCTTGTCCGCCTTATCAGTTGGTGCCAGATCCACAAACTTCGCTTGGGTACCGGCCGAGCCGTCTTTGCTTTCTAGCCAAGACAAAATGCTATTGAGGCTGTTGGCAAGCCCGCGAGTTATGGAGATGGTGGTTTTTATCATGCGATGCTGGAGAAACTAACCTTTAAGAGTCAGATCGCCTTCCTCCCCGAATGTTTTGATGTTACCGAGGATAACTCGGTTGCTGTCATTGAGGCCTTTTTCGATGCGCTTGACCGAGGCCGGATATTATTTGCGCCCACTTTATGTCGGTCTTCTACGGCTAATTGATGTTCGAAGTGTGGAGGATCGAAAGATTGCTTTGGGTCGGCACCAGTCGCTCAGCGTCGCAGACCGTCTTGCACCAATCGAGTGAATGGGCCAGCGCAACCCTGCTGACTCAGACTTCGCTATTTAGCTGCAGCAGCCGTTTCTTTCTGGCCCTATTTGTCATCAAAATTCATAGCTGTCAGCGCTTATCTGATAAGCGCTATAGGCCAATTTTGCTTGAAATCTTAGCCAAAAAACCAATAGCAAACCCCAATCGCCGCCAACACCCCCGCCAGCTCCGCCAACAGCGCACAAGGCACCGCGTGCCGCACCCGCTGAATGCCCACCGCGCCAAAGTACACCGCCAGCACATAAAACGTGGTTTCCGTGCTGCCCTGCACCGTAGCGGCGACCAGGGCGGGGAAGCTGTCTACGCCCTTGGCCTGCATGGTCTCGATCAGCATGGCGCGGGCGGCGCTGCCTGAGAACGGTTTGACCAGCGCGGTCGGCAGCGCATCGACAAAGCGCGTGTCCCAGCCGGCGCCTTCGACCAGCCAGCGGATAGCGTCGAGTGCGTAGCCCAATGCGCCGGATGCGCGCAGCACGCCCACGGCGCAGAGCATGGCGACCAGGTAGGGCAGCAGGCTGCGCGCCACGTCGAAACCGTCGCGTGCGCCTTCGACAAAGGCCTCGTACACCGGCACGCGGCGCCAGGCGCCCAGCAGCACGAACAGCAGCACCAGGCCAAACAGCGTCAGGTTGCCGGTGAGGGACGACAGGCTGGCCAGCGCCGTGGCGTTCAGCGTGGAGAGGAAGGCGACCAGCGCGGCAATGCAGAGGGCCAGCGGCAGCAGGTAGGCCAGCACCACCGGGCGCCACAGCGGCAGCCGCTGCACAAAAGCTACGGTGAGCAGCCCCACCAACGTGGAGGCCGAGGTGGCGAGCAGGATGGGCACAAACACCAGGGTCGGGTCAGGCGCGCCTTGTTGCAGGCGGTACATGAAGATGGAGACGGGCAGCAGCGTGAGCGACGAGGCGTTGAGCACCAGGAACAGGATTTGCGCATTGGTGGCAGTCTGGGGCTCGGGGTTCAGGCTTTGCAGCGAATGCATGGCCTTGAGGCCAATGGGCGTGGCCGCGTTGTCCAGGCCCAGCGCATTGGCGGCAAAGTTCAGCGTCATCAGGCCCAGCGCCGGGTGGCCGCGCGGCACGCCGGGCATCAGCTGCGCAAACAGCGGCGACAGCCAGCGTGCCAGGGATTCGACCAGGCCGGCGCGCTCTGCAATGCGCAAAAAACCGAGCCAGAGGGTGAGGGTGCCAAACAGCAGCAGCATCACCTCGACCGAGAGCTTGGCCATGGCAAACAGGGCCTCGACCATGGCGGCAAATACCTGCGCGTTGCCGCCAGCGAGCCACTGCACCAGCGCGGCGATGGCCGAGGTGACGAAAAATCCCAGCCACAGGGTGTTGAGCATCAAGTCTTCGTGGGTCAGTAGCGGTGCGATCAGGTTAACAGCCCAGCCTCAGGTGTATAAACATCCATCTTCAAATTTTTGAGTCTGGCACCGCAAATGCCAGTACCGCAAGGAATCCGTTTATGGGCGCACAGTGGAAGGCAAAGGGCAAGGCTTTGGTGGCCGATGCCAAGGGAAAACTCTTTGGCAAGCTGGTCAAGGAAATCCAGGTGGCTGCCCGTGGGGGCGCAGACCCGGCCAGCAATGCGCGTTTGCGCCTGGTGGTGGAGCAGGCACGCAAGGTGTCCATGCCCAAGGACACGCTGGAGCGCGCCATCAAGAAGGGTGCCGGCATTGGCGGCGAGGCGGTGCACTATGAGCATGTCATCTACGAAGGCTTTGCACCGCACCAGGTGGCGGTGATGGTGGAGTGCCTGACCGACAACGTCAAGCGCACGGCGCCTGAAATGCGCGTGCTGTTTCGCAAGGGGCAACTGGGTACCTCGGGCTCGGTGGCCTGGGATTTTGACCATGTTGGCTTGATCGAAGCCGAGTCCGCCGTGGCCGGGGCCGACCCCGAAGAAGCCGCCATCGAAGCGGGTGCACAGGATGTCGAGCCGGGCGATGAAGAGGGCACGACGCTGTTCATTACCGCAGCGGCAGACCTCGATGTGGTCAGCCGCGCCTTGCCAGCGCAGGGCTTTACGGTGCTGTCGGCCAAGCTGGGCTACAAGCCCAAGAACCCTGTGAACCCCGCCAGCCTGAGCGCCGAGCAGCTCGAAGAGGTGGAGGCCTTTCTGGCCGCCATCGATGCCAACGACGACGTGCAGAACATGTTTGTCGCCCTGGCCGGCTAAGGCGCACGACTGCGGCTGGAGAAATACCCTTGCAAACACCCCCCATTCGGCGCATCGCCATCAGCACGGGCGGCGGTGACGCCCCGGGTCTCAATGCCGTGATTCGGGCCACGGTATCAACGGCGGGCAACCGGGGATGGGAGTGCGTGGGAATCCGTGACGGCTTCAATGGCCTGTTGCAGCCCGAGCGTTATCCCCAGGGCGGGCTGGTGGCGTTGACGCATGAACGAGTGCGCGGCATTTCGCACCTGGGTGGCACCATTCTGGGCACCACCAACAAGGGCGATCCCTTTCATTTCCCGACCCGCCTGCCCGACGGCAGCATGGGCGAGAGCGATCGCTCCGACGAGCTGCTGGCCTGTTTTGCGCGCGAAGGCATCGATGCCCTGGTTTTGGTGGGCGGCGATGGCACGCTCTCTATTGCCCATGCGCTGCACTGCAAGGGTTTGCGCGTGGTGGGGGTGCCCAAGACCATCGACAACGATCTGGACAAGACCTTCACCACCTTTGGCTTCGATACCGCGGTGGCCTTTGCCACCGAGTGCCTGGACCGCCTGCACAGCACGGCGGAGAGCCACCAGCGGATCATGGTGGTTGAAATGATGGGCCGGTATGCGGGCTGGATATCGCTGCATGCCGGCATTGCGGGCGGTGCCCATGCCATTTTGATTCCCGAAATTCCGTTCGACCTGGAGCCGGTGGTCGCCAAGGTACTGGAGCGCGATGCACTGAGCCGCTCGTATTCCATCGTGGTAGTGGCCGAAGGGGCGCACCCGCGCCAAGGCGCGCGTGCGGTGCTGGCGTCGGCCGAGGCCGGGCACGCCGAACGCCTGGGCGGCATGGGCGAACAGGTGGCGCAAGAGCTGGCCCGCCGCACCGGCAAGGACGCCCGGGTTGTGGTGCTGGGCCACTTGCTGCGGGGCGGCAGCCCGACGGCGTTTGACCGGTTGGCCGCACTGCGTTTTGGCGCGGCCGCCGTGCGTGCGCTGGACGAAGGTTTGTCGGGCGTCATGGTGTCGCTGGCTTTTCCCAATGTGGAGTACGTGCCGCTGGCCGAGGTGGCCGGGCGCATGAAAGGCGTGCCCATGGACAGCGACACCTTGCAGACGGCGCGCGACCTGGGCATTTGCTGCGGCGACTGAGGGGGAGGGTGCGGCGCCAGTCAGGTTCCCGCAAGCCCGTCATGAATAATTATGAATTCAAAACCTGCCTTCCGGCAGCGTGCGAGGCCAAGGAGACCACACCATGAGCAGTTATGCGGAGTTTTATCGCCAGTCCATCGACCAGCCCGATGTCTTTTGGGCCGAGCAGGCCCGACTGATTGACTGGCAGACCCCGCCGCAGCAGGTGTGCGACTACAGCAACCCGCCGTTTGCTCGCTGGTTTGTGGGTGGCACCACCAATATCTGCCACAACGCCGTGGATCGGCACCTCAAAGACCGCGCCAGCCAGCCTGCGTTGGTGGCGATTTCGACCGAAACAGACACCGAGCGCAGCTACAGCTTTGCCGAGCTGCACGCCGAGGTGCAGCGCATGGCAGCCAGCCTGCAAGCGCTGGGCGTGAAGAAGGGCGACCGCGTTCTCATCTACATGCCCATGATTGCCGAGGCCGCTTTTGCCATGCTGGCCTGCACGCGCATTGGTGCACTGCATTCGGTGGTGTTTGGCGGTTTTGCCTCGGGTTCGCTGGCGTCCCGCATCGAGGATGCCGAGCCCGTGGCCATCGTCAGTGCCGATGCGGGTTCGCGTGGCGGCAAGGGCGTGCCTTACAAGCCCTTGCTGGACGAAGCCATCCGCCTGTCGCGCCATAAGCCCGCCAGCGTGCTGCTGGTGGACCGGGGCCTCTCGCCCATGGACCTGGTGGCCGGGCGTGACCACCTCTGGAGTGCGCTGCGCGCGCAGCATCTGAACGCCACCGTGCCTTGCGAGTGGGTCGACGCCACGCACCCCAGCTATACGCTCTACACCAGCGGCACCACGGGCAAACCCAAGGGTGTGCAGCGGGACACGGGTGGCTACGCCGTGGCGCTGGCTGCCAGCATGAAGCATATCTTTGACGCCGAGGCGGGGCAGACCTACTTTGCCACCAGCGACATCGGTTGGGTGGTAGGCCACAGCTACATCATCTATGGCCCGCTGATCGCAGGCATGACCACCATCATGTACGAGGGCCTGCCCATCCGTCCTGACCCCGGTGTATGGTGGAGCATTGTCGAAAAGTACAAGGTCACGCACATGTTCTCGGCCCCCACGGCGGTGCGCGTGCTCAAGAAACAAGACGCTTCCTGGCTCAAGAAGTACGATGTTTCTACCCTCAAGGCCCTGTGGCTGGCCGGCGAGCCGCTGGACGAGCCTACGGCCCAGTGGATCAGCGATGCGCTGGCCGTGCCCATCATCGACAACTACTGGCAGACCGAGACGGGCTGGCCCATTCTCACGCTGGCCAACGGTGTGGAGCAGCAAACCACCCGCTTTGGCAGCCCTGGCAAAGCCATGTATGGCTATAACGTCAAGCTGATCGACGAGGTGACGGGCAATGAATTGACCGAGTCCAACCAGAAAGGCGTGGTCGCCATCGAAGGCCCGTTGCCCCCCGGCTGCATGCAAACCGTGTGGCGCGACGATGAGCGCTTCGTCAACACCTACTGGAAGAGCATTCCGGGCCGCATGATTTACAGCACCTTCGATTGGGGTATCCGCGATGCCGATGGCTACCACTTCATCCTGGGCCGCACCGACGATGTGATCAACGTGGCGGGCCACCGTCTGGGCACGCGCGAGATCGAGGAATCCATCTCTTCGCATCCCAATATCGCCGAAGTGGCGGTGGTGGGCGTGGCCGATAACCTCAAAGGCCAGGTCGCCATGGCCTTTGCCGTGCCGCGCGACGCCAGCGGCCTGGACAGTGACGCTGCACGCCAAAAGTTCGAGGCCGAGGTGATGAAGGTGGTGGACGGCCAACTGGGCGCCGTGGCCCGGCCTTCGCGCGTGATCTTTGTCACCGCGCTGCCCAAGACGCGCAGTGGCAAGCTGCTGCGCCGCGCTTTGCAGGCCGTGGCCGAACGGCGTGACCCGGGCGATCTGACCACCATGGAAGACCCGGCTGCGCTGCAACAGGTCAAGGATTTGGTCGAAGGCTGATCGGGCGCTGGTAAAAGACGGGCCCCGCATGGGGCTGGTCTACTATCAAAAACAGAGCTTCTGGCGCTTTATGGACGGGCGCTAGAGGCTGTTTTTCTATATAAACCTAGCCCGTATGCGGCCGAGAGGCCAGGGCCGGGGCCTGCCAGTTCTTCACCCACGGGATGAAGTCCGCCACCGGCATGGGGCGGGCAAAGTGGTAGCCCTGGGCCAGGTGGCAGCCCAGCTGCAGCAGCATCTGGCCCTGGTCGGCGGTTTCCACGCCTTCGGCAATGATGCGATAGCCAAACGAGCGCGCCAGACCGATGACACCCTGGACGATGGCCAGGTCGCCCGCGTCGTTCATCATGCCGTGTACAAAGCTCTGGTCGATCTTGAGGGTGGACAGCGGCAGGCGGCGCAGATAGGTGAGCGAGGAGTAGCCGGTGCCAAAATCGTCCAGCGAGGTGCCTACGCCCAGGTTGCGCAGAACCTTCAGGGTGCTGGCCACATGCTCGACGTGGTAGAGCGCTGCGGTTTCGGTGATTTCGATTTCGAGCAGGGCCGGTGGAATGTCGGGGTGGTCGGCCAGTTTCTGCTCCATCCAGTCGGCAAAGCCGGGTTGCTGCAGGTGGGGGGCTGAAATGTTCACACTGACCGGAAGGTGGAACTGGTGTGCCATCAATTGTTTGATCAGCGCCAGTCCCGCATCGACCACCCAGGCGCCAAAGGCCACCTCGAATTCTGTGCCTTCGAGCAGGGGCATGAAAGCTGCGGGTGACAAAACCCCTTTTTCAGGGTGCTGCCAGCGCGCCAGCGCCTCGGCGCCCACCACAGTGCCCAGGTGCATGTCCACTTTGGGCTGCAGGTACAGCACAAACTGCCCCTGGGCCAGCGCTTCGCGCAGTTCCGCAATCTGTTCGCGCAGTTGGCGCGACTGGCGTTCCTGCGTGGCGTCGAACTCATGAAAACGGTTGCGCCCCCCCTGCTTGGCGGCATACATGGCCTGGTCGGCATGGCGCATCAGGGTGTCGGCATCCGCATCATCGCTGGGGTACAGGGTGTAGCCGATGCTGGCGGTCACCGAGACCCGGTGGCTGCCGATTTGGTAGGGCGAGGCCAGGCTTTGCATGACCTGGCTCAGCGCATGCTTGCATTCGATGTTGCTGGACAACCCAGGCATCAGAATGACGAATTCGTCGCCCCCTAAGCGCGCCACGCAATCTTGCGGGCGCAGTGCGCGCGTCAGGCGCTGGGCGGCAATCACCAGCAGGCGGTCGCCGGCGTCGTGTCCCAGGCGGTCGTTGACGGGTTTGAACCCATCGAGATCCAGGTAGGCCACACCCAGCAGGGAGCCTTCGGCATGGGCCAGCGACATGCCTTCGGCCAGCTTGCGGGCCAGCAGCACGCGGTTGGGCAGGCCGGTCAGGGTATCGAAATGGGCCAGTCGGCGCAGCAGAATTTCTTGCTCGCGCTGGCCCGTCACGTCCATGGACACACCCAGCATGCGTGTGGGCTGACCGGTATCGTCAAAGCGCACAACTTTGCCCAGCGCGCGCAGCCAGCGGTCGTTTTGGTGGGGCCGCCGGATGCAGGTGGTGGTGTCGAACGGGGTGTCTGGGTCGGATGTGTGGCGCGTGACTTCGGTCGTGATCTGCAGTACATCCTCGGGTTCGAGGGCGTCGGTCCAGACGACGCCGGAGGCATCCACGGCGTTGGGCGGCAGCCCGCGCATGGCCAGCCAGCGCTGGTCGCCCGTGACCAGGCCGGTGTGCAGGTTCCAGTCCCACAGCCCCAGGTTGGCCGCCGAGAGGGTGAGCGAGAGCAGTGCTTCGCGTTCGCGCACCTGCTCTTCAGCCTTCTTGCGATCGGTGATGTCGTGCAGCGCAAAAAGCCAGACATCCTGGCCGTCAAACTCGGTGGCGCGCATGGACTGCAGCAACGTCAGCTGGGCGCCGCTGCGCGTGATGGCCGTGATCTCATAGCCCTTGAGCATCTCGGTGGCGTTGGCCACATGGACCATGTTCGCACGTGCCGTAGCGGCGTAGATGCCCAGGTCGATGGAAGAGTGGCCCAGGGCCTCGTCGCGGGTAAAGCCAAACATGGCTTCCCAGGCCGGGTTGACCTCGATGTAGCAGGCGTTGTCGCGGCGCACCATGCCCATGGGGTAGGGCGCGAGCTGGAACATGCGCGAGAAGCGCTCTTCTGACTGGCGCAGGCGTTCCTCGGCACGCTGGTATTCGTCAATGTCCTGCATCACCCCCTGGATGCGGACCACGCGGCCGTTCTCCACCACGGGTTCTCCCCGCGTGCGCACCCAGCGCAGGCTGCCATCGGCGTGGATGATCTGGATATCCATGCTCCACTCGACCTGCTGCGCGATGCATTGGCGGAAGTTTGCCCGCATGGCGTCTTGCCACGGTGGTGCCACATAAGTCTCGATGTACTGGCGCGGTAGCGCGGAACCCGGTTGCAGGCCATGGATGTCATAGCAGACGTCGGACCAGTACACCAGGCCCTGGCCGCGCACGTCCTCCCAGGCACCCAGCCGCGCCATGCGGCCCGCCTGGGCCAGCGCTGTGTTGACGGCCATGAGCTCTGCATTGGTGCGCCGCTCTTCGGTCGTGTCGTGGAAGACGAACACCAGGCATTCGTCGCCGTCGATTTGTACCTGGCGCGCAAACATCAGTCCGTGGATGGAAACACCGTTGCCGTGGGCCACCATTGGTAGATCATCGACCTGGCCCGTGTTCTGCAGGGCCTCGATCAGCCGTAGGCGCTCGTGTTCGTTGGCCCAAATTTTCAGTTCGGTTGATGTGCGGCCAATGACGTCATCGCGCCGCAGGTTGAGGCGACGGCAAAAGGCGGGGTTGATTTCAAGGTACCTGCCATCCGACAGCCGTGTCAGGCCCGCCGGGTCGGGCAGCACCTGGTAGATCGCGTTGGCGTGGTCTTCAGATGCGCGCAGAGCATCCACGACGGCCTCCATACGGGCAGATTCTGCGGGCTCTGCGGCAAGAGGATGGCGTTGCGCATCTGACATAGCGGCAGTTTAGGGCTGTTCTGCCTCTTTCGCAGCAGGCCGGCGCGCACCAATGAGTCCTGTCGACAACAAAGTGCCCGAAACAATCACCACCGCGCAGCCCAGCATCCAGGGTGTCACGGTCTCATCAAGGAATACCACTCCGTAGAACACGGCAAACACCGGCGCCATGAAGGTCACCGCCAGCGCCCGGCTGGGCCCGGCATGGGCAATCAGGCGGAAATACAGAATGTAGGCAATGCCCGTGCACAACACGGCAATGGCCACAATGGCCGCCCAGGCCCGCACGCCCGGCATGGTGGTCGGCCAGAACCACAGCATGGGAACGCACAGACCCAGCGCCGCCCCCAGCTGGCTGCCGGTGGCAGTGGCCAGCGGCGGCACCCCCATCAGGTACCTGCGGGCGAAGCTGGCCGCCAGGGCATAGCAGATGGTGGCGCCCAGGCAGGCCGCAATGGCCCAGGGCGCTGCCGCTGACTTGATGCCGGCGCCCCCCGGCGCCCGCCAGGCCAGCAACGCCACGCCCACAAAACCAATGCCCAGGCCCAGCCAGCGCAGGCGATTGATACGGTCGCCCAGCCAGACCCAGGCCACCAGCGCGCCAAACAGCGGCACGGTGGCGTTCAGGATGGAGGCCAGGCCCGTGGTGATGTGCAGCACCGCCCAGGAATACAGCGCGAACGGGATGGCCGAGTTCACCAGCCCGGCGAGCAACGTCGGCTTCCAGTGTCGGCGCAGCGCAGGCCACTGGCCCTGGTGCAGCAGGATGGGCCACAAGAAGAGAGTGGCCAGCAGCACGCGCAGCCCGGCGGTGGGCAAGGGACCGAATTCGGCGGCCCCCATGCGCATGAACAGAAATGATGCCCCCCAGAGGGCTGAGAGAAGGACGAATTCACCGATCCAGGAGGAGACTGGGGCGTGGTGGGGGCTTGTCGTCATGCGATAACGCCTTCAAGGCGCAGCAAGGCGGTTTTGCGGTCCAGGCCACCGGCATAACCTGTCAGGCTGCCGTCTTTTCCCAGCACACGGTGGCAGGGCACCACCATGCTCAAAGGATTGCGCCCGACGGCCGCACCCACGGCGCGCACGGCCGTCGGGCGATCCATCTGGCGCGCCAGCGCGCCGTAGCTGGTGGTCTGGCCCCTGGGGATGCGCAGCAGCGCCTGCCACACGGCCTGTTGGAAGGCAGTGCCGCCCGCCAGATCCAGGGGCAGGTCGAACGGCTGGCGGTCGCCGCGCAGGTATTGCTGCAGTTGTTCGGCCGCAAGGCGCAGCACTGGGTGGTCGTGCACGGTGGGCCATGCGCCAGAACCGTCGAGCAGAGGGGGCAGGTGGCGCTGGCCGTCAAACCACAAACCGCACAGCCCGGCGGGTGAAGAGGCCAGCCGGACGGTGCCCAGAAGGGTGGGGGTGCTTGTTTGCACGGTCAAGGGATGGAATTGCATGGCAGGCTTTGAATTAGATACCAAAACAGGCTTTGGCGCAGGAGGGGAGAGCGCCAGCAGCTATTGATTCAATAGTGTTTGAGGGGCGGCAGCGTCCACGGGCCCTGTGCCCGCCCAGGCGCGCAGCACGGCGTAGCCGCGCCAGGGGCGCCAGGCGATGGCTGCTTCGGTGGCGGCCCGGGCAGGATTTTTGTGGCCTTGCACACCCAGGGCCTTGTGCAACGCCACGTCGCCTGCGGGAAAGGCGTCGGGCCAGCGCAACGCGCGCAGGGCGATGTACTGGGCCGTCCAGTCGCCAATACCGGGCAACTGGCACAGGGCGGCGGTGGTGGTCGCCACGTCGGCGCCGGGGTGCAGGGCGATCTGGCCACTGGTCACCGCCCGTGCCAGCACCACGATGGCCGCCTGGCGCTGGCGCACGATGCCCAGTTGCCCCAGCGCATCGCCCTCGGCCTGCGCGAGCACGGCGGGGGCTGGGAACAGGCGGTGCAGCGCGGGCCAAGGCGTGGTGATGGGCTCACCAAAGCGTTCCACCAGTCGCTGGCCCAGGGTGCGCGCAGCCGCCACGGTGATTTGCTGGCCCAGCACGGCGCGCACGGCCAGCTCAAAGCCGTCAAAGACGCCCGGCACACGCAGGCCATCGCCGGTGGGGAACGACGCATGCAGCACCGCATTGATGGCGGCCGGATCGGCATCCAGGTCCAGCAGGGCCCGCACCCGGGCAATCACCTGGGGCAGCACCGGGTACAGGCTGTCGCTGGTCTCGAGCAGCACCTGGTGGCGCGCCGTGTCAAAGCGGGCGCTCAGCCAGCCGGTCACCGCCTGGGCGCCGACCTGCAGGCGCACGGTACGCCGCAGCGCCAGGGCCTCGTCGGCCTGCGCCCACTCCACACCACCAAATTGCCGCTGCGCAAAAAAGGCCAACAGGGCTGGTGCATCGAACGGAGGGCGGTAGGCCAGCCGGATGCGTGCACTGGGCGTTGCACCGGGCGGGGCGCCTGTGCGGCGCAAGGCGGTGGGCTGCAGGCCGTAATGCTGCGTAAACGCCGCATTGAAGCGGCGCACGCTGCCAAAGCCGCTGGCCAGCGCGACCTGGGTGATCGGCATGGCCGTGTCGGTCAGCAACTGCTTGGCTGCCAGCAGGCGGCGGGTTTGCAGGTATTGCAGGGGCGAGACGCCCAGCGCCGCCTCAAAAATGCGGCGCAGGTGCCGGTCGCTCACGCCCAGGCGCTGCGCCACAGCAGTCATGCGCGGAGTGGCCTGTTCTGCGCCCCAGGTGTCCAGGGTATCGAGCAAGTGCACAGCCTGCTGCACCAGGATGCCCGAGGCATCCTGCACCGACCATACCAGCGCCTGGGGCGCTATCTCGGGCCTGCAGCGCAGGCAGGGCCTGAAACCGGCGCTCTCGGCCTGCGCCGCCAAGGCAAAGAAGCGGCAGTTCTCGCGCCGTGGCGTGCGCACGGCACACACCGGGCGGCAGTAGATGCCGGTGGAGGTGACGCCGGTAAAGAACTGTCCGTCAAAGCGCGCATCCCGCGCCTGCAAGGCGAGGTAGCGGCCATCATCGTTTGTGGAATCTGTGCGGGACATGGACGAATGATAGGCCGCTGCCGACCTGCTGCTAGCCGTTTTCGGACATGTGCCCGGTGCGAGCCATGCGCGGGGTGCCGGGGGCAGGCCCCTACAATCGGCGCCGGTTCCGTACACCTGTGAAAGCGACACCCGTGCAACTCTCGCCTGCCATTTTCAAAGCCTATGACATCCGGGGCATTGTCCCCACCACCCTCGACGACAAAGTCGCCCGGGGCCTGGGCCGCGCCTTTGGCGCCGCTGCCCGGGCCGAGGGCCAGACCACGGTGGCCGTGGGGCGCGACGGACGCCTGTCGGGCCCGGCGTTGTCGGCTGCCCTCATGCTGGGGCTGGCCGAGGCGGGGATGGAGGTGATCGACATTGGCCTGAGCACGACGCCCATGCTCTACTTTGCCGCCAGTACGCTGTGCAACAGCGGCATCCAGGTCACGGGCAGCCACAACCCCAAGGACTACAACGGTTTCAAGATGGTGCTCAATGGCCGCGCCATCTTTGGCGAGGAAATCCAGCAGCTCCGCCGCACCATGGAAGAAGAGCGCTGGCAGATCGAACCGGGCGGCTACATCCGCCAGGCCGATGTGCTGGCGGCCTACCGTGAACGCATCGTCTCGGACATCCGGCTCGCGCGCCCCATGAAAATCGTGGTGGACAGCGGCAACGGCATTGCCGGGGCTTCGGCGCCGGACATCTTTCGCGCCATTGGCTGCGAGGTGATCGAGCTGTTCTCAGAGGTGGATGGCAACTTCCCCAACCACCACCCCGATCCGAGCAAGCCCGAAAACCTGCGCGACCTGATTGCCGCCCTGCAGGCCAGCGACGCCGAACTGGGCCTGGCTTTTGACGGCGACGGCGACCGGCTGGGCATTGTTACCCGCGACGGCACCAACATCTTCCCTGACCGGCAAATGATGCTGTTTGCCCAGGACGTGCTCGCGCGCGTGCCCGGCGGCACCATCCTGTTCGACGTGAAATGCACGCAGCGCCTGGCGCCCGCCATTGAGGCCGCAGGCGGCAAGCCCCTGATGTACAAGACCGGCCACTCGCTCATCAAGGCCAGGATGAAAGAACTCGACTCCCCCCTGGGCGGCGAGATGAGCGGCCACATTTTCTTCAAGGAGCGCTGGTTCGGTTTTGACGACGGTACCTACGCTGGCTGCCGCCTGCTGGAGATTTTGAGCCGCCACGACGACCCCGGCGCCGTGCTCAACGGCCTGCCGAGCAGCCACAGCACCCCTGAACTGAACGTGGCCTGCGAAGAAGGCGAGCCCCACCGCCTCACCGCCGAGCTGCAGGCCCTGGCATTTGAGACTTTTGCCGCGCCCGCTCAGATCAACACCATCGACGGCCTGCGCGTGGACTGGCCCGATGGCTTTGGCCTGATCCGCGCCAGCAACACCACGCCGGTGCTGGTGCTGCGCTTTGAAGGCCACACGAGCGAGGCGCTGCACCGTATCGAATCGGCCATGCTGGCGTTGCTTGAACGGGTCAAGCCCGGCGCGCAAGTGGGTGCAGCGGCGCACTGAAGCCGCCACCACCCGTCTCCTTTCATGGCCCGATTGATCCTTCGCCTGTATTCGACGCTTCTCTGGTTGGCGCAGCCCCTGCTGCGCCGCAAGCTGCGCAGGCGTGCCGTGGCCGAGCCCGGCTATGGCAAAGCCATCAGCGAGCGCTTTGGCCGTTATCCGCAACCCATCGACAGCCTCATGCCGCACAGCAGCACCGATGCGCTGGGCCGGTTTTTGTGGATCCATGCCGTTTCGCTGGGTGAAACCCGCGCCGCGGCCATTTTGCTGACAGCGCTGCGTGACCAGTGGCCCGACATGCGCCTGCTGCTCACACATGGCACGGCCACAGGCCGCGCCGAAGGCGAAAAACTGCTGCTGCCCGGCGATGTGCAGGTCTGGCAGCCCTGGGATACGCCGGGGGCCGTGGCGCGGTTTTTGCGCAAATTCAAGCCCGTGGTCGGCATCCTGATGGAAACCGAGGTCTGGCCCAACTTGGTGGCCGGGTGCCGCCAGCAGGGCGTGCCGCTGGTGCTGGCCAATGCGCGCTTCAATGAACAATCGCTGCGCAAGGCGCAGCGCCTGGGCTGGCTGGCCCGCCCGGCGTATGGCGCGCTGACGGCCGTGTGGGCGCAAACCGAGGCGGACGCCGAACGCCTGCGCGCTATCGGTGCGCCCGTGCAAGCGGTGCTGGGTAACCTGAAGTTTGACGTGGTGCCCGATGTCGAACAGGTAACGCAGGGCCGTGCCTGGCGCACCACCAGCACCCGCCCCGTGGTCATGCTGGCCAGCAGCCGCGAGGGTGAAGAAGCACTGTGGCTTGAAGAATTTGTAAAAAATGGGGCTCCAGCGCCCACTGGTAAAGCGCTGTCAGCTATTGAATCAGTAGCATCCAAGGCTGCTCCGGCCCGCTCTGCGGTGCAATGGCTCATCGTCCCGCGCCACCCCCAGCGCTTTGACGAGGTGTACCAACTGCTCTCGCGTGCCGGTCTGCGCGTGTCGCGCCGCAGCCAGTGGGTGGCGGCACCGCCCGATGCCGATGTGTGGCTGGGCGACAGTCTGGGCGAAATGGCCCTGTATTACGGCCTGGCCGATGTGGCCCTGCTGGGTGGCAGCTTTGCGCCGCTGGGTGGACAAAACCTCATCGAAGCCGCCGCCTGCGGCTGCCCCGTAGTGCTCGGGCCCTATACCTTCAACTTTGCCGAGGCTGCGGTAGCCGCCTGCAGCGCAGGCGCCGCCCAGCGCGTGGACGACATGGCGCAAGGCCTGCGCTTGGCGAGTGAATGGGCCAGCGATCCCCGGCGCCTGGCCCGGGGCTGCACGCAAGCGGCGCAGTTCGCGCTGGACCACCGGGGCGCCGCCCAGCGCACGGCGGGTGCATTGGCGGATGTGCTTGCAGCAAGGCACGCGCGCAAGTAAGGTGGTGCGGTGGCTGCTGTGCGCCGCAATGCAGTGACGAGGAAAGGATCGACGTGAAGACTTGGTACTCGCAGTCGCTCGGCGACGGCATTCTCGCCTTTGAACCCAAGGAAGAATTGCGGGCGCAATTTGAGCCCTTGTTTGAAGCGACAGGCAAGCCGACCGATATGGCGGTGTTCACCCGGCACGAGCTGGAAGGGCGCTTGCAATGTGAAGTGATTGCCTATTTTTCCCCGGCTGCAGCTGCGCTGGCCCAGGCCGTTGGCGCCCGCCCCTGTGAGAGACCCGTCAACGCTGACCTTGACCTGCTGGCGGGTGACCCTGCCTGCTGGGCTGCGCTGTTCCCGGCAAGGCCTTAAACGGCTGCGCGCTGCGGAGCAGCGCGAGGCGCTTTTTATGTCAAAACACCCTCTCACGCTTATGGAATAAGCGCTGGCAGCTATGAAGACGGGAGCACAATGATGGCCCGTGTGCCGTGTTGCCCATGTGCGCCGGGGCGTCGCAACCCATCTCCCTTTGCACCATGACCCACCTGCGCACCCGCGCTGTCCACGCTGGCCAGCACCCCGACCCCACCACTGGCGCCATCGCCACCCCCATCAGCCAGACTACGGCGTTTGGCTACGGCACGCTGGAGCGCGGCGCCGCCATCTTTGCAGGCGAAGCACCCGGCTACCGCTACAGCCGCTTTGCCAACCCCACCGTGGCCGCGCTGGAGGCCAAGATGGCCGACCTGGAAGGCGCCGCAGCCGCCGTGGCGTTTGCCAGCGGCACGGCGGCATCGTCGTCGGTACTGCTGGGGCTGCTGAACCCGGGGGATGAACTGGTGTTTCTGGGCCCGCTGTATGGCGGTACCGAAGGCCTGCTGCGCTCCCTGGGCGAGCGCTGGGGCATCACGGTGGTGGACGCCACCACGCGCGGCCTGCAAGCCTGCCTGACACCGGCCACCCGCATGGTCTGGGTCGAAACCCTCACCAACCCCACGCTGCGCCTGCACGACCTGGCCCAGGTGGCCGCCGTGGCCCGTGCGCATGGCGCCATCACCGTGGCCGACAACACCTTCTGCACACCCTGCCTGGTGCGTCCGCTGGCGCTGGGCATCGACCTGGTGCTGCACTCCATGACCAAATACCTCGGCGGCCACGGCGACGCCACGGGCGGCCTGGTGGCCGGTTCAGAGGCCGTGGTGGGTGCCGTGCGCAAGACCGGCCTGGGCCATGTGGGCGGCAACCTGGCGCCGCAAGAGGCCTTCTTGTTTCTGCGCGGCATCAAAACCCTGCCATTGCGCATGGCCGCCCACTGCGAAGGGGCGGCCGCCGTGGCGCACTATCTGTCCACGCACCCCGCCGTGCGCGCCGTGCACTACCCCGGCCTGCCAAGCCACCCCCAGCACACACTGGCGCAGCGCCAGTTGCAGGGCGGGTTTGGCGGCATGGTGTCGTTCGATCTGGCGCGCAGCGAGCGGGCGGTGGCAGCGCAGGTGCTCAACCGCCTGGCGCTGTTCACGCAGGCCGTGTCCCTGGGCGATGTGGACAGCCTGGCCTGCCACCCGGCCAGCACCACGCACAGCTTTGTCTCGGCCCAGGCCCGCGCCGCCAATGGCGTGACCGAAGGGCTGATACGCCTGAGCGTGGGCATCGAGCACCCGGACGACCTGGTGGCCGATCTGGCGCAGGCATTGCAAAACGCCGCCTGAGTGTGCGACCAAATAGCCCTACTGGGTGACACTTTGAATCAACCGGCGTAGGCTGTGCCCATCGCCCCGGTGGAGCGCATGGCGCCGGTTTCACCCATCAGCCAATCAGGGGGGCGGGCGCCGTGTTTGACACAGGAGCCTGCCATGCCTGAAACCGAACCCGCCTTGCCGGGGCCCGACTTTGCCCAAGGCGTTGCCTTGGAGAGCATCCCCCCCAACGACATGCTGCTGGGCCACGCTTACGGCGAGGCCGTGCTCCTGGTGCGCCGGCGCGATGAGGTTTTTGCCGTAGGCGCCACCTGCACGCATTACGGTGGGCCGCTGGCGCAAGGCCTGTTGGTGGGCGAAACCGTGCGCTGCCCCTGGCACCATGCAGCGTTTTGCCTGCGCACCGGCGAGGCCCTGCGTGCGCCCGCGCTGGGCGGCATTGCCTGCTGGCAGGTCGAGTTGCGCGATGGCACGGCGTCTGTCACCGGCAAGCGCATGGCCGCGCCCGTGCATAAGCTGCCCGCCGCCGTGGGCCTGCCATCGTCCATCGTGATCGTCGGCGGTGGTGCGGCCGGGCAGGCCGCTGCCGAAACCCTGCGCCGTGAAGGCTATGCCGGCCCCGTCACGCTGCTGAGCGCCGATGCGGCCTTGCCTTGCGACAGGCCCAACCTGTCCAAAAACTACCTTGCCGGTACCGCGCCTGCCGAGTGGCTGACGCTGCGGCCGCAGGCGTTCTACCGCGAGCACGACATTGACGTGCGGCTGGGTGCGCGCGTGGCACGCATTGATGTCGCGCAGCGCCACCTGGAGCTGGTCGATGGCAGCCGGGTGGCTTATGGCGCCTTGCTGCTGGCGACGGGCGCCGAGCCGATGCGGCTCACTGTTCCCGGCGCCGATCTGGCGCATGTGCACACCCTGCGCACGCAGGCCGACGGTGAGGCGCTGGCCGCTGCGGCCCAGAAGGCACAGCGTGCCGTGGTGATTGGTGCCAGCTTTATCGGCCTGGAGGTGGCGGCGTCGCTGCGTGCTCGCAACGTCGAAGTGCATGTGGTGGGGCGCGAGACGCAGCTGATGGAAAAGGTGCTGGGCCCGCAGGTGGGCGCGCATTTGCAGGCGCTGCATGAAAAGCACGGCGTGGTGTTCCACCTGGGCACAGTCCCGGCGCGCATCACCACAAGTGAAGTGGTCTTGGGCAACGGCGAAACACTGCCCGCCGATCTGGTGGTGGTCGGCATTGGCGTGCGCCCAGCGCTGGCACTGGCCGAGCAGGCGGGCTTGTCCATGGACCATGGCGTGCTGGTCGATGAATATTTGCAGACCAGCGTGCGCGGCATTTTTGCGGCGGGTGACATCGTGCGCTGGCCCGATGCGCTGACGGGTGAGCGCCTTCGCGTGGAGCACTGGGTGGTGGCGGGGCGCCAGGGCCAGACCGCGGCGCGCAATCTGCTCGGGCGCAGCGAACGCTACGACGCTGTACCGTTCTTCTGGACTGAGCAGTACGACTTTGGCCTGTCGTACGTGGGCCATGCCGAGCGTTTTGACGAAGTGGCCATCGACGGCGATCTGGGTGCGCAGGATTGCACCATCACCTACCGGCGCGGGGGTCGCACCCTCGCGGTGGCCGTGGTGCACCGCGATCTGGCGGGTTTGCGCGCCGAGGTGGAACTCGAACGCGCCCTGGCCGCCCACAGGGCCGCAGCGAGGGCGCAGCCATGAGCGCCCCGGTACCTGCCAGCCATGTGCAGATCAAGCGCGCCTACGAACCACCAGCACCCGAGGACGGCACACGCATCCTGATCGACCGCCTGTGGCCGCGCGGCGTCAAAAAGGAGGCACTGGCCCTGGATGGCTGGAATAAGGAGCTGGCGCCCAGCACTGCGCTGCGCCAGTGGTTTGGGCACGACCCGGCGTTGTGGATCGAGTTTCAGCGCCGCTACGCGGCCGAGTTGCAGTCTCAGGCCGAGCCGATGGAAGCGCTGCGCGCGCTGGCGCGCAAGGGACGATTGACGCTGGTCTATGGCGCGCACGACGAGGTGCACAACAACGCCGTGGTGGTGCGCGCGCTGCTGCTGGCGCACGAGAAGTAAATTCATTCAAGGAGCAATGCATGCAGGAACGAATCGACTACCAAAAGGCCTCACCCGGCGCTTTCCAGGCGATGCTGGGGTTGGAAAAGCATGTGCACCAATCAGGGCTGGAGCCCGCGCTGCTGGAGTTGGTGAAAACGCGCGTATCGCAAATCAACGGCTGCGCCTATTGCCTGGACATGCACACCAAAGACGCCCGCGCTGCCGGGGAGACCGAGCAACGTCTGCACCTGCTTGCGGCGTGGCGCGAAACCGGGTTTTATTCGCCGCGCGAGCGCGCAGCGCTGGCCTGGGCCGAGGCCGTGACGCTGTTGGCCGGGCAGGGCGTGCCCGATGCGGTGTATGGCGA
Organism: Simplicispira sp. 125; assembly: GCF_003096555.1. NCBI lineage: Bacteria > Pseudomonadati > Pseudomonadota > Betaproteobacteria > Burkholderiales > Comamonadaceae > Simplicispira > Simplicispira sp. 125. The sequence continues at coordinate 1,229,628 of NZ_QEKM01000001.1, read as the reverse complement.
AGTGCGCCAGCAGTTCGATGAAAAGGCGCTGGTCGACCTGACGCTGGCCATCGTTGCCATCAATGGCTGGAACCGCCTCGCTGTGTCATTCCAGGCCCAGGCCGGTAGCTACCAGCCGCCGGGCGTAGCTACCCGCTGAGCCAAGGCCGCGCTTGTCGCCGTGCGCGATCACTCCCTTTCTCGCGTGCAAGGAGTTTTCCATGGATGAGCCTCTTGACCCTCATGCCGATGGATCGGCTGGCGCAGCACTTTAACGCTACTGTTTTAGTAGCTGCTTGCGCTTTTCTGGCATGCGTTATGGGGCCTTTTGAACCAAAAGTGCATTGATGGCCTGCACATCGCTCGCTTGCAGACTGCCCGCCGCCTGGCGCAGTTTGAGCGTGCCCAGCAGCACGTTGTAGCGGGCTTGGGCCAGGTCGCGTTTGGTCTGGTAGAGCTGGCTTTGCGCGTTGAGCACATCGATATTGATGCGCACGCCCACCTGGTAGCCCAGCTTGTTGGCGTCCAGCGCGCTCTGGCTCGATTGCTCGGCAGCCTCCAGCGCCTGGACCTGGCCAATGCCGGACTGCACGCCAAAGAAGGCGCTGCGCGTGGCCTGGGCGACGTTGCGGCGGGCGGTTTCGAGGTCGGCCTCGGCTTTTTGCTCCAGCGCCAGGGTTTCCTTCACGCGGTTCTGCACGGCAAAACCGGCGAACAGGGGCAGGTTCAGCGCCACGCCCACGGTGGCATTGTTGGTGCGGCTGTTGAGGCCCGGCGCGGTAATCGTGCCGTTGGGGTTGTGCTGTGCGGCGTAGCTGGCCTGCAGATCGATGGTGGGGCGGTGCCCGGTTTCGGCCTTGCGGGTCTCCAGGCGGGCCACTTCAAGGGCCAGCACGGCCTGGCGCACGCCGGGTTGCTGATCTTGCGCCGTTTGCACCCAGCTGTTCACGTTGTCGGGTGTGATGGAGGGCAGTTGCACGGGCTGGGCCAGCGGCTGGGGCTGGGCGCCCTGTGTGCCTGTGAGTTGGTCCAGGGCCAGGCGTTTGACCAGCAAGTCGTTCTGTGCGGCGATCTCTTGTGCGCCCACCAGGTCGAAACGGGCCTGTGCCTCGCGCGAATCGGTCACGGTGGTGGTGCCCACCTCAAAATTGCGTTTCGCGGCGGCCAGTTGCTCTGATACGGCAGATTTCAGGGCCTGCACGAAGCTCAAGGTATCTTGCGCGGCCAGCACGTCAAAGTAGGCCTGGCTGACGCGCACCAGCAGGTCCTGTGCGGCGGCGTCCAGCTGCGCCTGTGCTACATCCATGCCGCGCTGGCCTTGTTCGTAGCTGATGCGGTTGGCCGGACGGTACAGCGGTTGCGAGGCGCTGATCGCCATGCTTTGCGTGGTGCCGTTGTAGCTGAAGGACGGGCGGCTGACGTCGGTATTGGAGCGCGAGACCCCCGCGCTCAGGCCGGCGCTGGGCAGCAGGCCGGCCCGGGCCTGGTCGGCACGGCGCGCGGCGGCTTCGAGCTGGGCCTGGGCCGATTGCACGGCTGAGTCATAGCCCCGGGCCGCTTCGACGAGTTCCAGCAGGCTCTGGGCCTGCGCCGGGGCGGCAACGGCGGCGCCCAGCGCCAGGGTCAGTATCAGAGGGCGTAGCCGGAGCGATTGCATGGAGAGAGTCCTTCGGGAAAAGCCTGGAAATGCCGGAAAGTGGGGGGTGAACGGGTGCCCAGCGCGGGCAGGGCGTCAGTAGCGCGGAATGCCCGGGTCGTGCTCACGTGCCCACGCGTCGATGCCGCCTGCGATGTTGACCACCGCGTCATGGCCGTGCTGCGCGAGATACAGCGCCACCTGCTGGCTGCGCACGCCGTGGTGGCACAGGCAGGCGGTGGGACGATCAGGGTCTAGTTCTGCCAGGCGTTGCACCAGTTGCCCCATGGGGATGGCCAGCAGTTCGGCGCCTTTGGGTGCAACACTGGCCAGCTCGCGCTCCCAGGGTTCGCGCACGTCCAGTAGTACCGGTGATCCATCGGCGCTGGCCTGGGTGAGCCAGGCGGCCAGTTCTGCGGGACGTACTTGGACGATCATTGCGGTGTCGCTGCGCTCAGAACCGGAAAGCCGAGGGTTCGGCAAAATTCAGCAGGCGGGCGGCGTTGGTGTCCCAGGGGTAGGAAACGTCGAAACGGCTGCCTTGCTTGCGCACCGTGGTGACGCGCATGACCGGTTCCTGCCCTGCAATGGCAATCAGGCGGCCGCCGTCGCGCAGCAGGTCGAGCAACCGCGAAGGCACTTCGGCCACCGAGCCACTCAGAAGGATGGCGTCAAACGGGCCATCGGGGATGCTGCTGCGCGCACCGTCGCCTAAACGCACGCTGGCGTTGCGGATGCCGAAGCGTTCCAGGTTCTCGCGCGCCAGAATGGCCAGCGCGGGGTCGATTTCAAGGGTCACCACCTGGTCGGCGTACTGTGCCAGCAGGGCGGCCATGTAGCCTGAGCCGGCGCCGATTTCCAGCACGCGCTCATTTTTTTGCAGGTTCAGCTCCTGCAGCAGGCGTGCTTCAACACGCGGGGCCAGCATGCACTGGCCGATGCGCACGGCTTCGTCGGGGTCGCCCTGCAGGGGGATTTCCATGTCCATGAAGGCCAGGCTGCGGTAGGCCAGGGGAACGAAGTCTTCGCGGCGCACGCGGGCCAGGGTTTCCAGCACCCCACGGTCTAAAACGTTCCAGGGCCTGATCTGCTGCTCGATCATGTTGTAGCGTGCCTGCTCGATCGGGTCGCTGGTGTTGGCTTTCGTGTTCAGGGGCATGTTCATGGGGTATCTCCAGGGGGCAGAACGAGGGCAGGTCAGGACAAACCCGCGATTTTAGGATGCCTTGCGGCCCAACAGGCGCCGAGCCCATTGCGCCAGGTCGTCCATGTAGCAATAAACCACGGGCACCACCACCAGCGTCAGCAGTGACGAGGTGATCACCCCGCCGATCACGGCCTGGCCCATGGGGGCGCGCTGCTCGGAGCCTTCGCTGATGGCAAAGGCCAGCGGCACCATGCCGAAAATCATGGCCAGCGTGGTCATCAAAATGGGGCGCAGGCGCACGCGGGCGGCCATGAGCAGCGCGTCGTGGCGCGACATGCCGGGCGCGGGCTGGCCTTGCTCGTTGGTGTGGTCCTCGCGGGCACGGATGGCAAAGTCCACCAGCAAAATGGCGTTCTTGGTCACCAGCCCCATGAGCATGATGACGCCAATGATGGAGAACATCGATAGCGACGAGCCAAACATCAAGAGCGCCAGCACGACACCAATCAGCGTGAGCGGCAGCGCCGTCATCAAGGCCAGGGGCTGCACAAAGCTCTTGAACTGGCTGGCCAGAATCATGTAGATGAACACCACGGCCAGCAGCAGCGCCGAGATGGCGTAGTTGAACGATTCGGCCATGTTCTTGGTGGAGCCGCCGAACTGGTAACGGTAGCCGGGCGGGAAGGCCATGCTGTCGAGCGCTTTGCGGATGTCACCCGAGATCTCGCCGGCCGAGCGGTTGTACACGTTGGCGTTGATGGCGACTTCGCGTGTGAGGTCGCGCCGGTTGATCTGGTTGGGGCCGGTCGATTCGCGCACAGTGGCCACCTGGTTCAGGCGCACGATGCGGCTGTTGCCATCGGCACCGGTCACGGTAAAGGGCAGGCGCTCGAGGTCCTGCGGCGTGTTGCGTGCCTCGGGGGCAAGGCGCACGTTGACGTCGTAGGTTTGGTCGTCGGGGGCGCGCCAGTTGCCCACGGTTTGCCCGGCAATCAGGGTGCGCAGGCTGTTGGCCATTTGCGCCACGGACAGCCCCAGGTCCGAGGCCGCGTCGCGGCGCACATCGACGGCGATGACTGGTTTGTCGGGCTTGACGCTCGAATCGAGGTCCACCAGGCCGGGAATGGTGTTGATTTTCTCCTGAACGGCGCGCGTCAGGCGGGCCAGCTCCTGCAGATCGGGGCCTTGCAGCGAGAACTCGATCTGCTTTTGCCCGCCCACCGGGTCGAGCAGGCCCACGTGCGTCACCGTGATGCCCGGAATCTGGCGCAGCCGCTCGCGCAGCACGCCCGACATCTCGTCCACGCTGCGCTTGCGGTCCTTGCGATCGACCAGGCGCACATAGACGCTGGCGTAAATCTTGCCCTGCGTGCTGCCGGTGTTGATGGTCGAGAGCGTGTAGCGCACCTCGGGCATCTCGCGCACCACGGTCTCGACCTGGCGTGTCTTGGCCTCGGTGGCTTCGATGGATGCGCCCACTGGCACATAGAAGTTGATGGAGGTTTCCGAGAAGTCGGCCTTGGGCACGAACTCGGTGCCCAGCAGCGGCACCATGACCACGCTGAGCACAAAGATGCCCAGCGCCAGCGCCAGGGTTTTGAGCTTGTGCACCAGTGCCCAGCCGAGCACCTTTTGGTAGCCCTGGGCCAGGCGTTCGGTGGCGTCGTCGAACCAACCCGTCACGCGGCCGATGGTTCGGCCGTACAAGCTGCGGTCTTCCACGCGCTTGCCGTGGGCGTGGATGCTCGGGTCCTCCCAGATGGATGACAGCATGGGGTCGAGCGTGAAGCTGACGAACATCGAGATCAGCACCGCTGCCACGATGGTGATGCCGAATTCGTGGAAAAACTTGCCGATGATGCCGCCCATGAAGCCAATGGGCAAAAACACTGCCACGATAGACAGGGTTGTCGCCAGCACGGCCAGGCCGATCTCCTGCGTGCCCTCCATGGCCGCCTGGTAGCTGCCCTTGCCCATCTGCACATGGCGCACGATGTTCTCGCGCACCACGATGGCGTCGTCGATCAACAGGCCCACGCACAGGCTCAGCGCCATCAGCGTGATCATGTTGATGGTGAAGCCGAACATGTTCATGAACAGAAAGGTGCCGATCAGCGCAATCGGCAGCGTCAGCCCGGTGATGACCGTGGAGCGCCACGAGTTCAGGAACAAAAAGACGATGAGCACGGTGAGCAAAGCGCCCTCGATCAGCGTCTGGCGCACGTTGTCCACGGCCACGCGGATGGGGCGCGAGCTGTCGCCGATGGTCTCCAGGCGCACGCCCGGGGGCAGTTCCTTGCGCAGCGCCTGCACGGCGTCGTTGAGGCCATCGACCACCTCGATGGTGTTCTCGCCCTGGGCCTTCTGCACCGACATCAGCAGCGTGCGCTGGCCGTTGTAGAGCGCCAGGCTCTCCACCTCCTGCGGGCCGTCTTGCACACGGGCGAGCTGCTCGACGCGCACCGGGGTGCCTGCGCCGGCTTGACCGGCGGCTCCCTGGCCTTTGCGCGCCACGATGATCCTGCCGAAATCCTCGGGGCGCTCCATGCGCGCGTCAATCTGTACCACGCGGTCCTGGTCCAGCGAGCGCACGGCGCCCAGCGGCAGGTCCTGGTTTTCGTTGCGCACGGCCTGCGCCACCTGTTCGGGCGTGATGCCAAAGGCTTCGAGCGCCTGCGGATCGAGGTAAATGTTGATCTCGCGCCGTGTGGCGCCCACCAGTGTCACGGCGCCCACGCCGCGCACGTTTTCGAGGCGTTTTTTCAGCGTCTGGTCGGCCCAGGTGGTCAGCTCCACGGCGCTTTGGCGGGTGGCCTCGTCGCCGTCGGGCAGCACGGCCAGCGACCACACCGGGCGGCTGGCAGGGTCAAAACGCAGCACACGCGGCTCTTTGACCTCGGTGCGCAGCAGCGTGCGGATGGTGGCGACCTTTTCGCGCACGTCCTCGGCGGCCTTGCGGCCGTCGATGTGCAACTGGAACTCGATGATGACCACCGCCGAGCCTTCATAGCTGCGCGAGGTCAGGGCATTGATGCCCGCGATGGAGTTGACGCCTTCCTCGATCTTCTTGGTGACCTCGCTCTCCACGATCTCGGGCGAGGCGCCGGGGTAGTCGGCCGTGACCACCACCACCGGAAAGTCGATCTCGGGGAACTGGTCCACCTTTAGGCGCTGGTACGAAAAAACGCCCAGCACCACAAAGGCCAGCATGACCATGGTGGCAAACACCGGATTCTTCAGACTGACCTTGGTAAACCACATGCTGTGTCGTCCTGGCGGTCAGGGTTTGGCGGCGGGCGCACTGGCTGCAGGTGCAGCCTGGCTGCCCGGCAAGCGCAGTACCGTGCCTTCGGGCAGGGCGCCCACGCGTCCGGCCAGCACCAGCGTGCCCTCGGACACACCTTCGATGGCCACCACGGTCAGGTCTTCTTGTTGCACGCGCTGGCCGGTTTGCACGGCACGGTGCGCCACGCGGCCGTTGTCGGCCACCTGCACGTAGGGAATGGGTTTGTCGGTGCGCACCGCATCGAGCGGCACAGTCAGCCGTTCGGCATGGCCCACGGCCAAAGTGCCTTGCACGAACAAGCCCTGGCGCAGCGCGGGCAGGGCCTGGGTGTTGTCGATGGACAGATACACCGGCACTGCGCGGCTGCCTGCCTGGGCGCTGGGGTTGATGCGCACCACCGTGGCTTCCAGCGGCTCACTGATGCCTTCGACCCGCAAAGTGGCCTTTTGCCCCAGGCGCACGGCGACCGAGTCGGCCGGGCCCAGCAGGGCTTCGAGTTCCAGGCGCGAGAGGTCGACCACTTCCAGAATGCGGGCCTCCACGGCCACGCGCTCGCCATTTTGGGCAAGGCGCTGGGCGACATGGCCGCTGAGGGGGCTGCGCAACACCGTGTCGGCCATGGCCTTGCGGGCCACGTCGGCGGCGGCTTGGGCCGCCTGGTACGAAGCCTGGGCCGCCTGCAGACTGGCTTGCGAGGTATCGAGCGCGGTGCGCGAGATAAAGCCCTGGTCCACCAGGGCACGGTTGTTGGCAAACTGCCGCTGGCTGATATCCACCTGGGCCTTGGCCGCATCGGCCTGCTGCTGTGCCTGGCGCAGCCGGGCATTCGATTCGGTGGGGTCGGTGCGCGCCACTTCCTGGCCTGCGCGCACGGCGTCGCCCTCGCGCAGGCTCAAACCCTGCAGTTCACCGGCTACTCGGGCCTTGATGGTGGCTGTCTGCACCGCACGCAAGCTGCCCGAGATCGGAATGTCGAGCGACAGGTTCTGCTTGCGCACGGGACGCACTTCCTCGGAAGCAATATCCATCACCACCGGGCGGGTGGCCGCCGTAGAGGCGACCAGTGCCTTTTGCTGCGCCTGGCGCGCCGAGATGGCACGCCAGGCGCCGCCGGCGACCAGCGCGATAACGATGGCGGTGGCCATCCAGGGAATCCAGCGTTTCATGGTGGAAAAGTCAGGCAGAGGGAGGTGGAGGGGCAGGGTCCGGGCGGGCCAGCAGGCCGTGCAGCAGGTTATCAACCTGGCAGTGGATGTAGTCCTGCGGACTGAAAGCCATGGAATCGGGCACGCAGGCTCCGATGGAATGCTTCCAGAGCATCAAAAAAATCATGGGGGCCAACACGGCATACACGGCATAGTCCAGGTTGACGGCCCGGAACTCACCGCGCGTGATGCCGCGTTGCAGCACGCTGCGTATCAGTTGCTGGCCGGGCTCGATGACTTCGCGCTGGTAAAACAGGGTGAGTTCGGGGAAATTGCCCGCCTCGCTGAGCATGAGCTTGGTGATGCCCGAGGCGCGGGTGGAGCCAATGCTTTCCCACCACGTGGCGTAGCTCAGGTGCAGCATGTCGGCGGTGTTGCCCTGGAACTGCGCCAGTTCCTGCCCCCATTCGTCAAACCGGCCCACGATGCTTTCGCGCACCACGGCCTTGAAAAGCTCTTCTTTGCTGGGAAAGTAGAGAAACAGCGTGCCCTTGGACACTCCGGCGCGTGCGGCCACCTCGTCCACCTTGGTGGCGGCGTAGCCCTTTTCCACAAAAAGGTCCAGGGCAGCCTCCAGCAACTCACCGGGGCGGGCTTCTTTGCGGCGCTCGCGCTTGGGTGCAGGAGGGGAGGGCGGAACAGATGTGGGCACGCAATTATTTACTGACTGACTGGTTAGTAATATAGCAAAACCACCCACAAGGGTCAACCGCAGAGCATGTGTGCAATGGCCCCATTGCGGGAAGGCGCGCAGAAATGTTTAGGATGGTCGATCAGCACGCCATGTGCAGCACCCTCACGCAAGAAAGACGCCATGACCGAACCGCAAGACCTGGGATTTCCAGCGTTCTATTCCGAGGCGCCCACGATCAAGCTGCGCGACCCGCTGGCCCAGTTTTTGGGCGCGGCGCGCCACGGCGTCATTGAATACCGCTATACCGATGTGGTGCGCCTGTCGGGCCACTCGTGCCCCACCGTGGCGGGCGCCTACCTCATGGCCCTGCATGGCCTGCGTGCGCTCTATGGCACCGAGATGCCCGTGCGGGGCGATGTGGAAGTTTTCATGCGCGATGCGCCGGGCAGTGGCGTGACGGGCGTCATCTCTTCAGTGGTGCAGTTGGTGACAGGGGCCGCCGGGGAAACAGGGTTCCCGGGCGCAGGCCAGCTGGCCCTTTTCGCACGCAAGAACCTGCTGGTCTTTGGCGCCGACGTGGACGGCGTTTTGGGCATGCGCCGCCGCGATACGGGCAAGGCCGTCACGGTGCACTTCGATAATGCGGTCGTGCCCTGGCCTGGCGAGATGCGGCCGCTGATGACCAAGGCCTTTGCCGATCAGGCCAACAGCGCAGAGCTGGAGCGTTTTGCCCAGTTGTGGCAAGAGCGCGTGCGATCGATGCTGGTCGAATATGCTGACAACCCTGCGCTGGTGTGGGTGAGCGACTGGCAGCCCGCCCCGTGAAACCCACCGCACTGCAAGGAAACTGACGTTATGGATATTGCAAGCAGTCAACCCGGCTCCGCTTCTGCGGCGCAAGAGTCCGTTATCACGCTGGGCGGCGGGTGTTTTTGGTGCACCGAAGCCGTGTTTGACAGCGTGCGCGGCATCACCGATGTGGAAAGCGGCTACTGCAACGGCCATACGGAGCGCCCCCGGTACGAGCAAGTGTGCACCGGCAGCACCGGCCATGCCGAGGTGGTGCGGCTGCGGTTTGACCCCACCATCATCTCGGTGCGCGAGATTCTGGAAATCTTCTTCGCCACGCACGACCCCACCACACTCAACCGCCAGGGCAACGACGTAGGCACCCAGTACCGCAGCGGCATCTATTACGAAGACCCCGCGCACCGCCAGGTGGCCGAAGACATGGTGCGCGAAATGTCGCAAGACAAGCTGTTTGGCGCACCCATCACCACCGAGGTGCAACCCTTGCAGAACTACTGGCCGGCCGAGGACTACCACCAGGACTATTACGCCCACAACCCTTCGCAGGGTTACTGTGCTTATGTGGTCGGCCCCAAAGTGGTCAAGTTCCGCCAGACCTTTGCGCGCTTCCTCAAATAGCCGCTGGCGGCTGCAGGGGCAGGGCATAATGCAACCCGATTGCGTTATTGTCCCGCCAGCCCCTGCATGTCCACCCCATCCATTCCATTCACCGCATCCCCCTCCTGGCCCTTGCCGCCCGGTATGCGCGCCACCCGCGCTACCCGCGCTTTGGGTGCGCTGTACCAGGCGCAGCCCCAGGCCACGCTGAGCGTGCCCGAGGTGGCTGTGGCCCTGGACGCGGCCGGTGTGCAGGTCAACCGGGTCACGGTGTACCGCCTGCTCGACCGCTTTGCCGCAGCCGGCCTGCTGCAGCGCCAGATCGACGGTGCCCGGGTCACCCGCTTCGCGTTGGCCGCGCCGGGCCACGACGGTGCCGCCCCGCGCTTTGAATGTGGCGGCTGCCACCGGCAGTTTCGGCTGGCCCAGGGCTCGGCCCGCATGCAGGCGGCCCTGCGCCCCTTGCTGCGCACGCTGGCCCAGGCCGGGCACGAGAACCTGGCCGTAGACATTGCCGTGCACGGCCTGTGTGCGGGCTGCGCCCACCCTGAGGGCGCTGCATGATCCGCACCCGGGGCCTGGCCCACGCCTATCCGGGCGCGGCCCTGCGGCGCTTTCCGGATGTCGATGTGCGCCAGGGCGGCACGCTGCTGGTGCGCGGGCGCTCGGGCAGCGGCAAATCCACCTGGCTGTCGCTGGTGGCCGGGCTGCGCGGCACGGCCACGGGCGACCTGTTTGTGGCGGGCCTGCAGATTGGCACGCAGCGCGGTGCCGAAATCGACGCCTGGCGCGCCCGCAGCATCGGTTTTTTGCCGCAAAAACTGCACCTGAGCAGCGCGCTCACCGTGGCCGACAACCTGGCGCTGGCCTACTTTGCCGCAGGCAGGCCGCGTGACGATGCCGCCATTGCCCGTGCACTAGAGCACCTGGGCGTGGCCGACCTTGCCGCGCGCAGGCCGCACCAGCTCTCGGGCGGGCAGGCGCAGCGCGTGGCACTGGCGCGGGCCGTGCTGTTGGCGCCCGAGGTGCTGCTGGCCGACGAACCCACCGCCAGCCTGGACGACGAAGCCGCCGCCTGTGCACTGGCCCTGCTGCAAAGCAGCGCCGCCGCCTGCGACGCCACCCTGGTGATCGCCACGCACGACCACCGCGTGGTGCAGGCCCTGGCGGGTGCCGTGGTGCTGGATTTGAATGAAATAAGCCTCCAGGGCAATACGGACAAGCGCTAGAAGCTATGAAAAAAATAGCATACATGGCACGTCTGTCCTGGCGCTACCTGTGGTCGCGCCCGCTGGCCGCCGCGCTCAACCTGCTGCTGCTCAGCCTGGGGCTGGCCACCATCACCCTGGTGGTGCTGGCAGCGGCGCAGCTTGACCAGGCGTTTGAGCGTGACCTGGAGGGCATCGACCTGGTGGTGGGTGCCAAAGGCAGCCCGCTGCAGCTCATCCTGGCGGGCGTGTTCCACATCGACACCCCCACCGGCAACATCCCCCTGCAGGAAGTGCAGGCCCTGCAGCAGCACCCGCTGGTGTCGCAGGTGATCCCGCTGAGCCTGGGCGACAGCCATGCGGGCTACCGCATCGTAGGCACCACGCCCGACTACCTGGCGCACTACGGCGCCACGCTGGACCAGGGGCAGCCCTGGCAGGCCCCGATGGAAGCCGTGCTGGGCGCCACGGTGGCGCGCGATATGGCCCGCGCGGGGCAGGGCGGCGCACCGTTGGTGGGCGCCCGGTTTGTGGGCAGCCATGGCCTGGGTGGGGGTGGGCACGCGCACGGCGACCAGCCCTACCGCGTGGCGGGCGTGCTGGCGCCCTGCGGCTGCGTGCTCGACCGGCTCATCCTCACCGCGACCGAGTCGGTGTGGCAGGTGCACGAAAGCGCCACCGCCGCCGACAAGGACGACCTGCAGGCCCTGCAGCAAGAGCGCGAAGTGACCGTGGCCCTGCTGCGCTACCGCACGCCCCTGGCCGCCGTCACGCTGCCGCGCTACATCAACGCGGGCACCGCCCTGCAAGCGGCTGCGCCCGCCATCGAGGTCACCCGCCTGCTGCGCCTGCTGGGTGTGGGCGCCGACGTGCTGCGCGCCATGGGCGGCGTGCTGCTGGCCGTGGCCGCACTCAGTGTGTTCATTGCGCTGTGGAACGCCGTGCGCGAACGCCGCGCCGACATTGCCATGCTGCGCATGCTGGGTGCGCCCCCCGGGCGTGTGGCCGGGCTGTTGCTGTGCGAGGCGCTGTGGCTGGCGCTGCTGGCGAGCAGCCTGGGCCTGCTGCTGGGCCATGGCCTGGCCGAGGTGCTGGGCCGCGTGTTGCAAGCCCAGGGCCTGCTGCCCGTGACCGGCCTGCGCTGGCTGCCTGCCGAGGCCGGTGTGCCGCTGCTGGCGGTGGCCGTGGCCACGCTGGCCGCATTGGCGCCCGCGTTGCAGGCCTACCGCAGCGACGTGGCCGACCTGCTGGCACAGCCCTGAATTTGTTCAAATCTCCCTGAAAGAACCCCGCACCATGAAAAAACTGCACACCGCCCTGGCCTCGGCCTGTCTGCTGCTGGCCTGCGCCAGCGCACAGGCACAAACCCACACCGATAAGGAAACCCAGGCCGACATCCAGCGCCACCGCGCCATGGCGGCCGCACACCAGGCCGCCGCCCAGTGCCTGGAGGCAGGCAAGGGCGAAGCGGTGTGCATGAAAGAGCTGCAGGCCGCCTGCAAGGGCCTGGCCATTGGCAAATACTGCGGCATGAAACACGCGCACTAGAGCCATGGCCTGGCAACGCCCCTTCTTTTTGCTGGCCCTGCTGAGCTTTGCTGCGGCTGCCTCGGCGCAATCCGTGCCAGCGCAGGGCGGGGCGCCTGTGCTGACATCGCCCGTGCCCGGCGCCGCCGCGCTGCCCCAGGGCAGCGGCCCCGGCTACCACAGCCCCGAAAGCCCGATCGCGCCCCTGCCGCAGCGCAGTGATGTGCTGCCCTGGCCGCTGTTGACCGACCTGGCCAAAAAAACCACCCAAACCGCCGTGCTACCCCAGTTCAATACCGCGCAGCAGGCCCTGCACAAGACGGTGCAGCGCATTCAGGGCTTCATGCTGCCGCTGGACGCCAAGGCCACGCAAACGCATTTTTTACTGACGGCCGTGCCACTGACCTGTTCGTTCTGCATTCCTGGCGGGCCTGAGAGCATGGTGGAGGTGCGCGCCAAAACCCCCGTGCGCCATTCGCTCGAACCCGTGGTGGTGGAGGGGCGCTTTGTGCTCCTGAACAACGACCCCTATGGCCTGTTCTACCGCATGGTCGATGCGGTGCCCGTGAAGTAAATGCCCGCCCAGCAGCCGCACAGCCCTTTGCACCGCCGCCTGATCAGCGGTGCGGCCCTGCTGTGGCTGCTGCTGGCCTTGGTGTGGGTGCCGTCGCTGGGCCGCTGGCACCAGGTGGCGCATGCCCAGCCACTGGCCCAGGTACATGCAGGCCATGGGGCCGCAGTGGCCCCGGCGGTGGCCACCAGCGCCTTCCTGCCGCCCTTGCTGGCAAACCACAGCCTGGCCGACTGCCTGCTGCTCGACCAGCTTGCACTGGCCGATGCCGCCCCTTCGGGCCCCCCGGCCATGGCGCCCACGGCGCCTGCCGTGGCACCCGCGCCCCTGCCTGCACCCGGTGTGGCCCAGCGCCACGTTGCGCTGTTCCAGGCCCGGGGCCCGCCCCCGCAGGCGCGGGGCTGATCTGCTGCGGCAGACCCTCAAAACTCCTGATTTCATAGCTGCCAGCGCTTGACCATCAAGCGTTAGAGCCACTTTTCATTCAAATTATTGAGCCAGGCCATGGTACCGGTGCGCGCGCTTGTGCGCGGGCCGCACCGCGCTTGCCGTGCCCTGGCGATGGCATTTCCCATGAAGCAATTTCCTGAAAACACCTTTTCACCCGCCCTGCACCCCGTCGCCCTGGCAGTTTGGCTGGCCCTGGCCAGCAGTGCCCAGGCCCAGGATGCAACCCCGGCCCCCAGCCTGCCGCCCGTCACCGTGTCGGCCAGCGGCCTGCAACTGGGTGCCAGCGACATGACCACGCCCGCCAGCGTGCTCGAAGGCGACGAACTCGTGCAGCGCCGCGAGGCCACGCTCGGCGAAACCCTGGCCGGCGAGCCCGGCATCGCCGCCAGCCACTTCGGCGCCGGGGCCAGCCGCCCCATCATCCGGGGCATGGACGGCCCGCGCGTCAAGGTGCTGAGCGACGGCGCCGAGCTGCACGACGCATCCACCCTCAGCCCCGACCACGCCGTGGTCTCCGAGCCCCTGCTCGCCACCCAGATCGAGGTGCTGCGCGGCCCCTCGGCCCTGGTGCATGGCGACGGCGCCGTGGGCGGCGTGGTCAACGTGCTCGACGGCAAGGTGCCCACCGCCGTGCCCGCCAAGGGGTACGAAGGCAGCCTGGAACTGCGCGCCAACAGCGGCGCCCGCGAAAAGGCGGGCGTGTTCTCGCTCACCGGCGGCACGGGCAACCTGGCCGTGCACGTGGAAGGCGTGGCGCGCGACGCCGCCGACTACCGCGTGGGCCCCGGCTGGGTGCACGACGACCATGTGGACCGCAAGGTGCCCGGCAGCTTCAACCGCACCGACACCGGCAGCGTGGGCATCTCGTGGGTGGGCGAGCGCGGGTATCTTGGCGCCGCCTACACCCGCCAGACCGCCAAATACGGCCTGCCCGGCCACAACCACGGCTTTGAGGGCTGCCACACCCACGGCAACCACCTGCACTGCGGCCACCATGGCGAGGACGACGGCCACGACCACGGCCATGAAGACGAACACGACGACGTGCCCGTGGTGGATTTGCGCAGCGAGCGCCTGGACATCCGGGGCGAGCTGCGCAACCCCTTCGCCGGCTTCACCGCCCTGCGCCTGCGCGCCGCCGCCACCGACTACCAGCATGACGAGGTGGAGGACGGCACCCCCGTCACCACCTTCAAGAACAAGGCCCACAGCGCCCGCGTGGAGCTGCAACACGAACCCATGGCCGGCTGGCGCGGCCTGCTGGGCGTGCAGGCATCGCAACGCCGCTTTGCCGCCGAGGGCGACGAGGCCTACATCCAGCCCACCACCACGCGCCGCGCGGGCCTGTTCGCGCTGGAGGAATACCGCTGGGGCGACTGGCGCTTCGAGGCCGCCCTGCGCCACGACCGCCAGACGGCCCAGGCCATAGCGTCAGGTTCGGCCAGCGGCATCGAACGCAGCCACAACGGCACCTCCGCATCGCTGGGCGCGGTGTGGAAGTTCCGCCCCGGCTACCAATTGGGCGCCAGCCTCACCCGCGCCAGCCGCGCCCCCACGCCCGAAGAGCTGTACGCACGCGGCCTGCACATGGCCACCGCCACCTATGAACGCGGCGACGCCAACCTGCGCGCCGAAACGTCGAACAACATCGACCTGAGCCTGCGCAAGACCAGCGGCGACACCACCTTCGGCGTCAGCGTGTTCCGCAACCGCATCCAGGGTTACATCCACGGCGCCACGCTCGACGAGCTGGATGGCCTGCAACTGCTGCAATATGCCCAGCAAAACGCCACCTTTACCGGCATCGAGGCCCAGGTGCGCCAGCGCCTGAACAACCACTTTGGGGTCACCCTGTTTGGCGACGCCGTGCGCGCCCGCCTGGCGGACGGCAGCCTGCTCCCCCGCATCCCCCCAGCCCGCGCCGGCCTGCGCCTGGACGCCACCTGGAACGCCTGGCAAGGCCAGGTGGAATGGCTGCAAGTGGCCCGCCAGAGCCGCGTGGCCGCCTTCGAGCAGCCCACGCCCGGCTACGGCATGCTGAACCTGGGCGTGAGCTACAGCGGCCAGACCAACGGCATGCCCTGGCAGGTGTACCTGAAGGGCCACAACCTGAGGGACCGGCTGGCCTACGCCCACACCTCCTTCATCAAGACCGCCGCGCCTTTGATGGGGCGCAATGTGACGGTGGGGGTGAGGGTGGCGTTCTGACGGGTGATCCCGTCGTGATGTGAGCAAGCCAGCGGCGGGGGAGGGCGCTGCTGGCCAAATAATTGAGGACCGACTCTAGGGAAGGATTCTTCTCGGCAGCTTGCCAAGCCTGAGGGCCTACGCCGTGCTAGCCGCCCAAGCAATCATTGAGCTGTTTTTGCGCTGGAAGGACTTACACGCTGCTGCGTTTTCTAGGTCAGTTTTGAACCATTCCATCACCTCTAGAATCTCCTCGGCAAGAGAGTCAAAGCGCTGCGGTGAAATGTTGAGATACTCCCCATGTGCGATCTTGTTTCTCGAGGCCAGCAAGGTTTCATCAATCAGGTTGAAGCGGGCGGAATATCTGGCGATATCTATGCCGAGCCAACCCGCAATATTGACAAATACTTCTGACTTCAAATTTCCTTCTGCAGTAATACCCGTGGCTGGCAGTAAAGCTGGTTTGTCAAGCATCGACATCAAATGTGCAATGGTTGAGACTGCCACCGAGGATTTCCCACTATCACCCATCTGAGTGAGCTTGGTTTTGATGCTTAGAGCAACAAATGAGTCTTGCAATTCGCGCGTCTTCATTCCCATTGCGGAAACAAAAATGACATAGGCATTGGAGGCATTTTTTATAAATCCTTCCCAGTGCGCGTACAGCATGGCAATACCTGCACGAACATGAACATCTGCCTTCTTTTCCTTGGCTGATCTAGCAACTGCACGCAGCTCAATAATCTCTTTGCGCCGCCAAGCTAAATCATCGTCCAAGTAGTTAATCAGCTCCTCTGTGGACCGAATTTTCATGGCTTGAAATAATCTACAGCAAATGGAAGTAAATTAGCCAAGCGTGTTGTGCCCCGCACCCCTTGACCAGAGTAATTCGTATATATTTGGTCTGTCCACAAGGCACGAACTTTTTCTATGAGCCAGCTATGACGCTGAGCATCATCTGGCATGGCCATAATGGCTTGCCTGTTTACAGCCATTCCGTGAGTGATTACGTCGAAGGCAGCAAGCATTGATCGGCCTGTATGTCGATTGCCGTCCCAACGTTTAAACACATCGCCCGAAAACGCCGCCCACAATAGCTCGAAAGTCCAGTTGAAAATATCGGTCTCCTCGGCCAGTTCGGCTGTAGTCAACTCGCATAATTTTCGCGCTGCGAGGTCTAGATACTCGTTGACGTCCAATCCCTTAGTGTAAGGAGCGCGCCGGTAGGCGACAAAACGCAATACCATTTCATTATCTTGTGCCAGCTCTTCTTGCGCGGAAGTAAGCTGGATTGTGTCTTTGAATTCCTGCTTGGCAGAACAGTTGCGGACCCATTTGAAGAAATTCTCATTGAGCATCACCAGCACGCTGTTGCGCACTTCTTGGTCGCTGAGCTTTGAACCACCTGTATTGAGACGCTGGAACAATTCATACTTGGCATCGTGATCGCTTTCCTTGCGCAGAATCTCCACCCGAATTCTGGCTCTCTTGATCTCGAGTTGCAACGGAGTGTTGAAAACATTCATATCATCAGCTTGGTTGCTGGACCATTTCATGCCTTCCAGCGAAGGCAGAAAATTAGTTCCAGAAAGCACCAGTGGTTCAATGAGCTCTCCATTGATCTTTAAGACCCCCATCAAATGCAGAGCAGTGGAAATGCGCTGGAGACCATCAATCAGTTCCCAGACCCCGTCTTCACGTTGAAAAACAAATACTGGTGGGACCGGAAGTCCCAGCAAAATAGACTCGATAAAGCGGGTCTTCTGCGAATCTTCCCAGCGAATTAGGCGTTGATAAGCGGGTGCAATGATCAACTCATCACTCTTGTAGAGGCTCGCTATTTCTCCCAGCGACATCTCATAGCCATCGGTAACGACTTGTCGTTTTGCCTTTTCCAGCTCAGCCTGCAATTCTTGAGCGCTCATCTAAATTTTCCTTTGTAATTTCGTACACAGTCGGTCATTTTTCGAAGGTAAAACCACCTCGAAAAATGCGCATTGAAAAGGCTGGTGAGGCGCGCCCGAGCTGACCGTAGCACGCAGAGAGGCTCCGTTCGGGCACAGCCTTTATACATATACGTTTTATTGTAGCTATCAATAAAATATCGACGATCCCCCAAGTTGAGGGTAGACATGCACCGCCCCGTCACGAGTCCAGGGCGGATAGAGGAAGCCTCCGTGCGATCAAGCGCACACCTGCTTCATCAAGACGGCCGCGCCTTTGATGGGGCGCAATGTGACGGTGGGGGTGAAAGTGGCGTTCTGACGGCTGATTCCGTCGTGATGTGAGCGAGCCAGCAGCGAGGGAGGGCGTTGCTGACTCACACACTTTCTCTGCCCCAAACCACCGAAACCAAGGGGGCTCAGGCACCAGAAACCCGTGCCATACTTGATCCCACGTGGTTGATTTTTCTATCCGTTGGATGTGTTTGCCCCCTTTGCGACAGCCCTGCATGCCCACCACTTCGACGCCGTCCGCGAACTTGCTGCAACTGTTACCCGAGGCGGTGGTGCAGACCGACGCGCTGTGGGAGATCACTTATCTGAATCCTGCGTGGCAGAAGCTCACCGGCCATGCTGTGGAGGCGGCGGTCGGCAGGTCTCTGCTGGAATTTGTGCACCCCGACGACATCGGCACCATGCGCTCGGGCATGCCGGTGTTCCGCCTGCGGTTTGCCGGCGCGGACTATCGCTGGGTGCGTCTGCAGCTCCACCCGGAGACGGACGCGGCGGAGCGGGTGATCAGCCGCCAGGGTGTGCTGATCGAAATCACCGAGGTCACCGAGCAGGTGCTGGTGGAGGTTCGCCAGCGCTTTCTGCGCTTGCTGGAAACCATTGATGGCGTGGTGTGGGAAGCTGAAATCGGGGTGGGCAATACCTTCCTGAGCCCGCAGGTGGAGCGCTTGTTCGGTTACTCCGTGGAAGAGTGGCGGGCTGACCCGGGCTTCTGGCGGGCGCATGTGCATCCCGATGATCTGGAGGAGGCCCTGCGCATCGACGATGCCGCCTACAACGCCACGCACAGCCATGCCTACGAGATGAGTTACCGGCTGATTGCCAAGTCCGGCAAGGTGGTGTGGGTGCGTGACCTGTGCCGCGCCGTGGTCGAGCCGGGTCGGCCGAACCGCATGATCGGCCTGATGATCGACGTGACCCAGCAGAAGAACACCGAACTGGAGTTGGTGCGCTCCGAAAACCGCTATTCGCTGGCGACCCGCGGATCCAACGACGGCATCTGGTATTGGAACTTGCGAACGGACGCCCTGCATGTGTCCGGGCGCTTTCACCAGATCGTCGGGCTGGGTGACTGCGATCATGTGCATGACGGTGGCTGGCGCTTTCTTGAGAAGCTCATCGACCCCGAGGATCGCGGGCGCGTGCAGGCGGCGTACCGCAGGCACCTGGCGGGGAACAGCCCGAACTTTTCGGTAGATTTCCGCGCCTTCCACGGGGCTGGGCGGCTGGTGTGGGTCAATTGGCGCGGGCTCGCCGAGTTCGAAGACGGCGTTGCGGTGCGCATGGCGGGGTCGCTCAGCGATCTGGCCGAACGTGGCAGTTCCTACGACATGCTGACCAACTTGCCCGGCCGGCCGTTGTTCCGCGATCGCCTCGCGCATCTCATCGCGCTGCACCAGAACGAGGCGGCGAGCGGTGATGGCGTGCCGGTACGCGATGGCGCCACGATGTTCGCCGTGCTTCTGCTGGATCTCAACGGGTTCAAGACCGTCAATGACACCTACGGGCACCATGTGGGCGACCAGCTATTGCAACAGGTGGCGCGGCGGCTCGAATCCTGCGTGCGGGCGGTGGATCTGGTGGCCCGCATGAGTGGCGACGAGTTCAATGTGCTGCTGGAGTCCATTGACCCCGCTGAAGCCACCCAACGCGCCCAGCAGATTGCCGCCGCCCTTGCAGCGCCTTATGTGATCGGCGAACACACCGTGAGCAGTGGCGCGAGTATTGGTTTGGTCAGCAGCGCATCCAGGCTGGCGACGGTGGACGATTACCTGCGCGCCGCAGACACCGCCATGTACCGGGCCAAAAGCCAGTCGTTGGGCGTGTGCGTGCTTCAATAAAAGGGGTCAGGAGGTGCCTGCGAGGCTGTCGCGTGGCTCGCCTCCCTCGTCCCCTTTGGGTTCGGGCAGGAAATGAACCTGTCCCCATTGTGGTCCTTACGCGGAACGAATGCGGCTTTGCCCAGAAAGCGCCAAGCAGCCGGCAACCTGCCCTCAAAAATCAAACCGCATCCGCCCATTCGACAGCGTGACCCGGTCGCGTGTCGTGTGGCAGTGCCATTGCTCGTACCGGCCCTCCGGGGTCAGCAGGGTCAGGCTCCGGGGGGCGAATACGGCGGCACACGCATGCCCCGGGGCGCGGACCGAGGCGTAGCGGATCCACGCCACGTTGCCTGCCGCACGCACCAGCGCGCCCAGCTTCTGGGTTTCGGTGTAGTCGCTGGGGTGCTTCCAGTGCGCTGCGGCCTGGGACCAGGGGGGTGTTTGCAGGTCGATGGCGCGGCCTTGCACGGCGGCTTCGTACAGGGAGTGGTCGGTGGACAGGTGTTGCGTGATGAGGCCTGCGCTGTCCAGCAGGAAGCGCTGACGCCAGTAGGCGATTTCGGCGCAGGCGCAGTAGGAGTCGTCCGCGCCGTACCAAATACCGGGCATGTGCGTGCTGCGAAAGCGCGAGCCCGTGGGCGGCAGGTAGCGGAAAGGCGCGGCCAGCAGGTAGTGGATGCCTTGGGCCTCTGGGGGCAGGGGTGGCTTGCTGGCGTCCAGCATGTGTTCCAGCACATCCTGCTCGGCGGCGGAGTCCACCAGGCGCATGGTGGCGGCGATGTGCTGTGTTTCGACCATGCGAAACGCATGCATGGCCAGGGGCTGCGTGTGCTCGTGCACCCAGCCGAGGTGCCACGCCGTGGGGGCCGTCACGCGGCGGCCCGCATGCCGTCCAGGTAGGCCAGGGCGTTGACCAGGCCTGTGGGGGTTTCGATGAGTGCGGCGGGTGTGCCGTTCAGCGCCTTGTTGTGGCTGCGCAGCCAGTCGTGGCGCTTTTGTGCGTCGGAGCCGACCAGCGGGTCCAGCGAGCGGAACAGGCGCACCACCAGCAGGGCCAGTTGGCCTTCCTTGGATTGCGGGTCGATGCCGCGGCCGCCTGCAATGCGGCTGATGGTGGGTTCGCTCAGGCCAATGACGCGCGCCAGGGCGGCATTGGAAAGACGCATCTCATGAGCGGCACGGATGGTTGCCTTGCCCAACACGATCGCTTTGTCCGGGGCCAGGGTCATATGGGGTTGCATGGCGGACTCCTGTGTTTCACAGGAAAGAATATAGCATCAATGCCAAATAATTTCATGGCATTTTGCGATAGGTCGGGTTGATGGGGGTGCGCAGCGCCGCAGTGGCTTTGTGCTCCGTCAGGGTGTTGAATAGGCCGTGGCGTCCCTGCCGGGGCAATGGCTAATGTCTCCGCGAAGAGCATTAAGTTTGGCCTCCAGATCTTTACCATAAAGCGCTTATAGCTATCGTAATAATAGCAATTGAAGCCCGGCCATTGCATGGACATGGGCCGAAAAAAACCGGCTCCTCAGAGCCGGTTTTTCACAGGGGGTTACGGGGCTCAGTAACGGCAGCCGCCGTAATCACCCGCGCCGGTGTGCGACTGGACGTCCATTGGCAAGCCTGGGAAGGCCAGGTCGAATGGGTGCAAGTGGCCCGCCAGAACCGCGTGGCGGCGTTTGAAACCGCCACGCCCGGCTACGGCATGCTTGAACCTGGGCGTGAGCTACAGTGGCCAGACCAATAGCACGCCCTGGCAAGGGTTTTTGAAGGCCAACAACCTGACGGACCGGCTGGCCTACGCGCACACCTCGTTCATCAAGAACGCCGCGCCGTTGATGGGGCGCAATGTGACGGTGGGGGGTGAGGGTGGCGTTTTGATGCTGCGGCCGCCCGATGGGGCTGAAGTGGCGTGACCGGGCAGGTGGGCCATGTTCCGCTGGCATCGCACAACGGCCCATCCCAACGCATTGCCCAACAGGCCAGCACGGCACAAAAACAGGACGTGCTCGGCGCCATAATGGCTGAAATGAAGGGGGAGGAGGAATCCATCCGCTATAGAAAACCCACACAACCGCAGCCCGTGGTGGCGGTTCAATTCAACATGATTTATCTGCCGCGATCGACATCGTTTGCATTGCTGAGGCGTCGTGGGGCGGCAGGTAAACGCTGAGTAATCATTATGGAACAATATTCAACTGCTACTGGCATCGTTCTCTCAGTCGCCAGTTTGGTGCTTGCGATCATCTTTTGGTGGGATGCACGCAAACAATCTCAAGATGCTGGGCGAGCACTGAATGAGATCAAAACTCAAATCATCGGTTGGCAGAGTGAACTGAATAAAGCAGCAATCGACATGCTGTCTGCGCGGCCCGAAATGATTGCGCAAAAAACTGCTCTCGAATCGTCCCAAGCGGAAACCGAATTCGCAAAACGTACGGCCGACTTGGTCGAACATTTAGGTAAGGCGGATAGCAAAGGAAATCTGGATGCAATCGCCATTCTCCTAAATCACCAGAAAGACGTTGTCTTGGGCAAGCAAGCAATTGGATTTGACGCCGCGACCCGCGGTCGTGGACTGTAATGGTTAACAAGCAGCTGCATCCGACCGTCTACGGCGTTCTGCTGAAGTTAAACGTTAAATTTCACATGAAGTATTTCGCGCGCTATTTTTTCTTTTCCCTGGCCTTGGCCGCACCATGGAGCCATGCGGCTGCACCAGACCCCTCGCTTGTGGGGTGTTGGCGTGCGGAAAAGATCGTTCTGTACGCGCAGGACGGCTCAAAGGCCGAGGACACGTCCGGGCGTTGCGTTCTCCAATTCAAGGAAGATCACATCGAATCGACATGCATGACTTCTACGGGAATGGCGAGAACCTCTTACCAGTATCGAATTGACCGGCCGAATTTCTATGTGACAACCATGACTGGCAGTACCTTCAAGACCGACCTGATCGGTGCAACACGCGAGTATGAATACCGTATTGAGGGCGATCGACTCATTACGGTCACCCCACCGCAATCCACGTTGCCCGAGCCTCGCGCAGCTGCCATGCGGGTTGAATCAAAAGCGACAAGGAAGTCATGCGAGTGATTGGTGCAACGCTTTTGCACATTGAACGGTTCCTCTTGCCGGACCAGTCTAGGGCCTTCCTCTCCGAGTGAGTGCGCCGTGCCGGGCGCGCATAAAAAAAACCGGCTCCTCAGAGCCGGTTTTTCACAGGGGGTTACGGGGTTCAGTAACGGCCGCCGCCGTAGCCACCCGTGCCGTAGCCCACGTCCGAGCGTTTTCCGGCACCGTAGCCAGCCGCGCTGTAGGCACCGGCGCTGTTACTTGCTTCGCGGGGGCGGGCCAGGTTCACGACGATCGAGCGGCCATCGACGGACATGCCGTTCAAGGCGCTGATGGCGGCCTGGGCGACTTCGGCGGAGGCCATTTCGACAAAGCCGAAGCCTTTGGAGCGGCCGGTTTCGCGGTCCATCATGACCTTGGCCGAGGCAACGCCGCCAAACTCGGCAAAGTTGCTTTCCAGGCTGGAATCGGTCACGGAGTAGGGCAGGTTGCCCACGTAGATTTTGCTGCTCATGGAGGAGCCTTTCTGAAATATGGCGCGCAACGAATGGCGCACCGTTGGGGTACGGGCGTGCGGATCGGGAGTCCGCAGCAACGGGGCGGGGTGGATGGGATCTGGCGTGGCCAGATCATCCATCAGCACGCAGGCGGGTGCTGCATGCTCGTTTGCAGCCAGCCCTGGGTGACTGCAAAGAGACGGGCGGCTTCGCGCGAGGCAAAGGCTTTGTCAAAACGGAACACGCGGCAGTAGCTGCCGTTGCCCTGGGAACGATGGATCGAGAAGGAGGCGCGAAAGCGCCCGCAGTCGGTCGGGTGTGTCGTGGGCGAAACGACGTACTTGCCCATGGAAATGGCGGTCTTTGAAATCGGGTGCATTCAGAATCGCAGGCGTGGAAAACCGGCCTGCGTGAGCATCAAGGGACTCGGTGGGCTGCAGCTCTACAGACCCACTGGGCGACATAGGTCGCAAAAGGCAACCTGCAGGGGGAGGCTTGCACCTCTTGGCAGGCGTTGCGGCGACTGCACGCGTCAAGAGCGGTGACTGCAACACGGTAGATTATAGCTTATTTAATATTTTGATATATTTTAATATTCTTCCTGGTTTTAAAAATACGTGCTGGGTGCTCCCCACACGATCGCCGCAGCGGCAAACCTTGCGCTGGGCGCCTACACCACCTATAGGGCGCTACCGGCCGCTCAACCTTTTGTGCAGGGTTTCACTCTCAGTGGTGCTCCCTCTGGGCCAGTAGCCAAGGGGGCTATCTGCATTGTTGCAATGGCTTGACGTCACCCGATATGTCTGCGCCCCTGCGTCTAGCAGCCGACGAGAGTGAAACACTACACTGAGCCCTCCATGACAATTCCTTTCCCCGGCATGCGCCCTGGCAGCTTCCCGCGCTCCTTGGCGTGCCTTCTTTTTGCCACCCTGGCGGCCTGTGGCAGCACCCCACCAAGCGCGCCATCGGCTGTTCCCGAGCCCACGGCTACCACTGCCCCCACGCCCCCCATCAAGATCGGCATAGCCCTGGGCGGCGGCGCGGCCAAAGGGTTTGCGCATATCGGCGTGATCAAGATGTTGGAAGCCAATGGGTTCACGCCAGCGGTGGTAGCGGGTACCAGTGCGGGCAGCGTGGTAGGAGCGCTGTATGCCAGCGGCATGAATGCCTTTGAACTGCAGGAAAAGGCCGTGGCGCTGGACGAGAGCAAGATCCGCGACCTGCAACTGTCGTCCGACGGCCTGGTGCAAGGCCAGAAGCTGGAGGACTATGTGAACGAACAGGTGCGCCGCAAGCCGCTGGAGCAACTGGCCCGGCCCTTTGTGGCGGTGGCTACGCGGCTTGAAGATGGCGAGCGCACGGTGTTTGCACGGGGCAACACGGGCCAGGCGGTGCGGGCGTCCAGCAGCGTGCCGGGGGTGTTTCAGCCCGTGGTCATTGGCAAATACCATTTTGTGGATGGCGGCATCGTCAGCCCGGTGCCGGTGGATGCAGCGCGCCAGCTGGGCGCCGATGTGGTGATTGCGGTGGATATTTCCAACAAGGCCCGGGGCAAGTCGCCGGGCGACATGCTGGGCACGCTCAGCCAGTCGATCGCCATCATGGGCCAAAAGCTGGGCCAGGCCGAACTGGCGCGGGCCGACGTCATCGTCCGCCCCAAGGTGCTGGATTTGGGCTCGGCAGATTTCAGCCAGCGCGCCACGGCCATCGTCGAGGGCGAAAAAGCCGCCCTGGCCGCGATGCCGCAGATCCGCGAGCGCGTGGCCCAGTTGCAGGCCGAACGCGCCAAGACCCTCCATCTGGCACAGCAAAAAGCCGCCGAGGCCCAATACAAGGCTTGCATGGAGAAGCGCTCGCGCCTGCAGAAAATGGCGGGGATGGCCGGGCTGGGTGAACCCTGCATGAAGCCCTGAGGAGCGCCAGTCGCGTTCGCCCCATTAACCCGGCGACGCCACTTCAAATGGCTTCGCTGCTACCATTCGCCCCCATGCCTTCCCAAACACCGTCCATTCACACCGGTCCGCAGCGCGGCTGCGTGGCTGTGGACGGGCACGCCGTGGTACGTGAGATCTGGCCCTACAAGCCGGTCGCACATTCCTCCGCCCGGCGATAACCTTCCTTCTCTTTCATCTGCGCAGAACCTCCATCGCCGGGCACCAGCCCCGCGCGATGGCGGCCGACTGCTTTGCCCTGATTCGGGCGCGCTGGGCCGCTCTTTTTCAGGAGATGTGCCATGCCACCAGACTATGCCGATGGGCCTTGGCCCCGCATTACCGCACCTGCCTGCCCACGGACGAACGCGCGAGGCCGGGGGTGATGGCGATGGAATTCACCAAAAAGTTTCTGCGGGCCAAAAGCCCATGCGCCGATGGTTTCCGCTGGTTCAGCCGCCATGTGGAAGACGGCACCGGTTACCAGGATGCGCTGGACACGCTGGTCAATGCCGGGCGTGTGGACGATGCCTGCTGGCTGCTCACGCAGTTTGGCCCGACCAATGCGGTGCTGACGGTGGATGTGCTGGAGGCCGAGGCGATCGTGTTTGCCGGCACGATCGAGGTGCGCGGCGGCATTGATGTGGACACTGTCATCCAGGCGGGGCGTTCTATTCGCGCGGGGGGCGGGCTGCGTGCGGGCGGCAATGTGGTGGCGGGCGAGGATATTCGCGTGGCAGGCAGCATCGTCAGCGGCGGCGCGCTGCAGGCCGGAGGCGACGTGCGCGCCGATTGGGGCGTGCAGGTGGAGGGCGATATCCACTGCGGCGGTGACCTGCGGGCCGCGTGGGATGTGGTTTGCAACGGCAAGCTCACGCTCCGAGGCGGGGCCTTTGTGGGGCAGGATTTGATTGCGCAGGGCCCGCTGGCCTGCGACAAAGGCCTGCGCGTAGGCGGCCATCTGACGGCAGGAGACAGCGTGCGGGCAGGGCAGGGCATGCTGGTGGGCGGGGCGCTGACGGGCGCATCGCACCTGGAAGCGGGATGGGGCATCAAGGCGGGTGAGTGCATCCACGCGCAGGGCGCCATCAAGGCCGGCGAGAGCTTGTGCGCGGGCGAGGATATTTGCGCGGGCCAGGGCTACGGCGTGTTTGCCGGGCTGAACGTGCAGGAAGAAGCCTGGAGCGCCAGCGCCCAGGTGTGGGCGCTCAAAAGCCCCGAAGGCCTGCGCAGCGGGGTGTGGAGCGGCCCGCGCGAGATTTGAACCCTGCGGGCCTGCCAGTGGGGGGCTGGCGGTGGTAACGTTCGCCTCCTGAAAGCCCAGTTTCACAACATTGGCCTGTTTTGCCGCGGGATAGGCACATACCCTTGCAGCAGCGGCCCGCACCGTATGGACACAAGATACCTCCCCATCCTTCGCAACGCCGGCGCCGTATTGCTGGCGGCAGGGCTGATCGACCTGGCAGCCCTGGCGTACAGCCTGGCCCAGGGCCTGGCCTACGCCTCGGGTTTCAACCTCTTTGCGGTCGTGGCCGGCATCTTCATGCTGCGCGGCAGCCTGCAGGCCGCGTTGGTGGCGCGCTGGTTTGCGGTGTGGTTGCTGGCAACCCTGCTTGCCACGGTGTTTGTCCTGCCCTTCATGCAGCCCTTCAGCCTGACTTTTGCCCAACTGCGCCTGGGCATGGGGCCTGAACCGGTCGCGGTCGGGCTGGCGGTGATGGTGGTGGGCCTGCTGGGCTGGCTGGCATGGCAACTGGGGCGCGAGCCCGTGCGCGCCGCACGCGCTGCCCGTAACCTCAAACCCTGGAGCATGACGCCCCCGGCGCTGGTGGGTGTGGTGCTGGTGGTGGGCCTGGGTGTGGTGGTGGCCGTGCTGCGCAGCGGCGAGGCTGCGGCCCACGCCCGGCTGCTGGCGCAGCAGCAGGTGACGCCCGACTACCGACTGCATGTTCGTTCGGTCAGCAAAACCAGCAGTGGCCAAGGCACCCGCATCACCGCCACCGTGACCGCCTGGACCAACAGCGACATCAAAACGGTACCGGTGCAATGGCAGGCGCCTTGAAGGTGCGTTGAACGGGTACATCTGCAATGGCACATGCACCCCAAGAAACAAAGTACCAGGGCTCCTTGCAGGTGTTCTGGATATTCCTGCGTCTGGGGCTGACTTCGTTTGGTGGCCCGGTGGCGCATCTGGGCTACTTCCGTACCGAGTTTGTGCTGCGCCGCCAATGGTTGACCGAGCGCAGCTATGCCGACCTGGTGGCCTTGTGCCAGTTTCTGCCTGGCCCGGCCAGCAGCCAGGTGGGCATGGCGCTGGGCCTGCTGCGCGCAGGGTTGCCCGGTGCGTTGGCGGCGTGGCTGGGGTTCACGCTGCCCTCGGCGCTGCTGCTGGCCCTGCTGGGCCTGGGGCTGGCCAGCGGCACCACAGTGCTGAATGCGGGCGCGCTGCATGGCCTGAAAGTGGTGGCCGTGGCTGTGGTGGCGCAGGCGGTGTGGGGCATGGCGCGCACCCTGTGCGTGGGGCGGGCGCGGGTCACGCTGATGGTGCTGGCGGCCTGTGCCATGCTGCTGTGGCCCGGTGTGTGGGCGCAGGTGGGCGTGATGCTGCTGGCCGGTGCCGTGGGCTGGTGGTTGTGGGGCAGAAAAGCCACCCTGGCGCCTGCGGTGCAGGGCGCACACGAGGCGTTGCCTGTCCGGCTGGGCCAGCGCACGGGGGCTGCGCTGCTGATCGTGTTTGCCGCGCTGCTGGTGCTGCTGCCGCTGGCCGCGCAGTGGTGGCCCGGCAGGGGCCTGGCCCTGTTCGATGCGTTTTACCGCGTCGGTGCGCTGGTGTTCGGTGGCGGCCATGTGATGCTGCCTTTGCTGCAGGCCGTGGTGGTACCGCCGGGCTGGGTGACCGCCGATACCTTTCTGGCGGGCTACGGCGCTGCGCAGGCGGTGCCGGGGCCGCTGTTCACGTTTGCGGCTTTTCTGGGCGCAGCCATGGCGCCATGGCCAGGGGGCGGGCTGGGAGCGCTGGTGTGTCTGGTGGCCATCTTCGTACCCTCGTTCCTGCTGGTGGCGGGGGCGCTGCCGTTTTGGGAGCCGCTGCGCCGCAGTGCCCACGCGCAGGCGGCGCTGGCGGGGGTGAATGCGGCCGTGGTGGGGCTGCTGCTGGCGGCGCTGTACAACCCCGTGTGGACCAGCGCCATCCTGGGCGCGGCGGATTTCGGGCTGGCACTGCTGGCCTTTGTGGCCCTGGTGTTCTGGCGCGTGCCGCCCTGGGCCGTGGTGCTGGCCTGCGCCACGGCCGGAGCACTGGTTTAGATTTTAAGAGAAAATGGCCTCCAGCGCTTTAAATATAAACGCTGAAAGCTATCAAAAACATAGTATTTTTGGCGCGGATGCGCTGCATATCCTGGCCTATTTCTTTGCCGTCTGTCGGCCTGCGTATCTTGAACTCTCCAGTCTTCGCCTCCCTGGTTCCGGTCGTTCTGTTCATTGCACTGGGTTTTGTGGCCGCGCGCGCCGCGTGGATTCGGGCTGCAGCGGTGAAAGACCTGTCCAACCTGGTTTTCATGGTGCTGACGCCCGCGCTTTTGTTCCGCACCATGAGCACGGTGCACATTGAAACGCTCGATTTCGGGCCGGTGGGCATTTATTTCGCTGCCGCCGCCCTGGTGTTTGGTGCAGCGCTCGCCGTGCAAGGCTTTACCCCGCTGGCCGCAGCGCGGGGGCTGGCCTATACCTTTGGCAACACGATCATGATCGGCGTGCCGCTCATCGGGCTGGCCTTTGGCGAGGCGGGCCTGGTCACGCTGTTCACCCTGATCTCGGTGCATGCCCTGGTGCTGCTGACTGGCGCCACCGTGGTGTTTGAGCTGGCCGCGGCACGCGAGCGTGCCCACACGCCGGGCCAGCCCCCGCCGCACATGCTGCGCACGGTGCTGCAGGCGGTCAAGAACGGCATCCTGCACCCGGTGCCGCTGCCCATCATCGCCGGGCTGCTGTTTGCACAAACCGGGCTGGTCGTGCCCGACGTGGTCGACAAACCCCTGCAACTGCTGGGCCAGGCGCTGGGGCCTCTGGCGCTGCTGCTGGTGGGCGTCACGCTGGCGTTCTCCAAAATCGGTTCGGGCCTATGGCCTGCGCTGCGCGTGGCACTGGTCAAAACGCTGGTGTTCCCGCTGGTGCTGGCCGCGCTGGGTCTGCTGCTGGGTTTTGGGGGCCCGGCGCTGGCGGTGCTGGTCGTCACGGCTTCGCTGCCCATTGGCGCCAACGTTTTCTTGTTTGCCCTGCGCTACGACGTGGCCGAGGCCGAGGTGACCGCGAGCATCGCGGTATCAACCGCCATGGCTCTGGTCACGCTGCCCGTGGTGATGTATCTGGTGGCGCGGTTTGTGGCGGTGTGACGGGCCGCGCCGTCAATCCACAAACAGATCGGGCAGAAAACGGGTGTTGCCCGGCGTGACGGCGTAGCGGTCGAAGTCGGTCACGCCATGCGCTTGCAGCACCGCATCATCGATGTAGAAGTTGCCCGTGGCACCGGAGGTATTGGTCAGGATGTGCCAGGCGGCGTCGGCCATGATCTCGGGCTTGCGGCACAGCGCAATGTCCACGCCGGGAATCATCTGCATGGCAGCCGTGGCAATGGCGGTGCGCGGCCACAGGCTGTTGACGGCAATGCCAAAGCGTTTGAACTCGCCCGCGTGGCCCAGTGTGCACATGCTCATGCCGTACTTGGCCATGGTGTAAGCCGTGTGGGGCTGGAACCAGTGCGTCTGCATGGTGAGCGGGGGCGACATGGTCAGCACTTGTGGATTGCGTCCGGCAGCGGCCGATTTTTTCAGCTCTGGCAGGCAGGCCATGGTGCACAGGTAGGTGCCGCGGGCGTTGACGCCGTGCATCAGGTCGAAGCGCTTCATGGGCGTGGCTTCGGTGCCGGTCAGGCTGATGGCGCTGGCGTTGTTCACCAGGATATCAATACCGCCAAAGGTCTCGACCGCTTTGGCCACGGCGGCCAGCACGGCGGCCTCATCGCGGATGTCCACGGCCAGCGGCAGGGCACGGCCGCCTGCGGCCTCGATTTCAGCGGCTGCGCTGTAGATGGTGCCGGGCAGTTTGGGGTTGGTCTCGGTGGTTTTGGCCACGATGACGATGTGGGCGCCGTCGGCTGCAGCGCGCTTTGCAATCTCCAGGCCAATGCCGCGCGAGGCACCGGTGATGAAGAGAGTTTTGCCTTGGAGGCTGTTTGCGGCAGCTTGTGCGGCATTTTTTTCGGATTGCATTGCGTTGTCTCCTTGTCGTAGTGGGTACCAAAGAATGCGCCGAAGTGTAGGGACGCAAAAATGCCCCTTTGACCTGGTTCACAAGTCCGATAGCCTGTTTACGGTGCCAGGCGCTCGCGTATCCATTGGGTTCCATCGCGCCGGTAGCGCAGCCGGTCGTGCAAGCGGCTTTTGCGCCCCTGCCAGAACTCCCATTGCTCGGGTTGGAGGCGGTAGCCACCCCAGTGGGGTGGGCGGGGAGGCATGAGCATGAATTGCGCACCGTATTTGGCGGCATTGGCGACCAGTACGCCCCGGCCCGAGATGACCTGGCTTTGCGGGCTGGCCCAGGCGCCGATGCGCGAGTCGAGCGGGCGGCTGGCAAAGTATTCGTCGCTCTCTGCGTCGCTGACTTTTTCGACGGTGCCTTCGATGCGCACTACGCGCTCGAGCTCCACCCAGTGAAATTGCAGCGCCGCAAAGGGGTTGCCCGCCAGCTGGCGGCCCTTGCGGCTTTCGTAGTTGGTGTACCAGACGATGCCGCGCTCGTCATACCCTTTGATGAGCACCACGCGGGTGCTGGGCCGCAGGTCACAGCCCACGGTGGCTACCGTCATGGCGTTGGGTTCGGGCACCTGGGAGCGGATGGCTTCCTGGAGCCACTGGTCGAACTGCTGCAGCGGGGCCGCGTGCGAGGCGTCTTCGTTGAGTTCGGCGCGTTCGTAGCTTTTGCGCAGATCGGCGATGGAGGTGTTGGGGCTGCTCATTGCGCCATTGTGCCCGGGCCGTCGGGGCCGGGCGGGGGGCTGGAGAACTGCAGCAGGCGCGCCAGCGCCTGGTCGTGGATGCCCACCTCGCGCAGCCCGTGCAGGGTGTCGCGCGCATAGTCATGTGTGCTGCCATAGCGGCCGCTGGCTTGCTCGAAGATGCGGCGGTATTCATCGGGCTGCAGCTCGCCGGTGTAGCTGGGGCTGCTGCGCGAGAGCGTAAACGCCAGCGCCTGCACCGGCCCCTGGGGGGTGTGGCAGGTCAGCCAGCGCGGGTCGTACACGGCCACGGGCATTTCGCGCTGCCACAGGTTCACCATGACCTGGTGGGCATGCTTTTGTGGAACACGGAACACCATGCCCCGGCAGCTGCCGCCCGAGAGCATGCCAAACACCAGACCAGGGCATTGCGGGGTGCCCCGGTTGATGTGGCTCCACATCTTGAGCGCACGGTGCCAGCCGTGCACGCGGGCGTCGCGCCGCTCGGTGTAGTCGAACTCGGGGCGCCAGATGAGCGAGGCATAGCCAAAAACCCACAGATCGCTCTGGCCGCCCCATTCTTGCAAGGCTCTTTCGAGCAAGGGCGCCGGGTCGCGCGTGGGGGCAGAAAATTCAGGCATGCGGACTCTACAATAGCGGGTTATCCCTTGGGCTCTGTTTGCGACGTTTGGGAGATCGTCAACAGGCTTTTGTTCCACCCCATTTTTCCGGAGTTTCAATAATGTCCTTCAGCAGTTCCGACGACGATAGCCAAGAACGCTTTGCCCTGGGTTTCCTGTTTGCGCTGATTGCGCTGGTGGTGTCCACCGTGGTCGGCGTGGTAGTTTACAAGCGTGGCATCGCCCATGCACCCGCACCTGTGGCTGTAACGGCACCTGCTCCCGCAGCGGTGGTGGTGACGGAAGACGTGGCCAGCGTGCGTGTCGAGGACGGTGTGGTGAAGTTCTACTTTGCCTCGGGCAAGGCCGATCTGGCCGCAGGCGCCAACGAGGCCCTGGCCGATGTGGTCAAGGGCGTGGCCGATGGCCGCATGGCGATCGTCTCGGGTTTCCATGACGCTACGGGCGACGCTGCCCTGAACGCCGAACTGGCCAAGAACCGCGCCCTGGCTGTGCGCGAAGCCCTCAAGGCCCTGGGTGTGGCTGAAGAGCGTGTCGAGCTGAAGAAACCCGAAGAAACCCAGGCCAGCGGCAGCAACGCCGAAGCCCGCCGCGTCGAAGTGGTGTTGTCGGGTTCGTGATTTTGGTCCCGGCCATGGCTGCTGCCATGGCCCATTTTGGTGGTGCAGGCTTGCTACACTCACCCATGATGTAGCAAAAAGTATCAAAAATTTTTGGTGCGCCCTTTGATTGCCTCGCCATGCACCACCACACCATTTTTGATACCCCGGTCGTCAACAGCCTGCTGCGCGGGCTGTCGCTCGCCATTCTTCGTTCCACAGGCTGGAAGGTCGAAGGCTCTTTGCCCGCCCATGCCGCCAAGAGCGTGCTGATTGCGGCCCCGCACACCAGCAATTGGGACTTGCCTTACACCCTGATGATTGCCTTTGCACTGCGCCTGCGGGTGTACTGGATGGGCAAGCAAAGCCTGTTCAGGGCACCGTTTGGGGGGCTGATGCGCTGGCTGGGCGGCATTCCGGTCAACCGGGGCCAGGCTGGCAACTTGGTGGCCATGTCCGCGCAGGCCATGCGCGATGCCGACGGCCCCATGCAGCTCATCATTCCGCCCGAGGGCACGCGCGGCAAGACGCGGCATTGGAAAACAGGCTTTTACTTCATCGCCCACCAGGCGGGCGTACCCATCGTGCTGGCCTTTGTGGACTATGGCCGCAAGGTCGGTGGCTTGGGGCCGGTGTTCGAGCCCACGGGCGATATCGAGCAGGACATGGTGCGCATCAAGGCTTTTTATGCGCCCATCCAGGGCAAGAACGCAGCGCAGTTCGAAGCCTGAAATTTATGAAAAATTGGCCTCTAGCGCTTTACTGGTAAGCGCTAGCAGCTATCTAATCAATAGTATTCATCACACACTGCGCCGATCGATCTTGCGGCTGAGCACGATGCTGGTCTGCGTTTTGTGCACGCCGTCCATCTGGCCGATCTGGTCGAGCAGGCTGTCCAGTCGCTCGTGGCTGGCGCAGCGCAAAAAGGCCAGGTAGTCGAACTGGCCGCTCACGGCCGACACTTCTTCCACCTCGGGCATGGCGGCCAAGGCGCGCAGCACGGCGGGCGCTGTTTGTGGCAGCAAGCTCAGGCTGCACCAGGCGCGTACGGCGGCGCTGTCCATGGGCGCGCCCAGGCGCACGCCATAGCCGGCCACCACACCCGTGCGCTCTAGCCGCGCAATGCGCGCCACCACCGTGGTGCGCGCCAAACCCAGGCGCCGTGCCAGTGTGGATGTGCTCTCGCGCGCGTTGGCCTGGAGCAGGCTCAGAAGCTGGCGGTCGGTGTCGTCCAGAGGGGCGTTCATGGCTTGTGTCGATAGTTTTCGTTATTTTGACGAATATTAGCAAGTTATTCGACGTTTTACATGCTACACATTGACAGCACTGCGCCGTAGCATTGAGTGAGCTGAACCACAGCACCACCAACACTACAAGGAGACACGCCATGATCACGACCCGCCGTTCCATCACCATCCTGGGGGCAGGCCATATCGGCTTTGCCATGGCGCTGCTGCTGTCGCGCAGCGGCGACTATGACGTTCTGGTGGCCGACCGCGATGCGGCGCGCCTGGAAGCCGTGGCCGTGCTGGACGTGGCCACACTGGCCACTCCCGACGATGCGGCATTGCAAACCGCCGTTAGCGGCCGCTACGCCGTGCTCAATGCGCTGCCTTTCCACTGCGCCGTGGGTGTGGCCACGCTGTGCGCGCAGGCCGGCGTGCATTACTTTGATTTGACTGAAGACGTGCAGAGCACCCAGGCCATCCGAGCCCTGGCGCAGGATGCACGCAGCGTGCTCATGCCGCAGTGCGGTTTGGCACCGGGTTTCATTGGCATCGTCGGCAACGACCTGGCGTGCC
The DNA here is from genome assembly GCF_003096555.1 of Simplicispira sp. 125. Taxonomy (NCBI): domain Bacteria; kingdom Pseudomonadati; phylum Pseudomonadota; class Betaproteobacteria; order Burkholderiales; family Comamonadaceae; genus Simplicispira; species Simplicispira sp. 125. The sequence goes on along the minus strand of NZ_QEKM01000001.1, from coordinate 1,195,800 downwards.
GCTTCGACGAGCTGCACAGTCTGCGCATGCGCGTGGGGGCGCTGCCGCGCTACCCGCAGGGTGCCCTGCGCTACAACCTGACCTGGAGCACCGAGGGCCTGATCAATGAATACTGCAACCCCTGCGAAGCCATCGTGGACGGCCAGGCCACCACCGTCGCGGCACTGGACGGCCTGGAAACCTTTGCGCTTGATGGCGTGGAGTACGAGGCTTTCAATACCTCCGGCGGCCTGGGCACGCTGACCGAAACCCTGGCGGGCAGGGCGCGGCAGGTGGACTACAAGTCGATCCGCTACCCCGGACATTGCGCCATTCTCAAGCTGCTGCTCAACGATCTGCGCCTGCGCGACCGGCGCGATCTGCTCAAGGAAATTTTCGAGGCGGCCATTCCCACCACCGAGCAGGATGTGATCGTGGTGTTTGCCAGCGCCTCGGGGCTGCGCGGCGGGCGTTTGGTGCAGGATTCGTATTCGGGCCGCATCCTTGGCACCGAGGTGGCGGGCCACCGGCTGAGCGCCATCCAGCGCACCACGGCCGCCGGGATCTGCACTGCGCTGGATCTGGTGGCCCAGGACAAGTTGCCGCAAAAGGGCTTTGTCGGGCAAGAGGCCGTGGCGCTGCAGGATTTTCTCGGCAACCGGTTTGGGCAGGCCTACGCCACTGAATGCGCGGGGGAGGCCGTGGCCGCATGAGGTTTTAGATTCATGCGGCCGCGGCTCAGCAGCGCTTAGCGCCCCCCGGGCTTTTGGTACATGCCCTCGATGGCTTGAGCGAAAGAGGCCATCAAATTGTTGCGCTTGAGCTTGAGCGTGGGCGTCATGAAGCCGTTTTCTGTCGTCCACGGCTCCAGCGTGCAGTACACAGTGCGGGGCACGGCGTAGCGCGGAAAGCTGGCGGTGCTGGTTTCAATGCGCGCCAGGATGGCGCGGTGCACCGCCGGGTTGTTCAGGCTGCCCGGGTCTTGTGCATCCAGGCCCAGGCCTTCGGCCAGGCGCAGCCATTCGTCCCGCTTGAGTACCGCCACACAGGCGATGAAGGGGCGGTTTTCGCCCACCACAAAGGTTTGTTCGAGCAGCGGGTCGGACTGCAGCGCCAGTTCCAGGTCGCCCGGGGGGATTTTTTCGCCGGTCGAGGTGACGATGATTTCCTTGATGCGCCCCCGGATGTAAATGCGGCCATCGACGATGTCGGCCTGGTCGCCGGTGCCCAGCCAGCCTTCGGCGTCCAGGGTTTTGGCGGTGTCTTCGGGGCGCTTCCAGTAGCCTTTCATCACGATGGGGCCGCGCACCTGCAGCTCGCGGTTCTCGCCAATGCGCACTTCCACGCCCGGCAGCGCACGGCCCACGCTGGCAGGGTCGTTGTCGTGCACGGTGTTCACGCACACCACGGGCGAGGTTTCCGTCATGCCGTAGCCCTGCACCAGCGGTAAGCCCAGGCCCAGAAAGCACTTGGCAATGGTGGGTGAGAGCGGCGCGCCGCCGCTGACCGCCACGCGCACGCGCCCGCCAAATTGCGCCAGCAGTGGTTGTGCCACCAGGGCCTGCAGCACAGGCCAGGGCAGCAGGTTCATCCAGCCGCCCAATGCTTCGTCATGTGCGGGCGGCGGCAGGCCTTGTGCGCGGCAAAAGCGCTGCCAGCCTTTGGACTGGGCAGCTTCATAGAGCTGCATTTTCCAGGGCGTGGGCGACAACATTTCGAGCAACTTGGCGTGAACGCGCTCGTAGATGCGGGGCACCGAGACCAGCACCGTGGGGCGAATGGTTTTCAGATCATCGGCCAGCAAAGCCACCGATCGCGCAAAGGCCACGCAGCAACCTGCCGCCACAGGCAGGTAATAGCCCCCTGTGCGCTCGAAGGTGTGCGACAGCGGCAGGAAGGACAGAAAAACGTCGTCCTGGGTGGGTGCAATGCGTTCCAGCACGGCCTGCACATCGCTGACCACGTTGCGGTGCGTCAGCATGACGCCCTTGGGCTTGCCGGTGGTGCCCGAGGTATAGACGATGGCGGCGAGGTCGTCCGCACCCGGCGGTGTGGGCGCTGGCGTGGCCAGGGCTTGCCCTGCACCGCCCAGCCATTGCGCGAGCGATCCCAGGGCAGGGCCGCTGGCGCTGGCGGGATGGGGCTGCAGGGCGGGGTCTTCGTCCGTCACCACCACAGCGCGCAGCGCGGGAAACGGCGTACCCACGCCGCGAATTTGTTCCCACTGCGCAACTTGATCCACGACGAGCACCGAGGCCTCGCTGTCTTGCAGGATGTAGGCAATGCTGCCCGGGTTGTCGATGGCGTGCAGCGGCACCGGCACACCACCCGCAGCCAGGGTGGATTGGTCGGCGCACACGGCGTGCAGCCCGTTGGGCAGCAAGATGGCCACACGCGCGCCGTGGGGCAGCTGCATGGCGACCAGGGCCTGGGTCCACTGCGTCACTTTTTCGGCGGTTTGCGCCCAGCTCAGGTCAAACCAAGCTTGGGTGGCGGGGTCAAAAAGTCGGTAAGCCGGCGCGCTGGGGGTCAGGGCTGCCCGGCGGGCAAAAAGCTGGGGAAGCGTCTGCGCGGAGGCGATGTCGGTGTGGGTCGTGGTCATCTCGGGGCGGTATGGGGTGGGGCTGGCGGCATTGGCATGGATGCCAGAGCGCGGGAAAACCCTTAAATCATACCGCCCGCCCTGGGCGGGGCTCCGCCTGTCTACATGCCCAGGGAGCGGAGCAGATCGTCAGTGGCAGACGATGACGGCTCCGCTGAGGCGGGCGCACCAGCAGCGGCCGCTGCACGCTCGTGGGCCTGGTCGATCAGGGCATCGGGATCGGGCACTTCCTGGGGCGCGAAATCGTAGAGCTTGACGAACTCTGTCTTGTCGATGGCCAGCTCCAGATAGAAGATGTTGTTGGAGCCGGTATAGAAAGTCACGCGCCGCGCTTCGGGCTGGTCAAGGTTGGCATCCACACTCAGCATGACCTGCTTGTTCAACACCAGCATCTTGGGCTGGTTTTGCGTGATGTGGGTGTGCAGCTCGCGGTGCACCTTGCCGGTAAAGTCGCCCACTACCTGGTTCATCAGCTCGCCCATCACGTTGCTGACCTCGTCCGCCGTGTAGGAACGCGCCAGGTCGCTCTGCTGCATGCCCATGTTGAGCAGGTAGTTGGAATACAACTCCATCGCGGCCTGGGCTGAAAAATTGATGATGACCAAGCCAGAGAAGCCGCCATCAAACAGCACAAAGCAGCCAATGTCGGGTTTGAGGCAGGTGCGCGTGATGCGCTGGACCATGCCGGAATAGCGGATATCGCTGTGCGTGGCCACGGTCAGCACGCGCGTGACGGAGTTGCACAGGCTCAGCAACAGATCTTCGGTACCAAAAACAACGGTTTCTTCAGAGGACTTCATGGGCCAGACTGCGTGCGCTAAGTGGTTGGTGCTCACAGCATAGGGCAGGCGGCACAGGCTCGCCAGTTGTTTCAGCCTGTTTCAGTCTTTGGCGGGGTTTTCCTGCCACGGTGAACCAGGGCGCGGATCAGGTGGCAGCTTCCAGGCCGTTGGTGAAATGGCTTTGCATGGCTTGCACCGTGGCCGCCGTGTCGCGGGCGAGCAGGGCGGCCATGATGGCGCGGTGTTCGCGCAGCGAATCGTCAATGCGGCCCTGCTTGAACAGGGAGTTGTGGCGGTTGAGCTTCATCACCTTGCGCAGGTCGGCCACCATCTGGCTGCGCCAGCGGTTGTCGGCCAGCTCCAGCAAGCGCATGTGAAAGCGTTCGTTGATCACAAAAAACTGGTCGCGCTGCCCCTTGGCAGCCTCCAGTTCGGCGTGCAGGTTTTGCAATGCGCGCAGATCTTCGTCACTGGCGGCGCGGGCCACCACGCCTGCAGCATCGCTTTCCAGCAGGCTGAGCAGGTGGTAAACATCACGCAGGTCTTTCTCGGACATCTCGGTCACATAGGCGCCTCGGCGTACCTTCATGGTGACCAGTCCTTCGGCGGCCAGCACCTTCAGGGCTTCGCGCAAGGGGGTGCGGCTGATGCCGAATTCCTCGGCGATCTTGAGCTCGTCAATCCAGCAACCCGGCTCCAGTTCCCGCTGGAAGATGCGTTGGCGCAGCAGTTCGGCCACTTCTTCGTACAGGGCGCGGGGAGTGAGGGTCAGAGTGGACATGGAGCGATTGTAAGCTGCACGGAATATTTTGAATGAATAATTATGAATGATGTAAACTCGCTCACATCACAGGGAATGCCCTGAAACCAAGCTATGCCAACCGCCGGAGAATTTGCCGCCATGAGTGACTCGCAGAACAAAAACGCCCCCGAGTTCGCCGCCGCCAGCCTTGATGCCTGGGCCAAGGCCGCTGCCAAATCGGCCCCCGGCGGCAATGTGGAGGCCCTCAATTGGGTCACTCCCGACGGCATCACCGTCAAGCCGCTCTACACCGCGCAAGACACCGCCGACTTGCCTTACGCCAACACGCTGCCCGGTTTTGAGCCCTACCTGCGCGGCCCGCAGGCCACCATGTACGCGGTGCGCCCCTGGACGATTCGCCAGTACGCAGGCTTCTCCACCGCCGAAGAGTCCAATGCCTTCTACCGCAAGGCCTTGGCTGCCGGCGGGCAGGGCGTGTCGGTCGCGTTCGACCTGGCCACGCACCGGGGCTACGACAGCGACCACCCGCGCGTCACGGGTGACGTGGGCAAGGCGGGCGTGGCGATTGACTCGGTCGAGGACATGAAGATCCTGTTCGACCAGATCCCGCTCGACAAGGTGAGCGTCTCCATGACCATGAACGGCGCGGTGTTGCCCGTACTGGCGGGCTACGTGGTGGCGGCGGAAGAGCAGGGCGTCTCGCAAGACAAGCTCAGCGGAACCATTCAGAACGACATTCTGAAAGAGTTCATGGTGCGCAACACCTACATCTACCCGCCCAAGCCTTCGATGCGCATCATTGGCGACATCATTGGCTACACGGCCAAGAACATGCCGAAGTTCAACTCGATCTCGATCTCGGGTTACCACATGCAGGAGGCTGGCGCCAACCAGGCGCTCGAACTCGCCTTCACCCTGGCCAACGGCAAGGAATATGTCAAAACCGCCATTGCCTCGGGCCTGGACGTGGACGAATTCGCCGGGCGCCTGAGCTTCTTCTGGGCGATCGGCATGAACTTCTACCTCGAAGTGGCCAAGATGCGCGCCGCCCGCCTGCTGTGGTGCCGCATCATGAAGGAGACCGGCGCCAAGAACCCCAAGAGCCTGATGCTGCGCACACACTGCCAGACGTCTGGCTGGTCGCTCACCGAGCAAGACCCCTACAACAACATCGTGCGCACCACCATCGAGGCCATGGCGGCGGTGTTTGGCGGCACGCAGAGCCTGCACACCAACGCGCTCGACGAAGCCATTGCGCTGCCGACCGAATTTTCATCGCGCATTGCGCGCAACACGCAGCTCATCATCCAGGAAGAGACGCACATCACCAACGTGGTGGACCCCTGGGCTGGCAGCTACATGATGGAAAAGCTGACCCAGGACATGGCAGACGCCGCCTGGAAGATCATCGAAGAAGTCGAAGCCATGGGCGGCATGACGCAGGCCGTGGACAGCGGCTGGGCCAAGCTCAAGATCGAAGCGGCTGCGGCCGAGAAGCAGGCACGCATCGACAGCGGCAAGGACGTGATCGTCGGCGTGAACAAATACAAGCTCGCCAAAGAAGACCCGGTCGATATCCTGCAGATCGACAACGTGAAGGTGCGCGACGGCCAGATCGAGCGCCTCAAAAATATCAGGGAAAAACGCGACCCAGCACTTGTGCAGAAAGCGCTGGACGCTCTCACTTCTGCAGCAGAAACCGGCGAAGGCAACCTGCTGGATCTGTCCATCAAGGCCGTGCGCCTGCGCGCCACCGGCGGCGAGATCAGTGACGCGCTCGAAAAAGTTTACGGGCGCCACCGCGCCGATACGCAAAAGGTGACTGGTGTGTACGCTGCTGCTTACGATTCGGCCGAAGGCTGGGACCAACTCAAGGGCGAAATCAACGCCTTCGCCGAAGAACAGGGCCGCCGCCCCCGCGTGATGATCGCCAAACTGGGCCAGGACGGCCACGACCGCGGCGCCAAAGTGGTCGCTACGGCGTTTGCCGACCTGGGATACGACGTGGACATCGGTCCGCTGTTCCAAACCCCCGAAGAATGCGCCCGCCAGGCCATTGAAAACGACGTGCACGCCGTGGGTGTGAGCACGCTCGCCGCCGGCCACAAAACCCTTGTGCCCGCGATCATCGCCTCGCTCAAGGAGCAGGGTGCCGACGACATCGTGGTGTTTGTCGGCGGCGTGATCCCTGCGCAGGACTACGACTTTTTGTATGAAGCAGGCGTCAAGGGCATCTACGGCCCCGGCACGCCGATTCCCGCCAGTGCCAAGGATGTGCTGGAGCAGATTCGCAAGGCAGTGGCGTGATCCCTGCGGAGATTCTCGACGGCATCCTGCATGGCAGCGCCGCCCAGCAGCGCCGCGCCATGGCCAAGGCCATCACGCTGCTCGAATCCACCCGCGCCGACCACCGCGCCCAGGGCGACGAGTTGCTGACGGCGCTGCTGCCGCACACGGGCAAGAGCTTTCGCTTGGGGATCAGCGGCGTGCCGGGCGTGGGAAAGTCCACCTTTATCGAGGCGCTGGGCCTGTATCTCATTGCGCAAGGTCACCGCATTGCGGCGCTCACGATTGATCCGTCCAGCACTGTCTCGGGCGGCTCCATCCTGGGCGACAAGACGCGCATGGAACACCTGTCGGTCAACCCAAATGCCTACATCCGCCCCAGCCCCAGCAGCGGCACGCTGGGCGGGGTGGCCGAAAAAACGCGCGAAGCGATGTTGGTTTGTGAGGCCGCGGGCTACGACATCGTCATCGTCGAGACGGTGGGCGTGGGCCAGTCGGAGACGGCAGTCTCCAGCATGACCGACATGTTTGTGCTGCTGCAACTGCCCAACGCCGGCGACGATCTGCAGGCCATCAAGAAGGGCGTGATGGAGATCGCCGACCTGGTGGTCATCAACAAGGCCGACCTCGACCCCCATGCCGCCATGCGGGCCGACGCGCAAATCACATCGAGCCTGCGCATCCTCAGCCAGCACGGCAACCCCGACAACGCCTCGCACGACACCACGCGCTGGCACCCCAAGGTGCTGCAGATCAGCGCGCTGCTGGGGCAGGGTATCGGTAGTTTCTGGGATGCCGTCACGCAATACCGCCAATTGCAAACGGCCAACGGCCGCCTGGCCGCGCGGCGTGAAAAACAGGCGCTGGCGTGGATGTGGGAGCGCATCGACGCCGGGCTCAAGCAGTCGTTTCGCCAGCATCCGCAGGTACGGCATTTGTTGCCCCAACTGCAGGCCGATGTGGCGGCCGGGCGCATTGCAGCATCGACTGCAGCAAGAAATCTGCTCTCAGCGCAATCAGGACAAGCGCTGTCAGCTATTGAATAAATAGCAACTCAAACAACACAGGCTCACTCAAAGGACGACCATGCAAGACATCCTCGATCAACTGGAAAAGAAGCGCGCGCTGGCCCGCCTGGGCGGTGGGCAAAAGCGCATCGATGCACAGCATGCCAAGGGCAAGCTCACGGCGCGCGAGCGCATCGAGTTGCTCATGGACGACGGCACCTTTGAAGAGTGGGACATGTTCGTCGAGCACCGCTGCACCGACTTTGGCATGGAAGACAGCAAAATCCCGGGCGATGGCGTGGTGACGGGCTACGGCCTCATCAATGGACGCTTGGCCTTTGTGTTCAGCCAGGATTTCACGGTGTTTGGCGGTGCCTTGTCCGAGACGCACGCCGAGAAAATCTGCAAGGTCATGGACCAGGCCATGAAGGTCGGCGCACCCGTCATCGGCCTGAACGACTCGGGCGGCGCGCGCATCCAGGAGGGCGTGGCCAGCCTGGGCGGCTATGCCGATGTGTTCCAGCGCAACGTGCTGGCCAGCGGCGTGGTGCCGCAGATCAGCATGATCATGGGGCCGTGTGCAGGCGGCGCCGTGTACTCGCCTGCCATGACCGACTTCATCTTCATGGTCAAGGACAGCAGCTACATGTTTGTCACCGGCCCCGATGTGGTCAAGACCGTGACGCATGAGAACGTGACCGCCGAGGAGCTGGGCGGCGCTGGCACGCACACCACCAAGAGCGGCGTGGCCGACATGGCCTTCGAGAACGACGTCGAGGCCATCCTCATGCTGCGCCGTCTGTACAACTACCTGCCGCTCAACAACCGCGAAAAAGCGCCTGTGCGCCCCAGCAACGACCCGGCCGACCGGGCCGACAAGTCGCTCGACACGCTGGTGCCCGCCAACGCCAACCAGCCCTACGACATGAAAGAGCTGATCACCAAGGTGGTGGATGACGGCGACTTCTTTGAGCTGCAGCCCGACTACGCCAAGAACATCGTCATTGGCCTGGCCCGCATGGAAGGCCAGACCGTCGGCATCGTGGCCAATCAGCCCCTGGTGCTGGCCGGGTGCCTGGACATCAAGAGCAGCATCAAGGCGGCGCGGTTCGTGCGCTTTTGCGATGCGTTCAACATCCCCGTCATCACCTTCGTGGATGTCCCCGGCTTCATGCCCGGCACCAGCCAGGAGTATGGCGGCATCATCAAACACGGCGCCAAGCTGCTGTTTGCCTATGCGGAATGCACCGTGCCCAAGGTCACCGTCATTACCCGCAAGGCCTATGGCGGTGCGTACGACGTGATGAGCTCAAAGCACCTGCGCGGCGACGTGAACCTGGCCTGGCCCAACGCCGAGATTGCCGTGATGGGCGCCAAGGGCGCGGTGGAAATCATCTTCCGCGAAGACAAGAACGACCCGGTGAAGCTCGCCGCCCGCGAGGCGGAATACAAAGAGCGCTTTGCCAACCCCTTTGTGGCGGGCGCACGCGGCTTTATTGACGATGTGATCCTGCCGCACGAGACACGCAAGCGGATTTGCCGCAGCCTGGTCATGCTGCGCGACAAGAAGCTGGAGAACCCATGGCGCAAGCACGGAAATATTCCGCTGTAGACCCTCATGTTGCCAACCCATGCCCCTGCCAGGCGGTGTTTTCTGACACCGATACCGCAGCTTTCATCTGCTGCGGATTTGCTGGCGTCTGCTGCAGACTGCCTATTGGCAGGTGATGCAGCGAACGCCCGGCAACTAGTGGCAGAGGCCGACATGCCTGTTATCGCCGCGTACACCGCACTGGTAACCGGTGCAGTCAATCCGTTGGTGCACTGGCAATCGGCAATGCCCTCTGTCGGCGATGAGGTTGAACGCAGTGACCAGCGCATGCCCACATCGAGTTCTGAGCGCGCTATTTACGTGCGAGACGGTTGGCGGTGTCGATATTGCGGCACACGCGTGATTGACCGCAGCATGCGAACGCGATTGCATCGCTGCTTGCCAGAAATAGCACGGTGGGGAGCGCGCAACGCTGACAAGCACGCTGCGCTGGCAGCCCTCAGTGCCTCACTCGATCACATCGTTCCGCACAGCCGGGGTGGAACGAATGACGAGCCGAATTTGGTAACGGCATGCAATGCCTGCCAATTCGGTCGAGGGCAATGGACGCTGGAAGAAGTCGGATTCTTTAATCCTCGGAAATATCCGCCGACTCTTGATGCATGGGATGGCCTGACGCGACTCAGTCGCTTGACAATGACCTCAAATGATCTTCAGTGAAAGAGACAAACACATGTTCACCAAAATCCTGATCGTGAACCGCGGCGAAATCGCTTGCCGAGTCTTCGCTACCGCCAAAAAGATGGGCATTGCCACCGTCCCCGTCTACTCCGACGCCGACAAGAAGCTGGAAAATCCGTGGCGCAAGCACGGGAATATACCGCTGTAAATCACCGCGCCCACATATGGTACGTTTCGACCCCCAAAGCTACTCGGGCCTGGATCGGCTTGGACGAATTGCACTGTCCGAGAGCTTTCACATGCGCGAATTCCTGTACAGCGAAATCGCTGTGCAGTATCAACTGCGAAATGTTCCGGAAAAGACTCGAATCGACGTTGCCGTCGAAGCCGGCTCAAAGCTTTGTAGTCAGCTGCTCGAGCCGCTTCAAAAACGATTCGGGCGAATTCATGTTCGCTCTGGCTATCGAAGCCTGGAAGTGAATGCTGCAGGTGTTGAAAAACACAACTGCGCGGCGGATAACCGTGGATTTCACACTTGGGACCATCCGAGTGAAAACAATGGAATCGGTGCCACCGCGTGCATCAGCGTTCCTAGTATTTCAAGAGCAGTTCTTGCAGAAACCTGTACCTACGAAGCAATCGCTTGGTGGATTCACGACAACCTGCCCGAATGGAGTCATTTGGAGTTTTTTGCGACAGCAGAACACTCTGATGAGGTGTGTTTCAACATTGGCTGGCTTTCTAAGCCATTGAAAACCATGACCACCTGGCGGGGTGGACCAAAAGCCTTGCATAAGCGTATCCCTTCGACCGAAGAGAGGGCCATGCTTACTCAATCGTTATTGAATGCCTGCGGCATCTGAGCCGTAGATCGAGGAGTTCTTTATGTTTACCAAAATCCTGATCGCCAACCGTGGTGAAATCGCCTGCCGAGTAATTGCAACGGCAAAAAAAATGGGCATCGCCACCGTCGCCGTCTACTCCGACGCCGACAAGGAAGCCCGCCACGTCAAGCTGGCCGACGAGGCCGTGCGCATTGGCGCGGCGCCCTCGCGCGAGTCGTATCTGCTGGCCGACAAGATCATCGATGCCTGCAAACAGACCGGCGCCCAGGCTGTGCACCCCGGCTACGGCTTCCTCTCCGAGAACGAGGCCTTTGCCAAGCGCTGCGAAGAAGAGGGCATTGCCTTCATCGGCCCCAAGGCGCATTCCATTGCCGCCATGGGCGACAAGATTGCGTCCAAGAAACTGGCGCTGGAGGCCAAGGTCAACACCATCCCCGGCTACAACGACGCGATTGCCGGCCCCGAGCAAGCGGTGGAGATTGCCAAAGGCATTGGCTACCCCGTGATGATCAAGGCCTCCGCCGGCGGCGGTGGCAAGGGCCTGCGCGTGGCGTTCAACGACAAGGAGGCGTTCGAGGGCTTTGCCAGCTGCCAGAACGAAGCGCGCAATAGCTTTGGCGACGACCGCATCTTCATCGAGAAGTTTGTGCAGGAGCCGCGCCACATTGAAATCCAGGTGCTGGGCGACAGCCACGGCAACGTGATCTACCTGAACGAGCGCGAGTGCTCCATCCAGCGCCGCCACCAGAAGGTGATCGAGGAAGCGCCGTCGCCCTTCATCAGCGAGGCCACCCGCAAGGCCATGGGCGAGCAGGCCGTGCAGCTGGCCAAGGCTGTGCAGTACCAAAGCGCCGGCACGGTGGAGTTCGTGGTCGGCAAAGACCAAGACTTCTACTTTCTGGAAATGAACACCCGCCTGCAGGTGGAGCACCCGGTGACGGAATGCATCACCGGCCTGGACCTGGTCGAGCTGATGATCCGCGTGGCGGCGGGCGAAAAGCTGCCGCTCACGCAAGCCGACGTGAAGCGCGACGGCTGGGCCATCGAGTGCCGCATCAACGCCGAAGACCCGTTCCGCAACTTCCTGCCGTCCACCGGCCGCCTGGTGCGCTTTGCACCGCCCGAGGAGAGCATGTTCCAGGCCGACCCCAGCAAAAAATACGGGGTGCGGGTGGATACCGGCGTGTACGAGGGCGGTGAGATTCCGATGTTCTACGACTCGATGATCGCCAAGCTCATCGTGCACGGCACCGACCGCAACGACGCCATCCTCAAGATGCGCGCGGCGCTCAATGGCTTTGTGATTCGCGGCATCAGCAGCAATATTCCGTTCCAGGCCGCCTTGCTGGCACACCCCAAGTTCGTCACGGGCGATTTCAATACCGGCTTTATCGCCGAGAACTATGCGCATGGTTTTGTGGCCGAGGACGTGCCGCACGACGACCCGCTGTTCCTGGTGGCGCTGGCCGCTTACATGCACCGCCGTTACCGCGCCCGGGCCTCGGGCATCAGCGGCCAGCTGGCCGGGCACGAGGTGAAAGTGGGCGAGGCCTTTGTGGTAGCCAGCCTGGGTGCGCTGGGGCAGAACCAGTACCACGACGTAAGCGTGACCGATTTTGAGAACAAATCGGGCTCTAGCGCAGTTTCCGTGGGCGGTAACAGCTATCACATCAGTAGCACGGCAACGCTGGGCCAGATCCGTGTGCAAGGCAGTTGCAATGGCCAGGGCTTTACGGCCCAGGTGGAGCGCGGCGCGGGCAAGAACCCCCTGGCCATGCGCATTGCCCACGACGGCACACAGATCGAAGCCATCGTGTTCTCGCCGCTGGGCGCACGCTTGCACCAACTCATGCCCTACAAGGCGCCGCCGGATTTGTCCAAGTTCCTGCTCTCGCCCATGCCCGGCTTGCTGGTGGATGTGGTGGTGCAGGAAGGCCAGAAGGTGCAGGCCGGTGAAAAGCTGGCCGTCATCGAAGCCATGAAGATGGAAAACGTCCTGCTGGCCACGCAAGATGGCGTGGTGGGCAAGCTGGTGGCGGGCAAGGGCGAGTCGCTCAGTGTGGACCAGGTGATTCTGGAATTCCAATAAGCAGCCGTATCTTCACACCAAGGGGCCTCGCGCCCCTTTTTTGAGTCTTTTTGGCCTCTGGCGCTTATCTATCAAGCGCAAGTAGCTATAAAAACAGAAGCATTTATCGCTTCATCAACCAGAGAATAACCATGGCACAAACAGCAGAGCAACGTCCTTTCCGGGTGCTGGGCATCCAGCAGGTGGCCATTGGCGGCACCGACAAACAGCGCATGAAAACTTTGTGGGTCGACATGCTGGGCCTGACGCAGACCGGCACCTTCCAAAGCGAGCGCGAGAACGTGGACGAGGACATCCTGGCCATGGGGCAGGGCGCCTGGAAGGTGGAGGTGGACATCATGCAGCCGCTGGACATCGACAAGAAGCCGGCCGTGCACACCACGCCCCTCAACCACATCGGCCTGTGGATCGACGACCTGGCCGCCGCCGTGGAATGGCTCACGGCCCAGGGTGTGCGCTTTGCGCCCGGCGGCGTGCGCAAAGGTGCGGCCGGGTATGACATCTGCTTTTTGCACCCCAAGAGCAACGACGAATTTCCGATCGCGGGCGAGGGCGTGCTGATCGAGCTGGTGCAGGCGCCACCCGAAGTGATTTCTGCCCTGGGCTGATTTCCATCTTTCACTCTGACCGAGGGCACAGCCACGCAACGCCCATCAGGTTTGCTGTGCAATCGGCGCACGTTGCGCGACGAAGCGCGACGCTGCTGCAACGGCGGCGATTGTGTGGTCATCTCCCTTCATTTCAGGGTGATTTTGCGTTGAGATGGGTGTATTTTTGGTGGCTTTTATTTGGCAGTATTTGTTACTTTGTGGCGCACATTCAGACTGTTTCAAAAGGCAAAATGTTCTAAAACTGGTGTGCTAGCGCCCATAAATGTTGGCGTGATTTGCGACTTATGTTGCTCTTCCAGGTAGCCTTCATCTCCAAAGGAGTCTCTGTGAAAACCCCACCAATCCATCAACCCGTGCAGGTGCATCTGCCCGTCCAAATGCCGCCCCCCCAGGGCCCCTGGACAGTGGACGCCGTACAGTCCCTGCTCGACAAACCCCTGTTGGAGCTGTTGTTCGAAGCCCAGACCGTGCACCGCCAGCACTGGCCAGCCGGTGACATTGAGTTGGCGGCACTGCTATCGGTCAAAACAGGTGGGTGCCCCGAAAACTGCGGCTACTGCCCCCAGTCGGCCGAGTTCGATACGGGCGTAAAGGCACAAAAACTGCTCGAAGTGGACGAAGTGTTGCGCGCCGCGCAGGCCGCCAAAGATGCGGGTGCCACGCGCTTTTGCATGGGCGCTGCGTGGCGTGCCCCCAAAGACCGCGACATTGAAAAAGTGGCCGCGCTGATTGGCGCCGTCAAAGGGCTGGGCCTGCAAACCTGCGCCACGCTGGGCATGCTTGAATCGCACCAGGCGCAGGCGCTCAAGCAAGCGGGGCTGGACTATTACAACCACAACCTGGACACGGCGCCCGAGTACTACCAGGACGTGGTGAGCACCCGCCAGTACCAGGACCGGCTCGATACCTTGCAGCATGTGCGCGCCGCCGGTATCAGCGTGTGCTGCGGCGGCATCGTGGGCATGGGCGAAGCGCCGGTGCACCGCGCCAGTCTGATTGCACAGCTGGCCAACCTCAACCCTTACCCGGATTCAGTACCCATCAACAACCTGGTGCGCGTTCCCGGCACGCCGCTGGCCGACAGCGACCCTATCGACCCTTTCGATTTTGTGCGCATGATCGCTGTGGCCCGCATCACCATGCCCCAGGCGCGCGTGCGCCTCTCGGCCGGGCGCCAGCAAATGGGCGAGGCCGTGCAGGCCCTGTGCTTCATGGCCGGGGCCAATTCCATCTTTTATGGGGAAAAACTGCTGGTGACGGGCAACCCCGATGCGGGCGCCGATAGGCAATTGCTGCATAAACTGGGGCTGAAAAGCCACCAGACCACGAAGGCACCCCTTGCAGGCGCTGTTGCAGCCAGCGGCTGTGGCGGCAATTGCCAGTGCGCAGAAGGTGTTGCGGCCTGACAGACAGGGAAGGTGGGCGCAAAAAAACGGCCACACCAATGGGGTGTCGGCCGTTTTTTGCTACTAAAAACAGAGCTATAAGCGCTTATTTATAAAGCGCTAGAAGCTCTTTTTACTAGATTAAGGTTTCTTCATCGGGCAGGTCTTGATGCCCAGCAGCGTATAGGCCGGGCAGAAACCAAACAGGCCTGTGGCCACAGGCACTACACCAATCCAGCCCCACAAACCCACCGTGCCGGTAGCGGCCAGGCCAATCAGCACCAGGCCTACCACCACACGCAGAACACGATCCCAGCTTCCCACATTGATTGACATTTCATTTCCCCTTAGTTGATGGTGGCGACCCGTGGAGAGGCGCCGTTTGGATTCATTTCAGGCGCACGCCCTCGGCATCAATGACCTGCAGCTCGATCGCAATACCCTGGCCCACACTTTGCGTCACGGTGCAGAACGCCTCAAACTGGTCCAGCACCCGATCCAGGTGCTGCAACGAAGCGGCAGCCACCCCCAGCTTCAGTACGGCCGTCATCTTGAGCACGCGCAGGCGCTTTTCTTCGTTGCGGCCCACTTCGGCGGTCACCGTGCACTCCATCGGCTCGGGGGCTTGTTTGAACTTGCGCAGCGCAAACAGCAGCGAGTCGGACAGACAGTTGCCCACGGCAGCGGCCAGCAATTGGACCGGCGACGGCCCCTGCCCGCCGCCCAGCGGCGCTGGCTCATCGGCCGCCAGGACGGCAATGCCATTGCCAAAATCCACGTTGAATTGGTAGTCTTTTTGCTGCCGCAGGGTGATTTGAACCAGGTTATCGCTCATGCCAAAGCCTTTATCGTTGGAGTGTTCAAGAGGTCAGAGACGGCGGATGCCGCGTCCTGTCTGCAATGCCACGGCGCCCACTGAGCCGCCATTGACCGCTTGGGTATAGCCCAACTGGCGCATCCATTGCAAGGCCATGCCTGAGCGCGCACCCGACAGGCAGTACAGCACCATCGGCGCAGTCTTGTCAGGTAGCAGCAAGAGCGCATCCTGCGCCAGGCGCTCGAGCGGTAAATGCACTGCGCCATCCACATGCCCCGATTCGAACTCGGAACGCGAGCGCACATCCACCAGCGTAGGGGCAGGGGGCGGCTGAGGGGATTCGTGCAACAGGGTCATGGCGTAGTCTTTGGATCAGCAGCCGGGCTGTGCACCGAGCTTGCGCAGCATGGTTTCCATCAAACACCATTTGGTCAGCCCGCTTTGCATGATGTTGAGACCCACAAAGGCGGTAAAGGCCAA
The DNA here is from genome assembly GCF_003096555.1 of Simplicispira sp. 125. NCBI lineage: Bacteria > Pseudomonadati > Pseudomonadota > Betaproteobacteria > Burkholderiales > Comamonadaceae > Simplicispira > Simplicispira sp. 125. The sequence continues at coordinate 1,179,921 of NZ_QEKM01000001.1, read as the reverse complement.
CCACCATTGGCTGACAAAGATGGGGCTGCCGGGAATGCCCAGCGCCAACGAGAGAAGAATGAACAGGCCTGCGACCAAACGGACAATTTGCCAGGATTTCATGGGATACCTCACTGTTTTGTTGATGTGATTATTTAGCCAAACAACTAAATAGTCAACTGGCGTATTATGTGGGCAGGCCGGAACAGATGTGGTGTTCAACCGATCGAATGGCCTTGACCCCCAGCAAATTTGCCATGAAGAACCTGCCCCCAGAAGCCATCACGCAAGTTGCCGCGTACTTTCAGACGCTGGCGGAGCCCACGCGCCTGCGCATCCTGAACCTTTTGCGTGAAGGCGAGCGCAACGTGGGCGAGTTGGCCCAGTTGTGCGGCTACACGGCAGCCAACGTCTCGCGCCACCTGAGCCTGATGACGCAACAGGGCTTTGTCGAGCGCGAAAGTCGAGGCACCAGCGTGTACTACCGCATCGCAGACCCGTCGGTGTATGCGCTGTGTGACCTTGTCTGCGACAGCATTGCGCGCCAGTACGAACGCACGGCCAAACAACAGCATGCGATGTTTGGCAAGGGTGTCGCTTAAGGCGACCACAAAGCCTCTCTGGTGTTCCAGAACACTGTGGCGCGTCGGCCACGGTTTGTCGACTTGCATTTCGTAAATGCGCAGGAGCCGTTCTGACCCAGGGCGGCACCCAGGGCCGTGGCAGGAATGTAAAACTGTGAGTAGCGATGGGGTTTCTGTTTTAACAGTTAACATAATATACATCGTATCTAGTTAAACGGAAGATGGAGATCAAGCGTACTGGCTGGCATGCCCCCCGAATGGACGCTTTCTTCCCAGACCGGATTTGTCGTTGAAGCGGTCTGCCTGGTTTTTGATCTCACGGCACAATCACGAACATGAGAATCCTGCACACCATGCTGCGCGTTGGCAATCTCCAGCGCTCCATCGACTTCTATACCCAGGTACTGGGCATGCAACTGCTGCGCCAGTCTGAGAACCCCGACTACAAATACTCGCTCGCCTTCCTGGGCTTTGAGGGGGGCAACCCCGGCCAGGCCGAGATCGAGCTGACCTACAACTGGGGTACCGAGAGCTACGACCATGGCAATGCCTATGGCCATATTGCCCTGGGCGTGCCCGATGCCTATGCGGCCTGCGACAAGATCAAGGCCGCAGGCGGCAACGTGACCCGCGAGGCGGGTCCTGTCAAAGGCGGCAGCACCGTGATTGCGTTTGTGACCGACCCCGATGGTTACAAGATCGAGTTGATCCAGCGGGCTGAAGGTGAACACGGTGCTGGACTGCGCTGAAAACTCTTTATTTGATAGCTGCTGGCGCTTTACCAGTAAGCGTTAGAGCCAGTTTTAACTAAAATTTTTCAACGCACTTCCGGCGTTTTGATAACCACGCGGTTGCGTCCCTGTTCCTTGGCAAGGTACAGGGCTACGTCGGCCAACCGCAGTGCATCGTCCAGGGTTTGGTCGGCCTGTGGCTGCAGATAGGCCAGCCCGATGCTCAGGCTGACATGGGGCGCACCATCGGATGCGGCATGGGGAATCTGTAGTGCGGCGATGTCGTCACGCAGGCTCTCCAGAATGGACCGCATGTGGGCTTCGCTCAGGTTGTACCAAAGGCCGACGAACTCCTCGCCACCGTAGCGGGCCACGATGTCCAGGGGGCGGCCGGCGTGGTTGCCGACCACCTGCGCTACTTTCTTCAGGGTTTCGTCGCCTTCGGCATGGCCATAGTGGTCGTTATAGCGCTTGAAAAAATCCACATCCATCATGACGACGCCCAGCGCATGTTTTTCGCGCACCGCCTGGCGCCAGGTGCAGTTGGCCCGTGTACTGAAGGCGCGGCGGTTGAGCAAACCCGTCAGGAAGTCTTTCTCCGCCATGTCCTGCAACTGCTTTTGCGACAGAAGATTCTGGCGCATGGCCGATTCCAGAAAATGGTTGCCGACCGTGCCGATGACATTGGCTGTGCCCAGGAAGAAGGCGTTGTACAGCAGCACATTGCCTGCCAAGCCGGTGTGCAGTTCCATGCCTAGATAGGCCATGTACGTCGCCCAGCCGCACAGCACCGCTGGCCAAAAGCGGAGCCCGGTCAAAAAATAGAAGAAGAACGTGACCAGGATGATGCCTTCATAGGGCAGTGCAAAGGCATGTACCCGGGCCACCCAGATGATGCCCACCACGCCCAGACCGCAGGTCAAGGCCGCAATGGAGACAAGCGACTGCAAGTGTTGGTGCAGCCGGGCCTGGTAGGTGGCCAACCAGGTCAGAAAAAGCACTGGGAGCATCAGGCCCAGGCGCAAAGCCAGGATGGCGTTGCGTACCTGGGTGGGCAGGCTGATGGCATCGAGCACGGCAAACAACAGAAACAAAGCCATGGCCACCAGCAGGGCCCAGCGCATGCGCAGCAAAAAGACGCCCTGGTGGTAGCGCCGGAAATCCTCTTCCAGTCTGTCTTCAAAACCCAGTCGCAGCGCATGCAGACCCTCGGCCGGTGGTGGGGTTGGCACGCTGCGCTGGCTTGCCCTTTCCCTGGACTGGTTCACGAACGACTCCTATGGTTTAAAACGACGCCAATGCGGCTTTGTCTGACAGCCACAGCGGGCGATCGTTGCTGTAATAAGTTCACCATGCCTTGCAGACTTCGTTCACCCCAGCAACCCCTGTGCCATTACGCGCAGTCGCCGCGTTTGCGCTTGCCGTGGTGCTGGCCCTGGTGGCATCTGCTGCATTGCTGCTGCCTGAGGCGACGGTGCAGTCGGTCGATTCCATGGCAGGCAGTGTGGACGGTCTGGGGCTGGTGCTGAAAATGGCGGTCAGCGACTGACGCGCCTTCCCGTTTTACCCCCCGCCCTGCTCCACCACCGCAATGCGTCGGCGCAATTGCGCTGCGGCATCGCTCTGACCCGCCTGTTCAGCGCGCTGGGCTTGCAAGAGCAGCCAGGCGAGCAGCGGGCGACGCCAGCCCTGGGCGGACGCGGTGTCCGTGGCCAGTTGCATGGTTTGTGGATGGGCATGGCCAGTGCGAAGGAGCACACCCGCCGCCACCAAACGTGACATGGGGTCAGAGATGGCCGCCAGCGCCGTTGCCGCGTTGGCATCCGTGGCGGTTGCTACGGCCTGCTGGCTTTGCGGGAGCAAGGCCGCCGCCGAGGCGGGCAGCGTTCCAGCAAGGTAGTCGGCATAAGCCACTTGCGCCGCGCTCGCGTCGAGGCGCAGTGCTTCGAACGCGCTGCAGGGTTTCATTTCAAGGCTGGCGACCTGGGCAGCGCATTCCAGCAGATGCACCTGCGCCAGCAGCCCGGGTTGCCCGGTACGGGCCGTTTCTTGGCGCGCACGGGCAAACTCCAGTGTGGCCACGCGGGTCTCGCCGGCCAGATAGGCTTGCACAGCCTTTTGTGCTGCACCATGCGCGTTCATTTGCCAGTCAGGTACGGGTGGTTTGCTGGAGCACGCTGCCAGGGCCAGCGCCAGGCACAGGCCCCACGGGCGCCACAGAAGGTGTTGTGTGGTGGGTGTCATGGGAGTTTCAACTCCGTATCACGGGCAAAAGGCCATTTGCGGTTGACTTCGTTCACCAGCCCGTCAATTTTGCGCAGACTGGATTCGACCTCAGCGCGCAGCGCCCCCAGGTCGGCCGTGCCTTCGCGCACGTTGGCACCCACGGCCTGGGCCTCGGCCAGCACGGCATCGACCTTTTTCAGGCTCGCTCGGGTATCGGCCAGCAGGCCCCCGAGTTGCGCCACGGTGGCCTGCACTTCAGGCAGCACGCCACCAGGGCCAAACACCTGGGTATCTGCCTTGGCAGCCATGCCATCAATGCGTGCCAGCAGCGCGTTGGTGCGGTCCAGTGTTGCAACAATCTTGCGGGCATCCTGCTCGTTGCCCATCAGCACCTTGAGAGCGCCGCCCGGGCCCTTGAGTCGATCGGTCAGCTCTTTCACGTTGGCCATGCTGGCACCCAGAGCCGAGTCTTCGGCGGTGAGTGCGTTAAGGTTGCCCAGCAAGGTGCGTGCCTCTGACATAAGTTGCGGGATCTCGCCCGTGGCATCGCCCTTTAGCACGGGGCGCTCTGCGCCATCGAGCAACGGCGGATCCTGCAAGATACCGCTGTAAGCGCGGATGTTGGTGCCGCCCACCACGCCGCGCACCAGCGTGAAAATGCTGGAGACGCGCAACCAGTGCGCGTCTTTGCGTGGCACGTCGATCACGATGCGGGCATTGCCTTCATCGGCCAGTTCGATGCGGCGCACCCGCCCGATGGGAAAGCCCGAAAAAGTCATATCCATGCCCACCACGACACCCTCGGAATCGTCGGCGGTGAGCACCAGGGTTTGCGTGGGTTCGAACGCCCCCCGCGCGTACAGCAGGTACACGGCCGATCCCACGATCAGGGCCAGCGTAAAGAGCATTAACGCCATGGCCTTGAGTTCCAGGTGCGCCACAGGGCGCAGGCCGTCCTCGGCCATGGCGGCTGGTGGCTGTGGTGCGGGGTCTTGCATGGGCGCCGATTTCCTCAATATCAATAGTAGTTGCCTACGAGCGATGCCACTTCAATCAGCAGCAACACGGCAAACATGCGGGCCAGTCCGCCCAGTTCAGTGTCTTGCTGGGCGCCCTCTCCTGCGTCGTACATGCCGGCGGTCATGGGGATCAAGGCAACCGCCAGGCTGGAAAGCAGGGTTTTGATGCCGAACACCAGCGTGACGGCCGGTGAGAACACATGGCCGAACATGCGGGTGTAGCTGGGCAGGCCCGCCAGATTGAAGCCATATACGCCAAGATACGCCATGACCAGCGCCACCACGCACGACAACGCCGCCAGTGTGATGCAGGCGAACACGCCGGCCACCACGCGCGGCAGCAGCTCCATACGCACCGGGTCGGCGCCCCTGCGCCGCAGGGCATCAAGGTGTCCCGACAGGCGCAGTTGTGCCAGGCGGGCTCCGTTGGGAATGGTGCAACGCATGGCGACAAACAGCGCCGCAGTCAGCGGAATCAACTCCAGCACCAGCACGCGAATGACCATTTCCAGCGCATAGGCGGTCAGCCCATAGCTCAGTGCCGTGACCACCACGATGCGCGTGAGCACCAGGCCGAGCAGAGCGGCCAGCACCGTGAACCCCGGCAGGATGGGGGCTGTATCTTCGTAAATGTGGCGGGCCAATTTGCGCCGCGCGCCCGCGCCATAGCTCGATGGCGTGAGCACCAGCACCAGCACCACCGCGCCCAGGTACATGATGCGGCCCCAGGCCAGCGCCCAGCGGCGCATGGCGTGCCACAGGCGCTCGTGCAGGGTCAAGGCGGGCCAGCGGGAGATCATGTGCGCATGATAGCGCCTTGCCCGCTTGCCATGTCATCGAAATGGCATGAAGCGCTTTGTTTACATGCGGTTTAAGCTATTCAAAATGTAGCAAATATCAGAATCAGACATGGCGTTTGGGTGCTGCCGCCAGGGGCGCCGCGGGCAGGGACTGCGCGTCGGCCTGTGCGTGCAGCGCTTCGATGATGCCGCACTGCGGCCCCGTGCCATCGCAGCGGTTGCGCAGTGCCAGCAGGTCCTGCTCCAAGGCTTGCAGTTCATGCAGTCGGGAGCGCACATGGTCGAGGTGGCCGTTCAGCGTCACGCAGGCAGCGTCGCAGTCGGCTTGGGACGCCAGGTCCAGCGCCAGCAGCGTGCGTACTTCGTCCAGCGACATGTCCATGGCGCGGCACAGCCGTATGAAGCGCAGTTGGTGGATGTCGGCACTGCTGTACAAGCGGTAGCTGTTACTGCTGCGGACACCGGGGCTGAGCAGGCCTTCTTTTTCGTAATAGCGGATGTTGGCGGCAGACACACCCGAGCGGCGAGCGGCCTCCCCAATGCGGTGACAGGCGGTCTGGTGGTGCATGGCTTGACCTTATAGTGACTTCAGGGTTTTTAATCAGCAACGATACCGCAACCGATCACGGAGAAACCCATGTCAGCCCATTGCCACGACAACCATTGCCACAGCAGCCCGACCAGCGCCGATCCCCGTTACCGGCGCATCCTGTGGATCGCCCTCATCGTCAACGCTGCCATGTTTGCAGTGGAGATGGGCGCGGGACTGCAGTCGGGTTCAGCGGCACTGCTGGCCGATGCCATCGATTTCCTGGGCGATGCCGCCAACTACGGCGTCTCGCTGTGGGTGTTGGCCATGGCCTTGGCCTGGCGGGCCCGCGCCGCCTTGCTCAAGGGGGCCAGCATGCTGGCGTTTGGAGCGTTCGTGGCCGGACGGGTGGCCTGGGGCGCCTGGCAGGGCATTACGCCTGAACCCCTCACCATGGGCAGCATTGGCCTGCTGGCCCTGGCGGCCAACCTGGGCGTGGCCGTGCTGCTGTACGCCTGGCGCGAAGGCGACGCCAACATGCGCAGCGTGTGGCTGTGCACGCGCAACGATGCGTTGGGCAACTTGGCCGTGATGGCCGCCGCCCTGGGCGTGTTTGGTACAGGCGCTGCCTGGCCCGATTTGGTGGTGGCCGCCACCATGGCGGGTCTGGCCATCAGCGGAGGCTGGAGCGTGGTGCGCCACGCACGCGCAGAACTGGCGCAGGACGCGCATGTGCATGCTTAAGGCAATGCTGAACAAGTCCCTCACGCGCTGCGCATCCGTACCTCGGGCGGTCTGCGGCGTTGCAAATCCTCGCCATAGCTGCGGCCATGGCTGCGGTTTGCGCCTTGCATCCCATCCCGATGCACGGCGCGCATCATCGCGGTGACTTATTCAGCATCGCCTTAATGCGGGCGCTGATAGCTACTAAAATAGTAGCTATCAGCGCTTTCCTGGTAAGCGCAAAACGCCAAAAAATATGTATTTTTCCTGCCCACGGCTCGCGGTACCCTAAGGCCATGCAGATCCAGACCGTTCTGAAAATTGGCGCTGCGCTGTGCGTGGCTTTCTTTGGCATCGAAGCAGCACGCACCAGCCTGCAGGCACCAAAACCCGTGCGGCCCCCGCCAGCACAGGTGCTTGTGCAAAGCCCGGTGCAAACCCCCACCGACAAGGCGGCGTTCGGCTTCGAGGGCTACCAGATCAAGCCCCTGGCGCAGTTCACTGTGCGCGCCCGGGTGTTGGCGCGCGAAGACTACCAGATGGACAAGGAGGCCGATCTGTCACCCATGGACCTGGCGCTGGGCTGGAAGCAGATGGCAGACCCGGCGGTGTACCGCCCGCTGAACATCACGCAGGGCGGCCGCTGGTACCGCTATTCGTGGAAGGAACAGCCGCCTATCCCGCTGCAGGAAATCATCGAATCTTCCGCCAACATGCACATGATTCCGGCCAATGCCAGCGTACACAAGGCGCTCAAGAAGGCGCGCGAAGGCGGCTTGATCCAGATCAGCGGCTACCTGGTAGAGGCCACCCATCCCAAGGGCTGGCGCTGGACCAGTTCACTCACGCGGTCGGACTCTGGCGCCAACTCGTGCGAACTGGTCTTTGTAGAGTCTGCCGTGGTGGAGTAGCCAGCATCGAAAGCCCGCTGCAAGCCCTGCGGGCCTGGCGCGTGCTCCAATGCAAGGCTGCTCTCCACATCCTTTTGTCATGACTCGCCCGCCCGCACCTTCTGCCCCCCTGCCACCGGCTTCGGTGCCGCACACTGCGACCGAGGATGCAGTCGCCATTTTTACCGGTGTACTGATGATTTCCGTGGGCATCGCCTTCTTCACCAGCGCAGGGCTGCTGACGGGCGGCACCGCCGGGCTGGCATTTTTGCTGCATTACGCAACGGGCATCGGGTTTGGCAAAATTTTCTTTGTGCTCAACCTGCCGTTTTACTGGCTGGCACTGCGCAAACTGGGGCGCGAATTCACCCTCAAGACCTTTGTGGCGGTGCTGCTGCTGTCTTTGCTGACCGAGCTGCAATCGCAGTTTCTGCAGTTTGCCCACATCGAGCCGCTGTATGCCGCCATTGCCGGTGGGCTGATCACGGGCACCGGTTTTCTGGCGCTGTTTCGCCACCGCTGCAGCCTGGGCGGCGTGGGCATTGCTGCCCTGTACCTGCAGGATCGCTATGGCTTGCGCGCGGGCAAAGTGCAAATGGCCGTGGACTGCTGCATTGTGCTGCTGGCCCTGTGGACGGTGGAGCCCATGCGCGTCGCCTGGTCCATTGCCGGTGCCGTGGCGCTGAACCTGGTGCTGGCCATGAACCACCGCCCCGGGCGCTACATGGCGACCTGAGCGATGGACGGGCAGCGGGCCACGGAACCTTTGGCGCGTTGCGGCACTCAGTCGTCGATGCGTCTCATGGTTTCTGTGGTGGTCATGCTTGTGCTGGTCTTGCGCGGCCTTGTGGGCACTGCCATGGCTTTTGAGGCCGTGCCCTGCCAACCTGTACCGGCCCAACACAGCGGCATCGATTCACCCCACCCCACCATGGCGCTGCCTGCCCCCCAGGCCAGTGACTGCAGTGAACCCATGCGCTTCGTGGGAAGCACCTGCGAAGACGCTACGCAGGAAGCGTGCTCACCCCTGGGGCATGGCCCTGCCTGCCAGTCGTGCGGCGCCGGTCATTCGGCCCCGTGGGCGCCTGTTGCGCTGCTGTCGTGGCCAACCACGCAAGGCTACGCCGCCCTGCGGCCCCCAGACGCTGCCTGGTTTGCCAGCGTGCCTGTGGCGCCCGCCTTCAAGCCGCCCATTGCCTGATTCTTGCGCCCTCCAGGGCATGCCTTGCGCTGCACTTCAATTGAATAATTTGATAGCTGCTTGCGCAATACAGATAAGCGCTACAGCCATTTTTCTCTAATTTTTCGGCGTTCGATGCCACGGTCGGCGCACCCTGCCCCAGAATCGTCCCATCGATCGCCAGCCATTGAAAGAATTTTCCATGCCTACCCCGCTCTTCCTCTCGCCCCTTCGTGCTTCCCACAGCGGCCTGCAGCGCCGCCATCTGCTGGCGAGCCTGCCTGCGCTGGCGGCGGCGCTGGCCGCATCGCGCCTGGTGCGTGCCGCCCAGGCAACGCCCGTTGAAATCTGGAAAGACCCCAGCTGCGTTTGCTGCCACGACTGGATCACCCATATGGAAGCGAATGGCTTTCACTTCACCATCCACGACACGGGCAACAACGCGGTGCGCGCACGCCTGGGCCTGCCGCAAAAGCTGGGCTCGTGCCATACCGCCCTGGTGGGCGGCTACCTCATCGAGGGCCATGTACCGGCCAGCGATGTGCGCGCGCTGCTGCAGCAAAAGCCCAAGGCTTTGGGACTGGCGGTGCCCGGCATGCCGGTGGGCTCGCCCGGTATGGACGGCCCGGCCTATGGCAACCGGCGCGATCCCTACGACGTGCTGCTGGTCGCGCGAAATGGCAGCACCCGCGTGTTCAAGAGCTACCACCAAGCGCCAAGGTAACCCGGCTGCGGCTTCATAATCGGCCGCATGATTTCCTCCTCTTCCTGCGCCCGAGACCAGGGCAGCATCACCCGTGTGGCCGGTATCGAGGTGGGTCACTACACCGAGAGCCGCCGCCCCACCGGGTGCAGCGTGGTGCTGGCCCGTGACGGTGCTGTGGCCGGTGTGGATGTGCGCGGAGCGGCGCCCGGCACGCGCGAGACCGATTTGCTTGATCCCAGCAACCTGGTCGAGCAGGTGCACGCCGTCATGCTCTCGGGTGGCAGCGCCTGGGGCCTGGAGGCCGCCACCGGCGCTGTGCGCTGGCTCGAAGAACAAGGCGTGGGGCTGGACATTGGCGTGGGCCGCCTGCCGCTGGTGCCGTCCGCCGTGCTGTTCGACCTGATGGTGGGCGATATGCGCGTTCGCCCCGACGCCGCCGCCGGTTACGCCGCCTGCGCAGCCGCCTCCCCTGCCGATCCGCTGGAGGGCAGCGTCGGTGCGGGTACCGGCGCCAGTGTGGGCAAGATGTTTGGCATGGCGCGGGCCATGAAGGGCGGCATTGGAACCGCCTCGGTCACGGTCGATGGCGTGACGGTGGGGGCGTTGATTGCCTGCAATGCCGTAGGCGATGTCCTGGACCCCGACACCGCCCGCCCGGTGGCGGGTGCGCGTACGGCCGATGGGCTGCAACTGGTCGATACCCGGCGTGCCCTGTTGCGCGGCGAGTCAGCACAGTCCCTGCTCGCAGGTACCAACACCACCATCGGCGTGGTAGCCACAGACGCCATGCTTACCAAAGCCCAGGCCCACCGCCTGGCCGTGGCCGCGCACGATGGCCTGGCGCGCAGCATCAACCCGGTGCACACCATGCTCGATGGCGATACCTTGTTTGCCTTGGGCACAGGCCTTGCGGGCAAGAATCCGGGCATGCTGCTGCTGTGCACCATGGCTGCCGAGGCCACAGCCCGTGCCGTGCTGCGCGCGGTACAGGCTGCGCAGGCGATCACCACTTCGGAGGGGCTGCACCTGCCGAGCATGGCCGACATGGACGGGACGATGTGATGCCGCAGGCTTTTCGCTCCACACTGCTCTCCTTGCGGGACATGCTGGTGTCTGCCGGGCCGCTGGCTTTGCTGGCTGTGGGCCTGCTGGCCTTGGCCTATTGGTGGCTCAACCCCACACCGCCCAAGTATGTAGTGCTGGCCACGGGCGCCGAGCAAAGCGCCTACGCTGAATTTGGCCAGCGCTACCAGAAGGCACTGGCGGCACAGGGCATCGAGGTACGCCTGCTGCCCAGCGAAGGATCGCTCGCCAATCTGCAACTGCTGCGCGAGGGGCGCGCCGACCTGGCCTTTGTGCAAGGTGGAACCGCCGTGCTGGAGGCCGAAGACCACGATCAACTGCGGTCTTTGGGAAGTCTGTTTGTAGAGCCCCTGTGGCTGTTCTACCGTACCCAGGCCGTGCGCCACAGCACCCCGGCCGGGCGGCTGGACGCCCTGCCCCAGCTGCGCGGCCTGCGTGTCAATGTGGGTACCGAGGGCAGCGGTGTGCCCATCCTGGTGGACAAACTGCTGGATGCCAACCATATGCTGGCCTCAGATCTGCGGCTGTCCCGCCTGGAGCAAACCCCGGCCACCGTGGCTTTTCTGGACGGCAAGATCGATGTGCTGGTGTTTGCCTCAGCGCCTGAATCCCCCATGGTGCAAATGCTGTTGCAAACCCCGGGCGTGCGCTTGATGGATTTTCCGCAAAACGAGGCTTATGGTCGGCGCTTTCCATTCCTTACCCCGGTCACTTTGCCGCGCGGTGTGGTGGATTTGGCAGGCAATGTGCCTGTCCACGATGTGCGGCTGGTCGCATCCACCACGGCCCTGCTGACCCGCACCGACACCCACCCGGCCCTGCTGCAGCTGTTTGCCCAGCATGCACAGACCCTGCACAGCGGTGCGGGCTGGTTCAACCGGGCCAGGGAGTTTCCCAGCACACGGCACAGCGAGCTGGAGATTGCGCCCGAAGCCGACCGCGCCATCAACGAGCCTGTGCCCTTGCTGCAGCGCTACCTTCCATTCTGGCTGGCCAACCTGGTCCAGCGTATGTGGCTGGTGCTGGGCATCTTGATCGCCGTCATGCTGCCCTTGTCGCGTGTCGTACCGCCGCTCTACCAACTGCGCGTGCGTTCGCGGGTGTTTCGTTGGTATGGGCGGTTGCGTGAGATTGAAAACGACATGGTCTCGGGCCAAGCACCCTCCTGTGATCTGACGCAGGCCCTCGATGCGCTGGAAGCGCAGGTGTTAAAGGTCAGCGTGCCGCTGGCCTATGCCGACGAGTTGTATGCATTGCGCAACCACATCCAGATGGTGCGCGGCAGGTTGGCACGCTAGGAGGTTGTACCGCCCTATAAGGGCGGGCGTTTCAGCTCTCAGCGACGGGTGGATGGCGGACTGCTGCCGCGTCCAGAGCTGGCCATGGCGTCAATAGCGCGTTCCACTACATGTTTGCCCGACATCACGCGCAGCAGCCCCTCTGCCGCCAGCTTGTCGCGCATGCGGCGTGTCATGGACTGGGTGCTGTTATCAGCGGCGGTGAAAAGGAACAGCGTTTTATGCGGGCTGGCCCAGGTCAGTTGCGTACGCATGACCTTACCGTTGGAAACCAGATCCACCCAGGCACCAACCACGAAAAGATCGTCAATGCCGGGCGCTGCATTCAGATCCACATCCACGGCGCTCTGCGAGGAATTGGACAGATCATCGGCCATCGATTCGATGCCGATCTCGGCGCTGTCGACGGGCTCGGTTACGGCAGGCGGCGAATCCAGAATCTGCTGGTGCAGCAAGACGAGCCGTTCAATCAATGCGCTGGTGCTGCTGTCGGGGTGGCCAATAGTGGCCAGGCCCTCGCGCAGCGTCGCTAGCATGCCGGGTATGGCATCGACCATACGGCCGAGGTCTTCACCCACCTGTTCGGGTTGAACGCTCCAGAACAAGAGCGGCACCAAGGCCAGGTAACCACCGGGGTCTCCATCAGCGCCCTCGGGCTGCTTGAGTTGCGCCCGGGCCACCACATCGGCCCAGGGGCCGGTGGCAAATTCCAGGATGTCAGCAGGCACCTTGTCAATATCGGGCAAGGCACGGATGTTGGCGGCAATTTTTTCGGCCAGCAACTCGCGTTGTTCGGCGCGCAGCAAGGCCTTTTCTTCGGCGGTGCGGCGGGCTTGCTGCTTTTTCTCTTGCGTTTCCCAGGCCGATGACAGCGCCTTGAGCACGGCCTCGAAGGGCGCTGCGCTGGTGACATCGGGCTGCTGCGCGAGGTGGTTGACCGCCTGGTCTACCAGACGCATGTAACGTTTGAAGCCGGGCTCTTCCACGTTGGTGAAGGCCAAGCTGCGCTGCGTCAACTCGTCGAGCAGGCGGCGCGCTGGATGGTCGCCATCGCTGAAAAATCGCGGGTCGTGGCGCACCAGCTTGCGGATGGCTGGCTCCAGGTTTTGCACCGCTTGCTGCACGGGGGGCAGCAGGCGTGAATCCTGGGAAATATTCTCTACCATGCGTGCCACCACCTCGGCGGCCATGGCGGGCGATTCGGCCGCGCCGCCATACGGTACGCCGTAGACGCTGCGGGGTGCACCCTGCCCGCTGGGGGCGTACCCGGGCTGGCTTTGGGCCAGGCGCCCGACCAGGCGTTCGAGTTGGGCGATGTCCTCCATAGCTTCGGAAACCGCAACGTTGGCGTACTGTCCGCCAACGGGTGTGCCGTACACGCTGGAGCCGCCACCCTGTGCTTCCATGCGCGCCGGCTGCACATGGGCGTGTGCAAAGCCTGTGACTACCGGTCCAGCGCGCGGAATCTCAAACGGGTCGCCACCACCGGCCAACATCTGGCGCAGGATGCCCACGGTCAGCAAGGCCTCTTCCGCTTCGGGCGCGAGACCCCCCATGGGGCCGGGGTCGCCGCTCCAGCCAGAAGCCATGCCCGCACGCCCGTAAATCGAAGAGGGGCTGCCATAGCCGCTGGCGCCGCCCATGCCATGACCGTAGCCTGTGGGATTGCCATAAGTGCCGTAGCCACTGGCCCCGCCCCTTGCGAGTCCGCCCATGGCGCTCGAGCCCGGCATGGCCACCACGCCATAGCCCACGGGACGCACACCCTGCTCGCGCAGGCTTTTGGCGGCGCGTTTGTACACATCCACCAGCTGCGAGCCCAGTAGATCGCCCATGTGCTGCATCCAGGCTTCACGGATGGGCGCCGCCACCCCGGACTCGGAAATCACCTGCTGCAACGCGCGGATGTAGTTCTCGGGGCGCAACGGGTTGCGTTCGGGTTGCACGCGGTTCAGCCCCTGGGCTCCACTGACCAGTGCGTTGAGTTCGGCCAGCACCGCATCGGTGGCATGTACCGCCATTTGCTGGGTACGGGACAACTCCACCTGTGCCTGCACTTCGGCGTCGTCAACCAGTGAGAGTTCGCCAAAATCCATGCCGCTGGCATCCGCCTGGTGTGGCTTGGCGGCCGACGGACCTTCCGCAAAAATTTCCAGCAAGGCCATGGGGTAGGCTTTGACCAGCGCTGTCTCTTGCTGGTTCAGCAAGCGCAGCGCATCACTGGCCAGGTTGCGCCGCGCAATGTCCCTCAGCTCAGATTCCTGGCTGGTCAGCGCACCGCGCGTGACCTGCACCAGCTGCGTCATCAGGGCTTCGCCCTCGCGCACTGCGTTGACAACGCAGGCGCGGAATACCGTCCTAGTACGAGGCGCAGGCTGTTGCATGGCGGGGCGATGAGGGGCTGGGGAAGAAAACGTCCAGGCGATATCCTACTTCTACTTGAGGGCCTTGAAGCGCATGCGGTGCGGACGCGCACCTTCTTCGCCCAATCGTTTCTTCTTGTCGGCCTCGTATTCCTGATAGTTTCCGTCAAAGAACGTCCACTGGCTGTCGCCTTCGGCTGCCAAAATGTGCGTGGCAATGCGGTCCAGGAACCAGCGGTCGTGGCTGATGACCAGCACGGTGCCGGCAAATTCGAGCAGCGCGTCTTCGAGGGCGCGCAGGGTTTCCACGTCCAGGTCGTTCGAGGGCTCGTCCAGCAGCAGCACGTTGCCGCCGGCAATCAGCGTCTTGGCCAAGTGCAAACGACCGCGTTCGCCGCCCGAGAGCATGCCCACTTTCTTTTGCTGGTCAGCACCGTTGAAGTTGAAGCGCCCGCAGTAGGCGCGGCTGGCCATCTGGAATTTGCCCACATTCAGAATATCGAGCCCGCCAGAAACGTCTTCCCACACGGTTTTTTCGTTCGCCAAAACATCGCGATGCTGGTCCACAAAAGCCATGTTGACGGTCGAGCCGACCACCACCGTACCGCTGTCGGGCTGCTCTTTGCCCGCCAACAGCTTGAACAGCGTCGATTTACCCGCGCCGTTGGGGCCGATGATGCCGACGATGGCGCCCGGCGGAATGGTGAAGCTCAGGTTGTCGATCAGCATGCGGTCGCCAAACGACTTGCTGACGTTGTGAAATTCAAACACCTGCTGGCCCAGGCGCTCGGCCACGGGGATGAAAATCTCCATGGTCTCGTTGCGCTTCTGGTATTCCATGTCGGAGAGCTCTTCAAAGCGCGCCAGACGCGACTTGCTCTTGGCCTGGCGCGCCTTGGGGTTCTGGCGCGACCATTCGAGCTCTTTCTTCAGGGCCTTGGCGTGTGCTTCTTCGCTCTTTTGCTCCTGCGCCAGGCGCTCGCCCTTTTGCTCCAGCCAGGTGCTGTAGTTGCCCTTCCATGGAATGCCGCGGCCGCGGTCCATTTCCAGAATCCATTCGGCGGCGTTGTCGAGGAAGTAGCGGTCATGGGTGATGGCCACCACGGTGCCAGGAAAGCGCTGCAGAAACTGCTCCAGCCATTCCACAGACTCAGCGTCCAGGTGGTTGGTCGGCTCGTCGAGCAGCAGCATGTCGGGCTTGGACAGCAGCAGGCGGCACAAAGCCACACGGCGTTTTTCACCGCCTGAAAGCATGCCGATTTTGGCATCCCACGGTGGCAGGCGCAGCGCATCGGCAGCGATCTCCAGTTGGTGCTCGGAGTCGGTGCCAGCCGTGGCGATGATGGCTTCGAGCTGGGCCTGTTCGGCCGCCAGCGCGTCAAAGTCAGCATCTTCAGCACCATAGGCAATGTAGACCTCTTCGAGGCGCGCCTTGGCGGCAAAGACGGCGCCCATCGACTCTTCCACCGATTCGCGCACCGTGTGCTCGTCGTTGAGCTTGGGTTCCTGCTCCAGGTAACCGATGCTTAGGCCAGGCATGGCGATGGCTTCGCCTTCATATTCCTTGTCGACCCCGGCCATGATCTTGAGCAGCGTGGACTTGCCCGAGCCATTGAGGCCCAGCACGCCAATTTTGGCGCCTGGAAAAAACGAGAGCGAAATGTCTTTCAAGAGCTGGCGCTTGGGCGGCACCGTCTTGCTGACACGGTTCATGGAATAAACGTATTGGGCCATTGTGTGTAGTCAAACCTGCAAATCAAACATGCGCAAGAGGTTGCGCAAACCAGCCCCCATTATCGACTCATGCGACAATACTTGAAGTTGGGCACTCCAGTTGCGCTCGATATCAGCACTTTGCTGGGGACGAAGCAAGTCATTGCAGGCTCCCACCTTTGAACCTCGTCAGCCTGACACTGGCTCGGCAGTCCTTTCGCAGACTGCCTGGACAGGCCGACACCCGGCACCCGGTTGGGTGCATTTCAATCCATGACATTTGACGATTTGAATCTGGCTCCGGCCATCATGAAGGCTGTGCGTGAGCAGGGCTACGAGACCCCCACTCCCATTCAGGCGCAGGCCATTCCAGCCGTGCTGGCGGGCCAGGACTTGCTGGCCGGTGCACAAACCGGTACGGGCAAAACGGCAGCCTTCACGCTGCCCATGCTGCACCGTTTGTCGCAAAGCGCTGCCCCGAAAAACAAGTTTGGCGGCAAGGGTGTGCGCGCCCTGGTACTGACCCCCACGCGCGAACTGGCCGCACAGGTCGAGGAATCGATTCGCCAGTACGGCAAATACCTGGATCTCAATTCCACCGTCGTTTTTGGCGGCGTGGGCATGAACCCGCAAATCGACCGCATCAAGCGCGGCGTTGACTTCCTCGTGGCCACGCCCGGCCGCCTGCTGGACTTGCAACAACAGGGTTTTCTGGACCTCTCCACGGTCGAAGTACTGGTTCTGGACGAAGCCGACCGCATGCTCGACATGGGTTTCATCCATGACGTGAAGAAAATTTTGGCCCTGGTGCCCAAGGAAAAGCAAAGCCTGTTGTTCTCGGCGACGTTCAGCGACGAAATCCGCGAACTGGCAGCCACTCTGCTCAAGAACCCGCAAAGCATCCAGGTGACGCCGCGCAACACCACGGTGCAGCGCATTGCGCAGGTGATCCACCCCGTGGGCCGCA
The DNA here is from genome assembly GCF_003096555.1 of Simplicispira sp. 125. Taxonomy (NCBI): domain Bacteria; kingdom Pseudomonadati; phylum Pseudomonadota; class Betaproteobacteria; order Burkholderiales; family Comamonadaceae; genus Simplicispira; species Simplicispira sp. 125. The sequence continues at coordinate 1,163,130 of NZ_QEKM01000001.1, read as the reverse complement.
CCAAGAAAAAGCAGGTGTTGCTGCACATCATTCAGCAGAACAACTGGAGCCAGGTACTGGTGTTCACACGCACCAAGTTTGGCGCCAACAACGTGGCCGAATTCCTCACCAAGAATGGCGTACAGGCCATGGCGCTGCACGGCAACAAGAGCCAGAGCGCACGCACACAGGCACTGGCCGGCTTCAAGACCGGCGACATCCGGGCCTTGGTCGCCACTGATATTGCTGCACGCGGCATCGACATCGACGAGTTGCCGCACGTCGTCAACTACGAGATCCCCAACGTCCCCGAAGACTACGTGCACCGCATTGGCCGCACGGGGCGCGCGGGCAACAGCGGCGAAGCCGTCAGCCTGGTCTGCATGGACGAAGAAGGCTTCATGATGGAAATCGAGCGCTTCACCAAGCAGGAAATCCCGGTGCAGTTGCTCGAAGGCTTTGGTCCTGAAGATGGTGAACAGGCAGAGCCCATCGCCATGGGTCGACAAACCATTTGGGGCGGGGCCGGTCGGCCGCCCAGCCGTGATGTGATGCAGGCGGCTGCCAAGGCCGCGCGCACCGAAATGATGGACCGCATCCGCACCAACAAGGCAGGCCAAGGTGAGCGCGGCGGGCGTCCGGGTGGCGGTGGCAGCGGTAACGGTGGGCGCAGCGCAGGCGGCGGCGGTCGCAGCAATGCGCCCCGTAATGCCCAAGGCCCGGGTAGTGCACCCAGAGGCCAGGCCCCGGCCCGCAACCGTCCCGCCGGTACAGGCGGCGGCGGGGGCGGCGGGCATCGTTTTGACGACCAGCCACCGCGCGACAACGCCCACCTCGGTACGCATGGTGGACACAGCATGCCATCCCAGCGCAATTCAGGTGGTTCTTCGCAGCCAGATCCTATGCGTACCAGCGTCGACAGCATGGCGGACCGTGGTCGCCGTGGCGGTGGCGGCGCCCGCAGCGGGGGTTATGGCGGCGGCGGTGGCCGCAGCGGAGGTGGCGGTGGTGGAGGCCGCAGTGGCGGCGGCTCGCGCGGTTCCTACGGGCGTTAACCCAAAGCCTGCGTTGCCAATGTGCAACGCAGGCTTTTTTGCCTGTGCGGTGCGAGCGTACCTTTTTCTCGGTTTTTTGTGATTTTGATAAAAAAACCACTCTAACGCCCTGGCAGCAAGCGCATCCAGCTATTAAGTTGATAGTATTTTCAACGTAAATTCCAGACAGCCCTGTTTTCAGCATTCCACTGAACCGGGTCGCTCAGTAACGTACGGTGGCGTTTCCGCTGACATTCACCACAGCTATCGCCGGGTAATATCGCGCCCAGACATGGCCCGGATCCCCTGGGTCTTTGAGGCCGCAACGGCCGTCCGCAGCATGACCATGCCCCCTCTTCCCACACCAGCAATGGTTCCAAATTCCATGCAAACACTCCGCAGACCAGGCCGCTGGCCGCTGGCTTCTTTGCTGGCAGCTGCTTTATTGACCGCTTGCAGCACGACGCCGCTGCCGCCCTGGCCTGCCAAGGCCCCTGCACCACCTCTGCGCGGTACGGTCGTGGTGCCCGCACCGCTGGGTGCGCCGCAGCCTGGGTTTGTACAGGCAGCCCCATCCGTCCAGCCCGTTACCCGGCCAATGCCGGTGCAGGCGGGAACGCTGCAGGACCTTCCCTTCAATGCCGCTGTTGCTGCACGTTTTCCGGACCCGGTGGTGCGCTATAGCACCCCTGGCCTGGCGGATCAGCGCCGCGCCTTTACCACCAATGCCGAACTCAACCAGTGGCTCGATCAGATTGCAGACACCCCATCGCGCAGCGGCACCTTGGCCAGTGTGTTGCGGCTGGGGCCGTCCCAGCGCGGCGAATCCATTTCCGCGTTGGTACTGACCCGCGATAAGGATACCGGTCCCGACACCCTGGTTGCCGGCAAGCGGCCCACCGTTCTATTGATCGGGCAGCAACATGGCGACGAGCCTGCAGGTAGCGAAGCTCTGCTGGTGGTTGCCCAAGAATTGGCCCATGGGTTGCTGGAACCACTGCTCGACCAAATCAACGTCGTCATCGTGCCCCGTGCCAACCCCGATGGCGCCGAAACCGGAACCCGCAGCACGGCCAATGGCGTGGACATGAACCGCGATCACCTACTGCTGAACACCCCCGAGGCCCAGGCATTGGCGGTGCTGACCCGTGACTACCGGCCCATCCTGGTGCTGGACGCCCATGAATTCACCGTGGCAGGCCGCTATCTGCAGAAATTCCATGCAATACAACGCCACGACGTCTTGCTGCAGTACGCCACTACGGCCAACGTCCACGAGTTTTTGACCAAGGCCTCAAGCGAGTGGTACCACGCACCCATGCTCCAGGCCCTCAAGGGCCAGGGATTGAGTACCGAGTGGTACTACACCACTTCCAACCGCTCCGAGGATATGCAGATGTCGATGGGCGGAGTGCAGCCCGATACGGGTCGCAATGTCAATGGCCTGAAGAATGCGGTCAGCCTGCTGGTGGAAACCCGCGGCATCGGCATTGGCCGCATGCACATCCAGCGCCGTGTGCATTCGCAGATCAGCGCCATCAGCAGCGCGCTGCGCAGCACCGCCGAGCGCGCCGCCCGTCTGGAGCAAGTGCGCTCCTATGTGGTGCGTGACACCATTGCCCAGGCATGCCGCGATCAGGTGGTGGTAGAGGCTGCGCAGACGCCAGAAAAACACGCGCTGACCATGCTTGACCCCGAATCGGGTGAAGACCGCATTCTGGACGTCGACTGGAACTCTTCACTCAAGCTGCGCACCGTCAAATCGCGGGCGCGACCTTGCGGTTACTGGCTGTCGGCAGCTTCGACCATAGCTGTTGACCGCCTCAAGCTGCTGGGCGTGCAGGTGATGCGCGTGGCCGAGCCCGGCTCACTGCTGGCTGACACATACCAGGAAACCGCACGCGAAACGACGGCTCGCCAGGACGTGCGTGGCCCCATGGCGGGCAGCGAAGGCATTGTGCGTTCACAGATTGCTCTGGTGCGCAGTGCCATTGACGTGCCTGCCGGAAGCTTTTACGTGCCCCTTAACCAGACCTTGGCCAATGTGGCGGTGGCGGCGTTGGAGCCCGACACGCAAAACAGCTACTACGCCAATCGCCTGATCGAACACCTGGAAGACTCTGCCCGCATCATGGGCACGCCCAGCCTGGTTTTCGAGGAACAGCAATAACTTGCCCGTATCGCTCCCACTGCATGCCGCGTATGCGGCAAGCCGTCATTGGGCAGGTATGATGCCGGGCTGCCTCAACGCCTTGGCCCTTGGCAAGGCTGTCAATTGATTCAAAGGCTGCCCGTAGCTCAACCGGATAGAGCAATAGCCTTCTAAGCTATAGGTCGGGGGTTCGAGTCCCTCCGGGCAGGCCAACACAGCATTCAATACGGGCCATTTTTGGTTATCGATTGCTGAAATCGTCAAAAGCAGCGCAGACGAAACTCATCGACCGGCTCTGCGCGCATCGGTTGGATACGACGCACCATTTCATTGCGAATCAGCGCGCTGAACTTTTCCATGTGCAGCGCTGCGGCATCCGGGTCCTCGGCTTCGATTGCGTTAAACACCTTGCCAAATGACTCACAAGTTTCTTGCCGTCCGGCGCTTGATTCATAGAAAAACGAAGAGTCCTTCCAGATCCGGCTCCACACGGTTTGGTGGGACAAATTGTTGAAGGCATCGATGATGGGCTTGCTTGGGGTTGCCTTTAGCAAGGCCAGCCCGAGTCGACCAATCAGGTGAACAAAGGCCTCCGCCGAAACTGCGTCGGAGTCCACCCCATTACGGGCGTCTTGTAGCGGACCTTCAAGGGTTCGCATCCGTGCTGGATCACCTGAAATGGCCTGGTAGCGCACCGCCAAGGAGAGCAACATGGCTCGTGCGTTGAACAAATCGATGATGTCATTCAGCGTGAGCTTTACAACGGATGCTCCACGTCGCGGCTCGATGCGCACCAAGCCTTGGCGCTCCAAGATGCGTAACGCATCCCGTACCGGCCCCCGGCTAATGCCAAAAATCTCTGCCACCTTGTGCTCCACGATTGCTTCGCCTGGCTTCAATGCGCCAGCCAACATTTGAGCGCCTAAATACTCTGCAATTTGCTCCGCAACGGTCGTTGCTCGCATCTTGGATATACCAGTTGGGGTTGGGGTAAGTGAGGCGACAAGCATGGAAGTGGAGGTTTCAACGACGGAAGAATTGTATTGATCTGCGCAAGAGTGCTTGTGTGTACGTCGTTGCACGCAGTCGAGTGGGACCGCGCCATTCGACTGCCAGAGAACCCATAGAGTACGCGAGAATCCGAGTCTCTTATGTTACACGGTTAACAATCGACAGTTGATCGTGCGCATGCATAATGCAAAACACTGCACGCCATCCACTCCGGATCGCGTATTGGAGGCAAGAGATGAACAACATGCACACGCTCACCGCAAAAATGGCGCGACATGGCGAATCAGTTGTCGAGCAACTCGACAAATGGTCCGTTGAAAGACCGTCGGCCCGTTGCTTTTTCTATGGTGAGAAGGACCTTCTTCTTACCTACCGCGAGTTCAGTGCTCAAACAGATTCCGTGGCTGGTTTTCTGTCGAGCCAAGGATTTGCACGAGGGCGCCGGGTGTCAACGCTGACACGCAATCCCCTGCATGCTGCGCTGCTGATGTTTGGCGTCTGGAAGGCGGGAGCTGTCTATGCGCCGATCAACTTCGCTTTTTCCGGGCGTCTCCTTTCCTATCAAATCAACGACACGCGCCCGTGCGCCGTCTTGGTGGATGCATCGGGATTGCAGGAAATCGCAGCCGTGTGGGATACGTTGACGGAAAAACCGGCGCTGATCCTTTCGCATGATGCTGTAGAAGCACAAACGCCCAGGCCGTCGGGTGCCATCTGTCACCAACTGGCCGATACCACCGTGAGATACACACGGCCAGACGTCCGCACCTTGCCCAGCGATCCAGCGAACATCGTCTACACCTCGGGTACGACCGGGCCAGCCAAGGGTGTGGTGCAACCGCACCGCTGGATGGCGCAATACACCTACAACGCTCGACTCATCATGACGCAGCAGGATGTTGTCTATAACGACCTTCCTCTCTACCACGTTGGCGGCGCCATTTTCAACGTTGTACGCGCCATCTGGGTAGGCTGCGAGGTTGCCTGCTGGGATCGCTTTAGCCCAACGCAGTTCTGGGATCGCATCGACCAAGTCGGTGCAACCACGGCGGTGTTGCTGGACGCCATGATCCCTTGGTTAATGAACGCACCAGCAGGAGAGAAAGACCGCACCAACAGCCTCAACAAGGTGCACATGCAACCGCTTCCGCTCAACCACCACGCAGTTGCGCAACGGTTCGGTATCGACGTCATCACCTGCGGTTTTGGACAGACCGAATCGGGCAACGGCCTCGTGGCTCTGATCAATGAATGTGAGCCCGGCGAGGGAACACCGGCATCCCTCTTCAAAGGCCATGACAGCGCAACGCTGAACCGGCTGTTTGCAGAAAATGGTTTGGCGTGTGTCACTCCAGAGCAGGCCAGTGTGAAGGGATTCATGGGGCGTCCCAGTCCTTTCTTTGAAGTGGCGATTCTGGACGAGTCGGACGAGCTGTGTGCACCGGGCGAAGTGGGCCAACTGGCGCTGCGTCCACTTGTGCAGAACACCATATTTCTCGAATATTTTGGCAAGCCCGAAGCCACCGCCGCGGCATTGCGCAATGCGTGGTTTCACACCGGCGATGCGGCTACTGAGCTTGAAGACGGCACCTTTCTGTTCGTGGATCGTTTGGGTGACCGGATTCGCGTACGCGGAGAAAACTTGTCTTCTTTTCATATCGAAGACTTGCTAAACCAGCATGCGGATGTCTCCATGACTGCCGCTTTTGCGGTTCCTGCCCAAGAAGGCGACGAAGACGACATCGTGGCCTACATCGTCCTCAAAGAAGGCCGCACGTGCGATGAAGTCTCTATGCACAGCTGGATCGCAGAAAACCTACCCAAGTTCATGCGCCCCCGTCATGTGCGTTTCATCGCAGAGCTGCCGCGCACTGCCACAAACAAGATTGAAAAGTACAAGTTGCGCACCCAATTCAGCGCCGCTGTTTGATCGCGTAGCCCTGCGACATAAAGAAAGAATCTATTTCATGACCTGGCAGACCGAATTGAATGAAGTTGCACAGCGTAAAACCTTGGCGCAACGCATGGGCGGGGAGGAGAAAGTGGCGCGCCAACATGCGCACGGAAAACTCACCGTACGTGAACGCATTGATCAACTCCTTGATGCGGGCACCTTCCGTGAAGTCGGCGGACTCAGCGGTTGGGCGGTACGCAATACGCAAGGGGGCATTGAAGATTTCGTTCCCACCAATCAGGTGGCCGGATGGGGTCACATCGACGGGCAACCTGTCGCGGTCGTGGGTGATGACTTCACTGTGCGCGGCGGGGCCAGCGATGCCAGTATTTTTGAAAAACTCATGTATCCCGAGCACATGGCCAAGGGAATGCGCATGCCACTGGTGCGCCTGGTCGATGGCACTGGAGGCGGCGGTTCCGTCAAGCAATTGGAAAACATGGGCTACACCTATATTCCCACCGTGCCAGGCTGGGAAGTGGTGGATCAAAATCTTTCGCAAGTCCCCGTAGTGGCCTTGGCGCTCGGCTCTGTCGCCGGCCTAGGTGCTGCCCGTGTTGCGGCAAGCCACTACTCCTTGATCATCAAAGGTACGGGCCAGTTGTTTGCTGCAGGCCCACCACTAGTGGCCCACCTGGGTCAAATGGTGACCAAGGAAGAGCTAGGCGGCGCCGACATCCATGCGCGCAATGGCACGGTAGACGATGAAGTGGCCAGTGAAGCCGAAGCGTTTGCGCGCACGCGCCGCTTCCTGTCGTTCCTGCCCCGCAGCGTTGACAGCTTGCCGCCACGCGCGGCCAATGCCGATCCGGTGGACCGCAGCGAAGAGTCTTTGCTCTCCACCATTCCGCGCGACGATCGCAAGGTGTATGCCATCCGGCCTTTATTGCAAAAGTTGGTGGACCAGGGTGATTTTTTCGAGATAGGCCGCCACTGGGGGCGATCGCTGGTGACCGGATTTGCGCGGCTTGATGGCTGGCCTGTCGCCATTGTGGCCAACGATCCCTACATTTATGGCGGCGGCTGGACCCGTGCGGCCAGTGAAAAGGTTACGCGCTTCATTGACCTTGCTGAAACCTTCCGCTTGCCCGTTGTACACCTGGTCGACGTGCCTGGCTTCCAGATTGGCATAGAAGCTGAGCAAGCCGCGACTATCCGTGCAGGCGTGCGTGCCATGTCGGCTATTAGCCAGACTACCGTGCCCTGGTGCACCGTCATCCTGCGCAAATGCTTTGGCATAGCAGGTGCTGCTCACCGCCCCGAAGGCCGCTTCACCATGCGTTATGCATGGCCATCCGCACAATGGGGTTCGCTGCCGGTTGCGGGAGGACTGGAAGCTGCCTACAAAAAAGAGTTGGAGGCTGCGGAAGACCCGATCGCCGAAAGAAAGCTGATTGCGCAGCGGTTGGCAGACCTGTCTTCGCCCATGCTGACGGCCGAGAAGTTTGGGATTGAGGACATCATCGATCCGCGGGATACCCGTCGCGTGCTGTGCGACTTTGCCAACCTGGGCGCGCCCTTGCGGGCCTCACGCGGCTTTACCGTGCGGTATCGCCCATGACTGCCCCCGCCATGTTCCGCAAAGTACTGATCGCCAATCGTGGTGCCGTGGCCGCACGTGTGGTGCGCGCTCTGCGAGCCTTGGGCGTCGCCTCGGTGGCGGTGTATTCGGATGCTGATGCTGACCTGCCGTATGTCCGCGAAGCGGACGAAGCGTATGCCCTGGGGCCAGCCACGCCCCAACACAGTTACCTCAACATCACCGCCCTGCTTGGCGTCCTGCAACGCAGTGGCGCAGATGCCGTGCATCCCGGTTACGGGTTTCTTTCGGAAAACGCAGACTTTGCGCGGGCCGTGGAGGCCTACGGCGCGACCTTCATTGGCCCCAAGGCCGACTGGATCGACCTGATGGGTCACAAGACCAAGGCGCGTGACTTCATGGCTGCGCGTGGCATTCCCGTTGCGCCATCCAGCCCGGTCTACACCGCAGAGTGGGCGGACCTGTCACCCGAGCAGCGCGCCAGCATCACCGGCGTGGGCTACCCGGTGTTGGTGAAGCCTGCAGCCGGCGGAGGTGGCATAGGAATGCTTCCGGCGCACGATGACGAAGGCCTGGCCCGCGCTTGGGACACAGCACGATCCCTGGCGCAGCGCAGCTTCTCCAGTGTGGAGATTTATGTAGAGCGTTTGGTGCAAAAGCCCCGCCACGTGGAATTCCAGGTTCTTGCAGATCGGTACGGTCAAGTGCGGGTTCTGTTCGAGCGCGATTGCTCCGTACAACGCCGCCACCAAAAGGTCTTGGAAGAAGCCCCGGCACCGGGCATTCCCCGCGATCTGCTGGATGCCACGTGCGAGCGGATTGCTCAAGTGCTTGGCAGCTTTGGGTACGACGTTATTGGAACGGTAGAAATGTTGTACGACACCGTTGATCAACGCTTTCATTTCCTCGAAATGAACACGCGGCTTCAGGTTGAGCATGCTGTGACAGAAGAAGTCACGGGCGTGGATCTGGTGTGTGCACAGGTTCGCCTGGCAGCTGGTCAGCGGATGAAGGATGTTTTGCCCATAGCGCCATCGCTGAACGGCCATGCGATTGAAGCACGGCTGTATGCCGAAGACCCACAGCGCTTCTTCCCTTCTCCGGGGCCGCTTACCGTCTTCGAACTGCCGCAAGGTCCGGGGCTGCGTACCGAGACAGGCTATGCGCAAGGGGCGCAAGTCACGCCGTATTACGACCCTATGTTGGCGAAGATCATTGCCCACGGACAGGATCGAGAAACCGCACGCCAACGATTGCTCACGGCGTTGGAGTCCGTCCAGATTCAGGGCGTCAAGACCAACCTCGCTTTTCTGTTGGACGCATTGCGTTCCGACGATTTCGTATCGGGCCAAGTGCACACCGAAATGGTGCGCAGTTTGCGGCCTCAACTTTTCAAGTAAACCCCATGAACAAAATTCAATTGCAATCTCTGGTCACAGGCAAGGTCTGGAAGATCGAAAAGAACATCGGCGATGCCGTTATCACGGGTGAAAGCGTGCTCATTGTCGAATCCATGAAGATGGAAATTCCTTTGGAGACGACGGTGGATGGCACTTTGGTGCGTGTGCTGGTTGCCGAAGGAGACATGGTCGAAGAAGGCCAGATCCTTGCGGTCGTCACTGCCAACTAAGGCGACAGACTTTACTGCGCTCCTGGTGTGCCCATGCAAACCCTCTCGTCCATGACCCCCTCTGTTCCTTCGCCCTCAGTTGCAGCCTCTCCGGTGCTTGAAGTGCGCAACCTTGGGGTGACTTTCGCTACCAGTACAGGTCCGTCACCGGTCGTACGCAACGTTTCCTTCAACGTGCATGCGGGTGAACGCATTGGGTTGGTCGGCGAGAGTGGGTGCGGAAAAACCGTCACGGGCCTGGCTTTGATGCGTCTGCTGCCTCCGATGGGTACACAGGTTTCGGGTCAGGTGCTGTTTGATGGCCAGGATTTGCTGGGCTTCAGCCAGCGGCGCATGCGCGCCCTGCGCGGCCGAGGAATAGGCATGGTGTTTCAGGAGCCCATGAGTGCGCTTGACCCCGTTTTCACAGTGGGTGAGCAGATCGCTGAGGCTTACCGGGCTCACTTCAAGTGTTCCAGGGCAGAAGCACGCGAACGCACCGAAAACGCTTTGGCGCAGGTGGGCATCCCCCTGCCCCGCCAGCGCTATGACGAGTATCCGCACCAGCTTTCTGGCGGTATGCGCCAACGGGTGATGATCGCCATGGCTTTGATCTGTGAGCCCCGTCTGGTGATTGCAGATGAACCCACTACAGCGCTCGATGTAACGGTACAGGCCCAAATCACGGCCTTGCTGCGCGACCTCAGCGAACGCACTGGAACGGCGCTTCTGTTTATCACGCATGACTTGGGCGTGGTTGCAGAGACCTGCACGCGCATGGTGACCATGTACGCAGGTGAAGTGGTTGAAGACGCGCAGGTTGACAGCGTCTTATTGGAGCCACGGCATCCCTACACGTCCGGCTTGCTGCGCTCACTGCCGCGCTTTTCCAAACGAAAGGCGCCGCTGGGTTTCGTGGCCGGGCGTGTGCCAGCACCCCAGGACGAGATTGCAGGATGCCGCTTTCAAACACGTTGCCTGCACGCCCAGGCTGAATGCCAGCAGCCTCAATCGTTGGTGGCGCTCGAGGGGAAGGGCAGCCTGGTGCGCTGCATCCGTGCCCCACAACTGACGTTGCCCGGAGTGATCACGCCATGAGCGCACCGAATGGAACCCAGTCCATGAACGGCGTACCCCTTTTGCAAGTACATGACCTGCAGGTGGAGTTTGCATTGAAAGGTACGCGCCAGACGCTCAAGGCGGTCAACGGGGTGAGTTTTGATGTTGGCGCCGGGGAAACTTTCGGCATCATTGGGGAATCTGGTTCCGGCAAGACCACACTGGGCCGGGCATTGGTGTCCTTGGTAGCGCCCACACGCGGGCGCATTGCCCATGCTGGTGTGGATCCAACCACACTCACTGCGGCGCAATTGCGCGTGGAGCGCAGGCAATTCCAGATCATTTTTCAAGACCCGAACGCCTCGCTCAATCCCCGCATGAAGATTGGCGAATCAGTGGCCGAGCCCTTACTGGTGACGGGCACACTGACACGACAGGCATGCCATCAAGCGGCCCAACAGGCACTGGAGCGTGTGGGGCTTTCAGCGGCGCATGCCGATCGATACCCCCACCAGCTCTCTGGTGGACAGAAGCAACGCGCCAATATCGCCCGTGCGCTCACCCTGCATCCTCGGCTCCTCGTTTGTGATGAAGTCGTGGCCGCGCTGGACGTGTCCATTCGCGGTGAAGTGCTCAACCTGTTTGCTGAACTACAGCGTGAACTGGGGCTGACCTACGTTTTCATCACCCATGACCTTTCCGTAGTTGCGCACATCAGCGACCGCGTGGCGGTGATGTACCTGGGCCGCTTCATGGAAATGGGACCCGCTGAATCCGTGGCACATGCCCCGTTGCATCCCTACACACAGGCGTTGTTGTCGGCCGAACCTGTGCCTTTGCCTGCATCGATGCGACAGGAACAGCGCATGGCCTTGAATGGCGACATTCCAAGCCCGGTTGCGCCTCCCTCGGGATGCGTTTTCCGCACCCGTTGCCCCCATGCGCTGCCTGTTTGTGCAGAACAAGTACCCGCCTGGAACGAATTGAAGCCCGGGCATTGGGTTGCTTGCCACATCGCCCAGGCCGATCCCTTGCCTGCTATTTGACTTTCAACCGACCCCAGGAGACAAAAAGTGAAAACAGACATCTTGCACACTACGCCGTCCCATGCCTTTGACCCTGCGCGGCGACGCGCCCTGGCGTCCATGCTGGCAGCCAGCGCTGCCATGGCGGGCGGAGCAAGCATGCCCGTCTGGGCGCAGGCTGCACGCCAAAAAGGCGGCGTTCTGAAGGTGGCCGCGCTGGTCAATCCCTCGAGCCTGGATCCGGCCACCGGAGGAGCAGGAACCGACCACGCCTACCTGTGGACTCTTTATGACACCTTGGTGGAGTGGGACTACAAGACTCTGCAGACCAAGCCTGGCCTTGCAGAGTGGGCATTTCCAGATCCACGCACCATGGTGTTAACGCTGCGCCCCGGGGTGAAATTCCACGATGGCACTGCGTGCGACGCGCAAGCCGTGAAGTTCAATCTTGACCGGAATCGCCAGGACGCGCGCTCCAACCTCAAGGCAGACCTCGCCAACATTTCTCAGGTTGAAGTGACAGGCCCCCTGCAGGTCAAGGTATCGCTGAACCAGCCGGATTACACCCTGCCCGCCTCCTTGTCGGACCGTGCCGGCATGATGGTGTCGCCCAAGGCTGTGCGCGAACTGGGCGCGGACCACGACCGCAAGCCAGTGGGCGCCGGCCCTTGGAAATTCGTCAAATGGGCCGACGGTCAAAACGTGACGTTGGTGCGGCACGAACAATATTGGCGCGCTGATCAGCCCTATGTGGACGGCATCGAATTCAACATCATCGTAGACAACGCTACGGCGTTGCGCTCGGTAGTGGCCAACCAGAACCATTTTGTGCATTCCTTGTCTGCACGCTACAAACCAATCATCGACCGTGCCAAAAATTTGAAATTCGTCACGGGCCCCACGCTGTACCTGCATCAGATTTACTTCAACTTCGCGCGTGGTGCACTCAGTAACCTCAAGGTGCGTCAAGCCATCAACTTTGCCATCGACCGCGACGCCTTCTTGAAGGCCGGTATGGGAGGCCTGGGCGAAATCGCGCACATGCAACTTCCATCGGCCCACTGGGCCTACGACAAATCACTGGTGGGCCTGTACCCCTTTGATCCCGAGCGTGCACGCAAACTGGTTGCAGAGTCAGGCCTCTCCAACATCGAAATTGTGTTTGGTGGCAACAATGACCAAGACTCGGTGCGCCGCAACGAAATCGTGATGGAGCAGCTCGGAAAGGTCGGGATCAAGACGCGCTTCATTGCCGCCCCGGTGGCCGAAGCTGCCTCCCAGTTCTTTGGTAGCGAGAAGAAAACGGACGCCCTGTTGTCGGCCTGGACTGGGCGACCCGATCCCAGTATGTCCTACGGATCTCTGTATGGTACGAGCGCCTATTTCAATGCCGGACGTACGGAAATCTCTCCAGAGTTCACAAAGTTGCTCCAGGAGAGCCGGGCCCGCGAGACCTTGGCAGACCGCCAGCGGGTGTTCTCCAGCATCCAGCGTACCGTCATGGAAGGAGCCTACGTGGCGCCCTTGGTTTTCCAGGTAGAAGTGGCGGCAGCCGCGCCACAAGTGCGCGACTTCGTGCCCAACTTGCTGGGCAAGCCGAAATTCAACGACGTCTGGCTCGCGTCCTGACGCGGTAACGGAGGGCTGCGGTCATGCGCCAATTGCTGCGGGAACTGGGTAACGGAAGAGGTCTGAGCCTTTTATGGGGGCGACTGGCCCAGTCGCTGCCCGTGCTGCTGTTCGCCACCTTTGTGGCGTTCGGTCTGCTCAAGCTTGTTCCGGGTGACATCGCTGTCACCTTGGCCGGCGACAACGCATCCGATGCGCGAATTGCCGAAATCCGGCAGCTTTATGGCCTGGACCGTAGCTTTTTCGTGCAGTATTTTTCCTGGCTCACTGACGCAGTGCAAGGCAACCTTTCACGCTCTTTGCTGTCGGGTGAAGAGGTTGCCACCTCGATTGCACGCAGCCTGCCCCACACCTTGCTCATTGTGGTGATGGCGCTGGTGCTGGCGTTTGCGGTGGGGGCTCCTTTGGGGATCCTGGCGGCGGCACACCAGGGCCGGGGGCTGGATCGGGTTCTTATGGCGCTATCGTCTTTGGGGGTGGCTGTCCCCAATTTCTGGTTGGCCATGGTGATGATTGCGTTCTTCGCCTTGCAACTGGGCTGGTTTCCAGTCACCGGTGCCGTCGCGTGGCAGGACGACTGGGTCAGCGCGCTGCACCATGCAGCTCTCCCTGCGATGGCACTTGCCGCAGGCGGAATAGCCGAAGTGGCACGCCAGATACGAAGCTCGCTCGCCGAACTGGCGCAATCGCAGCAGGTGCGCACGCTGCATGCAAAGGGACTTTCGTCCGCAGCCATTCTTTGGAAACACGGGCTCAAGAACGTGGGCATCAACCTTCTCACAGTCCTGACCTTGCTGGCCAACCGCATGCTGGCGGCCACCGTGGTGATCGAGGCGGTATTTGCGATTCCCGGCGTGGGCAGCCTGATTGTTGGCGCTGCACTTCAGCGTGATTTTCCTGTCGTGCAGGGCGTCATTTTGGTGCTCGTGGTGATCGTTTTGCTCCTCAATCTTCTTGCAGACTTGCTTTATCGCGTGATTGACCCACGCCTTCATTGACATGGCCACTACCCTTACGCCTCCCTTTTCCCCCACATGGCATAGCGCGATTGGGGCGTGGCTGAGCAGAGACCCCTGGGCAGGTCTCAGCCTAGGTTTTCTAGTGCTGCTTGTACTGGTCTCTTTTGGCGCGCCATTGATCGCTCCCTATTCGCCTTCCATGCAAGACTTGGGAAACACGCTGGCAGCACCTTCAGCCCAGCATTGGCTGGGCACAGACGACCTTGGTCGAGACATCCTGAGCCGCCTGCTCTATGGAGGGCGTGTGGCCTTGTACGCAAGCGCACTGGCTGTCGGCATTGCCTTTATTCTGGGCGTGCCGATTGGCATTCTTGCGGGTTTTCGCGGCGGCTGGCTGGATACGGTGGTCAGTCGCGTGATAGATACCTTGCTCTCGTTTCCTGCCATCGTCCTGGCAATCGCTGTCACGGGAGCGCTGGGTATTGGCTTGACTAACGGCATGATAGCCGTGGGTATTGTCTTTGCGCCGCAGCTCGCACGCATCGTGCGGGCACGCACACTGATCGTGCGTCAGGAACAATACGTGGATGCCGCGCGTTGTTACGGTGCGTCCACCACGCATATTTTGTGGCGCCATGTGCTGCCCAACGCAATCCAGCCTGTTTTGGTACAGATCACTATTTTGCTAGCGGGGGCGCTGCTGGCGGAGGCCAGTCTCAGCTTTCTTGGCTTGGGTATCCAGCCGCCAGAAGCTAGTTGGGGCGCCATGTTGGCACGAGCCTATCAAAGCATGGAGATCGAGCCCTCGCAAATGTATGCGCCTGGTTTGGCGATACTTTGCACCGCGTTGGCGTTCAATAGTCTGGGCGAGGCTCTGCGCAAGGAACTGGACCCCACCAACCGACGTTTGTGAAGCGCGCCACCCGGCTGCAGGGATTTTGTCTGCACCGGGCTTCAAGACGGTTCGTATAGAGCCCCGGGGTGCCAGCGCCAAAGCTACGGTTTTTTGTGCTGGATTAGATGGTTTGCGTGGGGCGCTCAGATCCCAGCGCTGTGCCCAGCAGTTCTTCGATTTTGAGCTTGAGCTGGCGTGACTTTTCGTCCTTGGGGAACTGGATACCGACGCCTTGGGTACGGTTACCTCCAGCCCGTGCGGGCGTGACCCAGGCCACACGGCCAGCTACGGGGTAGCGCTGGGGGTCATCGGGCAGGGTCAGCAGCACATAAACATCATCGCCCAGCCGGTATTCGCGCGGCGTGGGTACAAAGATGCCACCCTCGACGAAAAAAGGAATGTAGGCCGCATGCAAGGCCCCTTTTTCCTTGATAGCCAGTTGCATGACACTGGGACGGGGCGCGGTGGGAGGGCTGCTCATGGTGTTGCGGGCGGGGTACGTTGGGGAGAGTGTAGGACGTTTCTCGCCTGGGCGACAAGCGCCTCCAGCACCAGCCCGGTATTGAACGGATGCTCGGCGGTGCGGGCGGACTGCATCAGCGCACGCGACCAGCGCGTGAGCGGTGCCAACGCTGGCGGTGGCGGTAGGTCCGCCACTGCAAAGTAGCGTGGCGCGGCGCCAGTGCGCAGGGCCATCAGGTCATGGCAAAGTTTCTGCATTGCATCGATGGCTTGCGCAGGAGTCCATTGGGCCAATGCGCTGACCTGGCCGCGCAACATGGCCTGCGGAAACTGCGCCCAGACCTCGGGCCCCTGGCCAGACCGGGCCAATGCCAAGGCGTCATCGGGGCGCCCACCTGTTGCACGCAAAAAGGCCGTGGCGGCGGCAGGTGCAACGCCCTGCCCGGTCATCCATTCCAGCATCTCAGGCGCATCGGGCCAAACCATGGTGTGGCCCAGGCAGCGGCTGCGGATGGTGGGCAGCAACTGGTGCGCGGCTTCGCTGGCCAGCACAAAGCGCACATCGCCTGGCGGCTCTTCCAGTGTTTTGAGCAGCGCATTGGCCGTGACGTGGTTCATCTGCTCTGCGGGATAGACAAGCACCGCCTTGCCCCGACCGCGAGCGCTGGTGCGCTGGGAAAATTCGACCGCATTGCGCATGGCCTCGACACGGATTTCCCGGCTGGGTTTGCGCGACTTGTCGTCAATTTCGGCCTGTGCTTTTTCAGGCAGAGGCCACCCCAGGGCCAGCATGTCTACTTCAGGCATCAGCATGCAAAGGTCGGCATGCGCATGCACGTCGATGGCGTGGCAGCTGCTGCACTGACCGCAGGCGCCCTGGGGCGATGGCGCTTCGCAGAGCCAGGCGCGTACCAGCTCCAGGCCCAGCGTGTATTGTCCCAGCCCCGAGGGGCCGTGCAAAAGCCAGGCGTGGCCGCGCTGCGCGAGCAAGGTGTTGCGCTGAGCGGCCACCCAGGGTGCCAGGGGTGAGGTGTTCAAGGGGTTGCTCCAGTCTGCGCGGTCGAGGTTTGCAGCCAGCCCTTGCGCACCAGTACCTGCTGCAGTTGCTGCCATACCTGGGGCCGTTGCTGCGCAGCGTCAAGCCGGGCAAAACGTTTGGGAGCCCCGGCGGCGCGCTGGGCATAGCCCTGGGCCACACGCGCGAAAAAAGCAGCATCCTGGGCCTCGAAACGGTCCGGTGCCCGCGCCTGGGAGAGGCGCTGGGCCGCAATGGCGGGGTCTAGCTCAAACCAGAACGTGAGATCAGGTTCTCGCATAAAATCGGGCTCCAGGGCAACACCCGTCTGCGCAACGCGCTCCAAAAAAGATAGCGTTTCAAGAGAGAAACCACGACCTGCCCCTTGGTAGGCAAAAGTAGCGTCGGTAAAACGGTCGCACAGCACCACGGCACCACCGGCCAATGCAGGCTCGATCACGGTACGCAAGTGGTCGCGCCTTCCGGCAAATACCAGCAGGGCTTCGGTCAGTGCATCCATGCTGTCATTCAGCAGCATGTTGCGCAATTTTTCTGCCAGCGGCGTACCACCGGGCTCGCGGGTAGTGACTACGGTGCGGCCCTGGGCCCGAAAAGCGTTGGCCAGTGTCTCGATGTGCGAGGACTTGCCCGCACCATCGATGCCTTCAAAACTGATGAACAGGCCGGGGAGACTCATGCGACGGACTTTCGTTTTATTGCGACTGGCCGCGCTGAAAACGGTTGACGGCGCGGTTGTGCTCGTCCAGCGAAGCGCTGAAATGGCTGGACCCATCGCCCCGCGCCACAAAATACAGTGCGCGGGTGCTTTCGGGCTGCACAGCCGCCAGGAGCGAGGCCTTGCCCGGCATGGCGATGGGCGTGGGCGGCAGGCCCGCGCGGGTGTAAGTGTTCCAGGGGGTGTCGGTCTGCAGGTCCTTGCGGCGCAGGTTGCCGTCAAATTTTTCGCCCAGACCGTAAATGACGGTCGGGTCGGTTTGCAGCAGCATGCCAGTGCGCAGCCGGTTGCTGAACACCCCGGCAATTTGCGCCCGGTCGGCTGCACGCCCGGTTTCCTTTTCCACAATGCTGGCGAGGATCAGTGCTTCGTCGGCGGATTTGAGAGGGGTGTCATTGGCCCGCTGCGCCCAGGCCGCTTCGAGGCGCCGGTCCATGGCATGCAGAGCACGCCGCAGAACCGCCAACTCGCTCGATCCCTTGGCGTAGGTGTAGGTGTCGGGGAAGAAACGGCCCTCAGGGTGCACACCCGGACGCCCCAGGAGCTCCATCAGGTCGGCATCCGTGAGGGTGGCAGTGTCGTGCTTGAGAGCCTCTTCGCGTGCCAGTGCGGCGCGCACTTGGCGAAAGGTCCATCCCTCCAGCAAGGTCAGGCTGCGCAGGGATTCCTCGCCCCGCACCAGCTTGTCGAGCAGGGTCAGTGGCGTGGTGCCTGGGGGAATCTCATAGTTGCCGGCCTTGATCTCGCGCACCTTGCCGGACAGGCGAAACCAGGCAAACAGAATGCGGGAATCGACCCGGACACCGGCCTGCTCGATGTCCCGTGCAATGGCGCGCGGGGGCGTTCCGGGCTCGATGGCGAGCTCCAGTGGTTCGGCGCCCATGGGCAAGGGGGCGTGCAGCCACCAAGCTGCTGCGCCACCGAAGACCGTTGCCAAGAACAATAACCAGACCAGAAGACGTCGCACAACCCTGCTATGTGTATGTATGAGAGGGGGCATCATAATTCAGGGATGACTTCGAATTTCCATGGCATTGCCCCCCTGAACCACCTGGGCGTGATCCGCGCCGAAGGCGATGACGCCGTCAAGTTTCTCCATGGCCAGCTGACCCATGACTTCGCGTTGCTGGACATGGGTCACGCGCGGCTGACCGCCTTTCTGTCGGCCAAAGGCCGCATGCAGGCCAGTTTCATTGGTTTCAAGCGCAGCCCCACCGAAGTGTGGCTGGTGTGCAGCCGTGACCTGCTGGCGCCTACGCTCAAACGCTTGTCCATGTTCGTGATGCGCGCCAAGGCCAAACTGACCGACGCCACAGCAGACATTCAGATTTTTGGGTTAGCAGGAAATGCTATTGAATCCGTAGCTGGAGGCTCTCAACCAGCTTGGTCGAAAGTCGATTTTGATAATAAAATTGTGGTGCATCTGCCGCCTGCAGCAGGGCAGCCCCGGGCCTTGTGGTTGGCGCCGGCGGGTGAACCCGCACCGGCCGGGCCCGCGATCGACCCGGCGCTGTGGGCCTGGGGCGAGGTGCAAAGCGGCGTTGCCACATTGACTGCGCCGCTGGTGGATGCCTTTGTGCCCCAGATGCTCAACTACGAATCGGTCGATGGCGTGAGCTTCAAGAAAGGCTGCTACCCCGGCCAGGAAGTAGTGGCGCGCAGCCAGTTCCGGGGGGCTATCAAACGCAGGGCCTATCTGGCCCATGCCGACGCCGAACTGCTGGCAGGCGCCGACGTGTATGCCCCCGCCGATCCCGAGCAACCCTGTGGAACCGTGGTGCAGGCCGCCCCGGCTCCCAATGGGGGGTGGGACGCGATTGTTTCACTGCAAATTGCGGCAGCGGAACAAGGCGGGTTGCGCGCCGCAGCCGTGGATGGCGCGGCCTTGACCCTGGGCTCCCTGCCCTACCTCTTGCTCGAAGATATTTGACCCCGCAGGCGACGGTTGTGCGTGCCCTTTTGCCACAGGCAGGAGAGCGGCACTGCGTTGATGCCCACCGTTTGGTAGACACACCTTTGGAATCCACCCAGATCACCACCCCGCACAGTCCCTGGCGTATGTCCATTGCCCCGATGATGGACTGGACGGACCGCCATTGCCGCTACCTGCACCGGCTGTTGAGTCGCCATGTGCTGCTGTACACCGAGATGGTGAATGCCGGCGCCATCATCCACGGCGGCACCGAGCGGCATTTGCGCTTTAACGCCGAAGAGCATCCTGTGGCGCTGCAGCTCGGTGGCAACGATCCGGCCACCCTGGCCCGCAGTGCGCAACTGGGCGCGCAGTGGGGGTATGACGAAATCAACCTGAACTGCGGCTGCCCCAGTGACCGGGTGCAGCGCGGTGCTTTTGGGGCCAGCCTGATGAAGGAGCCCCAGCACGTCGCCGATTGCATCAAGGCCATGGTGGATGCGGTGCAGGTGCCGGTCACCGTGAAGCACCGCATTGGCATCGACAAGGACGAGAGTTATGGCTTTGTGCGCGACTTCATCGGCACGGTGCATGCGGCGGGCTGCTCGGTGTTTATCGTGCATGCACGCAATGCCTGGCTACAGGGTTTGTCACCCAAGGAAAACCGGGAGGTGCCGCCGCTGCGCTACGACGTCGTGCACCAGCTCAAACGTGATTTTCCAGACTTGACCATTGCCATCAACGGGGGGCTGAACACCGATGTGGCTGTACAGGAGCAACTTGCCCACCTCGATGGTGTGATGGTCGGCCGTGAGGCCTACCACAACCCCTGGTGGCTGACCGGCTGGGACGCGTTGTATTACGGCGGAGCGCCCAATCCGCTGACCCGTGACGAGGTGGAGGCCGCCATGGTGGAGTACATGGAGCGGGAAGCTGCAGCCTACGGCACGCACTGGTACGCGATTGCCCGCCATATGCTGGGCTTGCGCCACGGCTTGCCGGGTGCGCGGCGCTGGCGCCAGGTGTGGAGCGACCACCACCTCAAGGACTGCCCGCCGCGTGAGGTGATGGCGTTGGCGCACGCGGCCCAAGTGGAAGTGCAGGAGCGCCGCGAAGCGGCATCACACTGACGTCAGCCTGCGCTGCAGCCAGGGCTCGAGCGGTTCGGGGCGGCCAAAAAAATAGCCCTGCAGACAGTCGCAATCGTGCGAGGCCAGAAACTCGGCCTGGGCGCTGGTTTCCACACCTTCGGCGACCACCCGCAGCTTGAGGTGGCGGGCCACGGCGAGGATGGACTCGACAATCGCCGTCCCGTTGGGGTCGTCCGGTGTGTCTTGCACAAAGCTTTTGTCGATTTTCAACTCAAAAATCGGCAGCTTCTTCAGGTAGGCCAGGCTGGAATAGCCGGTGCCAAAGTCGTCGATTGAGAAGCGCAGCCCCATCTGAACCAGTTCGGTCATGCGGGCTACGGTTTTGTCCAGGTTTTCGATCAACAGGCTTTCGGTCACTTCCAGGATCAGATGTTCGGGCGGAGCGCCCGTGCGCTCCAGCATGCCGCGCACGCGCTCGACAAAATCATCCTGGCGAAACTGGCGTTCGCTCACGTTGACGGAGAGGGAGACGACGCGCTGCGCTGCCTCCAGCCGCGCCAGCGCTTCGCAGGCCTGCTCGATCATCCAATCGCCCATGCGCAAAATCAATCCCGAGGACTCGGCTACAGGTATGAAACAGCTGGGCGGAACGCTGCCCCGCACCGGGTGGTTCCAGCGCATCAGCAACTCGCCCCCCACCACCGTACCGGCCGCATTGACCTGTGGCTGCACATACACCGCCAGTTGACCCTCGGCCTTGGCCTTCTTCAAATCTTGCTCCAGCGCGAGGCGCTCCTGCGCGTCGGCCTGCATCGCCGCCTCGTAGAAGCTGATGCGGTTGCGCCCGAGGTCCTTGGCACGATACATCGCGGTATCGCCTTCCCGCAGCAGGTCTTCCACCTCCTCGTGCTCTTTGGGAAACAAGGTGATGCCAATGCTGGCGGTGGCGTCGTACGAGCGCCCCTCAATCGTGTACGGATCTTCCAGTGCGCTACGGATCGTCTCGCCCATCAACAACGCTTCGCGCCCTGCGTCATGCATGTCCAGGGCAAGGTTGTTGAGCAACAGCACGAACTCATCGCCACCCAGGCGTGCCACGGTAGCGCTGACCGGTACCAGCCCAGTCAGGCGCTGCGCAACCTGCACCAGCAGCGCATCGCCCAGGGTGTGTCCGCGGGCATCGTTGATTTGCTTGAAGTTGTCCAGGTCGATGAAAAACAGCGCACCGACCTGTCCCGACTTGCGTGCCGATGCCAATGCGTGCTCCAGGCGGTCCAGCAGCATGCGGCGGTTGGGCAGCGCCGTCAGGGTGTCAAAGTAAGCCAGCTGGTGTGTGCGCGCCTCGGCCTGCTTGCGTTCGGTAATGTCCCGCGCAATGGCGACAAAGCGTTGCCCCTGACCTGCGGGAATGCCGTCCTTGCGGGCAATCGACAGTTCAAACCAGTGGCTTTGCGCGCCCAGGTCCATGCGGTACTGGTGGCCGGCTGAATAGCCTGTGTCCATGGCCGCCTGGAGCGTGGTGCGGCAGCCCGGCACGGCTTCGGGCGCTACCAGATCGATCAGCCGCTGGCCCAGGAACATCTCGGGAGCCAATTCCAGCAGACCAGACCGTGCCGAGCGGAAGTGGTGAATGCGCCCTTCCTGGTCGAGTTCAAAAAGCAAGTCGGGAATAGCGTTGAGGGTGCTCTCCAGATCGTCGCGGGTGGAGCGCAGTGCTTGGGTCATGCGATGGGCCAGTGTCATGGCACGCACCCGGGCGGTGGAGAAAAACCAGATCAGTCCGCCCACCATCAAGCTGAGCATCACGCCCATCATGGCGTTAAAGGCTTGGTTATTGTTTTTAAAGCGCTGCTCAAAGTGCGGCAGCGCGCGCATGGAAAGCTCCCACGTGCGGCCGCCAATGTCCAAGAGTCGGGTTTCGTGCAGGTCAGAGTCGCCAGCCGAGGAGTTGCCGTACAGCAGTGCCAAGCCTTCAGAAGCGCCCACATCGCGGATGCTCAGGTCGATGTCGGGATCAAGTTGCCGGGTCATGCCCTGCAGCATCTCGTGGATGCGAATGGGAGCTGATATCCAGCCGAACAGCGCCCGCCTGCGACCCTCAACCGTGTCGGGGTCGCTGGGTTTGGTATAGATGGGCAGGTACATGACGACTCCCACAGCATCCTTGCGGCCTGCGTCTTGCCGCAACGTCAACGCGGCACTCAACGAGGCCTTCCCGGTATCACGGGCGCGTTCCAGCGCATCCCTGGTGGCTGGAACCGTGCTGATATCAAACCCCAGCGCTTTCAGGTTGCGGCCGGTGAGTGGTTCGATATAGCTGAGGGGAGCGAAATACGCGCGATCCCCGGCGGGCTGAACTGCGTAGCGGCGAAAACCCTTGCTGTGCATTTCCAGCTCGTGGACCTGCACTTGGCCTGCTACGAGGCGTGGCGCATAAGCCACGGCTTGCAGACCAGGAAGGGTGTCTTCCAGCGACAGCGCTGCTACATAGGCATGGAACTCTTCGCGGTCGATACTTTCAGAACCGTCGTAATACCCTTTGACGCCGCGCAGCATCATCGCCAGGGTGCCCATCTGGTCACGGATGCTGTAGGTGTTACGGTCCACCGCCGCTGTGAAGGCTTGCTGGCGCCGACCAAGGGAAGTCTGTGTTTCGCTGACCCAGTGCCGCCAGGTCAGGCCCAGCAGCAACACCGCCAGCAATAGCCCGGCGAACATCGGCAGGTGCCCGGGAATGCGGGGCTCCTGCGAAACTACAGTGGAGGCAGTGGTTTGCATGAACAGGAAGAGAAGGCCAAGGCAGCTGGCCGACCGCGAAAGAACCGGGCGTTGTAGCAGCTTGTATAGGTTAACAAGTTTGCCCAATTTTGCGAAACTGCCCGACAGAGCGGCTCGGCCAATGCCAGATACCCCTGAGAATCCAAGCAACACGACACACCCGCCTTTCAGAAAGCCCGCCCCATGCCATCGCTTGACTTCGAACTGGAGGAATCCCGCTTCTTGGCCTTCCATGACAAACACCAGAGCCAACTGCAGGCGGCCTGCGCGGCTTTTGTGGATTTGGTAGGTTCGCACGTAGCCCGCAACGGCCAGGTCGAGATCTCCAAGGTGGAAGGCCGGGTCAAGGAGCGCGACGAGTGCATTCGCAAGTTCTCGCGCAAATACCGCGCCGTGCTGGAGGAAAGCAGCACACCTTATGAAATACGCGACTACATCAGCGACCTGATTGGTGTGCGCGTGGTTTGCCTGTACGAAGACGAACTGGAAAAAGTAGCGGCGGCAGTGCAGTCATTGTTTGATGTGATCGAGGTGACGGACAAGGTCAGCGCCGTGGAGGGGACCGAGGCTGCGTTTGGCTACAAGGGCCTGCACCTGGACTTGCGCCTGAATGCCTCGCAGGCCGCCCTGCCAGCGCATGCACTGCTTGCGCCGTGGCCTATCGAGCTGCAGATCCGCACCATCATCCAGGACTCCTGGAGCGTGCTGGACCATAAGATCAAGTACAAAAAGGCCATTCCCGGCCCACTCAAGCGACGCATTAACGTGCTGTCTGCCCTGTTTGAGCTGGCTGACCGCGAATTTCGGCAAATCCGCGACGAAACCGAAGCTGAATTGCTCAAGGCCCCCGACGCGACCGACGAATCCTTGGCCGATCTTGATCCACAGCCTATGCCCCAGGCTGCGCTGCCAGGCAGCGTGCTCGATGCGTTCTCCTTTCTCAAGATCGCCACGCATTTTTTCCGCGACTTCACGTTTGAACCGCACAAATTGGACAGTTTCGTGGACGACATCCACGCCTGGTCGCCCGGGATTACCCGCGCACGCTTCAATGGCCTGTTGCGGCAGAACATCGGCATTGTCAAACGCTACAAGCAGTATTTCGAAGAACAGAACCCGAACGGCAAGTTCAACGCCTATACCGTCATCCGGCACTGCCTGTATCTGGGTAACAAGGAGGTGTTCGGCCAAGCGCTGCGCAAGGTGTCGCGTACCTCGTTCGATGCCTGGTTGCAGTCGCAGGCAGGCAGTCAGGCTGCCGTCAAAGATATAGATAAAAAAGGCGTATAAGGCAATTAGGTAAAGCGTTAGCAGCTATATTGTTGATAGCAATCGGATGTTTGATAGCAGCCATTTCTTGCTTGTTACTGTGTCACCAACGTGACGCTCTCTTAGTAGTTTTACTGCCAACACCAGTAACCAAATGCTGTTATATTGCACTGCAACATATTGGATTTCGCCCCATGCTCTACCAGATCTTTGAAACCCAGCGCTCCTTCATGGAACCCTTCGCAGATTTTGCGTTGGCTGCTTCCAAGCTCTACAGCAACCCGTCCTCGCCGTTCCAGAAGACGCCGCTGGCCCAGCGCATGTCGGCAGGCTACGACCTGATCTATCGGCTGGGCAAAGACTACGAAAAACCGACCTTCGGTATCCGGACTGTGGCCGTGAACGGCGTTGAAGTGGCGATCCACGAACGCGTGGAACTGGACAAGTCTTTCTGCGAACTGCGCCGCTTCAAGCGCTTCTCGGACGATCCGAAGACGCTGGAAAACCTCAAGATCCAGCCCGTGGTGTTGATCGTGGCGCCCTTGTCAGGCCACTACGCCACATTGCTGCGCGACACCGTGCGCTCCATGCTCAGCGACCACAAGGTCTACATCACCGACTGGAAGAACGCGCGCCTGGTGCCTCTTTCCGAGGGTGAATTCCACCTGGATGACTACATCAACTATGTGCAGGAGTTCATCCGTCACCTGCAGGGAAAATACGGCAACTGCCATGTGGTCAGCGTGTGCCAGCCCACCGTGCCTGTGCTGGCAGCGGTTTCTTTGATGGCCAGTCGTGGCGAAAAAACACCGCTGTCGATGACCATGATGGGCGGCCCCATCGATGCCCGCAAATCGCCCACTGCAGTGAACAACCTGGCCAGCGAGCGAAGCTACGAGTGGTTTGAGAACAATGTCATTTACCGTGTCCCGGGCAATTTCCCCGGCGCGGGACGCCGCGTCTATCCAGGTTTCCTGCAGCACACCGGTTTCGTGGCAATGAACCCCGACCGCCACGCCGTCAACCACTACGACTACTTCAAGAACCTGATCAAGGGCGACGACAACAGCACCGAAGCCCACCGCAAGTTCTACGACGAGTACAACGCCGTACTCGACATGGATGCGGACTACTACCTTGAAACCATCAAGACCGTGTTCCAGGACCACAAGCTGGTCAACGGCACCTGGGACGTGCGTTCCTCTGCGGGCACGATCGAACGGGTGCGTCCGCAAGATATCACCCAGGGTGCCCTGCTGACCGTTGAAGGTGAGTTGGACGATATTTCCGGCTCGGGCCAGACCCGCGCCGCGCACGACCTTTGCAGTGGTCTGCCAGGCAAAGAGCAACGCCATCTGGAGGCCAAGGGTGCCGGTCACTACGGCATCTTCAGCGGTCGCCGCTGGCGTGAGACGGTGTACCCAGCGGTGCGTGCTTTCATTCTGGAGCATCAAAAAGTGGCCAAGCCGCAGGCACCCGTTGTCGCCGCTCCCGCTGCAGCCGCCGCTCCAAAGGCTGTCGCCCGCGCAGAAGCCAGTCCAGCCAAGGTCGTCGTTGCTACCAAGGCAGTCGCAAAGCCCAAGGCCGCCCCGTCCAAGGGCGTGGCAGCATCCAAGGCCGCCGCAGGCAAGGCTGTGAGCGCGAAGGTCGTCGCATCTGCGCACGCTACCAAAGCAGCAAAATCGGCTGTAGCCGCCCCTGCCAACAAAAAAACCCCTGTTGTTGCGGCCAAGCCTGTGCCGACGGCATCGCCCGCAGATCCCACGGCTCCCACCACGCGCTGGGCCACGCCGGCAGGCAACGCTTCGGCGTCGCCCACAGCCGCAGCGGCGCCTGCCGTGCAGCCTGAGCGCGAAGCCGTGGCCGTAGCCAATACCACGGTCACCGCAGCGCCCCCAGCAGTGCGCAGCAAAAATCCGGCGCGCAACAAGGCCGCCTGACCCCGGCAATGCCCATACGGCAAGCGGGTCTGGCGGCCCGCATTGAAGCGGCCCTGCCGCAGACGCAGTGCACGCGCTGCGGCTATGCCGACTGTGCAGCCTACGCACACGCCATTGCAGCGGGAGACGCGGGCATCAACCAATGCCCCCCAGGCGGCGCGCAAGGCGTCGCCCGGCTGGCAGCAATTACGGGCTTGCCCGTGCAGGCCCTTGACCCCCAGTACGGCGTGGAAGGGCCACGCAGTGTGGTGGTGATCGACGAAGACTGGTGCATTGGTTGCACGCTGTGCATCAAAGCATGCCCCGCAGACGCCATCGTGGGTGCCAACAAGCTCATGCACACCGTTTTGCCAGAGCATTGCACGGGTTGCGAGCTGTGCATTCCGGCCTGCCCAGTTGATTGCATGGCGCTGGTCAATGCCAGTGGGCCAGCAACGGGCTGGGATGCCTGGTCGCCCGCACAGGCGCAACAGGCGCAAGAACGCTACCACCAGCGCCAGGCTCGCCTGGCCGTTGGTGACTGTGCTGTGCTTGACCGGCGCCTGGTCAACGGCCAGGAGGACGCTGCCAGTGCGCCGCAGGGCGACGCCCCACCCTCCTCGCCTATTGCAGACAAACAGGCCACCATCGCGGCCGCATTGGCAAGGGCACGGGCTCGCCGCTCCCTCTAAAGCCGGTTGAGCGGCTACCTGGCTTTAGGCGCGCGCCGCCAAAGTCTTGTAGACCCCGCAGCCCACGTACAGGTCGTCCACCTTGCGCACGAACGACATTTTGGTCTGTACCTTGCCCGTGGCAGGGTTGTTGATGTCGTACTCGACCCATCCCGGGCCGCGCTCGGCCTGCGCAATGATGTCCTGCACCAACTGATCGCCGGCAATGCCCGGAATGTCCTGGACGCGCGTGCCTACTTTAGTGGCGTTGCCGGCAAAGGCCAGGTAGGTTCCACTGGAATCGAGTGCGAACACATACATGTCACGGTCGTGAAATGGCTGGTTTTTGTCGGTGATGCTGCGTAAAAACTGATCGCGTGAACCGCTCGAACGCATATTCACCGCGCGCTGGGTCAGCGCCACCGCCTCGTCCGCCGTGCCTTGCTGCAGACGGAAAGATTCGACCGCCCGGGAAAGCGTATTGGCCCGCCCTTCCAGCGCCCTGGCCTGCTCGACGGCATGTTCCACCATCTGCGCGTTGTGCTGGGTGATCTGATCGAGCTGGCGCACCGCTGTGGTGATCTCCTGCAGGCCGGTGCTTTGCTCGCCCCCGGAAGTGGCGATTTCCGACATGGTGGCCGCCACGCTGCGAATACCCGTGGCCATGGCAGAGATGCCCTCTCCAGCCGAGCGGATCAGGCCGGCGCTGGACTCCACCTGCCGTACCGACGCGCTGATCAGCGCACGGATTTCGCGGGCGGCTTCCCCGGAGCGTCCTGCCAGCGTGCGTACCTCAGAGGCCACGACGGCAAAGCCGCGACCCTGCTCGCCCGCCCGGGCAGCCTCGACGGCCGCGTTGAGCGCCAGGATATTGGTCTGGAAGGCAATGCTATCGATCACACCAATGATCTCGTTCATGCGGCGTGCATCTTGCTGGATGGCCTGCACCGATTCCACTGCGTGGGCCATGGCCTGGGTTCCGTGCTCGGCTGCACGGCTGACCTCACTGGCTTGCTGGTCTGCTGCGCGAATAGTCTGCGCATTGCCTTGCACAGTGGACGAGAGTTGCTCCACGCTGGCCGCCGTCTGCTCCAGGTTGGCGGCTTGCTGCTCCGTGCGGTCGGCCAGCGCCCGGCTGTCTGAAGAGATGGTTTGGCCTGCATGGGCGACCAGGGCGGCATTGCTGCGGATGTCAGCCACCATGGCCGAGAGGGTTTGCACCATGTGGTCCAGCCGCTGCGCCAAGTCCGCCAGCTCATCGTTTCCCGAGGTTTTGATGTGTACACCCAAATCGCCTTGGGCAGTTTTCTCCATGGCATGGGCCAGGGCGGCAAGGTCCGTGGCCAAACTGGCATACAACGCTGCCAGCAGGTACACGAGCAATGCCACGCAGACGCCAACGACAGTCCATTGCAGGCCTGCCCCGGTCTGCGGCGATGCCAGGCTGGCCGCTCCCACGAACATCGCCACCATCACCGCTCCCAGCAACATCAGTTTGCCCAACAGGTGAAAGCGGCGCATCAGCCAGGTGCCTGGATGCATAAAGATGGAATCGGTCATGGGAGCCTCCTGGATTCTTATAAACCCCTCTGGCAGAAGAATCTCTGCTAAAGGTTTGCACATACTGTTACGAAATGCAAACCCACTACAGTGTTCACAGTCTGCTTGCACGGTACTGACACAGATGCCAAAACCCCCATTGCATACGACAAGGCGCACCCAGGATGCGGCCATCGTGGCCGTGCCATCGCCCATAATGGCGGCCATATGAATCCCCTGCTTTCGCATTTGCAGCCCTACCCTTTCGAGCGGCTGCGACAGCTTTTTGCTGATGTACCGTTACCCACGGCCTTCTCCCCCATCAGCCTGGGCATGGGCGAGCCGCGCCATGCGACACCGGCCTTTATCAAGAGTGCACTGGTCGCGGGTCTGGATGGCCTGGCCAACTACCCGGCAACAGCAGGCGAAGCACGACTGCGCCAGGCTTTTGCAGACTGGCTGGGGCGGCGCTACGGTTTGGCAGTCGATCCGGCCACGCAGGTGCTTCCGGTGAATGGCTCACGCGAGGCCCTGTTTGCCTTTGCGCAGACCGTCATTGACCCCTCACGCGCCAACGCCACAGTGGTGTGCCCGAATCCGTTCTACCAAATCTACGAAGGCGCCACCTTGCTGGCGGGCGCCCAACCATACTTTGCCCCCAGCGACCCTGCACGCAACTTTGCGGTGGACTGGGACAGCGTGCCCGAGGCCGTCTGGCAAAACACCCAATTGTTGTTTGTTTGCTCTCCCGGCAACCCTACGGGGGCAGTCATGCCATTGGCAGAATGGAAAAAGCTGTTTGAACTGTCCGACCAGTATGGTTTCGTGATTGCCTCTGACGAGTGCTACAGCGAGATCTATTTCCGTGATGAGCCTCCGCTGGGGGGGCTGGAAGCCGCCGCGCAACTCGGCCGCAGCGACTTCCGTCGCATGCTGTCGTTTACCAGCCTGTCCAAGCGCAGCAATGTGCCCGGTCTGCGCAGCGGCTTTGTTGCTGGCGACGCCGCCTTGATCAAGGCGTTTTTGCTGTACCGCACTTACCATGGCAGCGCCATGGGGTCGGCGGTGCAAGCGGCCAGCGTTGCTGCCTGGAACGATGAGCAGCATGTGCTGGAAAATCGCAACCTGTACCGCGAAAAGTTCGCCCAGGTCACTCCCTTGCTAGCGCCTGTGATGGACGTGGCCCTGCCCGATGCCGGTTTTTACCTGTGGGCAGGCGTTCCCGCTGCGCTTGGCATGAACGATGCCGAGTTCGCACGGGCGCTGCTGGCTCAATACAATGTCACGGTACTTCCGGGCAGTTACCTGGCGCGCGAAGCGGCTGGCGCCAACCCGGGCGCCCAGCGCATTCGCATGGCCCTGGTGGCCGAAACCGCAGAATGCGTCGAGGCCGCCCGTCGCATCGTGCAATTCATTCAATCCCGTACCGCTTAAATCCATGACCCAACAACTGCAAAGCATCATCGAAACCGCGTGGGAGAACCGCGCCAGCCTGTCGCCCGACGTCGCCCCCAAAGAGGTGCTGGAAGCGGTCGAACATGTGATTGGTGAACTCAACACAGGCAAGCTGCGTGTGGCGACGCGCGAGGCGGTGGGTCAGTGGACGGTGCACCAGTGGATCAAAAAGGCCGTGCTGCTGTCGTTTCGGCTGAAAGACAATGAACTCATCCAATCGGGTGACCTGGGCTTCTACGACAAGGTGCCCACCAAGTTTGGCCACCTCACGGCCCAGGAAATGGCCGCCACCGGTGTGCGCGTGGTACCGCCTGCCGTGGCGCGCCGGGGCAGCTTCATCGCCCGTGGCGCCATCCTGATGCCATCGTACGTGAACATCGGCGCCTACGTCGATGAGGGCACCATGGTGGACACCTGGGCCACCGTGGGCAGTTGCGCGCAGGTAGGCAAGAGCGTACACCTTTCCGGCGGCGTGGGCCTGGGCGGTGTACTCGAACCCCTGCAGGCCAACCCCACCATCATCGAAGACAACTGCTTCATCGGCGCACGCTCCGAAGTCGTCGAAGGCGTCATCGTCGAAGAGAACTCGGTCATCAGCATGGGTGTGTACCTGGGCCAAAGCACCCCTATTTATGACCGCGCAACCGGCGAAGTGAGTTACGGGCGCATTCCTGCCGGCTCGGTGGTCATCAGCGGCAGCCTGCCCAAGGATGGTGGTCGCTACAGCCTGTATGCGGCCATCATCGTCAAGCGCGTAGACGCACAAACCCGCGCCAAAACCAGCCTGAACGACCTGCTGCGCGACTGATCAACAACCCGGCGCAGGCATTCGCACCCACAACACCTGAGGGAGTTCACCATGAGCACTATGGAGCGCATCCTGCGCCTGATGGCCGAGAAGAAGGCGTCAGACGTCTACCTGTCGGCCAACGCCCCGGCACTGATCAAGATCAACGGCGAGAGCGTGCCGATCAACAACCAGGTGCTGCCGCCCGATGCGCCGCGCAACCTGCTGTCTGAAATCGTGCCGCCAGACCGCATCGAGGAGCTGGAAGAAACGGGTGAACTCAACATGGGTGTGCCGCTGTCGGGTGTGGGGCGTTTTCGCGTCAGTGCCATGCGCCAGCGCGGCAGCTATGCCGTGGTCATTCGCTTCATCAGCCAGCAGGTTCCGGAGTTGAGCGACCTCAATCTACCGCCCGTGCTGGGTGATCTGATCCTGGAAAAACGCGGCCTGATACTGGTCGTGGGCGCGACCGGTTCAGGTAAAAGCACCTCACTGGCCTCCATGATCGACCGGCGCAACAGCATGCAGACCGGCCATATCCTGACCATCGAAGACCCGGTCGAGTACCAGTTCCGCAACCGCAAGTCGATCGTCAACCAGCGCGAGGTCGGCAGCGACACCCAGTCACTGCAGACGGCCCTGAAAAATGCCCTGCGCCAGGCACCCGACGTGATCCTGATCGGTGAAATCCGCGACCGTGAAACCATGTCGGCCGCCATTGCTTATGCGCAGTCGGGCCATTTGTGCCTGGCCACGCTGCACGCCAACAACAGTTACCAGGCGCTGAACCGTATTCTCAGCTTCTACCCCGTGGAAGTGCGCGCCACCATGCTGGGCGACCTGTCTTCGGCCCTCAAGTCCATCATCTCGCAACGCCTGGTGCGCACGGCCGCAGGCGAGCGGCTGCCCGCGGTCGAAGTGATGCTCAACACCAAGCTGGTGTCCGAACTCATCGAAAAAGGCGATTTTTCCGGTGTGCGTGAAGCCATGGAAAAATCGATGGCTGAAGGCTCTCAGACCTTCGAGGAAGACCTCGCGCGTCTCATCATGGAGAACCGTATCGACCGCAAGGAAGGCCTGGCCTACGCCGACTCGCCTACCAATCTGATGTGGCGCCTGCAAAACGATTTCGCGCTCGCCTCCAAAACCGCCCAGGCCAACAAGGAGGCCCGCGATGTCCAGAACCAGGACGACCAGCCCTCGTTTACCGAAATCATTCTTGATATCAAGTCAGACGCCTGACCGCTCACTTTTTCCATGTCACAAACCCTGCACCTGGCTGAAACGCTAATTGCCCGCCCCTCAGTCACCCCCAACGACGCCGGATGCCTCGCGCTGATTACCGAGCGACTGGAACCCCTGGGTTTCGTGTGCAAAGCCATGGACAGCGGCCCCGACAATTTCCGTGTCAGTAATTTATGGTCAAAACGCACTGTAGCGCCCGTCCATAAAGCGCAACACGCTATTAAAACAATAGTTTTTGCCGGCCACACCGATGTGGTTCCCACCGGACCGCTTGCGCAATGGAGCAGCCACCCTTTCACGCCCACGCAGCGTGGCGGCAAGCTCTACGGGCGCGGTGCCAGCGATATGAAGACCTCCATCGCCGCTTTTATAGTCGCCGTGGAAGAGTTCTTGCTGGCGACGCCGGACCCACTACTGAACATCGCCTTCCTTCTCACCAGCGACGAGGAAGGCCCGTCGGTCGACGGCACCAAGGTGGTCGTCGAGCAATTGCGTGCCCAAGGCGAGCAACTGGACTACTGCATCGTGGGCGAACCCACTGCCGTGCGCAAAACGGGGGACATGATCAAGAACGGACGTCGCGGCACGCTCAGCGGCAAGCTCACCGTGCGCGGCATCCAGGGCCACATCGCCTACCCCCATCTGGCACGCAACCCCATTCACCAGGCAGTGCCCGCGCTGGCAGAACTTGCCGCCATGCGCTGGGACGCGGGCAACGCCTTCTTCCAGCCCACCAGCTGGCAGATGAGCAACATCCACGGTGGTACGGGTGCAAGCAACATCATTCCGGGCGATGTCGTTATCGACTTCAACTTCCGCTTCTGCACCGAATCTACCGCCGAAGGCCTGAAACAGCGCGTGCACACCGTGCTTGACCGCCATGAACTCGAATACGAATTGCAATGGACGCTGGGCGGCCAGCCCTTTCTGACCACCCCCGGCGAGCTGGTGGTTGCTGTGCAGCAGGCCATTGCCGACGAGACGGGCATCACCACCGAACTCTCGACCACTGGTGGTACCAGCGATGGCCGCTTCATCGCCACCCTCTGTCCCCAGGTCATCGAGTGTGGTCCACCCAACGCCAGCATTCACAAAATCGACGAGCACATCGCGCTGGTGGACATTGAGCCGCTCAAGAACATCTACCGCCGCACGCTCGAAAACCTCCACGCGCAGGCCCTGGCTGGCGCGCAGGCCGCATGAGTGCGGCCCCCGCCACATCCTTGCCGCCGCTCGCCGGCGACACCGTGGGCGCCCTCATCGCGTCGGGTGCGCAGCAGCTTCAGGCCGCTGGCGTGTCCTTCGGCCATGGCACCACCAACGCCCACGACGAAGCCGCATGGCTGGTGCTCTGGCGCCTGGGGCTGCCGTTGGACACCCCGCTTGGCGACGCCCCCGATTCAAAGCAAAATCAGCCCGTAACGCCCATCCAGAAAGCGCTGGTAGCTACACTTTTTGAAGAACGCATCAGCACGCGCAAACCCGCCGCCTACCTCACGCGCGAAGCCTGGCTGCAGGGGGTGCCGTTCTATGTGGACGAACGCGCCATCGTGCCGCGCAGCCTGATTGCCGAGTTGATTGCGGAGGGGGGTGTGGATGCTTTCCTTAGCGAGCACACGCACCGCGTACTCGACTTATGCACTGGCAATGGCAGCCTGGCCATACTGGCGGCCATGGCATGGCCTGATGTCGCCGTCACGGGCGCTGATATTTCTTCCGATGCGCTGGCGGTTGCACACATCAACGTGGTCAAGCACGGTCTTGAGAAGCGCATTGCCCTACTGCAGTCCGATGGCTTGGCCAATGTAGCCGGCCCGTGGGACCTGGTGATTTGCAATCCGCCCTACGTCAACACGCACAGCATGCAGGGCCTGCCGCCTGAATATCGGGCCGAACCCGAACTGGCGCTGGCAGGAGGATCGGACGGCATGGATTTCATTCGCCACTTGCTGCGAGACCTTCCGGAGAATCTTTCCGAGGATGGCGTGCTGCTGCTGGAGATCGGCAACGAGCGCGCACATTTTGAGGCCGCTTTTCCCCATCTGCCGGTGTTTTGGCTGGACACAAGTGCGGGCTCCGACCAAGTATTGCTCATTACCCAGGCCGCCCTGCGCGGCGGCGCGGGCCTGCGTTAGCTGGGCTTACCGTTTTTCTGAACAGCGGCTCCCTGCGTCCTGGCACGCAGGTGGCGTTTGTCTTTCATTTTTCTGGGGGCTCCCGCTCGCTTCGACCCTGACCGGCGCTGCGCGGGATAATCACCCCAAGGCCTTCTATTCCATGATTACTCTTAAAAACGTCATTCTCCGCCGCGGCGCCAAGGTGCTGCTCGACCGTGTCAACGCCACCATCAACCCCGGAGAGCATGTCGGCCTCGTCGGCCGCAACGGGGCTGGCAAATCCAGTCTGTTCGCTCTGTTCAACGGCGGTTTACATGAAGACGGCGGCGATTTCTTTATCCCAACACAGTGGCGCATGTCTCAGGTGGCACAGAACATGCCCGAGACAGATGAGCCCGCGACCGACTTTGTCGTCGCAGGTGACACGCGGCTGATGGAAATGCAGGCGCAGCTTGTGGCCGCCGAAGCGGCAGACGATGGCATGGCCATTGCGCACGCCTATACCGACCTGCACGACGCCGGTGCACACGACGCCATGCCTCGCGCGCAGGCACTCATCCTCGGCCTGGGCTTCAAGGTTTCCGAACTGGACAAGCCCGTCAACAGCTTCTCCGGCGGTTGGCGCATGCGCCTGCAGCTGGCGCGCGCGCTGATGTGCCCGAGCGACCTGCTGCTGCTCGACGAGCCCACCAACCACTTGGACCTGGACGCACTGGTCTGGCTCGAAGCCTGGCTCAAGCGCTACGAAGGCACGATGATCGTCATCAGCCACGACCGTGAGTTTCTTGACGCCGTGACCAATGTGACCATGCACATAGACCACGCGCAATTGACGCGCTACGGCGGCAACTACAGCAAGTTCGAAGACTTGCGCGCCGAGCAGCTAGAGTTACAGCAGACCAGTTTCTCCAAGCAGCAGGACAAAATTGCCCATTTGCAGAAGTTCATTGCGCGCTTCAAGGCCAAGGCCAGCAAGGCCAAACAGGCGCAAAGCCGGGTCAAGGCGCTCGAGCGCATGGAGAAAATTGCCCCGGTGCTGGCGGATGCCGAGTTCACCTTTGAATTCAAGGAACCGGCCAACCTGCCCAATCCGATGCTGGCGATCAGCGATGCGTCCTTCGGCTACCTGGGCGAGGACGGGGTGGAAACCACCATCCTGCAGAAAGTCAGCCGCAGTGTGCTGGCGGGCCAGCGCATCGGCATCCTGGGCGCCAACGGCCAGGGCAAATCCACCCTGGTCAAGACCATTGCCCGCACCATGGCGCCGCTGGCAGGCACCATCACCGAAGGCAAGGGCCTGTCGATCGGATATTTCGCACAGCAAGAACTCGATGTGCTGCGGCCGCACGAGAACCCGCTGGAACACATGATTCGCCTGGCAAAGGAAGCAGGCCCCAACAGCCGCGAACCCAGCCGGGAGCAAGATTTGCGCAGCTACCTGGGCAGCTTCAACTTCAGCGGCGACATGGTCAAACAGAGTGTGGGCAGCATGAGCGGCGGCGAGAAGGCTCGCCTGGTGCTGGCCATGATCGTCTGGCAGCGCCCCAACCTGCTGCTGCTGGACGAGCCGACCAACCACCTTGACTTGGCGACCCGCGAGGCGCTCTCCATGGCGCTCAATGAGTTCGAGGGCACCGTCATGCTGGTCAGCCACGATCGCGCCTTGCTGCGCGCCGTATGTGACGAGTTCTGGATGGTGGGACGCGGGGCAGTCGGACCGTTCGACGGCGACCTGGACGACTACCAGCGCTACCTGCTCGACGAGGCCAAGCGCCAGCGCGAACTGGCGAAGAACGAGGCAGCGGCTGAGCAACGTTCCGCCCCGATGGCCGTGGCCACACCGGCCCCAACCATCGCCAAGCCGCACACAGACAGCAAACCGGCGGTTGACGCCAAGGAACAGCGCAAGCAGGACGCCCAGGCGCGCCAGCAAATGACCGACAAGCTGCGCCCCTACAAGCGTGAGCTTGAGCAGATCGACAAGCGTTTAAAGGAACTGACCGAAGAACGCCGGGTGCTGGAAGACCGGCTGACGCAGGCGCTGCCCCCTGCCGAGATTGCCGACTGCGGGCGTCGCCTGAAAACCGGTAGTGATGAAACGCAGACCCTGGAAGAACGCTGGCTCGAGCTTTCTTCGCAACTGGAAGCGGCTTCTTTCAGTGTTTGATTTCGTATTAAATTGAGGGGATTTTCACCCCCTAGCGCCCGATGGTAAAGCGCTGGTAGCTATCGTTTTTAATTGCTGAGCACACATCAAATTACCAGGGGTTATCCCTCGTTGCATTTTTTTGATCAGATGCGTCAACCCGGCGTGCGGTCGCTCCGTTGTATGTCCATCACAGGAGTTTTCCACATGACTGCAAACAACATCTTGACTGCTTGGCCTGAAGACGAACGCGATCGCAAGCGCTCTCCCGCCCGTTTCTGACCGGTTGCGAAAGCGCCTCCAAGGCGCATCTTCCAACGCAAATGCCCGCGCCTGCGGGCTTTTTGCTTTCCGTGCGGAATGTTTGCAGATGGCCATAAAAAGGCCGCCCGAAGGCGGCCCATAGGAATGGTTGCCCGGTGGGGCTTCAGCCCATGTGCAGTCCACCATTGACCGAGAAATCAGCGCCGGTCGCATAACCGCCCTCTTCCGAGGCCAGCCAGGCGATGATGGAGGCGATCTCGCTGGGCTCGCCCAGGCGCTTGACCGGGACGGTGGCGACAATCTTCTCCAGCACATCGGGGCGAATCGCCTTGACCATATCGGTGCCGATGTAGCCAGGGCTCACGGTGTTTACCGTCACGCCCTTGGTGGCCAGTTCCTGTGCCAGCGCCATGCTGAAACCGTGCATGCCGGCCTTGGCGGCCGAATAGTTGGTTTGCCCGGCCTGGCCTTTTTCGCCATTCACGCTGCTGATGTTGATGATGCGCCCCCAGCCCTTTTCCACCATGTCCGCCACCACCTGCTTGGTGACGTTGAACATGCTGTTGAGGTTGGTTTCAATCACCTGGTCCCAGTCCTCGCGGGTCATCTTGAGGAACATGCGGTCGCGGGTAATGCCGGCATTGTTGACCAGCACATCGATGGTGCCGTGCTCCGCCTTGGTTTTGGCGAAGGCCTCTACCGTGGAATCCCAGTCACCCACGTTGCCCACCGATGCGTGAAAGCTAAAGCCCAGTGCTTTCTGCTCGTCCAGCCATTTGGTGAAATCGCGCGTGGGGCCGCAGCCCGCTATGACCGTGAAGCCGTCTTTGTGCAAACGCTGGCAAATGGCGGTTCCAATTCCGCCCATGCCACCTGTGACATACGCTACTTTTTTACTCATCTGTGATCTCCTGGTTGCTTCTCGGTATCCGTATCCACTCTAACCAACATTTGCAGTCGCTCGGCCTAGGAAAACACCAACAAGGCCGCGGATGCGACGCTCACAGAGCAGTCGCACCGGGAAGCAGGCATTAACGTTCCAGAGCCAGAGAGACGCCCATGCCACCGCCGATGCACAGCGCTGCCAGGCCCTTCTTGGCATCGCGGCGCTGCATTTCGTGCAGCAGCGTCACCAGGATGCGGCAGCCCGATGCACC
This sequence comes from Simplicispira sp. 125, assembly GCF_003096555.1. Lineage (NCBI taxonomy): Bacteria > Pseudomonadati > Pseudomonadota > Betaproteobacteria > Burkholderiales > Comamonadaceae > Simplicispira > Simplicispira sp. 125. Next base: position 1,125,721 of record NZ_QEKM01000001.1, on the reverse strand, counting down.
GATGGGGTGGCCGATGGCGATGGCGCCGCCATTCACATTGACCTTGGCGGGGTCGATGGCCAGTTCCTTGTTCACGGCGCAGGCCTGGGCGGCAAACGCTTCGTTCAGCTCGAACAAATCCACGTCCGCGGCATTCCAGCCTGCGCGCTGCAGGGCCTTGCGCGATGCGGACACCGGGCCCATGCCCATGATGGCCGGGTCCAGGCCACTGGTACCAAACGCCGCAATACGGGCCAGGGGCTTGAGGCCCAGGGCCGCCGCCTTCTTGGCGCTCATCACCACGACAGCCGCAGCACCATCGTTGATGCCCGAGGCATTGCCAGCCGTTACGCTGCCGGCCTTGTCAAACGCTGCACGCAGGCCTGCCAGCGCTTCGGCATTGGTCTTGCGGTTGAGGTATTCGTCCGCGTTGAAGACAACAGGGTCACCTTTGCGCTGGGGGATGCTCACACCGACGATTTCGTCGGCAAAGCGGCCCGCATCTTGTGCCGCCGCGGCTTTTTGCTGGCTGGCCAGGGCCAGCGCATCCTGCATTTCGCGCGTGATGCCGTACTGCTTGGCTACGTTTTCGGCGGTAATGCCCATGTGGTACTGGTTGTAAACGTCCCACAGGCCGTCAACAATCATGGTGTCGGTCAGCTTCCAATCGCCCATGCGCTGGCCGTCGCGCGAGCCGTTCAGCACATGGGGCGAGAGGCTCATGTTCTCCTGCCCGCCGGCGACGACGATCTCGCTGTCGCCCGTGGCCACGGCCTGGGCCGCCAGCATCACGGCCTTGAGGCCGGAGCCGCACACGGCGTTGATGGTGAGCGCAGGCGTTTCCTTGGCTACACCGGCCTTCATCATGGCCTGGCGGGCGGGGTTCTGGCCTACGCCAGCCGCGAGCACCTGGCCCATGATGACTTCACCAATCTGGTCGGCCTGCAGGCCCGCGCGTGCCATGGCTTCGCGGATCACGATGCTGCCCAGCTCGGTGGCCGGCGTCTTGGCCAGCGCGCCACCAAATTTGCCCACAGCGGTGCGGGCGGCCGAAACGATGACGATGTCTTCCATGGTGATTCCTTCTTGCGGCTACTTCAAAAAATGGGCCCGCTGCATGCAGCAGATCCGATGGGGAGGAAACAAAGAGCTTGTGTCCGTGTTGTATGTCAGCTATCCATTCAACGTTCGCAGCATCCACGACGGGCGTAGCCTAGAAAAGGGCGCCCGCGCAAGGGCCGCCCCGCTGCGCTGGGAGCGTCCCCCTGCCCGCAGCGCGCAGCGCTGCGAGAGCGGGGGGAAGGAGCGAAGCGACATAGGGGGGTGTTCCGATTCAGGACTTTTGCTTAACGTAACGGCCCGGCGCCGGCTCGATGGCTTTGAACTTGCTGCCCTTGCCGTAGGTCTTGGGCGCTGCAATTTCCTTGCCGGAATGGCCCTTGAGCCAGCCGGACCAGTCGGTCCACCAGCTGCCCGGGTGTTCCTGGGCGCCCTCCAGCCAGGCGTCCAGCGTTTTGGGCAGCTTGCCATCGGCACGGATCCAATGGCTGCGCTTGCCCTTGGCAGGCGGGTTGATGACGCCGGCAATATGGCCCGATGCGCCCATGACAAAGCGCTTCTTGCCGGGTAGCACCTGCGTGCTGGCATAAGCCGCGTTGATGGGCACGATATGGTCCTCGCGCGAGCCATAGACATACGTCGGGAGCTTGACCTTGCCCAGGTCGATCTTCTCGCCGCACACGGTCAGCTTGCCCGGCTTGATGAGGTTGTTCTCCAGGTACATGTTGCGCAGGTACCAGGCATAGAACGGTCCCGGCAGGTTGGTGCTGTCGCTGTTCCAGTAGAGCAGGTCGAACGGCGGCGGCGTCTCGCCCTTGAGGTAGTTGCCCACCACATAGTTCCACACCAGGTCATTGGGGCGCAGGAAGCTGAAGGTGGACGCCAGATCCTGGCCCTTCATCATGCCGCCCTGGCCCATCTGCAGTTCACGGAACTGCACGAACGCCTCAGTGATGAACACATCAAGGATGCCGGTATCGGTAAAGTCGATCAGCGTGGTCAGGAAGGTGGCGCTGGCCACCGGGTCCTCGCCGCGCGCAGCCAGTACGGCCAGCGCATTGCTCAAAATAGTGCCGCCCACGCAAAAACCCAGGGCGTTGATCTGCGGCGCCCCCGAGATTTGCTGCACGACGTCGATCGCCTCGATGGCGCCATGCTCCACATAGTCGTCCCAGGTCTTGTGCTTCAGCGACGCATCGGGGTTGCGCCAGCTGACGACAAAGGTGCGCTGGCCCTGTTCTACCGCGTAGCGGATGAGCGAGTTCTCGGGCTGCAGATCGAGGATGTAGAACTTGTTGATGCACGGCGGGATGAGCAGGAAGGGCCGCTCATACACTTTGGCCGTCAGCGGTTTGTATTCGATGAGCTGGAACAACTCGTTCTCGTACACCACGGCGCCCTCGGTGGTAGCGACGTTGCGGCCCACTTCGAACAGGGTTTCGTCGGTCATCGAGACATGGCCCTGGCGCAGGTCGTGCAGCAGATTGGCCATACCCTGGGCAATGCTCTCGCCCTGCGTTTCGATGGCTTTCTTCTGGGCCTCGGCGTTGAAGGCCAGGTAGTTGCTGGGCGCCATGGCGGCAATCCACTGCTCTACCCCGAAGCGGATGCGGGCACGGGTCTTGGCATCGGTGTCCACTGCATCGGCCAGGCCCATGAGGGTGCGTGCGTTGAGCAGGTAGGCGGCGGCCGAGTAAGCCGCCACCGGGTTGCTGGCCCATCCCTCGCCAGCAAAACGCTTGTCGGCTGGTTTTTCTGGGGCGCCTTGCAGGCCCTGCAGCCACAGCTTGCCCGCTTCCTCCATGTATTGCGACTGCAGCGCCTTGATTTTTTCGGGCGCCAGCCGGATCGCCGGGGCTTCACCCGCAACGGCCGGTGACTCCATGCTTTGGAACGACTGCAGCGCACGCTGCCAGGTTTCGCCAAAGATTTGCTGGAATTGCTGGGCGCTTTGTGCCCAGAGTGCGTCCGAATCCATGCTGTCTCCTGGTGTGGCAAAAGCCCGCCCGCTGCGGGGCTTTCGTCTGAATAATGCCGATCTTGCGGGGATGTGCTGGTATGGTAACCGCCCTTCCCTCCATCTAACTTACCCGAGCGCCCTGATGTACCTGGTTCTGATTGCCTGGCTGTATGTGACCGTGCTGATGGCCGTTGCCGAAGCCACCAGCCCGGCGGGCTCTGTCATGGGCGCCATCATCACTTTCACGCTGTATGGCCTGCTGCCCATGGGCATCGTGGGCTACATCCTGGGCACCCCGGGGCGCAAGCGCGCGCTGCATGCCCGGGCCATGGCCGAACGCGAGGCCCAGGCGCAGAGCGTTGAGGCCGATGGCGGCTCAGCCGAGCCAGATGCAGGCCGCCATGCGCCCGCTGCCGCCGAGGACGGCGCTGTCGCGCCGGTGCGAAAAGAAGCGTGACGGCTGCGACGCAGTGCACCAGCCGGGGCTGCCGTCGTTGCCATACACCTGACCAATGCCCAGCGCTTGCAAACGCTGGCGCGCCAGCCCTGCCAGGTTGGCCAGAAACTTGCCAGGAGCATGTTCGGTGAAATGCTGCGCTGCCGCTGCATCGTGTGCACAAAAAGCGGCACGCACCTCGGGGCCCACCTCAAAAGCCTGCGGGCCGATGCACGGGCCCAGCCAGGCCAGCGTCTGGCTGGCGACATAACGACTGTCCGTTTCTGACAAGCCGCTGGATGCTATTGAGTTTGTAGCTGCTTGCGCTTGATGTGAAAGCGTTTGAGCCGAAAATGTCTTGAAAACAGTCTCGATCACGCCCCAGCCGCCCACGCCCACGCCCGCCAGCCCGCGCCAGCCCGCGTGGGCTGCGGCCACTGCGGTGCCCTGCAGATTGGTCAACAGCAGCGGCAGGCAATCGGCCACCATGATGGTGCAGGCCAGGCCGGGCGTGGTGGTCACGCAGGCATCGGCCACAGAGCCATCGGCCAGGTCGGGGCGCAAGGCCACCACCTGCGTGCCATGCACCTGTTGCAGAAAAATGGCCCGCGCACCAGGTGTGGCCTGCTGCAGGGCCTCCTGCAGCACCCGCCGGTTGCCTTGTACGGCCTGTGGGTCGTCGCCCACATGGTCGCCCAGGTTGAGCGCGTCAAAAGGCGCCCGGCTGTGCCCGCCGACACGGGTGGTGCACAAGGCATGCACCTGCACAGGCGCGGGCCAATCGGGGCGCAGCCAATCGGGGTGGAATGCGGCCATCAGCTTTCGCCGCTAAAAACCAGCCGCGCCAGCAATTGTTTCAACAGGGCCTGCTCGTGCGGCGGCAGCGGCGCCATCAGGCGCTCCTGCACACGCTGGGCAGGGCCCGTGAGTTGCTGCGCCAGGGTCTCGCCCTCGGGCGTCAACCACAGCAGTTTGCGGCGGCGGTCGCCGGGGTCGCTCTCGCGGCGGACCAGGTTGCGCGCTTGCAGGCGGGTGACGACGGCACCCAGCGTGGCGGCATCCAGGGCCACACGGCCCGCCAGGGTGATCTGGTCTTCGCCTGGCTGGGCCAGCAGCGCGTTGAGGATCGCAAACTGGACGGGAGTGACATCGAAAGCGGCCGCCTCTTCCATGAAAAGGGCCACCGTGCGCTGGTGCGCGCGCCGTACCAGGTGCCCCGGCGCTTGGTGAAGATCGAAGCTCTGTGCCATGGCCACCAGTGTAGTGTTTTGGGTGCCCATTGGATGGTGAAAGGCGATGCATGGCACACTGAACGGCGTCGAACCGCAAAAGAAGAAAGACTTGGCATGAGCACCGTTTTCCCCCCTGCCCCCGTGACCACCGTGCCCGTGGTGGGCCGCAGCGAGCGCTTTCCCGTACACCGCATTTACTGCGTGGGTCGCAACTACGAGGAACATGCCAAAGAGATGGGTTTCACTGGACGCGAGCCCCCGTTTTTCTTCATGAAACCGGCCGATGCGGCACTGCCGGTCGAGGCCGGCCAGACAGGCCAAATGCCCTACCCCAGCCTGACCAGCAACCTGCACCATGAAATCGAACTGGTCGTGGCCATTGGCAAGGGCGGTCGCGGCATTGCGGCGGCCAATGCGCTGGAGCATGTTTTTGGTTATGCCGTGGGCCTGGACATGACGCGCCGCGACCTGCAGAACGACATGAAAAAACAGGGCCGCCCCTGGTGCATCGGCAAAGGCTTTGACCACAGCGCGCCTATCGGCCCCATCACCCCGGCCGCGCAAGCGGGCGACGTGGCACAGGCGGCCATCTGGCTGCAGGTCAACGGCGCAGATCGCCAGCGCAGCACCGTGGCGCAGCTGATCTGGAACATTGCCGAGACCATCGAGCACCTCTCGGCCGCATGGGAGCTGCAACCGGGCGACCTGATTTTCAGCGGCACGCCCGAAGGCGTGGGTGCCGTGGTGCGCGGCGATGTGCTCGAAGGTGGCGTAGACGGCCTGGGCACTTTGCGCCTGCAGCTGGTTTGAGCGGTGCGCTTAACTCCTTTTTTGATAGCTGCTCGCGCTTGACTGATAAGCGTTATAGCCCATTTTTATATAAAACAGCTGCATGATCTTTCACCACCAGATCAAACACTGCCGTGCCTGTGGCACAGCCGTGGTCTACCGACTGCCCGATGATGGCGATACCCGCGAGCGCGCCGTGTGCCCGCAATGCCATACCGTGCACTACGAAAACCCCCTGAACGTGGTGGGCACGGTGCCCGTATTGCAGGATGGCCGGGTGCTGCTGTGCAAACGCAATATCGAGCCCCGCAAGGGCAAATGGACGTTGCCCGCAGGCTTCATGGAGCTGAACGAGACCACCTCTGAAGGCGCCGCCCGCGAGACCGACGAAGAAGCGGGCGCGCAGATCGAGATGGGCCCGCTCTTTAGCGTGTTGAACGTGCGCCGCGTGGGCCAGGTGCATTTGTTCTACCGCGCCACGCTGCTGAGCGAGCACTTCAACCCCGGCTACGAAACCCAGGAAGCGCGCCTGTTCACCGAGGACGAGATACCTTGGGACGAGCTGGCCTTCCGCACCGTCAAGGAAACGCTGGTGTGCTACTTTGCCGACCGCCGGGCGGGCGCCTTCGGCCTGCACTGCGTCGATATCGAATAGCGGCGCCTCCCCCTCAGGGGCGCGTTTCCACAAAAAACGGCACGTTGCCCTGCGCCGGAACCGGCGCTGGCACCACCACGCCGCGCTGCACTGGCGTGGTGAGCACGATGCCTGGCTGCGGCGCAGGGGGCGTTGTCATCACAATGCCCGGCTGCGGCACAGGTGCTGCCCCGGGGCGGGCAGCCTCCGGCTCCTCGTCGTACGTGACCGGCGGCAAGGGCTGCGCCCGGGGCGTCGCGTTCTCCAGCGGCACCAGCGGGGCTTCGGTGATCTCGGGGCGCTCGGCTTCGGCGGGGGCCGACGCGGCGGGCGCAGCGCCAGGCACTGGCAAGGCGCTTGGGGCGTTTTCCGGGCCATCCGGCCCGCCGGTGCGGCGGCCGAACAGGTCGTACACCCAGTTGCGCACGCCGGCCACGGCACTGCCCACCCAGCTGCTCTCTTCCTCGTCGATGAAGCGCTGCTTGCCGTCGATCACCTTGGCGCGCAGCGCCTGCTGGAACACCTCGCCCACCATGGGCAGCGCGCTGTGCGCGCCCTGGCCCCAGTAGTCGCTGCGCAGGGTGATGCGCCCGTCATTGAAACCCACCCACGCGCCCGCCACCAGCTGCGGGTGCATCAGGATGAACCAGCCGTCGGTGTTGTCCTGCGTGGTGCCGGTCTTGCCGGCCACGTCGGCGCTGATGCCGTAGCGGCTGCGGATGGCCACGCCCGTGCCCTTGTCCACCACGCCGCGCAGGGCGTCGCGCAACTGCTGCGCCGCCGTCAGGCCCAGCACCCGCTCGGGCGCGGCGGGGGCAAAGTCTTCCAGCACCTTGCCGTTCTTGTCTTCGATGCGCGTGATGACCCGGGGCGCGTGGTAGCTGCCGGCGCTGGCAATGGCGCCGTAGGCCGCCACCATTTCCTTGAGGCTGACCGGGCTGGTGCCCAGCGCCAACGACGGCACCACGTCCAACTTGGATTCGCGCACGCCCATGGCACGCGCCAGTTGCGCCACGCGCAGCGGGCCCACCTGCTGCATGAGCTGCGCGGTGATGGTGTTCTTGGAAAACGCCAGGCCGTCGCTCAGCGTCATGGGCATGTCGCTGGGCGGCTTGTTGCCGTCCGTGGGGCGCCACACCTGTTTGTTGCCCAGCGGAATCTCCACGGCGGTGTCCATCAGCGTGTCGGTGGGCAGCAGGCCCTGGTCGAACGCGGCGCCGTATACAAAGGGCTTGAACGTGGAGCCCGGCTGGCGGCGCGCGGCCTGCACGTGGTCGAACGGGTCTTGCGCAAAGTCGCGGCTGCCCACCCAGGCGCGCACCTCGCCCGTGCGCGGGTCCATGGCCATGAAGCCGGCCTGCACGCGCGTCTTTTCTTGCCGCAGCAAGCGCAGGAAGGCGGGGTCGGCCAGCAGGTCCTTCAGCGCATCGTCGGGCGCGGCGCCCTTGGCCACGGCAGATTCGTAGCGCGCCGATTCGCGCACCAGCTGCTGCACCAGCGCTCCCTTGGGGTTCCAGGCATTGCGCACGGCCCAGGCCCCGTCGGCCACGCCCTGCAGCGCCCTGCCCTGGCGCGCCACGGCCTGGTTGGCGAGCTGCTGCAGGCGGTAGTCGATGGTGGTGCGGATTACCAGCCCATCGGCATACAGGCTGTAGCCGTTGCGGTCGGCCCAGTCGATGAGCTGCTTGCGCAGTTGCTGCGCCAGGTGCGGCGCGGGGCCGGCCGCCTCCACCTGGCGCTCGAAGCGGATGCGCAGCGGGCGCTTGCTGAGCGCGGCGTACTCCGCCTCGGCCAGCTTGCCGCGCTTCTTCATCTGCGCCAGCACGGTGTTGCGCCGGGCCTGGGCGCGCTCGGGGTTGAGCACCGGGTTGTAGTAGGCCGTGCCCTTGAGCATGCCGATGAGCGTGGCGCTCTCCAGCACGTTGAGCTCGTCGGCCGACTTGTCGAAATACGTGCGCGCCGCCATCTCGATGCCGTAAGCGTTGTAGAGGAAGGGCACGGTGTTCAGGTAGGTCTCCAGGATCTCGTCCTTGGAGTACAGCGCCTCGATCTTCAGCGCCGTGATCGCCTCCTTGATCTTGCGCGTGAGCGTGGGCGCGCGGCCAATGTCCTCCGGGTACAGGTTGCGCGCCAGCTGCTGCGTAATGGTGGAGCCGCCCTGCTTGTCGCCCCCCAGCGTGTGCACCACCGCCGACGCGGTGCGGCGCCAGTCCAGGCCCCAGTGGCTATAAAACCGATGGTCCTCGGTGGCGATCAGCGCATCCACCACCGGCGGGGCGATCTCGCTGAGCGGCACCCAGGCGCGGTTCACCCAGCGGTATTCGGCCAGCAGCTTGCCGTCAAACGCCACCAACTGCGCCGGCTGCTCCGTCTTGGCCTTGCGGATATCGCGGATGCCCGGCGTGAACGGGATCAGCACCAGCACATACATCACCATCGCCAGCCCGGCGGCGATGAGCGCCCAGAGCAGGCTGTGCAGCGACAGCAGCTTTTCGGGCCGCTGCAGCAGGCGCGCCCACACCGGCCGCAGCGCGGCCCAGCGCGTGCGCAGGAAAGCAGGGAAAGACATGGGAATTTGGGTCAAAATTGGCTCAAGCGTTTGATGGGCAAGCGTCAACGGAATCCACTATGCAAGAATTTATCAGACCTTCAATTCTTTTCGCATGCAGTCTTTATTTTTTGACAGCATGTTCAGACGAAGCCACTCAACCAAATAAAAAACAAGAACAAATCACACCCGCCACACCCGCCACACCCGCCGCACCAGATCAAGCCAAAGTCCAAAAGGCGATTTCCCTCAAAGATCTTGCCATCGGCAAAAATGTCAAAAAATTAAAGAATGCGAAAAATTTCTCCGCGAATGCATACATGTTCGATTACGATTACTTCGGAGAAAAAAGGAGTTTCGTAGCCAATACGAATGACAAGGGCGAAATCTACAAATACAAAACGACCTTCAATGGCTCTCTGGATGAACTTAAAACCGCTCTCGAGGAAAAACTCACCTCTGAAAATGGCACAACCGTAAGATTTAAATGCACCACAAAAAGCATTAAACCGGACAGCAGTGCTGAAATCAGCACTAGAACATGTGAAATCAAGGGCCAGTCTGATAGTTTGATAATTGAAGAATCAAAAACTCAACCCACCGAGAAATATGCAGGCCTCCCCCGCGTGCCGACAGTAATTACCTCTCTCACTTTAGAAGGAACTGTGCTGAGCGCGGAATCACGTGCTGCTGAAGAAAAAAAGAAAGCTGATAAACAACGAGCGAATGAAGCGCTCCGGAAAAAAGATATCTGAACCTGCATTCAAGCCCTTGCTACGTAATGGTGGAGCCGCCCTGCTTGTCGCCCCCCAGCGTACGCACCAGCGCCGACGCCGTGCGCCGCCAGTCCAGGCCCCAGTTGCCATAGAAGCGGTGGTCCGCGGTGGCAATCAGCGCGTCCACCACCGGCGAGGCAATCTCGCTGAGCGGCACCCACGCGCGGTTCACCCAGCGGTATTCGGCCAGCAGCTTGCCAGCCGCCGCCACCAACTGCGCCGGCTGCTCCGTCTTGGCCTTGCGAATGTCGCGGATGCCCGGCGTGAACGGAATCAGCACCAGCACATACAGCAGCAGCGTCAGCCCTGCGGCCATCAGCGCCCAGAGCAGGCTGTGCAGCGACAGCAGCTTTTCGGGCCGCTGCAAGGCACGCGCGAACGCCAGCCGCAACGCGGCCCAGCGCGTGCGCAGGAAAGCAGGGAAAAACATGAGGTTTGGAGTCAAAAGTGGCTCAAGCGCTTGATGGGTAAGCGCTAGCAGCTATCAAATTGGGAGTTTGCAGGCGGGATGGATGGCTTGCAGGCCCCTCCGCATGGAGGGCGGGAGGTGCGCAGTTATACCGCCAATCGGCGGGAATTGCGGTTTGGGGTTGTAGCGGCCGAGGCGGCTTCGAGATGATTGCCTGGAATTGCGCTAGTGTTGGCTTGCAACTCGTCGCGAATGGTCGGCGATATACGACTCAAGCAGTAACGGCAAGCACTCTCCTTTCGCGACAAAGTGCGCGGACTCAGCATTACGGCCTTGCACTTACAACTCACGGTGAGCCGCACTATTTGTTCCTCTGTATCTCTGCATCTTGCTGGGCGATGTATTCCTTTTCCATCGAAGAAAATTCAACCTTCGTAGAAATTACGGAAACCGAATTAACCTGATAAAGTAATGTTTTCTCGCACTCAAACCCTTTGGCATCAAAAAATGCAAAGCATCGACCACCCTTATTAACTGCGCTTTCATAACCAATGCCATCATAGGAGAGGTCGCGCACCATTTGCACAAAATATTGATGCGCATAATATTTTTTTGGATCCTTTGGGTGGACTGACCCAGAAAATGCACGTCTCGAAAGATCAATCAGACAAAATATATCGTTATCACAATTGTTCGGCGCATGAAATCTCGTGAGATCCAAGACTTTCAACCTATATCCACTTTTAATTCTGAATTCACCAATTGTGACGTACTCACCAATTTCCGGCCTTACTTCAGCGATAGCGGTCGGCACAGTATCTGCAACATAAAGCAATGAAACTCCTGTCGACTGAGCTCTACCATCAGATGCGAGATTTGCATCTGGCGCCCCCATTTCCGAGGGAGGAAATTCTTTGAATTGATCGTAATCATTTTTTCTTGCACGATATAAAGCAGGTCTATCCAAATCCCATGAAAAATCACAATATTTTCCAGCCAAATCAAGGTAGCGCTTGAGTTCTTTGGCAATTTCATCGGAAGTTTCTATACGCGGAAAAGCGGACGATCGAATTTTAGCAAAAATCTTTTCTACAGGAGATTGGTAGAATCGAAATTTCAAATCATTAAGCTCCACTTTAAATCTTTCAATATATATGAATGATTAATAAAAATCCCGCTATACACAAAACGCTTTTGCAAAACAATGAGTCATCGCCTCACCCCGAAACCACCCTTTTCACTCGATCATTCAATCATGGATGGAATACATTCGTGCGATGATATCTAAGTATGGTGTATGTGCAGCATTCATCTTGCGCAGCTTCATATCTGGCATGACTCCAAGTGATAGAAAATCGGCTGCCGATAGCTTTGACGAAAAAATAATCCTCCCATCTTCGTCAAATGAAATCAGACCAGCATCGAACAAAGCATCAAGATTCGGGGTCAGCAGTAGACCATTAAATGGATCTAGTTTTTCTACAGGATTCGAATCCGCCCATGGTTTCATGTGTGATGCCTTCAGCATCTTCTGAACAGCGCAGCCAGTCACGGCACAGGTTTTCCACAGCTGTACTAGATTCTTCCTAAAATCGAGTTGACCAACTCTGGCCTTTGTCACCTGCGTGCGTTGGGTTTTTGGATCTGCCTTAGCTACAACGGCTGCAAGCGCTACGCTGGCATATTCCACGCCACCCTTGTCATACGCTTCGCATATATCCATGAAGGCATTACAGCCTTGTTCAGATGAAAAATCAAACTTCCACGATTCGTAAACAACCCTACCAGTTTTTTGCTGAACGGATTTAAACTTAAACGCCTCAAATCGGTCATTCGGCCTAGCGCCTTTCTTTGAGGGCTCGATACCTTCAATTCTAGCCAGCAGCTTTGCCAAGTCCGCATATATCGCATCGATATAAACCGATGTATTTCCCTTCGCATAGAAAGGGAACGTCGGGGAAAGATGCCAAAGATAGTAGCTTCCTCTGGCCTCCTCGCGCGTGTAGCCACGAGACAGAAACTTCTCTTCTGCTTGTTTATAAAGCGGATAGGACGGCATGTACGCGGCCATTAAATCCCCCTTTCTTGACTGTGCACAGCTTGGTTATTCGGAAAAACCATATTTAGCCAATTCAAGATTATCTTACGCAGATTTATTCAATCTAGTCACGACCCTGACCAAAAATAGTCAAGGCAGTCATTTCAATATTTATGAATATGAGACGAATAGCTGCTATTAGAGAAGTTGCTGATCAACAACTTCCGATTGCAGCCCTCAACGCATACTTCCGGGAAATCGCACATCCAAATCGATAGACCGCCCAACCGTTCACACCGCCCCCAACCCCAACTGCTGCAAAAACGGCAGCGTTTTCTCCGCCGCACGCTGCCCCTCAGCAATGGCCTCTTCGGCGCGGTAGAAGTCCATCAGCCCCAGGTGGGCCAGTTGCGGGGCGATCACCACCTCGGGCGGGTCGCCGGCCATGCGGCTGCGGGTGATGCGCACCTGCATGATGTTGACGCTGGCCAGCACCACTTCCAGCAGCGATGGCGCGGGCACGCGGGCCGGGTCGGGGGTGGGCAGCAGGGATGCAAAGCCGTCCTGCAGGCGGTCCAGCCAGCCGGCGGTGTCCTCATCGTCCTCCGGTGCCTCGGCGGGCAGCTTGGCCGCACCGTTGGTGCCGGGCTTGCGCAGGTGGCGGCCCAGGATGTCGGCGTTCAGGTCCACGGCGATCACGATGTCGGCGCCCATGGCGCGCGCCAGCGACACGGGCACGGGGTTGACCAGCCCGCCATCGACCAGCAGGCGCCCTTCGCGCTGGGCGGGGGTGAACAGGCCGGGCAAGGCCATGGAGGCACGCACGGCGTCGGCGGTGGAGCCGGTGCGCAGCCACACCTCGCTGCCCGAATGCAGGCCCGTGGCGACGGCGGCGAAGGGAATGTCCAGCGCCTCGATGGGGCGGTCGGAGAAGCGGCTGCGGAAGAAGTCGATCACCCGCTCGCCCTTGAGCATGCCGCCCGCCAGCTTGAAATCCATGAACGAGAACATGGTGCGCCCGGTCAGGCCGCGCGCCCATTGCTCGAAGCGGTCCAGCTCGCCCAGCGCGTAGGCCGCGCCCACCACGGCGCCAATCGATGCGCCGCACACCAGGTCGGGCTTGATGCCGGCCTGCTGCAGCGCGCGGATCACGCCGATGTGCGCCCAGCCGCGCGCCGAGCCGCTGCCCAGGGCCAGGCCGATGATGGGTTTGCGCGGGGTGTTCATACGTCTTGCGGGGCCAGCAGTGCCAACATACCCGCTTCGTCGAGCACCGGCACACCCAGCTCCAGCGCCTTGGCCAGCTTGCTGCCCGCCTCTTCACCGGCCACCACGTAATGCGTCTTCTTGCTGACCGAGCCGGCCACCTTGGCGCCTGCGGCCTCCAGCATGTCCTTGGCGGCATCGCGGCTGAGCGTGGGGAGCGTGCCGGTGAGCACCACCGTCTTGCCCGCCAGCGGCAGGGTGGCGCGCTCGGCCGGGGCGCCCTCTTGCCAGGTGACGCCGCAGGCGCGCAGCTGCTCGACCACCTCGCGGTTGTGGGGCTGGGCAAAGAAGGTGTGGATGGCCTCGGCCACCACGGGGCCTACGTCGTTGACCTGCACAAGCTGTTCGACGCTGGCGTCCATGAGGGCGTCCAACGTGCCGAAGTGGCGCGCCAGCTCCTTGGCCGTGGCCTCGCCCACATGGCGGATGCCCAGCGCAAACAGAAAGCGCGGGAAGGTGGTTTGTTTGGATTTTTCCAATGCCGCCAGCACGTTCTGCGCCGATTTGTCGGCCATGCGCTCCAGGGCAATCAACGACGTGAGGCCCATGCGGTACAGGTCAGGCAGCGTGCGGATCACGCCCTGGTCCACGAGCTGGTCCACCAGCTTGTCACCCAGGCCTTCGATGTCCATGGCGCGGCGCGCGGCGAAGTGCAGGATGGCTTCCTTGCGCTGCGCCGGGCAGAACAGGCCGCCGGTGCAGCGGTGGTTGGCCTCGCCCTTCTCGCGCACCACGGCGCTGCCGCACACGGGGCAGGCCTTGGGCATGTGGAAGTTGGCGACGTAGCCCGCGCGCGGGCCGGGCACTACGCCCACGACCTCGGGGATCACATCGCCCGCACGGCGCACGATCACTTGGTCGCCCACGCGCACGCCCTTCTTGCGGATCTCGAACAGGTTGTGCAGCGTGGCGTTGGTGACGGTGACGCCGCCCACGAACACCGGCGCCAGCCGCGCCACGGGCGTGATCTTGCCGGTGCGGCCCACTTGCACGTCGATGGCCTCGATGCGCGTGGCCATCTCCTGTGCCGGGTATTTGTGCGCCACGGCCCAGCGCGGCTCGCGCGTCTTGAAGCCAAGCTGGCGCTGGAGCTGGAGGCTGTTGACCTTGTAGACCACGCCGTCGATGTCGTAGGGCAGCGCGTCGCGGGTGGCGCCGACGCGCTGGTGAAATGCTACCAATTCAGAAGCGCCCAGCGCAGTCTGCACCTGCTCTGCGACCGGAAAACCCCATTGTTTGAGGGCCTGCAACAGTTCGTAGTGCGTGGCGAACGAGGGGCCGCCTTCGGCCTCGGGGGTGATGGCGCCGATGCCATAGGCGAAGAAGCGCAGCGGCCGCTGCGCGGCAATGCCCGAGTCGAGCTGGCGCACGGCCCCGGCGGCGGCGTTGCGCGGGTTAACGAAGGTCTTGCCGCCCTGCGCACGCTGGCGTTCGTTGAGCGCGTCGAAATCGGCGCGGGGCATGTAAACCTCGCCGCGCACTTCCAGCAGGGGTGGCACGGTTTTGCCGCCGGGCCGCCCCAAGGCAAAACGCGCCCCCTCGGGGGGCAGCGTGGACACGTCAGTGCCGAGCGTGGGGGCCTGGGATGGCAGCATGAGCGGAATCTGGCGGATGGTGCGGATGTTGTGCGTCACATCCTCGCCCACCTCGCCGTCGCCGCGCGTAGCGGCCTGTACCAGCTTGCCGTGTTCGTAGCGCAGGCTCATGGCCAGGCCGTCGAACTTGGGCTCGGCCACGTATTCCACGGGCGGGTCGGCTTCCTGCAGGCCCAGCTCGCGGCGCACGCGCGCGTCGAAGGCCTGGGCGCCGCTGGCCTCGGTATCGGTCTCGGTGTGGATGCTGAGCATGGGCACCACATGGCGCACCGGGGCCAGGCCTTCCATCACGGCGCCAATCACACGCTGCGTGGGCGAATC
Organism: Simplicispira sp. 125; assembly: GCF_003096555.1. Lineage (NCBI taxonomy): Bacteria > Pseudomonadati > Pseudomonadota > Betaproteobacteria > Burkholderiales > Comamonadaceae > Simplicispira > Simplicispira sp. 125. Next base: position 1,110,679 of record NZ_QEKM01000001.1, on the reverse strand, counting down.
GGGGGCGACCAGATCCGGGTTCGCGGCCTCCAGCGCTTGCAGTTCGCGGAACACGCGGTCGTACTCGGCATCGGGCACGGAGGGTGCATCCTGCACGTAGTATTCGTGCGCCCAGTGGTTCAGGCGAGCACGCAACGCTTCAATTTCGATAGCTGCTTGCGCTTTACCCGTAGGCTCTGGAGCCGAAAAAAGGTCCAAGTTTTCGGTCATTTCAGACTTCATGGAACTGCGCGTTACCAACGGCGCATGAAACCGGCGCGGCCCAAACCAGCGGCCACCGCGCAAGGGCCGCCAGTATTCCCATGTACGGGCGCTGGTGGCGTCCCCCCTCCTGCAGCGCGCAGCGATGCGAGAGAGGGGATGAAGGAGCGCAGCGACACAGGGGGGTGCAACTTCTAGCTGAACACACGGCGCGCCTGCAACGAGCCAGCCGAAAGATCGCGGCTGTCGAGCTGGTCGTAAAGCTGTTCCAGGTCGGCGGCAATGGGGTCCATGGCCATGGCGGGCAGGGGCGTGCCGTTCTGGTCGCACAGCACGCCATCCATGTCCTCGCACAGGGCTGCAGCCACTTCCCGCAGGCGGGCAAAGGGCTGTTCGCTGCGATGCACCTGGGCGACATCCAGGCTGATGGACAACTCGCGGATCGCCGATTGCTCGGGGTCGTCAGACAGGGCGGCCTGCGTATCAAAGCCCAGCACCAGCATCGTGGTGCGGCCCGCAGTGGTCGAGGGCAGCACCATGCGCCCGGGGATGGCTCCTGGCAAAAAGCCTTGCCGGCCCGCATTTTGTTGAAGGTACCCAGGGCTCCAGGCCGCCTGGCGCGCGCGCAGCATGAAGGCCAGTTGCGCATCGTGCTCGCTGGCGAACTGGTCCAGCTCGCGTGCGCGGGCGACTTCCTGCAGCATGTCCGGGAAGTCCGGGGCGGCGTTCAGTGCGTCGGCAAAAGACTGGGTCTTCATGACGAATTCCGAGAATTCGATCTCGTTGAGCGCGCCCATGCGGTTGGCCAGTTGCACCCCCGCCTGGAACGACCGGTAGCGCTGGTGGGGAGCGGGGGTTTCCCAGCGCTGTGTGGTTTCGTTCAGGCCCTCGATGGAAAACGGCTTGCTGCCTGCACGGCGCGTGGGCGGCAGGGCCGCCAGGGCGGCTTCGCCCGAGACGGGGTGCTCGGGCACGATGGGCGCAATGGCGTCGATCAGCGGGTCCAGCAGGCCCCAGCGGTCGTGGCTGCCCGGGGGCGGCACAGGCAGTGCCAGGGCGTCGTCCAGGTCCACACCGTGCAGGGACGGGTCCGGGCCGTGGTCCAGGCCGTGCACTGCGCTGACGGGCACTGGCGCAAGCTCGGTGTCGAGCGCGGGTTCCTGGCGGGCGGGCGACTCGGGTTTACGCTCGCCCTCGGGTGGCAGCGCCTTGCGCGGGGTGTTGCGGTGGGTGGTCCAGGCGTTGTAGGCCACGATCAGGGCCAGCAACACGGCGCCAATGACGGCCAGGCTGATTTGCAGGGTGCTCATGGGTCGAAATATTTAGGGTATCAGTATCGCGGGGAGCGTCTCGCCACCCGCGACGCATGAAACGGGCGCTGCCCAGACCAGCGGCCCCCGCGCAAGGGCCGCCCACATGCCGATATCCGGGCGCTGGGGGCGTCCCTCTGCCCGCATCGCGCAGCGAGGCGAGAGCAGGGGGAAGGCGCGAAGCGACTCAGGAGGGTGTTGCATTTCATGTATCGGCCATGGACAGGGCGGATTCCATGTCTACCGCCACGATGCGCGAGACGCCCTGCTCCTGCATGGTCACGCCGATCAGTTGCTCGGCCATTTCCATGGCGATCTTGTTGTGGCTGATGAACAGGAACTGGGTGCCCTGCTTGCTCATGCTGGTCACCAGCTTGGCGTAGCGTTCGGTGTTGGCGTCGTCCAGCGGCGCGTCCACCTCGTCGAGCAGGCAGAACGGCGCCGGGTTGAGCTGGAAGATGGCGAACACCAGCGCAATGGCGGTGAGGGCTTTTTCGCCGCCCGAGAGCAGGTGGATGGTCTGGTTCTTTTTGCCCGGCGGCTGGGCCATGACCTGCACGCCCGAATCCAGAATTTCGTCGCCGGTGATGATGAGCCGCGCCTGCCCGCCGCCAAACAGCTCGGGGAACATGCGCCCGAAATGCTGGTTGACGGCGTCGAACGTGCTTGACAGCATGTCGCGCGTTTCGGCGTCGATCTTGCGGATGGCGTTCTCCAGCGTATTCATCGCTTCCGTCAGGTCGGCGGTCTGCGCATCCAGGAAGGTCTTGCGCTCGCTGGCGATGGCCAGTTCTTCCAGCGCGGCCAGGTTTACCGCGCCCAGCGCAGCAATCTCGCGGTGCAGGCGGTCGATGTCCGACTGCAAGCCGGACAGGCGCACCTTGCCATCGGCCACCGATTGGGCCACGGCCTCCAGGTCGGCCTGGGCGTCCTGCAACAGCGTGGTGTATTGCTCCAGCCCCAGGCGCGCCGCCTGTTCCTTGAGCTGCAGTTCGGTGATGCGCGCGCGCAGCGGGTCCATGGCGCGTTCGAGCTGCATGCGCCGCTCATCGCTGGCCCGCAACCGGGCGGTCAGGTCGTCGTACTGGTTGCGCTGCGCGGCCAGTTGCTTTTCGCGCTCCATCTTGAGCGCCAGCACGTCTTGCAGGCCGCCTTGCGCAGCGGCGTCGGACAGTCGTTCGAGTTCGCCCTGGGCGCGCTGGCGTTCATCCTGCAGGGCCCGGGCCTGGGTGTCGGCCGTGTCCAGCGTGCGCGCCAGCTCGGCGCGGCGGGCTTCCAGGCTGCGCTGCGAGAACGTGGCCTCTTGTGCCTGGCGCTCCAGGCTGCGCTGCTGTTCGCGGCTCTCGGCCAGCTTGCGCTCGGCCTCGATCACGCGGTCGCCCAGTTGGGCGTGGCGCTCCTGGTTGTCGGCCAGTTGCATGTCGAGTTCTTCAAAGCGTGCCTCGGCGGTCACGCGGCGCTCCTGCAGGTCGGCCAGCTGCGCCTCGACCTCGGCCAGATCGGCGCCAATCTGCTCGCTGCGCGCGCGCGTCTGCTCCACCAGTTGTGACAGGCGCAGGTGCTCGACCTGTAGCTCGTGCGTGCGGCCCTGGGCCTCGCTGGCTTCGCGGCGCACCGTGGTCAGGCGCTGCGCCGCGTCGGCGTAGCCCGATTCGGCGCGCACCAGCGCGGTGCGCGCTTCTTCACTGATCAGGGCCTGGGCGCGCAGCTCTTTTTCGAGATGCTCGATTTCCTGGGCGCGGGCCAGCAGGCCCGATTGTTCGGAATCCTGGGCATAAAAGCCCACGCTGTGCGCCGTCACCGCATGGCCGCCGGGCACAAAAATGGCTTCACCGGCCTGCAGCTGGCCGCGCCGGTTCAGGGCTTCGTCCAGGGTCTGGGCGGTGTAGCAGCCTTGCAGCCAGTCGGTCAGCACGGCGCGCAGGCCTGCATCTTCCAGGCGCAGCAGGTCGGCCAGGCGCGGCAGGCTGCCTGCCGGGGCAGGCACGGCAGCGGCCGGTGGGGTAAAAAACGCCAGCCGCGCTGGGGGGGCGTCGGCACCGGCGGCGCCGACAAAGCCGCGCACCATGTCCAGGCGCCCGACTTCCAGTGCGCTCAAACGCTCGCGCAGGGCGGCTTCCAGGGCATTTTCCCAGCCGGGCTCGATGTGGATGCGGCTCCACAGGCCCTGCAGGCCGTCTAGCCCATGCTTGGCCAGCCAGGGGCGCAGCTTGCCGTCGGTTTTGACCTTTTCCTGCAGCGCCTTGAGGGCCTCCATGCGCGCGGACAGGTCGGTCTGGCGCGCTGTTTCCTGGTTCACGGCCTGCTGGCGCTCGCGCCGCTCTTCGTCGAGCCGGGGCACGGTTTCCTGCAGTTCTTCCAGCCGGGCGGCGGTCAGTTCCTGCGCTTCCTGGGCTTCGTCGAGCTGGCTGCGCAGGTTGGCCAGGCGGGCCTCGTCTGGGGCGGCCAGGGCGTTGCGGTCGGCGCGCAGGCGCTCGAAACGGGTTTCAAACTGGCGGCTTTGTTCGTCGATGTTGCGCTGCTCGGCCGCCAGCACCTGGATTTGCTGCTGCACCTGCACCACGGCGCTGCGCTGCTCATTGGCGTGGTTCTGGCTTTGACGCAGGGCCTCTTCCAGATCGGGCAGGCGCATGGCTTGCTCTTCCACCTGCGCGGCGAGCAGTTCGGCCTTTTCTTCGGCGTCCACCCCGGCACCGGCCAGTCGTTCCAGCTCGGCATCGGCCTCCTCGCGGCGGGCCTGCCATTGCGCAATTTGCTCGGCCAGCTGGACCAGGCGCTGCTCCACGCGCTGGCGCCCTTCCACCACGTAACGGATCTCGGCCTCCAGGCGGCCCACTTCGGCCGTGGCTTCGTAAAGTTTGCCTTGCGCCTGGTTGACCTGGTCACCCGCGGCGTAATGCGCCTGGCGGATGGTCTCCAGCTCGGACTCGACATGGCGCAGGTCGGCCATACGCGCTTCCAGGTCGTTCACGGCCTGCAGGCCGTCCATGCGCACCTTGTCCTGCTCGGCCTCGGCGTCGGCGCGCTTCAAGAACCACTGCTGCTGCTGCTTGAGGGTGACGTCCGCCTGCAGCGCGTTGTAGCGCGCGGCCACCTCGGCCTGCTTTTCGAGCTTGTCGAGGTTGGCGTTCAGCTCGCGCAGAATGTCTTCCACCCGCGTGAGGTTTTCGCGCGTGTCGTGCAGGCGGTTTTCGGTCTCGCGCCTGCGCTCTTTGTATTTGGAGACGCCGGCCGCCTCTTCGAGGAACAGGCGCAGTTCTTCGGGGCGCGACTCGATGATGCGGCTGATGGTGCCCTGGCCAATGATGGCGTAGGCGCGCGGCCCCAGGCCCGTGCCCAGAAAAACGTCCTGCACGTCGCGCCGACGCACCGGCTGGTTGTTGATGTAGTAGCTGCTGCTGCCGTCGCGCGTCAGCACGCGCTTGACGGCGATCTCGCCATACTGGTTCCACTGGCCTCCGGCGCGGTGGTCGGCGTTGTCAAAAATCAGCTCCACACTGGAGCGGCTGGCAGGCTTGCGGGTGTTGGTGCCGTTAAAGATCACGTCCTGCATCGACTCGCCGCGCAGCTCGCTCGCCTTGGACTCGCCCAGCACCCAGCGCACCGCATCCATGATGTTGGACTTGCCGCAACCGTTGGGCCCCACCACGCCCACCAGTTGGCCAGGCAGCAGGAAGTTGGTCGGTTCAGCAAACGACTTGAAGCCGGAGAGTTTGATGGAGTTGAGACGCACGGATCACCCAGTAAGGCCAGCGCCGCGGGCACAAAGCCAGCGCCAGTCACGGCGCGGCCAACAGCCCTGTGGCAGCCAACCGACAAGCCGCCAATGTTACCCGAGCGCTGCACCGCAACTAGCTGTGCGCACCCCATGTGCGTGCTTGTAAAACTTGGAAACAACCAGTGCACGGTTGTTGCAGGCCACCAGGGCGGCCATTAGGCATGCCAGACTAGACGAACGACTCTGCAGGAAATCACTGTGACAGCACCCCCCTCACTTTCCCTGGACGCCGAACCGGTCTCTGAAACCCGTCCTGTCACAGCCCCACGGCACCTCATAGCAACCCCTGCCATAGTCGCTGCCAGCACGCTGGCGCTCGCTGCCTGCGGCGGGGGAAGCGATGGAGAGGCCAACCCGGACACCGGCGTTCCGGAGCCAGATGGCGCAGGGCCGTCTTTGCCTGACACCCGCAGCCTGGAAGAAACAGCACTCTTTCTGGGCCAGGCCACGCTGGGTGCCGGGCGGGCCGAAATCCAGGCGCTTGCGCGCCGCCCCCTGAACGACTGGCTGACCGAACAATTCGCGCTACCGCCTACGTCCAGCCATGTGGCCTGGCTCTATGCCAACGGCTACGACGCCGAAGAGTTCCGGTACAGCCAGCGCGGTATGGACAACACGGTCTGGCGGGCCTTTATCGGGGGCGCTGACGCCTTGCGCCAGCGGGTGGTGCTGGCCTTGTCGGAAATCTGTGTGGTTTCTGTTTTGGGGGTGGACAGCGCCTGGCGCCAGTTTGCGCTGGGCAACTATCTCGACATTTTGCAAACCCACGCTTTTGGCAATTACCGCCAATTGCTGGAGGCTCTGACGTTGAGCCCCGCAATGGGTTACTACCTCACCTACCGCGGCAACGCCAAGGCCAACCCCAAAACAGGCAGCCAGCCCGACGAAAACTACGCCCGCGAGTTGATGCAGCTTTTCACCATTGGCTTGGTGCAGTTGCAGGACGACGGTACCCCCGTCGTTCGCGGCGGCAACCCTGTGGAAACCTACCGCGGCGAAGATGTGAGCGGCCTGGCACGTGTCTTCACCGGGTGGGACCTTGATAGCACCGGCTTGTCCAAGCCCTACTCTCCGGAGCTGATGGTCCGGCCCATGGCACAAGTGCCTTCGCGCTACGAAACCGGTGCCAAACAGTTCCTAGGCGCCAACATTGCGGATGGCACCGAGGCCCGCGCCGCGTTGCGCACGGCACTCGACACGCTGTTTGCCCACCCCAACGTACCCCCCTTTGTGAGCCGCCAGCTCATCCAGCGGCTCGTTACCAGCAACCCCAGCGGCGCCTATGTGCGCCGGGTAGCGGCCGTGTTTGCCAACAACGGACAGGGCGTGCGGGGCGACTTGCGCGCCGTCGTGCGGGCGATCTTGTTGGACCCAACGGCTCGCAGCGCAACCCGCCTACAAGACCCATCGTGGGGCAAGCTGCGCGAACCCGTGCACCGCTTTGTGCACTGGGCGCGGGCTTTTGGTGCCACTTCGTCCGCCCAGGCCTGGGACGTGGGCGACTTGTCTGATCCTGGTTCACGCTTGGGCCAGAGCCCGCTGCGGTCGTCCTCGGTGTTCAATTTTTTCCGGCCGGGTTATGTGCCGCCCAATACGGCCCTGTCATCCCAGGGACTGGTAGCGCCGGAATTCCAGATCACCAACGAGTCCACCGTGGCGGGCTATGTGAACTTCATGCAACGTGCCGTAGCGAGCAAAAACGTGGGCGACTTGCGCCTGGAATACGGCAGTTTGTTGGGCCTGGCGCCTGACGGCGCCGCATTGGTGGCCGAGCTGCAAGTGGTCCTGGCCGGCGGCCAGCTTTCGGCCGCCACGGTGGCCACGGTGGTGGCCGCCGTCAATGCCATGCCCACCAAGGTCGGCGCCGACCTGCAAAACCGCGTGTACGCCGCGCTGACCCTGGTGCTGGCAGCGCCCGACTACATCGTTCAGAAATGAGACCGCCCATGCACGCACCCCACCCGTTTGACCCCGACAGTGCATCGCGCCGGGCCTTTCTGCGCCGTGGCGGCGCCTTGTCTCTGGCGGCCAGCGCCGCGCCCTGGGCGTTGACCCTTTCCGCCATCAGCGACGCGGCGGCCCAAAGCGCCCCCGACTACAAGGCGCTGGTCTGCGTTTTTCTGCAAGGGGGCAACGACCACTGGAACACGCTGGTGCCCTACGACACCACGCACCACGCGCTCTACCAGGGGTTGCGCAGCAACATCGCCTACAGCCGCGATGCCCTGGCGCCCTGCGTTCTGCAACCCACAACCGCTGCCACCGATGGCCGCCAGTTTGCCCTGGCGCCTACGCTGTCAGCGGGGCTGCTGCCCTTGTTCAACCAAGGCCATCTGGCGGTGCTGCACAACGTGGGCACGCTGGCCCAGCCCACCACCAAGGCGCAGTACATGGCGCGCTCGGTGCCGCTGCCCCCCAAGCTTTTTTCGCACAACGACCAGCAGTCGTACTGGCAGGCGTCCTCGGCCGAGGGCGCCGTGCGGGGCTGGGGCGGGCGGCTGGGTGACCTGGCCGTCGCCAGCAATGGCATCTCCACCTTCACGTGCATTAACGTCTCCGGCAATGCGGTGTTTCTGTCGGGCGACACGGCCATTCCCTACCAAGTAACGACCAGCGGACCCGTGCCTGTCACCGGCATCAAGAGTCCGCTTTTTGGCTCCAGCGCGGCATCCCAGGCGCTGCGCCAACTCATGACGGCATCGTCACCGCACTGGCTGGCCAACGAGCATGCCCGGATTGCACAGCGCAGCATCCAGTCGGGCGAATTACTCACCAGTGCACTGGCTGGCACGCCCGTGCCCACGCCCTTCCCCACGGGCAACCGGCTGGCCGACCAGTTGGCGCTGGTGGCTCGCATGATCGCTGCACGCCAACAATTGGGCGCCAAACGGCAGGTGTTTTTTGTTTCGATTGGTGGGTTCGACACGCACGACAACCAGTTGGGCGTTCACCCGGGCCTGCTGGGCCAGGTAGGCAACGCACTGGCCGCGTTCTACCGCGCTACCGAAGTGCTGGGCATCGCCTCGCAGGTCACCGCCTTCACGGCATCCGACTTTGGCCGCACGCTGGTCAGCAACAACGACGGATCTGACCATGGTTGGGGTGCGGCGCAGTTTGTGCTGGGCGGCGCGGTGCAAGGAGGCCGTTTTGTGGGGCCTGCGCCCCTGCCCGCCAACAACGGCCCCGACGATGTGGGCCAGGGGCGCCTCCTGCCCGCCCTGGCGGTTGAGCAATATGCCGGAACGCTGGCACGCTGGTTTGGTGTGTCCGCATCCGATCTGCCCCTGGTGCTGCCCCGATTGAGCCAGTTCACTGAAAAGGACCTGGGCTTCATGGTGGCATGACAAATTTTTAAGCAAAAACAGCTTAAAACGCTTTATGGTAAAGCGCTAATAGCTATTATTTTTATAGCTTTTCAATGGTACAAAAAACAGGCCCTACCCGGCCCGCGCCTGCACCACCGGGTACGGTGCCAGCGTGCTGCGACGCTCGTCAACGGCCACCTCGCGGCCCATGGGCGGGAAGGCGCGTTGCGGGCAGTCGGTGCGCTCACACACCTTGCAGCCCATGCCGATGGGCACGGCGGCGGCCGGGTCGGTCAGGTTCAGCCCCTGGGCATACACCCAGCGCGGCGCGTGCTGGATGTCGCAGCCCAGTGCCACCGCGTGCAGCTTGCCCGGTGCGCCCCAGGCACCGCCGCTGTGCTGCACGGTGCGCGCCACCCACAGATAGGTGCGCCCGTCGGGCATGCGCGCCAGTTGCGTGACGATGCGCCCGGGCTGGGCAAAGGCCTCGTACACATTCCACAAAGGGCACGTGCCACCCACGCGCGAGAAGTGGAAATGCGTGGCCGACTGGCGTTTGGAGATGTTGCCCGCCCGGTCCACCCGAATAAAGATGAACGGCACGCCGCGCGCCTGGGGCCGCTGCAACATCGACAAGCGGTGGCACACCGCCTCGAAACCGACGCCAAAGCGCTGCCCCAGCCGCTCGATGTCGTAGCGCTCGGCCTCAGCGGCCTGCAGGAAGGCGGTGTAAGGCATGAGCAGCGCACCCGCAAAGTAATTTGCCAGGCCAATGCGCGCCAGCTGGCGCGCCTGCGGGCTCGACAGGCGAGCGTCCTGGGCCAGGCGCTGCAGAACGGGCTCCATTTCCAGAAACGCCAGCTGCGTTGCCAGCTGAAAATTGCGTTGGCCCGGCTCCAGCAGGCTGGCCAGATAGAGCACGCCGACCGCCGGGTCGTACAGGCGCTGGGCGCCCCCGGCCAGTACGGGCGCATCGGGGCCCGACGTGACGACACGTACGCTGTGTGCCTGCGCTAGCCGCTGCACCAGGGCCGCTTCGGCACGGCGCGGCTCCAGCTGCCACTGCGCAGCGCAGCGCTCGGCCGCATCGTCCAGCTCGGCCATGTGGTTGTGGTGGGCAAAAAAGTAGTCGCGTACCTCTTCATAGGCCATGGGCGGCAGCGCCGCCCCGCCCTGCGTGCCGCGCTCATCGCCCAGGCGCTCGGACAAGGCCTCGATGCGCTCGAGCGCCTGCCGGTGGCGGGTGTGCAAGCCCATCAGCGTGCGTGCCACGGCGGGCATGCTGGCCGCCAGCTCGCGGATTTCAGCCATCGACACCTGGGTGGCCGTGCCCGCAATCCCCCCCGCACCCACGGGTGCAGTGCTGGGCGGCTGGTCGGCCAGCACATCGCACAAGCCAGCCACCAGGCGGGCCTCTTCGTCGTCCGAGAAGCGCTGCACGTCCACACCCAGTTCGGCGTTGATCTTGAGCAGCACCGGCACCGTCATGGGCCGCTGGTTCTGCTCGATCTGGTTCAGGTAGCTGGCCGAAAGCCCCAGCGCACGCGCCAGAGCCACCTGGGTCATTCCGCGCTCTTCGCGCAGGCGGCGCAACTGCACGCCCATGAAAGTTTTTCGCATTGTTTTTCTCGTCTTGAAATTCGCAACATTCGCAAATAACGCCACAAAACTTCGCATTCATTCGCCAATTCAGTCCTTCTGCAGTGCAGATGGTTTGCGTACATTGCGAATCATGCACCAAACCACCCCTCCTTCGCCGGTGCTTGCGCCGGTTTTGCACTTCACCGAAATGGTGCTGCCGCCACTGTCCAACCACTACGGCACGCTGTTTGCGGGCCAAGCCCTGGCGCTGATGAGCAAGGCCGCTTTTGTAACGGCCAGCCGCCACGCCGGGCACGACGTGGTGATGGCGCGCTGCAGCCAGGTTGATTTTTTGGCCCCCGTGCCCCAAGGACGCGCGCTGGAGCTATCAAGCCAGGTGGTGCGCAGCGGGCGCAGCTCGATGAGCGTGCAGGTCATCGGCCTGATGCCGCCGCAACGACCGCACACAGAGCCGGTCGAGGTGCTGCGCGGCATGTTCGAGATGGTCTGCGTCGATGCACAAGGCCGCCCGCAGCCGCTTGCGCACTGATTTCCTTCCTTCATTTCTATCCAGGAGACACCATGAGCGAAACACTGAGCCCCACCTTCAAACCGAAAAAATCCGTCGCCCTGTCCGGCGTGACTGCGGGCAACACCGCCCTGTGCACCGTCGGCAAGACCGGCAACGACCTGCATTACCGGGGTTACGACATCCTGGACATGGCCGATGTGTGCGAGTTTGAAGAAATCGCGCACCTGCTGGTACACGGCAAGCTGCCCACGCCCGCCGAGCTGCGCGCCTACAAAGCCAAGCTCAAGGCCCTGCGCGGCCTGCCCGCCAGCGTGAAAGAAGCGCTGGAGCACCTGCCCGCCAGCAGCCACCCGATGGACGTGGTGCGCACCGGCGTATCGACCCTGGGCTGCGTGCTGCCCGAAAAAGACGACCACAACACCCCTGGCGCGCGCGACATTGCCGACCGCCTGCTGGCATCGCTGGGTTCGATGCTGCTGTATTGGTACCACTGGAGCACGCAGGGCAAGCGCATCGCGGTCGAGACCGACGACGACTCGATTGGCGCGCACTTTCTGCACCTGCTGCACGGCAAGGCGCCGCCGCCCGAATGGGAGCGCGCCATGCACACCTCGCTCAACCTGTACGCCGAGCACGAATTCAACGCCAGCACCTTTGCCTGCCGCGTGATTGCCGGCACCGGCTCGGACCTGTATTCGTGCATCACCGGCGGCATTGGCGCGCTGCGCGGCCCCAAGCACGGCGGCGCCAACGAGGTGGCGTTCGAAATCCAGAAGCGCTACGACAGCCCCTGCGAAGCCGAAGCCGACATCCGTCGCCGCGTCGAGGCCAAAGAGGTGGTGATTGGCTTTGGCCACCCGGTCTACACCGTAAGCGACCCGCGCAACGAGGTCATCAAGCGTGTGGCGCGCCAGCTCTCGGGCAGCGCCAGCAACACCAAGATGTACGACATTGCCGAGCGGCTGGAGGCCGTGATGTGGGACGCCAAGCAGATGTTCCCCAACCTGGACTGGTTCAGCGCCGTCAGCTACCACCTGATGGGTGTGCCGACCGCCATGTTCACGCCGCTGTTTGTGGTGGCCCGCACCAGCGGCTGGGCGGCACACGCCATCGAGCAGCGCATCGACAACAAAATCATCCGCCCCAGCGCAAACTACACCGGCCCCGACGACAAGGTGTTCGTGCCTTTGAGCGAGCGCCAGTAACAATCCATCCGCTTGCCCCCAGCCGCCCCATGATGAACACCCAACACCGCAAACCCCTGCCCGGCACCGCGCTGGACTACTTCGACGCCCGCGACGCCGTCGAGGCCATCGCCCCCGGCGCCTACGCCAAGCTGCCCTACACGGCGCGCGTCCATGCAGAAAACCTGGTGCGCCGCTGCGACCCGGCCACGCTCACCGCCTCGCTCCAGCAACTGATAGAGCGCAAGAGGGATCTGGACTTTCCGTGGTTTCCGGCGCGCGTGGTGTGCCACGACATCCTGGGGCAGACGGCGCTGGTCGATCTGGCCGGCCTGCGCGACGCCATTGCCGAGCGCGGCGGCGACCCGGCGCAGGTCAACCCGGTGGTGCCCACGCAGCTCATCGTGGACCATTCGCTGGCGGTGGAATTTGCCGGCTTCGACCCTGACGCTTTCGCCAAGAACCGCGCCGTGGAAGACCGCCGCAACGAAGACCGCTTCCACTTCATCGAGTGGTGCAAAACCGCCTTCAAAAACGTCGAGGTGATCCCGCCGGGGAACGGGATCATGCACCAGATCAACCTCGAAAGAATGTCTCCGGTGGTGCATTCGCGCGATGGCGTGGCCTTCCCCGACACGCTGGTCGGCACCGACAGCCACACGCCGCATGTCGATGCGCTGGGCGTGATTGCCATTGGCGTAGGCGGTCTGGAGGCCGAGAGCGTGATGCTGGGGCGCGCCTCGTGGATGCGCTTGCCCGACATCGTCGGCGTCGAGCTGACCGGCCAGCCCCAGCCCGGTATCACCGCCACCGACGTGGTGCTGGCGCTGACCGAATACCTGCGCCAACAAAAGGTGGTGGGCGCCTACCTCGAATTTTTCGGCGCCGGCGCCAGCGCCCTGACGCTGGGCGACCGCGCCACCATCTCCAACATGACGCCCGAGTTTGGCGCCACGGCGGCGATGTTCTACATCGACCAGCAAACCATCGACTACCTGCGCCTGACCGGCCGCGACGACGCGCAGGTCAGGCTGGTCGAAACCTATGCCAAGCGCACCGGCCTGTGGGCCGACGCGCTGGCGACCGCCGAATACGAGCGCGTGCTGCGCTTTGATTTGTCCAGCGTGGTGCGCAACATGGCCGGGCCGTCCAACCCGCACAAACGCCTGCCTACCGCTGACCTGACCGCACGCGGCATTGCCGGCCCGGTCAAGCTGCAAATGGCCCGCGACCAAGAGGCCGAGGGCCTGATGCCCGACGGCGCCGTCATCATTGCCGCCATCACCAGCTGCACCAACACCAGCAACCCGCGCAACGTCATCGCAGCGGCTCTGCTGGCGCGCAACGCCAATGCACGGGGCTTGGCGCGCAAGCCCTGGGTCAAAACCTCGCTGGCACCCGGCTCGAAAGCGGTCGAGCTGTATTTGCAAGACGCCGGTTTGCTGAAAGAGCTGGAGCAGCTGGGCTTTGGCATCGTCGGCTTTGCCTGCACCACCTGCAACGGCATGAGCGGCGCGCTCGACCCCGCCATCCAGCAAGAAATCATTGACCGGGGCCTCTACGCCACCGCCGTGCTGTCGGGCAACCGCAACTTCGACGGGCGCATCCACCCGTACGCCCAGCAGGCATTCTTGGCCTCGCCGCCGCTGGTGGTGGCCTACGCCATTGCCGGCACCATCCGCTTTGACATTGAAAAAGACGTGCTCAGCATGGACCAGAGCGGCCAGCCGGTCACGCTCAAAGACCTCTGGCCCAGCGACGCAGAGATCGACGCCGTGGTGGCGCACAGCGTCAAGCCGGCGCATTTTCGCCAGGTGTACGAGCCGATGTTCAAGCTCGGCGTTGTGACCGGCAACCACATCGACCCGCTCTACGACTGGCGCCCGCAAAGCACCTACATCCGCCGCCCGCCCTATTGGGAAGGCGCGCTGGCGGGAGAGCGCACGCTGCAGGGCCTGCGCCCGCTGGCCGTGCTGCCCGACAACATCACCACCGACCACCTTTCGCCGTCGAACGCCATTTTGTTGGACAGCGCAGCGGGCGAATACCTGCACAAAATGGGCCTGCCCGAGGAAGACTTCAACTCGTATGCCACGCACCGGGGCGACCACCTGACGGCCCAGCGCGCCACCTTTGCCAACCCGCAGCTCATCAACGAGATGGCCGTGGTCGATGGCCAGGTGCAAAAAGGCTCGCTCACCCGCATCGAACCCGAGGGCCAGGTGGTGCGCATGTGGGAGGCGATCGAGACCTATATGCAGCGCCGCCAGCCGCTCATCATCATTGCCGGCGCCGACTACGGCCAGGGCAGCTCGCGCGACTGGGCCGCCAAAGGCGTGCGCCTGGCGGGCGTCGAAGCCATCGCCGCCGAGGGCTTTGAGCGCATCCACCGCACCAACCTGGTCGGCATGGGCGTGCTGCCGCTGCAATTCCAACCCGGCACCACGCGCCACACGCTGCAGATCGACGGCAGTGAAGTGTTTGACGTGCGCGGCCAGCGCACCCCCGGCGCCACGCTGGCGCTGGTCATCGCGCGCAAGAATGGTGAACAGGTCGAGGTGCCGGTGACCTGCCGCCTCGACACCGCCGAAGAAGTGTCGATCTACGCCGCTGGCGGCGTGCTGCAGCGCTTTGCGCAAGACTTTCTGGCGCAGAACGGACAAGAGAATAATGAGCCAAATAAGGCTCTAACCCAGGCGTGACAAGCGCTGGCAGCTATCAAATCCGCATGCCAACTGCCGCCCCCGTGTTGCTCCCGCTCCCACAGCGCGCACACGAGCAACGCAGGCATTAAGGTCGGGCGCAGGCATGCGGGTCAGACCACGGTTTCGTGCAGCGTAATCAGGTTCCTGCCTCAGACAGCGCACGCGAGCGACGCAGGCAGTGGGGTCGGATCACGATTTCGCAAAGCGAAACTCGTGCTCTGACCCCGATGCCGGAACGCAGGGCACGGCGGTGAATATGTTGACTGCTTGACCCCAGTTGTTCTCAACAGGATCAGATCGAACGGCAATCAAAAACAGCACATTCACAACAAAATTAGCCTCTAGCCCAATACCCACAAGCGCTAGCAGCTATCAAATTCGAAAAACCCAATCCCCGCCACCCCATGACCCGCTTCGCCCCCCAAATCAAAATCCCCGCCACCTATATGCGCGGCGGCACCAGCAAGGGCGTGTTCTTCCGCCTGCAAGACCTGCCAGAAGCCGCCCGCCAGCCCGGCGCCGTGCGCGATGCCCTCCTGCTGCGCGTGCTCGGCAGCCCCGACCCCTATGGCAAGCAGATCGACGGCCTGGGCAACGCCTCGTCCAGCACCAGCAAGGCCGTGATCCTGAGCCAAAGCACCCGCCCCGGCCACGACGTGGACTACCTGTTTGGCCAAGTCAGCATCGACCGGCCTTTGGTGGACTGGAGCGGCAACTGCGGCAACCTCTCAGCAGCAGTCGGCCCCTGCGCCATCCACATGGGCCTGATCGACGCCGCGCGCATCCCGCAGAGCGGCATGGCAACCGTGCGCATCTGGCAGGCCAACATCGGCAAAACCATCGTCGCCCACGTGCCCATCACCGACGGCCAGGTGCAGGAAACGGGCGACTTTGAACTCGACGGCGTGGCCTTTGCCGCCGCCGAGGTGCAGCTCGAATTCATCCACCCCGCCGCCGAAGGCGCTCTGTTCCCGACCGGCAACGTGGTGGACACGCTCGAAGTGCCCGCGTCCGTGGTGCCGGGCGGCGCGCTGCAGGTGACGATGGTTAACGCCGGCATCCCGACCATCTTCGTCAACGCCGCCGACCTGGGCTACACCGGCACCGAGCTGCAAGGCGCCATCAACGGCGACCCGCAGGCCCTCGCCCGCTTCGAGGCCATCCGCGCCCACGGCGCCGTGCGCATGGGGCTCATAGCGCACACCGGCCACGCCGCCGCCCTCCAGCACACGCCCAAGGTGGCGTTCGTGGCGCCGCCGGCCAATTACGCCGCGTCCAGCGGCAAAACCGTGCGCGCCGCTGATGTGGATTTGCTGGTGCGCGCCCTGTCCATGGGCCAACTGCACCACGCCATGATGGGCACCGCCGCCGTCGCCATCGGCGCCGCTGCCGCCATTCCGGGAACGCTGGTGAACCAGGCGGCTGGGGGTGGCACCCGCACCGCCGTGCGTTTTGGCCACCCCTCGGGGACGCTGCGCGTGGGCGCCGAGGCAGAGCAGGTCAACGGCCAGTGGCAAGTCACCAAAGCCCTGATGGGCCGCAGCGCGCGGGTTTTGATGGAAGGGTGGGTGCGGGTGCCGGGGGAGGTTTTGGAGGGGGTGAGCGGGTGACGCGGTGCCGTTGTGCGGCTGCGGCAGGCGTTGAGTATTTTTATATGAAATACCCCTGAAACGCTTGATAGACGTGCGCTAGCAGCTATCAAAAATGATGTGCACAAAAAGCAGAAGGCGCTGGAATTTTTTATTCCAGCGCCTTTAGCTACGCAACGAATTTATCTGAGGCCCAGAGCCTGACTGAGCTTCTGCTCGCGGCCAGGAGTCGCCGCTAGAGGTAAAAAGAAGCGGGTACTCAGCGTCTGAATTCCTAGGCCTGCCGTGGTAGGTCCGGTGGAGTGATGGGTTATGCCTAAGCACTTCTCACTACAGCCAACGCATCTGGCCAAGTCGTATTCGCTTCTATATGCTTTCGAATGAGCGCCCTATTAGACGCAATTATTCCGGGCCAGCGGCTGCTCCACGACTTGTATGCATGCCATGAGTAACCAATGTAGAGTTCCTTTCTCATACTCTTCATGGAACGACACGCAGCCTCCAAATAAATCTGCTCTATTGATGTGCCCTTCAATTCAAGAATGCTAGATAAATAGGCCAGCCATCTAGCCAGATGCTCGTATTGAACCCAGGCCCCACTTTCTTGAGTAAGCTCTGTCTTTGATCTTATTATGTCTCCAAGCGCTTTCACTACACGGGAGTCATTTATGCTAACGCCGATCGCAGCAAGAGACGATACGATTTCAAAGAAAGAGTTCTCAATTTTTAGGTAGTCTTTTTTGAAGCTAAGATTTTCAAAAACCACCTTCCGAATGTTATCGATAGACTTAGCGAAACGTTTTTCAGCCTCTGGCAGGGCAGCGTTGAGCGACTTAAAGAAGTCATGCACTTCTATTCTGTCGAGAACCCGAATGCCGTAACAGTGAGCGTAATAGTCCTTGATATGCTGGTCAACCTTAGATCGAGATATTAGAAAAATATTCGACCCAATTACATGACTTCTCGAGAATCCCTTGTAGTCGCTGATAATCGCTTTTAAGTTATTATCCCCAAGGGAATACCCAATAATAACGACGGTGTTCTCGTGGAGAACGGTACTCAATTTTCTCGAAAAATACGATTCGCTATTTATGAAGCGGAAGTAATCGTCGGATGTCACGACCATGTTTTCGTATGAGTCAATCGACCCGTGAACATGGTAGATCTTCACTCTGGATTGTGATCGAGGGATGGGTAGCCCCGGCGTCAGCGAGTGGCAGTCGGCTTCACCTGAAAGGTCTTCGATAAGCTTGTCATAGTTTGTAGTGGCGACCTTAAACGTTCTTTTTGACAGGAAATCCTGAACGGCAGAGTTATCACCTTTAAGGGTGAGTGCACGAATTCTGGCGGCAATCTCTTCGTGAATATTCTTATCGACCTTAGATAGCTCGATGGCAATTACTTGGGCCGCTTCCTCAAGACTGAGGACATTTTTTTCACCTGGAGGGAAAAGCGCAGCTTTGAGGCTTGCAGGCTCTGGCGTCAGATCACAGATTGACTCCAGTAGTCCTTGCCAACTTGGGGCCTCATTGTCGGTCACCGCCTTTGAGAATCCCGTTCCAGTGAAAAGGCAAAGCTTCCCGGATACTGTCGCATAGGCGATTTCAAAATATTCACTCACAGAAGAAACTCCAGGGCATAACTTAATATAGACCGCATAAACGCGCAGGCCATCTCTGACGCCTGCGGTCTAAATTGGCGGTACGAAGACTTAAAAATGGCTTATAGCCTAGATCTGCGGCAAGCATGCTATATGCAAATATAGTAATAAATTCAACCTTGAAAACCGCCTTTCATCCTGGGTTAGACGCCACACAGTCACCGATTAGAGTCCGTGAGTTAATTTATTACAAACACTATAGCTTGCGCACCGAGCAGACCTATGTGTACTGGGTGCGAGTGTTATGAAATGGCTGGTTTGTGGCATCCGCGAGACATAGGATGGTAGGAGGTCGAGGGTTTTCTGGCCATGCAGCCCAATGAGCGATGGGTAGCCGCTGGCACGCACAACCAAGTGGCATCGAGGATGCCTCCAGCCCAGAGATTCTTGGTGTCTTGCTTAATGACAGCTTTGCGGCTTTTATCTGAATGGCGGCTCTGGGTCGAAGGCCCTCATCCACAACGCACATACAGTGCACAACCACTTCAGCGAGCAGCCTCATTCTCCTACCCCTTCATCCTCCGCCACAACGTAGCCCGGCTGATCCCCAAAACCTCGCAAGCCTGCCGCTGGTCGCCGTTGACGGACTCCAGCACCTCTTGCACCCGCTGCTGTTCGGCGCGGCGGCGGGTTTCTTTCAATGGCATTGGGCGGGCGGCGGCGGGCGCGGCCACAGGCAACGGCTCGGCGCATTCCGGAAAAACTTCCAACAGCCGCGCCGCATCCACCGCGCCTTGCGCACCGCACACATAGCCCTGGCAGGCCAGCACCCGCTCTACCCAGTTTTCCAGTTCGCGCACGTTGCCGGGCCAGGTGTGGCCCTGGGCGCGCTGTAGCACGGCGGCCAGCAGCGTGTGGATGGCAGCGGCAGGCGGCGGCGCATCGGTGGGCGCATCCGCAGCGGCATTCAGGCGCCGCTGCAGCAGGGCCTGGGCCAGGTGGGCGACGTCTTGCGGGCTGCGCTCGCGCAGGGCGGGCGTGGCCAGGCGCAGCACGGCCAGGCGGTAATACAGGTCGCGGCGAAACAGGCTTTTTTCGACCTGCGCGCCCAGGTCGGCGTGGGTGGCGGCGATCACGCGCACATCGACCGGCACGGGCGTGGTCGCGCCCACGCGCAGCACTTCGCGCTCTTGCAGCACGCGCAGCAGGCGCGATTGCAGGGCCAGCGGCATGTCGCCGATTTCGTCCAGGAACAGGGTGCCGGTGTGCGCCGCTTCGATCAGCCCGGTCTTGCCACCCCGGCGCGCGCCGGTGAAGGCGCCTTCTTCGTAGCCGAACAGTTCGCTCTCCAGCAGGCTTTCGCCTAAAGCGGCGCAGTTGACGGCCAGAAAGGGCTGCAAGGCGCGGCGGCTGGCACGATGGATGCCCTGGGCCACCAGCTCTTTGCCGGTGCCGCTCTCGCCCAGGATAAGCACGGTGGCGTCGCTCCCCGCGCACTGGTGCGCCAGCGCGCGCAGGCGCTGCATGGCGGGGCTGTCGCCCACGCAGTCGGCTATGCGCCAGCGCACGCCCGCGCTGCGCTGGCGCTGGTTGGCGCGCAGGTGGCGGTCGGCGTTCTGGATGACCTGCGGGTCGCGGCAGACCAGCAGCGCGCCGGTGAGCACGCCGTTTTCCACGATGGGGGCGCGGCGCACGACCTGGGTGCGCGTGGCCAGTTGCACCACGTCTTCGCTGCTTTGTTGGTGGCGCAGGGTGCCGGCCATGTCCAGCTGCGGGGCCACGGCGCCCAGCGTGCGGCCGTGCAACTGCTCGGCCGGCGTGCCCAGCAGGGCCGCCATGGCCGGGTTCAGCGCCTGGATGCGCTGCGCGCAGTCCACGGCCACCACGCCGTCTTGCAGCTGGCCCAGGATGGTCTGCAGCCGCTGGTGGCGCGCGCGCTCGGCCAGGCGCTGGCGCGCCAGCAGCACGCCCTCTTGCAGCGCCTGCTGAACGGCGGCGTCTGAATAGAGCAGCACGCTGGCCATGCCGGCCTCTTCGGCCAGGTCGGCCACCAGCCCCGGCGCCACCACGGCGCCGATGCCGGCGGCTTGCATGGCCTGCACGCAGGCGGCGGCGTCTTCGGGCCCGTGGTAGCTGAACTGGGCAATGCCGGCGCCAAACTGGGCGTCGAACTGGGCCAGCTGCTCGGACGGCGCGCCAAACGTGACCAGCGCCACGCGCGGCGACAGCGCACGGGCACGCGCCAGCGCCCCCAGCAGATCAAAGCCGCGCACCTCGACCATGGCGACGGGAATGTCCACGCGCTCGCGCATCCAGGCGCCGCTGGCCCCGGCCACGACCAGCGTATCGATGGGCGCGCGTGCGTGCAGGGCCCGCACGGCGTCCACGGCGGTGTCGAACGAGGCGCTGATGTGTTCGATATGCGCCTGGCCGGCGAAGAGCTCGGCCACGCGCTCCAGCACCCGGCCGATGCGGTGGCGGCCGACGGTAACGATGCGGGGCAAGGCAAGGGCGGAGGAATGCGCGGTCGCTTCAATCATGCAATGCATTATTTCAATTTTGAAACACCGCGAAAAGAAAATTGAGAAAAGCAAAGTACTCAGGTGCCAAAAACCTTTGCTTCATAAGCACTTGCGCATCGCAACGCTAACGGGAGGTGCTTGGCACAAGGATTGCAATAGTTCGTACGCGCCTGTGCCACAGGCCTTCACACCAATTGAGACAAGGACATTGCATGACCAGCACCCAACAACAACTCAAGGCCCTGGCCAACGCGCGCCGTGGCGTCATCGTGCCCGGCGCGTTCAACGCCCTTTCTGCCCGCGTGGTGGCCGACCTGGGGTATGAGGCGATCTACGTCACTGGCGCCGGGGTGACCAACATGTGGTTCGGCCTGCCCGACCAGGCGTTCATGGGCCTCACGGACATTGCCGACCACACCGCCCGCATCCACGACGCCGTGGAGCTGCCGCTGATCGTGGACGCCGACACCGGCTTTGGCAACGCGCTCAACACCTACCACGCCGTGCGCACGCTTGAGCGCGCCGGGGCCGATTGCATCCAGCTCGAAGACCAGGTTTCACCGAAGCGCTGCGGGCATTTCAACGGCAAGGAAGTCCTATCGGCCGCCGAGATGGTCGGCAAAATCAAGGCGGCTACCGATGCCCGGCGCAATGGCGACACCCTCATCATGGCCCGCACCGATGCCTGCGCCATGCATGGTTTCGAGGCTGCGGTGGAGCGCGCCCAGCGCTACAGCGAAGCCGGCGCCGACATTCTGTTCGTGGAAGCCGTCACCACCGAGAGCGAAATCCGCGCCCTGCCCCAGCGCCTGGACAAGCCCCAGCTGATGAATATGGTGATCGGCGGCAAAACACCCCTCTTCGGCGCTGACGAGCTGGGCGGCCTGGGCTATGGCCTGGTGTTGTACGCCAACGCCGCCCTGCAAGCCGCTGTGGCCGGCATGCAAAAAGCGCTGACGGTGCTGCGCGACACCCACAGCCTGCGTGAAGACCCCGCCCTGGTCACGCCGTTTGCCGAACGCCAGCGCCTGGTGGGCAAACCTGGGTGGGATGCGCTAGAAGAAAAATACCGGTAAAACAGCCTTAAAAGCCCACCAGTGAAGCGCTATATGCTATTAATTAAATAGTATTCGTGTGTGCATGCTTCGTTGCTGCGCGCGGCGTGCCCTTGGTTCTGTAGGGCGCATGGCCAGGGCTTTTGGCCTTGGAAAGCATGGATGGAGCCATCACGGCACAATGGTTTGCATCCATGCCTACTGCAAGCTCCGACCGCCCACTTCACTCCATGCACAGTATTTCTTCGCTGAATGTTGTCAACTTGCTGCTGGACGCCGTGTGCATGGTGCAGGCCGACAGCCGCATCGTGTTTGTCAGCCCCGCATTCGAGCGCATCTTTGGCTACGCACCGGCCGAAGTGGTGGGGCGCCGCATGCTCGACCTGGTGCATCCGGATGACCGGGCCGTCACCCAGAGCCAGGCGCAAAACATCATGGAAGGCGACCTGCAATTGCAGTTCGAGAACCGCTATGTGCGCAAGGATGGCTCCATCGCACACATCAGCTGGACGGCGCGCTGGCTCCCCGACCGGCAACTGCGGCTGGCCGTGGCGCATGACATCACCGAGCGCAAATTAAGCGAATCCAAGCAGGCAGCGATCTACGCCATCTCGGAGATTGCGCACACAGCGAAAAGTCTGGAGTCGCTGTACGAAGGCATCCACCAGGCCATCGGGCAATTGCTGAGCGCCGCCCACTTCTCGGTGGTGCTGTACGACCAGGCCAGCAACACGCTGTGCTACGCCTACCATGCCAATACGCAGCTGGCCGCGCCGGGCACCATTGCATTGAAAGACGACGCATTGTGTGCCGAGGTGGTGCGCACAGGCCGCACTGTTTTGCTCACCCCCGCCAACCGCCACACCTTGCCTGCACCGCAGAGTGATGCCCTTTACTGGCTGGGCGTGCCCTTGCGCACCGACAGTGGGACCCTTGGGATTCTGGTACTGGAAAGCTATACCGAAAACGGCTCGTACACCGAGAAGGAAAAGGAGCTGCTGCAGTTCATCTCCACCCAGGTGGCGGCAGCCATCGAGCGCAAGCAGATGCACGAACGCCTGCTGCACATGGCGCAGCACGACATGCTCACCCATCTGCCCAACCGCGCCCTGCTGCTCGACCGCCTGCACACCGCGTTGGCCCGTGCGCGGCGCGATGGCACGATGGTGTCGCTGTTGTTTGTGGATCTCGACCGCTTCAAGCGCGTGAACGACAGCCTGGGCCACGCCATGGGCGACCGGCTGCTGCAACAGGTGGCACAGCGCCTGCAAGCCTGCGTACGCGCCGCAGACACCGTGGCGCGCTTGGGCGGAGACGAGTTTGTCGTGCTGCTCGAAAACGGCCGCACGTCCCGCCATGCAGCGAAGGTGGCGAGCAAAATCCTGGAAGCCTTCCAGCAGCCTTTTTCCTTGAAGGACGAGTCACTGCACATGCAAACCAGCATTGGCGTGGCCGTGTACCCCGAGCACGGCACGGACGTCGCTGAACTGTTGAACCATGCCGACCGCACCATGTACCGCTCCAAGCACAATGGCGGCAACCAGGTCCAGACGGAAACAGCCCCTGGCATAGCGTCCCGTTTCAGCGCCTGACCTGCGTTCTCGCAGAGCCGAACTTTTTTTACCTGCCCCAACCGCCTGTTGCCTGATGTACGCCACCCTCAAACTGATTCACCTGCTGTCCATCGTCGTGTGGATCGGCGGCATGGTATTTGCCCATTTCTTTTTGCGCCCTGCGGCCCAGGCGCTGGAGCCCCCCGTTCGCCTTGCGCTGATGTGCAGCGTGCTGCAGCGCTTTTTTGCCGCCGTGCTGGTCGCCGTGGTGCTGACGCTGGGCACCGGGCTGTGGATGATCGGCCGTGTAGCGCGCGAGGCATCGCAGATCGGTGGCCCCTTCACCATGCCGATATCGTGGACCATCATGGCCACGCTGGGGCTGGTGATGATAGGCATCTTCGGCCATATCCGTTTTGCGCTCTTCAAGCGCCTGCAGCGCGCTGTTGCTGCAGAAAACTGGGCGGCAGGCGGCCAGGCCATGGCGGCCATTCGCACCGGAGTGACCGTCAACCTCGTGCTGGGTTTCGCGGTCATCGCGGCTACCGTGCTGCTGGTCTGATCCACAGGTTTCGCCGATCCACGGAACCGCACCTGATTTCGTTACGGCTCGACTTGGCTGCAGCCACGGCCAAATCACCAACGCAAGCCGCCAAGACCTTTGCGCGCAGCGTTCGAATCGCTCTGCCACACCAACTCTTCACTGGACGGGCCTTCGGGCCCCAATAGCCCTCTTTTCCCAGATGTTTTTGAGATGTTTGTCGCGCCAATAATTGTCTAGTCAACTATATTCGCGGGTATGCCTTCTGCTCCCGTTTGCGCGCGCGCCCCGTTCTATAACCCCACCGATCTGTCTCCCGAAGACAGCGTGGGCTATCTCATGCGCAAGGTGCTGTCGTCGATCCGCACCCAGGCCGACGGGCAACTGGCCACGCACGACCTGACTTATGCGCAGTGGCTCCCGCTGTACAAGATTTCGCGCTGCAAAGACACCACGGTGGCCAGCCTGGCCCGCGACCTGGAAAACGACCCCGCCGCCATGACCCGTGCCCTGGACCGCCTGGAAACCAAGGGCCTGGTCGTGCGCGAGCGCTCCACCACCGACCGTCGCGTGGTGCAGCTTGCGCTCACCGCCGAAGGACAGAAGGTGGCTGCGCAGGTGCCGGCCGTGCTGTCGGATGTGCTCAACGGCCACCTCAGCGATTTCACCCGCGACGAATGGCAAACACTGCTGGGCCTGCTGCGCCGCATGCAATCCAACGGCGAAGCGCTGCGCCAAAGTGCAGACCGCCAACCCTGATTCACCCCCTCTCCTCCCCCATGCCGTTCACCACATTACCCCAGTGCAGCCCCGCACCGCTGCGCAGCAGCCTGCTGGCCAGCGCTTTGGCCGCCGCCCTGTTTGCCAGCGGCTGCGCCAGCCCCGGCCCCAGCCATGCACCCCTGGCCCAAACCACGCCCGAAGCCGTAGGGCTGAACGCCGCAGCCGACACACCCGCAGCGCCAGCGCAGTGGTGGTCGGTGCTGGGGGACACCCGACTCGACGCACTGGTCGCGCAGGCCCTGCAAGGCAGCCCCAGCCTGGCCATCAGCCGCGCCCGGCTAGAGCAGGCCGTGGCACTGAGCCAGGTGCGCGAAGCGGCCAATGGGCCGCAGGCCACGCTGGGGCTGGATGCCACGCGCCAGCGCTACACCGCCCATGGGCTGGTTCCCGCTCCGGTCGCGGGCAACACCTACAACAGCGGCAACCTGCAGGCATCGTTGTCGTGGGCGCCCGACTTCTTTGGCCAGCACGCCGCCGAATTGCAAGCCGCCCTGGGCCAGGCCCGCGCCGCCCAGGCCGATGCGGCCGCCGCTGCCAACCTGCTGGCCACCCAGGTAGCGCGCAGCTATGTGGCGCTGGCCCGGCTGGTAGCGCAGCGCGACGTGGCCCAGCGTGCCCTGGCGCAGCGGGAAGAACAGCAAAAGCTGACGCACGAGCGCGTTTCCGCCGGGCTGGACAGCCAGGTCGAACTGACCCAGGCCCAGGCGGCCGTGCCCGATGCGCGCACCCAGATCGAGGCATTGGAAGAACAAATCACCCTCGCACGCCGCCAACTGGCCGTGCTCAGTGCCCAGGCGCCCGATGCGCTGGCCACGCTGGCGCCCCGGCTGGCCGCACTGCAGCCCCTCACCGTGCCCGACACGCTGGGCGCCGACCTGCTGGGCCGCCGCCCTGATGTCGTGGCCGCCCGCTGGCGCGTGGAAGCCGCCACCCAAGGCGTGCACAGCGCGCGCAGCGAGTTCTACCCCAACATCAACATCGGCGCCTTTATTGGCTTGAACGCGCTGGGGCTCGACAGTCTGTTCAACGCTGGCTCGCGTCAGATGGGTGTGAGCCCTGCCCTGCGCCTGCCCCTTTTTGACGGCGGCCGCCTGCGCGCGCAACTGGGCGGACGCCAGGCCGAACAGGACGCCGCCATTGCGCAATACAACAGCGCCGTGCTTGAAGCCGTCAAAGAAGCGGGCGACGCGCTGGCCTCGGTGCAGTCGCTCACCCGCCAGCAGGCCCTGCAGCGCGAAACCGCCGCCAGCGCCGAAAAAGCCTACGGCTTTGCCCAGGAACGCTACCGCGCAGGCCTGGGCAGCTACCTGTTGGTGCTGAGCACCGAAAGCCAGGTCCTGGCCCAACGCCGCCTGGCCGTGGACCTGCGTGCCCGCCAGATCGACACGCAATTGCAGTTGATGAAAGCGCTGGGCGGCGGCTGGACCGACGACACGGCCACCTTGCACACTGCAGCGCACTGACACCGCCGCGCTACCCAACACCCCGCACAGACCGAACCCCCGAAAGACCCCGCCATGAGCGCACCCCTGACCGCCACCGAAGCCAACACCGCCCGCCGCCGTGGCCTGACCCTGATCGCCGTGGCCGTAGCCTTGGCTGGCGCCGCCTGGGGCGGCTGGCACTGGTTCAACGGCCGCCACTTTGAATCGACCGACAACGCCTACGTCGCGGGCAACGTGGTGCAGATCACTCCGCAAATGGGCGGCACCGTGGTGTCCATTGGTGCCGACGACACCGACTTTGTGCACGCCGGCCAGATGCTGGTATCGCTGGACCCGGCCGACGCCCGTGTAGCGCTGGACCAGGCAGAGGCACAACTGGCGCAAACCGTGCGCGAGGTGCGCACCCTGTTTGCCAACAACTCCACCCTGCAAGCGCAGGTCAGCCTGCGCAAAGCCGACCTGGCCCGTGCCCAGGCCGACGCAGCCCGGCTGCAAGACGACGTGAACCGCCGCGCCCCCTTGATGGCCAGCGGCGCCGTGGGCAAGGAAGAGTTCCAGCACGCCAACGCCCAGCTGACCGCCGCCCGCAGCAGCGTGGCGGCCGCCCAATCGGCCGTGCTGGCCGCGCAAGAACAACTGGCCGCCAGCCAGACGCAGACCGAGGGCGTATCGATCGAGCAGCACCCGAACGTGCAGCGTGCCTCGGCCCGCGTGCGCGAAGCCTACCTGGCCGTGCAGCGCGCCCAACTGGTGGCCCCGCTCGACGGCTATGTCGCCAAGCGCGGCGTGCAGGTGGGCCAGCGTGTGCAAGCCGGTGCCCCGATGATGACGCTGGTGGCACTGAACGACTTGTGGGTGGACGCCAATTTCAAGGAAAGCCAGCTGCAAAACCTGCGCATCGGCCAAAGCGCCGATCTGGAGGCCGATGTGTACGGCGACAAGGTGATTTACCACGGCCGCATTGCCGGCCTGGGCGCCGGAACCGGCGCGGCCTTTGCCCTGCTACCCGCGCAAAACGCCACCGGCAACTGGATCAAGGTGGTGCAGCGCGTTCCCGTGCGCGTGGCGCTCGACCCCAAAGAACTGGCCGAGCACCCGCTGCGCGTGGGCCTGTCGATGGTCGTCAAGGTGGACATTGCCGACCAAAGCGGCAAGACCCTCTCCGACACGCCGCGCACCGCGCCTGTGGCATCCACCACCGTGTTTGACGCCCAGCTCCAGGCGGCAGACGCCGAGGTAGCGAACATCATTGCGGCCAACCTGGGCGGCCGCAAGGCGGCCATGGCCTCGCCCGGCGCAGCCCGCACGGCGCGCGCCCACGGAACGGCCCATGCGGCCGCGCCAGTGCACGCGCCCGTGGTGCGTTAAGCCAGGATTTGCATGACTGCCGCCAGTCCCGCTGCGCCCCAAGCGTCCACAGGTGCCCCGGCGCCTGCCAGCGCAACGCCTGTAACACCTCCCGCACAGCACCCGCCGCTGACCGGCTCCACGCTGCTGCTGGGCACGCTGGCGCTGTCGCTGGCCACGTTCATGAACGTGCTCGATTCGTCGATTGCCAACGTGTCCATTCCCGCCATTGCCGGCGACCTGGGCGTGAGCCCCGGCCAGGGCACCTGGGTCATCACCAGCTTTGGCGTGGCCAATGCCATCTCGGTGCCGCTGACCGGATGGCTCACGCAGCGTTTTGGCGCCGTGCGTCTGTTCAGCATGAGCGTGCTGCTGTTTGTCATCACCTCCTGGCTGTGCGGCTTTGCCACGTCGCTGGAGATGTTGGTGTTCTTCCGCGTGCTGCAAGGCCTGGTGGCCGGGCCGATGATTCCGCTGTCGCAAACCCTGCTGCTGTCGAGTTTTCCGCGCGCACTGGCGGGCACCGCGCTGGCCCTGTGGGGCATGACCACGCTGGTCGCCCCGGTGGTAGGGCCGCTGTTGGGCGGCTGGATCACCGACAACATTTCCTGGCCGTGGATCTTCTACATCAACGTTCCCGTGGGTCTGCTGGCCGCTGCGTTCACCTGGGCCATCTACAAGCAACGCGAAACCCCCACACGCAAGCTGCCCATCGACAGCGTTGGTTTGGGCCTGCTGGTGTTGTGGGTGGGCTCGCTGCAGCTCATGCTCGAC
Source organism: Simplicispira sp. 125 (assembly GCF_003096555.1). Taxonomy (NCBI): domain Bacteria; kingdom Pseudomonadati; phylum Pseudomonadota; class Betaproteobacteria; order Burkholderiales; family Comamonadaceae; genus Simplicispira; species Simplicispira sp. 125. Next base: position 1,082,874 of record NZ_QEKM01000001.1, on the reverse strand, counting down.
AAGGGCAAAGAGTTGGACTGGTTTGCCTCGGGCGAAATCACGGCCATGGCCATCGTTGCAGCGGTGGCGTTTGCGGTGTTCGTGGTGTGGGAGCTGACCGACGAGCACCCGGTGGTGGACCTGCGCCTGTTCAAGGGCCGCAACTTCACTTTTGGCGCGCTGTCGCTGTCCGTGGCCTATGCCCTGTTCTTTGGCAATGTGGTGCTGCTGCCGTTGTGGCTGCAGCAGTTCATGGGCTACACCGCTACGGCCGCCGGTATGGCGCTGGCGCCTGTGGGGGTGCTGGCCATCTTGCTGACGCCCATCGTCGGGCGCAAGGTGGGCCAGTGGGACCCCCGCCGCATGGCCACCGGGGCGTTCATTGTGTTTGCCCTGGTGTTGTGGATGCGCTCGCGTTTCAATACCGAAACCGATTTTGTGACGGTGCTGATCCCCACCGTGATCCAGGGCGCGGCCATGGCGTTCTTTTTCATTCCGCTGACCACCATCACGCTCTCGGGACTGCCGCCCGAGCGCATTCCGGCGGCGGCCGGGCTGAGCAACTTTGTACGCATCACCGCGGGTGCCATGGGTGTATCGATTACGACCACCCTGTGGGAAAGCCGCGCCGCCATGCACCACGCCCACCTGACCGAAACGCTGGTGCAAGGACAAGGTGTCTTTGCCCAAACGCTCAACGGCCTGACCGCTTCGGGGCTGACCATGCCGCAGGCACTGGCACAGGTCAACCGCCTGATCGACCAGCAGGCCTATACACGCGCCGTGGACGACATCTTTCTGGCGTCCGCATTTCTGTTCCTGACCTTGATCGCCACCATCTGGCTGACCCACCGGCCCGCGTCAGCAGGCGCAGCGGTGGATGCCGGCGGGGCGCATTGAGGGTTTGATTTTTTGCATTGTTAAAAAACTAACAAAAATAGCTTCTAGCGCCCTATACACAAGCGCTAGAAGCTATTTTTTTAATAGCAACCATAAGGATAAGCCAGGCGATCAACCCAGTACCGGTGCCCGCAGCGCAAGGTTGAGCTGATCAACCAGTTCAGCCCAGTCGGCATCTTCGCGCCACCCGTCGCGCAGAAATGCGGCCTGCGCGGTGGTCCAGAACGGGGCATTGGGCAGGGTGATGTCATCCGCCAGGGGCGAATGCTGGCGCAAAAACTGTCCGATCTCGGCGTTGTCGGTCGGCAGGCCCAGTTGGGCAAAAAGGTCTGTAAAGCGGTGGATGCTGCTGTCCATGGCGTGTCACTCCTTTGGCGCAAGAGAAAAGTGGATCAAAAGCTTGTAAACCAGTATCTACAGAATTCAGGCCAAACCCAAGCCCGCAGCACCAACAAGCGAAAAAGGATGACAGCCTCCTCAGAGCAGCGCCACCCCCTTCAGGCTTAAAAAACTGCTCTCCCGCGTCACCGTGACGAAATCGGCCAGCCAGGGCCGCTCGGCCGTGCGCTGCATGCACGCGGCGTACAGGCGGCCGGTCAGGCCGTGCGGGCCAATCGGCCGGGCGGTGACGTAGCCGCGCTCCACATAGCTTTGCACTGCCCACACCGGCAGCGCCGCCACGCCGCGCCCGCTAGCCACCAGCTGCAGCATGGCGACCGTCAGTTCGGTGGTGCGGCGCGGCGGGCGCACGCCGGCGGGCTCCAGCACCTGGCGCACCAGGTCGAGCATGTCGTCGGGCACCGGGTAGGTGATGAGGGTCTGGTCGGCAAAATCCTGCGCCGCCAGGTGGCTGCGCGCCACCAGCGGGTGGCCATTGGCCAGCAGCGCCTGGATTTCAAAACCAAACAGCGGGTGGAACTGCACCACCGGGTCGTCAGCATCCACCTCCGAGACGATGGCCACGTCGGCACGGTCCTGGTGCAGCAGGCCCACCGGGTCGGCCTGAAAGCCCGAGACGATGTCCAGCTCGACCTCGGGCCAGCGGCTGCGAAAGGCGTCCATGGCCGGCATCAGCCAGTCAAAGCAGGTGTGGCATTCGACCGCAATGCGCAACTGGCCGCCGCGCCCGGTCAGCAGCCGCGCCACGTCGCGCTCGGCCGCTTCGACCTGCGGCAGCACCGCGTCGGCCAGCGCCAGCAGGCGGCTGCCTGTGGCACTGAACTGCGGCGGTACCGATTTGCGCTCGAACAGCGGCGCAGCGTAGCGGTCTTCGAGCAGCTTGACCTGGTGCGACAGCGCCGACTGCGTGAGGTTGAGCAGTTGCGCCGCCCGCACCAGGCTGCCGCTGTCGCGCAGCGCCTGCAGGGTGCGCAGGTGGCGCAGCTCCAAAATCGATTGCATCATTAGATTAATTCAAGTTGAGCAGATAAAACTTTCGTTTGAATAATAAATGAGTCCGCGCGACCATTGCAACCTTCATTGCACTGCACACCCTCCGAAGGAACACAACCATGTCGCAAGCCGCGCTCTCGCCCTCCCGCCCCGTGCTCACCCACACCTTGGGCTTCCCACGCATGGGCGCACAGCGCGAACTGAAATTTGCGCTCGAATCGCACTGGCGCGGCGACCGCACCGCCGCCGACCTGCAGACCACCGCTACCCAGCTGCGCCAGAAGCACTGGCAAGCGCAGGCCGACGCGGGCCTGGGTTTTGTCACCGTGGGCGACTTCGCCCTGTACGACCATGTGGCCAACCACATCCAACTGCTGGGCTGCGAGCCCGCACGTTTTGCGTTGGGCGCCGACACGCCTGAACTGGACCGCTACTTCGCCATGGCGCGCGGTGTGTCGGCCGGTGCCACCGCCCACGAAGGCTGCAGCCCCGGCTGCACCGCAGCGCACGCTACCGACGGCCAGCCCGCGCTGGAGATGACCAAGTGGTTTGACACCAACTACCACTACCTGGTGCCCGAGTTCAGCGCGACCACCACGTTCCGCGTGGCCAGCGAGCGCCTGTTTGATGAAGTGCAAGAAGCGCAGGCGCTGGGCCACCCGGTCAAGGCCGTGCTGCTGGGGCCGCTGAGCTTTTTGTGGCTGGGCAAATCCAAAGAGGCCGGTTTTGACCGCTTCACGCTGCTGGAGCCATTGCTGTCGGTGTACGAAGCCGTGCTGGCGCGCCTGAAGGCGCAGGGCGTGCAATGGGTGCAGATCGACGAGCCCATCCTGGGCCTGGACTTGCCCGCAGCCTGGCGCCACGCTTTTGAGCCCGCCTACTGGCAACTGGCCCGCAGCGCGCCCCAACTGCTGCTGGCGACGTACTTCTCGCCGCTGTCGGAGAACCTGCGCCTGGCCTGCCAGCTGCCGGTGGCCGGCCTGCACGTGGACGCCGTGCGCGCCCCCGAAGAGCTGGTCGGCGTGGCCGACTGGCTGCCCTCGCACAAGGTGCTGTCGGTGGGCGTGGTCGATGGCCGCAACATCTGGCGCACCGACCTCGATGCCGCCCTGGCGCGCCTGGCGCCGGTGCTGCAAAAACACCAGGGCGCGCTGTGGCTGGCGCCCTCGTGCTCGCTGCTGCATGTGCCGTTCAGCCTGGCGGCCGAAACCGCGCTCGACCCCGAAGTCCGCTCCTGGCTGGCCTTTGCCGTTGAAAAGCTGGGCGAACTGCGCCTGCTGGCCAGCGCCCTCACCCAGGGCGAAGCGGCCGTCGGCCCCGAACTGGCCGCCGCGCGCGCGGCCCTGGCCGCCCGCCACGCCAGCCCGCGCGCGCACCGCGCCACGGTGGCGGCCCGCCTGGCCGCTGCCGCCCCTGGCGCCGACCAGCGCAGCAGCCGCTTTGCCGTGCGCCAGCAGGCGCAGCGCGCGCGCCTGCAACTGCCCCTGCTGCCCACCACCACCATCGGCTCGTTTCCGCAGACCACCGAAATCCGCGCGGCCCGCGCCAGCTTCAAGCGCGGCACGCTGAGCGCCGCGCACTACCAGCGCAGCATGGAAGCAGAAATCGCCCTGGCCGTGCGCAAGCAGGAAGCCCTGGGCCTGGACGTGCTGGTGCACGGCGAAGCCGAGCGCAACGACATGGTCGAATACTTTGGCGAGCAGCTCGACGGCTTTGCCTTTACACAGAACGGCTGGGTGCAAAGCTACGGCTCGCGCTGCGTCAAGCCGCCCATCATTTATGGCGACGTGGCCCGCCCCGCGCCCATGACGGTGGCCTGGACGCGCTACGCCCAAAGCCTGACCGACAAGCCCATGAAGGGCATGCTGACCGGCCCCATCACCATCCTGCAGTGGAGCTTCGTACGCGACGACCAGCCGCGCAGCCAGACCGCCGAACAGATCGCCTGGGCTATCCGCGACGAAGTGAGCGACCTGGAAGCCGCCGGCATTGCCGTGATCCAGATCGACGAGCCCGCCATTCGCGAAGGCCTGCCCCTGCGCAAAGCCGGTGGTCAACCCTACCTGGCCTGGGCCACGCGCGCCTTTCGCATCGCGGCCAGCGGCGTGCGCGACGACACGCAAATCCACACCCACATGTGCTACAGCGAGTTCAACGACATCCTGCCGGCCATCGCCTCCATGGATGCCGACGTCATCACCATCGAAACCAGCCGCTCGGACATGGAACTGCTGCACGGCTTTGGCCAGTTCCAATACCCCAACGAAATCGGCCCCGGCGTGTACGACATCCACTCGCCGCGCGTGCCCGGCGTGGGCGAGATGACCGCGCTGCTCGAAAAAGCCGCCGAAGTGGTGCCCGTAGGCAACCTGTGGGTCAACCCCGACTGCGGCCTCAAAACCCGCAGCTGGCCCGAAACCGAAGCCGCGCTGGCCCACATGGTGCAGGCCGCGCACGCGGTGCGGGCGCGGCTGGAAGAAGAAATGAGTCTGTAACTAAATCGGCCTTCAGGGCTTTCCCATAAAGCGCAAGAAGCTATCAAACAAATAGCTGAATACGCGCTGTCTGACAGACTCACCCGAAGAAACCCGACAGCCAGGATCGCCCTGCGCCTGCCGGGCTGCACGCGGGCGCGCCGCACCATGCAGAGACTTCCCACAAACACCAGAAAGAACTGCCATGTCGATCTCCCTGATCCTTCTCATCGTGCTGATCCTGATCCTCGTCGGCGCCCTGCCCACCTGGGGCCACAGCCGCTCCTGGGGGTACGGCCCCAGCGGCGGCATCGGCCTGGTGGTTCTGATTTTGGTGGTCTTGCTGCTGATGGGGCGGATCTAGGCGGGCACTGCAGCTTTGCGTTTAATGCCTGATTGGCGCAAAATGCGCCAATCAGGAGAAAATCATGGCCGCCACCCCCTTTGCATCCGTCAAACTTCCCAGCGCCCTTGTCGAGCAGGCACGCCAGGCCGCGCAGCCCATGCGTCGCTCGGTCGCCAGCCAGATTGAATACTGGGCCACGCTGGGCCAGATCGTGGAACACACGGGCCTGAGCGTGCAAGAAGCGCGCCTCGCCATCGAGCAGTACGAAGCCACCTCGACCCCGCACACCCCCGCCACGGCCGCCGCCTCGGTGGACGCGCTGAGCGCCCGCCTGCTGGCCGCGCAAACCAGCGGCTCGCTGGCCCAGCGCGTGCGCGAAGTGGTGCGCGAGAACCAGGCCCACGCCGTCTGAGCCCATGCCAGCGCCCCGCGCGGCAACGCCCTCGCCACTCTGGTTCCACCTGCTCGCCGGCCCCAACGGCGCGGGCAAATCCACGCTCTACCGCGCCCTGGTGCGCGAAGGCATCCTGGGGCCGCCGCTCGAATTCGTGAACGCCGACCTGCACGAGCGCGCGCACCTGCAGCACATCGCCAACGCCCAAGAACGCTCCGAAGCCGCCCGCGCCTGGGCCGAGGCGCGCCGCACGGCCTTGATCGCGGCGCACACGCCATTCGCCAGCGAAACCGTGTTCTCCCACCCCTCCAAGCTCGTGCTCATCAAGGAGGCACAACGCCACGGCTTCACCGTTGCGCTGCACATCGTGGCACTGGACGACCCGGCCCGCTTGCTCGACCGCGTGGCCCAGCGCGTGCGCGAAGGCGGCCACCCCGTGCCGCCCGAGCGCATCCTGGCGCGCTACCCGCGCACCCTGGCGAACCTCGCACAGGCCGTTCGCCTGGCCGATGTGGCTTATCTGTATGACGCCATGGAAGTAACCGAAGGTGGCCCGCGCCTGGTGGCCATTCGCACGGCCACGGCCACCACGGCGCTGGTGGATGCCATGCCGGACTGGGTGCAGCGCATGTTGGGTGCAGCGGGGGCTGAAAAAGCTGCTGATTGATCTGCCGGGATTCATGCAACGAACGCCCTGAGTTCAGCCGCTGCCCTAGGCGGTCGGTCGCGACAAACAATTAGGTCGGTTTTGCATGATGGGACTGCGCCAACGCAATAGCTGACTGAATGGCTGCACGTGCTTGTGGACTATTTTTCCAGCACGTTGACCCGACAATGACGGACGCTTTTGAAACAATATCAAGAGCATTGGATTTGCTTAAATGCGCCAAAGACTCATATCCCATTTGTTCAAGGCGAGCTACTACTGTAGGGCCAACACCTTTTACAGCAAGAAGCGCTTTTCTTTCAGATGGAGGAAATGGCATGGCAATTTTTTTAAAATACCTAACCCGCGCCCTCTGCGAGAGCCTTTAGCTTGCGCAGTGTGACCGGAAGGCCTGAGTTCAGTTGCTTAGATAGCATAGGACCTAGAACAAAGGACAGAAAACCTGAGAATGTAACCCTGTGGATGACCTCTGTCGCTCCTTCCACGGGAACGAGCTCATGCTCGAATAGCATGCGAAACAAGGGAATATTCGATTCGACCGTGAAGTACTTGCCGGGCTCAACTTGAGTAAGAAGCATAGGAACTGTCATGCCCTTAGGAGGCGTGATACGGCCGCGGCTACCAACGCGAAATGGACCTTCAAGAAAAGCCTGCTTTGTGTCCGGGTCCCACGTGTGCCAGTTTTGGACATCCTCGTAAATCCGGAAGATTTTTTCGGGGGGCGCAGTGATTGCGATTCGGTGTTCAACCTGCATTGAGAATTTTCAGAAGGGGGAAAAATGACGTGAGCGGCCTAACAGCCTGAGTTCAGCCGCCGCCGTAGGCGGTCGGCTGCGAAAAATATTTAGATACCATAACCAGCAAACCGCCAAAAAACACTACTGACAAGCCTCAAAACTCTGGTTTAGGCAAACCTAAAAAATTCGCGGATGCTTGGGCTCAGTGTTTTGTGCATGCACAGCATGCATAAAACTTTCTATTACACCCCTGATACCCATATCCGGCTTACTGCGCGCTGCGCGCATCGCCCACCTCACCTCGCCCCCTACGGCACCAATCTTGCTCCCTCTTCCTGCACCGTCTCTTTCAAAAAACCCCACACCGCCTGCATGCGCGCCAAATGCTTGCCCTCGGCCGGCATGCTCATCCAGAAGGTGCGTGTGAAGCGCGCCTCGTGCGGCAGCACGCGCGCGAGGAGGGGGTCGCGGTCGGCAAGAAAGGCCGGCAGCACCGCCAAACCGGCACCGGCGCGCACGGCTTCGTATTGCGCGGTAATGCTGGTGCTGCGAAACGCGAAGCGCTCGGGCTGGTGCAGGGCATCGAGAAACTGCAGCTCCTTGGTGAACAGCAGGTCGTCCACATAGCTGATGAAGGCATGGTGGCACAGGTCTTCGCGCTGGGTCACGGGAAACGTTTGGGCCAGGTAGTCGCGCTGACCATACAGGTGCAGCACATAGTCGGTCAGCCGGGCGACGATGACCGAGCCGCGCGTGGGGCGTTCGAGCGAGATGACGATGTCGGCCTCGCGCCGGCTCAGGTGCAGCATGCGCGGCAGTGCCAGCAGGTCAATGGACAGCTGCGGGTGCTTTTGCGTCAAGCGCGCCAGGTGCGGCGCCAGTATCTGGGTGCCAAAACCTTCGGTGGCGCCCACGCGCACCAGGCCCGAGGGGCCGCCGCCCGGCGTGGGGGCCGCACGCTCCACCCCCAGCACCGCTGCCTCCATGGCCTCGACAGAGGGCAGCAGGTGACGCCCCGCCTCGGCCAGGCGATGGCCCCCCGCCTCGCGAGCGAACAAGGTGGCGCCCATTTGCTTTTCCAGCGCCTGGATGCGGCGCGACACGGTGGTGTGCTCCACGCCCAGGCGCCGCGCTGCGCCCGCCAGCGTGCCGGTGCGGGCCAGTTCCAGAAAAAAGCGCAGGTTGTCCCAGTCCATCGTATCTCCCGCTACAGGCTTGTTTGACCCGGTTCTTACGCGCGCCTTGCGAAATAGTGTGCATAAATGCAGATACTGTGCGCGCTTTTATCTCTTGTGCTGACAATTATGCACATATACCATCAGGGGGTTTCGGGCAATCAAGCCCATCCTTTCAGGAGACAACTGCATGAACGCACCTACCAACGTGGCCGCACTGGCCCCCACCGTCAAGCTGCTGATCGGCGGCCAGTTCGTCGAATCCAAAACCACCGAGTGGCGCGACGTGGTCAACCCCGCCACGCAGCAGGTGCTGGCCCGTGTGCCCTTTGCCACGCAGGACGAAATCAACGCCGCCGTGGCCTCGGCCAAGGAAGCCTTCAAGACCTGGAAGAAAACCCCCATCGGCGCGCGCGCCCGCATCTTCCTCAAGCTCCAGCAGCTCATCCGTGAAAACATGGGCGAGCTGGCCGCCATCCTGACGGCCGAACAGGGCAAGACACTGCCCGATGCCGAAGGCGACGTGTTCCGTGGCCTGGAAGTGGTTGAACATGCCGCCAGCATTGGCAACCTGCAGCTGGGCGAGCTGGCCAACAACGTGGCCGGCGGCGTGGACACCTACACCCTGCTCCAGCCCCTGGGCGTGTGCGCAGGCATCACCCCGTTCAACTTCCCCGCCATGATTCCGCTGTGGATGTTCCCCATGGCCATTGCCACGGGCAACACCTTCGTGCTCAAGCCCTCCGAGCAAGACCCCATGGTCACCATGCGCCTGTGCGAGCTGGCACTCGAAGCGGGCATCCCTCCCGGCGTGCTGAACGTGATCCACGGCGGCGAAATGGCCGTCAACGCGATCTGCGACCACAAGGACATCAAGGCGGTGTCGTTTGTCGGTTCCACCAAGGTGGGCACCCATGTGTACAACCGCGCCACCCTGGCCGGCAAGCGTGCGCAATGCATGATGGGTGCGAAGAACCACGCCATCGTCCTGCCCGATGCGAACAAGGAACAAACCCTCAATGCCATCGCTGGTGCTGCGTTTGGCGCCGCCGGCCAGCGCTGCATGGCCCTGCCCGTGGTGGTGCTGGTGGGCGAGTCGCAAAAGTGGATTCCCGAGCTGGTCGCCAAGGCCCAAACGCTCAAGGTCAACGCCGGTACCGAAAAGGGCACCGATGTGGGGCCCGTCATCTCCTGCGCCGCCCTCTCGCGTGTGGAAGGCCTGATCGAACGCGGCGTGCTTGAGGGTGCCAAGCTGGAACTCGACGGCCGCAAGCCCCAGGTGGCAGGCTTTGAGAAGGGCAACTTTGTCGGCCCGACGATCTTCTCGGGCGTCAAGCCCGGCATGGCCATTTACGACCAGGAAATCTTTGGCCCCGTGCTGGCCCTGGTAGCCGCCGACGACATCGACCAGGCCATCGAGTTCATCAACGAAAACCCCAACGGCAACGGCACCGCCATCTTCACGCAGTCGGGCGCCGCAGCGCGCAAGTTCCAGGAAGAAATCGACGTCGGCCAGGTCGGCATCAACGTGCCAATCCCCGTGCCGGTGCCGCTGTTCTCGTTCACCGGTTCGCGCGCCTCCAAGCTGGGCGACCTGGGCCCTTACGGCAAGCAAGTGGTAATGTTCTACACCCAGACCAAGACCGTCACGGCCCGCTGGTTTGACGACAGCACCACTTCGCATGGTGTGAACACAACCATTAGCTTGAAGTAACCCCCTGAGCCGCTTCGCGTCTTCCCCCTTTTGCTGCGCGATGCGAAAGGGGGACGCCACCAGCGCGGCAGGGCGGCTCTTGCGCGGAGGCACTGGTATGGGGTCGCGCCCAGGTTTAAACACCTGCCAACGGTGATGGCCAGGAAATTGAAGTCAAATCAGGCTCCAGTACTTATTCTGTAAGCGCAAGCAGCTATCAAAACAAAAGCAAAACACACCAGGAGACCCGCCGATGGACTTTGAACTGACCGAAGACCAGCGTGCCTTTGCCGACACGGCGCGCCAATTTGCCCAGGCCGAACTCGCGCCCCACGCCGCACAATGGGACGCCGAAGCCATCTTCCCCAAAGACGCGATTGCCAAGGCGGGCGAACTGGGCTTTTGCGGGCTCTATGCCCCTGAGAACGCCGGTGGCCTCGCCCTGCCCCGCCTCGACGCCACGCTGGTGTTTGAGGAAATGGCCGCCATCGACCCCAGCACCACCGCCTTCATCACCATCCACAACATGGCCACCTGGATGCTGGGCACCTGGGCCACCCCAGCGGTGCGCGACCACTGGGGCCCGCTGCTGACCACGGGCGAAAAACTCGCGTCCTACTGCCTGACCGAACCTGGCGCGGGCTCGGACGCGGCATCGCTCAAGACACGGGCCGATCGGGTGGGCGATGAATACGTCATCAACGGCTCCAAAGCTTTTATCTCGGGCGCCGGCGCCACCGATGTGCTGGTGCTCATGGCCCGCACGGGCGATGCGCAGTCGGGCGCGCACGGCATCAGCGCGTTTGCCGTGCCCGCCAACACCCCCGGCATCAGCTACGGCAAAAAAGAACACAAGATGGGCTGGAACAGCCAGCCCACGCGCACCATCAGCTTTGACAACGTACGCATCCCCGTCGACCACCTGCTGGGCAGCGAAGGTGAAGGCTTCAAGATCGCCATGAAGGGCCTGGACGGCGGCCGCATCAACATCGCCACCTGCTCGGTGGGCGCGGCGCAAGGCGCGCTGGCGCAAGCGCAGGCCTACATGCAGGAGCGCAAACAGTTTGGCAAAAGCCTGGCGAGCTTTCAGGCCCTTCAGTTCAAGCTGGCCGACATGGCCACCGAACTGGTTGCCGCCCGCCAGATGGTGCGCCTGGCCGCCAGCAAACTCGACGCCGGCGACCCGGATGCATCGACCTACTGCGCCATGGCCAAGCGCTTTGCCACCGATGCGGGCTTTACCGTGTGCAACGAGGCGCTGCAGCTGCACGGCGGCTACGGCTACATCCGCGAATACCCGCTGGAGCGCTTGCTGCGCGACGCGCGCGTGCACCAGATCCTGGAGGGCACGAACGAAATCATGCGCGTCATCATCGCCCGGCGCATGCTCGAGAGCGACGCGCCCGATGCGATTCGCTAGGTTTTTCATAGCTTCTGGCGATTGATGCATCAGCGTTAGCGGCCTATTTCATCCACACCCATGCCCGCCCGCCCCATTGCCGACGCAACGCTGCACCTGATCAACGCCGTGCGCGCTTTTCTGGCGCGGCGCGACGATGTGGACGAGCGCACCCTGTTCGGCAGCTACTGCTTCTTCGTGGACGGCAAGCTGTGCATCGGCGTCAAGGGCGATGAGTTGCTGCTGCGCCTACCGCCCGAGCGGCATGGCGAGTTCCAGGAGATGCAGAACACGCGCGAACTCTCGCCTGGTGGCGGCATGCAGGGCTACTTCTGGGTCGAACCCAACGGCTACGCCACGCGCGCGCAGTGGATCTTCTGGCTGGAAGAAGCCCTGGCTTACAACCCCCAGGCCAAGGCCACGCCGCCGCGCAAGAAAGCGCCCGGCGCAGGCACAAAGAAGAAAACCAGCGCCCAGCCGGCCCGCAGAAGACACAGCATCTTCGACGCCGAAGACTGATATCCATTGACCCGGAGGAAACCACCATGCCCCTTCGCATCGTCCGCCTCGGCACCCCGCGCGCAGCAGGGGAAGGCACGCGCATCGGCACCGTGCGCCGCCCGCCACGCGGCGTGCCCAAAGCCGAGTTCGCCAGCCGCGACTACTACGACGTGTGGTACCCGCTGCTCTCGCCCAGCGCCGAACTCATGGCCCAGGGCCAGCAGGCGCAGACCGACAAGGAATGGGAGCAGTTCATCAAACAGTTCCGCAAGGAGCTGGCCCAGCCCGAGGCCAGCCGCACGCTCGACCTGCTGGCCGCGCTGTCGCACCACAGCGCCATGTCAGTCGGCTGCTACTGCGAAGAGGAGGCGCGCTGCCACCGCTCGGTGCTGCGCGCCGAGCTGCTGGCGCGCGGCGCGGACGTTGCCCCCTGAAATTCAAGCCATTTTGGCCTCTAGCGCTTAGCTGTAAAGCGCTGGCAGCTATCAAATCCATACCATTTCACTCACCACCACCGGAGACAACACCATGAAAATCGCATTCATCGGCCTGGGCCACATGGGCGGCCCTATGGCCCTGAACCTGCACAAGGCGGGCCACGAAGTGCGCGCGTTCGACCTGTCCAAAGCCGCCTGCGAGCAGCTCGCGGCCAGTGGCGTGCCGATTGCGACAGACGCTTTCGCCGCCGTGCAAGGCGCTGAAGCGGTCATCACCATGCTGCCCGCGAGCCACCATGTCGACGGCCTGTTCTTCGGTGCCAACGGCCAGCCGGGCCTGCTGGCGCACATTGCCAAGGGCACGCTGGTGATCGATTCGTCGACCATCGCCGCCGCGACTTCGCAAAAGGTGGCCAAGGCCGCCGAGGCGCAGGGCGTGCAGTTCATCGACGCGCCGGTGTCGGGCGGCACCGGCGGCGCCATTGCCGGCACGCTGACCTTCATGGTCGGCGGCGACGCAGCGGCGCTGGAGCGCGCCCGGCCCCTGCTTGAAAAAATGGGTAAGAACATCTTCCACGCCGGGGCCGTGGGCGCCGGCCAGACCGCCAAGATCTGCAACAACATGCTGCTCGGCATCCTCATGGTGGGCACCAGCGAAGCCATCGCCCTGGGCGTGGCCAATGGCCTGGACCCCAAGGTGCTGTCTGAAATCATGCGCCGCAGCTCGGGTGGCAACTGGGCGCTGGAGGTCTACAACCCCTACCCCGGCGTGCAAGAAGCCAGCGCCGCCACCCGTGGCTACACCGGCGGCTTTGGCACCGACCTGATGCTCAAGGACCTGGGCCTGTCGCAAGAAAACGCCATGGCCGTGAAAGCCAGCACCCCCCTGGGCGGCATGGCGCGCGCCATTTATGCCGCGCACAGCCTGGCAGGGCACGGCGGAGAAGATTTTTCCAGCGTGATCAAGATGCTGCAAAAGAAGGGTTGATCTGCGGGGCTGCGGCCCTTCTTTGATAGGAATGGGCGCCGTAACATGCCGTGACGGCGCCCATTCCTTTTTCAAAGCCAGCCCTTCACCCGTTGCAAGGTCATCTGATATCGGAAGATATGTCCCCCCGGACGATGGCGGCCCAAAAAAAACCCGCGCCATGCTCCATGGGTGCGGGGACAGGTTTCAAGGCGCTCCGGTGAGGCCCTGAGACGCGCTTACATGTGGTCGATCATGACCTGGCCAAAGCCCGAGCAGCTCACCTGCGTGGCGCCGTCCATCAGGCGGGCGAAATCGTAGGTGACCTTCTTGCTGGCAATCGACTTCTTCATCGAGCTGATGATGAGGTCGGCCGCTTCCGTCCAGCCCATGTGGCGCAGCATCATTTCGGCCGAGAGGATCTCGGAGCCGGGGTTCACGTAGTCCTTGCCGGCGTACTTGGGCGCCGTGCCGTGCGTGGCTTCGAACATGGCGATGGTATCCGACAGGTTGGCGCCGGGGGCAATGCCGATGCCGCCCACTTGTGCAGCCAGCGCGTCGGAAACGTAGTCGCCGTTCAGGTTGAGCGTGGCGATCACGCTGTATTCGGCCGGGCGCAGCAAAATTTGCTGCAGGAAGGCGTCGGCAATGCTGTCCTTGATGGTGATTTCCTTGCCCGTCTTGGGGTTCTTGAACTTCATCCAGGGGCCGCCGTCGATCAGCTCGGCGCCGAATTCCTTGGCCGCCAGGCCGTAGGCCCAGTCGCGGAAGCCCCCTTCGGTGAACTTCATGATGTTGCCCTTGTGCACGATGGTCACGCTGGGCTTGTCGTTGTCGATGGCGTACTGGATGGCCTTGCGCACCAGGCGCTCGGTGCCTTCGCGCGAGACGGGTTTGATGCCGATGCCAGAAGTATTGGGGAAGCGGATCTTCTTGACGCCGAATTCGTCCTGCAGGATCTTGATGAGCTTCTTGGCTTTGTCCGATTCGGCTTCGAACTCGATGCCGGCGTAGATGTCTTCCGAGTTCTCGCGGAAGATGACCATGTTGGTCTTGTGCGGCTCTTTCACGGGCGAGGGCACGCCGTCGAAGTACTGGATGGGGCGCAGGCAGACGTAGAGGTCGAGCTCCTGGCGCAGGGCCACGTTCAGCGAGCGGATGCCCCCGCCCACGGGCGTGGTGAGCGGGCCCTTGATGGAGACGACGTAGTCCTTGACGGCGGCGAGCGTTTCCTCGGGCAGCCAGACGTCGGGGCCGTAGACCTTGGTCGATTTCTCGCCGGCGTAGACCTCCATCCAGTGGATCTTCTTTTTGCCGCCGTAGGCCTTGGCCACGGCTGCATCCACCACCTTGAGCATCACCGGGGTGATGTCGCCGCCCGTGCCGTCGCCTTCGATGAAGGGAATGATCGGCTGGTCCGGCACATTCAGCGACATGTCGGCATTGACGGTGATTTTCGTGCCTTCGGCAGGCACCTTGATGTGCTGGTAGCTGGTCATGGACGTGAGGTCTCCGATGGAATGCTGAAGGGTCTTCAGCGGGTTAGGCAAAACTCTCTAAACCGGTTGATTCTATCGACAAAAAAACCGGTAAACCCTGTCAACGCCACGGTTTGGCGGGCGTTGTGAATAAGCTTCGCAGTCTTTTTGCGACGCATCAAACTCTTCATTTGCACGTCAAAGGTTTCTATGAACAAGCTTCTCACTGCCCTGATCGCCGGTCTGTTTGCCGCAGGTGCGTTTGCACAGCAGGCTCCCGCTGCCACCGCAGCCCCTGCTGCAGCTCCCGAAGCAGCGGCGGCAGCTGCACCAGCACCTGCAGCAACCAAGATGACCGCCAAGAAAGCCCACAAAAAAGTGGCAAAGAAAAAGGCCCACAAGTCGGCTGCCAAGGCTGTCTGACGCAGCAAAGTGGGAGCAGGCCCTGTGCCTTCTTCCCATTTGCGACAAAATTGCCCGCATCCGCGGGCTTTTTTGTGCCTGCGATGGACTTTTTCTGTTGAAGGTAGACCTCCCATGACAACCATTTCCCTGTCCCGTTTTGCTGCGCTGGTGTGCACGGGGGCGCTGGCGTTGACAGGCGCGCTGGCCCAGGCGCAAGAGCCACAGTTGAACCTGCAGCGCGTGCAGCTCACCGCGGGTATGCACCGCATCGATGCGCAGCTGGCCCTCAGCCCCCAGGAGCGCCAGATCGGCCTGATGCATCGCAGGGAGATGCCGCAGCATGAGGGCATGTTGTTTGTGTTCAATCAACCGGGCATTCAGTGCTTCTGGATGAAAAACACCTTGCTTGCGCTGACAGCGGCTTTTGTGGCCGATGACGGCACCATCGTGAACCTGGCCGACATGAAACCCGAAACCACCGATTCGCATTGCTCCGACAAGCCCGTTCGCTTTGTGCTGGAGATGAACCAGGGCTGGTTTGCCAAGAAGTCGATCAAGGCGGGTAGCAAACTGGTCGGCACGCCTTTCTCTGCGAACCGCTGACCGCGCCCTGCCCATCTGATCGCTCTCACAAAAAAGGCCGGTCTACCCGCGTGGGTGGACCGGCCTTTTGCGCTGCGCTTGTTGCCCAACCCGGGGGCGCAGGCCCCGATCTGGCAAAAATGCAGCCGCAGAGATCAGCTTTGCATGGTGGCCAGGGCTGCGTTGAGCGTTGCGCTCGGGCGCATGATGGCGTTGAGCTTGTCCAGGTCAGGCTGGTAGTAACCGCCAATATCCACGGCCTTGCCCTGCACTGCGGCGAGCTCAGCCACGATGGCCTGCTCGCCTGCGGCCAGCTTGGCAGCCAGCGGGGCAAACTTGGCGGCCAATGCAGCGTCGTCGGTTTGTTCCGCCAAGGCTTGCGCCCAGTACAGGGCCAGATAAAACTGGCTGCCACGGTTGTCGAGCTGCCCGGTCTTGGGAGACGGGTTTTTGTTGTTTTCCAGCAGCTTGCCGGTGGCGGCATCAAGCGTCTGCGCCAGGATTTTGGCCTGTGCGTTGCCGGTCTTGAGGCCGAGGTCTTCGAGCGATACGGCCAGCGCCAGAAACTCGCCCAGCGAATCCCAGCGCAGGTGGTTTTCTTCGACCAACTGCTGCACATGCTTGGGCGCCGAGCCGCCCGCACCGGTCTCGTACATGCCGCCGCCCGCCATCAACGGCACGATAGACAGCATCTTGGCGCTGGTGCCCAGCTCCATGATGGGAAACAGGTCGGTCAGGTAGTCGCGCAGGATGTTGCCGGTCACCGAGATGGTGTCCAGGCCGCGGATCACGCGCTCGAGCGTGTAACGCATGGCGCGCACCTGGCTCATGATCTGGATGTCCAGGCCCGTGGTGTCGTGGTCTTTCAGATAGGCCTCGACCTTCTTGATCAATTCGGCCTCGTGCGGGCGGTACGGATCGAGCCAGAACACCGCCGGCATGCCCGAGTTGCGCGCGCGCGTAACGGCCAGCTTGACCCAGTCGCGGATCGGTGCGTCCTTGACCTGGCACATGCGCCAGATATCGCCCTGTTCCACGTTCTGCGAAAGCAGCACTTTGCCCGTGGCCAGATCGATGATGTTGGCGACGCCGTCCTCCTGGATCTCGAAGGTCTTGTCGTGCGAGCCATATTCCTCGGCCTGCTGCGCCATCAAACCAACGTTGGGCACAGTGCCCATGGTGCGCGGGTCGAAGTTGCCGTGCCATTTGCAGAAGTTGATCATCTCCTGGTAAATGCGGGCAAACGTTGATTCAGGCATCACGGCCTTGACGTCTTTCAGGCGGCCGTCTGCGCCCCACATCTTGCCGCCATTGCGGATCATGGCGGGCATGGAGGCGTCCACGATGATGTCGTTGGGCGAGTGGAAGTTGGTGATGCCCTTGGCCGAATCGACCATGGCCAGCTCGGGGCGGCCTTCGTGGCAGGCGTGCAGGTCCTTGAGGACCTCTTCGCGCTGGGCGGTGGGCAGCGTGGCGACCTTTTCGTACAGGTTTGCCATGCCGTTATTGACGTTAACACCCAATTCTTCGAACAGCTTGCCGTGCTTGGCAAAGGCGTCTTTGTAGAAAATTTTCACGCAGTGGCCGAAGACGATGGGGTGCGAGACCTTCATCATCGTGGCCTTGACGTGCAGCGAGAACATCACGCCCGTCTTGAAGGCGTCTTGAATCTCGTTTTCGTAAAACTCGACCAGCGCTTTTTTGCTCATGAACATGCTGTCGATGACTTCGCCCGCCTTGAGCGACACCTTGGGCTTGAGCACAATGGTCTGACCGCTTTTGGTCGTGAGCTCCATCTTCACGTCGCAGGCGGCATCCAGCGTCATCGATTTCTCGCCGGCATAGAAGTCACCGTGGTGCATGTGCGAGACATGCGAGCGCGATGCCTGGCTCCAGTCGGCCATTGAATGCGGATTTTTGCGTGCGTATTCCTTGACGGCACGGGGTGCACGGCGGTCCGAATTGCCCTCGCGCAGCACCGGGTTCACGGCGCTGCCAATGCACTTGGCATAGCGCGCACGCACCTCTTTTTCTTCGTCGCTCTTGGGGTCTTCAGGATAGTCGGGAATGGCATAGCCCTTGCCCTGCAGCTCTTTGATGCAGGCAATCAACTGGCCCACCGAAGCGCTGATGTTGGGCAGCTTGATGATGTTGGCATCGGGCTGCAGGGTTTTCTGGCCCAGTTCGGCCAGGGTGTTGGGCACCCTTTGAGCGTCCGTCAAACGCTCAGGGAAAGAAGCCAAAACGCGGGCTGCCACCGAAATATCGGTTTCCTCCACATGGATGCCAGCGGGCGCGGTAAAGCTGCGCACGATGGGCAAGAACGACGCCGTGGCCAGGCGCGGTGCTTCGTCGGTCAAGGTATAGAGGATGGTGGGTTGCTGGATGCTCATCTTTTCTCTCAGTGAACAAAAACAGGGGTCGCACAGCCGGGCTGCAGCCCAGCGCGCGTCGCATGGTCAGACGCCAGAGGATTGTGCTTGAGGCGAAATTTCAAGGGGGACGATTTTGCAATCAAATATCACAATACGAAATATTCTAACGATGAATCGACTTTTTTTTGAAGTCTTCTATAAGACTTACAAAATTTCATCTTCGCGCGCCCATGAGAAAGGGCCCGAGGATCGCTCTTCGGGCCCTTTTTTTCGGGTTTGAAGCGCTGCCACCGCAGCGCCTGTTCGCTCAGGCGAAGTTGGCTTCGGCAAACTTCCAGTTGACCAGCTTGTCGAGGAAAGTCTCGACAAACTTAGGGCGGGCGTTGCGGTAGTCGATGTAGTAAGCGTGTTCCCACACGTCTACGGTCAGCAGTGCCTTGTCGGCAGTGGTCAGCGGCGTGCCGGCAGCGCCGGTGTTGACGATGTCCACGCTACCGTCCGCCTTCTTCACCAGCCAGGTCCAGCCGGAGCCGAAGTTGCCCACGGCGCTCTTGACAAAGGCTTCCTTGAAAGCGGCATAGGAGCCAAATTTTGCGTTGATGGCTGCAGCCAGCGCTCCGCTGGGCTCGCCGCCACCGCTCGGAGCCATGCAGTTCCAGAAGAAGGTGTGGTTCCAGATCTGGGCTGCGTTGTTGTAGATGCCACCGCTGGATTTCTTGATGATTTCTTCCAGGGTCATCGATTCGAATTCGGTGCCCTTTTGCAGGTTGTTGAGGTTCACCACATAGGCGTTGTGGTGCTTGCCATGGTGGTACTCCAGCGTTTCCTGGCTGTAGTTCGGGGCCAGGGCATCAATGGCGTAGGGCAGCGCGGGCAGGGTATGTTCCATGGGGGTGTTCCTTATGGTGGTTTTGTTGTAGGGCACCATGCGCGCGATGCGCGGACGGCGGGATGTCACCCGACCATTGTAGGAAGAAGCACCAACCCTTGCAGTCCTGTGCGTATGCCCCGCAGGGCCGCCCTGCTCTACCGTGGCTTGGGCGGCTGCACTACCAGGTCGAGCGCGCCATCGGCCAGCGTGGCCTGCAAGGCGGCGCCGGGCTGGGTTTGCTGCACGCTGGTCACCGCGTGGCCCTGGCTATCGCTGAGCAGGGCGTAGCCGCGCTGCAGTACCAGGTACGGATCGAGCAACTGCAGGCGCAAGGCAGCGCGCTCCAGGCGCTGGCGATGATCGGCCAGGTTTTGCTGCATCTTTACTAAAAAATCAGCCTCTAGCGCTTGCTGGTTGTGCGCGAGAAGCTGCATTTTCAATAGCACTGCACGGCGCATGCGCTCGGCCAGGCGGGCGCTGCGTTGCTGTTCGCGCACCACCAGGCCCGACGGACGGCCCAAGCGTGCGGCCACTTGGTCCAGGCGCTGGCTGCGCTGCTCGATCTGGCGCTGCACGCCGTCGCCCAGCCGCGTTGCCAGCAGGTCCAGCGCACCCAGCCACACGCCGCGTGGCTGGGCCACCAGTTCGGCGGCGGCTGTAGGGGTGGGCGCCCGCAGATCGGCACAGAAGTCGGCCACGGTGAAGTCGGTTTCGTGCCCCACGCCACTGACCACCGGCACAGGGCTTTGCACGATGGTGCGGGCCAGTTGCTCGTCATTGAAGGCCCACAAGTCTTCGATGGAGCCACCACCACGCACCAGCAAGATCGCATCGATTGGAGGATTTTTAGCCAAATCGGCCCCTGGCGCTTGCCCAGCTTGCGCCATCAGATACAGTTTTGATAGCGCTGTGCACAAGGATGGTGCCGCGCCTTCGCCCTGCACCAGTGCTGGCACCAGCACCACGGGCAGATGGGGAACCCGCCGACGCAACGCCGTCACCACGTCGTGTAAGGCTGCGGCACCGGGCGAGGTGACCAGGCCAATGCCGCGCGGCATCAGGGGCAGCGGGCGTTTGCGGGCCGTGTCGAACAGGCCTTCAGCCTCCAGCCGGGCCTTCAGGCGCAAAAACTGTTCAAACAAAGCACCTTGGCCGGCCCGCTGCAGGCTTTCTACAACGAGCTGCAGGTCGCCACGCGCCTCGTACACGCCCAGGCGCCCGCGCAACTCGACCAGTTCACCGTCGCGCGGCACAAAGTCGAGGCGGCTGGCAGCGCTGCGGAACATGGCGCAGCGGATCTGCCCCTGCGTGTCCTTGATGGAAAAGTAGCAATGCCCGCTGGATGCGCGCGAAAAGCCGGTGATCTCTCCGCGCACCGCGACCGGATTGAAGCGCGCCTGCAAAGCATCAGCCACGGCGCGGCATAGCGCGCCAACTTCCCAGATACGTGGCGCCAGGGCGTTGTTTTGGGGGTCAAACATGGGGTTCCAGGCGTGTTTCCGGCGTTGCTGCGGTGCAGTACTCCACAGGAGCGCCAGGAGGCAATAATGTAACTTTTTGTCTTATAAAACACCGGGGAAAGCGTTTGTTTCCGTGCAACCCGTTGTTTTTGTTGTGTTTTTTGATGCGCAAAATTTCAGCATTCTGTTTCGGTGACGGTTTGGCGCCATTTTCCGGGGCACCCCCCTGCTGTTTTCCACAAAGTTATCCACAGAAACTGTGGGTGACAGGGGCGGGTGCTGGATTCCGGGGAGTGGGGTGGTCATCGCCGCAGGAAAAGGCCGAAAGCTGGGCCATAATCGCCCTTTGCCCATCCCCGTGCGGAGAGATAATTGCTGTCCATCATACAAGCCGCAGGCTGGCCCATCTGGCCCTTGATTGCCTGCTCGGTCCTGGCCATGGCGCTGATTTTTGAGCGTTTCGTATCACTCAAAACCGCCCGCATCGCCCCCCCAAAATTACTGGATGAAGCCATTTCGGTATCGGTCCATGCCGTGCCCGGACCCGATGTGGTGGCCCAACTGGCCCAAAACTCTGCGCTCGGAGAGGTGTTGGCCACCGGCCTGCGCACCCTCAACAGCAATCCCCGCTGCAGCGAATCGGACCTGCGCGCCTCCATGGAAGGCTCGGGCCGGGTGGTTGCGCATCGCCTGGAGAAATACCTCAGCGCCCTGGCCACCATTGCCTCGGCTGCGCCCCTGCTGGGGCTGCTGGGCACCGTGGTCGGCATGATCGAAATTTTCGGCTCCCAGGCCAGCGCAGGCGGCGGCATGGGCAGCGGCAACCCGGCGCAGCTGGCGCATGGCATCTCGGTGGCGCTCTACAACACGGCGTTTGGCCTGATTGTGGCCATTCCATCGCTGATTTTCTGGCGCTACTTCCGGGGCCGGGTCGATGCCTACCTGCTCACGCTGGAGTTGGCCTCCGAGCAGTTCGTGCGGCACCTGCTGCGCCTCAGAAAGTGACCCCCAAGGCCTACCGCCCATGAACTTTCGTCCCCGCGCCAAGGAAGAACCCGAGATCAATCTGATCCCGTTCATCGACGTGCTGCTGGTCATCCTCATCTTTCTGATGCTGACGACCACGTACAGCAAGTTCACTGAACTGCAACTCACCCTGCCCGTGGCCGACGCGGACCAGCAGCGCGACCACCCCAAGGAGGTGATCGTGGCCGTGGCCGCCGATGGCCGCTATGCCGTTAACAAGACGGGCATTGAAGGCAAAAGCGTGGATGTGCTGGCCAGCGCCATGCAAGGCGCCGCCAAGGCCGGACCCGGCAGCATCGTCATCATCAGTGCCGACGCCACCGCGCCCCACCAGTCCGTGGTGACGGTCATGGAGGCCGCACGCCGCGTGGGCCTGACGCAAATCACCTTCGCGACCCAGTCGTCCGCCCGCGCGGGCGCTGGCAAGCCCTGACGCAGCGCGGCTGCTGCCATGCCGCAGCCCCCACTCTCTCCCTCTTCTAATCTGGCGCCTGGATCGGTGCTGCAGCGTGCCTGGCGCCAGCGTGGATGGCTCGCATGGCTGCTGTGGCCCCTGTCGCTGCTGATGGGCCTGGCCGTGGCGCTGCGCCGCATGCTCTACCGGGCCCGCGTACTGCGGGCCGAGCACCCGGGCGTGCCCGTGGTGGTGGTGGGCAATGTGGTGGCAGGCGGCGCGGGCAAGACGCCCGTGGTCATGGCCGTGGTGCGCCACCTGCAGGCGCAGGGCTGGCACCCGGGCGTGGTCTCACGGGGCTACGGGCGCAGCACGCAAGATTGCCGCATGGCATATGCCAGCAGTCCCGCCCGCGAGGTCGGCGACGAACCAGCATTGATCGCCCGCCAATGTGCTGTGCCCGTGGCCGTGGCAGCGCAGCGCATTGCTGCGGTGCAGCTGATCTTGGCGCAGCACCCGGACACCGATGTCATCGTCTGCGATGACGGGCTGCAGCACTTGGCGCTGGCGCGAGACATTGAAATTTGTGTTTTTAACGACCTGGGCACGGGCAACGGGTTCCTTTTGCCCGCAGGCCCGCTGCGCGAATCCTGGCCTCGCCCGGTCGATCTGGTGGTGCATGCCGGGTCCGCCGTGGCTGACAGTGGCGCGCCAGCGTTTGCACTGCAGCGCTCACTGGCCGACTTTGCGCTGCGTGCCGACGGACAGCGTGTCCCCCTGGCCGACCTGCACCAACAGCCGCTGCTGGCCGTGGCAGGCATTGCCAGGCCCCAGGATTTTTTTACCATGCTGCAATCTCTGGGGTTGCCGTTGGCGCAAATGCAGGGGCTGCCAGATCACTCTAATTTTGATAGCTGGAACCGCCCAAAGGATAAGCCTTACACGCTTATTTGCACTGAAAAAGACGCCGTTAAATTATGGCAATACCACCCCGATGCGCTGGCGGTACCGCTGCGTACAGCCATCGATGACGGCTTCTTTATCGCCCTCGATGCCCTGCTAGCCCGTGCCAGGGCTCGCTCGCTATCATCACCTTCCTGATTTTCTTTCTTCCGATTGCGCCGCCATGGACACCAAATTACTTGAACTGCTGGTCTGCCCCGTCACCAAGGGGCCCCTCACCTACGACCGGGAACGCCAGGAACTGGTTTCACGCAGCGCACGCCTGGCCTACCCGGTGCGCGACGGCATCCCCGTGCTGCTCGAACCCGAGGCGCGTACGTTGAGCGACGAGGAACTCGAACAATGAACACTGCAGCCGGCTTCACCGTACTGATTCCGGCACGCATGGCATCGAGCCGCCTGCCCGACAAGCCCCTGGCCGAGATCGGCGGGTTGCCCATGGTGGTGCAGGTGGCCCGGCGCGCGGCGCAAAGCGCGGCCCTGCGCACGGTGGTAGCGGCGGACGATGCACGCATCCTCGACGCCTGCCAGCGCCATGGTGTTGAGGCGGTGGCCACCCGCGCCGACCATCCCAGCGGCAGCGACCGTCTGGCCGAAGCCTGCGCGTTGCTGGGCTTGCAGGGCGACGACGTGGTTGTCAACGTGCAGGGCGACGAGCCTCTGATCGACCCACAGCTCATCAACGCGGTCGCCGCACTGCTCGCAGCCCACCCGCAAGCCAGCATGGGCACGGCAGCGCATCGCATCGAAACCTTGACCGACCTGACCAATCCCAACGCAGTGAAGGTTGTGCTGGACGCTCAGGGGCTGGCCCATTACTTCAGCCGCGCGCCCATCCCGTATGCACGCGACCATGCCGACACCGCCTGGTGGCAAGGTGCTGCCGTGCAGGCACACCCCAACGTGACTGCTCTGGCAGGGTTTGCTCCGCTACGCCATATCGGCATTTACAGCTACCGCGCAGGTTTTCTGCGCCAATTTCCCACGCTGTCGCAAGCACCCACCGAAGCCGTCGAGGCGCTGGAGCAACTGCGCGCCCTGTGGCATGGCCACCGCATTGCCGTGCACGTCACCGCAACAGCACCCGGCCCGGGCGTGGATACCCCACAAGACCTGGCACGGGTGCGCGCACTGCTGGGCTGAGCACATGCGCCGCCTGCGCGCAGCCGCTCCATCGTGTGTAAGCCAGAGCGAAAGTTGCGCATGCTATCCTTGCCCTCCAAAAAAACACCGCATCCGGGCCGGGCGTAAGCACGCCTGCGACCTGCTGTGCAGCCAGATTCACATAGCGAGAGGATTTCCATGAAACTGATTCTGTTGGGCGCACCAGGCGCCGGCAAAGGTACGCAGGCCACCTTCATCTGCCAGAAGTACGGTATCCCGCAAATCTCCACGGGTGACATGCTGCGCGCTGCCGTCAAGGCGGGCACGCCGTTGGGCCTGAAGGCCAAAGCGGTCATGGAGTCGGGTGGGCTGGTCAGCGACGACCTCATCATCGGCCTGGTCAAGGAACGCATTGCCGAGCCTGATTGCGCCAAGGGCTTCCTGTTCGATGGCTTCCCGCGCACCATACCGCAGGCCGACGCCATGAAGGAAGCCGGAGTCAAGCTGGACTACGTGCTGGAGATCGATGTGCCCTTTGACGCCATCATCGAACGCATGAGTGGCCGCCGCTCGCACCCCGGCAGCGGTCGCACCTACCACGTCAAGTTCAATCCGCCCAAGGTGGCAGGCAAGGACGACGCAACGGGCGAGGATCTGATCCAGCGCGACGACGACAAGGAAGAAACTGTGAAGAAGCGCCTGGAGGTCTACAGCGCCCAGACACGCCCTCTCGTCGATTACTACTCAGGCTGGGCGACCCAGGACCCCGCCAACGCCCCCCAATACCGCGCCATCAGCGGTACCGGCAGCGTGGAAGAAATCACCGCCCGCGCAATGGCCGCACTGGCAGGCTGAGCGCCATTCCTGTAGGCCCGCACGCGAGCCCCAGCACAACGCCCCGCATGCGGGGCGTTGGCGTTTCTGGGCTTCAACCCATCGGCAATCAGGCCGGAACGCCGCCGCCGAGCAGTTCCAGCATCAGAGATACGCGGGCCTTTACCGGACTGAGCCCATGGCCCAGTGGCAAAGAAGCCCCGGCACGCGGCAGCACCTGACCCTCGGTACAGCGCGTTGTCACACGCACGGCTACGCCCGCGGCCTGCGCATGTTCCAGCGCGGCCTGCAAGTTATGGTGCAGGCTGCCATTTCCAGTGGCGGCGACTACCAAGCCCTGCACGCCGTCGCCCACCAGAGCGTCCACCGTGGCACCACGGGCGCCAGCGTAATTCATGACGATCTCTACACGCGGCCAAGGCGCACCGTTAGCTATCTTTTCAAGAGCTGATTGCGCCCATCCCATAAGCGCTACAGGCCTATTTTGTGCCCATCGCACATGCCCTTCCTCGATCCAGCCCAGAGGGCCTGTTTCGTCGGAACCAAACGCATCCACCCGGTAGGGATGGACTTTTCGCACCTGTCGCGCACCATGTACCACCCCAGCGCACACGGCCAGTACGCCGCAGGCTCCCGGCGCCGTGGCCACGGCCATGGCATCCAGCAGGTTTTGCGGCCCGTCTGGAGCCATAGCGGTGGCGGGGCGCATAGCACAGGTCAGCACCACCGGCTTAGCGGCATCCAGCACCGAGTGCAGAAACCAAGCCGTCTCTTCCAGGGTATCCGTGCCGTGGGTGATCACGATGGCGCGCACCGTTTCGTCGGCCAGATAGCGGCGGCACCGGATCGCGAGGTCAGCCCAGACCGAAAACTCCATGTCCTTGCTATCGATCTGCGCGACCTGCTCCACCTGCAGCGGCCCCTGGGCCGCCTGCACCAGTCCGGGCACAGCCTCCAGCAGTTCCTGCACATCCACCTGTCCCGCCACATACCCAATGTTGTCACCCGCTACAGACGCTTTGCCTGCGATGGTTCCGCCTGTGCCCAAAACAACGATTTTTCCTGCGCTCACTTGCATCCCCTGAAAAACTGGTTAAAAATACAGCTACTGGATTAAAAAACAGTTTCAATCCTTTTTCTCGTCCTTTGTGGAACCTGCCATGCTCAACGTCCCCAAACTCACGGCCCGCCAGCAGCAGATTCTGGATCTGATCCAAACTGCCATTTCGCGCACCGGCGCCCCCCCCACACGCGCCGAAATCGCCACCGAACTGGGTTTCAAATCGGCCAACGCCGCTGAAGAACACCTCCAGGCCTTGGCGCGCAAGGGTGTGATCGAACTGGTCAGCGGCACTTCGCGCGGCATTCGCTTGTGCGGCGAGACGGTGCGCTCCATCAATGCCGCTCGCGGCACACAATACAGCCTGCCTATTCCCGGCCTGTCACAACTCATGCTGCCCCTGGTAGGTCGGGTAGCCGCTGGCTCGCCCATTCTCGCGCAGGAACATGTGGAACAGACCTATTGTGTTGAAGACAGCCTGTTCCAGCACAAGCCTGACTACCTGCTCAAAGTACGCGGCATGTCGATGCGCGACATTGGCATCATGGATGGGGACTTGCTGGCCGTGAAAATTGCACATGAGGCGCGCAACGGCCAGATCGTCGTGGCCCGCTTGGGCGACGATGTCACGGTCAAGCGCCTGCGGCGTACGGCCCACGCCATCGAATTGCTGCCAGAGAATCCCGATTACCCAGTCATCGTCGTCGAACCCGGCGAGCCTTTTGCCATCGAAGGGCTCGCTGTCGGCCTGATCCGCAACACCATGCTCATGTAGCAGCGTACGCACCGCCGCAGGTGGCGGGCGTTTGGCAGGCCTCCATTCATGCCTGCCAGCCCTGCTGGCGGTGCATTTTTCGCAATCCTGCCTGTGTTCAACCTCTGACCTCTGGAGTTTTCACATGGGAATTGCCCTGCTGGCTGCGGCCACCCTCACCCATCCTTTGACGGCCTTGCACCGCTGGTGGAGTACCCGGCGCAACACGCCAGGCCTGCAAAACCCCACGCTCAGTAATGCGCAGCAACCGCTGCACCCACTGCTGCCTTCGCACACTTCCGCAAGCCCCGTCAGACTGCAACATCAGGGCCTGAATGAGTCTTTGCGCCACAGCACCATCGCAGTGCGCAAGGCCCACAAACCCTCAGCACGCCCTCTGCGCCCCCTGCCTCGCACCAGCGACGCCCATGCGCCCTTGCGCGTGCTGCGCAGCCACACCAGCGCCTGCGGGCGCATGGCAATTTCCGGGCGTATGGCCGATGTATGCGCTGAACTTGACCGACTGGCCGCCAGCGAGAACCAGCACTAACGCCCGCCCATTCCTGCTCCGCGTGCTTTGACCCCGGAGCAGCCTTACGTGTTGTTGCCGGCGAACCGCCATGGAGCCAAGGCACAATGGCGGGATGAATATCGTGATCCTCGATGATTACCAGGATGCCGTGCGCAAGCTCCACTGCGCCACACGCTTGGACGCTTATTCCGCCAAGGTCTATACCAATACCGTCAAAGGCTTGGGGCAGCTGTCGGTGCGCTTGAAAGATGCCGACGTGATCGTGCTGGTGCGTGAGCGCACGCATATTTCACGACAGTTGATCGAGAAACTCCCCCGTCTGAAACTGATCGCTCAGACTGGCAAGGTCGGCAGCCATATCGATGTGGGCGCCTGCACCGAACGCGGCATTGCCGTGGCCGAGGGTGTGGGTTCCCCGGTGGCGCCTGCTGAACTGACCTGGGCACTCACCATGGCGGCCATGCGGCGGCTTCCCCAGTACATAGCCAACCTCAAACATGGAGCCTGGCAGCAATCGGGCCTGAAGGCGGCAGGAATGCCACCCAATTTCGGTGTTGGCAACGTATTGCGCGGCAAAACTTTGGGCATCTGGGGATATGGCCGCATCGGCCAGCTCGTCGCCAGTTACGGCAAGGCTTTTGGTATGAATGTGCGCATCTGGGGAAGCGATGGATCGCGCGTCCAGGCACTGACGGATGGGTACCAGGTCGCTTCCACCTGTCACGAATTTTTTGCGCAATGCGACGTGATTTCATTGCACTTGCGCCTGACCGATGAAACCCGGGGAGTCGTTACACTGGAAACCCTCTCGTGTATGAAGCCCACGTCCCTGCTGGTCAATACGTCGCGCGCCGAACTCATCGAACCCGATGCCCTGATCGCCGCACTCAACCGTGGGCGCCCCGGTATGGCTGCGGTCGATGTTTTCGAGAGCGAGCCTATTTTGCAAGGCCATGCCTTGCTGCGCCTGGAGAACTGCATCTGCACACCGCATATTGGGTATGTCGAGCAGGAGAGCTATGAGCTGTATTTCGGTGCAGCTTTCGATAACGTGGTGAATTTCATTAAAGGTACACCCACAAATATCGTGAACCCTGGCGCACTACAGGTCAGGCGCTGAAATAAAAAAGGCTTCCCAAAGGAAGCCTTTTTTGCGTGCACTGGCCTAAACCAGCGCAAACCTGACCACGGATCAGTTCAATGCAGTCTTCTTGCCGTCAACATACTTGTACAGCGTGATGGCAGGGTTCTTCATTTCGCCATTGGATTCAAAGGCAATATTGGCGGTCACGCCCTTAAAATTGGACTTCGCAAGTTCAGGCGTGTAAACCTTGGGATCCACAGAGTCGGCGCGTTTCATAGCGTCAACCAGCAGCGTGGTGGCATCGTAGGTGTAGGGGCTGTAAACCTGGAACTGACCTGGGTACTTGGCATCGTAGCGCTTCTTCCACTCTACACCGCCAGGCATCTTGGCCAACGATGCGCCGCCTTCAGCGCAAATCACGTTGGTCAGGGTTTTAGCGCCTGCAGCCAACTTGGCGATTTCTGAAGTGCACACACCGTCACCACCGAAATACTTCGTGTTGGCCATGCCCAACTGCTCCATCTGGCGCAGCATAGGGCCAGCCTGGGGGTCCATGCCGCCGAAGAAGATGCCATCGGGATTCTTGGCCTTGATGGCCGTCAGAATCGCCATGAAGTCGGTGGCCTTGTCGGTGGTGAATTGCTCATCGACAACCTTCATGCCCAATTCAGCAGCCACTTTCTTGAACACATTGGCCACGCCTTGGCCGTAAGCGGTACGGTCATCGACGATGGCAACCGTCTTCAGCTTGAGCACGTCATGGGCATAAGCTGCCAGTCCAGCGCCCAGGGCGTTGTCATTGGAGATGATGCGGAACGTGGTCTTGTAGCCAGGCTTCGTCAGGGTGGGGTTGGTTGCAGCGCCCGTGACCATGGGAATACCGCAATCGTTATAGACCTTGGATGCAGGAATGGTAGTACCCGAGTTCAGGTGGCCCACCACGCCAACGACCTTGGAGTCGCACAGCTTCTGCGCAGCAGCGGTGCCCTGCTTGGGGTCAGCTGCGTCGTCTTCGGCCTGCAGTTCAAACTTGATCTTCTTGCCACCGATCGTGACGCCCTTGGCATTGATGTCTTCAATAGCCATGCGCGCGCCGTTTTCGTTGTCCTTGCCGTAGTGGGCTTGGGCGCCGGAAACCGGTGCCACGTGACCGATCTTGACCACCTGTTCTTGTGCAGAGGCCAATCCGGTGACAGCCGCGATAGCAGCAACTACGGTCAGTTTCAACTTCAATTGCATAGGAATCTCCAGTAAAGATAAACGCTGAGATTATTCTTGTTTCTCAACGCAGGGGAACATACCGCAATTTACGCCACAAGGCATTAGGGAACACGATGAAATGCAGAAGAATTAATCATCGAAAACCCTGTCAACGCAGCGCAGTGGTTGGTGATCCGCTGGCCAGTTCGTCGGCTACCGCCTCGTAAACAGAGTGGCGCACGACCGACTCGATTTCTTCACGAAGACGCGGCAGTACGGAGCGCGTCTGCTCCTGCACCACCAAGGCAATCGCGTCGCGCAGACGCTGCTCCAGCATCACATCGACACGTTGCATGACGCGGTGCACCATCATCTCTTCAAACCCATCCGCCAACACACGAGCCGGCCGGGCTGTCGCAGACCCGCCCCCTGCTTCTTGCACGACAGGAGACGTTTTTTGGAGCTCCCTTGCAGGTACGGAACCAGCAATATCCTGTGGAGGCGGCACTGGTGAGGCAGCATAGTGCGGTGCGGGCGGCGGTACTACTGCAGGGGTAGCACGAACGGCTGCAGCCGGTGGAGGCAGTGGCACAGCGGGCAAAACGCCTGATTTCTGAAGCGCCACCGCGGCGGCAGGAATGCCGGGCGGAACGGATGGACGAACAGAACTTGCCAATGCACCGACTGTCTGCGCAGGGCGCACAGCCGCAGATTCCGGCTTTGTGTCGATCGGTCCGGGTTGCACGACCTCGGTCAAGGTGGGCACGAACCGAGGCGGCGTTCTGGGTGGAAGGGTCGACATCAATCAGCTTTCTGCACCAGATCATGGCGGACCAGGCCATAGCCCTGCTGGGTATAGTGGCGCCAGCGCATGCGCGCATGCGCGCGGTCTGGTTCATCATGGGCGCTGACCACCTCAACCAGCTTGCTATACCGTTCAAACGCCAGAGGAAGCGTATCCCCCAGGTTCAGCAGCACATCACGGTGGGGAGACTGGCTAGGGTCCGATGTCAGCACAATGGGCGATGCATCCAACAGTTGTGGATCGCTATCGCCGCGGCAGTGGGCCACAAAGTCGTGTGCCGACATGTTCCACAACAGAGCATCGACATCTTCCAGCACATGCTCGGGGCCCGTGATGACCAGGCGCCTGTCGTTTTTAAGGAGCTTGCGGGCATAGCGACACGCATGCACCAGCTTGTCTGGCGCATTGAAATGGAATTCAATGTCTGTCATGGCCTCTCAGGCACCCCGCGCGGGCCCCTTGCGTGGGCGTGCTTTGGGTTTTGCACTGACAGGCGCTGTCGCCGTGCCCAGCAGGTAATGCACTAGCAAGCCCACAGGTCGGCCCGTGGCGCCCTTGGCGGCCCCACCCTTCCAAGCCGTTCCGGCAATGTCCAGATGCGCCCAGGGAACACCCTCCACAAAGCGCTGCAGGAACTTGGCCGCCGAGATGGCGCCCCCAGGCCGACCAGCCACATTGGCGACGTCGGCGAAGTTGGTCTTCAAACCTTCGGCATAGTCATCGTCCAGCGGCATGCGCCAGCACAGGTCGTCGCTGGCCTCCCCCGCCGCCAGCAAGGCATTGGCCAGGGCATCATCCGAGGCAAACATACCGGTGCGCACGCCGCCCAGTGCGATCACACAGGCACCCGTCAAGGTTGCAATATCGACCACCGCCGCAGGTTTGAAACGCGCAGCGTAGGTCAACGCATCGCACAGCACCAGACGCCCCTCGGCGTCAGTGTTCAGGATTTCAATGGTCTGGCCGCTCATGCTGGTGACCACATCGCCCGGCTTGATGGCACGGCCATCGGGCATGTTCTCGCAGGCAGGGATCAGGCCCACGACGTTGATGGAGGGCTGCAGCTCGGCCAGCGCACGGAAAACACCCAGCACGCTGGCCGCACCGCACATGTCGAACTTCATTTCATCCATTTCGGGCGCTGGCTTGATGGAGATGCCGCCCGTATCAAAGGTAATGCCCTTGCCCACCAGCACCACGGGTGCCTGCGTTTTGGCAGCCCCGCTGTAGCGCAACTCGATCAGGCGCAAGGGCTCGTGCGACCCTTGGGCCACCGCCATGAAAGCGCCCATGCCCAGCCGTGCCACTTCTGGAGGCCCCATGACCTTGCACTGGATGCCTGGATGCTTGGCCAAGGCCTTGGCGGCTCCGGCCAGCAAGGCGGGCGTGGCATGGTTGGCGGGGCGGTTGCCCCATTCACGCGCAAATTCCACCCCTGTCACCACCGCCGCGCTGTGCTCGAAGGCATCGTTCACGGCATTTGCGTTGGCCACTGCGATCACCACGCGGACCAGGCTGCGAGCCTCTGCCTTGGGCTTGGTCGTGGTATAGACATAGCTGACCTGTGCCGCACCTTGCACAGCGGCTGCAACGGCGGCAGGCGATGCCAACGCCGCAAAACAGACAACGGCACGCTTGACAGCCGCTTGCCGAAACACGGAAGCGATGGCCGCCATGGCTTGTCGCACCGCGCGCGCATCGCCCTGGCCGATACCCGCCAGCACCACACGGCGGGCCGCAACCCCTTGTGGCTGGTACATCTGCAAGTGTTTTCCAGGCTTGGCGTCGAGGTCTTTGGCTTTGAAGGCCTGCGTGACCAAGTCAGAGAGCGCATCCGCTCCCGGAACGAATGCTTCTGGCACCAGCAGCACCAACAGATCACACTTTTCAGCAACTGCGCCAGCGAGGTTCAGGGTCTTCAGATCAAAGTTCATAATCAGCCTTTTCTGTCGTGCCAATGTTATTCGATTCATCCATCCGCAAGGAACTGGCCCGCAGCTTCGGCGCGACCGTGGTCGTACTGATTACCGTGGTCATGACCATGATGTTGATCCGCACCCTGGGTCAGGCCGCACGCGGCAGCGTCAGCCCTTCCGACGTGATGCTGGTGATGGGCTTTACCGTGCTTGGCCAGTTGCCCACCATCCTGAGCCTGAGCCTTTTCGTCTCCATCGTAGCCACTCTCTCACGGATGTACCGCGACAGCGAGATGGTCATCTGGTTTGCCAGTGGCCGTGGTTTGATAAGCCTACTCCCCCCGCTGCTGCGTTTTGCCTGGCCTGTGATGCTGGTGGTATCGCTGCTGTCTCTGGCGGTATGGCCCTGGGCCAACCAGCAGATCCAGGAAATGCGCACGCAGTACGAGCAGCGCGGCGACATCGACCGTATCGCTCCCGGTGAGTTCCAGGAGTCCGCCAACGGCACCCGCGTTTTCTTCATTGACAAGGAAAGCCAGGACCCGGAATCTGCCAGCAATGTTTTCATTGCCACGGCAGAAAAAAACCGCGAAACGGTGACATCGGCACGCAGCGCCAGACTGGAAGTGCGCAACGGCGAACGCATGGTTGTGTTGTCGCAGGGCCAGCGGATGGAGTCCTCCACCGACAAGCCCGGTCTCAAGATCAGCGAATTCGCCGAATACAGCACCCGCATTGGCGAAGCCTCCCCCAGCGGCCCCAGTGAAGGGTCCATCAAGACACGCAACACCCTGCAACTGCTGGAGCAACCGCTCCCCATCTACAAGGCAGAACTGGGATGGCGCCTGGGACTGGCATTTGCCGCTCTCAATCTGGTGCTGATGGCACTGGCTCTGTCCAGCGTGAACCCACGTGCGAGCCGCAGCGGAAACCTCATGTTTGCTCTGTTTGCTTTCATCGTGTATTACAACTTCATGACTCTGGGCCAAAGCTGGGTCGGCGCCGAAAAAATCGGGCTGACAAGCTACGTGGCATTGCTGCATGGCGGAACCATGGCTCTGGCATTGCTGCTGCTGGGGGCGCGCCACCACCAGTGGACACCGCGCAGGCTATGGCAACGCGAGGGCACAGCATGAAAACCATACGCAAGCTGGTGCATCGGGAAATCATCACCGCCGTGGCCTTTGTCACGCTGGGGTTTCTGGCGCTCTTCTTTTTTTTCGACCTGGTAGACGAACTGCGCTGGGTAGGACGCGGCCCTAACGGGGGTTACGAAGTCTCGCACGCAGTGCTCTTCGTGGCGTTGAGCATTCCAAGCCACCTCTACGAGCTGCTGCCCATCACCGTACTGATCGGAACCATCTTTGTCATGGCGCGACTCGCGCAAAGTTCTGAATTCACCATCATGCGCACCAGCGGCCTGGGCCCGGGGCGTGCGCTGCGCACCTTGCTGGCACTGGGCGGGATATTTGTGCTGATCACGTTTGGGGTGGGCGACTATCTGGCGCCACTGAGCGACAGAGCTGCACAACTGGTGAAAGCCAGTCAATGGGGCCGGTTGACCACGGGCGCCACGGGGGCCTGGCTCAAGGAACGCCAGGATGGAAATTCGTTTGCCGTCAACGTGCGCTCCATCAACCCCGACGGCAGCATGCACGATGTGCGTATTTTCGAGTTCGATGCCCAGGGACGTCTTGCGTCCAAAACCCATGCGGTTTCTGCGCAGTTCCAGGACGATGATGCCTGGACACTGAACCAGGTTCAGCGCAGCGCCTTCCAACTGCTCTCTGGAGACGAAGCGCGTGTGCAATACCAGAATGAACCCAGCATGCGCTGGCCTACGCAAATCAGTGCCGATATGGTGGCTGCTGCAGTGCTCAAACCGGACCGCATGGCCACGCTAGACCTGTTCCAGTACATCCGCCACCTGCAGGCCAACGGGCAGTCGGCCCAGCGCTACGAGATCGAATTCTGGCGCAAGGTGTTCTATCCCCTGAGCTGCCTGGTGATGGTGGTGCTGGCCCTGCCCTTTGCCTACCTGCATTTCCGTGCAGGTTCAACGGCAGGTTATGTCTTTGGTGGCGTGATGGCCGGGATCAGTTTCTTCTTGCTCAACAACCTGTTCGGTTTTGCCGGCAATCTGCAAAACTGGTCGCCCTGGCTCACCGCAGCGGCTCCAGGCATTATCTATTCCTTGCTCTCGCTGGCTGCATTTGGCTGGCTGGTTCTCAGGCGCTGACTTCTCCCACCATGACCACACTCCCTCTCATCGGCATCGTGCTGTTTGCCCACGGCTCGCGCGACCCCCTTTGGCGTGCGCCCATCGAGGCCGTGCAAACCTATATCCAGGCCCACAATCCGCAGATGCCAGTGCGGTGTGCCTATCTGGAGCTTTCCACCCCCGATCTAGGGCAGGCCGTGCAGGAACTGATCGACATAGGTACCCATTCCATCACCATCGTTCCCATGTTCCTGGGCACCGGCAAGCATGCCCGCGAAGACCTGCCTGTGCTGCTGGAGGATTTGCGCGTGCGCCACCCACAAGTGCGTTTCAACACCCAGACTGCCATTGGCGAAGACCCGCGCATGACAGCGCTGATGGCTTCCATTGCCTGCGGCGAAGAGACCATCGTTAGATAAATGCAGCATAATGATGCGACTTTTTAGCCGTATTCAGATATGAATCTGCACCAATTTCGCTTTGTCCAGGAAGCCGCTCGCCGCAACCTCAACCTGACCGAGGCTGCCAAGGCGCTGCACACCTCACAGCCGGGGGTCTCCAAGGCCATCATCGAGCTGGAGGGCGAACTGGGCATCGAAATCTTTGCACGCCATGGCAAGCGGCTCAAACGCATTACCGAACCGGGCCAGCATGTGCTCAAAAGCATCGAACTCATCATGCGCGAGGTCGGCAACCTCAAACGCATCGGAGAACAGTTCAGCGCCCAGGACAGCGGCACCCTGAGCATTGCCACCACCCACACCCAGGCGCGCTATGTACTGCCCGTGCCCGTGGCCCGGTTGCGCGAAACCTATCCCAAGGTCAATATCAGCCTGCACCAAACCACGCCAGACCAGGTGGCGCGCATGGTGATCGACGAAGTAGCGGAGATCGGCATGGCAACCGAATCGCTGGCCGAGTATCCCGAACTCGTCACCCTGCCCTGCTACGAATGGCAGCATGTGCTGGTGATGCCGCCCGGCCACCCCCTGGCCCAGAAAGAGCGCCTGGGCCTGGACGACATCGCGCACGAACCGCTCATCACCTACCACCCGTCCTTCACGGGGCGCGGCAAAATCGACCATGCCTTTGCCGCCCGCCGCCTGCAGCCCCGGATCGCACTGGAGGCCATCGACTCCGACGTGATCAAGACCTACGTGCGCCTGGGCCTGGGCCTGGGCATCGTCGCCGAAATGGCCATGAAGGACGACCCACTGGGTGACTTGGTGGTGCGCCCTGTGGGGCACCTTTTTGGTCAGAGTGTGGCGCGCGTGGCCTTCAAGCGTGGCGCCTACCTGCGCAATTTTGTTTACAAGTTTGCCGAGCTGCTCAGCGACCGGCTGAGCCGCGATCTGGTGGCCCGCGCCATGAGCGGCCAGGTGAACGATTACGAGTTATGACACTCCCCCTGTGCCGCTTCGCGTCGTCCCCCGCCAGGGGGACGACGCCCGTGGCCGGGCAAGGCCCGTTCCACGGCGTCCGCTGGCGCGGCCTGCTCGGCGGCCATCGGATGGGCGCAGCGACGCCCATTGACAGGAAACCATCCCCATGAACGAACGCACGCCTGCCATCACCAGCCGCCTGCCCCAGGTGGGCACCACCATCTTCAGCGTCATGTCGGCCCTGGCGGCCGAGCATGGCGCGGTCAATCTGGGCCAGGGTTTTCCAGATTTCGATTGCGACCCGGCGCTCATCGACGCGGTTCACCAGGCCATGCGCGCCGGGCACAACCAGTACCCTCCCATGCCCGGTATCCTCGCATTGCGGAAGACCGTTGCTACAAAAATTGAAGCCACTACCGCACGCCAGTATTGCCCTGATGCCGAAATAACCATCACAGCGGGTGCTACACAAGCCATCCTGACCGCCATTTTGGCCATCGTGCATCCAGGCGACGAAGTGATCGTGCTCGACCCCTGCTACGACAGCTATGCGCCCAACATCACGCTGGCGGGTGGCACCGTGGTGCGCGTGCCGCTAACGCCAGGGAGCTTTCGCCCCGATTTTGCCCGCATCAGTGCAGCCATCACGCCGCGCACGCGCGCGCTCATCATCAACAGCCCGCACAACCCCAGCGCCACCGTCTGGAGCGCGCAGGACATGCAGGCGCTGCAAGACCTGCTGGCACCGACCGACCTCTTTCTCATCAGCGACGAGGTGTACGAGCACATGGTGTTTGATGGCGCCGAGCACCAAAGCGCTGCGCGCTTTCCAGGCCTGGCAGCCCGTGCCTTCATCGTGTCGAGTTTTGGCAAGACCTTCCATGTCACTGGCTGGAAAGTCGGCACGGTGGCTGCCCCCGCAGCACTCACCGCCGAGTTTCGCAAGGTGCACCAGTTCAACGTCTTCACGGTCAACACGCCCATGCAGCACGGGCTGGCCCGCTACCTGCAGGACCCTGCACCCTACCTGCAGTTGCCCGCCTTCTACCAGGCCAAGCGCGACCTTTTCCGCCAAGGGCTGGAAGGCTCACGCCTGCGCCTGCTGCCCAGCACGGGCAGCTATTTCCAGTGCGTAGACATTTCGGCCGTGAGCGACCTGGGCGAAGCGGATTTTTGCCAATGGCTCACGCGCGAGATCGGCGTGGCCGCCATCCCTCTGTCGGCCTTCTACGGTGACGGCTTCGACCAGCGCGTGGTGCGCTTCTGCTTTGCCAAAAAGGATGAAACGTTGCGCGAAGCCATCGCCCGCCTACGCAAGCTGTGACGACAGAGCCCGTTCCATCGGAACGAGCTGCAGCCCCGCCTCCATGAAGGGCGCGCCGCACACGGCAAAACCGGCACGTTGGTAAAAGGCCTGGACGCTGGCTTGGGCATCCAGCGCAACGCGGCTGTCGCCACGCTCCTGGGCGGCCTGCACAAGAGCGTCGAGCAGCATGCTGCCCCACCCCGCGCCGCGCAAAGACCGGTCCACCGCCAGCCGCTCAATGCGTGCCACGCCGACCACCGACGGCAACAATCGCCCCGCAGCCACCGGCATGTCCAAGGCGTTGTGCAGCACGGCGTGGACTGCCGTCGCATCCTGTCCGTCGGACTCCTCTTCAAGTGCAACACCCATTTCTTGCACGAAAACTTCTTGCCGAACCCGTGCGGCATCCTTGCCTAGAGCGCTCCATGTGCCCACCTGCGCGGTCACCACCGGGTGACCTGCCTCGTAGTCGGTCAGCAGTTTGCGCAGCGCTGCAGGCACTGGGCGCGATGTCTGGGTGGCCGGGTCTGCAAACACGTACACCAGTTCGCCCTCGATCAAGCGCTGGTCACCCCGGAAGATGCCCGTCTGGAACAACACCGATGAATTGCCCATGCGGGCGCAGCGCAGGGCGACATCCAGTGTGTCATCCAGAATGGCTGATGCGTGGTATTCGACGGTGGCCTTCTTCACGTACATCTCGCCGCCCAGCACCTCCATGCTGGCCTCGTACGGCAAGGCCAGGGCACGCCAATAGTCCATCATGGCCGTGTCGATGTACATCAGGTAATGGGCGTTGAAGACAATCTTCTGCATATCAACCTCGGCCCAGCGTACACGCAGGCGATGGAAACAGCGAAATTCATAGCGTTGCATGGTGCTCAATCTCTCTCGAAAGCCCGGCGCAGCGCAGCTGCCGCGTCGGCATGGGCCTGGCGCGCTTCGGGGATGGCGCGGCCCATCTTGATGAATTCGTGCGTCACGCCGCGGTAGATCTCCAGATCCACCGCCACGCCCGCCGCACGCAGTTTGTCGGCGTACTCAACGCCTTCGTCCACCAACGGATCACATTCGGCCAGGCCCACCCAGGCAGGTGCCACGCCATCAACATCCGGGGCGAACAACGGCGCAAAACGCCAGTCCTCGCGTTGCTCCCGCGTGCTCACGTAGTTGCCAAAGAACCAGCTGATCGCCGGCTCCTCCAGCACCAGGCCGCGCGCATACGTAGCGTGCGACGGAGTGTCCTGGTGCGCGGCACAGCCCGGATAAAACAGCAACTGCAGTGCCAGCGGTAAACCGGCGTCGCGCGCCAAAATGGCATTCACAGCAGCCAGCGTGCCGCCTGCACTGTCTCCCCCCACCGCCAGCCGGGCAGGGTCTGCCCCCAGGGTGTCGGCGTGTGCGGCAAGCCAGGCCAGGGCGTCCCAGGCATCGTTGCTGGCCACCGGGAACCGGTGTTCTGGTGCCAGCCGGTAGTCCAAAGACACCACCATGCAGCCCGACAGGCGGGCCAGTTCGCGGCACAGAACATCGTGCGTCGCAATGCTGCCAATCGTGAATCCACCACCATGCAGGTACAGCAGCACAGGCAGGCCTGCTACATCCGATGGCGCATACAGGCGCGCAGCCAATGCATGGCCATCGCGGGCAGGAATGCGAAAGTCCTCTACCCGCGCAAGCTGGGCACTGGCCAGTTCCAGCACGCCCGACCCTGCCTCGTAGGCAGCCCGCGCGGCGCTCGGTGACAAAGTATGCAGCGCTGGGCGCCCAGCACGCAGCATGCCCTGCAGCACGCTGCGCATTGGCACCGTCAGGCGTTTGTGGTGGATATGCAGATCGCTCACAGTGCGCCCCCGGCGCAAGCCGTCACTTGAAGTTCACGCGCACAGGTGCCGCGCCCGCAAGACCGCTAAAGGTTGCGGTGACCGACAAGCCCGCCTTGGGAGGCAGCAGCGGCGAGAAAGAGCCCAAACTGATGAGGTCGCCCGGCTGCATGGCAAGTCCCTCCTGTGCCAGCGCACCCGCCAGCCAGACCACAGCGTTGAGCGGATGCTCCAGGATGTCGCTGCCCTTGCCCCCGCCCAGCCGTGCACCACTAGCGTCCTGCAGGCTGACCTGCATATCGCGCAGCGCATCCAGCATGGCATAGCGCTCCGCACGCAGCACCGGCACAGCCACAGGGGCTCCAGCCACGCCCAAGCGGGCGCCCACGTTGATGGCGCTGACGCCGGCACCGTTGAGTTTGGGTGGCGCCTGCACCACCAGGTCGGGCAGCTCAATGAACGGAATCACCTGATCGATCGCCTGCAATACCTCCATGGGGGTCTTGGCACGGTTGATGTCGGCGCTCTTAACGCGCACCAGCATGTCCGCCTCATACAACGGGCGGGCGCCAAAGGCGGCCTCCACCGTGGCTCCGTTTTCCAGCACCATGCCTTCGTAGAGCTTGCCCCACACCGGCTTGTCGGTGTTGAAACGCTTTTGCACAGCCGGGTTGGTCAGACCCGCCTTGTAGCCCACCACCTTGCCCAGGCGGGGTTCCAGCAAGGCGTTGATCTTGGCACGGGTGCAGGCGCCGTCGGCGTCCGAGAGGCCTTCAATATTGGCCGCGGGCTGGCGCGAGAGGTAATGCGCCACCAAATCGGCAGCCTGCGCATCACTCAGGCAAGCCGCCTGGGCGCTTGTCACAAAAGCGACGGCCAGGGCAAGGGGAACGAGGCGGGGCAACTTGGTCATGTCTGTCTCCGGGTTTAAAGTGTTTGCAGCAATCGTAAACGCAAGTAGCAATCTTCCGCCCCATACACTCCCATTCCACCATGGCACTCATCTACTACCTCACCCAGATCCAGTTCGACAATGGTGCCATCGGGCTCCTCAAGCAGGAATGCGAGCGCACCGGCATTACGCGCCCGCTCGTCGTCACCGACCCCGGTGTGAAGGCGGCAGGCGTGTTGCAAAAAGCACTGGACGCCCTGGCGGGCGTGCCGCTGGCCGTGTTTGACCAGACCCCCGCCAACCCGACCGAAGCCGCCGTGCGCGCCGCCACAGCGGTCTACAAAACACACGGCTGTGACGGCCTGATCGCTGTGGGCGGCGGCTCCGCCATCGACTGCGCCAAAGGCATCGCCATCGCCGCCACGCACGAAGGCCCGCTCACGCACTACGCCACCATCGAAGGCGGGTCACCGCGCATCACGGACCGCGCAGCCCCCCTGATCGCCGTACCCACCACCAGCGGCACCGGTAGCGAAGTGGCGCGCGGCGCCATCATCATCGTGGACGACCACCGCAAGCTGGGCTTTCACTCGTGGAACCTGCTGCCCAAAGCCGCCATCTGCGACCCCGAACTCACCCTGGGCCTACCGCCCCTGCTCACGGCAGCCACCGGCATGGACGCCATCGCACACTGCATGGAGACCTTCATGTCGGCCGCCTTCAACCCCCCGGCCGACGGTATTGCCCTGGACGGCCTCACACGCGGCTGGGCGCACATCGAGCGGGCGACGCGCAACGGCGCCGACCTCGAGGCACGCCTGAACATGATGAGCGCCAGCATGCAGGGCGCCATGGCCTTCCAGAAGGGGTTGGGCGCTGTGCATTCGCTCAGCCACAGCCTGGGCGGCGTGAACCCGCGCCTGCACCACGGCACGCTCAACGCCATGTTCCTGCCTGCTGTGGTGCGCTTCAACGCCGAGGCGCAGTCGGTTCAAAAAGACAAGCGCCTCGAACGCATGGCC
Source organism: Simplicispira sp. 125 (assembly GCF_003096555.1). Taxonomy (NCBI): domain Bacteria; kingdom Pseudomonadati; phylum Pseudomonadota; class Betaproteobacteria; order Burkholderiales; family Comamonadaceae; genus Simplicispira; species Simplicispira sp. 125. The sequence continues at coordinate 1,042,324 of NZ_QEKM01000001.1, read as the reverse complement.
CATGCCATGGGCCTGGCCAGCGCAAGCAATATTCCCGAGGCCCTCCGTGACATGAACGCCCGCCTGGGCCTGCCCACCGGCCTGGCCGCCATGGGCGTAACCGAGAGCCAGTTCGACGATGTGATCAAGGGCGCACTGGCCGACCACTGCCACAAGACCAATCCGCGCATTGCCACGGCAGATGAGTACCGCGCCATGCTGACCGCGTCCATGTAATCACAAGGGCTGCACGGCCCGCATGTCAGGCCGTTCCAGCCACTGGGCAAACTCCTCGGCCAACTGGCCGCTGGCCGATGTCGCGGCCTGCCAGGCGCGCACGCGGGCGGCAGTGTCGGTGCCGTAGTGCACAAAGTCCTGGCGGTCGGGCAGTTTGCCGTTGGGCAGCGTGCGCACCCATTCGGGGTTGGGCGCCAGCAACACCACGGAATCGAGCGCCGCAGTCGCCTTGTGGCGCCACCTCAGCGACTTGTCGAACCAGCCGGGCACCACCTGCGGCTGGAAATGCGGGTACAGCACCAAGCCTGCAGATTTTGATTGTTTTTGGCCTCCGGCGCTTACTGGGAAAGCGCCAACAGCTATATTATTAATAGCATTTAAGGCGCTACCGTACTGCAGATGCAGGTGGTAGTCGGTGATGCCACCATCCCAGTAGGCCCCGGGCGGCGCCCCCGGAATGTGCTGCACGGCCTGCAGCACAAAGGGGATGGAGCAGCTGGCTTGCAAGGCGGGCAAAAAGTTGGTTTGCGTCAGCAGCACCTGGCGCGTGCGGTAGTCGTGCGTGCCAAAAGGCAGCAGCGCACAGCCGCTGCCCGGCTGCTCACGGTCAGGCGAGGAAAACACCACGCGCTCCAGCCAGGCCCCCAGGGTCTTGCGGTGTACAGCGTTGCTCAGGAAAGCGCCCAGATACCCCAGTGGGGTGAGCACGGGGTGCTCACGGCCCAGCACATGGCGGCCCCGTGATGCCACGATGTGCAGCCGATAGCGCGGGTGCGCGAGCAGGTCTACCACCTGCTCGCCATAAAAGGCCTGCAGGGTCTGGCCGAAGCGCTCGCTCACATGCTGCGGCGTGGGTCGATTGCGCCCGGGCGGCGGCTCGTAATGTTGGTGAATGTAGTCGTGCTCCAGCCGCGCAAAAGCGGCTGGGCTGTCCGGCAGGCAGGCCGTGGCCATGCGCCAGGCGCCGATGGATGCACCCACCAGGTGCACCACCTGCGGGGATGGAGGCAACCAGTCGCCAAAGATGAACCGGTCAAGCGGCCCCAGGATCAGGCCTTTGGGTCCCCCAGCTGCGGCGGGAATGGTGTGCACATCCTGCGGACGCAGGCCTTGTGCGCGCAGGTGCCGCAGTGCGCTGGGGCCTGCGTAGATACACAAAGCTTTCATGCTGCGGGAAGCAGGCTGGCGCACAGCCATGGCCCGTGATCAGACCAGATAGTCCGCCGCCTCGGCACCGGCTTCCGGGCGCGGACTCCAGTCGATGGGGTCCTGGCGCAGGACCATATCAATGTCCAGCCCCAGGGCCAACCCGACTTCATCGGGAAAAGACACCACACGCTCCCTTTCGTCCAGGCCCAATTCATGCACACGCACACGCCAGACCGCCAGGTGGATCACCCCCGCCAGAGGCTCGTAGGTATTATTTTCAAACGGTGCATGTTGGTAGTTAAGGGCATCCACCACCACCTCGGGCAGTTGCCAGCGTCGCGCCAGGGCCGCGGTGACGCGGCTGTAGCAGTAACCAAAGATGCGCGTCTCGATCTTGCCCCGGCGCAGGTCGAGCGGCGGCACCAGGGTATTGAGCGACTGCACGCGCTCGGGATCAGACAGGTGGATCAGCAGCTCGCCCAGACCATGCAACAGGCCTGCCGTGTAGGCGGCAATCTGGTTCTGGTGCACGCTGCCTGCCAACGAGCGGGCGATCTTGGCCGTGTGCAGGCTGTAGCGCCAGAACTGCTGCAGGTTGATGCCCGGCACCGACCGCGATGTCATGCCCAGCGGAGCCGAACTCACCAGCGTGCGCAGGTGCTGCGTACCCAGCAGCGCCAGCGCCTCCGGAATGCCCGCCACCTGGCGCGAGCCCTGGAACGCATCGGAGTTGGCCATTTCCAGCAAGCGGGCTGACAGCGCCGGGTCGGTGCCAAACAGCTGGTTCACGCGCCGCAGGTTGGGCTCCTCATGGGCCAACTCATTCATGAGCAATGCCACGGTGCGCGGCAAGCTGGGCAGGACAGCGGGCAAAGCCAGCAGAGCATTCAAATCCATGGGGTCAGCGCTGTAGTGGAACTGAGATGGATGGTGGGATTGAAATGGATTATGTACCCTGCGCCGCTTACTGTTTTTTCGCCTGTTGCAGCTTCGCAAAGGCCGATGCCATGGCCGACTGCTGCACCGATTCGGGCGCCCGGCGCTGCGGCTGCTGGTAGCCGCGCCCTGCCCCTTCATACCGGTTCTCGCGTGGAGCGCCCCGGTCACCACTTTGGCGCGGCGGTGCCTCGCCCAGCTTCATCGACAGGCCGATGCGTTTGCGCTCGACATCCACCTCCATCACCTTAACCTTGACGATGTCGCCGGTCTTGACCACTTCGCGTGCGTCGGTCACAAACTTGTGCGCCAGCTGGCTCACATGCACCAGGCCGTCCTGGTGCACACCCAGGTCGATGAAGGCGCCGAACTGGGCCACGTTGCTCACCGTGCCTTCCAGAATCATGCCTTCCTTCAAATCCTTGATGTCTTCCACACCGTCATTGAAGCGCGCCACCTTGAAGTCGGGGCGCGGGTCTCGGCCGGGTTTTTCCAACTCGGCCAGGATATCCCGGGCGGTAATGACGCCAAACTTCTCATTGGCAAACAGCTCGGGCTTCAAGGTTTTGAGCATGTCCGCGCGGCCCATGATCTCGGCCACAGGCTTGCCCGTCGTCTGCATGATCTGCTCCACCACGGAATAGGTCTCCGGGTGCACGCCGGTCATATCCAGCGGATTGTCGCCACCCCGAATGCGCAGGAAGCCCGCACTTTGCTCAAACGTTTTTGCGCCCAGGCCGCTCACCTCCAGGAGCTGCTTGCGGGTCTTGAACGCACCATTGGTCTCGCGCCAGCGCACCACGGCCTTGGCCACACTGGCGGACAGGCCCGACACGCGGCTGAGCAGCGGCACGCTGGCCGTGTTCAGGTCCACACCTACTGAGTTCACGCAATCCTCCACCACCGTGCCCAACGTGCGGGCCAGCTCGCTCTGGTTCACATCATGCTGGTACTGGCCCACGCCAATGCTCTTGGGGTCGATCTTGACCAGCTCGGCCAGCGGGTCCTGCAGGCGCCGGGCAATGCTGGCCGCGCCGCGCAGGCTCACGTCCACATCAGGCATCTCTTGCGATGCGTATTCGCTGGCGCTGTAGACGGAGGCACCGGCCTCGCTGACTACTACTTTTTCGATAGCTGCTCGCGCTTTACCTGTCTGCGTTACAGGCACTTTTTCCATTAATTTAATCAACTCGGCCGCCAGCTTGTCGGTCTCGCGGCTGGCCGTGCCGTTGCCAATCGCAATCAGGTTCACGCCGTGCTTTTCGGCCAGCTTGGCCAGGGTGTGCAGCGAGCCTTCCCAGTCGCGGCGCGGCTCGTGGGGGTAGACGGTCGCGGTTTCCACGAGCTTGCCCGTGGCGTCCACCACGGCCACCTTCACGCCAGTGCGAATGCCCGGGTCCAGCCCCATCACCACACGCGGTCCCGCGGGAGCTGCCAGCAGCAGGTCGCGCAGGTTGTCGGCAAACACCTTGATCGCCACCTTCTCAGCCTCGTCGCGCAGGCGTGCAAACAGGTCGCGCTCGGTCGAAAGGCTCAGCTTGACGCGCCAGGTCCAGGCCACGCACTTGCGCAGCAGGTCGTCGGCAGGGCGCCCCGCATGGCTCCAACCCAGGTGCAGGGCAATTTTTCCTTCGGCCAGGCTCGGTTTGCGCGGGTCGGGCGTGGATGTGGGATGCGCCTGCGGCTCGGGCTGCACCAGCTTGGCTTCCAGCATCTCCAGCGCCCGGCCCCGAAAGACCGCCAGCGCACGGTGCGAAGGCACCCGGCCAATCGGCTCGTCGTAGTCGAAGTAGTCCCGAAACTTGGAGACCTCAGGGTCGTTCTCGTTCTTGCCTTCCACTTTCTTCGCTGCCAGCAGGCCTTCAGCCCAGAGCCATTCGCGCAGGCTTTGCACCAGCGCCGGGTCTTCGGCCCAGCGCTCTGAAAGGATGTCGCGCACGCCATCGAGCACGGCGGGCACCGTCGAAAAGTCCGCGCCCGGCTTGCCATCGTCCAGCACTTCAGGGGGCTTGGTAAACGCGGCCGCCTCCACGGCCGGGTCGAGCGAGGGATCAGCAAAAAGCCTGTCGGCCAGCGGCTCAATGCCAAATTCCTTGGCGATCTGGCCCTTGGTACGGCGCTTTTGCTTGAACGGCAGGTAAATGTCTTCCAATTCCTGCTTGGTCGGCGCAGCAGCAATGGCGGCGCGGAGCGGGTCGGTCAGCTTGCCCTGCTCGTCAATGCTCTTGAGTACGGCAACGCGGCGATCCTGCAACTCGCGCAGGTAGGACAGGCGGGCTTCCAGCTCACGCAGCTGGATATCGTCCAACCCGTTGGTGACTTCCTTGCGGTAACGGGCAATAAAGGGCACCGTCGCTCCGCCGTCCAGCAGTTCGACGGCGGCGACCACCTGCTGTTCCTTGATTTTGATTTCTGCGGCCAGTTGCCGGATGATCTGCTGCATGGGCTGCTGAGGTTTCAAAACACGAAGCGCGCGAGTGTGCCATAGCTGCAAAACCGGCGGTAACTCTGTCTCCAAATCATTCGTGTCGAGGCGCGAAGCCGCAGACAGTGCTGTAGCACGGCAAGGCGATCAACTGAAGAACATCTCCCTCGCGTCAGACTGCCAATAGCCACGCGCCTCCAGGCGTACCCGCGTACCGCCGCCTTCAGGGGTTTCCAGCGCAAGGTGCAGCCCTGCCTGTTTTGCCCTATGGCGCATGGCTTTCATGCCCTGGCCATGTCCACTATCGACGGCATCCAGGCCTGCGGGCAATCCAACGCCGTTGTCGCACACTTCAAAGCACCATATCCCCCGATTCGGCTCGTGCATCATCGTCACCTGGACCTGCGTGGCCTGTGCATGGTGCACGACGTTACCGAGTGCCTCCTGCATGATGAAAATAATCTCGGACGCTTTGGGGCCCTCGGGCAACGACACATCATCGGGCGACTGGACATTCCACTCGAGCCTGACGCCCCGGCACTCCAGCAAAGGTTCGATACGGTGGCGCAGCCCGGCCAGGCGTACGATGAGCGGCTCGTTGGACATGGCCATCGCGTCTACGGCCATGCGCAGGCCCAGCATGCACAGTTCCAGCTCCTGCAAAATACGAAGCTCTTTCGGATTGCGTGCATCGAGCATGGCCATCGCGGCCACCAGTTGCAAGCCAATACCGTCATGCAGGTCCCGTGCAATGCGGTGGCGTTCGGCCATCACCTCTGGGCTGGCCCGCTTGCTGCTGCGGCGGTTCCGGGACAAAGCGCCCTCAAATCTTTGCCAGATCACCGGACCTCGAAACAACACCGTCGCAAGCAATGCCGCTTGCAGCGCCAACATGTAGTGGGCACGCTCGCGCAATAGCAGGTAGATGGCGAGAACAATCAAGAACAGTTGTACGCACCAGATCGCCGTGCAATACATCGCTTGGCGGCGATTGCGACTTAGGAACATGGCGGTCAACCTTTCACCAGACACACTGCCAGCGCGCGCCCAACACGCTACAACAAGCCCCACAGCGATGCGAAACGAACGGCCTGCGCGCGCGTTCGTACCTGCAGCTTGCGGTAAATGTTGCGGATGTGTGTGTTGACAGTCATCGGACTGATCAAGAGTCGGGAAGCAATCTCGGCACTGGTGAAGCCATTGGCCACCATGCGCAGGATTTCCTTCTCGCGCACAGACAAATGCTCCGCCACATCAGGCTCGCGTTTCATGGCATCTGCAGCGTGGGCGTGATCAAAGCGGTGGAGCAACCGCCGCGCCAAATTCGGGGAGATCGACGCACCGCCATTGGCCACCTGCAAAACTGCCTGCAAGTAGTTGCCGAACCAGCAGTTCTTGCCCAAATAGCCTGCCGCACCAAGCTCCAATGCGCGCAACACCTGTTCATCGCTTTCCATCACCGAAATCACTACAGCCTGGGCCTGTGGGCGCACGAACCGCAACGATTCCAGCAAGTCGAAACCCTGACCATCTCCGAGGTTCAGGTCAACCAGCAGCACGTCGAATTCATGCTGTTTGATCGCCTTGCGCCCTTCACGCACACTGGATGCCTGGGCCACCAACAAGGTGCGCGAGTCGCCCATGAGTTCTTGCGCAATCACCCGTCGGATGTGTTCGTCGTCGTCAACGAGCAGCACCCGCACCGGCTTGGCTTCTTGGCCCATCATGAAGTCAGGCCATACCGATGGAGTGTTGTTGAACGTGGAGAAAGGACCCATGGGCGCCACCTCGGGTGGACACAAGACGGGCGCATTGGCGTTGGCTTGCAAACTAAGGTTCACGACAACAACTCCTTAAAGCGGCCGATCAGCATACCCACATGTCGGCGGCATCCACCATTACAGCCACAAATGTTGCTGCGACAAAAGCCACGCCTCTTGCCATGCATCTCACCGCATGACTGACCATTGCTCAACCCGATTTTGGTTCAAACCGGCGCAAAGAGGTTGTCGAATTGAGAAACTACAGCCTACAAAACCACGGCAGGGTTGACTTCTCACCATTTTTAGGCCGCATGACCAGGCGATGGGCTGCAAATGCGGGAAGAAACGTCCCTATTCAAGCCGGTTTTGCTTTGACGTTGCAAGTCGAAAACCTCTCAGAACACATTGCAACAAATAATGGGACGAAATAGTGAAGAACACAGATGCCGTTGCGTTTGTTGCAAGTTGTTACTACCGAACATTCGTACCTGCCAAAACGCTTTTTGACCCTTGCATTGGCTCAGCAACAGAGGCACTCCATCAGCTACACCACGCGCAGATCTATCACATGCGCTAACCCGTTTGGTGGATTGGCGCAATTTGGCACACCACACACACTGAAACCAGACAGCGCTGAAACGCGCGGCACCCCCAACAGGGATCAGCCCACGATTCGACACTGTCAGGCGGCTGCAACGCAGATCCCCTGTCAATGCAGCCTGTGTAGCCGTGCAATCTCGAAGGAACTGTCATGAAAAAGCTTGCTCTGTTCACCCTCACCGCTCTCGCATCTGCGGCAGCCTTGGCTGACCCCGCTTCCCTCGCGGCGGCCAAGATCGAAATCAGCGGAACGTCGATCCAGCACACCGGCGTCGACAGAGGTGCGACTGTGTCCAACACAGCCAACGCCTACGCCACTGCCGTCCAGAACCTGTCGAGCAACAAGGGCGACATCACCATCGCGGGCCGTTCGGAACAAACCACCGAAGTGAACTACGGCGGTAGGGTCATGAACATGGCCACGAACCCTGGGGACGTCGCGGTTCAAAGCCTCGCCTCCAACGTGGGCAAGGTCGAGGTCAAGAAAGGCGGGTCGTCCAAACAGGAGGCCAACATCAGCGGCTCTGTGACGAACACAGCCGCCGGCGCCGGATCGGTTGGCGGGTGCAATGGTGTGGACTGCAAAGACGCTGCCCTGGCCGTGCAAAGCCTGTCCAGCAACGTAGGCAACGTAACGATCGCTGGTGAGAGCACCCAAAGCACCACTGTCGTCGGCGGTGCCGTGGACAACAAGGCCATAGGTGCGGGAGCCGTCGCGATTCAGTCGCTGGCCACCAACATCGGCACCGTGGCGATTGATGGCAAGAGTCATCAGGCGGTCGGCCTGCTGGGGACCACCGTCACCAACTTCGCCAATGGCGCTGACACGACCGCAGTGCAAAACCTGGCCAGCAACTACGATGGTGTGAAGATCAAGAGTGGGGGCCAATCTGACCAGACCGTCACCGGCCTCGGAGGCACCATCAGCAACGAAGCCACGGGCAGGTACGCTCAGGCCTTCCAGAACCTGTCGTCCAATTTTGGCGACGTGACGATCTCCGGGACTTCCAGCCAGTTCACACACGTCAGCGGCATCGTGATGAACAAGGCCAACGGCGTCAAGAGCCTCGCGGTGCAAAACCTGTCGTCCAACGACGCCTGCGATCCGCCTAACTTCAAACTGCCTGACTGCCCTACCGGCTACTGCGGCTGGGGCAGAAACAGCCTCTGATGCGCTGCCACAGGCCTTGGTCGGCTGAAATCGGCCAAGGCCCATTTGCCAACTGGCGAACACAAGGAGAACCACCATGAAACGCAAATCCGCGAGCGCGATGGGCAAGCTCATCGTGGTCATGCTGGCCGGCGCAACCACTTGCGCCCTGGCGGCACCGGGTGAAGATCCTGTGCACATCAACGGCAAAGTCAGCTACCTGCAAATGCCAACGGCCCCGCGGTCTTTATCGAGTGGCATCGTTTACAAAACCGGCATGCCGGACGACGCCAAAGCGAAGATCGCGCACTACGTCGCCAAGTCCTTCTCAGCCGATACCACGGGCATCCTGACCGAGAAGAATGCGGTGTCGAGTGTTCAGACCAACAGCTTAGGCGGCGTCACCTGCGTGCAGACGGTGCAGCCCAGTGCGCCCGGTGCGGGTGCCACCATGGGCCAAGACCAGGTGGTCGTGATCCGCGGTGACCTGGTCAACATCTGCAATTGACCTGCACGTGAAAGCCCACAACCCACAACCCACAACCCACAATCCTTATCAAGGTTCTTGTCGGTTGTTTTGAGGGCTGCGTTTAACTAGATTCCGAACGGCGTTGCCTAAGGCGATGCTGAATAAGTCACCGCGATGATGCGCGCCGTGCATCGGGATGGGATGCAAGGCGCAAACCGCAGCCATAGCCGCAGCGATGGCGAGGATTTGCAACGCCGCAGACCGCCCGAGGTACGGATGCGCAGCGCGTGAGGGACTTGTTCAGCATTGCCCTCAGCAGCAACACAACAAGATCGACACAAGGGGAAGGTTATGACCAAACGCAGCGCAACCCCGGGTTCAGAGCGTCGCCCAGCGCATGGGACTCGCAACTGGCTGGCGGCCACCCTGGCCACTGCCGCCCTGCTGGCGGGCTGTGCGACGCCCCTGGACGCGCGCAAGGACGCCGAATACCAGCGGCACGCCTCGGTGGCCGACCGTCCGGTGGTGCGCCCGGTGCGATCCGTCTCCAGTTTTTCCGAATCGCTGGTCTGCATGGACCGCATGCTGCGTGAGGCGCAACTGCCCACCACGCTGATCACCAGCAAGCAATTCATCGATTTCTCTGGCAAGGTGCCCGTGGCGACCAAGGAGATGATCACCACCTCGCTGTCGCAGATGTCGCGCCTGAGCAATGCCTTCCGCTTCGTCGACTTCGAGGTTGATATCGCGCGCCAGGACACGGTGCAGAACCTCACAACGATCCTGCTCAACAACAACCAGATGCAGTTGCAGCGCCCCGCGCTGTATGTGTCGGGTGCGATTGCCTTTGTCGACCAGAGCGTCACCAACAACAGCATGGACGCGGGCGTCTCGGGCGCGCGCGTTGACCTTGGCTACAGCCGATCGCGCAGCGCCACGATCATCGGTCTCGAGGTTCACTTGGGCGACTTTCGCACGCGCACCCTCATTCCCGGCATCGATTCGGCCAACGAGGTGGTGACCGGCGGCGGCGGCGAGGGACTTGACGTGGGGGGCCGCATCGGCACCTACGGAGTGAAGTTCAACGTCGGGCGCGACTATGCCATTGGCACCGGCGCCGCAATGCGCACGCTCGTCGATCTGGCGATGATTGAAGTCGTTGGAAAGTGGGCCCGCGTGCCCTATTGGCAATGCCTGACACTGGATCAGGCGCATCCACACTTTCAGCGGGTAATGCACGAGTGGTACAACGAAAGCGGCCCCGACGGGCAATTCAATCTGGTCAAGGCCTCGCTGACCAGCCAGGGCTATTTGCCGCGCGAATCGGAAACCCTCTCGAACAACCACCCCATCATGCGTCATGCGCTGGCCAGGTTTCAGGCCGACCGGGGTTTGACGGTGAGTGGCACCATCGACTTTCCGACCTACGAGGCGGCGTTGAATCACTTCGTCGCATTGGCTGAGGACGGCTCGCTCACCCGCATCGGCTGGAACAGCAGCGGACGCGAGACAGTTGCGGCTGCCGACGGCACCGCTGCGACTACGCTTGGGCTGGCCACTGCCCAACCCTGGACGATCAACTTACAGATCGAGAATCCGCAGCCGGCCGGCGAACTTCCTGCATTCACCTCAGGTGAGCAAATCTTCCTGTCGACCACGGTCTCGCACGCCTCGCACCTGTACTGCTACTACGCCGACAGCGCCGGGTGGGTGATGCGATTGCTGCCCAACGGGCTGCAACCCAATTCGCTGGTGTCGGCCAACCAGGCCATCCGTATCCCGGACTGGATGGCGCCCAACCCCGGCTTCATCCTCGAGGCGGGCAGCCCTGGAACCGAAGGCGTGATCTGCGTCGCCACGCAAGAAGACGTCGCGCCCAAGCTACCCACCGAGATGCAAGTGCCCGCGCTGACCCTGATGAGCGGTGTGCAGGGAGCGCAAGGAGTGCTGGAACGTTTTACTGCAGTGACTGGGAAAAACGGCCTGACCTCGCAATCGATCCAATGGATCGTGCAGCCACGCCGCCCACCGCCACCACCGCCACCACCTGCTCCAGCGTTGCCCCAACGGCGACCTGCAACGTAATGGCGTGACAGCAGCCACGGGTTCGGCACCGTTCGTCCCGTGGCATTGAATCACGCAGCCGACTGAGCCGTATCACCAGGAAGCCAGACCTCCTATGAAACCCTGCACCCGCATCACGAGACTTGCGTCCTTGGTACTGGTAGTGCTGGCCGCCACCGGGCCGAGCGCAGGCGCCAGCGCACACACGCGAGCCACCGTCATTGCCCAGGTACAAATGCCCTCGCCCAAGCAGGAGCACATTGATGCAGAGCCTGCCACAGTGCCGTACATTGAATCGGCACCGGCGACGATGCCGAGCATCGACCCCAGGCCACTCGACGATCAGCCAAGCATCGTTGCCCCGCCGGTCACGAAAGACTCGCTCACCACGCACGACACGCAGCAGGCGCAGGCGGTCGATCGTGAGTTGCGGCGCCTGCTGCGCACCGCAGAGGCGCCACGCACGATCGGCAGCACCACGCAGTCGGCCCAGGCAGCCTGGACGCTGGGCTTGATTTACCTGCACGGCGCGGGTGTTCGGCGCGACACGGCGCTGGCGCAGCGCTGGTTCGAGCAGGCGGCGCGTTTCGGGCGTGAGCCCTGGGCCTACGCCGGGTTGGCCTGGTGCTACCTCGACGGCTGCACGGGGCCTCCCGACCCCATGGCCGCTGCGCGTGCCATCGATCAGTTGCGCCCGCGCCACCGCGCGCGCGCCGACTTCCTGCAATGGGTGCTGGCTATGCGCCAGACGCCGCTGCAGGTGGCCAAGCCAGGAATGAATCAGGATCAGGTGCTGGAGTTGCCCAACCGCCCGTTGCTCGAGAAAGCCGCTGCGGCCGGCGACATGCACGCCAACATTGAGCTGGGTATGGACGCCGTCACCAACGAGCGCTTTGAGCAGGCCGAGCAGTACTTTCGCCGCGCCGGCCCCCAGTCGCAGGCCGCACAAAAAAACCTGCAGCAGTTGGCCGCACGCGGCAACAGCCCGATCACGGCGCCACAGAAGTCGCCGCTTACCGCGAGCGCCGCAGAGGCGCTGACGACTGCGCGCAAATACCACCGGGGCCAGGGCGTCCCGTCGAATTTCACAGAGGCGATTCGCTTTTATCGGCTGGCCGACCAGCGCGGCAGTGTGGAGGCGCGGCGCATGCTGGCCCTGATTTATTCCAGGCCCGCGCCCGGTGGCAGTATCGACCCGGGCTGGATGCAGCAACTTGCCCAGGTCGACCTCGCCACGACCATTCCAACGATGGGGGTGCTTGGTACCACGCATCTGCTGCACCGCGAGCCGACCCCTTTGTATGACTTGATGCCGGTGTTTTGGCGCGATCAATTGACCCAGGTCGAACGTTGATGTCTGCACCGCTTCGCAGCGCGCGAGGATGGCGCCAGCCGAACGTCGGACGTTTCTCTCTCTGGTGAACGCACCCAGCCTGGAGGAGGATGCACTGATGCGCGGCGAGAACATCGGGGGCCGCCCGCCTGACCCGAATATTTCACGCAAATGAGTCGGTGGCCCTGCCCGAAAGCGCGTTGTCATTGGCATCTGATTCCATTTCCAAATCATTCGTGTCTAGGCACGAAGCCGCAGACAGTGCTGCAGCACGGCAAGGCAAAGCAACAACGACACGGGTGATTTGGAAATGGAATGACGCCAACCACAACACAGGACCGCCAAGCCAAACTGTACCGAAGAAGAGGAGCCGCACATGATTGAATTTGGCAAACTGGGCAGATGCGTTGTAGAGGGCTGTTTTGACGGCGGCAGCATGACAAGCGATGGCGAGGTGATGCTGCTGGGGGCCACTGACCGCAAGCTCGGCCTGCTGCAGGCGGCGGCACGCTGCATTGCCGTCCCGCGCAACCCGCTGTTGACAGCGCACGAGCGCCGGGGTGATGACGCGACTGGAATAGGGCCAGCAGGGCAGCAACTCCAACTGGCCCAGTGCCGACATCTTTGCGCAGGCCATGCGCCAGTTACACACGCCCTTGTGTGGTGCAGCGGGGCATTGGCCTTCGCCGTGGGCACAGCGCATGCCCAGGTTCGCTCGCAGATCACACAGGTGAACCCGCCGGTTGACCGCTCCCTGCTGAGCGCGTTCTCCCCCCCCAATGCCGGTCTCAGACGATTCGGCGCAGGAAAAAGCCATGGAAAAGCTGCGCTCCACCGCCCAAAGCACCCCAGTGCCGCCAGGTCGCAAAGGCAGGCCACCGGCCGACATAGCAAGTGAGCCTTCACCGAAAGAAGCCGCTTGGCTATTAGGCTTGCTTGCCCTGCACGGCAAAGCCATGCCGTTCGATCCGGTGCAGGCACAGCACTGGTTTGAACGCGCCTACCTTCTGGGCAACCCTCTGGCCGCCGCTGGTCTGGCCTGGTGCCAGATGGACGGCTGCGGTGGCACACCCAACCCCGAACTGGCGCGCACCTGGATCGACCGGTTGCGCAAAGTGGCGCCCGGCCGTGCGATTTACCTGGAATGGGCACTGAATACTCAGCTCGCAGCGCTGGAGATTGCACAGCCCGGCCCCCTGCACCAGACACCGCCCAACGCCCCCATCAGGTTCCGCGACTTGCTGCTGCGCGCAGCCCAGGCCGGCGACAGCAACGCACTCAACGAACTGGGACTTGAAAACCTGGCAACAGGGCGATTCGATCTGGCATTGCGGCAATTCCAGGCGGCCGCACGACAGTCGGACGCTGCCGCAAACAACGCACGCCTGCTGACCGAGCGCATAAAGTTAGCCAAGAAACCACCCGGAGCAGGAAGCCAAACGGCCAGCGCATGGTGGCTGCAAGCCCGCAGGTACCACCGGGGTGAAGGAGTCCCCGCCAACTTTACGGAAGCCATGCGCCTGTACCAACTGGCGGCCGCCCATGGCAGCCGGGAAGCCCGGCACATGCTGGAGCTGATCTCTTCACGCCCCGGCCCCCAGGGAGGGATCGATATTGCCTGGATGCAACAATTGGCAATGATGGAGACTGGGCCAGACGGCACCTTGCTGCCGAGCACATCGCCCGCCAGATCGCCTTTGTTCGGGCGCGACCCCACTCCGCTCTATGACTTTTTACCCAAACACTGGCGCACCGCGCAACACGCAGCCGTAGCACCCGGTGAAGGCGAAAACCCCTAAGTGCCTGCAGGGACAGGACCGACATACCGAGCACTTGATCCATGATGGTGAACCAATCAGCGCCAGTGCATTCGGACTTTGATCGGTGATGCCACCGCTCCACATGCGGCAAAAGCGCAGTACGAGCGCCTGGCACAACCGCCCTGGCTTTCCACCAGGCTTGCAACAGCGTGCTGCGCCGGTACCATCGGTCCACAGAACAACAGGATCGCCGTCCTTGCGCGGCGCACCCCTACTTGCTGGAGCACCGCCATGAAATTCATCCAACCGACCTGCCACACATGGCTTGCCTGCCTGGCAGCCCTCGGTTTCGCTTCGGCCGCCTTGGCTCAAGAACAGGCAGCAGCATCAGTCACCGCGGCGCCCGCCCCGGCGCGCATGCAGCTCTCAGAAGACGGCACCCTGGTGATCGACAAGCGCTCCAAAGTGGCCTGGGCACGCTGTGTTGAAGGCACGCACTGGAACGGCAAGACCTGCGAAGGCCTGCCCTTGCTGTTCGACCGGGCCGAGGCCATGGCCACAGCCGCCGCCCGCAGCAAGGCCGAAGGCGTTGCGTGGCGCCTGCCCCGCGCCAATGAATTGCGCCATCTGGTGAATAAAAGGGCTGTACCCGCAGGGGTGGACTTGGCGCTGTTTCCTGCAGCGCCCGGCACCTGGCATTGGTCCAGCTCCACCCGTGTGCACACGGGCAGCATCAATACGTACAACTACGGCAGTGTGATGCACGGCAGCGGGGGCGGCACATCCAGCCACCTGGGATCGTTTCGCAATGGCTGGGCGGTAGACATGTCCTCCGGCGAAGCCAGCGGCGACGTTGCCAAGAGCAGCCGCCTGCCCGTTCGGCTGGTGCGACCCTATCAATGAGGGTGCCTATAAATCGTGCACCGGCTGGATGGGGCCCCCGGGCCGTTTGATTCCGCTCTGGAGCAGGCGCCCCATCTGGTCGGCGGGCACCGGGCGGCTGAACAGGTAGCCTTGCACCTGATCGCACCCTGATTTTTCCAGGAAATCACACTCCGCCACGGTTTCTACGCCCTCGGCGATCACGGTCAATTGCAGGTTGTGCCCTAACTGGATGATGGCCCGCACGATCGAGGCACCATCAGTGCCCATCAGCATGTCGCGCACAAAGGTCTGGTCAATCTTGAGGGTATCGACGGCCAGCCGCTTGAGATACGACAGGCTGGAATAGCCCGTTCCAAAGTCGTCGATAGACAGCTTCACCCCCATCGCCTTGAGGCCCTGCAGCGTATGAATGGTCGATTCCACGTCCTGCAGCAAAATGGATTCGGTGAGCTCTAGCTCCAGGTAGGCGGATTGCAGGCCCGAAGCGGCCAAGGCGTCGGCCACCATCTCCAGCACGTTGCCGCGTTTGAATTGCAGGGCCGAAAGGTTGACGCTCACCACCGGCGGCTCGGGCAACAGGTCTTGCCATTGACAGGCCTGGCGGCAGGCCTCGTGCAGAACCCACTCGCCCAACGGCACGATGTGCCCACTGCGCTCGGCCAGGCCGATGAACTTGCCAGGCGGCAGCAGGCCATCGGTGGGGTGCTGCCAGCGCACCAGGGCCTCCACTCCAACAATGCGGCCACTGGCCAGATCGATCTGTGGCTGGTAGTGCAGCAAAAATTCGCCCTGGCGCAAGGCATTGGCCAGGCCGCCGGTCAGGTGAATCTGCTCCAGCATGCCATCGTTCATTTCGTGCGAGAAGAAACGGCAAGCGTTGCGACCGGCTTCCTTGGCGCTGGCCACGGCCGCATGGGTATGTTTGAGCAGGGTTTCGAAATCATCGCCATCGGCCGGATACAGGCCGATGCCCACGGAGCACGAAACATTGAGCGGACGGCCATTGATCTGAATCGGCTCGGTCAACACATCACGGATCGCATTGCCTACGCCTGCCAAGGCTGGAGCATCAAAGAGGCCCGCCAGCAGCACCACGAACTCATCACCGCTCATGCGGCTGACAGTGGCGGATACAGGAACGCACTGCTGCAGCCGCTCGACCACCTTCACGATCACCTGATCACCCACGGCATAGCCCAGGCTGTCGTTGATCTGTTTGAAATGGTCCAGATCGATGTACAGCATGCCAATCCGGCGCGGGTTGCCTTGAGCCACCCGCGCAGCATGCTCAAAGCGGTCCCGCAGCAACAAGCGGTTGGGCAAATGGGTCAGTGGGTCGAAGTTGGACAAGAACTCCAATCGCGCCTTGGTCTGGGCATGCTCGCTGCGGGTGCGTAAAGTGGCAATGCCATACGCCAGATCGGAGGCCAACTCCATCAACAGGCGCAGTTCATCGGAATCAAAACAGTCCTCCTCCGCCGAATACAGTGCCAGCGAACCGATGACATCGGCATTGCAGACCAGCGGCAGGGCCGCACACGAGCGCATGCTGCGCTGGTCCGTCTGCTCGCGCCACAGGGCCATGCGCGGATCGCTCTTGATGTGATCGATGGCGCACGGCAGGCCCGTGCGAATGGCGGTGCCCACAGGCCCACGGCCGTGCGGTTCATCGGCCCAGGTGACGGGCAGGTTGTGAAGATAGCCATCGTGGTCCCCCGATTGGGCCATCACCTGCACGGAGTGCGCCGCATCGTGCACGGCATAACCCACCCATGCCATGAGATAACCGCCCCGCTCCACGCACAGGCGGCAGACTTCCGCCAGCAGGCTGTGCTCCTCCTCGGCATGCACCAAAGCTGTGTTGCAGTCACTCAGCAGGCGCAAATCCCGGTTGGCACGCTCCAGAGCCAGTTTGCCTTGCAGGCTCACGGTAACGTCCTGCACCGTACCAAGGGAGCGCAGAGGCTGGCCCGCTGCGTTGTAATGCGTTTCGCCCCGCTCATGGACATGCTTGATCCGGCCATCAGGCATCAGCAGGCGATGGGTGATGTGGTAGGGCTCCCGGCGCTGCACGGATTCGGAATACGTTTTGCTGACGCTGTCGCGGTCGTCGGGATGAATGACGCCGAGAAAAACCTCATAAGACGGCGGCTGCGTGGGGTCGAGCTCGAAAATCGCGTAGGTTTCATCCGACCACGCCAGCTGGCGGGTTGCCAGATCCAGCTCCCAATGGCCCAGAACGGCCAGCCGCTGGGCTTCTTTCAAGCGCGCTGCATTGTTCTCCAATTCAGATTGTGTGCGGATGCGCTCGCTCTCCATTGCCTGAAGTTGCGCCTGCGATTGCGCCAGCCGCGCCATCACGCTGCCGCTCGCACTGTGCGCCAGCACCAGCGATCCGCTGAAATCACCCTTGCCCAGGCGGGTGATCTGCGCCTGCACCTCATCGACCGACCCACCCATGACGCTGCGCAGAGCCTTTGAGGTACGGTAGAGCATGAACGCCAGAGCAAGGCCCAGACCGATGAAGATCCACCGCATGGCCAGGGCATTGCGCTCGGCCCGCGCCACGGCGGCCAAGGTGCGCTCCATCACCAGGGCGTGGAATTCTTCAATCGGCGCCATAATGGCCGCCTTGGCCGAGAGGTAAGCCGCATCGTGCAGCATGGCGCGGGCCCGCGCATGGCTGGCCTCGGCATTACTGCCCTGGTCCTGCCGCAACTGCATGGCTTCGTGCTCGGTGCGGCTCAGTTGGTCGGAGAGCGATTTAGCCTGGGCCAGCAGGGAAAATTCCTGCTCGGTAAAGCCAGCATCGCGCATCAGATCCAGCAAGGCCACCGCAACGCCGGGCGGTGCCGACAAATCCACATCGGAGGGCACATCGAAGGAGACCACGCGGTCGCGCGGGGGCCTTGGCTTGCGCCCCTCACGAATCTCCAGCAAGGATTCGTAGTGGCGCTGGTACAAGCCATCGCCGGTCATCACGGCCATGCGTGCCAGGCGGGTGAGGTCGTCGGTCGAGCGGCGCATTTCGTCTGCCAGGTGCAGCGAGCGCAGACGTTGCCTGTTGGCCGCATCGATGGCTTTCTCGGAAACGACATAACCCCCAAATGCCGCCACCATGGCCAGCAGCACAGCCAGCGTGTACCAGAGGTGGCGGGTAAAGGTGGAGGTAGTCCGTTGCATGGTCAAAATCAGGGCAATAACCATTGTAGGGGTGCTGCCTTACCGGATGACAAGACTTCAACATGAGGGCGCAACGCTCTTTTCCGGAGCAAAGCCAACCCCTTCGATCAACGACAAAAGGCGAATCTGCGCCCAGTCGATGTATCGCCCTCGCAGCTCTGCAATGGACGGGCCGCCACCGCTATAATTTCCGGGTCATTGGGGAGTAGCCTCTCTTCGCATCGAAGAGGCTTACGTCAACATACTTGACCCACCGGTCATGGCGTAAGCGGTTTCTGATTCCATTTCCAAACCATCCGTGTCGTTGTTGCTTGGCCTTGCCGTGCTACAACACTGATCGTAGGCTCCGCGCCTAGGAATGATTTGGAAACAGAATGCGCTTGGCAAGACCTTTGACCACCACGCCTCCGATTGGCCGGGGATGCGTGGTGGTCAATCGTCTGTAAACCGGCCTGGAAACATTGATGGAATCCCTCCTTGTCTCGACCGGAGTGGTCGCCCTTGCTGAAATTGGCGACAAAACCCAACTCCTCGCCTTCATCCTCGCAGCCCGCTTCAAAAAGCCTGTCCCAATCATCCTCGGCATCCTGGCTGCTACCGTGGTCAATCATGGCCTCGCGGGTGCTCTCGGGGCCTGGATCACTGCAGTGGTCAGTCCCGAGATCATGCGCTGGGCTTTGGGCCTGTCGTTCATCGGCATGGCCGCCTGGACCATGATTCCGGACAAAATTGAAGACGAGGAAGCACAGATCGCCCAAAGGTTTGGCGTGTTCGGCGCCACCTTGATCACCTTCTTTCTGGCCGAAATGGGCGACAAGACACAGATCGCCACGGTCGCTCTGGCCGCACATTACGCGGCACCTGTGATGGTGGTGATCGGCACCACCCTCGGGATGCTGATTGCCGATGTGCCTGCCGTGTTCGTCGGCGACAAGCTCGCGTCAAAAATCCCGATGAAGCTGGTGCATACGATAGCCGCCGCGATTTTTGCGCTCCTTGGGATCGTGACCCTGCTCGGGGCGGGATCAAAGCTGGGGTTCTAGTTCCATTTCTAAACCATCCTTGTCGTTGTTGCTTCGCCTTGCCGTGCTACGGCACTGATCGTAGGCTTCGCGCCGAGACACGGATGATTGGGAAACAGAATAAAACACACGCCTGGGCGGCCTCCAGCCTCTTTGGGGCCGACAGCCGTCCCATGGGAAACGCTGGCATGCGTTGCGCAAGGGAGGAACAGGGGAAAAATTGCCACGCCCCGTGCAAAGGCGTTTTAAAAAAGCTGCCCGTCCTGCGCAGCAAAAGCAGCTTCAGTGGCCAGCATGCGCAGCTTGGTGGCTGCGCCGCCGTGCGCAGAAAAACCGCCTGGCCGTTGCCCCGCTGCCAGCACGCGGTGGCAGGGCACCACCGGCGCAAAGGGGTTAAAACCCAGCGCCTGTCCCACCGCGCGGGCGAGGTGTCTGTCGCCCAGCTCGGCGGCAATCTCGCCATAGGTGCGTGTCTGGCCTGGGGGGATGCGGCAGGTGATGGCGTACACACGGCGCTGGAAGTCGGTGAGGCCGCCCATGTCCAGCACCAGGGAACTCAGGTCGTGCGGCTCACCTGCCAGCAGGGCCGCAATCTGGGCCATGGCGGCGCGCACCTCGGGCGGGGGGGCTGCTTCTGGCAAGGGGCCGGCATAGCGCAGCAGGCGCGCACGGGTGCCTGCTGCGTCCTGCTCGGGCAACTGCACCGCAGCAATGCCGCGTGGCGCCCAGGCGATGCCGCAAACGCCTATGGCGGTTTCGAACAAAGCATGGCCTGCCAACGTGCTCATTACTATGTTTTCAATAGCTGCTAACGCTTATTCCATAAGCGTTAGCAGCTATTTTTACCCATATTTCAGTTGGCACGCAACTGTGCACGCAACTGCACGCCCAACTCGGGCTTGTCGGCAAAGGGGTCGGTGGGGTTGCGCGCCTGCAGGATGTCTTCCATGCGCGTCTGCACGGCGCCGATGGCTTTGGGGTGGCTGTAGATATAGAACTGGCCCGCACCCACGGCATCGAACACCTTTTGCGCCACCTCGGCGGCGGTCACCTTGCCCGAACTGACCGCCTTGCCAATCATGGCCTGGCCGATGAGCTGGCTCTTGGTGGGCTTGCCCGACTGCAAGGCATCCGGTCGGTTGCGATGGCTGTCGTTGATGCCCGTGGCCACAAAATAGGGGCAGAGCACGCTGGCGCTGACCTGGTCCGTGACCAGCGAGAGATCCTGGTACAGCGTTTCGCTCAGACTGACGACGGCGTGCTTGCTCACGTTGTAGATACCCATGTTGGGCGGCGCCAGCAAACCGGCCATGCTGGCCGTGTTGACGATGTGGCCACGCCAGGCCGGGTCTTTGGCGGCAGCGTCGAGCATCATGGGGGTGAACAGGCGCACACCATGCACCACACCCATGAGGTTGACGCCCAGCACCCATTCCCAGTCCCTCACCGAGTTTTCCCACACCAGGCCGCCGGCACCCACGCCAGCGTTGTTGAACACCAGGTGCGGCGCGCCAAAGCGCTCCTGCACATCCAGTGCGAGCTGCTCCATCTGCGCAGCGTTCGACACATCGACCTTGCGTGCCAGCACCTGGGCCCCTGCGGCCTGCATCTCAGCGGTGGCGGCGTCCAGCGCGTCCTGCTGCACATCGACCAGCACCAGGTTCATGCCCAAACGGGCGCCAATGCGCGCGCATTCCAGCCCAAAGCCAGAACCCGCTCCCGTCAGAACCGCGGTCTTGCCTGCAAAATTTTCGATCATGTGGTGTGTCTCCTTCAGTTGTTGATGATTCAGGGCGTCGTACTTGAAACGGGCGCCGCCCAGGCCAGCGACCGCTGCGCAAGGGCTGCCCCGCTGCGTCGGCGGTGTCTCCCTTCCTGGCGTAGCCGAGAGAAGGGGCTGAGAGCCGCGGCTCCAAGCCTGCCTGCGCAGGCTTGGACGGCCTCAAAGAGCTGCCGCGTCAGGCGGCTGCACGGAGCGGCGTATCTCAGGAGGTTGCCTTCTTTAGTACATAACCAATGCGGGGAAAATGCACATTGACGGTGCCTGCACGCGGGTCCTCGCGGCGCAGGATATAGCGCGTGCGGGTGGCGGCCACCAGCGTGCCCTGCGTGGCCTCGGGGCCAAAGCTCTCGGGCGCCACGGTGACTTCGCTGCCCAGGGCAATGCCATGTTCGTCCTGGAACACATCACTCATGTGCGGCAACGGCTCGGCACCAGCGGCCACAGTGATGGCATCTTGGGCGGTGAACCGCTCCATGCGGCCATGGCCCAGTGCGGCCATGCGATCCATCCATTCGAGCACGGCGGGTACATGGTCGAACACATCGGCCACCGACGGCGTGCACACGCGCGTAAACCACAACGGGTGGTAGGCGGCAAAGTCGGCCACACAGGGCGCAATGCCAAACAAAAAGTCGTGCTCTTCGACCATGTGCGCGATGCGCCGCAGGTAGGAGCGGTAGGCGGGCGCGGCGTCCTGCGTGCGCAGGCGCGTCATGTTCACGCTCATGGCCTTGCGGTCTTCGGCAAAGGCCGCCCCGGCCTCGGGCGGCAGCTTGGCGAACAGCGCGGCCACGCCCTTGGGCTGCATGTTGTAGGCCATGGCCGTCCAGAACAGGGTGCTGTCGGCCCACTGGGCGAACACGCGGGAGACGCCCTTCAAGTGCGGCGGATACAGCACGGGCTCGGGCTGCTTGTGGTCCAGCACCTCGCAGATCAGGCTGGTATCGCAGTAAATGTCGGCGCCGATCTGCAGGATGGGCGTGCGCCGGTAGCCGCCCGTCAGCGCCACCACATCGGGCTTGGGCATGACGCTGGGGATGATGACGGACTTCCAGGGCAGTTGCTTGAAGCCCAGCACCATGCGGATTTTTTCGGCAAATGGCGACGCGGGGTAGTGGTGCAGGATGAGTTCTGTGCTCATGGTGTCTCCTTGGCAAGGGCTGGCTCTGCGGGGCGCAGCATTTCAATGTGGGGAATGGCGTCTTCCAGGTAGGGCGCGCCCACCGGCGCAAAACCGAGCGCCGCATAAAAATCGTGCAGATGCGCCTGTGCGCTGATGCGCACCGCCCTGCCCGGCCACGCTTTGGCGCAGCACGCCAGGCCCTCGGACATCAACACACGGCCCAGGCCCAGGCCACGGGCCTCGGGCGCTGTCACCACGCGGCCAAGGGAGGGCTCGGCAAACTTGACGCCAGGGTCTACCACGCGCAGGCAGGCCTGGAGCTGGCCCGCAGCGTTGTAGCCCAGCAGGTGCCAGGCCTGCTTGTCGGCGGTATCCGGGTCCTGGTACGGGCCTTGCTCAAGAATGAACACCCGGCACCGCAAGGCCAGCGCATCGTGCAGGGCGTGCACGCCCAGGTCATCAAAGCGCTTGCAGGTCCAGCTCAACGTCATTGCAATGCTCCACTACGCTGCGCTGCAGATCAATTCACGCCCTGCGAATCTGGCACGACCCATACCAGGGACGCCGCGCAAGGGCCGCCACGACATGGAAATGTCGTCTGCACTCCGGGCGCTGGCCTCGTCCCCCTTCCCGGCGATAACCGAGAGAAGGGGCTGAGGGCCGCAGGCAAGCTGCCCAAGGTGGCCTTGGTCGCGTGCATGCGCAAGCTGCTGACCATGCTCAACGCCATGGTCAGAACAGGCAAACCTTGGGATGCTTCGCTTCATAGGACTTGACTTTGAAGACGGTTACTCAGGGGGTTGTTCATGTTCATACCAACTTGACGACCTGCTTGCCGAAGTTCTTCCCCTTGAGCAGGCCAAGGAACGCCTCGGGCGCTGCGGCAATGCCTTCGGCCACGCTCTCGCGCGGGCGCAGCTTGCCGGTGGCCACCAGCGTGCCCAGCTCGGTCAGCGCCTCGGGCCAGACTTCCATGTGCTCGCTGACGATGAAGCCTTCGATCTTCAGGCGGTTCACCAGGATGAGCGCCGGGTTTGCCATGGGCAGGGGCGCGCCGTCGTAGCCGGCGATCATGCCGCACAGCGCGATGCGGCCAAAGGCGTTCATGCGCAGCATCACCGCGTCCATGATCCAGCCGCCCACGTTTTCAAAGTAACCGTCAATGCCCTTGGGGCAGGCTTCCTTGAGCGCTTTGCCCATGGCCTTGCCGTCGCTGTGTTCCTTGTAGTCGATGCAGGCGTCAAAGTGCAGTTCGTCTACGGCGTATTTGCATTTGTCGGGGCCACCGGCAATGCCCACCACGCGGCAGCCGCGCGCCTTGGCCAGGGCGGCAAAGGCGCTGCCCACCGCGCCGGTGGCAGCGCTGACCACCACGGTATCGCCCTCTTTCGGCGCAATGATCTTCACCAGGCCATACCAGGCCGTCACGCCGGGCATGCCGACGGCGCCCAGATAGTGCGACAGCGGCACGTGCGTGGTGTCCACCTTTTTCAAGGAGCCGGGTTGGCTGGCGTCCACTACGCTGTACTCCTGCCAGCCGCCAAAACCCACCACTTTGTCGCCCACGGCGAACTTGGGGCTGCGGCTCTCGACCACTTCGCCTGCCGTGCCGCCCTGCATGACTTCACCCAGCGGTTGGGGCTGGGCGTAGCTCTTGGCATCGTTCATGCGGCCGCGCATGTAGGGGTCCAGGCTCAAATAATGGTTGCGCACCAGGACCTGGCCGTCCTGCAGCGTGGGGGTATCGGTGGCGACCAGTTTGAAGTTGCTCGCCACGGCTTCGCCC
Source organism: Simplicispira sp. 125 (assembly GCF_003096555.1). NCBI lineage: Bacteria > Pseudomonadati > Pseudomonadota > Betaproteobacteria > Burkholderiales > Comamonadaceae > Simplicispira > Simplicispira sp. 125. The sequence goes on along the minus strand of NZ_QEKM01000001.1, from coordinate 1,018,677 downwards.
TGTGGGCGGTTGTCGAGAAGAATCTGTTGATTGCGGGGCATGGAAGTACTCCTGAAAATGATTACTATAAATTTGATAGCTGCCTGCGCAATACCATCAAGCGTTAGATGCCAATTTGACCTGAAATAGATACCGTGGGCGACGGCAAGGTCAATCGGTGGCAATGGCGCGCAGCTCGTTCACGCTGCCCGGCCCGACCGGCAGGCGCCGCACGTACTTGAAGGTGCCGATGGCGTGGGTGCACGGCCGCCCTTTGGCGTCGAAGACCGTGGCTTCGGTGAAGGCCATGGTGGCCGTGCGGTGGATCAAACGCCCCTTGGCCACCAAGGGGCCCTGCGCGGCTTGCATGAAGCTGGTCTTCATCTCGATGGTGACCACACCCAGCTCGGGTGCCACGCTGCGCGCTGCCGTGGCCATGGTCACGTCGAGCAGCGTCATCGAGGCGCCGCCATGCGTCACGCCAAACGAGTTGAGGTGCTCAGGCCGCGCTTCGTAGTGCAGCTCGGATGCACCGTCCTGCATGCACACCAGTTCGAAACCCAGCAGGTTGACGAAAGGGATTTCAACGCCAAACCCCAGGCTGGACTCGGCGGCCGTGGCCATGCTGGTCAGCCCCCGACCAGTGCGCTCACGCCGCCATCCACGGCCAGGTGCTGGCCGGTGATGTGCTTGCCTGCATCCGAAGCAAACAACGCGCACAGGCCCTTGAGGTCTTCATCATCGCCCAGGCGCCCCAGAGGGGCATGGGCCGTCAGGTTTTCTTCACCCAGGGTCTTGAGCAAGCCTGCAGTCATCTTGCTCGGGAAGAAACCCGGGCAGATGGCGTTGACGCGGATGCCGTACTTGCCCCATTCCCCTGCCAGCGTGCGCGTGAAGTTGATCACCGCCGCCTTGGAGGTGTTGTAGGCAATGGTGTTCATGCCTTGGGGGTTGCCGCCCAAACCAGCAATCGAGGCCACGTTGATGATGCTGCCGCTGCGCTGCCCGATCATGCTGTGCTTGGCCACGTACTGGCTCAGCAAGAAGTAGCCGCGTACGTTCAGGTTCATGACCTTGTCCCAGGCGTCCAGCGGGTGGTCTTCGGCCGGTGCGCCCCAGGTGGCGCCAGCGTTGTTGACCAGGATGTCGATGTTGCCCATGCGCTCCATCGTCTCGCGGGCCAGGCGGTGGATTTCAGCCTCTTGGGCGCAGTCCGCCGCAATCCAGCGGGCATCAATGCCCGCGGCCTGCAGTTCGGCGGTGGCCGCTTCCAGGTCCGCAGCCTTGCGCGAACTGAGCATGATTTTGGCTCCGGCCTCGCCCAGCGCATGCGCCATTTGCAGGCCCAGGCCGCGCGATCCACCGGTGACGAGTGCAGTTTTGCCCTTGAGGTCGAACAATTGCTGGATGGTACGGGTCATGTTGTTGTCTCCTGAAGGTTGAATAAGCCGGGTCAGACCACAGCGGTTGCCCGGCATAAAAAAAGATTGTGCGATGCCGTTACTGCAAAACCTGTCGCCTGCGCGATTGGTACGCCCAGCACGGCAACGGCACACAGGCCGGTGCACAGGGCATGGTATTCAAACCTGCCTTGGGCCACTGCGCTGCCCACATCGCGGCTTCAAGCCGTGGGGGACACCAATCCCTGCGCACTGCTGCAGCTCAAAAAGCATCTTCAGGCAGGTTGGCGCAGGTGGCGTCGCGGCGACTCACTACCTGCAGCCAGGCGCCGATTTTCGGTAATTCGTAATGGTAAAAATAACGTGCAGCGCCCATTCTTCCTGCGCTGGCAGCTATTGAAAGCGTAGCATCCGAGCGCAACGTAGCCAGGGCTACGTCGAGCCAGGTCCAGGCCAGCACGGTATGGCCAAAAGCCTGCATGTAGGGCACGGCGTTCGCCAGCGCTTCGGTGGGGTTACTGGTGGCCCAGGCGGCCTGCGTGGCGCTGCCCACCTGCTGCAAGGCGTCGCCCAGCGCAGCCGCATACCCTGCCAGTTCAGGCACGGCAGCGGCCTGCGCCATGGTGGCCTGCATGCGCCCGGCCAGCAATTGCATGCCCCGGCCGTTTTCCATCAGCACCTTGCGGCCCAGCAGGTCGGCCGCCTGGATGCCGTGCGTGCCCTCGTGGATCATGTTCAGGCGGTTGTCGCGCCAGTACTGCTCCACCGGAAAGTCGCGCGTATAGCCGTAGCCGCCGTGGATCTGGATGGCCAGCGAGTTGGCCTCCAGGCAGAACTCGCTCGGCCAGCTCTTGGCGATGGGCGTGAGCACTTCGAGCAGCAGGCGCGCCTCGTCGGCGGCGTCGGGCGCACCGGTATGCTGCTCGTCCACCAGGCGGGCGCAGAACAGGTTGAGCGCCAGCGCGCCCTCGCCATAACTCTTTTGCGCCAGCAGCATGCGCTTGACGTCGGCGTGCTCGATGATGCGCACCTGGGGCTGCGCAGCATCCTTGCCGCCCTGCCCCAGGGGTCGGCCCTGGGGACGGTTTTTGGCGTAGTCGAGGCTGGCGTAATAACCCGCCAGGCCCAGCATGGTGGCAGCCATGCCGATGCCGATGCGCGCCTCGTTCATCATGTGGAACATGCAGGCCAGGCCCTTGCCGGGCTGGCCGACCAGGTAGCCCACGGCACCGGGTTGGCCGTTCACCGGGTACTTGCCCTCGCCAAAGTTGAGCAGCGTGTTGGTGGTGCCGCGCCAGCCCAGTTTGTGGTTCAGGCCGGCCAGGGCCACGTCGTTGCGCACACCCGTGAGGTTGCCCTCCAAATCGACCAGCTTCTTCGGCACGATGAACAGCGAGATGCCGCGCGTGCCGGGCACCAGCTTGCCGTGTTCGTCGGGAATCTTGGCCAGCACAAGGTGGACGATGTTCTCTGACAGCTCGTGCTCACCGGAGGAAATCCACATCTTGTTGCCGGTCAACCGGTAGCGCGCGCCCAGCGGGTCAGCCTCGAAACCGGCTCCATCGGGCACGGCGCGTGTAGCGACGTCGCTGAGCGATGAGCCCGCCTGCGGCTCGCTCAGGCACATGGTGCCCGAGAAGCGCCCCGAGAACTCGTTGAGCGCGAACACCTTCTTCTGCACATCGGTGCCGTGCACCATCAGCAGATTGGCATTGCCCGCACTCAGCAGGCTGGAGCTGATGCTGATCGACGCCACGGCAAAAAAGGCATTGGCCGCCGCGTCCACCGTGTAGGGCAGCTGCATGCCGCCAATGTCGTAATCCTGCGCCGCGCTGAGCATGCCCGAGGCGGCGTAGGCGTCGTACGCATCCTTGGTCGCCTGCGGCAGGATCACTTTTTCGCCGTCGAAATGCGGCTCCTGCGTGTCCACCGTGCGATTGAACGGCGCGTACTTCTCGCGCGCGATGCGCTCGCAGGTGTCGAGCACGGCATCAAACGTCTCGCGCGAATGGTCGGCAAAGCGCTCGCGCGCACTGAGCGATTCGGCTTGGAGCCAGTTGTAGAGCAGGAAATCAAGGGTGGAGCGGAGGGAGGTCGTCATGCCGCAAATTATGGGTGGGGCACCCGGTCAGGCATGTCAGCTGCGCGACGCGGCTGGGGGATGCTGCCGCCTGTGAGCGGTCCGGTGAATCGCCCCGGGTTTGAACTGACCCCCAGAAGTTGGACGGTTGCCATCCCGCCAACTAGGCGATGTTTTTCAGCCGGTATCCCACCGGGCTGAGGCCAGCCTGTCGATGCCTCAGCGCAGGCCGAAAAAGGACAGGACGAAAAGCACGATAACAACCAGGCCGACGATGTAAATGATGCTGTTCATAGGGGTTTCCTTCGCGTGAATGGGATGGGCGGCGGTGCAGCGCTCAAGAGGCGCCGACCCGCAACTCCACCTTATCGGCTGCGCTGCAGTTGCTCTGTGCGCTAGCGCTCATAGAGCCCCACGGCGGTTGTCATTCATGCCGTGGCAACTGGTGCCTGCACATCAGTAGATCACCAGCATTTTTAGCCTCCAGCGCCCGCCAGAAAAGCGCTATCAGCTATCAAAACAAAAGCAAACGCCCCGCGCAAACCTTGCGGTCTGCGCGGGGCGTTGATCTGCAGAGCGTCGTCAGCGCTTACAGCACTTCAAACACACCCGCAGCGCCCATGCCGCCGCCGATGCACATGGTCACGCAGACGCGCTTGGCACCGCGGCGCTTGCCTTCGATCAGGGCGTGGCCGGTAAGGCGCTGGCCGCTCATGCCGAAGGGGTGGCCCACGGCGATGGCACCGCCGTTGACGTTGAGCTTGTCGGCAGGAATGCCCAGCTTGTCACGGCAGTAGATCACCTGCACGGCGAAGGCTTCGTTCAGCTCCCACAGGTCGATGTCGTTCATCGTGAGGCCCAGGCGCTTGAGCACCTTGGGAATGGCGAACACGGGGCCGATGCCCATTTCGTCGGGCTCGCATCCGGCCACGGCAAATCCCAGGAAACGGCCCAGGGGCTTGAGTCCCTTTTGTTCGGCCAGCTTTTCGTGCATGACCACCACGGCGCCAGCGCCGTCAGACAGCTGGCTGGCGTTGCCTGCCGAAACCAGGCCGCCGGGCAGTGCCGAGCGCAGATCCTTGATGCCGTCATACGTGGTCCCGGCGCGGATGCCTTCGTCCGCACTCACGGTCACCTCCTTGGTGGTCAGGCCCATGACCTTGTCGGCCACGCCCATGGTGACGGTGATGGGGGCGATTTCGTCCTTGAACAGGCCCTTTTCCAGTGCGGCGCTGGCCTTTTGCTGGCTGCTGGCACCATATTCGTCCATGGCCTGGCGGGTAATGCCGTAGCGCTTGGCCACCTGTTCGGCGGTTTGCAGCATGGCCCAGTACACCTCGGGCTTGTGCTTCATGAGCCAGGGGTCTTGCAGCATGTGGGTGTTCATTTCCTGCGCGGTGCAGGAGATGGCTTCCAGACCGCCGGCAACGTAGATATCGCCTTCGTTGGCAATGATGCGCTGGGCGGCGGTGGCAATGGTCTGCAGGCCCGACGAGCAGAAGCGGTTGATGGTCATGCCCGAGACGGTGACGGGGCAACCGGCGCGCAGGGCGGCCTGGCGGGCGATGTTGGCGCCGGTAGCGCCTTCGGGTGTGCCGCAACCCATGATGACGTCGTCCACCTCGGCGGCCTCAATGCCTGCACGTTGAATGGCATGCTCCACCACATGGCCACCCATGGTGGCGCCGTGGGTCATGTTGAGGGCACCCTTCCAGGACTTGGTCAGGGGGGTGCGTGCGGTGGAAACGATTACTGCTGATGTCATGGTAAAGCTCTCCTAAATAGTGTCAGGTTCAAGATGCCTTGGCACCTTGGGTCAAAAGGCGGTGGTAGAAACGGATCAGTTCGGCCAGGTTGCTGACGGCAATGCGTTCGTTGGTGCCGTGAAAACGCGACAGGTCTTGCGGCCCTGCCCGCACGGGCGAGAACTTGAAGATGTGGTCGCTGATGTCGCCAAAGTGGATAGAGTCCGAGCCGCCAATCATCAAACCGGGCGCCACCAGCGTTCCGGGGAACACTTCGCGCACAGTGCGGTTGATGAGGGCGTACTGCGCGGAGTCGGTGGGCGCGACCTTGGAGGCCTCGGCACCGCCGGGCAGCGCATGCAGTTCGAACTTGCCGTTGTGCGTGGCGTCGGCCACCAGGGCGCGGGTGCGCTCAACCACCTGCTCGCGGGTGTCCCCGGGCAGTAGGCGGAAGTTCACCGTGGCCTCGGCCTGGCCTGGCAGCACGTTCTCCTTGTTGCCCGCATGAACGATCGTCAGCGCCGTGGTGGTGCGCAGCATGGCATTGGTGCTGGCACCGGCCTCCAGTTGCTTTTGCACCAGGGGGCCAAACAGCCAGAGGTTGGACAAGGCCACACGCGAGAAGCCGCTCATCTCCGGTGCAATGGTGGCAAACATCTCGCCCGCCACACCGCGAATGGCGCCGGGCAACTGCTTGTCGTCGATGCGCTGGAGGGCCGCACTCATCATGGCAATCGCACTGCTGCCCTTGGGCGGCGGCATAGACGAGTGACCGGGAGTGGCCGACGTCTTGAGTACCACCGAGAGGTAGCCCTTCTCGGCCACGCCAATCAGCGCGGTCGGGCTTTGCAAGCCGGGCATGATGCCTTCGGTGATGAGCAAGCCTTCGTCGATCACAAAGTCCAGGCGGACCTTGCGCTCTTTCAGGAGCGCTGCAATCTTCTCGGCGCCACGGTGGCCACCCACTTCTTCGTCGGCACCAAAGGCCAGGTACACGGTGCGCTCGGGCTGGTAGCCGCTGGCCACCAGCATCTCCACCGCCTCCATCTGGGACATGAGGTTGCCCTTGTCGTCCCAGGCGCCGCGCCCCCAGACAAAGCCGTCCTTTACTTCACCACCGAAGGACTCGGCCTTCCAGTCGCCCTCGGTGCCCGGTGCCACGGGCACCACGTCCTGGTGGGCCATGAGCAGGATGGGCTGCGCCTCGGGCTTGCTGCCGCGCCAGGTGTAGAGCAGGCTCAGGTCGCCCACCACCTCACGCTGCAGGGCGGCGTGGGTTTTGGGAAACCGGGCTTGCAACAGCGCATGCAACTGCTTGAACTGGTCGGCATTGAGCCCCGGATCGTCCAGCGATGAAATGGTGCGCAAGCGCACCGCCTCGGCCAGGCGCTGGGCGGCACCCGCTTCATCCACCTGCAGCAGGGGCAGCGGCGCCACGTCGAGCTGGCGCGAGCCCTTGCGCAGGGTGTTGACACCCAGCACAACAGCCAGCGCAAGCAGCAATGCCAGCAGGCCCCAGGCGAGTTTCTTGACCATGGTGCGACGGCCTGCGGTCAGTTGAAGGTCTTGCCTTCAGCGGCCAGTCGGGCCAGCAGGGGTGCGGGCTTCCAGAAGGCGGCGTCGTCCAGCGGGTTCTGGGCAAAGCGGTTCATGGCCTGCACCACGTTGAACAGACCGACTTCGTCGGCGTAGTTCAGCGGGCCGCCACGGTGCACCGGGAAGCCATAGCCAAAGATGTAGACCACGTCGATGTCGCTGGCCTTGTTGGCAATGCCTTCTTCCAGAATGTGGGCGGCCTCGTTGACCAGGCTGAATACCAGGCGCTGCACGATTTCTTCGTCCGTGATCTTGCGCGGCGTGATGCCCAATGCGGCGCGGTGGTCTTCGATCATCTTGACCACTTCAGCGTTCGGGATCGCATCGCGCTTACCAGGCACATAGTCGTACCAGCCAGCTCCCGTTTTCTGGCCAAAGCGGCCTTTTTCGCAGAGCAAGTCAGCAGTCTTGCTGTACTTCATGTCAGGTTTTTCTTGGTAGCGGCGCTTGCGGATGGCCCAGCCAATGTCGTTGCCAGCCAGGTCGCCCATGCGGAACGGACCCATGGCCATGCCGAACTTCTCCATGGCCTTATCGACCTGCTGCGGCGTGCAGCCTTCGTCCAGCAGAAACCCGCCCTGGCGGCCGTACTGCTCGATCATGCGGTTGCCGATGAAACCATCGCACACGCCGGAGACCACAGCGGTCTTGCGGATCTTCTTGGCCACGGCCATCACGGTGGCCATCACGTCCTTGGCGGTGGCTTCGCCGCGCACCACTTCGAGCAGCTTCATCACGTTGGCTGGGCTGAAGAAGTGCAGGCCCACCACGTCCTGCGGGCGCTTGGTGAAGTGGGCGATCTTGTTGACGTCGAGCGTGGAGGTGTTGGACGCCAGGATGGCGCCGGGCTTCATCACGCGGTCGAGTTCCTTGAACACGGCTTCCTTGACGCCGATTTCTTCAAACACGGCCTCAATCACCATGTCGGCATCGCTCAGGTCATCGTAGCTCAGCGTGGTGCTGAGCAGCGCCATGCGCTGCTCGTACTTGTCTTGCTTGAGCTTCTTCTTGGTGACCTGGGCTTCGTAGTTCTTGCGGATGGTGGCGATGCCACGGTCCAGCGCTTCCTGCTTCATTTCCAGCATCTTCACGGGAATACCGGCGTTGAGGAAGTTCATGGCAATGCCGCCACCCATGGTGCCGGCACCAATCACCGCAATGCTCTTGATCTCGCGCTTGGGCGTATCGGCGGGCACATCGGGAATCTTGGAAGCTGCGCGCTCGGACAGGAACAGGTGGCGCAGCGAACGCGACTCGGGCGTCCACATCAGGTTGATGAACAGCTCGCGCTCAACGGCCAGGCCATCGGTAAACTTGCCCTTGGTGGCGGCTTCGACGGCGTCCACGCACTTGGCGGGCGCCGGGAAGTTTTTGCTCATGCCCTTGACCATGTTGCGTGCGAACTGGAAGTACGCATCGCCCAGGGGGTGCTTGCAAGGCAGGTTGCGCACCAGCGGCAGCGGACGGGTGTCGGCCACGCTTTGCGCAAAGGCCAGGGCCTCGGCGGCCAGGGTTTCAGGCGAGGCCGCGAGTTTGTCGAACAGCTTCTGGCCGGGCAGCATGCCCAGCATTTCGCTCTTGATGGCCTCGCCACTCACGATCATGTTCAGCGCGGGCTCCACTCCCAGCACGCGCGGCAGGCGCTGCGTGCCACCAGCGCCGGGCAGGATGCCCAGCTTGACTTCGGGCAGCGCAATGCTGCAGCCGGGCGCTGCCACGCGGTAGTGGCAGCCCAGGGCCAACTCCAGACCGCCGCCCATGGCCACACTGTGCATTGCTGCCACCACGGGCTTGGGTGAATTTTCGATCGCCAGGATCACTGAATTGAGATTGGGTTCCTGCATGGCACGGTCGGTGCCGAATTCCTTGATGTCGGCACCACCGGAAAACGCTGCACCGGCGCCCGTGACGACGATGGCCTTGACAGCAGCATCAGCATTGGCCTTGCCCAGGCCGTCCACGATGCCCTGGCGGGTGGACAAGCCCAGTCCGTTGACAGGCGGGTTGGTCATCGTGATCACGGCGACATTGCCGTGGACTTTGTATTCAGCGGTCATGCTGTTGTTCCTTGAAAAGTAGAAAAAGAACGGTCGTGCGATTTTTTCATTGTAGAGAGTTCTGCGCGCTTTGCCAGTGGGGCTTTGTCTCGCCTGGGACAAAAGAAACGTTCAGTAGTCCCAATTTTCATGCCGTACCGGCAAGTTGTTCAGTTCATCCCGATAGTGCTGCCACTTGGGCATGAACAGATTCATCACCGACACAAACCGGGCGTTGTGGCTGGGCTCGATCAAGTGCGCGAGTTCATGCACCACGATGTACTCCAGGCACTCCGGCGGCTTTTTAGCCAGGTCGGTGTTCAGGCGGATGGCACGGCTGGTGGGGTTGCAACTGCCCCACTTGGTTTTCATGCGCTGCACAAAGACCTTGGATGACTTCACGTTCATCAAGGCCTCCCACTTTTTCAGCAGCGGTGGCACGGCCGTTTTGACTTGCTCCCGGTACCACGCATCCAGCAATTCTTCCCGGCGCTCTGTGGTGGCACCTGGGCGCACCGAAAGCACGATCCGGTTGTGCTGGCGGTCTATGCTGGGTGCGGCATCACGTTCCACCACTGTCAACAGATAGCGCTTGCCCCACAGGTAGTGGCTTTCGCGGTCGATGTAGTCACGGGGCGCTTCACGCTCCTGCGCTTGGACTTTGCGTTGCTGGCCTTTGATCCATGGCAGCTTGGATATGGCAAATACTCGGATGGTGTCCAGCGCCATCTGTGCGGGCGCAGAAATCCGTACCCGGCCTGTCGGCGGGTAAACGCTCAAGTGCACATGCTTGATGCGCTTTCTGAGCACATCGGCAGGAATGCCGCCGAGGTCGATGGTCTCCACCGTCAATACTCCTGCTGCGCGTAGATGATCAGAAATAAGCGCTCAACCTCATCCACATCCTTGAGCACGTCGTACAGCGCACGTTTGATCACCAGCTCCTTGGCCTGCACGCCGCGCCAGCCATCAGGTCGGGCCAGCTTGACGGCGTTGTCGATCTTCAGTGCCAGCACCAAGGCCGGGTCTTCTTCACTGTCGGCATGGCCGTAAGGGGCATCCGGCTCAGCCACTTTGTGGGCCTGCAGCACTGGCGAGTTCTTCACGTTGTTGAACACGGCACGCTTGCCCGGCGAGTCCAGATTGACCGGCGTGTCTTCCGCCTTGCCGGCCTGCACCTTGGTGGCAATGTCGGCGATGCGTTGCAAATACTCTTCGTACTCGATGGCCCGGTCTTTGCGCAGCTTGATGATTTCGTCGAGCAGGGCCGACATTTTTTCAAAGTAAGCCGGGTCGGTCAGGCTCTCTTTGATGATCTTGCTGCGGACGTTGTTCTCGATGGTCTCGGCAATGGCCTGCTGGTTGCCCTGCATGTCGGCCAGCTTGTTGGCAATGGCGTCCGCTATCCCAGTCTTCACGATCAGGTCGAGCAGGCCAATGCCGTCAAAAGGAGAAATCTTGCGCGGCTCGCTGGCTTCGATGTATGTGTCGATCAGGTGCCGCATGTCCGCCTCGAAAGGCTTCAGGTCCAGCGTTTCGCCACTGGCCTTGCGGATGATCTCGCGGATGGCAAGGTACTGGTCCAGCTTGGTCTTGATCGCTTTGGCGTCAGCTTCGCTATACCCTGCGGGGGCCATTTCGTCGGCCACATTGGCATAGGCGCGCAGCAGCGCCACCACACCCTTGTAAAACGCCACGCGCTGCGGTTCATGGGTTTTGAGGTCGTCGGCAATCTCGGTGTTGCCGCAAAAGTAGTGGATGTGCTCCAGCTCGCCCTTGGGCGGCTGCACTGGCTCGCACAGCAAGAACATGGCTTCCAGCGCGTTGTCCAGCCGTTCCCGGCCCAGCGTCAGCCGGTCTTGCAGCATCACCTCCGGGTCAACACCGCCCGCGCTGTGGTCGATTTCTGAGGTGTACACCGCAATGGCGTTTTCGACCTTCTTGAACAAGTCCTTGTAATCGACGATGTAGCCAAAGTCCTTGTCTTCACCATCGAGCCGGTTGGTGCGGCAGATGGCCTGGAACAAGCCGTGGTCCTGCATGGATTTGTCGATGTACAGGTACGAGCATGGCGGCGCGTCAAAGCCGGTCAACAGCTTGTCCACCACCACCAGCAAGCGCATGTTGGCCGGTTGTTTGATGAACAGCGCCTTGGCCTGGTCTTCGTAGGTTTCGGTCTTCGACTTGCCCGGCTTGGGCTGCACATTGGCCAGCAGGTCGGTATAGGTGTTGTAGATGAACTGCTTGTCGGTCTCGGTGTTGGCGCCGATCTCTTCCAGCGTCACATCCTTGGCCTGCGGGTTGTACGAGGTGATGACCGCGCACCGGCCTTTGAACAGCGTCTTCTGGAACAACGTGAAGTATTTGCAAGCCTCGTAGATGCTGGAAGCCACCAAGATGGCGTTGCCCCGTTCGCTGGACAGCCGGGGTTTGACGCTGAAGTCAAAAATTATGTCTGCCACCACCCGGTCCATGCGGGCCTTGGAACTGAGCACGTTTTGCATCGTGCCCCATTGCTTTTTCAGCTCTTGCTTCTGCCAGTCGTTCAGGGCTTTGGTCTTGGCATCAAACCACTGGTCAATCTTGTCCTGCGAGCCGAGCTTTTGGTCAATGTCGCGGGCCTCGTACACCAAGTCCAGCACCACGCCGTCTTCCACCGCCTCGCTGAATTTGTAGGTGTGGATATAGCCGCCAAACACTTCCAGGCTGGTGGCTTTGTCTTTCTTGAGCAGGGGCGTGCCGGTGAAGCCGATGAATACGGCATTGGGCATCAACGCCTTCATCACGCGGTTGAGCTTGCCGCCCTGCGTGCGGTGGCATTCATCCACAAACACAAACACCTCGCCCACCGTAGTGCTGGGCTGGGCCTGCAGGTCTTTGATGAAGGCATCAAAGTCTGCATCGGCGTTCTTGGCTGTCACGCCAAATTTGTGCACCAGTGAACACAGCAGCCGGGGCGTGGCCTGGCCCAGTTGCGCCATTAAATCGCGCCCGCTGCTGGTGCGGCAAATGGCCTCGCCCGCATCGGTAAACACCCGCTCGATCTGCTTATCCAACTCGTCGCGGTCGGTGATGATGGCCACCCGTGCCTGCGGGTTGTTCTCCAGAATCCACTTGGCCAGCAGCACCATCAAGATGCTTTTGCCCGAGCCTTGGGTGTGCCAGAGAATGCCGCCCTTGCGCTGGCGCGCAAACTCTTGCGCCGCCTTGATGCCGAAATACTGGTGCACGCGGGGCAGCTTTTTGATGCCGCCATCAAACAGCACAAAGTCGTGCATCAGTTCGATGATGCGGGCCTTGTTGCACATTTTCAGCAGGTACTTGTCCAGCTTGAAGCGGCTGTTGTCGGCCTCGTCCTCCTTCCATTTCAGAAAAAATTTTTCTGAAGTGCCAACGGTGCCGTACTGCATGCCTTCGGAGTCATTGCCCGCCATGATTAACTGCACGGTGCTGAAAAACCACGCATTGAATTCGGGCTGCTGGTTCGACAGGCTTTGCCGGATGCCGTCGCCAATGCTCACGCGGCTGTTCTTGAGTTCCAGCACCCCAATGGCGATGCCGTTCACGTACAGCACCACGTCGGGCCGCCGCTGCAGCTTGCCTTTCAGGGTGACTTCTTCGGCAATGGCAAAGTGGTTGCGGGCGGGGGCTTTCCAGTCGATCAGGTGCACGGTTTCCGTCACCTTGCCCGCCTCGGTCTTCACCGGCACGCCATAGCGCAGCAACTGGTACACGGCCTGGTTGTTGCCGTACAGGCTGCGCTCGGGGTGGTTGGCTTCAATGCGCAGCTTGTACAGCGCCGTGCTGATCTGCGCCGGGGTGTAGCCCGCGCTGGTCAGGTACTCCGTCAGCAAACCCTCTTCGATATTGCTATTGCCCGCGCGGTCGGCCCAGTCGCCCAGGTAGCGGTAACCCAGTTCGTCGCAGAACAGTTTGACCACGCGGTTTTGCGTGGCGCGCTCAGGCTTGCCAATGTCGGTCATATGGATGTTTTCTCCCTCACCCCAAGATTACCCGGCGAACTGTAACGATTGCCACAGGATGTGACCATGGCCCACAACAAACCCCCGTCCCCAAAGCCCTTCAAGCCCAGCACACGCGCCGTGCGCCGATCCGTGGCCAGTTCCACGGCGTTGGAAACAGGTCAGGCCGTGCAGCAACTGGAGCAAAAGTTGCAGAACCGCAGCCAGAACCGATTTGCGCACATCAAGCTGGCGGACTGATGCAGGCCGCGTCACCCAACAATCCCACAAATATGTAGTCAAAATGGCCTGTAGCGCTTATTCATCAAGCGCAAGCAGCTATTGTTTTCATAGTAAACGAATCCTGCCGGTCAGCAGCGCCTGCATCATGCCCTGCTTGATCTGGCGGGCTTTGGCAAGTCGGGATTCCAGCGCGGTGAGTTCGGTGTCCATGTCACTGAGGACGGTAGCGATGGCCGCCTGTTCTTCAAGCTTCGGTACTGGAATTTGTAGCTGACGCACGTCGCGGCTGTTGATTGCTGGATAGTTCGAGCCGGTAAGCAAGGCGTCAATCTGTTTGGAGACGCCTTCAGCAAAAAGGTGAGCAAAAACGTAACCTGGATGACTCAATGACTCGAAGCAGCGAACTACAGAAAATCCTGTTGAGCACACCCAGTTCGCTGACCTGTCTCGAAACCACAGATGCGACTTCAGGTTTGGCCTTACTGTTGAGACGAGAAGATCATCAATACGCAATCTGCGTCGCGCACGAGATGGAGCAGAGTCAAACACTTGGAGACTGTGTCCACGAAGCGCGCCAAAGTCCACATCTTCAAGCGAGATGTATTTGAACTCGTAGTCGGGCTGGGTATTGCTGCTTAGCTGCTCAGGGTCGATTTCCGCCAGTTCATTAAGGCATTTCACCTCCCACCCGCCACTAAACCCCGGTAGCCGCCGCTTGCCGGTGAGCAATTCCTGCATGGCGCCTTGTTTGATCTGGCGCTTTTTGGTGATGAGTTGATACAGGGATTCGATGAGGGCATCGGCATCGCTCAAGGCTTCGGCGATGGCACGCTGCTCATCAAGCGAAGGAAGCAGGGCATGGATTTGCTTAAGGTCAGATTGGCCAATGTTGGCTCTGATTGCTCCCTGTCCCCGTGCGACCATTTGCGTCCGGATTACTGGCGCACGGAATGCATAGCCAGAATATACGGGATCAAGAGCTTGCTTGCATTGCCCTCGAATAACGAAACCACCAAACACTGCGGGGGCATCGTCTAAATAAACTGAGGACAGACCAACTTCATCTTGCGTCTCAGAACTTCTATTAAAGACAATATCACCTCGCCGAACAAGGTACGATTCCATAGATTTCTTGTCTATTGAAACCCTGCCTGGAATATCTTGGGCCTTCAAATGTCCTTTCGATATGATTTCAAAGACATTAATGAAAGGCATCCCTCTGCCATAAGCGCGCCTGTCTGCATTGATTCCATTGCGAAAGTCGAGCAGTTGTTGGAATGGCACGACTGTCCAGTCCTCCGGAATCACTCCCACCTCCGTTTGTTTGTATCCCGGACTCAGTTTCATACAAACCCCATCTTCGCCAGATGCTGGTTCACCTTGGCCTCCAGCGCCACCGCAGAGGCACCGCACAATTTCAAGCAAAATCGACCTACAGCCCTTTTGCAGCAAGCGCAAGCAGCTATTAAATCAATAGTATTCATGGGCTTTTTTCCCCGTTTTCTGGCTCGGTGGTGCGCAAGGTGTTTTCCAGTTCACGCCGCAGTTCTTCCCGGTCGGGCAAATACAGCTGGTATTGCTGCACAAACAGTTGGCTGTTCATGCCGTAGGTGGCGTACTCCACCAGCAGCTCGTCCTTGTGGCGGCTGAGGATGATGCCGATGGGCGGCTGGTCGCCTGCAGTGTTTTCTTCGTTGGCAAAGTAGCCCAGGTACAGGTTCATTTGCCCAATGTCGTGGTGCTGCACATCGCCCAGCTTCAGGTCGATCAGCACAAAGCAGCGCAGGATGCGGTGGTAGAACACCAGGTCCACCCGGTAATGCGTGTTGTTGATGGTGATGCGGTATTGCCGCCCCACAAAGGTGAAGCCCTTGCCCAGCTCCAGCAAAAAGGGCTGCAGGTGGTCGCACAGGGCGGTTTCCAATTGGGTTTCCGTGACACGGTACGGCTCGGGGATTTTCAGGAACTCAAACACATACGGTTCGCGCAGCAGGTCGGCGGGTTGCTCCACCACCTGGCCTTGGGCGGCCAGTTGCAGCACGCCGGCCTTGTCTTTGCTGGCGGCCAGGCGCAGAAACAGGGCGCTTTCTTTTTGCCGTACCAGCTCGCGCACTGACCAGTGATCACGCAGGGTTTGCTGTTCGTAAAAGCTGCGCTCCAGCGGGTCGTCTATTTTCAGCAGCTCTACCCAGTGTGACCAGCTCAAAAAGTGCGACGCTGTCGCACCTTTTGGATAAGCCAGAAAAAACTGCCGGATGCGAATCAGGTTGCTACGACTAAAACCTTTGCCGTGGCGCAGGCCCAGGTCGATGGCTAGGCGGTTGATCAGCGCCTTGCCATATTCGGCGCGGGTGTGGCCGCCTTGCTCAAATTCGACGATGTGCCGGCCCACTTGCCAATACGTTTGGGTAAGGTGCGCATTGACGGCCTGCACCGCCATGGCGCGGCCCTGGGTGTAGGTGTCGGAGATATGGCCCAGCAGTTGCTGGTAGCCAGCAGGGGTAGCCGACTTGGGCGCGGCGGGCTTCACAGCGCAAACCCCATCTTGGCCAGGTGGCCGTTGACCTTGGCTTCCAGTTCCGCCACGCGGCGGGCCATCTGCGGCATGGGCGTGTCGTAGCGGTCTGCCAGTTCCTTCACCCGCTGCGTCAGCGCCTGGCTGATGCAGTCCATCTCGCCGTGGATGGCGGTACTGAGCGCGGCCAGCCATTTGTCATCCACCACCAGCGCCTGGGTGTCCGCTTCGCTCAGTTGGGGGTAGTGGGCGTAGGCCTTGGCGTCGAGCGCTGCCTCGGCCTCCTTCAGGTTCTTCTTCAGGTCGGCTTCTTGTTTGGCGAGCTTGAGCCAGCGGTTCAGCACGTCGGCTTCGTCCTTGGCGTCCGCGTCTCCCTTGATCTCGCGCAGCCGGTCGGTCACGCTGGCTTTGTTGATCTTGTCAAACCCTGCAAACGCCGCATCGTCGCCGCTGTGCTCTTCTTCCAACTCGGTGAGTTGGGCGGTGATGCTGTCGAGGCTGGCCGTCAACTCGTCAATGGCAGCTTGGTCTTGGGCGAAGTAGCGCGCTACGATCAGCGCCTTGGGCACCAGGTCGCAGGCCCAGCCCTTGTCCACGGTTTTGGTGACTTTTCCGTCCTTGTTCTTCTTGACTTCAATCACCCGGTAGGTTTCTGCCTTCCAGCCGTCGGCGGCGATCAGGTAAGCATCGTCCTGCATGGTGGTGGCCCAGTAGTCCATGAGGTGCTGGTACACGGCGTATTCGTCGATGAGCGGCTGGCCTGTGTAGTGGGCGAGCAGGTCTTCGGACAGGTCGGCAATGAGTTGCTTGGGGTGAACGCCCGGCTGCAGGGCCTTGAGCGTGGGGGCGGCCTGCTGCTGCCAGTGGTCAAACAGAGTGTTCATACGACCGATGAAGGCGGCAAACTCTGTGTGCTGGTAGATGGCGGGCTTGATGGCGGTTTTGTCCACCGCCAAAGACAGGTAACCGGGGCGCAACGCCGTAAACAGCGACTGGCACAGTTGCGGGCACACGGCCCAGTAAGGCTGCAGCGCATCCACATCCGCCGTGGGGATGCCGCCCTGCAGGTGGCCTGCAATGTCTTGCAGGTCTTCGGCCACGCTGCTGTCGATGTAGCGCGGCAGGTTCAGGTTGAAGTCGTTTTTCTCGATCTCTTCCAGGCCCACCATGCGAGCGAGTTTGGGCACGTCGGTTTGTTTGGAGAACACATCCACGATTTGGTGAATGTCTTGCTCGCGCAGGCGGTTCTTGGGGCCGTCTTTCATGTAGCCGCTGCTCGCGTCCACCATGAAAATGCCCTTGCGTGCATGGGCGCCCTCTTTGTCGATGACGATGATGCAGGCCGGGATGCCGGTGCCATAGAACAGATTGGCAGGCAGGCCGATGATGCCCAAGATGTAGCCGTGGCGGATCAGGTTCTTGCGAATGTCGGCCTCGGCATTGCCACGGAACAGCACGCCGTGCGGCAAGATGCAGGCGGCTTTGCCGGTGCTTTTGAGCGATCGGATGATGTGCAGCAGGTAGGCAAAGTCGCCCTGTTTGGCGGGCGGCACGCCGAACGTTTCAAACCGACCGTAGGGGTCGTGCAGCGGGTCGATGCCGGTGCTCCAGCGCTTGTCAGAAAACGGGGGGTTGGCGACCACGTAGTCAAAGGTCTTGAGCACGTCTTGGCCGTTCAAATCAGCCTTGAATTTGGGGTCTGCCAACGTGTTGCCCTGGCGGATTTCTGCCGTGGGGTTGTCGTGCAAGATCATATTCATGCGCGCCAAACCGCTGGTGGCCGAGTCTTTTTCTTGGCCGTAGAGGGTGACCTTGGCTGAAGCTTCGTCGCCCACTTTCAAAAGCAGCGATCCGGACCCACATGTCGGGTCGTACACGGTGGTGGCGCTGGTGGTGTGCGCGCCGCCAATGCCGATGATCTTGGCCATGATGCGGCTGACTTCGGCGGGGGTATAGAACTGGCCCTTGCTCTTGCCACTTTCGGTGGCGAAGTGGCGCATCAAGTATTCATAGGCATCGCCCAGAATGTCGTCGCCATCAGCGCGGTTTTTGGAGAAGTCCAGCGCCGGGTTTTCAAACGTGGCGATGAGGTTGGTGAGCCGGTCCACCATCTCTTTGCCGGTGCCCAGCTTGGTCGCGTCGTTGAAGTCTGGCATGTCGGCCAGCTTGTTGGCAGCAGCCAATGGGCCAATGATCTTTTTGTTGATCTGGTCGCCAATGTCCGTGGTGCCCTTGAGCGCCACCATGTCGGCAAAGCTGGCCCCGGCCGGAATGGTGATGGGGGCGTAGGGGTGACCGGCGTACTTGTCGCTGACGTATTTGATGAACAGCAGCACCAGCACATAGTCTTTGTACTGGCTGGCATCCATGCCGCCGCGCAGTTCGTCACACGATGACCAGAGAGAAGAGTAAAGCTCGGATTTTTTGATGGCCATGGGGTGTTGCTGAGGGGGTCGTAGGCACAGATTGTGGACGAGTTTGGCCCCGAAAATGGCAGCTGAATGCGCCCACCCGTACCCAGCGGACGTGCCGCCCCAAAATGCCAAACGCCCTGCGCACAGCACAGGGCGTTTGGGCCAGAATGCTGCTGGTCAAACCTCCAGCCACTCCTTGCGCACATAGTTATCGGCGCGCAAACCGTCCGGTGTGCCATCAAAGACGATGCTGCCATGTCCCATGACCAGGCAGCGGTCAGAAATGGTCATTGCAATGGTGAGCTTCTGTTCAATCAGCAGCACCGAGATGCCTTTGGCCTTGAGGGTCTGTAGATATTGCCCCACCAGTTCGACGATCTTGGGGGCCAGGCCCTCGGTAGGTTCGTCGATGATGATGAGGTCCGGGTCGCCCATGAGGGTGCGGCACAGGGTGAGCATCTGCTGCTCTCCGCCCGACATCACCCCCGCCGGGATATTGCGCCGCTCCTTGAGCCGCGGGAACATGTCGTACATGTCGTCAAACGACCAACGACTGCCTTTGCCGCTGCCCTTTTGGCCGAGCAGCAGGTTCTGGTGCACCGTGAGGTTAGGAAACACGTCCCGGCTCTCTGGCACGTAGCCCAGGCCCAGGTGGGCAATCTCGTAGGCTTTTTTGCCTTCCAGGCTTTTGCCCTTCCATTGCACGTCGCCTTCCCAGTTCACCAAACCCATGATGGCCTTGGCAGTGGTCGAGCGGCCTGAGCCATTGCGACCCAGCAGGGCCACGATCTCGCCCGGCTGCACGTCGAAGCTGACGCCGTGCAGTACATGGCTTTTGCCGTAATAAGCGTGAAGGTTGTTGATGTGCAGCATGTCAGTGTCCCTCCGCCTGTGCATCGGCCACGGCAGAGCCCAGGTAGGCCTCCTGTACGCGCGCATTGGCACGCACCTTGTCGGGTGTGTCATAGGCGATGACCTCGCCATAGACCACCACAGCAATCTTGTCCGCCAACCCGAACACCACGCCCATGTCGTGCTCCACGGTCAGCAAGGTGCGGCCTTCGGTCACTTCCTTGATGAGATGGATGAAGCGCGTGGTCTCGCTGCGGCTCATGCCGGCGGTGGGTTCGTCGAGCAAGATCACATTGGCGCCACCGGCAATGGTGATGCCGATCTCCAGTGCGCGCTGCTCGGCGTAGGTCAGGTTCACGGCCAGTGTGTCGCGCTTCTTGTCCAGCTTGATCATCTCCATGAGCTGGCGGGCACGGTCATTGGCGTCGTCCAGCCGCGAGAGAAAACGCAGAAAGGTGTACTTGTAGCCCAGGCTCCAGAGCACGCCGCAGCGCAGGTTCTCAAAAACACTCAGGTTGGGGAAGATGTTGGTGATCTGGAAGCTCCGCGAAAGCCCCATGCGGTTGATTTCGAAGGGTTTTTTACCGTCGATGCGCTGCCCGCCCAGCAGCACCTCTCCACTGGTAGGCGCAAAGCGCCCACTGATCAGGTTGAACAGCGTGGATTTGCCCGCACCGTTAGGGCCAATGATGGCCACACGTTCGCCCGCAGCCACAGACAGGTTGGCTCCACGGATAATCTCCGTCTTGCCAAAGCTCTTGCGCAGGTCACGCAGCTCCAATGCATAAGTAGCGTTTTGCGCCATGGTTACAGCGCCTCCCCACGCTTGATCTGGTGTTCAATTTCTTCCTGGATAGTTTCCCACTGGCGTCGGAACTGGCGTCTGCACAGTTCAAACAGTCCCAGCCCCGTCAGCAGCACGAACCCGGCGCCGAACCAACTTGTGAATGCCCTGGCATTGAGTGTGGCACCCATGAACGACAGCTCTGGCCCCAACGCTTCATTGAGCTGCAAGTGGTAAATCATTTCGACCATGCAGGCAGCGCCCAACACAGCCACCAGCCCGGTACCAAACAGCGCCAGGTACGACGGCAACAGTGCACGCAGTTTGCCGAACTTGGCCAAACGCATGTTCATCATGATGAGGCTGGCGACACCTCCCGGTGCAAACATGACCATGAACAGGAACACCAGGCCCAGGTACAGCAACCAGGCTTTCGATAGTTCGGACAGCAGCACCGATGCAAACACCAGCAGCACCGCACCGATGATGGGCCCAAAGAAGAAGGTGGCCCCTCCCAGGAAGGTGAACAGCAGATAGCCGCCAGAGCGAATCACGCTCACGCTGTCCACCGCTGTGACGATCTCGAAGTTGATCGCCGCCAGGCCACCACCGATGCCGGCAAAGAACCCAGAAACGATGAACGCGAAATAGCGCACCCGCTGGGTGTTGTAGCCAATGAACTCAACCCGCTCCGGGTTGTCCCGCACGGCATTCAGCATGCGCCCCAGCGGCGTCGCCGTGAAGGCGAACATGGCAGCCGTGCACACAAAGCAGTAGGCAGCGATCAGGTAGTACACCTGAATGGCCGGTCCAAAACTCAGACCCATGAACGACTTGCCATATACGCGATCGGTCGTGATACCGCCTTCGCCGCCAAAGAACTCAGGGAACATCAGAGCCATCGAGGCCACCAGTTCCCCAATACCCAGGGTGATCATGGCGAAGGTAGTGCCCGATTTCTTGGTGGTTACAAAACCCAGCAGCACAGCAAACAGCATGCCGGCCAGCCCGCCCACCAAGGGAATCAGAACCAGCGGGATGGGCAGGCTGCCTTTGCCGGCCAGATTCATCGCGTGGATCGCCATGAAGGAGCCCAGCCCGGTGTACACCGCATGCCCGAAGCTGAGCATGCCGCCCTGCCCCAACAACATGTTGTAGCTCAAGCAAATGACGATCAGATAGCCGATCTGCGACAGCATGGTCAGCGCCAGGCTACTGGTGAACAGCAGCGGCGCTGCAATGAGCACGAGCGCAAACAAAGACCAGATAACGATGCGCCCGACGTTCCAGGGCTTGAAACGGTAGTACGAAGTAGCGGTGGATGTAGTCATTGTCATGGCATCAGTCCTCCCGCGTGCCCAAAAGGCCCTTGGGGCGGAAGATCAAAATCAGCACCAAAAAGAGGTACGGCAGGATGGGAGCTACCTGCGAAATGGTGAGTTTGAGCAAAGGCCAGCCAAAGGTTTCTTCGGTCACTGCCATGCCCAGCGCTTGCAGGCCGGTCGCCAGCGACTGGTCCATGGCCACGGCAAAGGTTTGCACCAACCCGATAATCAGCGATGCCAGGAAGGCACCCGCCAGCGAGCCCATGCCGCCCACCACCACCACCACAAAGATGATGGAACCCACCGATCCCGCCATGGCAGGCTCGGTGACATAGGTGTTGCCACCAATCACCCCCGCCAGGCCAGCCAGCGCGCAGCCGCCGCCAAACACCAGCATGAAGACGCGCGGCACGTTGTGGCCCAGCGACTGCACCATCTCGGGGTGCTTGAGGGCTGCCTGGATGACCAGGCCAATGCGTGTGCGCGTCAGCAGCAGCCATACCGAGACCAGCATGACCAGGGCGACAAGCATGATGAAGGAGCGCGATTTGGGAAACTGCGTGCCGTAGATGGTGAAGAGCGGCCCCTGTAGCTGTTCGGGCAGGCCATAGGGTACGGTCGATCGCCCCCACACCAGCTGCACCAGTTCCAGAATCAAATACGACAAGCCGAACGTGACCAGCAACTCGGGCACATGCCCAAACTTGTGCACGCGGCGCAGGCTGTAGCGCTCGAACAGCGCCCCCAGGGCACCCACTGCCAAGGGTGCCAGAACCAGGGCCGGCCAGAACCCGACCACACTGGAGATGGTGTAGGCGAAATAGGCCCCCAGCATGTAGAAACTGGTGTGCGCAAAATTGAGCACGCCCATCATGCTGAAGATCAGCGTAAGGCCCGAACTGAGCATGAACAGCAGCAGTCCATAGCTCACGCCATTGAGCGTCGAGATGACGAAAAACTCAGGATTCATGGAAATTCTTCACCACTAGGTCAAAAAAAGAGGCCCGAGGGGTATCGGGCCTCATATACCGAAATAACCGCTTTAGGAAGGGCGCTTCATCTGGCACGACGTCGGCGTGCTGGCCACATAGGGCTCGTAGTACTTCACGGGCACAAAGGTGTAGCCCGTACCTTCCGAGTCAATGGGGTTCTTGCCACCGGCCTTTTCCCACTTGGAGATAAACAGGCCCTGCTGGAGCTGGTGGTCGGTCTTGCGCATTTCGACCTCGCCGTTGAAGCTCTTGAACTTCATGCCTTCCAGCACGGGGGCCACCTTGGCCGGCTCGGTGGACTTGGCCTTGGCAAAGGCTTCGGACAGCATGGCAAAGCCGTGGTACACGGCGCCGGTGTACATGTCATCGTTGAACTTCTTCTTGTAGTCCACCACGATCTGGTTCAGCGGGCCAGGCAGGTTCATGTGGGCATAAGCCACCATGTACACGCGGCCTGCGGCGTTCGCACCCATGGCCGTGGGCGTGCCCGAGACAGAGCCGTAGTAGGTGTAGAAGTTGACGTTGTTCAGGCCTGCATCGTTGGCAGCTTTGATGAGCAGCGCCAGGTCGGAGCCCCAGTTACCGGTGATCACGGTATCGGCACCCGAAGCCTTGATCTTGGCGATGTAGGGCGAGAAGTCACGCACCTGGGCCAGTGGCGACAGGTCGTCACCCACGATCTGCACGTCGGGGCGCTTGCGCTTGAGCATTTCCTTGGCGTATTTGGAAACCTGGTGGCCGTGCGAGTAGTTCTGGTTGATCAGGTAAACCTTCTTGACCTCTGGCACATCCTTCATGTAAGTGGTCAGCGCTTCCATTTTCATGGAAGTGTCGGCATCGAGGCGGAAATGCCAGTAGCTGCACTTGCTGTTGGTCAGGTCAGGGTCCACCGCAGCGTAGTTGAGGTACAGCACCTCCTTGCCGGGATTGCGGGCATTGTGCTTTTCCAGCGCATCCATGATGGCCAGCGCAGGGCCCGAGCCGTTGCCCTGCACCACGTAGCGCACGCCCTGGTCGATGGCAGAGCGCAAGGCGCTGCTGGTCTCCTGCGGGCTGAGCTTGTTGTCGATGCCGATGATCTCGTACTTCACGCCCGCGACATTCTTCTTGCTGAACTCTTCTGCCAGAAACTGCCAGCTCTTGAGCTGGTTCGTACCGACCGCTGCCATGAGGCCAGACAGAGGATCCATCCAGGCAATTTTGACGGTTTCACCCTTTTGAGCAAAAGCACCTGTAGCGCTTGCCAGCAAAAGGGAAGCAGCTACGGTCTTGATAGCAAATTTCATTTTTAGTCTCCAGTTGAATCAACAAAGTGCAGCGTACAGTGTTGCGCTGCATCATTACTCAGGGATTGCCCCTAGCACCTATCACACGCGCGACTGCCATGGCACTCCCCCGAGTTCCATAGCAGCTTCTCATCACAGGCTTGGAAGCCTGTAATCCTTGAGCTGCTCACGCAGCCTTGTTTTGAGCATCTTGCCGGTCGCACCCAAAGGAATGGCCTCGACGAACACCACGTCGTCCGGGATTTGCCATTTCGCAGTCTTGCCTTCGAAGAACCGCAGCAGTTCCTCGCGCGTGACCTCCGCACCTTGCTTGAGCGTGACGGCAACAATCGGGCGTTCATCCCACTTGGGGTGCGGCATGCCAATGCAGGCAGCCATGGCCACGGCCGGATGCGCCATGGCGATGTTTTCAATATCGATGGAGCTGATCCATTCGCCACCCGACTTGATCACGTCCTTGCTGCGGTCAGTGATCTGCATGAAGCCATTGGCGTCAATGGTGGCCACGTCGCCCGTGGGGAACCAGCCCCGGCCCTGGGCATCTTCGACCAACGGGCTCTCCCCCTTGTAATAGGTTCCGAGAATCCACGGTCCGCGCACCAGCAGGTCGCCATAGGTCTTGCCGTCCCAGGGCAATTCGTCGCCATTGCCGTCCACGATTTTCATGTCCACGCCGAAGATAGCCCGCCCTTGCTTCTGGCGGATCTTCATCTGCTCGTCCTTGGACAGGTCGAGCTGCTTGTTCTTGAGCGTGCACAGGGTGCCCAACGGGCTCATTTCAGTCATACCCCAGGCGTGCAGCACCTCGACACCAAAATCGTCCTGGAAGGCGGTGATCATGGCCGGTGGGCAGGCCGAACCACCAATCACGGTGCGCTTGAGCGTTGAGAACTTCAGGCCGGCGGGCTTCATGTGGCCCAGCATCATCTGCCAGACCGTGGGCACGCCCGCAGCGTAGGTGACCCTCTCGGCCTCGATCAATTCGTAGATCGACTTGCCGTCCATCGCCGGACCGGGGAAAACAACCTTGCAGCCGGTCAGCGCCGCAGAGTACGGAATGCCCCAGGCGTTGACGTGGAACATGGGCACCACGGGCAAAACGGCATCGCGGGCCGACAGGCACATCACATCGGGCAATGCGGCTGCATAGGCGTGCAGCGTGGTCGAGCGGTGGCTGTAGAGCGCAGCCTTGGGGTTCCCTGTGGTGCCACTGGTGTAGCACATGCTGGACGCCGTGTTTTCGTCAAACTGCGGCCAGGCATATTCGGTCGATTGGGGGGCAATCCATGCCTCATAGCTGATCAGCCCCGGGACGCCCGTGTCTGCCGGCAATTTGTCGGCATCGCACAGTGCCACCCATTTCTTCACCGTGGGGCACTTGGCATGCACAGCCTGCACCAGGGGGAGGAAGCTCATGTCAAAACACAGCACCTGGTCTTCTGCGTGGTTGATGATCCAGGCAATCTGCTCGGGGTGCAGACGCGGGTTGATGGTGTGCAGCACACGGCCCGAACCACTCACGCCGAAATACATTTCCATGTGGCGATAGCCGTTCCAGGCCAGGGAAGCCACACGGTCGCTGAACGCCAACCCTTGCTTGTCCAGCGCGTTGGCCAACTGGCGCGAGCGCGCCGCCAGATCACGGTAGGTGTAGCGGTGAATATCGCCTTCCACACGCCGCGAAACAATTTCCCCATCGCCGTGGTGGCGCTCGGCAAATTCAATCAACGACGAAATCAGCAATGGCTGACTCTGCATCAAACCCAGCATATGTGCTCCTTTAACTATGCATTCCATAAAAACAGAACCATCCTAACGGGTGAACTTGCCACCCGCACCGATGATGGTCAAATCCACGAAGCGGGAGCCTTGGCGCACCCCTTTGCCATAGTCCACCTCGAACCCGCCCACATCAAAATGCTGCAAGGATTCCAGGGCCTGGATGAAGCGGGGCCGTGTCAGGTCCTTGCCGGCGCGGCGCAGTCCCTCGACCAGCACCTTGGCATTGATATAGGCCTCCAGGCCGATGAAAGACACTGATTCCTCCATGTGGGCCTTCTTCAACACAGCGCGGTATTCCCGGGCCACAGGCAGACTGTGGCTCCATGGAAATGGCACGACCGATGTCACCACCACACCCACGCCATCGGGCCCCAGTGCCTGGATGGTGGACTGCGACCCCATCACCGAGGTGGTGTAGAAACGGGCTGCCCGGCTCACCTTGCGATAGGCCTTGATGAAAGTCACCGTCGGCGCACCCGCGGTAATCATGATGATGGCATCGGGTGCGCTGGCGCTCAGGGCCTGCACCGCTTGCTGCACATCGGAGGAATCGGCCTGGATGGGTGCATCGGAGTGCAGCTTGAGCCCACGTTTTTCCATGGATTTGCGTGCACCCGTCAAACCATCCTTGCCAAAACCGTTGTTCATCCAAAGCACCGAGATGCGTGGTACACCCAGGGTGGTGAGGTGCTGCACCAGCTTCTCGACCTCGTCGCCATAACTGGCGCGGACATTGAAGACATGGTTGATGGCCGGCTCCCGCAGCAGGTCGGCCCCGGTAAATGGCGAAATCAACGGTACGGGCGGGGTCTCCTTGGCCAGCAAGGGCAGGATGGCACCTACATTGGCGGTGCCAGTCAGGTTCATCAAAGCGAATACCTGATCTTCTGCAACCATCTTGCCCACCAGCCGGACAGTGTTTTCCGGTTTGTAGCCGTCGTCCTCGGTCACGATCCGGATGCGCCGCCCATGGATGCCGCCCTGGGCATTGATGCCGTCCAGATACGTCTTGGTGACATTCACCAGTTCGGGGGCCATGGCGGCCAACGGGCCGGTCAACCCCAGTGACTGGCCAATGACGATCTCGCTGTCGGTTACGCCCGGCCCCGCATGCAGCGCACCCCAGGGCGCCAGCAATGCCAGTGAGGCCAGCACACCCAGCACGCGTCTCTTGTTCAACATTTCGGTCTCCGTTTCGTTGGGATGCTTCTGCATCACATGCGACGCAAAGGCCGCGCAGTGTGCTGTGCCTGGACAGGAAATCCAACACCTGTCGCCTGTCCGACATTTAGCACGGGTTTTCCCGCAGTTGCAGACACATATGCAGCGACAATCCAGCCATGTTTTGCACCACCCCCTCGGCGGATCGCTTCATTGCATGCCAGCCGTGGTTCACCTCGATTCCCACTGATCTGCAGGAACAGTTGCGTCGCGACGTGTATGCCATCGGCGGTGCCAAAGGCGATGTCATGCTGCCTGCAGGTTCTGCCGTGGAGGGCTGGCACGCCGTGCTCTCGGGACTGGTCTTGCTGCAAAGCCCTGCATGCAAGGGGCGCGCATCGGCTTTCATCGGCGTGTCCGATGGCGACTGGTTCGGTGAAGGCTCTGCCATGAAACCCGAGCCGCGCAAGTACGAAGTGGTGGCCCTGCGCCCGACCCAGCTGCTTTGCCTGCCACAGCCTCTGTTCGCTACGCTGCGTGAAACCAGCCTGGCTTTCAACCAATTTCTGGTGCTGCACATGAACTTGCGGCTAGGCCAGGCCATGGCCATCATCGAAGCGGGTCGCATGCGCTCAACAGAACACCGCGTGGCGCTGTACCTCAGCCGTCTGTTTTGGCGCAGCACGCGCAGGCTCAACCTCACACAGGAAGAAATCGGCCAGCTGTGCGGCCTTTCGCGCCAGACCGTCAACCGCGTGCTGCGCACTCTGGAAGCCTCAGGCATCGTGTCGCTGGACTTCGGACGGGTGGCCATCGTGGACGACAACGCGCTTGCGGCGCACCTCAAGGCCACAGCCGGCGACTGACGAGCCTGCGGTACCACCCTATTTCTGGCCCATGCGCAAATCAGACAGATCCGCATCGAATAACCAGATCCGAGGCGCCGGCTCCCACGTCTTGCCCAGTGCCGCATTGTTTGGATTGCCCGTTCGCAAAAATGCTCCCAGACTCCCCATCATTGCAGTGGCGAGTGCCAGACGCCCAGGCTGATTGGCCCGGCTGTTCACTGCCCTAGCAAAAACCGAAGGACCAAAGTTACCAAATACGAATGGCAAATCAAATGCATGGGCTGAGCCATACACATCGTTCCAAGGTGCGGGCTCTTGACTCCAGTTGAACTGATATGCCCATACGTTGTCTTGCTGGGAGCGCAAAGATTGCAGCAGATTATCGCGGCTAGCGCCGGTAAAAAGCGCACCCAAAAGGTCGGTCTTGGCGTTGTAGCCAGTACCAGGGGCTGTGACCGGTAAATACGACGGATCGAGGATGTCTGCCGCCGTGAGCGTTGGCGGCGCATCGGGGTCAAACGCCTGCATCATGCGAAAGCGCGTCGCATCGTCTATTTTCATCCCCGGTTTTCCGCCCAGCAGCGCCAGGAAAGGTGCAAACAATTTACCCTCTTGACCCGTGCTGCCCACCAATGCGGGAACTTTGTTGTAACGGCCCGCCGCTATTTCTGCCATTGGATTGACAGGCAGAAAAACGCCATCGGGAATCGGTCCCGACCCTCCCAAGCCGTACTTGAGGACGGTCTGCAGTACGAGCTTCCCGTCCTTGCCGCGCAGGTATTCCCCAACCCGGGCCGACGACCACGCACCTGCCAGCGTCTGGGCAGCAGGAAGATCTGCTGCCAGACCCTCATCCACGATCAGGTGAGCGAGCAGCAGACTCGACTGCGCCGAATATTTCGCCACCGGATTCAGGGTCGGAATAGTTCCCTTTGGCAGATTTTCAGCCAACGAAAGACCGCCACTGATCGGGATGATCTTGTGGAAAAGACCCTTGGCCTGCGGTGCGGCCAGTAATGCCAATGCATTAATTGCGCCCGCCGATTGCCCCATGAGGGTCACGTTGCCCGGGTCACCACCAAAAGTTGCGGCGTTTTTCTGCAGGAATTTCAACGCTTGCATGTGGTCCAGCAGCGCATAGTTCCCGGTATAGGACGCCGAGCCACCACCCAGCTGGGGCATCTGCATATAGCCCAGCACATCAAGGCGATAGTTTGCCGTCACCACCACGGCATTCGCGGTGCGCGCCAACATCGCACCGTCATATACCGGGTCGGCTGTGTAACCCGAGATGGCGCTGCCCCCATGCAAAAACAGAACCACGGGCAGGCGCTCCTGAGAACTTGCCGGGCGCCAGATATTGAGCGTCAAGCAATCCTCGCTGCCCACCGGCGTGTTGAGTGTCTGCGCAATGCTGTCGTCGAACCGGTTGTTCGCACCGGGCCCATAAATACGGCCTATTTGCAGGCAGGCGTTGCCAAAAGTACGCACATCGCGCACGCCTGGCCAGGCGGCGGGTTCCACCGGAGGCTGCCAGCGCAGCGCCCCCACAGGCGCTTGTGCAAAAGGAATGCCTTTCCATGCATAGGTGCCCGAAACGGCACTGTCGTTCACCCCCCGAATCACGCCGTAGGTGGTCGCACGCAACTCGGGCGCATCCGTACCCAGCGTTCCACCGCAACCGGCCACCGTGCCTGCCAGCAAGGCAAGACCACACCACTGCATTAAGAACCGCAACTTCATCATGTTTGTCTCCTCATGGGGTTTTCAGGAATGGGCATGCAAGCGATATCCGGTCCACACTTGCGGCCCTGAACAGGCACCCCGCCATTCTGTGGACACACCTCCTTTAAGCCACTGTCGTAACCACGCCAACACAATGACTTCACGCGCCATCCGCCCTCCGAGGAATCTGCGATGCCTTTCAAGGGGGTGATAGGCCGCACCAGCTCCGCCGCATGGGTCAAAGGTGTGGCCGACATGATGTCGGCCCAGGGCCTGGACACCCGATCACTGTTTGCACAGGCAGGCATCGATATCGCTGTGTTGCAAGACCCCACGGCCCGCATTCCCGCCGATGCCTTCAGCCAGGTATGGGAGCTGGCCGTAGCGCAGTCGGGCAACAGCCATCTCGGGCTCGACCGCCCGCTGGCCGCGCGCTACGGCTACCTGGACGTGGTGGGCCACGCACTCGCATCGGCCCCCTGCCTGCGCGCAGGGTTTGAGCTTCTGGCGCGCCAGATGGCCGTGGTGTCAGACGCCGCCACTTTTGCACTGCAGAAAGAAGACACCCAGGGGTTCTGGCTGATCCTTGGCCACATCGGCACCGCCCGCCCGGTGCCACGCCAGCGCGTGGAATACGGCATGCTCACCCTGCTCATGCTGTGCCAGTGGCTCACACGCCAGAAGGTCGAACCGCTGGCCGTGGAATGGGTTTATCCGGCTCCCGCCAACCCGGCACCGCTCCGGGTTGCTTTTGGCGTGCCCATGCGCTTTGACCAGCCCGCCAGCCGCATGCTGCTGGCCAGACAGGACATGCTCAGCCCGATTCCCACGTACAACCCCAGTTTGTGGGACTTGCATGGCCGACTGGTCCAAGAGCGGCTGGACGAGCTCGGCCAGACCCACATCAGCACGCGCGTGCGCAGCGAACTGGCGCGCGTTTTGCATCAAGGAGGCGAGCCGCGCCGCGACGTCATCGCGGCGCGCCTGCACTTGTCCGATCGCACCCTGCAGCGCCGTCTTCTGGCCGAGGCCAGCAGCTTTGCACAACTGCTGGACGCAACCCGGTGCGAGCTGGCCCGCCAGTACCTGGGCGACGCGCACCGCAGTCTCGGCGAAGTGGCTGACCTGCTCGGCTTTGCAGACCAAAGCAATTTGTTTCGCGCCTGCCGACGCTGGTTTGGCATGCCTCCAGGGCAATACCGCGCCCAGTTGCCAGCGAACGGCCCGTCGTCCCACCACCCGGGATAGCCCTGCGCGCCACGTGCTTTGCGCCCTGCGGGAGAATAGGCGTATGAACCAGTCTGAAGACCGCCCGGAGCGGGCCGATTGCGGCCTGGCCTGGCGCAACAGCTTCGCCGCTCTGGGGCCCGCTTTCCATACCCCGCTACAACCGACCCCCCTGCCCGCCCCGTACTGGGTTAGCACCAGCGCAGGGCTGGCACAAGAACTTGGGCTGGCGCCGGAGTGGCTGCACTCCGACGCGGCATTGCACGCCCTGAGTGGCAACACCCCCCTGCACGGCAGCGCCCCCCTGGCCAGCGTATACAGCGGCCACCAGTTCGGTGTGTGGGCTGGGCAGCTCGGCGATGGCCGGGCCATCCTGCTGGGCGAAGTGGAAACACCGGCGGGGCCGATGGAGATACAACTCAAAGGCAGCGGCCTCACACCCTATTCACGCATGGGGGATGGCCGGGCAGTGCTGCGGTCCAGCATCCGCGAGTATTTGTGCAGCGAAGCCATGCACGCGCTGGGCATACCCACCACGCGTGCCTTGTGCTTGACGGGCTCGCCCGAGCCGGTGCGCCGCGAAGCCATGGAAACAGCCGCCGTGGTCACCCGCGTTGCGCCCAGCTTCATCCGGTTTGGGCACTTCGAACATTTCGCCGCGCGCGGGCAGTTGACCGAGCTGCAAACGCTGGCGGATTTCGTGATTGAGCACCATTACCCCGAATGCCAGGCGGGAGCGGGTTTTGACGGCAACCGCTACGCAGCGCTGTTGCAAGCAGTGAGCGAGCGCACAGCAGCCCTGGTGGCGCAGTGGCAGGCGGTTGGCTTTTGCCACGGCGTGCTCAACACCGACAACATGAGCATCCTGGGCCTGACCATCGACTACGGCCCCTTCCAGTTTCTCGATGCATTCGATCCAGGCCACATCTGCAACCACAGCGACCACCAGGGGCGCTATGCCTTCCAGCAGCAACCTGCCGTCGTGCGCTGGAACCTGTACCGGCTGGGCCAGGCACTGCAGCCGCTGATTGGCGACCCGGCCATCGCCATGGCTGCATTAGATTCTTTCGTTGCCCTCTTTCCCGCAGAATTCATGGCACACATGCGTGGCAAGCTCGGGCTGGCGGCGGCGCATGAGAGCGACAGCACGCTGATCGACGGTATTCTTCACCTGCTGGCCGACAATGCTGTGGACTACACCATCTTCTGGCGCCGCCTGTCGCATGCGGTGGCGTCGGGCAACCATGAACCAGTGCGCGACCTGTTTGCTGATCGTGCAGGTTTTGATCGCTGGTTACTATCGTATTCAGAGCATTCAGCGCTTACTGGTATTGCGTTAGATGCCAATTTGATGCTAAACAATAATCCACAGCTTGTTTTGCGCAACCACCTTGCAGAGCAGGCCATTCGCGCTGCACAGGCCGGGAATTTTTCCGAAGTACACACACTCCAAGCCTTGCTCGAGCGTCCGTTCGACGAACATCCGGGCTTCGAGGCGTATACCGATTTCCCGCCCGATTGGGCCCAGCAACTTTCCATCAGCTGCTCATCATGAACTATCCCATCCAGAAAACCGAGGCCCAGTGGCAGGAAGCGCTACAGGCCAAGAATGCGGAGCCCGGCGCCTTGGCGGTCACCCGCCATGCAGCGACCGAGCGCCCATTTACCGGCAAATTCGAGGCGCATTGGCAGGACGGCAGCTACCACTGTATCTGCTGCGGCAACAAGCTGTTTGACTCTGGCACCAAGTTCGACGCAGGCTGCGGCTGGCCCAGCTTCTCGCAGGCGGTGCCCGGCGCCATTGCCGAAATCACCGACAGCAGCCACGGCATGCGCCGCACCGAGACAGTGTGTGCACAATGCGGGTCGCACCTGGGCCACGTTTTCGAGGACGGGCCGGCCCCCACGGGCCTGCGCTATTGCATGAACTCGGCGTCGCTGGACTTTGCTCCCGACGCCTCCTGACAAGGCACCACCGGCTACGCCATGAAACTGCTGATCGACTTTTTCCCCATCATCCTGTTCTTCGTTGCCTTCAAATTCTGGGGCATCTACGTGGCTACAGGCATCGCCATCGCTGCCACCGTAGTGCAAATCGCCTACCTGCGGGTCAAGCACGGCAAGGTCGAACCCATGCAATGGCTGAGCCTGGGCGTCATCGTGCTGTTTGGCGGGGCCACCCTGCTGGCGCAAAGTGAAACCTTCATCAAATGGAAGCCAACAGTGCTCTACTGGCTGATGGGCGGCACCCTGCTCATCGGTCAACTGTTCTTTCGCAAGAACTTCATCCAGAGCCTGATGGGTGCACAAATGGAGCTGCCCGACGCCGCCTGGCGTGCCATGAACTGGAGCTGGACCGGTTTTTTTGCCGCCATGGGCGGTATCAACCTCTGGGTGGCCTACCACTACGACACTGACACCTGGGTCAACTTCAAACTGTTTGGCGGGCTGGGGCTGATGCTGCTTTTTGTACTGGCGCAGGCCCTTTTTCTCAGCCGTTACATCAAGGACACCGATAACGCAAAGGATCCGCTGGCATGAACACCCTCGCCATCACCGCCCCGAACATGGAACAGCGCCTGCGCGAAAAACTCACGCCCACCGCGCTGCAAGTCCTCGATGAAAGCCATGCGCACGATGGCCACGCAGGCGCCAACGGCACCGGGTTTGGCACCCATTTTCGGGTGCGCATTGCGTCACCAATGTTTACTGGTTTGCCCCGCGTACGCCAGCATCGCCTTGTGTATGATGCGCTGCAAGAATTCATTGACCGGGGCGCCCACGCCATCGCGATTGAAATTCTCTGAACAGGCGACAGCGCATTCCTCTCGTTAGCTCCCCGCCTGGAAAACCATTCTCTTTTTGGATTTCGAATGAAGAAAAAGCTCTTGACCGGCCTCGTGGCCGCCGCCTTGATGGGCACCGTGGCCCTGCCCGTTTCTGCCCAAAACCTTGCCATCGTCAATGGCAAGCCTATTCCGAAGGAGCGCGCCGAAGCCTTGCGCCAGCAGGTGGAGCGCTCGGGTCGCCCGGTCACGCCTGAAATGGAAGGCCAGATCAAGGAAGAAGTGATCGCCCGTGAGATCTTCATGCAGGAAGCGCAAAGACGCGGGCTGGATGCCTCGGCCGACTACAAGGCACAGATGGAACTGGCACGCCAGAGCATCATGATCCGCGAGCTGTTCCTCGACGAGCAGAAGAAGAACGCCGTGACCGATGCCGAAATCCAGGCAGAGTACGACAAGTTCGTGGCCGCCAACAGCGGCAAGGAATACAAGGCCAGCCACATCCTGGTCGAAAAGGAAGACGAAGCCAAGGCCATCCTCGCTGCGCTCAAAAAGGGCGGCAAGTTTGAAGAAATCGCCAAGAAGCAATCCAAAGACCCAGGCTCTGGCGCCAAGGGTGGTGACCTCGACTGGGCCAACCCCAGCAGCTATGTCCCCGAATTCACCGAAGCTCTGACCAAGCTCGAAAAGGGCAAGACCACCACCACTCCGGTCAAGAGCCAGTTTGGCTGGCACATCATCCGCCTGGATGACGTTCGTACGGCCCAATTGCCCAAGCTGGAAGAAGTCAAGCCGCAGATTGCCCAACAATTGCAGCAGACGAAGGCGGCCAAGTTCCAGGAAGAAATGCGCGCCAAGGCCAAGGTCGAATAAGTACCTGATGCTTTTTGCACCAACACGCGGCCTCGGCCGCGTTTTTTTATGCCTGGGTTCTAGTGTCCCGCCACCACGCCCCACAGCAGCAACAGACCAATCAACACCGGCTGGTGCAGCATGTAATAGCTCAGGCTCCATCGCCCCAGCACAGCCAAGCCTTGCAACCCAGCAGGCAGACGCACTTGCAGCCAATGGGTGCGATGCTCCAGCAACCAGATTCCCGCCGCCATACCCCACCACATCACTCCCAGCCAGGGTAGCAGCGGCACATAGTCTTCCGTGAATGGCTTGCGCGAAACCAGGCCCAGCCAGTTCAGGGGACGGGCATTGAAATACACCGCCCAATCGGCCAGCGGCCCGGTCAATGCCGCATGCGCCACCCAAGGCAATGCCAGTGCAATGCCACCCACCAGCCACAACCAGCGCCGCCACGACGCCGTAGCGCGCACCAGCGGCAGCATGACCGCCATGCCATGGAGCACACCAAAATAGATATAGCTGCGGGGAAACATCGCCAAAGAGCCCAGGGTCACCAGCATGGCGCAGGCTGCAATCTGCATCCACCGCTTGCCAAACCGATTCCAACTCTGGCCCTGGTGGATCGCTACGGCCTGGCCCATGCCTGCACACAGCAAAAACAGGCTGACGATCAACGTGCGCTGCAGCGTCCAGACCGGGTCAGACCGGAAGTCTTGTGGCCAGTAGCCGAAATGGCTCAGATCAAAACAAAAATGAAAGACGCTCATCCACACCATGGCGCTGCCGCGCAAGGCATCGACAACACCCAGGCGGACCGGGCTGACGACAGGAACAGACAGAGATTTGGATGGAGTCACGCAGCAAAGGGCAATGAACGCAAAGCGCCATGATGCCATCAGCAAGCACCGATCTGCGTTGAAGGGAAGCGCTCCACACAGGAGTAAACTTTGCACCCCAAAGCAAAAAGGACTTGCAACACGGGGTTGCAAGTCCTTCAAACAATGGTCGGAGCGGCGGGATTCGAACTCGCGACCCTCTGCTCCCAAAGCAGATGCGCTACCAGGCTGCGCTACGCTCCGACAGCTAGAATTCTAACCCGAAAAATTCACCGAATCAGAACCAAGGAAGGATTTTATTTTTAGTGTGAGCACGCTGGCCACACCCCATCAACGACTGGACGGGCCCGGGCCGCGGCCTGCCAGGTGACGGAAGGTGATGCGACCCTTGGTCAGGTCGTAAGGAGAAAGCTCCAGGGACACCTTGTCACCGGCCAGGATGCGGATGTGGTGCTTGCGCATCTTGCCGCCGGTATAGGCGATCAGTTGATGACCGTTTTCCAGCGTCACGCGAAAGCGCGAATCGGGCAGCACTTCGGTGACGCTGCCCTGCATTTCAATGAGTTCTTCTTTTGCCATATTCAATCTCTAAAACAATTCAATCCGTGGACGGCGCCTGCGAAATTGCGGTTCCTCCACAGACGGTACCGCCTGTCGCTTACGGCAGACGCCATGTGCTTTGCATGCTGTGGGGTTCGCTGCACCCGGGGCGCAGTTCGGGAAGAATGCCGGGAGAGACGGCTTCAATGGACAGGCAAAGCGCTGTGCATGAGCCTGTCGATTGTAGCGCGATGCAGCCTTTTTGCCTACAGGCTGCCAACCGGCGTGCCTTCAGGGGCAGGCAAAGCCGACGCCAGAGCACGCACGAGGTCGGTTTGGGTGATGACTCCAGCCAACCGTGATTTCGCATCTACGATAGGTATGTGGTGGTGTCCACCCCGGGAAAAAAGCGGCACCAGGTCCATCACATGCTGATGTGCCTGCACCACCTGGACCTGTCGGCTCATGATGTCCTCCACCCGTGTCGGCTGGCCCGAGCGCCCCCTCACCAGGGTGCGCAAACGCTGTCCCCATCCTTCATGCATCTCGAGTTTGGCCAGGCGCATGAAGTCCGCCATGGTGACGATACCTTGCACCTGCCCTGCGGAATCGACCACCGGCAAGGCCTTGATCTGCTCGCGCTGCATCATCTCCCAGGCGTCTTTCAGGGCCACCCCTGCTTCCACGGCCATGGGTGGGCGGGACATGATGTCGGCGCAGCGCAACTCTCCCAGTGTGCGCTGAAAAGCAGCCCTGCCCGCCATGTGCAGCAGCCCCGCCAGATCCGCGCGGCTGATATCGAGCACCTGGTTGTAGTGCGACAGTGCAGCGTCAAGGTCTGCGTTGGTGAAGCCGCCATCCCCTTCAGCTTGCGGCGCCTGCGCGGCATTTTGTGGATGCGGGTAGCTGCGCCCCGTGAGATTGTTGTAGACAATGCCCGCCAGCAACAAGACGCACACATTGAACATCACAGGGAACGCCGCCAGCTGCGCACTTTCTTCGGGATTAAGCACTACAAACAAGGCCACGGCCGCCCCGGGTGGATGCAGGCAGCGCAGCGGCACCATCACCAGCACTGCGGCCGAAACCGCCAGCGCTGCCGCCAGCGAGGGATCGGGCACCAGTGCTGCACAGGCCACTCCCACCAGCACGGACAGGGCATTGC
Source organism: Simplicispira sp. 125 (assembly GCF_003096555.1). NCBI lineage: Bacteria > Pseudomonadati > Pseudomonadota > Betaproteobacteria > Burkholderiales > Comamonadaceae > Simplicispira > Simplicispira sp. 125. Next base: position 982,543 of record NZ_QEKM01000001.1, on the reverse strand, counting down.
CACCCAGCACCGACCATGGCTGCGACAAGGGGCTGGATGGCATACCAAACACAAGCACCGCACTGGCCCCCAACGAAGCCACCATCCAGTAATGCCCACCGGCCCCGGCGTGCCACCACCAACGGCCCAGCAATGCCGACAGCAGCACCCCCAGTGCCACACCGATGGTCACGCGCAACCATTCGCGACGATTGATGCCCACCGGAGCGGGCCAGAAATTGCGCAGCCAGCCTGCCATGCGCCCAAAGGCAGCGGGATTCGGCGGGACTGGCTCGGGAGAAAAATCAGGCATTTGAAAGCAGAAAACAAGCGCGCCCAGCGCCAATGCTGTGGCTGACCAGACAGAAGGGGGGCGAATTTTGCCTTGGTTGGGGCGGTACTGCCTGCGCCCGCTCATTGACCTTGCCGCAGCCATGTCATCGCAGCGCGCGCCGATAGAATGGCGCGCTTGCGCCACTCCCCCATGAGCCCTGCCGTGTCCGATCGACTTGCCGTACTGCCCCAGTACCTGATGCCCAAACGGGCTTTGACCGTCGCTGCGGGGCGCATTGCATCGGCGCGTGCCGGCGCGCTGACCACCACCCTCATCCGCCGTTTTGTGGCCCGCTACGGCGTCAACATGGCCGAAGCCGCCAATCCAGACCCGGCCAGCTATGCCAGCTTCAACGACTTCTTCACCCGCCCCTTGCGCACGGGTGCGCGGCCCCTGGCCAATGCCGACCTGATTTGTCCGGTGGACGGCGCCATCAGCCAGTTCGGGCCCATACAGCAGGACCAGATCTTTCAGGCCAAAGGGCACAGCTACACCACCACCGCGCTGGTCGGTGGAGACGCCGCCCTGGGCGCACAGTTCCAGAACGGTCATTTCGCCACCCTGTACCTGAGCCCGCGCGACTACCACCGTATCCACATGCCTTGCGACGGCACGCTACAACACATGGTGCATGTCCCCGGCGACCTGTTTTCTGTCAACCCCACCACCGCACGCGGTGTGCCGGGCCTGTTTGCGCGCAACGAGCGTGTCGTCTGCGTATTCGATGGCGCCCAGGGACCCTTCGTGCTGGTACTGGTGGGCGCCACCATCGTGGGCAGCATGGCCACGGTGTGGCATGGCCTGGTGAACCCGCCGCGCCCCGATGTGCCGCGCCGGTGGGACTACGCCGACCAGTCGATCACCCTGCGCCAGGGCGAGGAAATGGGCCGCTTTTTGCTCGGCTCCACCGTGGTCATGCTATTTCCGCAAGGGCCGCTGCAGTTCAACCCCGACTGGGCCGCCGCACGGCCCATCCGCCTGGGAGAAGCCATGGCACAACGACAGGCAAGTCCCGCATAAAGCGGGGAAACGCAGGGGCTGCCAGCGCGTAGGCGCCCTCGGCGGGATAATTGCGCCCCATGTCCCTCCTGCCCCACCAGCTTGAATTGCTCTCTCCCGCCCGTGACGCCGACATCGGCATTGCGGCCATTGACCACGGCGCCGACGCCGTCTACATTGGCGGCCCGGCCTTTGGCGCACGTGCCGGGGCGGGCAACGACATCCGGGACATTGAACGCCTGGTGAAGCACGCGCACCGCTTCAACAGCCGCATCTTCATCACGCTCAACACCATCTTGCGCGACGACGAACTGGAGGATGCTCGCCAGATGGCCTTGCAGGTCTACAACGCGGGCGCCGATGCGCTCATCATCCAGGACATGGGGTTGCTGGAGATCGATCTGCCACCGATCCAGTTGCACGCCAGCACACAGACCGATATCCGCACACCTGAAAAAGCACGCTTTCTGCAAGACGCCGGCCTGAGCCAGATCGTGCTGGCACGCGAGCTGACCGTGCAGCAGATCGCCGCCGTGCGCGCCGCCACCAACCCCGAGCGGTGCAGTATCGAGTTTTTCATCCATGGTGCGCTGTGCGTGGCCTACAGCGGCCAGTGCAACATCAGCCATGCCCAAACGGGCCGCAGCGCCAACCGGGGCGACTGCAGCCAGGCCTGCCGCCTGCCCTACCAGGTGACCGACGCACAGGGCCGCTTCATTGCACACGACAAGCATGTGCTCTCGATGAAAGACAACAACCAGAGCGATAACCTGCGTGCGCTTATCGATGCCGGGGTGCGCAGCTTCAAAATCGAAGGACGCTACAAGGACATGGGCTACGTGAAGAACATCACCGCCCACTACCGCACCTTGCTCGACGAAATCATCGATGAGCGCGAAAACTCTGCCCACCCGTTGGCCCGCGCTTCCAGCGGCCGTACCCGGTTCACCTTCACGCCCGATCCACTGCAAAACTTCAACCGCGAGTTCACCGACTACTTTGTCAATGGACGCAAAGACGACATTGGAGCCTTCGATACCCCCAAAAACCCCGGCCAAGCCATTGGCTGGGTGACAAAACTGGGGCCAAATTTCGTGGAGCTGGAAGTGAGCAACCCCGCAACCGTGCTGCACAACGGCGACGGCCTGTGCTACTACAACCTGCAAAAGGAACTGGTCGGCTTGGCCATCAACCGCGCTGAGCCCGCATCACCACGCAGCACGACCCAGTGGCGTGTCTTCCCCAAAGATCCGATGGAAGGCTTTAAGGATCTGCGCAAGGGCACAGAAATCAACCGCAACCGGGACATGGATTGGGTGCGTGGCCTCGACCGCAAGTCGAGCGACCGGCGTATCGGCCTGTGGGTACAACTGGCCGAAACCGCCCATGGATTCGCTCTCACGCTGACGGACGAGGACGGTTTCACCGGCACAGCCGAGGTGGCCCAGCCCCACCAGACTGCCCAGGACAGGGCCCAGGCCGAAGCCAGCCTGCGCGAGCAACTGGGCCGCTTTGGCAGCAGCCACTTTGCCGTGCACGATATCAGGCTGCAGTTCTCCCAGCCATGGTTCATACCTGCCTCGGTGCTCAACCCCTTGCGCCGCGATGCCTTGGCCAGCCTTGAAGCCGCGCGCAACCATGGCTGGGTGCGCCTGCAACGCGCACAGCCGGTAGAGCCCCCAGCGCCCTACCCCGAGGACACCCTGACCTACCTGGCCAATGTGTATAACCACAAGGCACGCGACTTCTATGCGCGCCATGGCGTCAAGGTGATCGCATCGGCTTACGAAAGCCACGAGGAAGAAGGCGAAGTCAGCCTGATGATCACCAAGCACTGCGTACGCTATTCCTTGAGCCTATGTCCCAAGCAGGCCAAGGGCGTCACAGGAGTACAGGGCACGATTCGCGCCGAACCCTTGACACTGGTCAACGGAAACGAGCGGCTGACCTTGCGCTTTGACTGCAAGCCCTGTGAAATGCATGTCGTCGGCAAGATCAAGCGCCACGTGCTCCAGCAAGCGCACGAAACCCCCGTTACCTTTTACACCCACCGTCCGCAGCGCGCGCCCTGATGCGCGGCACCCTGCGGGCCCTGGAAATCACCATGACCCGCGTCTCACTGCACCGCCCCGTTTCATCGCCTGCCGCCTGGAGGCCCCTGGCCGCATGAGTGCCGCTGCCTGGGCCTGGATGCAGTTTGCTGCCTGCGCGGCCTTGATCGGTACCGCAGGCTTTCAGCTCTCGCGCTATGGCGATGCCATCGCACGGCACACCGGGCTGTCGGGGAGCTGGATTGGCCTGACACTGGTCGCCAGCGTCACCTCTCTGCCAGAACTGGCCACCGGCATTACCAGCGTGACCCTGGCCCAGGCGCCCAACCTGGCTGTGGGCAATGCCGTGGGCAGTTGCGTGCTGAACCTGGCATTTCTCGTGGTGATCGACCTGCTGCACCGGCGCGAACCTGTCTGGAGCCGCGCCCACCGGGGCCATGTGCTGGCGGCTGCTTTTGGCGTGGTACTGCTGGGCTTTTTGCTGTTGGGCCTACTGATCGGCCAACTGGCACCGCAGCCTGCTACGGGCCACGTATCCCAGGCTTCGCGCTGGGGGCTGGGGCTGATGACGCCCGTCATGCTGGTGTTGTATGTAGTGGCCATGCGCGTTGTCTTTGCCTATGAACGCGCCCACCCGACCGAAACGGACATGGAGCCAGCTTCTGCCCCCGCAACCGCTTTGCTGCGCCAGGCCATTGCGCGCTTTGTGCTAGCGGCGCTGGTGGTTGTGCTCGCAGGGTTGTGGCTGCCCTTCGCCGCGATTGACCTGGCACACGCCATGGGCTGGAACCGCAGTTTTGTCGGCAGCCTGTTCGTGGCCATGGCCACCACCCTGCCGGAGCTGGCCGTCACCCTGTCGGCCCTGCGCCTGGGTGCGCTCGACATGGCCATTGGCAACCTGCTGGGCAGCAACCTGTTCAACGTCACCATCATTGCCGTAGACGACCTTTTTTACCGCCAGGGCGCCTTGCTGGCCGACGTATCACTGGTGCACGCCGTCTCGACCGCATCGGCCATCGTGATGACTGGCCTGGCCATGGTCGGCCTGTTCTTCCGCCCACGCGACCGGGTCCTGCGCGCCGTGGGCGCCGTCAGCCTGGCCCTTGTGGCGGTCTACCTGCTCAACACCTATGTGATTTTTCTGCATGGCAACTGATCCGGCCCAGCCATCTTCTCAAGCCCCTGCGCCCACGGGCGGCGCACACCTGCGCGACATCCCGGACCTGGCCCGCGCCCATGGCGTGGACCCGGACACCGGCCTGCATCCTGACGAAGCGGGACGCCGCACCGAACTGCATGGCGCGAACGAACTGGCGGGCCCCGCATCGCACGGATGGCCCCGCCTGCTGGTCGATCAATTCAAGGATTTCATGGTTCTGGTGCTGCTGGGCGCCGCCATCGTTTCAGGCCTGGTGGGAGAACTGACAGACACACTGGTCATTCTGGTCATCGTGGTGCTCAATGCCGTCATCGGTTTCGTGCAGGCCTGGCGCGCCGACAAGGCCATGGCGGCGCTGCAGCAATTGGCGGCCGCGCATGCCACCGTGCTGCGCGGCGGAGAGGTGCAGGACCTGGCCGCCAGCGCCCTGGTGCCGGGCGACATCGTGCTGCTGGAGGCTGGAAACCAAATTCCAGCCGACCTGCGCCTCATCGAGATTGCGCAACTGCAGGTGGACGAATCTGCGCTGACGGGCGAATCCGTCACCGTCGCCAAGCAAACCGGCACTCTGGCCTTTGCAGGTGCCAGTGCCCTGGGCGACCGCACCAACATGGCATTCAAGGGCACTACGGCCACCCATGGCCGTGCCCGTGGTCTGGTGGTGGCCACCGGCATGCACACCGAGCTGGGCAAAGTAGCCCGGTTGCTCGACAGCGAGGACCGCAGCACCCCCTTGCAATTGCGCCTGGCCGCATTCGGCAAGCGCCTGGCACTGGCGGTACTGGGCATCTGCGCGATCATTTTCGTGGTGGGCGTGCTGCGCGGCGAGGCACCCTTGCTGATGGCGCTCACGGCCATCAGCCTGGCCGTGGCGGCCATCCCCGAAGCGCTGCCTGCGGTGGTGACGGTGCTGCTGGCGCTGGGCGCACGCCGCATGGTGGCTGTGCATGCGCTGGTGCGCCGCCTGCCTTCGGTCGAAACTCTGGGCTCGGTCACCACCATTTGCTCCGACAAGACCGGCACCCTCACCCAGAACCGCATGCAGGCAGAACAACTGCTGGCCCTGGGCCAGCGCTGGACACCGGGCGACGCCCTGCCCGGCCCCGTGCACCACGAAGCGCTGCGCGCCGCAGCCCTGTGCAACGACGCAACGCGCCACGGGCACAACGGCACCGATGAAAGCGACCCACCCGCCACGGCCAAACCCTGGGTGGGCGACCCCACCGAAACCGCTCTGGTACTGGCTGCGCACGCGGGCGGGTTGGACAAGGACCAGCTGGACCACACGTGCCCGCGCGTGCAGGAACAGCCCTTCGATTCCGACCGCAAGCGCATGACGACCTTCCACCGGGAGGGCGATGGCTTTGTGGCCTACACCAAGGGCGCGCCCGAATCGCTGCTGCCGCGCTGCACCGCGCAATGGACGCCCGAAGGCGGCGCCCCACTCGACGGGGCCAGCGTGCTGGCCACCGCCTCCACCCTGGCCGCACAGGGCCTGCGCGTGCTGGCCCTGGCCCGGCGCCACCATGCCTGCCTGCCCGATACCAATGCGCTCGATGCCGTGGAAAGCCAGCTCGAACTGCTGGGCCTGATCGCCCTTATCGACCCGCCCCGCCCCGAGGCGCAGGCCGCCGTGCGCGACTGCATCAGCGCGGGCATCACCCCTGTGATGATCACCGGCGACCACCCCGCCACAGCACGCGCCATTGCGCACCGCCTGGGTATCGTGACTCGCAGCGACGCCCCGGTGCTCACCGGCGCCGATCTAGCCACGCTGGACGCTGCGGCCCTGCGTGCGCAGGTCGAGCAGGTGCAGGTGTATGCGCGGGTCGACCCGGAACAAAAGATTCGCATCGTCGAGGCGCTACAGGCCCAGGGGCATTTCGTGGCCATGACGGGCGATGGCGTGAACGATGCCCCGGCCCTCAAACGCGCCGACATTGGCGTGGCCATGGGGCGCGGCGGCACCGATGTGGCACGCGAGGCCAGCAGCCTGGTGCTGCTCGACGACAACTTCGCCACCATCGTGGCCGCAGTGAAGGAGGGGCGCCGCATCTACGACAACATCCGAAAATTTGTGCGCTATGCCATGACCGGCAATTCAGGCGAGGTCTGGACCATCTTCCTCGCACCGCTGCTGTTTCTGCCCATTCCGCTGCTGCCCATCCATATCCTGTGGGTCAATCTGGTCACCGACGGCCTGCCCGGCCTGGCTCTGGCGGCCGAACCGGCCGAGCGCGGCATCATGCAACGCCCGCCCCGACCCCCGAACGAGAGCCTGTTCGCCCATGGCATGTGGCAGCACATCCTGTTCATGGGCCTGCTGATTGCCGGGTTGTGCCTGGCCGTGCAGGCCTGGGCCCTGCACACCGGCCATGCCCACTGGCAAACCATGGTGTTCACGGTGCTCACCCTGGCCCAGATGGCGCATGTCATCGCCATCCGCTCTGAATCCGAACCCATCTGGCGCTTGGGACTACTGAGCAACCGCCCACTGCTGGGCGCCGTGCTGCTCACCTTTGCCCTGCAGATGGCCACCATCTATGTGCCTTTTCTCAACCCCATCTTCAAGACCCAGCCGCTCAGCCTGTCAGAGCTGCTGATCTGCCTGGCCGCCGCCGCCACCGTTTACATCGCCGTGGAAGTCGGAAAGGCCCTGCGCAGCAGGCGGGCCGCCAAATAAGCTCATAGCAAATTGTTCGATCGCGGGCCGGTTCGGGCATGCACAATGCCCACTTGCCCGGGCGCGCGTGCGCTCACACCACCACCCTCCAGAGAGACTCCAACCATGCGCATTGAAACCCTTGCCGTTCACGCCGGTTACTCCCCCGATCCGACGACCAAATCAGCCGCCGTGCCGCTGTACCAGACCACGGCCTACGCCTTTGACAACGCCCAGCACGGCGCCGACCTGTTTGACCTGAAGGTGGCGGGCAACATCTACACCCGCATCATGAACCCGACCACCGACGTGCTGGAGCAGCGCGTCGCAGCGCTCGAGGGCGGTGTGGCGGCCCTGGCCATGGCCTCGGGCATGGCGGCCATCACCGCGGCCATCCAGACCATTGCCGAGACCGGTGACAACATCGTCTCGACCAGCACGCTGTATGGCGGCACCTACAACCTGTTTGCCCACACCTTTCCGCAGCAAGGCATTGAAGTGCGCTTTGCCGATGCCGCCAACCCTGCCAGTTTTGCCAAGCTGATTGACGAGCGCACCAAGGCGGTGTTCTGCGAATCGATCGGCAACCCGCTGGGCAACGTGACCGATATCGCAGCGCTGGCCAAGGTGGCGCACGACGCTGGCGTGCCGCTGATCGTGGACAACACCGTGCCCAGTCCCTACCTGTGCCGCCCCATCGAACACGGCGCCGACATCGTGGTGCACGCGCTGACCAAGTACATGAACGGCCACGGCAACAGCATTGGCGGCATCATTGTCGACAGCGGCAAGTTCCCCTGGGCAGAGCACAAAGCCCGGTTCAAGCGCCTGAACGAGCCCGACGTGAGCTACCACGGCGTGGTCTACACCGAAGCCCTGGGCGCCGCCGCCTACATCGGCCGCGCCCGCGTCGTGCCGCTGCGCAACATGGGTGCGGCCATTTCGCCGTTCAACGCATGGCTCACGCTGCAAGGCATCGAAACCCTGCCGCTGCGCATGGACCGCACCTGCGACAACACCCTGGCGCTGGCCAAGTTCCTGCAAAGCCACCCCAAGGTGGAATGGGTGCGCTATGCCGGGCTGCCCGACCACCCCGACCACGCGCTGGCGCAGCGCCAAATGGGCGGGCGGGCTTCGGGTATCTTGAGCTTCGGCCTCAAGAGCAGCGACGCCGACCCGCGTGCCGCTGGCGCACGCTTCCTCGACGCGCTGGACCTGTTCACGCGCCTGGTCAACATCGGCGACGCCAAGTCGCTGGCCACGCACCCTGCATCGACCACGCACCGCCAGCTCAACCCTGAGGAGCTGGCAAAGGCCGGTGTGAGCGAGAACATGGTGCGCCTGTCGGTGGGCATCGAGCACATCAACGATCTGCAGGCTGACCTGGCCCAGGCGCTGGACAAGGTCTGAAGACCACTCCGGCCGCTGCTTTCAACACAGTGGCCGGATTTCAAGCATTTTCGGCCTCTAGCGCTTAATGGGTAAGCGTTGCTAGCTATTTTTAGAATAGCAAAAACCACACCATTACAGACAGCTCTACCCATCATTCTGTTTCCAAACCATTCGTGTTTAGGCGCGAAGCCTACGATCAGTGCTGTAACACGGCAAGGCGAAGCCACAACGACACGAGTGGTTTAGGGCAATGCTGAACAAGTCCCTCACGCGCTGCGCATCCGTACCTCGGGCGGTCTGCGGCGTTGCAAATCCTCGCCATAGCTGCGGCTATGGCTGCGGTTTGCGCCTTGCATCCCATCCCGATGCACGGCGCGCATCATCGCGGTGACTTATTCAGCATCGCCTTAGAAATGGAATCACACGGCACGGGCCCGAATACACTGGGCTCCTTCAAAGCCCCTGTGCATGCACCGCATGCCCGCTGCCCTCGCCGTGCTGTACTCTTCCCGCGCTCCGTTGCTGCGTTTTGCTGCGCTGCTGCTCACCAGCCTGCTGCTGGCACTGGGCAACGCGCAGGCCTGGGCTTCTACTTCCCCGCAGGATGCGGTGGATGCCTCCAGGCTGGGCGCCCAACCGCTGGCCCTGACGGCCCACCTGGACGTACTCGAAGACCCCGGCGGCAGTTTGACGCTGGAGCAGGTTCGCGCACCCGCGCTGGCGCAGCAATTCACCCGCAGCCGCCTCACCGGAGAGGCTCTGAATTTCGGCATCACGCCGTCGGCCTGGTGGCTGCGCCTGCAGGTGGTCAACACCAGCGACCAGCCGATAGAGCGCCTGCTGGAAGTGGCCTACGCACGCCTGTCGCACCTGAACTTCTACGCCCCGCAAAGCGATGGCAGCTATCACACGGTAGAAACCGGAACCACCGCGCCTTTTGAGAGCCGCGGCTACGCGCACCGCCATTTCGTCTTCAACGTGCCCTTGCCTCCCCAGGCTGAACAAACCCTGTACCTGCGCGTGGCGTCCACCACGGCCTTTATCGTGCCTGCGCGGCTGTGGGAGCCCGCTGCGTTTCACGCCTACGAACGCAGCGACTACGCGGTGCAGGCCTGGTATTTCGGCATGGCGGCCGCCATGGTGCTGTTCAATCTGTTGCTGTTCGTGCGCCTGAAAGACTGGCTGTATCTGCAGTACGTAGGGTTTGCGCTCTCGATGGCCTTTGCCCTGGCGGCGCAAAACGGCCTGGTCAAAGAAATTTTCCGGCTCGAATCGCCCCTGTGGTCAGACCTGTGCACCAGCTTTGGCTATTCGTTCGCCCTGGCCAGCGGCATGCTGTTTTTGCGCCGCATGGTGGAGACACGGCTCCTGCTGCCCCGCCTGGACCCCTGGTTGCAGGGCTTTATCGTCTTTTTCCTTTTCAGTCCCCTGCTGTTTCTGGTGACGGGCCAGGCCCTGATCAAGGCCGCCGCCGTGGCGTATCTGCTGGCCATGGTGGCCATGATGGCCGTGGCGGTCTACGCCGCCTGGCGGCGCCAGCGCAGCGCGTATTTTTTTATCGCAGCGTTCGCTGTGCTGGGCCTTGGCGCTGTGACCAACGCGCTGCGCGCCATAGGACTGCTGCCCAGCAACGTTTTCACTGCCAATGCCATGCAGTTTGGATCGGCGCTGGAAATGATCTTGCTGGCGCTGGCCCTGGCCGATCGCTTCAACCAGATGCGCCGCGAGCGAGCAGACATGCAGGCACAACTGCTTGCCACGCAGAAGACGCTGATCGACACGCTCAGGGGCAACGAGCAACGCCTGGAGGCGCGCGTGGCCGAACGCACTGTGGCCCTCGAAGCGGCCAACAGCCGACTCGAATCCCTGAGCCGCACCGACGGCCTCACAGGCATCGCCAACCGGCGCCGGTTTGACGAAGTACTGGCGAGCGAATGGGCGCGCTCGCTGCGCAGCGGCGAACCGCTTGCGCTGGCCATGCTCGACATCGACTGGTTCAAGGCCTACAACGACCAGTACGGCCACCTGGCAGGCGACGACTGCCTGCGCAGCGTGGCGGGCGTGCTGGCACATTGCGCAGTGCGCAGCACCGACCTGGTGGCGCGCTATGGCGGGGAGGAATTTGCCATCATCGCCCCCAGCACCACGGCCGCGCAGATGCAGGCCGTGGTGCTGCAAGTCCAGCAGGCGCTGGCGACCCTGGCGCTGCCCCATCCCACCACACCGGGCGGCTGCGTCACACTCAGTGTCGGCGTCTGTGCGCGCGTCGCCCAGGCAGGCCAAGCACCCGAAAGCCTGGTGGCGGCGGCCGACCAAGCGCTCTACCAGGCCAAGGCCACGGGGCGCAACCGGGTGGTGCTGGCCTGATTGCTATTTATAGCAAAAATCGCCTCTGGCGCTTATAGATAAAGCGCCTACAGCTCTCAAATAAATAGCGAATCACAGATCCCGCGCCAGGCGCACACCACTGAACTGCCAGCGGGCCGTGGCGGGAAAGAAGTTGCGGTACGTGAGCCGGGCATGCCCCGGCGGCGTGGCGCATGCGCTGCCACGCAGCACGTATTGGTTCACCATGAACTTGCCGTTGTATTCGCCCACCGCCCCTTCGGCGGCGCGAAACCCGGGGTACGGCGCATAGCTCGACTGCGTCCACTGCCAGGCCTCGCCCCACAGTTCACGCAGGCCACTGCCCGGTGCGGCCTGCGGCTCGATCCGGGCACGCAGTGCGTCGGCAGGGGCCAGCAAGGCAGGCGCCAGCGGCGCGGCGGCCACCTCCCACTCGGCTTCGGTGGGCAGACGGGCACCAGCCCAGCGCGCGTAGGCGTCGGCTTCAAAGTACGACAGATGCGCTACCGGGGCCTGCGGGATGAGCGGCTGTTCGCCGTGCAGGCCAAACACCGTCCAGCCGCCACCCGGCGCATGGCGCCAGTACAAAGGGTGCTCGATGTGCTGCGCTGCCAGCCAGTCCCAGCCCTCGGCCAACCAAAGCCCGGGCCTGCGGTAGCCGCCGTCGGTAATGAAGGCCGCAAACTCGGCCTGGTTCACCAGCCGGGTGCCCAGGGCGTAGGGTGCAAGGTAGGTGGTGTGGCGCGGCAGCTCGTTGTCGAACGAAAAACCGCGCCCCCCGTGCCCTATCTCGCACAGCCCCCCCGCAAACTCCAGCCAGTCCTGCACCTGCGCAGGCGCGGCAACAGGTGGCGGCGCATCGCGGTAGGCCGGGGCCAAGGGGTTGCCTGAGAACAGGTGCAGCACGTCGGTGAGCAGCAGTTCCTGGTGTTGCTGCTCGTGCTGCAGCCCCAGTTCTACCAAGGCCTGCAGCGCGGCGTTGTCCCCTTGCCGCGCCAGCAAGGCCTGTAGGCGCTGCTCCACGTTGGCACGGTAGGCCAGCACGTCCGAGAGCGCCGGCCGGGTGAGCAGGCCGCGCTGCGGGCGCGGGTGCTTGGCGCCCACGCCGTTGTAGTAGGAGTTGAACAGCACCCGAAATGCTGGGCGGAAAGGCTCAAACCCCGGCTCATTCGGCTCGAGCACAAAGGTCTCGAAGAACCAGGTGGTGTGTGCCAGATGCCATTTGACGGGGCTGGCGTCGGGCATGGACTGGACGCAGCAGTCCTCGGCAGACAGTGGCGCTGCGAGCAACGCCGTGTGCGTACGCACCGCTGAGAAGCGGGAACCCAGGTCGGTCATGGCGGCATCCTTTCTCATGCTTGGGCGTGTACCAGGGCAAACCACTGGCGCGCATCCGTCCACGCGCGGGTGCGTGCAAAACCGGCGTGCGCGAGCATTTCACAAAACGGGGCCAGCGGGTATTTGTAGCTGTTTTCGGTATGGATGCGCTCGCCCGCTGCAAAGGCCCGCTCTCCACCGGGCCAGCGCACGACAACGGGCGTGCAGGCCTCCAGGTGCATCTCGATGCGCGACTCTGCGGCATTGAAGAAGGCGCGGTGCTGCCAGTCATTGGCCTCGAAGTCGCTGCCGATCAGGCGGTTCACATGTGCCAGCACGTTGAGGTTGAACTGCGCCGTCACGCCCTGTGCGTCATCGTAGGCGGCTTCGAGCACCGCCACCTCCTTGGGCAGGTCGATACCGATGAGCAGCCCGCCATCATCCCCCGCCAGTGCGCGCATCTGGCGCAGCAAGGCCAGCGCACCGGGCGGGTCAAAGTTGCCAATCGACGAGCCAGGGTAGAAGACCAGGCGCGGCGCGGCAGGTAAATCGCCTGGCAGATCAATCCCCCGCGTGATGTCGCCCCCCAGCGCACGGGCGTCCATGCCCGGAAAGCACGCTCCCAGCCGTTGCACGGCCCCTGTCAGGTAGTTGGCCGAAATATCGACACCCACGAAGCAGCGCGGTGCAATCAGCCCGCACAGCACGGCCGCCTTGGCACAGCTGCCCGCGCCCGGCTCGATCAGCGTGCAGCCCTGGCCGATGGCACGGGCAATATCAGCGCCCGACGCTTGCAGGATGGCGTGTTCGGTGCGTGTCGGGTAGTACTCGGGCAGGCGCGTGATGGCTTCGAACAGCCGGGAGCCGCGCTCGTCGTAAAAGTATTTGGGAGAAATGCAGGCGGGGGTGCGGCGCAGGCCTTCAATGATCTCGGCATGGCGGGGCTCTTGCATGAACGGAGGGGGCTTTCTCGGCGTGGCCGCTGGCAGAAAGAAGCACCTGCTACCCCGCGCAAGGGGCCGCAGATTCGCCAGCCCATTGTGCCGGGCTACTGCAATCTGCGCTGTAGGCCTTCGCCCCACAAAACACCGCCCACAAAAAAAGGCCGGGGGAAACCGGCCTTGCACCCTATGCGCTGTGTGATCAGAAACGCCAGCCCAGGCCCACGCCGAACAGCACGGGATCGACCTTGAAGCTGCCCACCTTGACTCCGCCCGCACTGACGTCGGTGCCGATGTACACCTTCTTCAGATCCAGGTTCAGGTAGAGATTTTTTTGCAGCGGAATATCCACACCCACCTGCAGCGCCGCTCCAAAGCTGTTGCGGTCAATGTCTACGCCTGCGGGCGCGCGCACGCTGCTAAAGCGTGTGTAGTTCACGCCAGCCCCCACGTAAGGCTTGAAGCCGCCCATATCGTGGTGGTATTGCAGCAGCAGCGTGGGTGGCAGGTGCTTGAGTGAACCGATGTCCGTGGCGCCCGAGCGCAGCGTGTGTTTTTGCGGCACCGAAAGCACCAGTTCCGCCGCCAGGTTCGGGCTGAAGAAATAGCTCACATCGACGTCGGGCATCCATTTGTTGTTGACCGACAGGTTCAGGCCTGTGGTGTCCTTGTTGGCGCTGTCCAGGTGCAGCGCACGCACGCGCACCATCCAGGGGCCTTCGGCCTGCTGCGCCAATGCAGTACCGGCGCTCAGGGCACACACAACAGCGACCGCCAGAAGATTCTTTTTCATGCTCGACTCGGGAATTGGCACGGGGAAATACCCGCAACGCCATTAGGCCTATATTTAGTAAGGCCATCTTTGCCCCAAATCAAAAACAAGGGTTTACCCGCAACTTCAGCAGTAAAGAGAACACTCAGCGGGAGACGCCGCCCGGTTTGCGCAGCCGCTGCACCAGCAACACGCCTGCCAGCACCACCCCGCCCGCCGCCAGACCTGCCAGCGCATTGAGCAGATTGGTCGCAAGCGCCTGCCACAGCCCGCCCATGGCACCGTGCCCCACAGCCGCCCCCGCAGCCTCGACGGCGTGGTGCACCCAGGGAATGCCGTGCACCAGAATGCCGCCCCCCACCAGAAACATGGCCGCCGTGCCGGCCACCGAAAGAAACTTCATCAACCACGGCGCCATGGCGAGAAAACCCCGGCCCAACGCCTGCGCAGCCCCACTGGCCTTGCCGCTGAGCCACAGCCCCAGGTCATCGAGCTTGACGATGCCGCCGACCAGACCATAGACGCCCACGGTCATCAAGAGGGCAATGCCCACCAGCACCGCCACTTGCTGCGAGAAACTGGCCGCCGCCACGGTACCCAAGGCAATCACGATGATTTCGGCCGAAAGAATGAAGTCAGTCCGCACCGCACCCTTGATTTTTTCCTTTTCGAAGGCCACCAGGTCCACGGCCGGATTGGCATTGGCCTGCAGGTGCTGGGCAGTGCCTACAGCGTCCTCTTTGGCGTGCAGAAACTTGTGGGCCAGCTTCTCGACCCCCTCAAAGCACAGATAGGCGCCACCCAGCATGAGCAAGGGTGTGATGAGCGAGGGCAAAAAGGCGCTGATAGCCAGCGCCGCCGGGACCAAAATCGCCTTGTTCACCAGCGACCCCTTGGCCACGGCCCAGACCACAGGCAGTTCCCGCTCGGCGCGCACACCGGTGACCTGCTGGGCGTTGAGCGCCAAATCGTCGCCCAACACACCCGCCGTCTTCTGCGTGGCCACCTTGGTCATGGTGGCTACATCGTCCATCACAGCCGTGCTTTTATGGGCGGCCACCTTGGTCATGGCGGCCACGTCATCCAGAATCGCGGCAATATCGTCGAGCAAAGTGAGCAAACTGGCTCCGGCCATGGAAATCCTTCAAGGGGTGATGGGGGATGGGATTATGAAGGCCCCGTTCATCCCTTGAGGAGCAGCGCTCAAACCCATTCGCACTCACAAGTGAAATGGCGCAGGAACTGCGGCTGCTTGGTGATTTTTACGCCGCGGATGCTGGATGCCTTCTCTTTCACCTCGGCAATCACCTCGGCCGCATAGTCGAAATGCGACTGGGTGTACATGCGGCGTGGGAACGCCAGGCGCACCAGCTCCATGCTGTGGTACGTCTCCTGGCCATCGGGCAGGCGCTTGCCGAACATCACCGAGCCAATCTCGACACCGCGTATGCCCCCCTCCAGGTACAGCGCGTTGCACAGCGCCCAGGCCGGGTAATGCTCCACCGGCATACCGGGCAACACCGTTTTGGCGTCGATATAGACAGCATGGCCGCCGGTGGGCTTGACAAAGCCCACGCCGGCCGCCTCCAGGCGCTCGCCCAAGTATTCGGCAGTGCGCAATCGGTAGCGCAGATAGTCCTCGTCCATGCCCTCCTCCAGGCCCACAGCCATGGCTTCGAGGTCGCGCCCGGCCAGACCGCCGTAGGTGGGGAAACCTTCCATCATGATCAGGCCATTGCGCACGCCGTCCATCCATTCGCTGCTGCGCAGCACGATGAAGCCGCCGATGTTGACCATGGCGTCTTTCTTGGCGCTCATGGTGGCACCGTCGCAGTACGAGAACATTTCTTGCACAATCTCGCGGATGGGGGTGTTCTCGTAGCCCGGCTCGCGCATCTTGATGAACATGGCGTTTTCCGAAAAACGGCACACGTCCATGATGAAGGGCTTGCCGTACTTCTTGAGCAGCTTGGAATATGCGCGGATGTTGGCCATCGACACTGGCTGGCCGCCGCCCGTGTTGTTGGTGACGGTGAGCATGCCAAACGGAATGCGCGCACCCTCCTTTTGCAGCACCGCTTCGACCCGCTCCAGGTCGATGTTGCCCTTGAAGGGGTAGATCAACGCGGGTTGCAGGCCCTCGGGAATGACAAGGTCTACCGCCTCGATCCCCAAATATTCGAGATTGGCCCGCGTGGTGTCAAAGTGGCAGTTGTTGGGCACCAGGTCGCCTTTTTTGCACACTGCCGTGAACAGCACTTTCTCGGCCGCACGGCCCTGGTGCGTGGGCACGAAGTGCTGCATGCCGGTGATGTCCTGGATGGTTTTTTCCAGCCGGTAAAAGCTGCGCGCCCCGGCGTAGCTTTCATCCCCTTCCATGATGGCGCCCCATTGGCGGCTGGACATGGCACCCGTGCCCGAATCGGTCAGCCAGTCGATCAGCACGTCTTCGGCGCGCAGTTTGAAGACGTTGAGTTTGGCCGCTGTCAGCATGTTCTCGCGCTCGGCGCGGCTGGTCATGCGAATGGGTTCCACACTTTTGATGCGGAAGGGTTCAATCAGGGTTTTGGGCATTTTGGCTCCTTGGTGATCGGGTGAGGGACGCAAAGTTATCACCGGGTCGAAGAGCGTGGTGTCGGTTAAAAGCAACGACACGGGAGAGCGATGCCAGCAAGATCGCTTGCCCAAGAATTTCAATGAAAACAGTCTGTAACGCTTACTGCATAAGCGCTAACAGCTATTTATTAGATAGCATCAAAGATAGGGTGACAACAACCACACCAAGCGGTTGCGCAAGCGCGCAGGCAGGCTCTGGCGGGCCAGGGTGTCGGCGTCGAGCAGTGTGGCCTGGGCAATGCGCCCATCAATCAACGGGTCGAGCGCGGCCACCAGTGCCTCGTCGTAGCACTCGAGGTTGTATTCAAAGTTCAGCCGCAGGCTGCGCGCATCCCAATTGGTCGAACCGATCAACGCCCAGTCGTCATCCACCACAAAGAGCTTGCCGTGATCAAACGGTGGCGGGGTCAGATGGATTCGGCAACCCGCTGCCAGCAGCTCGTCGCACTGCGGCCGCATGGCCCAGTCGAGCAGCGGCAGGTTGCTGCGTGCGGGCAGCACAATATCGACCGCCACACCCCGCAGCGCCGTGGTCTGCAGCGTGCTCAGCACCACTTCGTCGGGTAGAAAATACGGCGTGACAATGCGCACCCGCTGGCGGGCCGCAGCCAGCGAGCCCAGGATGACCTGGCGCATGTGGTCGATGTCGGCATCGGGCCCGTCGGTGACACCGCGCGCCAGCAGCGACCCGCGGGGCACGGGCGGTGCAAACCAGGGCGCACCTTGCAGGCGCTCGCGCGTGGTGAAGGCCCAGTCGGTCGCAAAGGCGCGCTGCATGTCGGTCACCACCGGGCCGCGCACCTCGAAATGCAGGCAGTGCACGGGGGTGGATGGCTGGGTGCTGAACCAGTGGTTGGCGCTAATGTTCATGCCGCCGGTAAAACCCACTTCACCATCGACTACCAGAATCTTGCGGTGGTTGCGCAGGTTGACATGCGAGAGCAAGCGCGTAATCGAGGGCCGCAAAAACGACGCACAAGGAATGTCCAAATTGCGCAGCCGCCTGAGCACCCCGGTGGGCCGGTAGCGCGCGCCGACGGCATCCACCAGCACGCGCACCTGCACACCGCGCGCATGGGCGCGTGCCAGCGCCTCTACAAAAGCTTGGCCTGCCTTATCGTTGTGAAAGATGTAGGTCTGCAGCGTGATGGAGTGCTCTGCAGCATCCATCGCCGCCAGCATGGCCGGGTAGGCGTTGTCGCCATCGGTCAGCGGCTGCACGCTGTTACCGCCCAGCAGGGGCTTGCCGGTTACCTGCTGCCCCACACGCGCCACACCGGCCAGCACTGCATCCACCGCGTCGAAAGACACCGCAAAGGCTTCGGCCGCGTCGCCATCACTGTTCCAGGCTTGGCGCAGGCCCAGCGCCACACCAGTGCGCCCGATACGGTTGATGCCCAGCAGCCAATAGGCAAATGCACCACCAAACGGCGCCAGCCAGGCCAGCCCGATCCAGGACACGGCCTTGTGCACCTCTTCCTTTTTCATCAGCGCATGCAGGGTGACCGCCAGCGCCAGCGCGATGTGCACCGACGACAGCAGCCACAGCGCAAACCCGTGCAGCCACTGCAGTAAAAAGAAGGACTCGGGCGTTTCCATGGGGACATGGTAGGCCAGGATGCGCTGCGCGCAGCCTTAGCCTATTCCTGCACGCTCAGGCCAGCGCCTCTGCCTTGCCCGTCAAGCGCTGCACCAGCCCCTGGGCCAGCCGGTTGGTGATGCCGTAGATCGACAATTGCGGGTTGGCACCCACGCTGGTGGGAAAAATAGAACCATCGTGCACCGACAGGTTCTCCAACTGCCAGTGCCCGCCATCGGCGCGCACCACGCCCTGCGCTTCGCTTCCCGCCATGCCACAACCGCCCATGACATGGGCGCTCACCACCTTGGTCAGGAGCGGCTGCATCGGCAGCGCATTAATCGCGCTTTGTGCCTGCGCCCACGAGGTATAGGGCTGCGCCCTCTCGTGCACCGGCAGCACCTCCTGCGCACCAGCGGCAAACTGGATCTCGGCCATGGCCAGCAAGGCGCGGCGCGCGCCTTCCATGACGAAATCGTTCAGTGGGTAGTCCAGCACCGCCGAACCATCACCGCGCAGCTTGACGCGGCCGCCCGCCGCCTGCGGGTGGAAACCATCGCGCAGCAGTGCCAGCAGCACGTGCGTGTGCGGGAACTTGGCCAGCAAATCCGCATGCGGCTGGCCATAGCCCGGCATGGTGGTGGCCAAAATGACGGGATGCAGGGGCGGTGCCTCCAGCTTGAAGCCCATGGGCCCATCGATGGGCTGGGTGTCCATGAAGTGGTCGGTGTAGACCGTTTGCGGCGCACCGGCCCAGCCCTCCACCTTCTGCTCCAGCACCGCGGCCGACATCACCACCGGGTGCAAAAAGGTGCGCGTGCCCACCAACCCATGCGGATCGGGTGCCTTGGAACGCAGCAGCACCGCCGGCGAATTGATGGCGCCCCCCGCCAGCACAAAGTGCTTGGCCACAATGGTGGTGGTCTTACCACCTTCCACAGGCGCGCTGTTGGGTTGCACGGCCACGCAGCGCAGTGCCTGCACCTTGCCGCCGCCCAGCACCAGCTGTTCAGCGCGCGTTTCCACCAGCAGGGTGGCGCCTTTGTCGAGCGCTACCGGAATGGTCGTCACCAGCATGGACTGCTTGGCATTGGTGGGGCAACCCAGACCACAGGAGCCGAGGCTCCAGCAACCTTTCACGTTGCGCGCAATGGCGGCCGCTGGGATGCCCAGTTTGTGCGCGCCGCGCTGGAGCAAGGCATTGTTCTCATTGGGTGGCGCCAGCCAGGGCGAGATGTGCAGACGCCGCTCGGCCTGCTCGAAATACGGCGCCAGTGCGTCCTGGCCGTAGTCCTTCAGCCCAAAATGCTCTTGCCAGAAACGCAATGTGGGCTCGGGCGTTCGGAAGGAGCTGGTCCAGTTCACTGTGGTCGAGCCCCCCACGCAGCGCCCCTGCAGGATGGAGACGCCCTTGTCTTCGGTCTTGCGGCTGCCGCTTTCCTGGTAGAGCGTGGGGTACGCCTCGGATTCGCGCTGGCGGAAGTCGCCGCTGCTCTTGAGCGGCCCCTCTTCCACAATGACGACGGAAAGGCCTGCCCGGGTCAGCAGCTCGGCAGTGATACCAGCACCGGCACCGGAGCCGACGACGGCCACATCGCAGGTGATTTTTTCAGGCAGCGGGCCCAGCGCGCCGCCCAGGACTTTCCAGCCGCGCTGCAGTCCCTCGCGGATGGGATCAGGAAAATTGCTCATGGAATAAAGCTCAAATAGCGAGAGGCCCTGGGTAGCCCACAGCGGCCCAGGTGCTTTCATCAGACAGATAGGCGCCGCCCACGATTTCGTGCAGCGCCTGGTACGCCTGCTGGCGCAGGGCCAGGCTGGAATAGCGCATGCCTTCCAACGCGGCCTGCACCTGCGCCTCGCTGGCATCCGCCCAGGCAGGCGTCAAACCCGCCAGACCCAGACGCCCCGGCGCGGTGCACAGCAAACCCAGAAGTTGCGACAGCTCGGCCTGCACCGTGGGCGGCAGGTTGGTCGCCAGCGCATCAATGCGATCGACCATGCCCGCAAGTGCGCGGCTGCGCGCCTGTGCATCGGCAGGCAGGGTGCCCTGGAGAATGGCACGGCCCAGGCTGGTAAACAGTTCACGGGCCGAAGCGGTCAGTCGCCCCTGCTCCAGCCCAGGCTGCAGCAGCACCGCAGCCCCACCCGCCAACGCCAGCACCGCGCCCGATACCAGGCCCAGCTTTAAAAGAGATCTTCTTTGCATCTTTTAACTATCGCATGCAACACAACACAAGCTCTAGAGGCGGCCGCCTAGAGGAAATGGGGGTTTTCATCGATGCCGCAAACCTGTGTTCACGTCACCTTGCTCCTGATTGATTGGGCTCGGAAAGCACAAAGCCCGAACCGTTGCCAGTTCGGGCTTTGTGAGGATCGCTTGGAGACTGGCTTACTTGCGCGCCGGAGGTACGTCGGTACAACTGCCATGCGCAATCTCGGCCGCCATGCCGATGCTCTCGCCCAGCGTGGGGTGCGGGTGAATCGTTTTGCCGATGTCTACCGCGTCGGCGCCCATTTCAATGGCGAGCGCAATCTCGCCAATCATGTCGCCCGCATGCGTGCCGACGATGCCGCCGCCCAGGATCTTGCCGTGGCCGTGGGCCTCAGGCGAGTCGTCGAACAGCAACTTGGTAACGCCTTCATCGCGGCCGTTGGCGATGGCGCGGCCCGATGCGGTCCAGGGGAACAGGCCCTTCTTGACTTTGATGCCCTGCGCCTTGGCCTGATCTTCGGTGAGGCCGACCCATGCCACTTCGGGGTCGGTGTAGGCCACGCTGGGGATGACGCGGGCGTTGAAGGCGGCGCTGGCCAACTCCTTGTTGCCCTGCAGCTCGCCTGCGATGACTTCCGCTGCCACATGCGCTTCGTGCACTGCCTTGTGCGCCAGCATGGGCTGGCCCACGATGTCGCCGATGGCGAAGATGTGCGGCACGTTGGTGCGCATCTGGATGTCGACGTTGATGAAGCCACGGTCCGTCACGGCCACGCCCGCTTTTTCGGCAGCGATTTTCTTGCCGTTGGGCGTGCGGCCCACGGCCTGCAGCACCAGGTCGTAGATTTGGGGCTCAGGCGCAGTGCCGCCCTCTTCTGCTGGCGCAAACGTGACTTTGATGCCGTCCGCAGTGGCCTCGGCGCCCACGGTTTTCGTCTTGAGCATGATGTTGTCAAAACGCTTGGCGTTCATCTTCTGCCAGATCTTGACCAAATCACGGTCGGCGCCTTGCATCAGGCCGTCCATCATTTCCACCACATCCAGGCGCGCACCCAGCGTGCTGTAGACGGTGCCCATCTCCAGGCCGATGATGCCGCCGCCGAGGATCAGCATGCGTTTGGGCACGCCTTGCAGCGCCAGAGCGCCGGTGGAATCGACCACACGCGGGTCGTCGGGCATGAAGGGCAGGCGCACGGCCTGGCTGCCTGCGGCAATGATGGCTTTTTTGAAGGCGATGACCTTCTTGACACCCGTCTTGTCCTGGCTGGTGCCGGTGGTTTCTTCCACCTCCAGGTGGTTGGCGCCCACAAAGGCACCGTATCCACGCACGGTGGTCACCTTGCGCATTTTGGCCATGGCGGCCAGGCCACCGGTGAGCTTGGCGATGACCTTTTCCTTGTGGCCACGCAGCGTGTCCACATTGATTTGGGGGGCACCAAAGTCGATGCCCGCCGCCGACAGGTGGCTCACCTCGTCCATGACGGCGGCCACATGCAGCAGCGCTTTGGAGGGAATGCACCCCACGTTCAGGCACACGCCGCCGAGCTGGGCGTAGCGTTCGACGAGGACGACCTTGAGGCCCAGGTCGGCCGCACGGAATGCCGCCGAATAGCCGCCAGGACCGCCACCGAGCACGACGAGGTCGCACTCGATATCCGCAGTGCCACCCAAACTGGCTGCTTCATTTTTAGGAGCTGGTTGCGCTTGATTGCTGGCGGTTTCAGGTATTTTTTTATCTGAAACACTTGTAGATAAAGCGCTAGCAGCTCCATTTTCAGGAGCATGAACGGTGGTGGCAGCGGGCGAGGATGCTGCTGCAGTAGCGGTCTCGAGCGTCAGCACCACCGAGCCTTCGGCGATCTTGTCGCCCAGCTTCACGCGCAGCTCTTTGACCACGCCGGCGTGGCTGGAGGGGATTTCCATCGAGGCCTTGTCGGACTCGACCGTGACCAGGCTTTGCTCGGCCTTGATGGTGTCGCCGGGCTGGACCAGCACTTCGATGATGGCCACTTCGGCGAAATCGCCAATGTCGGGTACCTTGATGTCGATGATTGCCATGTGCATTGCCCCCCGGTTAAAGCACGATGCGGCGGAAGTCCGCCAGCAGCGAGGCAAAGTACACGTTGAAACGCGCAGCGGCAGCGCCGTCGATCACGCGGTGGTCCCAGCTCAGGCTGAGCGGCAGCGAGAGGCGCGGCACGAACTGCTTGCCGTCCCATTGGGGTTCAATGCTGCTCTTGCAGACACCCATGATGGCCACTTCGGGCGCGTTGATGATGGGCGTGAAATACCGCCCGCCAATGCCACCGAGCGAGCTGATGGAGAAGCACCCGCCGCTCATCTCGGCCGGGCTCAGCTTGCCTTCGCGCGCCTTCTTGGCCAGTTCGCCCATCTCCTGGCTGATCTCGAAGATGCCTTTCTTGTCGGCATCCTTGATGACCGGCACCATCAGGCCGTTGGGTGTATCGGCCGCAAAGCCGATGTGGAAGTAGTTTTTGAACACCAGCTGCTCGCCATCGAGCGAGGCGTTGAACTCGGGAAACTTCTTGAGCGCAGCCACGGCCGCCTTGATCATGAAGGCCAGCATGGTGACCTTCACGCCACTCTTCTCGTTCTCTTTGTTCAGTTGCACGCGGAAGGCTTCGAGCTCGGTGATGTCGGCATCGTCATGGTTGGTGACGTGCGGGATGACCACCCAGTTGCGGTGCAGGTTGGCACCGCTGATCTTTTTGATGCGCGAAATATCTTTGCGCTCGATGGGACCAAACTTGGCAAAGTCCACCTTGGGCCAGGGCAGCAGGTTCAGGCCCTCGCCCGAACCACCCGCCGCCGGGGCCTTGGCAGCGGCAGCGCGGGTTTGCGCTGCGCCGCCCATCACCGCCTTGGTGAAGTTCTGCACATCGTCCTGGGTGATGCGGCCCTTGGGGCCTGTACCGACCAGTTCGTCCAGCGGCACGCCCAGCGCCCGCGCAAACTTGCGCACTGAAGGCGATGCATGGGGCAAGCCCGCACTGGGCGTACCAGGCTGATGGGCCGGTACTGCGGCGGCGGCCAGCGGCGCCGCCGCGGGAATGGCGGCGGGTGGCGGTGCCGCAGCGGGCGCTGCTGCAGGTGCAGCTACAACTTCTTCTGTTTTGATAGCTGCTTGCGCTTGCACGGCGGGCGCTGGAGCCGAATTTGATGCAGATTCTGAGCCCCCCGCCACTTCAAGTGTCAGCACGACGGAGCCCTGCTTGACCTTGTCGCCCACCTGCACGCGCAGCTCCTTGACCACGCCTGCATGGCTCGACGGGATTTCCATCGACGCCTTGTCGGATTCCACCGTAATGAGCGACTGCTCGGCCTTCACCGTGTCACCGGGTTTGACCAGCAATTCAATCACGCCTACTACGTCAACGTCCCCGATATCCGGGATCTGGATGTCTACCAATGCCATGTTATGCCTCCTGCCGAACCGCCTCGAAGGAGGCATGCGCCCCCTTGGGGGGCAGCGAATGAATATGAGCGTGGGGGTTCACGGTTTGCCTCCGGTTCTGGTTATGCGTGCAGCGGATTGATCTTGTCGGCCTGAATGCCATATTTGGCAATCGCCTCGGCCACCTTGGTCGCAGGCACGGCGCCTTCTTCGCTGAGCGCCTTGAGCGCGGCAACGACGATGTAGTGGCGGTTGATCTCGAAATGCTCGCGCAGCTTGCTGCGGAAATCACTGCGGCCAAAGCCGTCTGTGCCCAGCACTTTGTACGCACGGCCTGCGGGAATGTACGAACGAATCTGCTCGGCAAACGCCTTCATGTAGTCGGTCGAAGCCACCACCGGGCCGCTGCGGCTGGCCAGCTGCTGCGTGGCAAACGGTACACGCGGTGTCTCCAGCGGGTGCAGCAGGTTCCAGCGCTCGGCGTCCTGGCCTTCGCGGGTCAGCTCGTTGAAGCTGGTGCAGCTCCAGACATCGGCCTGTATGCCCCACTCCGCCGCAAGCAGCTTTTGCGCTTCGAGTGACTCGCGCAGGATGGAGCCCGAGCCCAGCAGTTGCACGCGCTTGTCGCCTTCAGCGCCTTGTTTGCACAGGTACATGCCCTTGATGATCTGCTCTTCGGTGCCGGGCGTGAGGCCGGGCATGGCGTAGTTTTCATTCAATAGGGTGATGTAGTAGTACACGTTTTCCTGGCGCTCCACCATGCGCTTGAGGCCCTCATGCATGATGACGGCCACCTCGTGCGCAAAGCTCGGGTCGTAGCTCACGCAGTTGGGAATGGTGTTGGCCAGAATGTGGCTGTGGCCGTCTTCGTGCTGCAGGCCTTCGCCGTTGAGCGTGGTGCGGCCCGAGGTGCCGCCCAAAATAAAGCCGCGCGCCTGCATGTCGCCCGCCGCCCAGGCAAAGTCGCCAAAGCGCTGAAAGCCGAACATCGAGTAGTACACGAAGAACGGAATCATGATGCGGTTGTTCGTGGAATACGACGTTGCCGCCGCGATCCATGAGCACATGCCGCCCGCTTCGTTGATGCCTTCTTGCAGGATCTGGCCGTCCACCTGCTCCTTGTAGTACATCACCTGCTCGCGGTCGACCGGGGTGTAGAGCTGGCCACGGGGGTTGTAGATGCCGATCTGGCGGAACATGCCCTCCATGCCGAAGGTGCGCGCCTCGTCCACCAGAATGGGCACCACGCGCGGGCCCAGGGCCTTGTCGCGCAGCAACTGCGTCAGGAAGCGCACATAGGCCTGGGTGGTGCTGATCTCGCGGCCTTCGGCCGTGGGCTCCAGAACGGCCTTGAACGTCTCCAGCGACGGCACGGTGAAGTGCTCGTCGGCCTGCTGGCGCCGCTTGGGCAGGTAGCCGCCCAGCGCCTTGCGCCGCTGGTGCAGGTATTGCATTTCCGGCGTGTCGTCGGCCGGCTTGTAATACGGCAGCTTTTCCAGTTCGCTGTCGGGGATGGGAATGGCGAAGCGATCGCGGATGTAGCGGATGTCCTCGTCCGCCAGTTTCTTGGTCTGGTGCACCGTGTTCTTGGCCTCGCCGGCCTTGCCCATGCCATAGCCCTTGACGGTCTTGACGAGCAGCACGGTCGGATGGCCCTGGTGGGCGTTGGCCGAATGGAAGGCGGCGTACACCTTTTCAGGGTCGTGGCCACCACGGCGCAGCTCCCAGATGTCATCGTCGCTCAGGTGCTCTACGAGCTTGAGCGTCTCGGGATACTTGCCAAAGAAATGCTTGCGAATGTAGGCGCCATCCATGGCGCGGTAGGTCTGGTAGTCGCCATCCAGCGTTTCCATCATCACTTGGCGCAGCTTGCCGCTCTTGTCGCGCGCCAGCAGGTCGTCCCAGCCCTTGCCCCACAGGAGCTTGATGACGTGCCAGCCGGCACCGCGGAAGTCACCCTCGAGCTCCTGGATGATCTTGCCGTTGCCGCGCACCGGGCCGTCGAGCCGCTGCAGGTTGCAGTTGATGACGAAGATCAGGTTGTCGAGGTTCTCGCGCGCCGCCAGGCTGATGGCGCCCTTGCTTTCTGGCTCGTCCATCTCGCCGTCGCCCAAAAACACCCAGACTTTGCGGTTGGCCGTATCGGCAATGCCGCGGGCGTGCAGGTACTTGAGAAAACGCGCCTGGTAGATCGCCATCATCGGCCCCAGGCCCATGCTGACGGTAGGGAACTGCCAAAAGCCCGGCATCAGCTTGGGGTGCGGGTAGCTAGAGAGCCCCTTGCCGCCCACTTCTTGCCGAAAATTTTCCAGCTGGTCTTCGGTAATGCGGCCTTCCAGGTAGGCGCGGGCGTAAATGCCTGGCGCGCTGTGGCCCTGGAAGTAAATGCAGTCGCCGCCGTGGTTTTCGCTCTCGGCGTGCCAGAAGTGGTTGAAACCGGCGCCCCACATGCTGGCCAGCGAAGCAAACGAGCCGATATGGCCGCCCAGGTCGCCGCCGTCGGCCGGGTGCAGGCGGTTGGCACGCACCACCATGGCCATGGCGTTCCAGCGCATGTAGGCGCGCAGGCGTTTTTCAATCGAAATATTGCCCGGGCAACGCGCTTCCTGGTCGGGCTCAAGCGTATTCACGTAGCCGGTGTTGGCAGAAAACGGCAGGTCGATGCTGCTCTGGCGGGCATGCTCCAGGAGCTGCTCGAGCAGGAAGTGGGCACGCTCAGGGCCTTCTTTTTCGATGACGGCGGAGAGTGCCTCCATCCACTCACGGGTTTCCTGTTGGTCGATGTCGGTGGGCTCGCCGTGAACGGCCGGGGAATCGGGTTGAGTGGACATGTTTTGTCTCCTAGGTAATTGCCACAATTTAGTGCGTTCGCCCTATTTTTGCACAATTTTTCTATTTTTCAAATTATGCTTTTCATTTTTACTATGTGATATTTTGCTGCAAACGCACATTTGCTGGGCGAAGGCTCGCCCGGCGCTCCCCTACACTCGGGGGCATGTTGGAACAACCACCCGCCACACCACCGCGAAAGCTGTCCCGTGCCGCACTGGCCCAGTGGTGGCGTGTCTGGTGGCGCAGCCTTTCTCCGGTGCGCCAGGACCGGTTTGCCGCCCTGGCGCCGCTGGCCGCCGTGCTGATCTTCATGGCAGCCATCGTGGCCGCTTTCTGGTACCTGCGCGTGGAAGAAGGCGAGCGCGAGCAAGAAGCTTTGCGCCGCGACATCGAATACGCGCAACAGCGGGTGCGCCTGCGCCTGCTCGAGCGCCAAGAGCAGATCATGCGCATCGCACGCGACCTCTCCAACCAGGACATGGAGCGCACCCAGTTCGGCCAGCGCGCCGAGTCTCTGGTCAGCCAATACCCTGAACTGCAGGCCATCACCTGGATCGACGAGCGCGGCCGCATCCGCGCCAGCCACTCCGCACCCACACTGGCGGGTAGCCAGGTGCGCGTGGCGGGTGAAGTGCTTAAGCCCGGCCCCACCGCAGACAACTTTGGCCTGACCCGGGACCTGCAGCAGCCCGTGTATGTCCAGCCATCGGCCGTCGCTAACGAGTCAACGCCTTTGCTGCAGGTGCTTGTTCCACTCAACGTGCAAGGCAAGTTCGGCGGGGTGGTGCTCGGCGAATACTCCATTGACAGCCTGCTGCGCTATGGCACGCCCACCGAGGTGCTGGCACGTTACGCCGTGACACTGCTGGACGACAAGGGCCAGGTGCTGGCGGGCACTCCCCTGCAGAACCGCAACCGGGCCGCACAGTGGATACCCTGGAGCGCTAAGGCCAACGAGTACGCCGTGCCTATTTCACCAGTGGGCAACGGCCTGGTGCTGCGTGCGCAGGCCTACCGCACGTCACTCGGTGTGGTGGGCAGCGGCTTGTTCTGGCTGGTGGGTACCCTCAGCGCCATGACGGCCTGGATGCTGATTGCCACCTGGCGCCACACCCGCCGCCGCATGCAGGCCCAACTGGCCCTGGTGGCTGAAACCAATTTCCGCCGCGCCATGGAAAACTCGGTGCTCACCGGCATGCGCGCGCTCGACCTGCAGGGGCGCATCACCTACGTGAACGCGGCTTTCTGCCAGATGACCGGCTGGACCGAAGCCGAGCTGGTGGGCCAGACCGCCCCCTTCCCTTACTGGCCCGAATCCGAATATGAGCAGCTCAGCGCCCGACTGCAGGATGAGCTGAACGGCAAAACCGTCTCCGGTGGCTTCCAGGTGCGGGTGCGGCGCAAGAACGGGGCCCTGTTCGATGCGCGCCTGTATGTGTCGCCCCTGATCGACGCCCGGGGCCAGCAGACAGGCTGGATGACCTCGATGACCGACATCACCGAGCCCAACCGCATCCGCGAGCAGCTGTCGGCCTCGCACGAGCGCTTCACCATCGTGCTCGAATCGCTGGACGCCTCGGTCTCGGTGGCCCCTTTGGGCAGTGAAGAGCTGTTGTTTGCCAACAAGCTCTATCGCTTGTGGTTTGGCTCGCAAACCGGCGGTCACCTGCAACTGGTCGCCCAGGCCGGTGTCTTGCCCGCCTCCAGCGCCAGTGCCAGCGGTGCGGACGACGAAGACGGCCTGATGGGCCTGCCCGCCGACCCGCTGACCAGTGCGCACTCGGAAAACGCCGAAATCTACCTGCCCGACCTGGGCAAATGGCTGGAGGTGCGCTCGCGCTATCTCAGCTGGGTCGATGGGCGCCTGGCGCAGATGGTGATTGCCACAGACATCACGCCGCGCCGCCTGGCCGAAGAACAGACGGCGCGCCAGACCGAGCGCGCCCAGTCGGTCAGCCGCCTGATCACCATGGGCGAGATGGCGTCGAGCGTGGCCCACGAACTGAACCAACCGCTGACCGCCATCAGCAACTACTGCAGCGGCATCATTTCACGCATCCACAGCGGCAATATCACCGAAGAAACCTTGCTGGCCGCCCTGGAGAAAACTGCGCACCAGGCACAGCGCGCGGGCCAGATCATCCAGCGCATCCGCGATTTCGTGAAGAAAAGCGAGCCCAACCGACAGCTGGCCGACGTGGCCGCCATGGTGAATGAGGCCGTAGAGCTGGCCGACATCGAGCTGCGCCGCCACAACGTGCGCCTGACCCACTATGTGGCCGCCCGCCTGCCTCCTGTCATGGCCGACACCATCCTGATCGAACAGGTGCTGGTCAACCTCATGAAGAACGGCGCCGAATCCATTGCCCACGCCGAGCGCGCCCTCGCAGGGCGCAGTGTGGAACTGCGCGTGGTTCCGCGCCAGATCGAGGGCCTGCAGGTGGTCGAGTTTTCGGTACAGGACACGGGCAAGGGCCTGGCCACTGAAGTGCTCGAACGCCTGTTCGAAGCCTTTTTCTCCACAAAAAGTGAAGGCATGGGCATGGGTCTGAACCTGTGCCGTAGCATTGTCGAATCGCACCAGGGCAGGATGCAGGCCGAGAACATCTACAATGGTTTAGAGGTCACGGGTTGCCGATTTTCTTTCTGGTTACCGCTCGCTGCGCCTGCCAACGACACTACAGAACCTGTAGCAAACGCACATACCCCAAGGACAATTGCATGAGTTTGATTCCCAAAAAAGGCACCGTCTATGTGGTGGACGACGATGAAGCCGTCCGCGATTCGCTTCAATGGCTGCTCGAAGGCAGAGACTACCGGGTACGATGTTTCGACTCGGCCGAATCGTTTCTGTCGCGCTACGACCCGCGCGAGATTGCATGCCTGATCGTCGATATCCGCATGGGCGGCATGACCGGACTGGACCTGCAAGACCGCTTGCTGGAGCGCAATTCTCCCTTGCCCATCGTCTTCATCACCGGCCATGGCGACGTACCCATGGCTGTCGACACCATGAAGAAAGGCGCGCTGGATTTCATCCAGAAGCCTTTCAACGAAGAAGCACTGGTGAACCTCGTCGAGCGCATGCTCGACCACGCACGCGAAGCCTTTGCAGGCCACCAACAGGCCGCCAGCCGCGACGCCCTGCTTTCCAAACTCACCAGCCGCGAAGCACAGGTGCTCGAGCGCATCGTGGCCGGCCGCCTGAACAAGCAGATCGCCGACGACCTGGGCATCAGCATCAAGACCGTGGAGGCGCACCGCGCCAACATCATGGAAAAGCTGGGCGCCAACACCGTGGCCGACCTGCTCAAAATCGCCCTGGGCCAGAATGCGCCCAAGGCTTGATGACTCCTCTTTTTATAGCTTTCAGCGCTTACCAGTAGTGCGTTAGAGTCACTTTTTATTTAAATTTTGAGCATGACAGCCCAACTGATTGACGGCAACGCCCTCTCCCGCCAGCTGCGCACGGAAGTGGCCGAACGCGCCCAGGCCCTCAAAGCCCGTGGCATTACCCCTGGCTTGGCCGTGGTACTGGTGGGCGATAACCCTGCCAGCCAGGTCTATGTGCGCAACAAGGTCAAGGCCTGCCATGAGGCGGGCTTGCACTCGGTGCTGGAGCAATACCCCGCCGACCTGGGCGAAGCCGAGCTGCTGGCGCGGGTCAACGCCCTCAACAAAGACCCCGCCATCCACGGCATCCTGGTGCAGCTGCCCCTGCCCGCGCACATCGATGCGCAAAAGGTCATCGAGGCCATCTCGCCCGCCAAGGACGTCGATGGCTTCCACATGGCCAGCGCAGGCGCATTGATGACCGGCATGCCCGGTTTCTGGCCCTGCACGCCGTACGGCTGCATGAAAATGCTGGAGAGCATCGGCTACGACCTCAAGGGAAAGCACGCCGTCGTCATCGGCCGCAGCAACATCGTCGGCAAGCCCATGGCACTGATGCTGCTGGCCCAGGACGCCACGGTCACCGTCTGCCACTCGCGCACGAAGGACCTCAAGGCGCAGACCCTACAGGCCGACGTGATCGTCGCCGCCGTGGGCAAGCGCAACGTGCTCACAGCCGACATGGTCAAGCCCGGCGCCGTGGTGCTGGACGTGGGCATGAACCGCAACGATGAAGGCAAACTCTGCGGCGACGTGGACTTTGACGGCGTCAAGGCCGTGGCCGGCCATATCACCCCAGTACCCGGCGGCGTAGGCCCCATGACCATCACCATGCTGCTGGTCAACACCCTCGAAGCCGCTGAACGCACGGCTGCACGCTGACACCGCGCCCCCGCCTTGAACCTGCGCCCCGCGCCGCCATCTAAGCCCGCATGAGCAATCCCCTTCTCGACTTCTCCGACCTGCCCGCATTCGACCGCATCGCGCCTGCCGATGTAGCACCCGCCATCGACGCCCTGCTAGGCCGCGCTGATACGGCGCTGGAAGCGGTGACAGCCACCGATTTCCCTGCGCGCTGGGACGCCATCGCCCAGGTGCTGGACGTTGCCACCGAGGAACTGGGGCGCGCCTGGGGTGCGGTGAGCCACCTCAACAGCGTGGCCGACACACCTGAGCTGCGCGCCGCCTACAACGAGGCCTTGCCGCGCGTGACCGAGTTCTGGACGCGCCTGGGCGCCGACGAACGCCTGTATGCCAAGTACAAAGCCATCGACCCGGTTCTGCTCAATGCCGAACAGCGCCAAGCCCTGAAGAACGCCGTGCGCAACTTCGTGCTCTCGGGCGCCGAACTCACTGGGGCCGCCAAAGAGCGCTTCGCCCAAATCCAGGAGCGCCAGGCCGAGCTGCAGCAAAAATTCAGCGAAAACACGCTCGACGCTACCGACGCCTTTGCCTACTACGCCCGCGCCGAAGAACTCGACGGCGTTCCACAAGATGTGCAGCAGGCCGCACGGCAGGCTGCCGAGGCCGAAGGCAAAGAGGGCTACAAGCTCACGCTGAAAATGCCGTGTTATCTGCCCGTGATGCAGTTTGCCCGCAGCAGCGCCTTGCGCGAGCGGCTCTACCGCGCCTACACCACCCGCGCCTCTGACCAGGCCGAAGGCGATGCCACGCGCTTTGACAACAGCGCCTTCATCCAGGAAATTCTGGCTTTGCGCCAGGAAGAAGCACGCCTGCTGGGCTACGCCAATTTTGGTGAAGTGTCCGTGGTACCCAAAATGGCACAGTCGCCCACCGAAGTGGTCGCTTTTTTGCGCGACCTGGCCCGCCGTGCGCGCCCCCATGCCGAAAAAGACGTGGCCGATCTGCGCGCCTTTGCCGCCGAACAGCTGGGCTTGAACGACCCGCAGGCCTGGGACTGGCCCTATGTGGCCGAGAAGCTCAAGGAAGCCCGCTACGCTTTCAGTGAGCAGGAACTGCGCCAGTATTTCCCGGCCCCCACGGTGCTGGCCGGCCTGTTCAAAATTATTGAAACGCTGTTTGAAGTGGCCATCCGGCCCGACCAGGCTCCGGTATGGCACCCGGCGGTGGAGTTCTACCGCATCGAACGGGGCGGCACTCTGGTCGGCCAGTTCTACCTGGACCAGCCCGCGCGCACCGGCAAACGCGGCGGCGCCTGGATGGACGACGTGCGTACCCGCTGGCTGCGCCCCGACACCGGCGCCTTGCAAACCCCGGTGGCCCATCTGGTGTGCAACTTTGCCAGCGGTGTGGACGGCAAACCGGCCCTGCTCACGCACGACGACGTCATCACCCTGTTCCACGAATTTGGCCACGGCCTGCACCACATGCTGACGCAGGTGAATGAACGCGATGTTTCGGGCATTGGCGGCGTGGAGTGGGATGCGGTGGAGCTGCCCAGCCAGTTCATGGAAAATTTTTGCTGGGAATGGGAGGTTCTGCAGCACATGACCGCCCATGTGGACACGGGGGCGCCCCTGCCCCGGCCGCTGTTCGACAAAATGATCGCCGCCAAGAACTTCCAGAGTGGCATGCAAACCTTGCGCCAGATCGAGTTCGCATTGTTCGACATGCTGCTGCACACCGAGCACGACCCAGCGCAGGATTTCATGCCCCTGCTGGACCTGGTGCGCGCCGAAGTGGCCGTATTGCAGCCACCGGCCTTTAGCCGCACGGCGCACACCTTCAGCCATATTTTTGCAGGCGGCTATGCCGCTGGTTATTACAGCTACAAATGGGCCGAGGTGCTCAGTGCCGACGCCTACGCCGCGTTTGAGGAAACCGCGGCCCCCGATGGCACACCCAATGCCGAAACCGGGCGCCGTTACCGCCAGTCCATTCTGGAGGCGGGCGGTAGCCGCCCTGCCATGGAATCCTTCAAAGCCTTCCGGGGCCGCGAACCCAGCCTGGATGCGCTCTTGCGCCACCAGGGAATGGCTTGAAAATACTGCGATTGCCACCGCTTTTGGAGACCGTCCGATGAACCTGATGCGCCCATCCTTCGCCCTGCTTTCCTTGCTCTGCGCCGCCAGTGCCTGCAACCTGGCCTTGGCCCAGTCTGTTCACCGCATTGTCGGACCGGACGGCAAGGTCACCTTCTCGGATCGAGCCCCCAGCAAGGCCGCTGCGACCGAGAGCATGGTGATGCCGGGACCCGCATCATCAGGCGCTACGGCATCCCTGCCCTACGAGCTGCGCCAGGTGGCATCCAAGTTTCCCGTCACTCTCTACTCGGGCCCGGACTGTTCGCCTTGTGTCAACGCACGCAACTTGTTGACGCTGCGCGGTGTGCCGTTCACCGAACGTACCGTCGAAACGCAAGACGATGTCGCCGCGCTCCAAAGGCTGAGCGGAGACGCCAGCCTGCCCTTTGGAACCATTGGTGGGCAACAGCTGCGCGGTTTTTCTGACACGGAATGGACGCAGTACCTTGACTTGGCCGGGTACCCCAAAGAATCGAAACTGCCACCCAGCTACCGGCGCCCCGCCGCGACGCCGCTGGTCGCTCTCAAGCGTGCTGAGCCAGCTTCAGCCCCTGCCGAAGCCGCAGAAGCCCAGCGTGCGCCTGTGCGCGCACGCCCCGCACCGCCCCCACCGGAACCAGGCACTCCAACGCCATCCAACCCGGCCGGCATCCGATTCTGAGCAAACGGGCCACGGCACCGGAGCCCGTTAACACGCTCAATAGGTCAGCGTCTGCACACCTTGGGCCGTGCCCAGCAGGCAGACCTGCGCCTTCTGGTGCGCAAAAATACCCACGGTGACCACCCCAGCCCACTGATTGATCTCTGACTCGATCGCAAGCGGATCAGCAATGCGCAGACCTGTTACATCCAGGATGTGCTGTCCGTTGTCGGTCACCAGCGGCTGGCCATTCTTCAGGCGCAGCGTGGCCTGGCCGCCCAATACGGCAAAGCGGCGGGCAATATGCGCCGCTGCCATGGGGATGACCTCTACCGGCAGGGGAAAGCGCCCCAGCGTATCCACAAGCTTGGATTCATCAGCGATGCAGACGAATTGCCGCGCCAGCGACGCCACGATTTTCTCTCGCGTCAGGGCAGCGCCGCCGCCCTTGACCATGTAGCCCTTCCCATCGATTTCATCGGCGCCGTCCACATAGACCGCGAGCTGCTCGACCTCGTTGGCGTCGAACACCGGGATGCCGATAGCGCGCAGACGCTCGGTGCTGGCGATGGAGCTGGAAACAGCGCCGCGCACCTGGTCCTTGATCGTGGCCAGTGCGTCAATAAACTTGTTGACGGTGGAGCCGGTGCCCACGCCCACAATGTCGCCGGGCACCACATAGCGCAGGGCAGCCTGGCCAACCAGGGCCTTGAGTTCGTCTTGGGTCAGGGGGGTAGGTGTCGTCATGGGAGAGAATCAAGGGGTGAACACTGAATTATCCCCATGTCGCTGATCCCCTACGCCCTTACCCGCCCATTCCTGTTCGGCCTCGACGCCGAAACCGCTCACGACCTCACCATGGACATGCTGGCCCGCGGCCAGGGCACGCCCTTGCAGTGGGCCTGGTGCAATGAAACCGTGCACGACCCTATCGAGCTGGCGGGGTTGCTCTTCCCTAACCGCGTAGGCCTGGCGGCCGGGCTGGACAAAAATGCACGCTGCATCGACGCACTGGGCGCCATGGGCTTTGGTTTTGTCGAAGTGGGCACGGTCACGCCCAAGGGACAACCGGGCAACCCCAAGCCGCGCATGTTCCGCCTGCCCGAAGCGCGCGCGCTCATCAACCGACTGGGTTTCAACAACGACGGGCTGGACGCCTTTCTCCACAACGTGCAACAGGCGAAATTCCGCACCAAGCAGCAGCACCCCCTGCTGCTGGGCCTGAACATTGGCAAGAATGCCACTACGCCCATCGAAGAGGCCACGCGCGACTATCTCACCTGCCTCGATGGCGTTTACCCCCATGCAGACTATGTGACAGTGAACATCAGTTCGCCCAATACCCAGAACCTGCGTGCACTGCAAAGCGATGCTGCCCTGGACAGCCTGCTCGGCGCCATTGCCGAGCGGCGCGAACAACTGGCCGGAAAGCACCGCAGGGCCGACGGTCAACCGCGCCGCGTGCCGATTTTTGTAAAAATTGCGCCCGATCTGGACGAAGCCCAAGTGGCCGTCATTGCCGCAACGCTGCAGCGCCACGGCATGGATGGCGTGGTTGCCACCAATACCACCATCAGCCGCACTGCGGTGCAAGGTATGCGCCATGCCGAAGAAGCCGGCGGCCTGAGCGGCACCCCTGTTCTGGAGGCGAGCAACCAGGTCATCCGCCAGTTGCGCTCCGCCCTGGGCAGCCGCTTCCCCATCATCGGGGTAGGCGGCATCATGGGCCCTGAAGATGCCGTCAGCAAGATCCGCGCAGGTGCTGATGTGGTGCAGATTTACACCGGGTTGATCTACGAAGGCCCAGCAATCGTGGCGCGCACGGCGCGCGCGCTCAAAAACCTGGCCTGACGAGGCAGGCGGGTCTTATCGCCCGCGCAACTGCATGACGAGGGGCAAAATCACCCCCGCCCAGCGCACCAAGCGCCGCGGCCCCGCCGCCAATGCGGCGCCCAGCACGGCCGTCACAACCACAGGATGCAGTTTGGCAAAGACCGCTAGCCGTTGAATCACAGGCGCATCGGGGGAAACGCCTGGGGTATTACGGGCTTGGGTCTGCAGCTGTTGGCGCTGCGCGCTACGGGCACGCAGTCTGGTCCGCTGGGTTGCAATACGCTCTAGCACCCGTTGCTGCTGAGCGGTGGGGCGCCGAGCGGTGGGCACGGATGCAGGGGAAGACGACATGCTCACAGGTGCTCCTTGATTTCGCGCCAGTCTTGTTGCAACTCCTGGCGGGTCAGTGCAAAGGCATTGCCTGCCTGGCGGGTTACCGACAGCAGTGCGGCCAAGGAGCCGCCCCAGACCAACAACCACAGGGCCGCCAAAATCCAGGCCACCAGTGAACGGTGCGGCGTGTCCCAGAACTGCACCAGCAAAGCCAGCGAAAGCACAACCAGCGCCACCACGGTCAGTGCGGCCACGGCAATGCCGAGCAGCAGCAGCTGACGCAGCCTGCGTTTTTGCTCCTGCCATTCGAGACGCGCCAACTCAGCCCTGTCTTCGATGGCCATGGCACCTTCCATGGCTGCGGCGCGCCAGCGCAAGACAAGCGTTTCAAGCCCGAAAAGGGAAATCCAGTTCATGACACCTCCCTCCCCACTTGCAGTCTGTCTATTGCCAGAACGCTCGCTTCAACGGCGTGCAAGCAGGAATCCCACCAGCGCGCCCACAGCCATGGCGGCACCTGCAACACGCCAGGGCTCGTCGTGGGCATAACGGTCGGCAGCGCGTGCGGCATCCTTGGCCTGGCGCGCGGCTTCCTGGGCTGCACGCACGGCGGAATCGCGGGCGTTGTGCAGGCCATCGTCCAGGCGCTGGCGCAGCATCTTGATTTCGGGTACGCCGTCAAAATCCTTGTTGGACATCAGGGCACGCAGGTCGGAGACCAGTTTCTCCAGTTCGGACTGGGTGCTTTGGAGTACATCGTTTGCAGAAGTCGTCATATCAGCCTTTCATGAAAAATACAAATCAGGCATGCCCGCAGGTGCCAATTTGCGACCACCATGGGCTCATCTTAGCGATGATGGGCAAAACCCCGCAAGAAAGTTGGTCGGATGCGGCTATCACCCGTCAGTCTTGCAGCAGGGCAGCGACATGGGCGCCAATGGCCAGCGCACTGGTCAGGCCGGGCGATTCGATGCCGAACAACTGAACCAGTCCGGGCACCCCGTGCACTGCCGGCCCCTGGATACAGAAGTCGGCCATCAGTCCCTGCGGGCCACGCACCTTGGGCCGAATGCCGGCGTAGCCCGGCGCCAGCGCACCATCGCGCAGCCCCGGCCAGTATTTGCGTACTTCGGCATAGAACGCATCGCCCCGCGTGGCATCCACCAGCAGGTCGTTGGCACTGTCCACCCATTGCACATCGGGACCAAACTTGGCCTGGCCACCCAGGTCCAGCGTCAGGTGTACACCCAGGCCGGAGGCTTCGGGCACGGGATAGATCAGGCGCGAGAAAGGTGCCCGGCCAATGAGCGTGAAATAGTTGCCCTTGACGTAACACGCCTGCGGCACGTGCACCGGGTCCATGCCCGCAAACCGCGCCGCCAGACCGGGAGCGGCCAGACCGGCCGCGTTCACCACGGTTGTTGCACGCAATCGCGTACCGTCCTTCACTACCAATTCAATAGCTTCTTGCGCGCATTGGGCTTGCTCTAGAGGCGAATTCAATGCCAAAACACCGCCTTGACTCTCCAGATCACCCAGCAAGGCCAGCATCAGGCCGTGGCTGTCCACAATGCCCGTGCTGGGCGAATGCAGGGCAGCTACGCATTCCAGGGCAGGTTCCAGCGCCTGCGCTGCATTGCGATCGAGCCACTCCAGGTCGAGCACGCCATTGGCCTGTGCGTGGCGCTGTACCGCCTGCAAGGCGGACAGCTGCGCGACATCCGTGGCCACCACCAGTTTGCCGCAGCGCTGGTGGGGAACATGGCGCTCGGCGCAGTAGCCATACAACATCTCGCGGCCCTGCACACACAGGCGCGCTTTGAGCGAACCCGCAGCGTAGTACAGGCCCGCATGGATAACCTCGCTGTTGCGCGCACTGGTGCCGGTACCCATGGCGTTCGCCGCCTCCAGCACCAAGACCTCGCGCCCCTGCAGCGCCAGCGCACGCGCCACTGCCAGCCCCACCACACCAGCACCCACCACCACGCAATCGACCTGGTCCACCATACCCATTCCTTCTGCCGTCAAGCCTGTTCAAAACCATCGAGCACGTTCACGGCATTGGTGCCCAGTTCTGCAGCCGCATAGCCCCCCTCCAACACAAACACCGTCGGCATGCCCAGCCGCGCCAGGCGTTCGCCCAGCCGCAAGAAGTCGGGCGACGCCAGCGCAAAGCGCGAGATCGGATCACCCTCATAGGTATCGAGCCCCAGCGATACCACCAGGGCATCGACACCATCCGCCGCAATGCGCGCACAGGCCTGATCCAGGGCGTCAAACCAGGCCACGACAGAGCTCCCCGCTGCCAGCGGAAGGTTGAGGTTGAAGCCAGCCCCGGCGCCTTCACCGGCTTCATCGGCATGGCCCAGGTAGAACGGATATTCGGTGCGCGGGTCGCCGTGGATGCTGACGAACAGCACATCGGCGCGGTCATAAAAAATGCCCTGCGTGCCGTTGCCGTGGTGGTAGTCGACGTCCAGCACGGCAACGCGGGCGGCGCCCTGATCGCGCAGCGTTTGCGCGGCCACCGCCGCGTTGTTGAGAAAGCAGTAACCCCCCATAAAGTCAGGCCCTGCATGGTGACCCGGCGGGCGTGTACAGCAGAACGCAGCGCGCGCACCACCGGCCACGCGCACTGCTGCGCTGGCAGCAGCATCGGCGCCGGCCTTGGCTGCCTGCCAGGTGCCAGCGGCCAAGGGTGAGCCGTTGTCCATGGAATACAGCCCGAGGCGGGCAACGAAGTTGTCGGGTTCGATGTCGCTGCGCAGGGTACGCACAGGCCAGACCGACGGAAAGGGCTGGACATCGGCGTTGGCCGGATCGAGCGCCAGCCACTGCGACCAGGCCGTCGTGAGGAATTGCAGGTAGCGCAGCATATGCACCTGGGCCAGCGCAGGGGTGCTGTCGTGGTCAGGCGCCAGCAGCACATGGCCTTGCTCGGTCAGGCGGGTCTCGACATAGTCAACGCGCGCAGGCTTCTCGAAACACGGCACCCGCTCACCCCGGAAAAACTCATAGGCCGGAGCGTGCAGGTGGTGCAGCGGGTTGTGAAAGGTGATCATGCTGCTGAGTGTAAAAGCGGCGCAGCATGATTTAAGCCCGCATCAGGGCAGTATCTCGGCCCAGGGCTGGTGCCGCACCCCATCCGCGAACAAGGGGTGCGCCTGCGCTTCTTCCAGCGTGAGCACCGGCGTTACGCAGGCATCGGCCTGTGCAAAGCGCTCGCTCCAGTACTCCAGCGGGTGCGACGCCACAAGCCGCGCCACCGCATCGCGCAGAGCGGCGGACTCGGGCGAGCCCGGCAGTTGCCCGCGTTGCCAGTGCTGCGCCACCCAGTCAGCGCGGCCAAAGACCTCGCACGCTGCCTTCCAGAACTTGAACTCCAGCGCCCCCACGGCCAGGTGGCGCCCGTCCTGCGTGGCGTAGAGGTTGTAGCAAGGCAGCACGCCGTTGAGCAAGTCTTCGCCCGCGCCGGGGCGGCGCCCCAGCAGCGGCGCCAGCATGGCGCCCGTGGCCTGGGGCATGACCAGTTGGGCGTGCAGGCCATGGACCATGCTCACGTCCAGGTGCCGACCCTGCCCCGTCTTCTGTGCCTCGAACACGGCCGCCAGCACGGCGATGCAGGCCATGGCGCTGCCGCCCGCGAGGTCGCCCCACTGCACGTTGGACAGGGCCAGTTCGCCCGTGGGCGCGCGCATCTGGTCCAGCACGCCCGACAGCGCCATGAAGTTCAGGTCGTGCCCCGCCTTCTGCGCCCAGGGGCCGTGCTGGCCGTAGCCGGTGATGGACACCATCACCAGGCGCGGGTTCAGCGCGTGCAACGTGGCCGCATCCAGCCCCAGGCCCTGCAGCACACCGGGGCGGAAGCTGTCGAGCAGCACGTCGGCCTCCTGCACCCAGGCGCGCAGGCGGTCCAGGTCGGCGCTGCTGCGGAAGTCGATGCTGCGGCATTCCTTGCCGTGGTTGAGCGCCTCGAACAGCGCCGCCAGCGGCCGCGCCGGGTCACCCTCGGGCGGCTCCACCTTGACGATGGTGGCGCCCAGGTCGGCCAGCAGGCGCGTGGCGAAGGGACCGGGCAGGTTGCGCGTGAGGTCGAGCACGCGCAGGCCGGACAGCAACGGTGGCAATGCGGTATCGCCCATCAGAGTCCCAATTGCTTAGAAATGATCTCGTTCATGATCTCGTGCGTGCCGCCACCGATCGAGAGGATGCGGTTGTCGCGGTACAGGCGCTCGACCAGCGACTCGCGCATGTAGCCCATGCCGCCAAAGATCTGCACCGCCTCATCCGTGACCATGGTGGACACCGAGGTGGCGAAGTTCTTGGCCATGGAGACCTCGGCAATCGCCGACTCGCCCGCCTGCATGCGCGCGGCGCAGCGGTAGGTGTACTCCCGCGCCACGTTCACCTGCGTGGCCATTTCGGCCAGCTTGTGGCGGATGACCTGGTGCTTGGACAGCGGCTTGCCGAAGGTGGTGCGCTCCTTCACGTAGGCCAGGCATTGCTCCAGCGCGAGCTGCGCCGTCATGGTCGCCATGATGGCCAGGCTCAGGCGCTCGGCCTGGAAGTTGGCCATGATGGTGAAGAAGCCCGAGTTCTCCGGCCCCAGCAGGTTTTCCGCCGGCACGCGGCAGTCCTGGAAGAACAGCTCGGCCGTATCCGAGGCCCACCAGCCCATCTTCTTGAGCGTGCGCCCCACGGTGAAGCCCGGCGTGCCCTTCTCGATGAGCAGCAGCGAGACGCCGCCAAAACCCGCCTCGCCCGTGCGCACGGCCACGGTGTAGTAGTCGGCGCGCGCGCCCGAGGTGATGAAGGTCTTGGAGCCGTTGACCACATAGTGGTCGCCATCACGCACCGCGCGGGTCTTGAGGTTGGCCACGTCCGAGCCGCCGCTGGGCTCGGTGATGGCCAGGGCGATGATCTTCTCGCCCGCGAGCACCTGCGGCACGATGCGCTGCTTGAGCTCGTCCGAACCCGTGCGCCAGACCGGCGGCAGGCCGATGTCCAGCGAACCCAGGCTGGCGACGAAGCCACCCGAGCCGCTGCGCATCAGTTCCTCGCTGGCGGCTACCTTCAGGAACACGTCCTGCTCGCCCGAGCCGCCGAACTCGGTGGGGTGGCCTATGCCCAGCAGGCCCAGGCTGCCGGCCTGCTGGTACACCTCGCGCGGGAAACCGCCCGCCTCTTCCCATGCGTCGATGTGCGGCTTGACCGCCTCGTTGACGAAGCGGCGCATGGTGTCGCGCACCATGCCGTGCGTTTCGTTGAAGTAGTCCACGTACACGCTGGCCAGGGCGGGATCACGCATCCTGGAACCTCGCGTTTTCCTGCGCCATCTGGACCAGAATGGCCGCGGGCTCGAAGCGCGCGCCATGCTGCCGCGCCAGTTCACGCGAGCGCGCTACGAAGCGCTGTACGCCCATGGCGTTGATGAACTGCAGCGCGCCGCCCTGGTGCGGCGCGAAGCCCCAGCCGAAGATGGAGCCGATGTTGGCGTCGGCCACCGAGCGCACCACGTTTTCCTCGAAGCAGCGCGCGGCCTCGTTGGCCTGGATGAACATCAGCCGGTCCACCAGCTCCTGCTGCGTGGGCTGGTCGGCGCGCGGCGGGTACAGGGTGGTCAGCTCCGGCCACAGGCTCTTTTCCTTGCCCTGGTAGTCGTAAAAGCCCTTGCCGGCCTTCTTGCCGACGCGGCCCAGTTCGGCGCAGAGCTTGCGCAGCACGGCCTCGCCAGGGTGCGTGGGGTAGCTCTTGCCTTCGGCCTCCAGGTCGCGGCGCGTCTGGTCGCTCACGTGCAGCGACAGGCTCAGCGACACCTCGTCCTGCAGGGCCAGCGGCGGCATGGGCATGCCGGCCTTGACGCCCGCCACCTCGATGGAGCGCGGATGCACGCCCTCGGCCAGCATGGCGATGCCCTCCATCACGTAGGTGGCGAACACACGCGAGGTATAGAAGCCCCGGCTGTCATTCACCACGATGGGCGTCTTGCCGATCTGCAGCACGTAGTCGAAACCGCGCGCCAGCGTGGCGTCCGACGTCTTCTCGCCCACGATGATCTCGACCAGCGGCATCTTGTCCACGGGCGAGAAGAAATGCAGGCCGATGAAGTGCGCCGGGCGGCGGCTCACCTGGGCCAGGCCGGTGATGGGCAGCGTGGAGGTGTTGGAGGCGAACACCGCGTCCTCGCCGATCACGGCCTCGGCCAGCTTGGTGCAGTCGGCCTTGATGGCGCGGTCCTCGAACACGGCCTCCACCACCAGGTCGCAGCCCTGCAGGTCTTCGTAGCGCGTGGTCGGCTGGATGCGCGCAAGCAGCGCATCTCGCTTGTCCTGCGTGGTCTTGCCGCGCGACAGGGCCTTGTCCAGCAGGCCCTGCGAGTAGGCCTTGCCCTTGTCGGCGTTCTCATGCGTGGTGTCGAGCAGTACCACGTCGATGCCAGCCTTGGCCGAGACGTAGGCGATGCCCGCGCCCATCATGCCCGCACCCAGGATGCCGACCTTTTTGACTTTGCCCTGCGGCTGGTTCGCGGGGCGCGACTGGCCCTTCTTGATGGCACCCAGCTGATACCACAGCGTGCCGATCATGTTCTTGCTGATCTGCGAGACGATGCAGGCCGCGAAGTAGCGCGACTCGACCTGCAGCGCGTTGTCGATGTCGAGCAGGCAGCCTTCGAACAGGCAGCTCATGATGTGCGTGATGGCCGGGTAGTTGCCATGCGCCTTGGCGTTGGCCATGGAGGGCGCGATGGCCAGCATCTGCACCACGGACGGGCTCTTGCTGTCGCCGCCGGGGATGCGGAAGCCCTTGGCGTCCCAGGGCTGCACGGGCTTGGGGTTGGCCAGGCACCAGTCACGCGCCTTTTGCAGCAGCTCCTCGCGCGTGGCCGCCAGGTCGTTGACGATGCCCAGGCCCTTGGCCTTGGCGGGGCTCAGCTCCGTGCCCTGGGTGATGAGTTCAAAGCTCTTCTGGATGCCGATCAGGCGCGGCAGGCGCTGCGTGCCACCGGCGCCGGGCAGCAGGCCCAGCTTGACCTCGGGCAGGCCGATCTTGGCCTTGGGGTCGTCGATGGCGAAGCGGGCGTGGCAGGCCAGCGCCAGTTCCAGGCCGCCGCCCAGCGTGGTCCCGTTGAGGGCGGCCACCACGGGCTTGCCGCATTTCTCCATGCGGCGCAGCAGGGCCTTGAGTTCTTCGCCGAGCTGGAAAGCCTGCTCTACGGTGGTGATCTGGCTGAGCTGGTCAATATCGGCGCCCACGATGAAGGAGGGCTTGCCGGAGGTGATGACCAGCCCTTTGAGAGAGTCTTCTTTCTCCAGCCGCTCCAGAAGGGTGGCGAAGCCGCCCAGCAGCTCGGGCGTAAGCACATTCATCACGCGGCCAGGCTGGTCGAAGGTGACCAGGCCGATGCCGCTGGCATCCACGTCGAAGGCGATGGTGTTGTTCTGTGTCATGGTTCGGCCTTTCCTCAAACGCGTTCGATGATGGTCGCGATGCCCATGCCGGCACCGACGCACAGGGTGGCCATGGCTGTGGCTTTGCCGGTGCGTTCCAGCTCGTCCAGCGCCGTGCCCAGGATGATGGCGCCCGTAGCGCCCAGGGGGTGGCCCATGGCGATGGCACCACCGTTCACATTCACGCGGTCGAGCGAAACGCCCAGGTCGCGCGCCGTCTTCATCGGCACGGTGGCGAAGGCCTCGTTGATTTCCCACAGGTCGATGTCAGATGCCGCCATGCCCGCCTTGGCCAGGGCCTTGCGCACCGCCGGCGTGGGGCCGGTCAGCATGATGGTGGGCTCGGAGCCGATGACGGCGCACATTCGCACCTTGGCGCGGGGCTTGAGGCCCGCCTTATCGCCCGCAGCCTTGCTGCCCAGCAGCATCAACGCCGCGCCATCGACAATGCCCGAGGAGTTGCCCGCGTGGTGGTGGTGGTGGATCTTCTCGATGGTGGTGTACTTGTCCAGCGCCGTGGAATCAAAACCCATGGCGCCCATCATTTCGAACGAGGAATTGAGCTTGGCGAGCAATTCGACCGAGGTCCCCGGGCGGATGGTTTCGTCATGGTCCAGCCAGGTCATGCCATTGATATCCGTGACCGCGACCAGCGATTTTGCAAAGCGCCCCCCGGCCTGTGCGGCCGCCGCACGGCGGTGCGACTCGGCTGCAAAGGCATCCAGGTCCTGGCGGCTGAAGCCCTCCAGCGTGGCAATCAGGTCGGCGCCGATGCCCTGGGGCACAAAGGCCGTTCCGCTGTTGATGCGTGGGTCCATCACCCACGCTCCACCGTCACTGCCCATGGCCCAGCGGCTCATGGATTCGACACCTCCCGCAACGACCATGTCCTCCATGCCGGACATGATCTTGGCCGTGGCCAGGTTCACAGCCTCCAGGCCCGAGGCA
This sequence comes from Simplicispira sp. 125, assembly GCF_003096555.1. Lineage (NCBI taxonomy): Bacteria > Pseudomonadati > Pseudomonadota > Betaproteobacteria > Burkholderiales > Comamonadaceae > Simplicispira > Simplicispira sp. 125. Next base: position 938,334 of record NZ_QEKM01000001.1, on the reverse strand, counting down.
CAGAAGCGCGAGAGCGTCACGCCAGCCACACTTTGCGCCCAGCCAGCATCCAGCACGGCTGTACGGGCGATGTCGGCACCCTGCTCTCCTACCGGGGTGACACAGCCGAGAACGAGATCGTCCACCAGCGCGGTATCGAGCTGGTTGCGCTGCTGCAAGGCCTGCAGCAGCGTGCGCAGCAGCCACACGGGCGTGGCCTGGTGCAGGCCGCCATCTTTTTTACCCTTGCCGCGCGGGGTACGCACGGCGTCGAAAATATAGGCTTCGGTCATGGAAGCTCCTTCAATGGTTAAAGTTTTTCTGGTCTGGCATCACAGAAAACGCGAAGCCAGTTCCTTCATGATTTCGTTGGTGCCGCCGTAGATGCGCTGCACGCGGGCATCGGCATACAGGCGGGCGATGGGGTATTCCTTCATGTAGCCGTAGCCACCAAAGAGCTGCAGGCATTCGTCGATCAGCTTGCACTGGTTGTCGCTAATCCAGTATTTGATAAGCGCGGCACGGTCCACGCCTAGCCCACCCTGGAGGTGCGCCACCATGGCCGCATCGACCAGCGCGCGCGAGGCCATCAGCAGTGCCTGGCATTCGGCCAGCTTGAAACGGGTGTTTTGGAACGAGAAGATCGGCTTGCCAAACGCCTTGCGCTCCTTGGTGTAGGCCAGCGTTTCCTGCATGGCCAGCTCCATGGCGGCAATACCTGCAAACGCCACGATCAGGCGCTCCTGCGGCAACTCCTGCATCAGTTGCACGAAGCCCTGTCCCTCATGCTCACCCAACAGGTTGGCAGCCGGAATCACCACATCGTCAAAAAACAACTCCGAGGTGTCCTGCGCATCCATACCCAGTTTGTCGAGATTGCGGCCGCGGCGGAAGCCCTGCACCTGGTCGGTCTCAACCACCATCAGCGACATGCCTTGCGCTCCCTGGTCCTTATCGGTCTTGCAGACCACAATGACGAGGTTGGCCAGCTGCCCATTGGTGATGAAGGTCTTGCTGCCGTTGATGCGGTAGTTTTCGCCCTCTTTGATCGCGGTGGTGCGCACCGCCTGCAGGTCCGAGCCCGTGCCCGGTTCGGTCATGGCAATGGCGCCAATCAGCTCGCCCGTGGCCAGGCGCGGCAGCCAGCGCTTCTTCTGCTCTTCGGTGCCATGGTGCAGGATGTAGGGCGCCACGATGCCCGAGTGCAGCGAGCCGCCAAATCCCGAAACGTTGGCCGAGCCCTGCGCCAGGATGAGCACCGCCTCATGGCCAAAATCTCCCCCGCCACCGCCGTATTCCTCGGGCATGGAAGCACACAGAAAACCATTGGCGCCTGCCTCTTCCCAGGCTTCGCGGTCCAACATGCCCGCCTTGCGCCAGGCTTCGTCCTTGGGTGCCCACTGCTCCTTGAAAAAACGACGTGCCGAGTCGTACAGCATCTGGTGCTCTTCGGTCATCCAGGCAGGGGCAAAATTTTGAATAGCCACGGGTTCAAATCCTCCGGTAATGCAAACAAAAGAACTTGCATCGATGTATCGCACCACCAAATTAGTAATTTCAGTTACCGAAAATTGGTGTGCCGACACAGACCCATCTGCAAGCTCTTGCATGTGCCATCACCCTTTTCATACAAGAGAATATGAGGGTGACGCAACAGTCCGTATCTTGACCAAACCGGCTCTGGATGACAAGTTGACGCAATTTTCTTCCGCTGCCATAGCTCATTTGGTAATATAAATTTCCATGACAGCTCCCCCCCTTGCTCCGACACCCGACGCTCCGCCTGCACAGACAGGCGCCAAGCTTCACCGCAGTGCCCAGCTTTCGCAGATGCGCAGCGACACCCAGGCGCGCATCGAAAAAGCAGTTCTGGCGCTCTTTTCCAGCCGTGATTTCCATGAAGTAGGCCTGATCGACGTGGCGCGCGCCGCCAATGTCTCATTGCAGACGATCTACAAGTACTTCGGCAGCAAGGAAGTGCTGGTCTACACCATGCTCGACGTGATGCTGGGCCGCCTGGCCGAACGCATGATCGACCACCTGCAGGGCATTGACGGTGTCCGCGAACGCCTGCGCAAAACCTGCTGGGTCACTCTGGACTACATGGACAAGCACCCCGCCTTGATGCTGCTGATGTTCACGGCCGTGCCCGTATCGCGGTACAAGAACATCGACATCTACGAAAGCCCCAAGCTGATGGGTGCTTTTTTGGGGGTCTTCAAGGATGGCCAGTCCCGGGGCGTGCTCAACAGCAAGGTGTCATCCAAGGTGCTGCTGGATGTCTTCATGGGCATGATCGGCCGGGTCGTGCTGATGCACATCGTGCGCGAAGAAAAAACGCCACTGACCGATCAGTTCAATGAACTGTTCCAGATTTTGTGGCGTGCAATGTCGGCCGACTGATGTCTGATTGGGCTTGGTACAACAAGCAAAAGGTTGGGCCCATGCCCATGCCCACGCACTGGCCACACAGCGCCTGAGCGGGCCCAGGAACATGCGTACCATTGCCAGTGACGACTGGAGACTGGCCAGCCCGAGCGCAGCGTGGGCGGCAGGTGGTAGCGAAACCCGAAGTAGGCCAGCACCATACCCATCGGGCCGTACACCGCCCAAGCGTGAAATTCCCAGTAAGAGAAGGTCAATTCAAGCGCCTCGCGTGCAGCCGCTGGTGTGCCACCCGTTTTGGTCGGGCGCGGCGGCGTCCGGCCCCAGGCGGATGTCGTCCAAACGGCTGGTCGCGATCAACACCAGAACCCCGTGACGGCTACGGTATAGAACCAGTCGGAAACCCCCCTCAGGTCTGTACACCGGAGAAAAGCTGGTCTGTACTGTCCGGGTACAACCCGCAAAACACCAGCAACGCTGGCACGACCACCGGGGCGCCAGCGTGGCGAAGGGCTGAGCCTCTGCAGTGACGGGAGGGTACAGGAGCGCCTTCTTACGGCTCTGTAGATTTCACAGGTGTTTGGACCGTGGGTCAGCCTCAAAGGAATGGATGAACCACACTGCCCCCGATAGGCCGCAGGGACGCATCGGCGAAAAATACCACGCCAGACGGCGCAACGCGGGGCCGATTCCATTGCCAGTGAATGCGTCCGTTACGGGCGATCTTCCTCTTTGCAGTAGCCAAAAACAATGCCAGTCCGCGATGAGCGGACTGGCAGGGGTGCGAGGCGGCAATGTAAATGGTGGGCGATACATGGATCGAACATGTGACCCCTGCCGTGTGAAGGCAGTGCTCTACCGCTGAGCTAATCGCCCGTCAGGTCTGCAATCGAGAAAGAATGCAGACTGAGGAATATTGGTGGGTGATGCAGGGTTTGAACCTGCGACCCCTGCCGTGTGAAGGCAGTGCTCTACCACTGAGCTAATCACCCTAATTATGCTAACTGCAACAAGCCTTCAATTATGGCACAGCTTTTTTAGGCGCCTTCCAAACTACGCCAAATTGTTTTGCCTTTGCTGTCCTTGTCGATCTGAACCAGGATTTGCTCGTGGGCCGTCAACTCCTGTGCATTGGCACGAAGAACCTGCAGCGCCAGGCTACGCAAATCGACTGCAGGCACGAACACACCCCCTGCGGAAGCACCGGCAGAGTCATCGGTCATCAGCAGCGCATCTTGACCGCGGGTGAGATTGATGTAGACGTCTGCCAGCAACTCTGCATCCAGCAGTGCACCATGCAGGGTGCGACTGGAGTTGTCCACACCCAGGCGATCGCACAGCGCATCGAGCGAATTGCGCTTGCCGGGATACAGCTCCTTGGCCATGGCCAAGGTGTCGGTCACCTGCGCAACGTGGGTGCGGAACGCGGGTCGACCCGACAGCTCCAGTTCCTTGTTGAGAAAGCTGACGTCGAACGCCGCGTTGTGGATGATGATCTCAGCACCCTGCAGGTATTCGAGCAGCTCGTCGGCCACGGCCTCGAAGCGGGGCTTGTCGCGCAGGAACTCATTGCTGATGCCGTGCACCTTGAGCGCATCCTCGTGGCTGTCGCGCCCTGGGTTCAAGTAGAAGTGCTTGTTGTTCCCCGTCAGCTTGCGGGCCACGAGTTCGACGCAGCCAATCTCGATGATCCGGTCGCCGCCTTCTGCCGACAGGCCCGTGGTTTCCGTGTCCAGAACGATCTGGCGCATCATGCGCTCCGCCGGGCCGCCCCAAAGGGGGCGTGCGCCGCCTCAGAGGCGAGCAGTGAATAGTCAACGTGGGGGTCAACAACCATCAGTGGTTTTCCTTGGCGTGGTTGATCGAGTATTTGGGAATCTCTATGGTCACATCCCGGGTTGTCAGTATGGTCTGGCAGCTCAGGCGTGACTGCGGCTCCAGGCCCCAGGCGCGGTCAAGCAGGTCTTCCTCTTCTTCTTCGGCCTCATTGAGCGAAGAAAAACCATCGCGCACGATGACATGGCAGGTCGTGCAGGCACAGCTCATGTCGCAGGCGTGCTCGATGTTGATATGGTTTTCCAGCAAGGCCTCGCAGATCGAGGTGCCCACGGGGGCAGTGATCTCGGTGCCTGCGGGGCAATACTCGGGGTGGGGCAGGATTTTGATGACAGGCATGGCGTGTATTGAATGTTAGAGGGTCTGGACGTTTTTACCGGCCAGCGCCTGGCGGATGCCGCGGTTCATGCGCTGAGCAGCAAAGGCCTCCGTACCCTTGGCCAGGGCCTGCGTGGCGTCTTCCAGCGTGGCGGCGCTATCGGCCACCGAAACTGTTTGGCGCAAGGCGTTCATGAGAGCGTCAATGCTGTCGCGCTCGCTCGGAGACAGGATATCGCCATCCGCGTCGAGTGCACTTTGCGTGGCGATCAGCATGCGGTCGGCATCGACACGGGCTTCTACCAAGGCGCGCGCCTGCATGTCCTGCGCGGCCGTGGAGAAGCCCTCCTGCAGCATGCGGGCGATCTGTTCGTCACTCAGCCCATAGCTGGGCTTGACGTCGATATACGCTTCCACACCGCTGATTTGCTCGCGCGCACCCACGCTGAGCAGGCCATCGGCATCGACGGTAAAAGTGACACGGATGCGCGCGGCGCCCGCCGCCATGGGGGGAATGCCCCGCAACTCAAAGCGTGCCAGGCTGCGGCAATCCTGCACCAGATCGCGTTCGCCTTGCACTACATGGATGGCCAGGGCGGTCTGGCCATCTTTATAGGTGGTGAAATCCTGGGCCTTGGCGGTGGGAATCGTCTCGTTGCGCGCAACGATGCGCTCCACCAACCCGCCCATGGTCTCCACACCCAGTGAGAGCGGGATCACGTCCAGCAGCAGCAAATCACCCGTGGTGTTGTTACCCGCCAGCTGGTTGGCCTGGATGGCGGCGCCCAGGGCGACCACTTCGTCAGGGTCCAGGTTGGTCAGAGGTTCACGGCCGAAAAAATCTCCAACGGCACGTTGCACCTGCGGCATACGTGTGGAGCCACCCACCATGACCACGCCCTGCACGTCATCGCGGGTCAGCTGGGCATCGCGCAGCGCCCTGCGCACGGCGGCAAGCGAGCGCGCCGTGAGCGCAGCCGTAGCTGCCTCGAAATCATTGCGATTGACATCAAAACTTACTCTAGAGCCCGCCAATAGGGCGCTATAAACTACATTTTTGGTAGCAGTCAACGCCTCTTTGCAGGCCCGTGCAGCCAATTGCGCCGCCGTCTTGTCGGCCGGGGTGTGCACCTGCACACCGCACTGCGCCAACACCCAATCGGCCAGCGCCGTGTCGTAGTCATCTCCTCCCAGGGCTGAGTCACCACCCGTGGCCAGCACCTCAAAAACCCCTTGCGTCAGCCGCAAGATGGAAATGTCAAAGGTTCCGCCGCCCAGGTCATAAACGGCATAAACGCCTTCGCTGGCGTTGTCCAGGCCATAGGCAATCGCGGCAGCCGTGGGCTCATTGATAAGGCGCAGGAGGTTGATACCCGCCAGTTGCGCGGCATCCTTGGTGGCCTGGCGCTGGGCATCGTCAAAGTAGGCCGGCACGGTGATCACGGCGCCATACAGGTCGTCATCGAAAGTGTCTTCGGCCCGCTGGCGCAGGCTGGCCAGGATCTCGGCGCTGACCTCTACCGGCGATTTGGTGCCATCGGCCGTGGCAATGCTGACCATGCCGCCACCCTGCCCTGCGGCCACCAGCTCATAAGGCAACTTGTCGACCTGGGCAATATCGGCCAGGCCCCGCCCCATCAGACGCTTTGCGGAGGCAATGGTGTTACCGGCATCACCCTGCTGCGCTGCCACGGCAGCATACCCAATCTGGCGGCCCCCGCCCTGCAGGTAACGCACGACCGAAGGCAGCAGCACCCGGCCTTCGCCATCGGGCAGGCATTCAGCCACGCCGTTGCGCACAGCGGCCACCAGCGAATGGGTGGTGCCCAGGTCAATACCCACAGCAATGCGTCGCTGGTGGGGTGCGGGGGACTGGCCGGGTTCGGAAATCTGCAACAGCGCCATGGGTTCCTGTCTTGTCTGGGGGATGCGCCTGCACGCTCGGCGGCACGAAAAATCGATAGGTCTGGGCGCTATTGTCCCAGTTGCTCCTGCTTGCGCTCGATGTCGAGCGCAAAACGCGCAATGAACATGAGGGCTCTGACCTGGCGGGCTGCAGCAGCATAGTCCTGCTGCTGGTCGATGAAATCGGCGCAGCGCTCCAGGGTGGTGCGCCGGGCCTGGTGCACCTGGGCTTCCAGCGCATCGACTTCGGCCAGATTTTCTGCATCTTCGAGCGCTTCGCGCCATTCCATTTGCTGCACCAAAAAATCAGCGGGCATGGCGGTGTTGTCCTCAGCGCGGATCGGCGCACCGTTCAACTCACACAGGTAGGCCGCCCGGCGCAGCGGGTCCTTGATGCGCTGATACGCCTCGTTGATGCGCACCGACCATTGCATGGCCTGGCGTTGTACTGCGGCATTGCTGGCGGTATGGCGGTCGGGGTGGGCTTCACGCTGCAGTTCTTTCCAGCGTGCATCGAGCGCACTGCGCTCCTGGGCAAAACGCCTTGGCACACCAAACAACTCAAAATCGTCGGATTGAAGGTTCATATCAGCAAAAAAACCGCCAACACGGTGCGCGATGGCGGTTTTACAGTTCAGCGGGCCAGGGTCAGACGCGGAAGCTCTCTCCACATCCGCAGCGGTCACGTTCGTTCGGGTTGCTGAAGCGAAAGCCTTCATTCAGCCCCTCACGCACGAAGTCCAGCTCCGTGCCGTCGATATAGGCCAGGCTCTTGGGATCGATCAGCACCTTCACGCCGTGGTTCTCGAAAATGATGTCTTCCGGCTCAGCGTCGTCCACGTATTCGAGCTTGTACGCCAGGCCCGAGCAACCGCTGGTCTTGACACCCAGACGCACTCCCAGGCCCTTGCCACGCCGCGACAGGTAACGGCTGACATGCCGGGCTGCCGCTTCGGTCAGGGTAATTGCCATGGTTTCAGGCGGCAACAGCGGTGCCGTGTTTGGTTTTGTAGTCCTGCACCGCCGCCTTGATGGCGTCTTCTGCAAGGATGGAGCAGTGAATCTTGACCGGCGGCAACGCCAGTTCCTGGGCAATTTCGCTGTTCTTGAGGGCCGCCGCCTGGTCCAGCGTCTTGCCCTTGACCCATTCGGTCACCAGCGATGATGAAGCGATAGCCGAGCCACAGCCATAGGTCTTGAAGCGTGCATCCTCAATGACACCCGTTTCGGGGTTGACCTTGATCTGCAGCTTCATCACGTCGCCGCAGGCCGGGGCGCCGACCATGCCGGTGCCCACGGAATCATCGCCCTTGTCAAACGAACCCACATTGCGCGGATTCTCGTAATGGTCGATCACTTTTTCTGAGTAAGCCATGGTGTTTACCTCCTCGATTCAAATAACGGGTGCTGCGGGCAATGCCTGCAGGCTCAGTGCGCGGCCCACTGGATTGTGCTCAGGTCCACGCCATCCTTGTACATGTCCCACAGGGGGCTGAGGTCGCGCAGCCGGGCTACGTTTTCACGGATCGTGCCGATGGCGTAGTCGATTTCCTCGGCCGTAGTGAAGCGGCCAATCGTCATGCGCAAGCTGCTGTGCGCCAGCTCGTCGCTGCGGCCCAGGGCACGCAGCACATAGCTGGGTTCCAGGCTGGCCGAAGTGCAGGCTGAACCCGACGACACCGCCAGGCCCTTGATCCCCATGATGAGCGACTCGCCCTCTACATAGTTGAAGCTGATGTTCAGGTTGTGCGGCACGCGCTGCGCCATGTCACCGTTGATGAACACCTGCTCCATATCGGTCAGGCCATCGAGCAAACGCTTTTGCAGGCTGTGCGCCTTGGCAAGGTCTTGCGCCATTTCCTCACGGGCGATGCGGAACGCCTCGCCCATGCCCACAATCTGGTGCGTGGGCAGCGTACCCGAGCGCATACCGCGCTCATGACCGCCGCCGTGCATCTGGGCTTCGAGGCGAATGCGCGGCTTGCGGCGCACATACAGAGCGCCAATGCCCTTGGGGCCATAGGTTTTGTGTGAGGCCAGACTCATCAGGTCGACCGGCAACGTGGCCAGGTCGATAGGCAGCTTGCCCGTGGCTTGCGCTGCATCCACATGGAAGATGATGCCCTTTTCACGGCACATCGCGCCAATGGCCGGAATGTCCTGGATCACGCCGATCTCGTTGTTCACAAACATCACGCTGATCAAGATGGTGTCGGGGCGAATCGCCGCCTTGAGCGCGTCGAAGTCCAGCAAGCCGTTTTCCTGCACGTTCAGGTAGGTGACCTCAAAACCCTGGCGCTCCAGCTCGCGCATCACGTCCAGCACAGCCTTGTGCTCGGTCTTGACCGTGATGAGGTGCTTGCCCTTGCCCTTGTAGAAATGGGCGGCGCCCTTGATGGCCAGGTTGTTCGATTCCGTGGCGCCGCTGGTCCAGACGATTTCGCGCGGGTCTGCGCCGATCAACTCAGCCACCTGGACGCGGGCCTTTTCCACGGCCTCTTCGGCTTCCCAGCCCCAGGCGTGGCTACGGGATGCAGGATTGCCAAAATGCTCGCGCAGCCAGGGAATCATGGCGTCCACGACGCGCGGATCCACTGGCGTGGTGGCGCCGTAGTCAAGATAAATCGGAAAGTGGGGAGTCATGTCCATAGCTGGCTCGGTCAGGTCTTCGGGCTGGCAATTGCAGTGCACAGGCGGGTAGCTTGCCGCAAACGCGCACCGCGCGCCGGTCGGCACGCAGCCACCCGCTTCTCTATCAGGGTCTTCAGGATTTGGCGAACACGTTGCCCAGGGCAAACACTGAATTGGGGGCATTCACGCGGATCGGTTTGATCACAGGCGTGGTGGAGATGGCACGGCGGGTCATCGGCTTGTCTTCGATCGTCAAGCCTTTGGCCAACTGCTCGTCCACCAGTTTTTGCAACGTGACGGAGTCCAGAAACTCAACCACGCGCTGGTTCAAGGTGGCCCAGAGGTCGTGCGTCATGCAACGACCGGCTTCGCCCATGCAGTTTTCCTTGCCGCCGCATTGCGTGGCATCGATGGGCTCATCAACCGACACAATGATGTCGGCAATGGTGATGTCACCGGCTTTGCGCGCCAGCGTGTAACCGCCGCCAGGGCCGCGGGTGGATTCCACCAGCTCATGGCGGCGCAGTTTGCCAAACAGCTGCTCCAGGTACGACAGCGAAATGCGCTGGCGCTGGCTGATGGCAGCCAGGGTGACTGGTCCATTGCCTTGGCGCAAGGCCAGATCGATCATCGCGGTGACCGCAAAACGGCCTTTGGTAGTGAGACGCATCGCAAGCTCCTTTATCTGGCTTGTTGGTTCGTGAAACGCCTGAATGGTTCATGACCTATCAGGACACCGTCTCCACCCGTCCCGCAACAAGTCAGTGGCTGCGGGTCTTCATCGTGGTTTTTTGTTTTCGGCTAAGGGCATTCTAGCACAATCCATATCAAATTTGTCGGGTAAAAAAACCAGATGGTCGCAATTGCGCCATGCAAGTTGCAAAAACCTTGTATTCCTAGCCTGCCAGAGGGGCATTGTCGCTACCATGGGCACCAAAGGCCATGTCTTTGAGGCGTGCCAACTGGTCGCGTACGCGGGCAGCCTGTTCAAACTCCAGGTTGCGGGCATGTTCCAGCATCAGCTTCTCCAGCCGCTTGATCTCACGGGCCAGGTCTTTTTCCGACATATCCTCCGCCCGTGCGCGCTGCAGTGCCTCTTGCTCCAGGCGTTGGGCGTCCTTGCCCGCCTTCTCGCTGTAGACGCCATCAATCAGGTCTCTTACCTGCTTGACAATGCTGCGCGGCGTAATGCCATTCGCGGTATTGAATGCGACCTGCCGGGCGCGCCTGCGCTCGGTCTCGCCGATGGCGCGTGCCATGGAATCGGTCACACGGTCGGCATACAGAATGGCCTTGCCCGAAACATTGCGTGCCGCCCGGCCAATGGTCTGGATCAGGCTGCGCTCGGAGCGCAAAAAACCTTCCTTGTCCGCATCCAGAATGGCCACCAGCGACACTTCGGGAATATCCAGGCCCTCGCGCAGCAGGTTGATACCCACCAGCACATCGAAGGCGCCCAGCCGCAGGTCGCGGATGATCTCCACGCGCTCCACAGTGTCCACATCGCTGTGCAGATAGCGCACCTTGACGCCGTTGTCGGTCAGGTAGTCGGTGAGCTGCTCAGCCATGCGCTTGGTCAGCGTGGTGATCAGCACGCGCTCACCCAGGTCGGCGCGGATGCGGATTTCCTGCAGCACATCGTCCACCTGGTGGGTGGCGGGCCGCACTTCCACCAAGGGATCGACCAGGCCCGTGGGCCGTACCACCTGTTCGACCACCTGGCTCGCGTGCTGCTTTTCGTAGTCGGCCGGAGTGGCAGACACGAACACCACCTGGCGCATGCGGGCTTCGAATTCCTCGAACTTGAGTGGCCGGTTATCGAGCGCACTGGGGAGCCGGAAGCCATATTCCACCAACGTGGTCTTGCGCGAGCGGTCGCCGTTGTACATGGCGTTGAGCTGGCCGATCATCTGGTGGCTCTCGTCCAGAAACATCAATGCATCGCGCGGCAAATAGTCGGTCAGCGTGCTGGGCGGGTCGCCCGCCGCCGTGCCTGCCAGGTGGCGCGAGTAGTTTTCGATGCCTTTGCAATGGCCCACCTCGCTGAGCATTTCCAGGTCAAAGCGCGTGCGCTGTTCCAGGCGCTGCGCTTCGACCAGCTTGCCGTCGGCCAGCAGTTGCTTGAGGCGCTCCGACAGTTCGGCCTTGATGGCTTCGACCGCCAGCAGCACCTGGTCGCGCGGCGTGACGTAGTGGCTGCTGGGGTACACGGTAAAGCGCGGAATGTTCTGGCGCACCCGGCCGGTGAGCGGATCGAACAGTTGCAGACTCTCGATCTCGTCGTCAAACAGCTCAATGCGCAGGGCCAGCTCCGAATGCTCGGCCGGAAACACATCAATGGTGTCGCCCCGCACGCGAAAATTGCCGCGCGAAAAGTCCATGTCATTGCGCTGGTACTGCATGCGCACCAACTGCGCAATCGCATCACGCTGGCCCAGTTTGTCGCCCGCACGCAGCGTCATGACCATGCGGTGGTAGCTCTCGGGGTTGCCAATGCCGTAAATGGCCGACACCGTGGCCACGATCACCACATCGCGCCGCTCCAGCAAGCTTTTGGTGCACGACAGGCGCATCTGCTCGATGTGCTCATTGATGGCGCTGTCCTTTTCGATGAACAGATCGCGCTGGGGCACGTAGGCCTCGGGCTGGTAGTAGTCGTAGTAGCTGACGAAGTATTCCACCGCGTTCTTCGGAAAGAACTCACGGAACTCGCTGTAGAGCTGCGCCGCCAGCGTCTTGTTGGGCGCAAACACAATGGCAGCCCGGCCCAGGCGCGCAATCACGTTGGCCATGGTGAAGGTTTTGCCCGAGCCGGTCACACCCAGCAGGGTCTGGAACACCTCTCCCGCATTCACTCCCTCCACCAACAGGTCGATGGCGGTGGGCTGGTCGCCCGCAGGGGGGTAAGGCTGGTACAGCTCGAAGGGCGAGCCGGGGAACTGGACGAACTGCCCCTTGGCGGGTTCGATGGCGGTTTCTTGCATGGACATGGTGCGGCACGGCCTGCGCGGGCCGCTAAAATCAGAGAGTGAACCCAAAAGCCTAACGCAGCTTGGGTTTGCCCGCCACCTACACCCTCCAAGGACGATCCATGTCTCTGTTCTCCGCCGTCGAAATGGCCCCCCGCGACCCCATCCTGGGTCTCAACGAGCAATTCAACGCTGACACTAACCCCCACAAGGTCAACCTGGGCGTGGGCGTGTACTTCGATGACAACGGCAAGCTGCCGCTACTGGCCTGCGTGCAGGCGGCTGAAAAAACCATGATGGAAAAGCCCACCCCGCGCGGCTACCTGCCCATCGACGGCATCGCCGCCTACGACAACGCCGTCAAGGGCCTGGTCTTTGGTGCCGACTCCGAGCCTGTGCAATCGGGCCGCGTGGCCACGGTGCAAGCCATTGGCGGTACCGGCGGCCTGAAAATCGGCGCCGACTTCCTGAAGAAAGTCAGCCCCGATGCCAAGGTGCTGATCTCTGACCCCAGTTGGGAAAACCACCGCGCCTTGTTCACCAATGCAGGTTTCACCGTGGATACCTACGCCTACTACGACGCTGAGAAGCGCGGCGTCAACTTCGACGGCATGCTGGCCAGCCTGAACGCCGCCGCGCCCGGCACCATCGTGGTGCTGCACGCCTGCTGCCACAACCCCACCGGCTACGACATCACGCCCGCGCAGTGGGACCAGGTCATCGCCGTCGTCAAGGCCAAAAACCTCACCGCCTTCCTCGACATGGCCTACCAGGGCTTTGGCCACGGCATCCAGGAAGACGGCGCAGTGATCCAGAAGTTCGTCGCCTCGGGTCTGAGCTTCTTTGTCTCCACCTCGTTCAGCAAGAGCTTCAGCCTGTACGGCGAGCGCGTGGGTGGCCTCTCTGTCCTGTGCGCTGACAAGGAAGAAGCCAGCCGCGTGCTGAGCCAGCTCAAGATCGTCATCCGCACCAACTACAGCAACCCGCCCACGCACGGCGGCGCCGTGGTGGCCGCCGTGCTGAACAACCCCGAACTGCGCGCCCTGTGGGAAAAAGAGCTGGGCGAAATGCGCGTGCGCATCAAGGCCATGCGCCAGAAGCTGGTCGATGGCCTCAAGGCTGCCGGTGTGCAAAAGGACATGTCCTTCATCACCCAGCAGATCGGCATGTTCAGCTACTCCGGCCTGTCGAAAGACCAAATGGTGCGCCTGCGCAGCGAGTTCGGCGTGTACGGCACCGACACCGGTCGCATGTGCGTGGCCGCGCTCAACAGCAAGAACATCGACTACGTCTGCGCGTCGATTGCCAAGGTGATGTGATGCCTTCGGGGGTGCGCAGCACCCTTGGAATTGCCAGCCGCCTACGGGCGGCTTTTTACTGAAAAATTGATATATTTTTAGCCTCTAGCGATTTACCAGTAAGCGCAAGCAGCTATATTTTTCATAGTAATTTTGTCGATAGAGCGATGCTGCCTGCACAAAGGCCCACACACTGAATGAACGACAACACATGACCAAGCAAGGCTCCATCGTTCGCTGGGACGCCACGCGCGCCTTTGGCTTCATTCGCAGCGGCGATTGCGCAGGCGATGTGTTCTTTCACGTACGCGACTACCGCGGTGCCACACCCCCGCGCGAAGGCCTTGCCGTGGTGTTTGAAGAAATCCACGTCGGCGGCAAAGGCCCGCGCGCCATGGCGGTGCGCACGGCGGCCAGCCCGCAGGGCGCCGAAGACGCACGCAGCAGCGACAGCAAGCGCACCCAACGCCCGGCACCCGCAAAGCGCTCGGCACCTACCCCCCGCACAAACCAACGCCAGGGCAAAGCGCACTCACCCGCCACCGGCGCATCCTTGGCCTATGGCCTGATGCTGGTATGGGCCGCTTTGCTGGCCTGGGGCGTGTGGACGCAGCGGCTGCCGCTGTGGACGCTCGCAGCCCTGGCGGCGCTGAACGTCGTCACGCTGTGGATGTACGCGGCCGACAAGAACGCTGCACGTGCAGGCCGTTGGCGCATTCCTGAGTCAAATTTGCACCTGTTGTCTCTGCTCGGCGGCTGGCCCGCTGCCTGGCTGGCCCAGCAAAACATGCGGCACAAAACCAGCAAGGCGGAATTTCGTGCGGTGTACTGGCTCACCATCGTGCTGCATTGCGGCTCGCTGGTGTTCTGGCTCTATCGTGACTTGTTCTAGGGATGTTCTGCACGAATTGCGCTGAAAGCGCAGCAATAGCCGACATCATGTTCGTTTGCCCCCGGAGGCAGGCAGGGTCCAACCCGGCTTCGATCATGGTCACACCGACACCAGGACGTCGCTTTGCGATTCGGCCAGAACGTACCTGGTGACGCTGCCCAGCAGCAGATCCTCCAGCACGCTCTCACCGTGCTTGCCCACCACGATCAGATCGCAATCCTGCTCCTGTTCTTGCTCGATGATGTGCAAGGTCGGATTGCCATGTAGGACGATCTGGTGGGTTTCGTAGGGCAACAGCCCGGCTTTCTCGCACAGTGCGTGGAGTTTCTGGATGGCTTCCTGTCTGGCAACGACCCGATAGTCGTTGATGGTGTCCTCATCCACGCTGGCGTAGCGCAACTTCCCCTCGAAAGGAGCCTCAAAGGTATGCAGCAGAACGATGCCAGCCTGTGGGGCAATGCTGCGTGCATGCCGGATCGCGCGCAGCGATGAAGGCGAAAAATCGACGGGCACAAGGAGCCGACGATAGGATTCGTGCGGGGGCTGCTTGACCACCAGAACAGGACATTTCGTCGTGCTCAACATCCGTAGCGCCGTCGTTCCCAGCAAATGGTGCCGAATGATGCTTTCCCCTTTGGCTCCGCAAACCAGCAGACCGGCATCCTGGCTATCGACCTGCCTGGCCAGTTCCGCCAACACAGGGCCGACCACCGCATGCGTGCCCGCAACCACACCGTAGCGTTGCTGGAGTGAAGCTGCCAGATCGTGGAGCCGTTGCCGCGCAGCATCGAGCACCCGCCGCTCCATCTCCTCTGGCGATGTGTCCATCAACTGCCGCAGCCGCTCCAGAGGCGCCAGATTCGCCACATGCAGCAGATCGAGCAGCGCAGCCGTATCCTTGCTCACGAGGGCGGCGCGTTCAGTCGCGTGGCGAGCGTGGGCCGACAAATCAGTGGCGGCGAGAATACGTGTGAGCGATGTCATGGATTTTTCTCCGGGGCGGTTTCATTTTCGAGCACGGGTTTGTAGTCCCAATCGCGCACATCCTGCAGCATGCTATCGATATCGTCGGTCGGAATCGACAGCATCCGCAACGCGGTCGCTCCCAGGCGCAAGCTGGCTTCAATCGCCTCCGGATAGGCGTGGGTGGCTCCGGCGTCAATGAGTCGTGAGCTCGATTCGAGGTCTTGCGCCCGCGCGATGACGGCAACATGGGGGCAGCTGCTGCGCAAAACCCCCACGGTGCGCAACGCGTTGGCGTGATCATCCAGCGTGATGACAACCAGGGCGGCCCGCTCCACATGAACCGCTGCCAGCAGCTCTGCATCGGTGATATCGCCATACAGCACCGGGTAACCATCGGCCCGCCCTTGCATCACCCGCTTCGGGTCGGTGTCGAAGGCCACAAACGGCACATTGCTGGCATGCAACAACACGGCAATGGTGTGACCGACACGACCATAGCCACCTATCACCACTTGCGGTTCAGGAGCATCCGACAAGGGGTGCGCAAGGCCCTGGTCTGCATCGCGGCGGACGCCCACCAGCCGGGAGGCGATGGCATGGTTGAAGCGGATGAGAAAGGCCCCCGCAATCATCGAGAACAGCACGGCGGTCAGCGCGATCTGCCCCACATCGATGTCGATCACCTTGGCATCGAGGGCAATGGCCAGCAGGGCGAAACCGAATTCTCCGCCCACAGCCAGCAACAACGCCGTGCGCCACGCCATCAGAGTGTCAATGCCGCTCTTCTTCACCATCGCCGCGACCAGCAGGATCTTGCTCACCAACAGCAGCAAGGTGCCAAGCAAAGCCCAATGCCATATGCGAGGGATCGCCGCCGGGTCGAACAACATGCCGATACCGATAAAAAAGAGGCCGAGCAGCACGTCTCGGAAAGGGCGGATGCTCGATTCAACCTGGTGACGAAACTCTGTCTCGCCCAGCATCATGCCGGCCAGAAACGCACCGAACGCCAGCGACATGCCGAGGCTGAAGGTCGTCCAGGCGGCGAGCAATGCCACTAGCAATACGGCCAGCGTAAACACCTCTGCTGAGCGGCGCCGCGTGACGAAGCGAAACAGCGGGCGCAGCAACCAGCGACCAACATAAAACACGAGGGAAAACGCCAGCAGGGCTTTGACCATTGCCCAACCCAGCTCGAGAGCCAGGATATCGGCCCCCACCGCCATGCCCAGCACAGGAATGACGACCAGAAAAGGCACCGCAGTGACGTCCTGGAACACCGACATTGCCAGCCCGAGTCGGCCGTGGGGTGAGTTCTCTTCCTTTTGTTCTGCCAACTGGCTGCCGATGATGGTGGAGGAGGACTGGGCAAACACCGCTCCGATGACGAATGCCACAGCGGCAGGCAGTCCCGCCAACCAAGCGGTGACACCGACCAAGGTGGTCGTGAAGACCACCTGCCCCGTGCCAAGCACAAGCACCTGATCGCGAAGGGCGTGCAACTGCGGCAAAGAGAAATTCAGCCCGATCGTGAACAGCAGAAAGACCACGCCAAACTCCGCCATGGTCTTGAACTCCGGTACATCGACAATCGGTCCGACCGTGTGCGGACCGAGAATGACCCCGACCAGCAAGTAGCCCAGGCTGGTGGGAATGTGCAGATGCTGAAAAATGAGCACCACGGCGACCGCAACGCCCAGCAGCAGCAGGATGTGTGACAGATGAACCATTGCGCGACTTGACCTTTCCCCTGTTTCGTACCGATCTTGGGGCACAGCGTACGCGGCCCATATCTGCAAGCACCAGACACCGCCGTTGGCTCACACCTACAGCCTCCCAACAGAGTTCATTCTGTGAGGGATGGCGTCATTCATCAAGAGAATGTCCAGCGAACCAGCCGTTCGGCAAGGTCTCCACCATGCCTACGGCGCTGCCAGCATGCCGTGCCCGTTCAGCGCGGCTTCTTCTTTGGCCCGGGTCGTGCGCTTCCGGTGACCCGGGGCAGCAGGCCGGTGTGCTGGCTCAAAATTTGCCCTGGCTTGGGCTGGTTCTTCGCCATCACCATCGAAGGAATGGTCAATAACTTCTCGTTCTTCTGGCTGCCGCAACTGCCGGCCATGGGCTGGTAGGTGGGAATCAAATGGCGCATACCTTTGCCGTTCTGACCGAACCGGCGTAGGCTTCAACCAGCCAACCCAAAGCGTTGGCGCATGGCACCCATCAGGGCTTCTTCACCGATATCCTTGCGGGTTTGCATCAGCGCCTTGGCGTCCTCGCCAATCACATAGCGCAGCTGCGCGCTGCCATCGGTCGCCGCGTCGTACAGCGCCTGGGCCAGTTGCTCAGGAGTAGAGGCATTGCTGGTGCCTCGATTGGCCGCAAACACGCCCATGACCTTGCCAATGGATTGTGCATAAGGGCCGCCGTCGCCCTCAAACGTGCGCACCAGCGAGCGGCCCGAAAAGTCGGTCGCCACCGCGCCGGGGGCAAACACCTTCACCCGTATGCCCAAGGGCCCCAGTTCGTGGCTGAGCGACTCTGAAAAACCCACCACGGCGAACTTGGACGCCGCATAGAGCGAGTACAGCGGCATTGCCACCAGGCCCGTGAGCGAGGCCACGTTGATGATGACGCCGCTGGCGCGCTCGCGCATGTGCGGCAGCACGGCGCGCGTCACCGCAAAGACGCCAAAAACGTTGGTCTGGAACTGGCGCTCGATGACCTCTTGCGTGGCGGTCTCGAACGGGCCGAACAGGCCGTAGCCGGCGTTGTTGATAAGTACGTCGATCTGCCCGAAACGCTCCGCAGCCTGCGCCACTGCCGCGTCGACTGACTTCTGGTCTGTCACATCAAGCGCAAAGGTCGCCACCTTGCCCGCGCCGTCCTCGAAGTGGGCGCTAGCGGGGTTGCGCAGCGTCGCGGCGACGTTCCAGCCCTGCGCGGCAAAGTGCTGCACCGCAGCCGCACCGATGCCCGAGGAACAACCTGTGATCAAAACTGTGTGATTCATGGATGAATCTCCAATTGGATGCGAAGGGATCGCATCACGGGAGCGAGTATGCGCGTGTCGGGCGTGAGGTGCACGTCGGCATCCTTCGCCAATCTCGACCATTGGCATCCAACGACGCAGGCATTTTTGGTTTGCGCACTGCTTCACAGTGACTTTTGACCGGCATGGCCCAAGTGGATTGGGTTTGGCAGTACTGACCCTTGCGAATTCATGCTGATTCGCTCTTGTCTTCTATGAGCGTAGAAAGTGATTTGGTGCGCAGCATTGCCGACCTGGCCACCACGGCCTGTTGGTGGAGGTGGGCAAGCACGACGATGCCGACTCGCTCAGGGCCAAGCTGCAAGCAGCAGGCGCGGTGGCAGCGTTCTATTGCCGAACTTTGGTCATTGAAGACCTGATTGAGCAGCCGCTGAGCGACACCAATCAATCGGTGACGGTGGGCACGCACACCGCAGCGCCCAACCGGACAATGAGTGAACAGCCCCGCGCTCCAGCGCCCCGTTCACACCATCAAAAACAATAGCTTTTAGCGCTTACCAGACGGGCGATAGCTTGGCTTTTTGCCTGCAGTTCCCGCACGCGGCGGCAGGCCCGTGTGCTGGCTCAGAATCTGTCCCGGCTTGGGCTGGTTTTTCTCCATCACCATCGACGGAATCGTCAGGAACTTCTCGTTCTTCTGGCTACCGCACGCACCCGCCAAAGGCTGGAAGGTGGGAATCAAATGGTGCTTGCCGTTGCCAATCAGGTCGGCGCGGCCCATGGCCTTGAGCGCGTCGCGCAGCAGCGGCCAGTTCTTCGGGTCGTGGTAGCGCAAAAAAGCTTTGTGCAGGCGGCGGCGTTTTTCGCCGCGCACCACGTCCACCTTTTCGCCCCGTTCATCGCGGTGCACGCCCTTGAGGGTGTTGATGCCGGTGTGGTACATCGCCGTGGCGCTGGCCATGGTGCTGGGGTAGAAGGTTTGCACCTGGTCGGCGCGGAAGCTGTGTTTCTTGAGCCAGATGGCCAGGTTCATCATGTCTTCGTCGCTGGTGCCGGGATGGGCGGCGATGAAGTAGGGGATGAGGAACTGCTTCTTGCCCGCCTCGGCCGAGTATTTCTCAAACAGCTGCTTGAATTTGTCGTAGTTGCCGATCGTCGGCTTCATCATCTTGGTGAGCGGGCCAGCCTCGGTGTGCTCGGGCGCGATCTTGAGATACCCGCCCACGTGGTGCTGCACCAGTTCTTTCACGTACTCGGGCGATTGGTTGGCCAGGTCGTAGCGCAAGCCGGAGCTGATGAGGATTTTCTTGATGCCCTTGATCGCCCGGCCGCGCTTGTAGATGGAAATCAGCGGGTTGTGGTCGGTCGTCAGGTTCGAGCAGATGCCGGGATACACACAGCTCGGCTTGCGGCAGGCCGCCTCGATCTCGGGCGTGCGGCAGCCCAGGCGGTACATGTTGGCCGTGGGGCCGCCCAGGTCGGAGATGGTGCCGGTGAAGCCCTGCACTTTGTCGCGCACGTCCTCGATCTCGCGCAGGATGGAATCCTCGGAGCGGCTCTGGATGATGCGGCCCTCGTGCTCGGTGATGGAGCAGAAGGTGCAGCCGCCAAAGCAGCCGCGCATGATGTTGATGGAGAAGCGGATCACTTCCCACGCGGGGATTTTCGTCTCGCCGTCGTGCCGGCCTTGCGCGTCGGCGTAGCTCGGGTGCGGGCTGCGGGCGTAGGGCAGGTCGAAGATGTGGTCCATCTCGGCCGTGGTGAGCGGGATGGGCGGCGGGTTGAGCCACACGTCGCGCGCGGTGGTGCCCTCGCCATGCGCCTGCACCAGCGCGCGGGCATTGCCAGGGTTGGTCTCCAGGTGCATAACGCGGTTGGCGTGGGCGTAGAGCACCGGGTCGCTCTTGACCTGCTCGTAGCTGGGAATGCGAATGACCGTGCGGTCTTGCGGCGGCGCCTTGCGTTTGGCTGCAAGCGCCGGATTGGGCACGAAGTTGAGCGCATGCGTAGTCGCGCTTTTTTCAGACTGTTTTTGGCCGTCAGCGCTTATCTGCTCTGCGCCAGCAGCTATCGAAATCGTAGTATCTTGCGAGCTGCAGGTACCGCCCTGCTCGGCCGCCTGCTCGCTGGTGGTTTGGTAGGGGTTGATGTGGTCTTCTACGCGGCCGGGCTGGTCGACGTCGGTGGAATCGATTTCAAACCAGCCGCCTGGCGTGCTGCGGCGCACAAAAACCGTGCCGCGCACGTCGGTGATGTCGGCCACGGGTTCGCGTGCGGCCAGGCGGTGGGCCACTTCGACCAGGGCGCGCTCGGCGTTGCCGTACAGCAGCAGGTCGCACTTGGCGTCCACCACGATGGAGCGGCGCACCTTGTCGCTCCAGTAGTCGTAGTGGGCAATGCGGCGCAGGCTGCCTTCGATGCCGCCGAGCACGATGGGCACGTCTTTGTACGCCTCGCGGCAGCGCTGGCTGTAGACGATGGCGGCGCGGTCGGGGCGGCGGTTGCCTTCGGCGCCGGGGGTGTAGGCGTCGTCGCTGCGAATTTTGCGATCGGCCGTATAGCGGTTGATCATGGAATCCATGTTCCCCGCCGTCACGCCCCAGAACAGATTGGGTTTGCCCAGCGCCTTGAAGGGCTCGGCGCTTTGCCAGTCGGGCTGGGCAATGATGCCGACGCGAAAGCCCTGCGCTTCGAGCGTGCGGCCAATCACGGCCATGCCAAAGCTCGGGTGGTCGATGTAGGCGTCGCCGGTGACGAGCACGATGTCGCAGCTGTCCCAGCCAAGCTGGTCCATCTCGGCGCGGCTCATGGGCAGGAACGGGGCCGTGCCAAAGCGTTTGGCCCAGTACGGGCGGTAGCTGGTCAGCGGCTTGGCGGCACGCGCAAAAAAGGACACATCAACGGGGGAATTCATGGGGGTGCGGCCTTGGGCAACCAGGCGACCATTTTGGGGCAACCTTTGATTTTACGGCGACTGCCTCTTTTTGTCGCAACCTGCAGGTTTGCCCCCATGCGGCGCAGGTGTTGCCTGCGCTTTGGTTGTCACCATTCGCCCAGGTCACGCACCCGCTGGGCCAAGTCGATCTCGTCCGCGTCTTCCACCACCTCGGGCGGCGCCAGGCGGGGGCGGGACACCACAGACACGGGGCTGTCGTGCCGCACGGCAGGCACAGCGCGCGCAGCAAACCGGCCAAACACATGGCTGGCCAAGGCATTGCGCAAAGGGGCGTTGGGCGGCAGGGCAAACATGGCAGTTCCTTCAAGGGCGGGGTACGGACAGCGTAGGGCGCCGGGTATCAATCCAGTGTAGGAAAGCAACCCCTCCTTGCGTGTGACTGAGCGCACATCCACACCCCGCCTGCCCTTTCTATGGCGGCCAGCGTGACGGAAATCACACACCCTCGACGCCAGGCTTCTCCGTTCTGTGTGCGCAAGGCAACAGTCAAGCGCTGGCCCGAGACGCCCGGTACTGCCCTGGCCCCTGGCCCTGCCACTGTTTGAAGGCGTGGTGGAAGGCCGACGCATCCTGGTAGCCCAGCAGGTAGCCCACCTCGGCAATGGGCATGGCCGAAGTGGCGAGGTAGTGGCAAGCCAGCTCATGCCGCGTGGCGTCCAGCAGCGCCTGGTAGGCCACGCCCGCATCCATCAGGCGGCGCTGCAGGGTGCGGGTGGACAAGTGCAGGTCTTGCGCCACATCGGCCAGTTTGACCATGCCCTGGCCCAATCGACCCGAGATGCACTGGCGCACCTGCGCCACGATGCCGCCCTCGCGCGGGTGGCGGGCCTGCAGCAGTTCGTCGGCGTGGGTTTGCAGCAGCGGCAGCAAGGTTTTGTTGGCCTGCGGAATCGGCCAGTCCAGCACCTCTGCCGGAAAGATTGCGCGGTGGGCCTGCGCGCCCCAGCGCACGCTGGCACCACTGGCGCGTGCAATGGCGGCGGCAGTTTCGGCATCGGTGTGGTGCATGAATTCCAGCGTAAACCCGGTCACAGGCTGGCCCACCAGCCACTGTGCGCAGGTCTGTATGCCGGAAAACACCGACTCGACCAGCGCTCCGGCGGCCGCGTGGCCTGGGCAATCGTTGCGCCAGGCATAAACCACCTGGTCACCCTGGCGCTCAAAGGACGAACGCCCCAGATCGTGCACCAGCGATTCGAAGCGCAGCACCTGCTGCAGCGCCTCGCCCAGTGTCGGGCAAGCCAGCAGCAGGATGCCGTTAACGCCGTAGGTGGTGGGTTTGACGCTTTGGCCCAGACGCCAGCCAAACCCCGGACCCGCATGCGCCACCGCCTGCTGCAACAGGGCCCTGTAGGCCGCCGCTGTTATGTCGGTCTCACCCAGGCCACCGGGGCCGAGCACTTGTTCCAGCACGGCCTGTGGCAGCCCCTCCGCACGGGCGGCATCCCACAAGGTATGGGCATAGGGCGCCACCACGCGGGGCGCACTTGGCGCGATCGAACAATCAATTGGCGGCATTGCGAAGTGGCAAACGGGCGGCGCAGGACTACATTGGCGGACCTGGGGAAGCATTGCGCCCCTTTTGCAACGGAGTATGTCATGCGACGCTGGAACGGCTGGGGCGACGACGCCACCTCGATGAGTCTGGGAGAAGGCGCACGCGCCATGATCGCCGCGCGCCTGGGCCCGGGTCTGCCGGGGCAGGATGCGCAGCGCGAAGACCTGCTGGCGCGCATCCCGCCGCCCCGCCTGCCCGCGCACCCCCTCATTTCGCGCGAGCCTTCGGAGCGCCTCGCCATGGCGCTCGGCGAGAGTTATGCCGACTGGATCAGGAAACGCTTTGGCGCGCTGCCCCCAGTGCCCGATGGCGTGGCGTATCCCGAGTCGGGCGAGCAGGTGCGCGAACTGCTGGACCTGGCCCAGGCGAACCGCTGGATGGTCATCCCCTTTGCGGGCGGCACCAGCGTGGCCGGACACCTCGATTGCCCTGTGAGCGATGGCCCCATCCTCTCGGTCAACCTCACCCGCATGAACCGGCTGCTACACCTGGACAAGAGCAGCCAGCTTGCCACTTTTGGCGCGGGCACGCCGGGGCCGTTGGTGGAGGCACAACTGCGCGCGCACGGCTACACGCTGGGGCATTTTCCACAGTCGTTTGAATACTCCACCGTGGGCGGCTGGGTGGTGACGCGATCGAGCGGCCAGCAGTCGCTGCGCTACGGGCGCATCGAGCAGCTGTTTGCCGGGGGCCGCATGGAAACACCCGTGGGCCCGCTCACCCTGCCTACATTTCCTGCCACCAGCGCCGGACCGGATTTGCGCGAGCTGGTGCTGGGCTCCGAGGGGCGCTTTGGCATCCTCACCGAAGCCACGGTGCGCGTCACGCCGCTGCCGGAGCACGAGAGCTTTCACGCCCTCTTTCTGCCCGACTGGGACCGCGCCGAGGCCGCCGTGCGCGCGCTGGTGCAGCGCAAGTTGCCGCTGTCGATGCTGCGGCTGTCCAACGGCATCGAGACCGAAACCAACCTCACGCTGGCCGGGCACGAGCGGCTGGTAGGCGCGATGGAAAAGTACCTGGCCTGGCGCGGCTGCAGCGCAGGCAAATGCATGCTGATGCTGGGTGTGAGCGCGGACAAGCGCACCGCCCGCCACGCCCTGCGCGAGGCCCGGCGCCTGCTGGCGCACTACGGCGCGGTCTACATCGGCACAGCCATGGGCAGCAAGTGGGCGGCCAACCGCTTCAAAGGGCCGTACCTGCGCAACACCCTGTGGGACCTGGGCTACGCGGCCGACACCATCGAGACGGCGGTGGACTGGCCCCAGGTCAAACCGCTGATGCTCGCCATGGAGCAGGCCGCGCGCGACGTGTTCGACAGTTTCGGCCAGCGCGTGCACGCCTTCACCCACCTCTCGCACCTGTACCCGCAAGGCAGCAGCATTTATTCGCAGTACGTGTGGCCGATTGCGCCGGGCGGCTTTGCACCCAACTTCGAGCGCTGGCAAGCGCTCAAGGCTGCGGTGGCGGGCGCCATTGCCGCGCACGGCGGCACGGTGAGCCACCAGCATGGCGTGGGGCGCGACCACGCGGTGCACCTGGTGGATGAAAAAGGCCCGCTGGGCATGGCGACGCTGGCCGGGCTGTGCCGCCACTTTGACCCGCACGGCATCATGAACCCCGGCAAGCTGCTGCAGGACGGCGGGCCATGGGCGAACTGAATCCACCAGCGCAACGGGCCGCCGCGCTCGCGCGCCTGTCCGCGCAGCCCTGGGATCTGGTCGTCATTGGCGGCGGGATCAGCGGTGCTGGTGTGGCGCAGCAGGCCGCGCGGCGCGGCTGGAGCGTGCTGCTGCTCGAACAACGCGACTTTGCCTGGGGTACGTCGAGCCGCTCTTCCAAATTAGTGCACGGCGGCCTGCGCTACCTCAAGGAAGGCGACCTCAAAACCACCCTGCACTCGGTGCGCGAACGCCAGCGCCTGCTGCGCGAAGCCCCGGGCCTGGTGGAACCGCAAAGCTTTCTGTTTGCCGACTGCGCGGGCCGCAAGCCTGGGCGCTGGCTGATGCAGGCAGGGTTA
The DNA here is from genome assembly GCF_003096555.1 of Simplicispira sp. 125. Taxonomy (NCBI): domain Bacteria; kingdom Pseudomonadati; phylum Pseudomonadota; class Betaproteobacteria; order Burkholderiales; family Comamonadaceae; genus Simplicispira; species Simplicispira sp. 125. Next base: position 913,635 of record NZ_QEKM01000001.1, on the reverse strand, counting down.
ACGGTATACGACTGGATGGCCGGAAATCAAGGTGTGGGGAGCAGCCACTTTTACGCCGACCTCGCCGCCACCCAGGCCTTGGCGCCGGGCTTGGCACCGCCCGGCCTGCGCGGCGCCCTGGTGTTCCAGGACGCCAAGACCGACGACGCCCGCCTGGTCTGGCGCGTGCTGCTCGAAGCGCAGCGCGATGGGGCCACGCTGCTCAACTACATGGCGGTTGAACGCCTGCAAGCGGCCAACGGCCAGGTCACCGGCGTGGTGACCAAAGACGCCCTCACCGGCCACACCCACACCGTGCAAGCCCGCACCGTCGTCAACGCCACCGGCGCCTGGGCCGACCGGCTGCGTGCCGGTGTGGGCGCCGCGCCGCTGCTGCGCCCGCTGCGCGGCAGCCACCTGGTGCTGCCGTTCTGGCGCCTGCCGGTGGCGCAAAGCATCAGCTTCATGCACCCCAAAGATGGCCGCCCCGTCTTTTTCTACCCGTGGGAAGGCGCCACCCTGGTGGGCACCACCGACCTGGACCACCCCCTGGATCTGGATGTGGAGGCCAGAATCACTGCGGCCGAAGTGGCCTATTTGCTGGACGCCGTGAACGACCAGTTCCCTGCGGCGCACGTCACACCATCCGACATCAGCGCCTGCTATGCCGGCGTGCGTCCGGTGATTGACGACGGGGAGCAGGATGCGTCCAAAGCCACGCGCGACCATGTGGTGCGGGACGAATCGGGCCTCGTCACCCTCGCCGGCGGCAAGCTCACCACCTTCCGCCTGATGGCGCAGGACGCGCTGGCGCTGGCAGCGCCGCATGCAGGCAAGGCGTTTGAGAGGAGCGACGCCCCGCTGTTCACCCCCGCACCCACGCTGAACCCGCACTGGAGCCCGGCCGTGCGCCAGCGCCTCACCGCACGCTACGGCGCGTACGCGGCCGACTGGTGCGCAGACGCGCGGGACGGCGATTTGCACACCATCCCCGGCACCCAGACCCTGTGGTTGGAGCTGTCCATCGCCGCCCGGCGCGAATCCGTGCAACACCTGGACGACCTGCTGCTGCGCCGCACGCGGCTCGGGCTGTTGTTGCCGCGTGGCGGCCTGGACCACCTGCCACGCATCCAGGCCCTGTGCGCGCCGCACCTGGCTTGGGAAGCGGCGCGCTGGGCAGACGAGATAGAGCGCTACCGCGCCCTGATCGCCGCGCACTACCAGCCGCCGGGCGCGGCGCAGGCATTGGGGTCGCAGGCATTGGGGTCGGATCACGATTTCGCGCAGCGAAACTCGTGCTCAGACCCCAATCCCGGAACCGTGGGCGCAGTCTCCGCTCGCCCGCGCCACCGCTTCCAAGACAATTCAATAATTGGGTAAAAACGGCCTCCAACGCTTATCCATCAAGCGCGAGCAGCTATCAAAACAGAAGAACACCGGAGACACCATGCCCGCCCCCTACCTGCTCGCCATCGACAACGGCACGCAAAGCGTGCGCGCCCTGCTGTTCGACCTGCAAGGCAACCTGGTGGACAAATCGCAGGTAGCGATCACCTACCAGTCGCCCGAACCCGGTTGGATGGAAGCGGACGCCGACGTGTTCTGGCAAGCCCTGTGCCAGGCCTGCGAGCAACTGTGGCAAACCACCAGCGTCAACAAGAGCGACATCGCTGGCCTCGTCATCACCACGCAACGCGGCACCACCCTGGCGCTGGACGAGCACGGCCAGCCCTTGCGCCCGGCGATGATCTGGCTCGACCAGCGGCGCGCCGAGCACGCCCCGCGCCTGGCCTGGTGGTGGGAAGCGGCCTTTCGCGCCATTGGCATGCGCGATACCGTGCGCCACTTCCAGAAAGAGGCCGAGGCCAACTGGATTGCCCAGCGCCAGCCAGAAATTTGGGCGCGCACCCGCACCTACTTGCTGCTCTCGGGCTACCTGAACTACCGCTTCACCGGCCGCCTGGTCGATTCGATTGCCTCGCAAGTGGGCTACGTGCCCTTCGACTACAAAAAAGGCCACTGGGCGCCGCCGCACGACTGGAAATGGCAGGCCCTGCCCATCACACCCGACATGCTGCCCGAGCTGGTGGCGGCGGGCACCGTCATCGGCGAAGTGAGCCAGCAGGCCGCGCAGGACACCGGCATCCCCGCCGGATTGAAGGTGCTGGCGGGCGCGGCAGACAAAGCCTGCGAGGTGCTGGGCGCCGGGTGCCTCACGCCCGAGATTGCCTGCCTCTCGTACGGCACCGCCGCCACCATCAACACCACCACGCCGCGCTACCTGGAGGCCACGCCTTTCATCCCGCCCTACCAGGCCGCCGTGCCGGGCCACTACAACACCGAGGTGCAGATCACGCGGGGTTTTTGGATGGTCAACTGGTTCAAGGAGCAGTTCGGCCTGCATGAGCAGCAACAAGCCATGGCCGAGGGCGTGACGCCCGAGAGCCTGTTCGACGCCCTGGTCGGACGCGTACCGCCCGGCGCCCAGGGCCTCATGCTGCAGCCCTTCTGGAACCCCGGCATCAAGGTGCCCGGCCCCGAAGCCAAGGGCGCGGTGATTGGCTTTGGCGACGTGCACACCCGCGCCCACCTGTACCGCGCCATCCTCGAAGGCCTGGCCTACGCGCTGCGCGAGGCCAAGGAGCGGATTGAACGCCGTGGCGGAGCGCCGATCACGCTGGTGCGCGTCTCGGGTGGGGGCTCGCAAAGCGACGCGGCCATGCAGATCACCGCCAACATCTTCAACCTGCCCTGCGAGCGCCCACATTTGTACGAGACCAGCGGCCTGGGCGCCGCCATGATTGCCGCCGTGGGCCTGGGCCTGCACGCCGACTACGCCGCCGCCGTGGCCGCCATGGCGCACATGGGCGACCGGTTCGAGCCCGAGCCAGTACACGCGCGCACCTACGAGCAGCTCTACCGGCGGGTGTACTGCCGCATGTACCAACGCCTGCAACCGCTGTACCGCGACATCCGCGCCATCACCGGCTACCCTTCCCAAGACTGAACCACACCACCGGAACCCCGCCATGAAACGCCTCTTCCTCGCCGCCCTGCTGGCCCTGGGCAACACAGGCACTGCGCTGGCCTGGAGCAACCACGCCCTGGCCAGCTACCGCGCTTTCGAGGGCATGCCCGAGGTGGCGCAGGCCGCCCCGGTCGTGGCCGAACCGCTCGAATTATTTCTGGCCGCACAGGCCCAGCCCATTGCAGCGCTGCTGGCCCGGCAAGATGCCTGGGCACAGGCCCACATTGCGCACTACCCGCCGCTGCCCGCCGCGCTGCGCTTTGATGCGCAGGTGGCGCAGCAAGGCCCGCTGGCGCTGCGCAAGGCATTTTTGACGGCATTGCGCGTGTCGCCCGAAAGCCGCCTGGCCCTGTACGTGCAGCCCGACCCCTGGAGCACGGCGCCGCAGGCCGAGCCCTTGGCGCACAACACCGTCAGCGCCCTGCCCGAGCGCGACAAAGACGGCGGCGGCCACCACTTCGTGCGCCTGCGCCCAGGCGAAGCCGTGGCGCCGCTGGCGGTGCTGGCCTCGGCCAGCGACGAGCCCGACTACGGCATGGACCTCAACCTGTGGGAGGACAACCCCTCGCCCTGGGGCCCGCGCTATGGTTTTGGCAAAATTCCGTTCGGCAACCCCAACCTCGCGTTCTCCACCCAGGCGCCCTTCCACATGGGCTTCTTCCACGAGTCGCCCGTCATCTACATGGCGGCGGGTTTCCTCAAGCGCACCTACCCACTGCTGCGCATCCAGCAATACCGGGGCCTGTCCGAACTGGCCTTTCGCAACGGCCACCCCTATTGGGGCTGGCGCTTTGCCGGGCTGGCGCTGCACTACGTGCAAGACCTGACCCAGCCCTACCATGCCAGCCTGGCGCCGGGCTTCTCGGCGGCGCGGCTCATCGGCATCAACCTGCTGTCCCTGCTGGGCATGCCGGGCCCGAAAAACGACATGGTCATCCTGCTGTCCAACCGCCACTTCGTGCTGGAGCGCTACGAGAGCCAGATGATCCAGGCTGCCGCCCAGACCCGCCAGGCCAGCAGCGTGGAAAAGGCCCTGCACGACACCGGCACCGATGCGGGCTACCCCGCGTGGTCCGACCTGTACACCCGGGACACCGTGGCCCGCCAGGCACACGACCTGGGCGTTACCGTGACCGACCAGATGCTCGCTACCGTGCCCGTGGGCTATGTCAACGACCCCAGTTTCGACTTTGGCCTGCACGCCAAAGACATCGACCTGATGGCCGAGGTGGCGCGCCAGGGCGAAGCCCCCAAGGCCGCGCTGGAATCCACCATCGCCACCTTGATGCGCAACGTCGGCGCACACAGCCGCAACCTGGTGCGGGGCATCCTGAAAAACACCACGCCGCATTGACCACAAACACGCGACATTTTTCCGTTCATGTCAGTGTTTCTTCAGCATCGCCGTGGCCCGCTTGAGAATGCCGATCGGGGAACCAAGCGCCCGCCCACAGAACACTAAATAGAGGATTCTCGTCACGAATGGGGCAGCCATCGACTGATATGATCGATGGTTAGCGTTTATCGAAAACGCAATCGTTCGCGTTTCTCTCTGCTGGTCGCTCTTCAGCATCCGGCGGCGATGGTGCGAACCCCATCGCATGTATTGAACCCTCCCGATGAACTGCCCGCGCCACCTCAACATCATCGCTCGCCTCATGTTGGCCTGGCTGATGGTGTCCATGGGTGTCGCCACCGCATCGCCTTTTGTCCAGCCCAAGACAATGCAGGTGATCTGTTCCCAGGCAGGGCATTTCACAATGGTTGCGCTGGGCGATGACACCGTCGTAAGCTCCGCTCATGCAAGTCTGGACTGCCCCACCTGTCTGGCCGTCAGTCCTCCTGCCACTTCGTCACCGCCCAAGTGTGCGCAACCCCAGCTCTGCGGGTATGCGCTGCCACACTATGAATCCTGGCACACACCCCGCTTGGTGGGTGCCCAAATGCCGGCTCGCGGCCCCCCGCCCGCGCCTCTGGCTTGAGATCGTTTTCCACCGCGTAGTGCACGCGCTGTGGAGCACTGAAGCCCCCCCTTCCCTTTCCGCTTGAACCGCGCCGGTTCTGGCATCGCGCCTGTGCACGATAGCCCCGAACCCTTGCTGACGCTGCCCTGCAGCGCGTCGTGGTGCACCCGGATCTGCCCTCGCAAAAGAATGGCCTGCACGCATGCATGCGGCTTCGCCTCGAACACTCTCTGACCCACCATGTCCATTCAAGTCCCTTTCCCTCGCAGTGCCCTGGCGCAGCTCACCTGGCTGGCTCCTTTGCTGCTCGTGCACCAGCCCGCACAAAGCCAGGCCACATCTCCACTGCCGGAGGTCACCGTCACGGCCAGCGAGGCTCCCCGCCTGGAAAAACCCGCATCTACAGGCTCTAACCTTGACCTGACACCACTGCAAACCCCTGCCAGCCTCGACATCATCAGCCGCGAGCAGCTGGAAGCGCGCGGAGACGCCTCGCTCATCGACGCCATCACCCGCGCCACCGGCATCACCAGCATGGGCCACCCCGGCAACAGCGGCAGCGCCCTGTCAGCCCGTGGTTTTACCGACTCCACTTCAGTCATGCGCCTGTATGACGGTACGCGCCAATATGGCAACGTCTCTGTCAGTTTCCCGTTTGACACCTGGTCGGTTGATCACATCGAAGTGCTTCGGGGCCCTGCCTCGGTGATCCACGGCGACGGCGGTATTGGCGGTGTCATCAATGTTGTGCCCAAGAAACCCACCCGTGGGCCGGTTCAAAGCGAAATCCAGGCCACCGTCGGCACCCGCGACAAACAGGCCCTGGCCTATGGAAGTGGCGGAGCCATCAACAACATGCTCTCGTACCGCCTTGACGTCAGTGGCGACCGCTCGGGCGGCTGGGTCGATCTCGGCGACACCCACAACGCCAGCATCTCAGGGGCTATGCAGCTCGATGTATCGCCCGATTTGCAGTTCAAACTCAGCCACGCACAGGGCAAGCAAAATCCGATGCGCTATGCCGGCATGCCCTCGATCAATGGAGAGCATCCCGAAGCTCTGCGCGGAAGGAACTACAACGTCGAAGACAGCCAGATCGAGTACCACGACAAATGGACCGAATTGGCGGCCCAGTGGACGCCCAACAGCAACACGCTGGTTCGAAGCAAGTTCTACCACCTCACCAGCTACCGCTATTGGCGCAACGCCGAGGCCTTTACCTACAACACCAGCACCGGCTTGATTGACCGTGCCGATAACACCGAGATCGCGCACAACCAGTCCCAAACTGGCAACACGACCGACGTCGCGTTCACAGGCATGCTATTCGGCCTGCCCAATCGCACATCGGTCGGCTTTGACATCAATACCAGCCAGTTCCAGCACACGAACAATACCTACACAGGGACAACGACACCCGTCGACCCCTACAACCCGACACCGGGGTACTACAACAGCTCCGTGCCCTTCATTCCGCGCTACCGCAACAGCGCCGACCAATACGCATTCTTCGCCGAAGACCGGCTGGAGCTGAACGACAAGCTGTCCATCGTCGGTGGCCTACGTTACGACCGGGTCAGCATTCAGCGTGACAACCTGGTTGCCAGCACCCAGGATTTCGACAAAACATACTCCAGCGTCGGTGGTCGCTTGGGAGCCGTTTACCTGGTGCAGCCCGACACTTCGGTGTATGCACAGTTTTCGCGGGCAGCCGACCCGGCGCGGGCTTTGATGTTCCTCTCTGCCGCCAACAGCGCTTTTGATTTCACCACCGGCCGTCAGTTCGAGATTGGCATCAAACAATCGATCCTGGACAAGAAGGGCGACTGGTCACTGTCCCTGTACCAGATCAAGAAAAGTAACCTGACGACCCGGGACAGTACCAACCCGTCGTTGTGGGTTCAGGTTGGCCAGCAGTCCACCCAGGGCATCGAAGGCACGCTGTCGCTGCCAATCGCCAACAAACTTCAGTTTGACGCCAACGCAACGCTGTTGAAAGCGCGGTATGACGACTTCACGGAATCCGTAGGCGGAGTGGCCACCTCACGCAACGGCAAGGTGCCCACCAACGTGCCCGAACGTGTTGCCAATGCATGGCTGGGTTGGAAGGTTTTGCCAAACTGGACTCTCTCCGCTGGCATGCGTTACGTGGGCGAGCGCTACGCCAACACCGCCAACACGATCGCGCTGCCTTCCTACACCACCACGGACCTTGCAGTTCAATGGCGCGTTGGGCCTGCTACCACGCTCACCCTGCGCGGCTTCAACGTCTTTGACAAGTACTACTTCACAACGGCTTACTACAGCGGTACGCAATGGCTCGTTGGCGAGCGGCGCCGCGCCGAGCTGACCTTGAACCACCGGTTCTAAGGACGCGCGAGTCATGTCGCACGGCGTACACGCCAAGCGCTTCATCTACCTGTTTCACCGCTGGAGCGGCATCGGCTTTTGCCTGCTGATGCTGCTCTGGCTGGTGAGCGGCGTGGTGATGCTCTATGTTGGCTACCCCAAGCTGCTGCCGCAGGAGCGGCTGAGGGCATTGCCCCCGCTGAGCGCGCCCGGTTGTTGCGTTTCCGCAGAAGCAGCGCTGGCGCGCAGCCGTGCACCAGAACAGGTGCAGGAGCTGGTTCTCACCCGCATTGGCGAGCATTGGCGCTACCGGTTGCGCGAGGGCGATGGAACATTACAACTCGTCGACGCGATGACAGGCCAAGCACTGCCGCCTGCGGATGACGCCACTGCCCTTGCAAGCGCCCGCGCCTTCCTGCCCGGCGCCTCGGCAGAACTGCAAGGACAGGTGGACGATGACCGCTGGACCCACGGGCGCAGCCTGGATCCGCATCGGCCATTGTTCATGGTGCAAATGGGCGATGCGCAGAACACGCTGCTTTACGTGTCCTCGCGTACCGGCGAAGTCGTTCTCGATGCACCACAGGCACAAAGGTACTGGAACTTCGTGGGCGCGTGGCTGCATTGGCTCTACATGTTCCGTGACGGTTCGTCGGACCCCTTCTGGACCTGGTTGTTGATCGCTCTCTCTGTCCTCGGCACCCTCAGCGCCATTGCAGGCGCGTGCACTGGCCTGTGGCGCTGGCGTTTCCGCGGGCAATACAAATCCGGCCACCGAACGCCGTACCGCAACCTGCCCATGCGCTGGCACCATGTGGCCGGCTTGACCTTTGGAACAATGCTGATCCTCTGGATGTTCAGCGGCATCATGTCCATGAACCCTGTGGGCATCTTCAACCCTGGGCACGGTCGCCCCGACATCGTTGCCTATCGCCAAGGTACGCCTGGTGCAGTACACGCCACGCTACCCCCCAGCGAAGCCCTTGACATGCTGCAGCAAGCCGGCTTTACGGCCAGCGAACTGGAATGGAAAGTCCTTGCAGGCGCCGCCTATCTGCAGGCGCACAGCGCCGACGGCAAAAGCCGTCTCGTCGTGCAGCACAACAACGGCTGGGCCGTGCAGGAAAGCTGGCCAGACGGTGTGCTGGCGCAGGCGGCATCCCGTCTGCACAGCGCTTCCATCGAGTCGGTAGAGTTTTTGCAAGATTACGATGCGTATTACTACGCGCGACACGGTGCCTCGATGTATGCAGGAAATGAACGGCCACTGCCGATACTCAAGCTCACGTTCAGCGATATCGGCCGCACGCAGACCTACATTGACCCGCGCACCGGCGACGTGGTTCACAGCATGGATCGCGCCCAGCGCACCGGCCGATGGCTCTTCAATCTGCTGCACAGTTGGGATCTGCCAGTTTTCCTGCGCGCAGCCTTGGCACGGGACATTGTCATCATTCTGCTCACCCTTGGAGCATTTGCCATCGCTGCGACAGGCTGCGTGATCGCCGTCCGCAGGCTGCAAACATTCCGACGGCAGCATGAACGCAAGAAACCTGTGGAGGCCCAGGGTCTGCAATAGCGATAAGCAAGTGAGTTTCTCCCCCGATCGCGTGGCCATGGCGTTATGAACCCAGCAAAACCGCCCTTGCTGAATCAGCGCTTCGCTGTCGAAATCCACTCCTGAAAGCACTCTGAGTAGGGCGCAGGGTAAGCTCTACCGCTCCATGCCCTACACCCTTGCAGCCCCCGTCCACAGCGAACTCCTCATCAAGAAAAGCCGCTTCATCGGCTGCGTGCAGCCCATGCCGGACCGGGCCAGCGCCCAGGCCCATGTCGATGCGCTCTGGAAGGAACACCCCGGCGCGACCCACATCTGCTGGGCGCTGCTGGCGGGGGGCCAATCCGCCGCCGTGGACGACGGCGAGCCCGGCGGCACCGCAGGCCGCCCCATGCTCGACGTGCTGCGCCACCAGGACCTTGAAGGCGTGCAAGCCACCGTGGTGCGCTACTTTGGCGGCGTCAAGCTGGGGGCGGGCGGCCTGGTGCGTGCGTACACCGACGCCGTCGCCCAGGCCCTGCTGGGCGCGCACAAGGTCGCACTGCAGCGCGTCGCGCATTTGCACTGCAGCCTGCCCTACGCACTCGAAGGCGCGGTGCGGCGCGAACTGGCCGCTGCCGGGGCCTGCCTGGAGAGCGCCGCGCATGCCAGCGATGTGCGCCTGCACTTCACGCTGCCCGAATCCGCCGCCCCGGCACTGGTGCAGCGCCTGGCCGACCTCTCGCATGGCGCCATCACCTGCAGCAACGTACCCGATGGGGATGAGACGCTGGATTGAATGGCGCAAGCACTACTGTTTCGATAGCTATAAAAAGCCATCCTCAAAGCGGTAACGGCCTTTTTTCCTGATTGGGAACATATCTCAAATGGTTTTTACTCCCTACCCCCTTGCGGGAGAGGGTACCCAATCCGGGCGCCGCTATTTATACAGAGGCTGATGTCCCTGTCTGAGGTATATCGCTCATCAGGCTTTTTCCCTGGTGTTTTGGCTGCATGGGCCTACACCACACAATGCAGGCCCATGGCAGCATGGTGTAACCCCCGCAACCCCCAGGAGCCCACCATGCAAAAGCCCTTCGACGTCATCATCCTCGGCGCCGGTACTGCAGGCCTTGCCGCACTGAGCGAGGTCAAAAAGCACACAGACAACTTCCTCATCGTCAACGACGGGCCGTACGGAACCACCTGCGCACGTGTGGGCTGCATGCCCTCCAAGCTGCTCATCGAAGCCGCCAACGCCTACCACCGCCGTGGCAGCTTCGACACCTTTGGCATCCGGGGGGCAAGCGCCCTGTCGATCGACTTCCCGGCCGTGATGCAGCGCGTGCGGGCGATGCGGGACGATTTTGTCGCCAGCACCCTCGCATTGACCGACACCCTGGGCAAGCGCAGTGTGGCGGGCCGTGCCCGCCTGCGGGGGCCCGACTGTGTGGAGGTCAACGGCGAACGCCTCACGGCACGCGCCATCATCATCGCCACCGGCTCACACCCCTTCATCCCCAAGCCCTGGCAGGCCTTTGCAGACCGCGTGCTGACAACCGATACGCTGTTTGAGCAAAACCGCATCGGCCCCCGGCTGGGCGTGGTGGGGCTGGGGCCGCTGGGTGCGGAACTGGCGCAGGCGCTCGCACGGCTGGGCATCGAGGTCAGCGCCTTTGCCAGCAAAGACATGCTGGCCGGCCTGAGCGATCCCGACATCAATGCCGTGCTGCGCACCGCGCTGGCAGCCGACATGCCACTGCACACGGGCGCCCAGGCGCAGCTGGAGGCGGTGGACGGCGGCATTGCCATCACCAGCGGCGAGACCCGCGTGGTGGTGGACCAGGTGCTGGCAGCCGTCGGCCGCAAGCCCAACGTGCAGGGGCTGGGCCTGGAGACACTCGGCGTACCGCTTGACGAACACGGCATGCCCGCGTTTCACCCCGGCAGCACGCAGGTGGGCGATCTGCGCGTTTTCATCGCCGGGGACGTCAATAGCGACCGCCCCTTGCTGCACGAAGCCGCTGACGAAGGCCACATTGCCGGTATGAACGCACTGGCCGAAGAAGTGCGCTGCTACAAGCGCCGCACCCCCCTGTCCATCGTCTTCACCGACCCCGAAGTGGCCGTGGTGGGCGCCAGCGCCGCCCATCTGGCGCACCCGTCTTTTGTAGTGGGCTCCGCCAGCTTCGCTAACCAGGGGCGCGCCCGGGCAGGCCAGCGCAACGAAGGGCGCATCGCCTTGTACGCCGATGGCACGGACGGCAGGCTCCTGGGCGCCGAGCTGTGTGCACCGGCGGGCGAACACCTGGCCCATCTGCTGGGGCTGGCGGTGTCGCAAGGCCTGGGTGTGCAAGACCTTCTGGCCATGCCCATCTACCACCCCGTGCTCGAAGAAGGCCTGCGCACCGCGCTGCGCGACGTATCCCGCAAGCTCCCTGGGCCGCGTGTATCCGACCTTGCACACTGCGCGCCGATGGGCTCGGCCGCGCTGGAGTAAGGCCGGTCGCAACGCCGTCCATTCAAGAAATCACCCTGCAGGTCGATAAAGCCTTATTACTGGAGTTTTCTGCCATGGACGTCGCCCTTACCAACGCCATCATCAACACCGCCACCAACATGGCCAGCGCCAAAACGTCGGACGCGGTGAACATCACCATGCTGAAAAAGGCGCTGGACATGCAACAAGCCACAGCCACCACCATGATCGACGCCATGGTGCAGACCATGCCCCAGCCCGCGCTGGCCACCTCGGGCACGCTGGGCACGCAGGTCAATACCTTTGCCTGAAAAACCCCACGGCTGCGAGCACAGCGCCCGCTAAGGACGTCCTGCATCACTCTACGCGAGTGGGTGTAGTGCGGGTCGGAATGAAAACGTGCAAATTCACTCCCCTCACCCATCGGTGACTCCGTGGGCTTCGTTCGGCCCGATGAGGTACTGGCGCGCCTGAAGCTGCAAGCGGGTGACACGGTGTTTCTTGTTGAATCCCCCAAAGGCGTGCTCCTTACGCCCTTCAACCCGGCTTCAAAAGAGGAAATCACGGCACGTGGGTGATGCAGCGGTGCCGCCCTGCCCCCCGCTATCATCCCGGGCATGGGAGCCCACAACACCGCCACAGGCGCCAGCGCACCGGTTCACAGCGCCGCCGCGCAAGACTTCATTGCCCGCTGGAGCGGCACCACCGCCAGCGAGCTGGCCACCGCACAAAGCTTTGTCATCGACCTGTGCGCGCTGCTGGGCATGGCCAAGCCCCACCCCACGCCCGAGCAGGACTACATGTTCGAGCGCCCCGTCACCTTTGCCCATGGCGACGGCAGCACCAGCGCGGGGCGCATCGACTGCTACCGGCGCGGCCACTTTGTGCTGGAGGCCAAAAAGCTCAAGGCCGGTAGCCACACCAAAGGTTTTGACGACGGCCTGCTGCGCGCCCGCAGCCAGGGCGAGGGATATGCCCGCGCCCTGCCCGCCCACGAGGGTCGCCCGCCCTTCGTGCTGGTGGTCGATGTCGGCACCGTGATCGAGGTGTACGCCGAGTTCAGCAAAACCGGCGGCACTTACACCCCCTACCCCGACCCGCGCAGCCACCGCCTGCAGCTGGCCGACCTGGCCCGCCCCGAGGTGCAAGACCGCCTGCGCCGCATCTGGCAAGACCCCGACAGCCTGAACCCCGCACGCATCAGCGCGCAGGTCACGCGCGACGTGTCTGCACTGCTGGCGCGATTGGCCAAGTCGCTCGAATCGCCTGTCGCCCAGAACAGAACAGAACAGAACAGAACAGAACAGAACAGAACAGAACAGAACAGAACAGAACAGAACAGAACAGAACAGAAATTATACCACAAATACAGCAAAACCCAATACCAGCAATCGTTAATAGCTCCCGAAATAATAGCATCCTACCTCACCCGCTGCCTCTTCAGCATGTTTGCGGAGGATGTGGAACTGCTGCCCAAAGGTGCCTTCCTCGGCCTGCTGCAAACCCATCGCAACGACCCCGCCACGCTGCAGCAGATGCTGCGTATTCTGTGGGCCGACATGGACCGGGGCGGCTTTTCTGCCGCGCTGGCCAAGCCCGTGCTGCACTTCAACGGCAAGCTGTTCAAGGGCGCAGGCGAAGACGGCTACAGCCTGCTGCTCACGCCCGAGCAGATCGACCTGCTGATCGCCGCTGCAAAGTCCAACTGGCGCGAGGTCGAGCCCGCCATCTTCGGCACCTTGCTCGAACGCGCGCTCGACCCCGCCGAGCGCCACGCCCTGGGCGCGCACTACACGCCCCGCGCTTATGTCGAGCGCCTGGTGCTGCCCACCGTCATCGAGCCCCTGCGCGCAGACTGGGCCAACGCCCAGGCCGCCGCCCTGGTGCTGGCGCACGAGGCCGCCGCGTTGCAAGGCAAAGCGATGGAAGCCAAGCTGGCCGAGGCCCGCGCCGAGGTCAAAAAATTCCACCACCAGCTGTGCGCCACCCGCGTGCTCGACCCGGCCTGCGGCAGCGCCAACTTCTTGTACGTGACGCTGGAGCACTTGAAGCGCCTGGAGGGCGAAGTCGTCAACCAGCTCGAAGAATTAGGGCACACGCAAGACCAGCTCGGCTTTGAAGGCGAAACCGTCACCCTGCAGCAACTGCGCGGCATCGAGCTCAACGAACGCGCCGCCGCCCTGGCCGAGCTGGTGCTGTGGATCGGCTACCTGCAGTGGCACATCCGCACCCGAGGCAACACCGCCGTGGCCGAGCCCGTGGTGCACAACTACGGCAACATCGAATGCCGCGACGCCGTGCTGGCCTGGGACGCGCAAGAGCTGGCCTATGACGACGCCGACCAGCTGCTCAGCCGCTGGGACGGCACCACGTTCAAGACCCACCCTGTAACGGGCGAACTAGTGCCCGACGAAGCCGCCCAGGTGCCGCAATGGCGCTACGTGGGTGCACGCAAGGCCCAGTGGCCGCAAGCGGATTTCATTGTGGGGAACCCGCCGTTTATTGGAAACAAGCGGATGCGCGATGCCCTGGGCGACGGCTATGTGCAAGCCCTGCGCGGCGCGTGGCCCGAGATTCCGGAAAGCGCCGACTTTGTGATGTTCTGGTGGCACCACGCCGCCGCGCAAGTGACCGCAGGCCAAACGCGGCGCATGGGGCTGATCACCACCAACAGCCTGACGATGATCTTTAACCGTCGCGTAGTGCAGGCAGCGCTGGACCAAAACACCCATCTGGAAATGGCGATTTCCGACCATCCCTGGGTGGACAGCGCCAACGGTGCGGCGGTGCGGATTGCCATGACAGCGCTTGCTGGCGGCGCTGGCGACGGTCGCCTTCACACCGTGATGGACGAGCGTCCTGGTGAGCATGGAGAGACCACAGTGGAAATGTTGACACGTACTGGTTTGCTTCATGCCGACTTGAGCCTCGGCGCGAATGTCGCGAAAGCGCAACCCTTGCGAGCAAACGCCCAGATCGCCAATCGCGGGGTCATTCCACACGGTGCGGGTTTCATCGTTACGAAAGAGCAAGCGGCGGCGCTAGGCAGCCCTTCCATCCTGCGTGAATACCGTAATGGACGTGACCTGACGGACGCGCCCCGTGGTGTCCGCGTGATCGATGCATTTGGATTCAGCGCTGAGGATTTACGCACGCAATATCCTGCCGTCTACCAATGGCTACTTGAACGAGTGAAACCCGACCGTGACCAAAATCCGCGACCAAAACGACGCGATTATTGGTGGAGGTTCGCAGAAGATCAACCAAGGATGCGCCAGTCCGTCGCGTCGCTTGATCGCTACATCGCTACCGGTCAAGTCTCCAAACACCGCGTCTTCCAATTCCTGGATGCCAGCATCCTGCCGGACGACAAATTGATTGCTATCGCACTCGACGACGCTTTCTCCCTGGGCGTCCTCTCCAGTCAATTGCATGTCTGCTGGGCATTGGCTCTCGGTGGCCGGTTGGGCGTGGGCAATGACCCGGTGTACAGCAAATCCACCTGCTTCGACACCTTCCCCTTCCCCGACGAAGACACCGGCCTGACCCCGCCCCTGCGCGAGCGCATCGCCCAGCTGGCCGAGCAGATCGACGCCCACCGCAAGCGCGTGCTGGCGCCCGAATCCGGCAACACCGGCCTCACCCTCACCGGCATCTACAACGTGCTGGCGGCCCTGCGCGAAGGCCGGGCGCTCACGGCCAAAGAGAAAACCCAGCACACCCAGGGCCTGGTGGGCGTGCTGCGCGAGCTGCACGACGAGCTCGATGCCGCCGTGCTGGCGGCCTACGGCTTGCCCGCCACGGCCAGCACCGACGACATCCTGGCCTACCTGGTGCAGCTCAACACCCAGCGTGCGCAGGAGGAAGCCCAGGGCCGCGTGCGCTGGCTGCGGCCGGACTTTCAAAATCCGCAAAATTCAGTGCAAAAACAGGAGCTGCTTGCGCAAGATGATCAAGCGCCAGAGGCTGATTTTGATAGTGAAAAATCGCTATCAAAACCAGAGCAAACCAAACCCGCCCAGCACCCCTGGCCCGCCACCCTGCCCGAGCAGGTGCGCGCCGTGGCCGACGCACTGGCCGCCAGCCCCATCCCGCTCACATTGAGCGCCATCGAAGCCCGCTTCAAAGGCCGTGGCCCCTGGAAGAAAGGCCTGCCCACGCTGCTGCAAACGCTCGAAGCTCTGGGCCGGGCGCAGGCGGTGGCGACGGGGGGCGAAGTAGCCTGGCGCGGCTAACGCCCTCGGGCCGGGGTGGCGCCGGTGCAGAGCAAGGGCATGGCGGCCCGGCCCCGGCCTATGGGGTGTGAAATTGTTACCATGGTCGCATGACTTCCACGCCCCCGAAGCCTGCCGATGCAGCCCAGATTCAGGCCGCACTCACCGACCCCCAGCGTCTGGCAGCGGTGCGCGACACCGGCCTGCTGGACACCCCACCTGAAGAGAGTTTTGACCGGCTGACCCGCCTGGCGGCCCGGCTCACCGGGGCGCCCGTGGCCTTTGTGTCGCTGCTGGATGCCGACCGCGATTTTTACAAAAGCGCTTTTGGGTTGGGCGAGCCCTTGCGCACTACGCGGGAGCTGACGGGGCGCACGTTTTGCCACTATGCCCTGACGTCGAACGAGGCACTGGTTCTGGAAGACGTGACGCAGGCGGCCGTTTTCCGGGACGTCCCCACGGTGCAATCCCTGGGGGTCAGGGCCTACATCGGCATTC
Organism: Simplicispira sp. 125; assembly: GCF_003096555.1. NCBI lineage: Bacteria > Pseudomonadati > Pseudomonadota > Betaproteobacteria > Burkholderiales > Comamonadaceae > Simplicispira > Simplicispira sp. 125. The sequence continues at coordinate 897,587 of NZ_QEKM01000001.1, read as the reverse complement.
CGCTGCGCACCGACGACGGGCATGTGCTGGGGAGTTTTTGCGCGGTGGATTTCAAGCCCAAGCAGTGGACCGAACAGGATGTGGAGGTCCTCGTCGAACTGGCGCACTCTGCCCTGCGCGAAATCCGGCTGCGCAAGGCATTGCAGGACGCCGATGCGCTCAACCAGCAGTTGCTGGCACAGTTGCAAAAAGTCGATGAACTGAACCGGGCGCTGAGCGAGCTGGCAACCACCGATGCCTTGACCGACCTGCGCAATCGGCGGGCGTTTGATCACAGCCTTCAACTGGAATGGGCCATTGTGGAGCGCAGAACCACGCCCCTGAGCCTGCTGGTGCTGGACGTGGACCATTTCAAGCGCATCAACGACACCTACGGCCACGACGCCGGAGACAAGGTGCTGCTGGCGATCGCCCAGGTGCTCAGCGGCTGTGCCCGGGTCATCGATATCGTTGCCCGCGTGGGCGGCGAGGAGTTCGCCGTCATCCTGCCGAACACGGATGCTGTGGGCGCCCTGGGCGTCGCCGAGCGCATGCGCAACGCCGTGGCAAGGGCGGATTGGCTGGGCCACCCGACGACCATCAGCATTGGCGCGGCGACGCTGCAGGACCAGGAAGACGCTGGCGGCCTCTACGCCCGGGCCGACGCCGCGCTGTACACAGCGAAAACAGCCGGGCGAAACCGGGTGGTCAGCGCGCAGGGCTGAAGCGCCCCATTCCCCTCAGCCTCTCAGACCGGCGCTCCAAACAGCATCCCCACGCCCGCCGTGATGGCCATGGCCAGGGCGCCCCAGAAGGTGACACGCCAGGCGCCCACCAGCACACCCGCGCCACCCGTGCGCGCAGCTACGCCCCCGAGCAGGGCCAGAAACACCAGTGCAGTAACCGCCACCCAAGCCAGCAGGCTGCTGGCGGGCGCCACAACGGCTACCAGCAGGGGCAAGGCGGCGCCACCGGCAAAACTGGCGGCAGACGTGAGCGCAGCCTGCACCGGACGGGCTGCCATGGCATTGGATATTTCGAGCTCGTCGCGTGCATGGGCGCCCAGCGCGTCGTGCGCCATGAGCTGCTGGGCGACCTGCTGCGCCAACTCGGGGGCCAGGCCCCGGCGCTCGTAGATACCGACCAGCTCGTGTTCTTCGGCCAGCGGGTCTGCGGCCAGTTCGAGGCGCTCGCGCTCCAAGTCGGCTTTTTCGGTGTCGGCCTGCGAGTGCACCGACACATACTCCCCCGCCGCCATCGACATGGCCCCGGCCACCAGTCCGGCCACTGCCGTCATCACGATGGCGGACGGGCTGGCCTGCGCCGCCGCCACACCTACCACCAGGCTAGCGGTGGACACAATGCCATCGTTGGCGCCCAGCACAGCGGCGCGCAGCCAGCCGATGCGGTCGGTGCGGTGGCGTTCACGGTGCAGGCGGCGTGGAGCAGCTGACATGGCAATCCCCGTAGGTGAACGATGGGCTGAGTATGAACTCTGGTGCCGCGTTGTGCGGACACATTACCCGACCCTATCGTCCGGGGCGTTGGTGTGTGTTGGGTTGCGCCGCCGGGCGCACAGCCCGACACCCGCCTTTGGGAAAAGCATTCTGCTGAAAAAGAGAGCGTTATTGCTCCGGCCCGTTGATGTCTCAAATACCGTTCAGGCTGCGGTTTTCGAAACCCTTCGACAGACTCAGGGCGAACGGTTCAGACTTCATGGGGCGGGTCAATTGCGGATTTGTCGGCCGCATCCGATGTGCACGAGCCACGGGACACGCATGCCACTCCGGGCCAAACAGCGGCGGACTGGCTGAACGGCCGTTTGTGCGGCATGAGCGGCGCTCTCACCCGGCCTTTGGGGGCTGACGCACCCTGCTTTTACGATACCCTCTCAGTCCACGGGCGCGGCGGTGCCTGCCTTTTTCAGAAAGTGACGACATGGCAAAAATCCTGGAAGTGAAATACGAAAACCTGGCCAATGCCGTGGTCTGCGAAGTGCACTATGAAACCCAGGCCGACCTGTGCTGGTACGAGGTGGCCTACGCCCAGCAGGCCGAGGGCGATGCCAAGTGGTTTTTCGTGCTGCATGAGGCGCAGGCCAGCTTCAAGATTTTCAGAACCAAGTACGAGACGCAGGCTGATCTGAAAATCTTCAAGGTCAAGTACCCCGACAAGGCGGGCTGGCGCAACACCAGCCACAAGCTGCGCGGTCAGCTGGAAAAATAAGGCACTAGCCGCCCACGCAGGTCTGCTGCTGCTCGCCCAACCCGGTGCCGCCCAGCCGCACCACATCGCCAGGCTTGAGGAACCAGGGCGCCGGTTTTTGCCCCAGGCCTACGCCAGCGGGGGTGCCGGTCAGCACGATGTCGCCAGGCTCGAGCGTCATGAACTGGCTGATGTACGACACCACCGTGGGCACACCAAAGATAAAGTTGCGCGTGCTGCCGCTTTGCACGCGCTGGCCATTGACCTCCAGCCACAGGTCGATGGCATGCGGGTCGGCCACCGCATCGGCCGTGGCCAGCCAGGGGCCGATGGGGGCAAATCCGTCGTAGCTCTTGCCTTTGTCCCACTGGCCGCCGCGCTCGATCTGGTAGGCGCGCTCGGACACATCGTTGCCCAGCACGTAGCCTGCCACATGCTGCAATGCGTCGGCCTCGGTCACATGGCGGGCGCGGGTGCCGATGACGATGCCCAGCTCCACCTCCCAGTCGGTCTTTTGCGAACCCGGCGGGATGTGCAAGGGGTCATTCGGGCCGCTCAAGGCCGTGATGGCTTTCATGAACAACACGGGCTCGGCCGGTGGCTGCATGCCCGCCTCCAGCGCGTGGTCGCGGTAGTTCAGGCCCACGCACACGATCTTGCCCACCCCACCCACGGGGCAGCCCAGGCGCGGTTGACCTGGCACGGCGGGCAGGCGCGCCGCGTCAATGGCGGCCAGGGCCGCCAGGGTGCGGGGCGCAAGCTGCGCAGGGCCAATGTCGGCCAGCAGCATCGAAAGGTCGCGCAGCACACCCTGGGCATCGACCAGACCTGGGCGCTCTTCACCAGGCGCACCGTAACGGATGAGTTTCATGGAAAGGCTTTCGTACAGGGCAAAGCGCGCAGTGTGCCACGGGCGTACGATGGTGGCCGTTGCAGGCCCAATAGCTATTTTTATGATAGCTATCAGCGCTTGATGGATAAGCGCTAGGGTCACTTTTTATTCAATTTTTTATGCACTCTGCCCCCCTCCTCCCAGACGCCGCGCCCGTGGCGCCCGGCCCGCGCAACGTGGCGGATCTGTTCTGGTCTTTTACCTGGCTGGCCCTGCAAGGTTTTGGCGGCGTGGTGGCGGTGGTGCAGCGCGAACTGGTCGAGAAAAAGCGCTGGATGACGAACGAGGAGTTCCTGGAAGACTGGGCCGTGGCCCAGGTGATGCCGGGGCCCAACGTGGTGAACCTGTCCATCATGATTGGCGACCGCCACTTTGGCCTGTGCGGGGCCTTTGCGGCGCTGGCGGGCATGCTGTCGTTGCCGCTGGTGCTGGCATTGGGGGCGGCCATGGTGTACGCGCAGTGGGCCAGCCACCCCGCCATGGCGGGCGCCTTGCGCGGCATGGGTGCGGTGGCGGCGGGACTGATTGCAGGCATGGGCCTGAAGCTGGCCGCCGCGCTGCGCACCCACCCGCTGGGACCCTGGGTGTGCGCGGCCATTGCGGGGGCCACGTTTGCTGCCATGGTGTGGCTGCGCATGCCGCTGTACTGGGTGCTGCTGCTGGTGGGCGGCACCGCCTGCGTACTCACCTGGCGCAAGCTCGCACCATGACGCACGCCATCGTTTTACAGCCCCTCGACTGGCTGCACCTGTTTCTGTACTACCTGTCGATCTCGCTGCTGGCCGTGGGCGGAGCCATTGCCACGGCGCCCGACATGCACCGTTTTCTGGTGGAGCGCAATGCCTGGCTGACCGACATGCAGTTCAGCGCCAGCATCGCCATTTCACAAGCAGCGCCAGGTCCCAACGTGCTGTTTATTGCCCTGCTGGGCTGGCATGTAGGGCTGAACGCAGGCGGGTGGGGCTATGGCCTGCTGGGGGCGGCGCTGTGCATGCTGGGCATCATGCTGCCCAGCGCCACGCTGACGTGGCTGGCCACACGCTGGGCGCACCGCAACCGCCAGCGGCGCGCGGTGCGCGCCTTCAAACAGGGCATGGCGCCCCTGGTCATTGGGCTGCTGATGGCCACCACCTGGGTGCTGGGCCGTGCGCAGGGCCAGCCTGCCACCGACTGGCCACTGTGGTTGCTGACCGCGGCCACCGCAGTGCTGGTCTGGCGCACCCGGCTGCACCTGTTGTGGCTACTGGGCGCGGGCGCCGTGCTGGGGGCCATCGGCTGGGTATGAGGCCCCGCCAGCGTCCATGCATCAAATAGTTACGTCACCCTGCTTCCCTCTTGCGCGCCTTGGACAGGATGGCGATTTGATCCAGCGCAGTCGGGGCCGGATTTTTGGCCCGGCGCACCTGAAACCCCGTATTCTTTTCGGCGGCAAACACATCCGGTCACAGGCCACGAGAACACTGCGCCGGTTCGTCATCGCACCCGAGGAAGCGCAGATGGAAGCACAAGCAAGCATTCTGGTCGTGGACGACTCCCCGGAGAACCTGCAGATCATCTCGGCAGTGCTCAAGCAGGACTACAAAGTCAAGGTGGCCATCAACGGAGAGCGGGCCCTGGCGCTGGCCACATCGGCCGAGCCGCCCGACCTGATTTTGCTGGACGTCATGATGCCCGGCATGGATGGCTACGAGGTGTGTGCCCGGCTCAAGCAGAACCCGGCCACGGCGCGTATCCCGGTGCTGTTCGTATCGTCGCGCGACGACGAAGAGGACGAGGCCCGGGGCCTGTCGCTGGGCGCCATCGACTACATCGTCAAGCCCATTCGACCGTCCATCGTGCAGGCCCGGGTGCGCAACCATATCGAGCTCAAGCGCAACCGTGACCTGCTGGAGCGCCTGACCACGCAAGACCATCTCACAGGCATCAGCAACCGGCGCCGTTTTGACGAGGGCCTGGTACTGGAGTGGCAGCGCGCCGCACGCGAGCAGACACCGGTGTCACTGATTGCCATTGACATTGACCATTTCAAGGCCTTCAACGATCACTATGGCCATCCGGGAGGCGACGAATGCCTGATCCAGGTGGCCCGCACCCTGGCCGCATGCGTGACGCGGCCCACCGACCTGGTGGCGCGCTGCGGCGGCGAAGAGTTTGGCTGTTTGCTGCCGTCCACCGACAGCACCGGCGCCCACCGCCTGGCAGAGCAGATGCGTGCAGCGATTGAGGCGCAGCGCCTGGAGCACGCCCAGTCACCCACACACCGCCATGTCACCATCAGCCTGGGCGTGGCCACTGCCGTGCCCCGGGCCGACGAGCCCGCCCAGGCCCTGGTGGACCTGGCGGATGCGGCGCTGTACGAAGCCAAGGGCGCGGGGCGCAATCGCTTTGTGGTGCACACCCGTTAAGCGTTACTGCATCAAAGACAGCGCCGCTTCGAAGTCAAACCCGTCAATGGCGGCGGCGATGGCTTGGTGCGCGTGCGGACAGGCAACCTGCAGCAGCCCGCCGTGCCGGGCGACCAGATCCAGCGAGCTGGCATCACCGGCCACCAGCAGGGCCTGTAATTCCTGCCGAAACACCTGTACCTGCTGCACGTCCGGGGCTATGGGCGCAGCCACTGACACATCCTTGACTGCGGCATCCAGGCGGTCCAGCCCCGCAATGACTGGAGCCAAGGCCGCGTCCACCGCCTCCAGCAGGGCTGCAATGCGCGCAGGCGCCTCGTCTTTTCTGCAGGCACTCTCGAGCGCAGCTGCAGCGGCCTGCACACTGCGTGCACCAATGCTGCCGGCCACCGACTTGAGGGTGTGGGCCAAGCGCTCGGGTGCCGTGGCATCCCCCTGGCCTTGCACTGCCCGAAAGCCAGCGGCAAACCCCGCCTGACCTGCGCGGAATTTGCCCAGCAGTGAGCGGTACAGCACCTCGTTGTGCAGGGTGGTTGCCAAACCGGCGCGGGTGTCGATACCGGGCAGGTGCGGCAACCCTGGTGCGGCAAGCGGCAGCGACGATGACAACGGCGGCGACGCCGCTGCCGCGGTAGCACCCGGCACGGCGCAGCGCGCGCCCACCCAGCGGGTAATGGTGCGGAACATGCTGCCCACATCCAGCGGCTTGGCGATGTAGTCGTTCATTCCCCGGGCCAGGGCGCGTTCGCGGTCGCCTGCCATAGCGTTGGCGGTCATGGCAATGATGGGCAGGGTCTGCAGTGCCGGGTTGTCGCGGATACGTTGCGTGGCCTCGTAGCCGTCCATCACGGGCATCTGGCAGTCCATCAGCACACAGTCGAAACGCGCATCCCGGGCCAGCGCATCCAGCGCTTCCTGGCCGTTGGTGGCCAGCTCCACATCCATGCCAGCATGACGCAGCAGTTCCAGCGCCAGCTCCTGGTTCAGCTCGTTGTCTTCCACCAGCAGCACGCGAGCGCCTGCCAGCTGTTGCATGGCAGCCTGTGCGTCTTGCCCAATCAGACCTGACTGGTGCTCGGTCACCGCTTTGTGGTCCAGGGTACGGCCAATGGCGTCCAGCAACTGACTGGCCATGACCGGTTTGGTGAGCACCGAGCGCAGCGCCACGCCGCGCCGTTCGGCTTCGCCCAGGGCCTCTTCGCGGCCATAGGCCGTGACCATGATGGCGGCCGGCACCTGGAGCAGATCGTGCGCGTTCAGGTGTTGCAAGGTTTCGATGCCGTCCATCTGCGGCATCTTCCAGTCGATCAGCACCAGGCTGTAGGGTCGGTGCTGCTGCTCGGCGCTGGCCACGGCCGCCAGGGCCGCTGCGCCGTCCATGGCTGTATCCACCTGCAGACCCAGGCTGAGGGCAATGCTGGCGGTGATTTCACGGGCACAGGCGTTGTCGTCCACGACCAAGACCCGCATGGCTTGCAATGTCTCGCGCGCAAGGCGAGGCAGCACCACGTTATTTTCCTGGCGGCCGAATCGGGCTGTGAAGTGGAATTCCGAGCCTTGGCCCAGTGCACTCTCGACCCAGATGCTTCCGCCCATCTGCTCGACCAGATTGCGCGAGATGGCCAAACCCAGGCCCGTGCCGCCGTAGCGGCGGGTGGTGGAGCTGTCGGCCTGGCTGAAAGGTCGGAACAATTTGGCGCGTTCTTCAGGCGTCATGCCAATGCCGGTATCGCGCACCCGGAAGTGCAATTCCACGCCCTGTTCGTCCTCGGCGGTTTTTTCAATGCCGATCACCACCTCACCCTGCTCGGTGAACTTGACGGCGTTGTTGCCCAGGTTGACCAGGATTTGCCCCAAGCGCAGCGGGTCACCCACCAGGCCTGCAGGAATGTCCGGGGCCACATGGAAGAGCAGCTCCAGCCCCTTGTCTTCGGTCTTGAGGCCAATCAGGTTGGCCAAATGGTCCATCACCTCATCGAGCTGGAACGCGGTTTGCTCGATCACCATCTTCCCGGCCTCGATCTTGGAAAAATCGAGCACATCGTTGATCAGGCCGAGCAGGCCCACGGCGGACCGGTGCGCTTTTTCCACATAGTTGCGCTGGCGGGCGTCCAGCGGGGTTTGCAGCGCCAGGTGCGACATGCCGATGATGGCGTTCATGGGGGTGCGGATTTCATGGCTCATGTTGGCCAGAAAATCGCTCTTGGCGCGGGTGGCTTCTTCGGCCACGCGGCGCGCCTCGGCCATGGCATGTTCGGCAGCCTTGCGCTCGGCAATATCCTCAAACACCCAGATGGTGACGTGGCTGTGGTCTGTCGACTGCAAGGCACGCCCGGAGACCTGGGCAACGAAGGGGCGGCCATCCTGGCGCACAAACTCCCATTCCACGTTCACATCCTTGCCCGTGGCCAGCAAGGGGCCGACCATAGCGCCAAAGCGTGCGTAGTCGTCCTGTGAGTGGTACATCATGTGGCCTGGCTGGCCCACCATGTCCTCGGGCACGTAGCCCAGGTGTTCACACATGCGCTGGTTGACGCGCAGGATCACGCCGTTGGCGGTGTAGATGATGCCGTTGGGGGCGTTGTCAAAGATCGTTTGCTGCTCGTCCAGCAATTTGCGGTTGTGGGCCTCGCTCGCGCGCAGGCTGGTCTCGGCCATTTTCTGGTCAGTGATGTCCTGGTTGATACCGACCAGTCGGCGCGGGCGCCCGTCCGGCCCGCGCAGGGCGGCGTCGCCCGTGTCCTGAATCCAACGCCATTGCCCAGAGTGGGTGCGCATGCGAAAGGTGGCACGGTGCTCTTGCACTTGGTTCCCCAGAAAGCGCTGCAACCGTTGCTGCACGTCGGGCAGGTCGTCAGGATGAATCAGGTCGCTCCAGCACGCCAGGTGATCGGGGTAGCGGGCCAGAAGTTCTTCTTTGCCGTACCCGAGCATCTCGGCCCAGATGTCGTTCACCGTCACCTCACCGATACGCCCCTGGTCGTCGATGGTGCAGTCGTACAGGCCCAGATGGGCGGCGCGCAAGGCAAGGTTCAGGCGCTCCTCGCTGCGCGCGATGCGCTGCTCCACGATCTGGCGCTCGGTGATGTCATAGAGCCAGGAAACCAGGTAACGCCCATCAGAGAAATCCAGCAACATGGATGACAGCAGCACGGTGATGGGGGAGCCATCGGCGCGCACCAGATCGGCCTGGTAGGCCTTCACACTGCCGTCGCGGCGCAGTTGCTCCATGAACGTATCGCGGTCTGCCGGGTTGCGCCAGGAACGGTAGGTGTTGTACGACGGTATGTCCTCAGAGAGCACCCCCATCATTTCGGCATGCTGGCGGTTGGCAAACACCAGTTGCCCTTCCGGCGTGCCAATGACCACGCCTACGGGGCTGTTCTCCAGAATGCGGAGCAGGCGGTCCTCGTTCTCCTGGCGGTCGCGTTCGAGTTTCTTGCGTTCGGTGATGTCTTCGTAAATCCAAACAGCCGAGCGTTCGTAGCCCGCAATGCTGATGCCCTGACCCGACACCATGGCCACGAAGGATGTGCCATCGCTGCGCCGAAACTCCCACTCGGTGCGCACCACCTTGCCGGCGCTGAGCAGCGGCCCCGCCATGGCCGCAAAGGCCTGGTAGTTGTCCTCGCTAGAAAACAGTGCCTGCGCTACCGGCTTGCCCAGCAAATCCTCGCGCGCCATCTGCAGACTCTCGCACAAGCGCTTGTTGACCCGCAGCACGATGCCATCGGCGGAATAACAAATGCCATTGGGGGTGTTTTCAAAAATCACCTGCTGCTCTTGCAGCAGTTTGCGGATCTCAGCCTGCTGGCGGTCGATCTCCTGCCGCACACGGCGCTTCTCCGACACATCATCCACCGTGAAGCGCAGCAAAATACGGCCGCCGCAATCGAAGGCCATGAGATTGACCTCGGCATCGAAAATTTCACCATTCGCGCGCTGCGCACGCCAGAGAAAATTGGCAATGCCGTGCTCAAAGATGGAGCGCGTGATTTCCTCGCCCGCGGTCTGGGTGTCGGTACCGTCATATTGCGTTGGTGCCGAGAAATCCAGCGGCATTTTGCCCAGCACCTCGTCGCGCGATGAGAAACCGTAGATGCGCACCGCCGCCTGGTTGCAATCTACGATGCCAATGGCCGGGTCGATGATGACGATGGGCACGGGCGATTCTTGATAGACCCGCTTGTTATAGGCCGCGCCGCGCACCAGCGTGGCACGCGCCTCTTTGAGCGCGTTGTCGCTGCCCTCCAGCGCAGCCCTCAAGGCCTGGTTCTCGCGCTCCAGGCGCTCAATGCTCTTTTGCAGCGCTTCCTGCGTACAGGCTGTGTGCTCCATGGCCCCTCCAGTGACGAGCACAAGGGAGCAGCCAGGAAACGGCCCGTCTACCCTGACCCGCAGTCAGCAGGCAGTATCAACAACAGGCCCCTGCGGCGTCAACGCTGCGCGCAGCGGCAGCGGAGGCTGTTTGCGCTAGCGCAAGGTTCAGCTCAGGCGGCGGCCTTTTTCAGCGTAAATGGCGAGGTAGATCGAGTCGGTGCCCACATAAGGCGCCTTGTTGCCAAAGCCCACGCTGAAGTCACCAAAGGACAGGCTGCGCACGCTGGCCAGCCCTGTGCGCAAGCGCTCGCGGGTCAGGTCCTTGCCCGCATTCTTCAAGCCTTCAATCATCACCTGCGCATTGATCCAGCCTTCCAGCGCGCTGGCACTGCTCAGATAAGCAGGCGCGGCGCCCGTGTTCTTCATGGTGCTCTGGAACTTGCGTACCAGCACCGATTTTTGCGAGTTGGCGTCTGGAAACACCTGCACCAGCGCCATGCCGCGCGTAGCCGCGCCCAGTTTGGGCATTTCAGACGAAATCACCGTGACCGACAGGCCGGCCATGGGCACACCGGCGGCGCGTGCACGGAATGCGAGCATGAAGGCGGTGTTGGCCGTTCCCGTAGTGGCCAGCAAGACGGCGCTGGGGCTTCCAGCAGCGACCTGATCAGCCAATTCCACGGCATTCTTGCCATCCACGGCCAGGGCGAATTCACCAGCACGTTCAACCTGTGCGGCTTCCAGCGCCTTGGTCATGTCCGAGAGCACCTCCTTGCCAAACGGGTTGTCCAGATACACCACGGCAATGCGCTTGAGACCCATATCGCCAACCTGCTGGACCAGGCGCTGGGTTTCATCGCGGTAGCTGGGACGTACGAAGAACACATGCCGTTGCTCAGCCGTGCGCAGCGATGGCGCGCCGGTGACTGGCCCCACGGTAGGTATGCCCTTGCCTTCGATCAGCGGCAGGATGGCCGCGGTGTTGGCGGTACCCAACGGCGAGATGAGCGCAAACGCCGACTGGGCTGCCAGCATCGCGGTAACGTTCTGCAGGGTGCGTGCAGCCACGTAGCCGTCATCCTTCACCTCCAGCTGGATTTCACGCCCGAAAACACCACCGGCCTGGTTCAGTTCAGCAAACGCAGCTTTCATGCCGGCGACTTGCTCGATACCCGCCTGCCCCAGCGGGCCCGTGAGCGCGATGGAGCACCCCAGCGTGACATGCCGCGCCGACAAGGCTTCTTCGGCGGCCAGCGCAGGGAGGGCCCAGGTAGGCAGGCTGGTGGCGGCGGCGGCTTGCGTGGTGCGCAGGAGAAATTGGCGGCGACTCATGGATAACGAACCTTGAAAGATGCAAAGGGGCTGCATATTAATGACCACCCCCTCCCCTGTCCAGCCACTCAGGGACAGTGTGTGCAGAAATCACACACCGAGCAATGCAGGCAAGACCACGGCAGCGGGGCCGCGCACCACGGCATGCGCCACATCGTCCAGTGCACTGTCGGCGGTGTTCACCACCACCACCCGGGCGCCTGCGGCGCGGGCGCTGTGCGCCAGGCCTGCGGCCGGGTACACCGCACCGGCAGTCCCGACCACGAGCATCAGGTCGCACATGCGGGCCGCAGCCTGCGCAGCGTCCAGCACAGCCAGGGGCAAGGGCTCGCCAAACCACACCACATCCGGCCGAACCAGGTTGCCGCAGGCACCACAGTACGGCGGGCGCGCATCGACCGTGTTCTCCAGGTCGCAATGGGGGCACGGCAGATCGAGCCAGCGGTTGCGCTGCAGCTCTCCGTGCAGGCACAGCACCTGGGGACTACCCGCGCGCTGGTGTAACCCGTCCACGTTTTGCGTCATCAAGGTCATGCGCCCCGGGTGGTGCAGGGCGAAGTCCGCCAGTGCCCGGTGCGCGGCATTGGGCTGCACCTGCGCAACCAGGCCGCGGCGAAACTGGTACCAGTCCCACACCCGCTGCGGGTGGGACCGAAAACCCTCAGGGGTGGCCATGTCTTGGGCGCGGAACTGTGCCCAGAAGCCGGTTTGCGCATCGCGGAACGTGGGTACGCCCGATTCGGCGCTCACGCCAGCGCCGGTGAGCACGGCGATGTGTCGGGCCTGGCGCACCCCGGCGATGGCGGATTCGAGCGCTTGCGCCCCCGCCGCGGGTTCAGACGGCACGCTGGCGCAGGGCTTCGTACAGACACACACCGCTGGCCACGGACACGTTCAGGCTCTCGACCGCTCCCTTCATGGGAATGCTGACGAGCGCGTCGCAGGTTTTGCGCGTGAGCTGGCGCATACCGTCGCCCTCGGCACCCAGCACCAGCGCGACCGGGCCCTTCAGGTCTGCCTGGTAGATGGTTTGCGGGGCATCGTCGCTGGTGCCGATGATCCAGATGTTGCGCTCCTTGAGCTCGTTCAGCGTGCGCGCCAAATTGGTCACCATGAAATACGGCACGGTTTCTGCGGCACCACTGGCCACCTTGGCTACCGTGGCGTTCACGCCCACCGCATGGTCCTTGGGGGCAATCACCGCATGGGCACCTGCGCCATCGGCCACGCGCAGGCAGGCGCCCAGGTTGTGCGGGTCGGTCACGCCGTCGAGCACCAGCAGCAAAGGCTGCTCCACGCCTGCGGCTTCCAGGTCTTCCAGCAGTTCGTCGAGCGAGGTGGCCTGCGGCAGGGGCTGCACCCGCGCGGCCACGCCCTGGTGGCCATGGCTACCGGCCAGCTTGGCAATGCGCAGGCTGTCGGCCTCGATCATCCGGGCGCCCGCTTCCCTGGCGCGGTCCAGAAACTGGCGCATGCGCGCATCGCGGCGCGTGGCCTCGTAATAGATTTCAATAATGGATTGCGGCGCGGTTTTCAGGCGCACGCCCACGGCATGGAAGCCGAAGAGGACTTTGGGGCTGGACATGGCGTAATTATCCGCTGCACACGAATGCTATATAATTTATAGCTGCTATCGCTTATCCATAAAGCGCTAGAGGCCAAAAATACCTGATTAGCTACGTACCTCAGACACACGCAACATTTTCAATGGAAGAGGCCTTGTGGTTACTAGCGCCCGCAGCAGCCTTGGCAGCATGGCGGGCAGGTCAAAGCGGCGGTTGAAGCGGTAGCAGAACTCCGCCAGGTAGCGTGCAGCATATTTGGCATGATCAAACGAGTGGTACGTTCCCGCCACACTGGTCTTGAGATTGCCCAGCAGGGTGTTGACCCAGTGCAGCTGGGGCGTCTGCGCCCCCTGGCGGCCACCTCCCGTGACGTGGGGCTCATGAATAGCGCCCACCTGGCGCACCTGGGCAAAGGCAGGTGTGCCATCGCTGACCACATGACAGCCGGGCGCCAGATAGCGCTGCGCCCACTGCGCCATCTCCTGATTCGTGAAGTCCGCCACTGGCACCAAGCGCAGGTACAGCGGCCTGCCGTTCTCGCTGGTCTGTACGGCAGCTACAAAGGCGGATTTGTTGGCCGCCTTGCGTCCACCGTTGATACTGCCTGCGCGCTCGCCCCCAAGGTAGGCATCATCGATCTCCACACGCCCGCTCAGCAGATAGCGCGCATCGCGCTGGCCCATGGCCTGCATCAGCTTGTGTTTGAGCAGCCACGCTGTCTTGTAGGACACACCCAACTGGCGCTTGAGCGCCAGGGCGCTTGAATGGCGTTCTTGTGCTGGGTGAGCAAATACATGGCCAGGAACCACAGCCGCAGGGGCAGATGGGTGTGCTCCATCACGGTGCCCACGATGCTCGAACTCTGGTAGCCGCAGATAAAGCACTCCCACAGCTGGCGGCCGATGCCATTGCGGGTGAGAAAGAAGCGCTTGCAGCCGCAGTGGGCACACTGCCAGCCGTGGGGCCAGCGGGCGGCCACCAAGGCGCGTTCGCACTGTTCTTCACGGCCGTAGAGAGCCTGGAACTGGGGCAGCGACAGGCCGCGCTGGAACTGGATGGCATTCATTGACATTGCCTGCTCCTTGGCCGATGACTCGGCACTGGTTGTTGGAGGGCTGGCAATGGCGGAACGTTCACGACGAACTGAGGTATGTCGCTAATCAGGCAAAAATATCCAAAATTCAGGCCATCGCCACACGCCCGGCTTCTATCGTGATGCAGCGCTCGCAACGCTGTGCAATGCCCCGGTCGTGCGTGACCAGCACCAGCGTGGTGCCTTGCTCGCGGTTGAGGTCGAACATGAGCTGCATGATGGTCTCGCCAGTGGCGAAATCAAGGCTTCCCGTGGGCTCGTCGGCCAGCAGCACCGCCGGCTGCACCACGAAGGCCCGCGCCAGCGCCACACGCTGCTGCTCGCCGCCTGAGAGTACCTTGGGGTAGTGGCCCAGGCGCTGGCCCAGGCCAACGTGTTCCAGCATCTCGGTCGCACGCTTGCGCGCATCGCGCCGGCCTGCCAGCTCCAGTGGAAGCATCACGTTTTCCAGCGCGGTCAAGTTGCCCATGAGCTGAAAGCTCTGGAACACGAAACCAATCTTCTGCGCCCGCAAGGCGGCACGGTCGTCCTCGCCCAGAGCGAACAGGTCCTGCCCATCCAGGCGCACCGTGCCGCGCGTGGGGGTATCGAGCCCGGCGATGATGGACAGCAGCGTACTCTTGCCCGAGCCCGACGCTCCAACGATGGCCACGGTTTCCCTGTGCGCCAGCCGGAAATCAATGTCGCGCAGAATGTCGAGCGTACCCGTGGAGTCGCTGACCGACTTGAACACATGCTCGACAGCAATGACGGGGTGCGCAGGTGGCGTAGAAGAATCAGACATGAATGATGAAAGGTGTTCGAACGTGAGAACAGATCGGCTTCGGCGCCACTTTATCCTGGGCTTGGCAGCCAGCCCACTGGCGGGGCTTTGCCTGGGAACGGCGCAGGCGTCTGCCAAGGGCAGTGGGCCAACGATCCTGGTGCTGGGCGACTCCCTCAGCGCGGAGTACGGCCTGGCCCGTGGTACGGGCTGGGTGGCCTTGCTGGAGAAACGCCTGGCCGACGAAAAGGTGGCCGCCACCGTGGTCAACGCCAGCGTCAGCGGCGATACCACGTCGGGCGGCCGGGCGCGCCTGCCCGCGCTGCTGGACAAGCACAAGCCTGCCGTGGTGGTGATCGAACTGGGTGGCAACGACGCATTGCGCGGCTTGCCTATGAAGAACACGCAGGACAATCTCTCCGCCATGGCACAGGCAGCGCAAAAGGCCGGTGCCAAGGTGCTGCTGGTGGGCATGCAGGTACCGCCCAACTACGGTAGCGACTATGCGCGGCGCTTTGCCGCTGCTTTTGGAGAGGTGGCGCGCCAGCACCAAACGGCGCTGGTGCCTTTTTTGCTGGAAGGTGTGGCCAACGGGCCAGACGCTACGGCCCTGTTCCAGCCCGACCGTATTCACCCCAATGCCCAGGCACATCCGATCATGCTCGGGAACGTGTGGCCCGCACTGCGCAAGTTGCTGCGCTGAACAAGGGCCTTGGGCAGGGTGGGCGTTTATCAGGACGGGGCGTTCTCGCCACCAGGGGCGGCGGGCTGGCCGGGATGGTTCTCGGCGACTCCATCGGAAGGGGCACCGTTGGTGTCATAGCGGGGGCCTGACGCCTTAGCGCGCAGTTTTTCTTCTTTTTTCTTCTTTTTTGCCAGCTCACGCTGGCGTTTTTCGTATCCGTAATTGGGGGTTGCCAAGGTGATTGCTCTCTCTAAAGTGGAGTCCCACTGTAACAGCTTGCCCTGTGAAGAGCCTTCATGACCCCACAGCCACAGGCACCGCCACGGCCGCACGATAGGCATGCCAGCTGGCATGACCCAACAAGGGACCGACCAGCAGCAGCCCTGCGCCCCAGAAAACCATGGACGCCACCACCAGCAACGTGATCAATGCCCCCCAGAGCAGCATGACTCCGGTGTTTTCCACCACCACCCGCATGCTGGTGATGCCTGCGGTGAGTGCATCGGTGTCACGGTCCAGGATCATGGGGATGGACACCACGCTGACGGAGAACACGATGGCCGCAAAAACGCCACCCACCACGGTGTAAACAGCGACGAAGCTCCAGTTCTGCAAATTGAAAATGGCTTGCACCACGCCCGTGGTGGAGGGCATGCCAGTGTTGAAGAACACAGCAAACACCACCAGGGACGCCCGGCCCCAGAGCAGTTCCAGCACGATGAGCACCAGCACCAGCATGCCCATGCTGCCCATGTGTTTGTCCCAGCAGGTGATGGACTGGCCCAGCTCAGGCTCCAAGCCTGCCTCGCGGCGGCGGCTGGTGTCGTACAGGCCCATGGCCAAAAAAGGCCCCAACAGCAAGCAGCCGCTGGCCATCGACATGACATATTCAGGCCGCGACCGGAACACCCAGCCCAACAGCAGTGCCATGCCCCAAAAGCAGGCGCCATAGAACAAGGCAATACCCGGGGCGCAACGCATGTCCTGCCAGCCGCGCTGCAGCCAGCGCCAAGGGTCGGCCCAACGCAACGCCTGCAAGACAATAGGTTGGGTGTCGCGGTCAGAGGCAGTGTGGGTCGTCATGGCATCCAGAGGTTGTTCACCCAATGTATGCCCTCATTGCCGCTTCTTGATCTATCTCAACCGATACCCTACTCTTTCAGTCTGTTGATGGAAGGCACATGCAGCCTCAACCAAAGGCACGCTGCATGGCCTGCTCCACATCGGCTTGCAAGTCCTGCACGGCTTCCAGCCCCATGGAAAACCGCACCAAGGTGCCCGGCCGCAGGTGCGGCGAGGGCTGGCTGCGCATGCTGCCCAGCTCGTAGGGAACCACCAGGCTCATGGGGCCGCCCCAGCTGTACCCCAGCTTGAAATACTCCAGGCCATCGCAGAAGGCATCCACCTGGGCTTGGGAATACCGCGCATCGATGACCACGCTGAACAGGCCAGCAGCCAGGCCTTCGCCATCCCGGGTTGCACCGCACAGGGCTTTCCAATGGGCATGGCCCGGCGAATCGGGCAATGCGGGGTGCAGCACCTGGGCCACAGGGGTCTGCTGCTGCATCCACCGAGCCAGGGTGCGCGCGGCCTGGTCGTGGGCGCGGTAGCGCAGGCCAATGCTCGGCAGCGCGCGCAGTATGGCCTCGGCGTCGTTAGCCCCCACGCCCAGTCCCAGGTGCATGTGGGTGCGCTGGATCTGATGGTGTAAGGCGGGGTCTCTTGTAATAACGCTACCCATAAGCACATCCCCACCGCCGCTGGGGTACTTGGTGAGGGCGTGCACGGACACATCCACCGCCAGGCTGCCACTGCCATCACCCAACAGGTCGAAGGGTGCAAACGCCAGGCCCGCCCCCCAGGTATTGTCCAGCGCGGTGGGCACCCCGTTGGCGCGGCAAATGCGCACCTGCTCGCACAGGTCCGGAAATTCAAGCGTCACCGAGCCGGGTGCCTCCAGCCAGACCAGACGGGTCGCAGGCGTGATCTTGGCAGCCAAATCGGCAGTATCCAGTGCATCGTAGAACACCTGGCGCACCCCAAACTGGGCCAAAGTGGTCGAACCCATGGCCTTGTTCGGCCCGTAAGCGTTATCGGGAACCAGCACTTCGTCGCCCGCCCTGAGCAGCGCCAGGGCGACATTGCCAATCGCCGCCAGTCCGCTGGGCACCAGCACACAGTGCAAACCACCTTCGAGCGTGCACAAGCGTTCTTCCAGGGTGAAGGTGGTAGGAGTGCCATGCAGCCCATAGGTATAGCCGCTCTTGTCTTTCCACTCGCGCGTGCGCAGTGCGGCAACGCTGGGGAATATGACAGTGGATGCCTTGAAAACGCCGGGCTGCGGCGCCGCAAAGCCCACAGGGGGCTGGTAAGAATGGTGAACAATGCGGGTGGACAGGTCGGGCGCGGTATCTTTCATGGCGCCATGGTAGCGCGCAGCCACCCGCGCTTGTTCACACCGTCAAATGGTTGATGACGGAGGTGACACCCTTCACCTCCCGCGCAATGGCGGCGGCACGTTCGCGTGCAGCATCCGAAGGCGCGGTGCCGTTGAGAGTGACCACGCCACTGCGGGTGTCCACGTCGATCTTCAGCGCACTGAGGTCGGAGTCCTTGGCCAGGCCGGCTTTCACCTGTGCCGTAATGCCTGCATCGCTGGCCAGTGTGGCGGCCGAACTGGCGGCATCACGTGCCATGGCGCCCGCCTCCTGCGCTGCGGCCTCCATTTTGTCGCCCGCTTTTTCCAGTCCTTTTTCAGCCGATTGCATGGCTTTTTCACCTTGGACCTTGGCGTCCTGGGCGGCTTGCTCAGCTTTCACCTTGGCATCCTGGGCCGCCTGCTCGGTCTTTTCGACAGCGTTGTCAATCTTCTGGCCGAGCGTAGCGTCTTGGGGCTTGTCGCAAGCGACCAGTCCAAAGGCCAGTGCGGAGACAGCCACCACAGTGGCGATACGTTGGGCTGCTCGATAGGAAAAATGCTCGTTGTTCATGAAGAGACTCCTCTCAAAAATGGGATGACTGGAACTTTAGAGTCCCGACCCCGCCTGCCGGGTCAGACAGGACGGATCACAGCGTAGGACAAAGGCTCATCATCGGCACGACAATGGCGGCATGCTGCCCGTCACCATGACCCGCTGGTTTCCCTTTCTGGCCTGGCCTCGGCCCGATCGCGAGCTTCTCAAGGGCGAATTCTGGGCAGGCCTGACCGTTGGCCTGATGCTCGTGCCCCAGGGCGTGGCCTACGCCGCACTGGCCGGCATGCCACTGGTCACGGGCATTTATGCCTCGCTCCTACCGGGCCTGGTGGCGGTGCTCTGGGGCTCGTCCACCCGGCTGGGTGTAGGCCCCACGGCCCTGACGAGCCTGCTCATCGGCACGTCTCTCAGCGGCCTGGCGGTGCCGGGCAGCGCGCAATGGGTGTCTCTTGCGGTGTGGATTGCGCTGCTGTCGGGCGCACTCCAGCTCGTACTGGGCCTGGTGCGGTTTGGCTGGCTGCTCAATCTGGTCACATCCCCCGTGCTCAGCGGTTTCACACAGGCAGCCGCCTTGCTGATTCTGGCCTCGCAACTGCCGGGCCTGCTGGGGTTGCACGTATCGCTGACCGAACTGATCGGCAGCCCCAGCCTACAGCATTTCGATGTGGCGGGCGCAGCCATGGGCCTGGGCAGCATTGCGGCGCTCTGGCTGGCACGCAAGCGTTGGCCCAGATTTCCGGCCGTGATCGTTGTCATGGGTGGTGCTGCACTCATCAGCAAGACCATGGGCTACGCCGAAGGTGGCGGCGCCGTGGTGGGGGTTCTGCCCTCCGGCCTGCCTCACCCCTTCTGGCCGGGCGCTTTGCCTTGGTCCACGCTGGGCGCACTCATCATGCCGGTGCTGGTGATCACCCTGGTCAGTTTTCTGGAAACGGCCTCTAGCGCAAAAGTAGACCACCAGAGCAGCGGAACACGCTGGAATGAAAACCAGGATCTGATGGCCCATGGCCTGGCCAAGATCAGTTCAGGCCTGTGCGGCGCCTTTGCCACCAGCGCCTCGTTTTCGCGTTCGGCCATCAACCTGTATGCCGGAGCCCGCACCGGCTGGGCCTCGGTGTTCTCCTGTGTCGTGGTGCTTGTCGCCTTGCTGTGGTTGACCCCTGCGCTGCACCATGTGCCGCAATCGGTGTTGGCCGCCGTCGTAGTAATGGCTATTACGGGCCTGATCAAACCCGCGACGCTGCATAAACTGTGGCGTATATCGCGGGTCGAGGCCTCCATCAGCGCTACGACCTTCGCCATCACCCTGGCCACAGCCCCTTATTTGTATTGGGGCGTACTGGTGGGCCTGTTGATGAACCTCAGCCACTATCTTTACCAACGCCTGCACCCCCGCATCATTGAAGTCGGCCTGCACCCCGACGGCAGTCTGCGCGACCGGCAGCTGTGGCAGCTCGCCCCGCTGGCCCCCGATTTGCTGGCCCTGCGCATGGACGCGGAACTGGACTTTGCATCGGCCAGCGCACTAGAGCGCTCAATGGCCGACCGAATGGCGGCCCGCCCGGGCCTGACCGATGTCTGCCTGTTTGCCCAGCCAATCAACCGCGTCGACGTGACCGGCGTGGAAACTTTCGCCCGGCTGCAGGCACTGGTCTTGCGCGAAGGTTGCACACTGCACATCAGCGGGCTCAAACTGCCGATCGAGCAGGTACTGGAGCGCGCAGGGGTTTTAACCCCCGGACCCAAGCTGCGCATGTACCGCACCGATGCGGATGCCCTGCGAGCACTACGCCAGCTACAACCACCCGATGCACAGGTACACTCGGACTGAATTGACCCTTGTAACACGTGGCCAAAATCGCTCCCCTTCTCTCTGTTGACCTGCGCGACCTGCGCCTGGATACAGCTGCCGCTTTGCTCGGCCGTGGGGAGATTCCTCCGACGGGCACCACGCCGGCGCAGTACCTGCAAAGAATGATTGACGGGCTGTGCGACCTTTCCCTGCGCGACCCACTCACTGGCCTGGCCAATCGACGCCAGTTCCAGGCCGTACTCGAGCGGGAAATCGATCGCGTCACCCGATCGGGCGAAGCCGCATTGCTGCTGATGCTCGACATCGACCATTTCAAGCATGTGAATGACACCTACGGCCACCTGGCCGGTGACAAGGTGCTGCAGGCCGTGGCGAACACGTTGACACAATGCGTGCGGCCCATGGACACCCTGGCCCGGTATGGTGGCGAAGAATTTGCTGTGGTGTTGCCCGCCTGCCAGGCAGCCTTTGGCAAAGCGGTGGCCGAGCGCATCCGCCGCACCATCGCTACGACGCCCGTGCGCATCGACTCCAACACCGAGTTGAGCATCACCATCAGCGTGGGCGGGGCTTATGCCTTGCAATGGATTCGCTCGACCACTCCGCTTTGGACGGATCGGGCCGACCACCTGCTCTACCGGGCCAAGGCCGAAGGACGCAACCGCGTGTGCATCGAAGAACAGCCTGACAGCACTGTCACCGCAGAGGAAAAGGGCATGCTTTTTGGCCCTCTTTACACTCCATCTGGATGGGGCGACCTGAACTCCCTGAACCTCAATGACAGCGCCCACTGAAAGCAAGAAAATGAGCGACGCGCCGTCCCCCTCCACCACAGCGCCTGTCCCCGGCACACCGGCGACACAGCCCCCGGGCGCACGCATCATTGCCATCACCAGTGGCAAGGGTGGCGTGGGCAAGACCTTTGTTTCGGCCAATTTGGCTGCGGCACTTACCCGCCGTGGCCTGCGCGTGCTGGTGCTTGATGCCGACCTGGGCCTGGCCAACCTCGACGTGGTGCTCAACCTGCACCCGAAAATCACGCTGCATGACGTGTTCATCGGCAAGTCGAGCCTGGACGACGCCGTGATCGCAGCGCCCGGCGGTTTTTCCGTGGTATTGGCAGGCTCGGGCATGGTCGAATATTCGCGCCTGACGCCCGAGGTGCGCAACCAGTTTCTCAGCGTGATCCAGACGCTGGCGCCTCGCTTCGATGTGATCCTGCTCGACACGGGCGCCGGCATCTCCGATGTGGTGCTGTTCTCGGTGTCGCTGGCCTCCGAGGTATTGGTAGTAGCCACCCCCGAGCCCACCTCGCTCACAGATGCCTACGCCGCCATCAAGGTGCTGGCCATGCAACAGCAACGCCAACATATCCGCATGGTGGTCAACCAGACGGCCCGCCCGGGCGACGGGCGCGCCATCACCAGCCAGCTGCAACAGGTCCTCGAACGCTTTGTCACGACCCATTCGGGTCGCCCACTGCGCCTGATCCACATGGGTGATATCCCGGCCGATAACGCCGTGCGCGACGCTGTGATGCGCCGCCAGCTACTGCTGCTGCAGGTTCCGGGCTGTCCGGCCGCCATGGCCATCTCCCAGCTGGCGGGCAAGATCGAAGAAACCCTGCTGACCCGTGCGGCCTGAATCAGGGCAGCAAGTCAAACACCAGCACCTCGGCACCGGCGCCCTGGTCCAACCTCAGCGTGCTCTCCCGCTCCAGCAGGGCGGCATCACCCGCTGCCAAGGCTTGGCCATTGACCTGCAATGCGCCGCGCACCAGATGCACATAGCATTTGCGCTGCGGATCCAGTGCCATCTCGACCGCCTCACCCGCGTCAAAATACCCAGCATAGAGCGCTGCATCGGCGTGGATGCGCACAGATCCCTGCGCCCCATCGGACGAGGCCACCAGACGCAAGCGCCCCTGCCTTTGCTCTGCTGGAAAGGCTTTTTGCTCATAGCCAGGCGCAATCCCGTTTTGGTCGGGAAGAATCCATATCTGCAGAAAATGTGTGGTCTCACCCGGCGCATGGTTGAACTCGCTGTGCGTTACCCCCGTGCCTGCACTCATGCGCTGCACCTCGCCCGGAGCAATGGCCACCACGTTGCCCATGCTGTCCTTGTGGGCCAGGGAACCCGATAGCACATAGCTGATGATCTCCATGTCGCGGTGGCCGTGCGTGCCAAAGCCAGCGCCCGGGGCGATACGGTCCTCGTTGATGACGCGCAAGTTGCCAAACCCCATGTGGCGGGGGTCGTGGTAACCGGCAAACGAGAAACTATGGTACGACTGGAGCCAACCATGGTCGGCATAGCCCCGGTCCTGTGATTTGCGAATAGTCATCATGGTGTAGCTCCTTTTTGGGTGGCTTAATCGACCCCCCACTGTAGAAGCGACGACCGCACCTGCGGGCCTGCTGGATTGATGGAACAATTCAAATCATTTGAACCCTATGCGCTCCGCCCACGATGCTCTAACGCCCGAGAACCTGTCCATGCTGCAGGTGATTGCCGAGGTCGGCAGCTTTGCCGCAGCCGCACGGCAACTGGGGCTGGTTCCCAGCGCACTGACCTACCGCGTGCGCCAGATCGAAGACGCCCTGGATGTGCTGCTGTTCGACCGCAGCGCCCGCCAGGCGCGCCCTACCGAGGCCGGCACAGAACTGTTGCGCGAAGGCGAGCGCCTTCTGCGTGACGTGGAGGCGGTGGCCCACCGCGTGCGCCGCGTTGCCACCGGCTGGGAATCGCAGCTGACGCTTTCAATCGATGGCGCGATGTCACCCCACACCATGCTCGAACTGGTGGACGCCTTCTATGCCCTTTCACCCCCCACGCATCTCAAGCTGCGCGAAGAAATCATGACGGGGACACTGGAAGCACTCACCTCGGGCCAAGCAGACCTGGCCATCGGCATCGCGGAGGGCGGCAACACCGTAGCAGGCCTCCAGCAGGCACCACTGGGCGATCTGTTGTTTGTTTACGTGGTGGCGCCACACCACCCGCTGGCCAACGCCCCAGAACCCATCACCGATGCCACCCTGCGCGAGCACCGTGCCGTGGCCGTGGCCGATTCAGCACAGCGCGGCGGCATGACCATGGGCCTGCTCGGTGGGCAGGACGTGCTGACCGTGGACAGCATGCAAGCCAAGATACAGGTGCAACTGCGGGGGCTGGGCGGCGGTTTTTTGCCTGAGCCCATGGTGCGGCCGTATGTCGAAGCGGGCCGACTGGTGGTACGCAAGGTCGCACGGCCCGAGCGCAGCGTGCGCCTGCACTATGCCTGGGGCGGCCCGGGTTTTACCGTACCCGGCCGGGCACTGCAATGGTGGCTGAACCAGTTAAAAAGCCCTGCGACACGGCGTGCGCTGCTGGAAAACCACCACCATTTTTGATGCGCAAGCCCGCGCGAGGCGTGTAGAGTGGGTGCGTTGCACAACCCACCTGACTGACACCTGCCCGAAAGGCCCGAACATGCCCCCTCCCAAGCCCTCCCGCGCCACCCGTCTCCGAGTACCGCGCGCTGCACAAAATCCTCGTCGCATCGCCGTGATCGGCGCTGGCATGGCCGGAATAACATGCGCACGCACCCTCATGCAGGCGGGGCACCAGGTGACTGTTTTCGAAAAAAGCGACCGAGCCGGCGGCCGCACCAGCACCTTCGAAACCCCCTACGGCAGCTTTGACGCCGGAGCGCAGTACTTTACGGTGCGCGACGCCCGATTTACCCAGGCCCTGGACACGGTGCCCGGCCTGTGCCGCCCCTGGAGTGCCAACACCGTGCGCGTTCTCGACGCTGCAGGCCGCGTGGTGGCCGCCAGCCCCCTGCCCAAGGACGCGCACTGGGTTGCCAAGCCTGGCATGGGCAGCCTGGTGGCCGCTTGGGCGCAACCTTTGCAGCAGGCAGGCCGCCTGCAAACCCACACCCGCGTGGTGCGCATCGAGCCTGATCGCATGGCCCCAGGCAACTGGCAGCTCTGCACAGAAGAAACCGACGGTGCCCAGCACGTCGTCGCCGGTTTTGATGCCGTCCTCATCGCCCAGCCTGCAACCCCAGCCCGCGCCCTGCTGGACGCCAGCGGCACCGGCAGCGCGCTCTCACAGGCCATGGCCCACGTATCCCAGGCCCCCTGCTGGACACTGATGGCGGCCTTTCCGCAAGCCGTGCGCCCGGGCCTGACCACGCTGGGACCGCAATGGAATGCCGCCCGCAGCACCCACCACCGCATCGCGTGGTTGGCACGCGAGTCGTCCAAGCCAGGCCGTAACAGCATTGAGCGCTGGACGGTGCAGGCCAGCCCGGCATGGTCGGCAGAGCACCTCGAGGATGATCCCGATCGCGTGCAGGCCAAGTTGCTCAAGGCGTTTTCTGAGGTCACCGGCATCCGTGCCGCACCCGCGCATGCCGAAGTGCACCGCTGGCGTTACGCGCAGACCACCAAGCCCCTGGGCCAGAGCCACCTTTGGGACGAAGCCACAGGTCTTGGCGCCTGTGGCGACTGGTGCCTGGGCCACCGGCTCGAAGATGCCTTCATTTCCGGGCTGGAACTGGCACTCGCCATTGCATGAGCGCAGGGGGTTACGTTGGCCGGTTTGCGCCGTCGCCTACGGGCCCGCTGCATGCAGGCTCGCTGGTGGCTGCGCTGGCCAGTTGGCTGGATGCGCGCGCATGGAACGGCGGCCAGGGCGGCCGCTGGCTGGTACGTATCGAAGATGTGGACACACCCCGTTGCCTGCCTGGCGCAGGCGAACACATTCTTGCCCAGCTGGCGACCTGCGGCCTGGTGCCCGACGAACCACCGCTGTGGCAATCCCGCCGGGGCGCCCTGTACCAGCAGGCGCTGGATCAGCTTTTAGCTTGCGGACTGGCCTACCCCTGCGCTTGCACACGCAAGGACATTGAAATGGTCCATGAAGCCGCAGGCCACACACGCCAGCGCCACATTGAGCGCCCCTACCCCGGCACCTGCCGCAACGGCCTGCAGGGGCGCGCTGCCCGGTCGTGGCGTTTTGCCACCACCGATTTTATGAAAAAACAGGCTTCAACGCCCGCCTGTCAAGCGCAGTCAGCTACATTTTCGATAGCAAATAATACGCTGCACTGGACAGACCGCCGCTTGGGTTCGCAGCAGCAGGACGTACCATGCAGCGTGGGCGACTTCGTGCTACGCCGCGCCGATGGCCTGTGGGCCTACCAACTGGCCGTGGTGGTGGACGACGCCGCGCAAGCCATCACCCATGTCGTGCGCGGCGAAGACCTTGCCGACAACACGCCCCGGCAGATCCTTTTGCAGCAGGCGCTGCAACAGCCAACACCGCTGTACCTGCACACCCCGCTCGTGCGGGGTGCTGATGGCGAAAAGCTCTCCAAGCAGCATGGCGCCGCGCCGCTGGTGCTGGACAACCCGCTCCAGGCGCTGCAAGCGGCCGCCACTGTGCTGAATCTCCCCACATTGGTGCATCCTGACAACACAAGCCTGAACGATGTCTTGTCCCAGTGGGTCAAGGCATGGATGCCTCTCTACAATTGATCTCTGTGACCGCAACGCATTCCACCGCTCCCGCTCCCGCCGCTCCGTGCAGCAATGCTGCAACGCCGGACGATCGCTCTCCGCCCGCTGGCAACGCACCCGTCGGCGTAGCCTACCCCAAGACCATCAAGAGCTTTGTGCGCCGGGCCGGGCGCACTACCACCGGCCAGGCCAAAGCCTTCGAAGACCTGGGGCCGCGCTTTGTCGTCCCGTACACCGCCGCTGTGCTAGACGCCACAGCCTTATTTGGTCGCAGTGCCCCGCTGGTGCTAGAGATCGGCTTCGGCATGGGCGAAGCCACGGCGCATATCGCCCGTGTACGGCCAGAGGACAACTTCCTGTGCTGCGAAGTGCACGAACCCGGTGTTGGCGCCTTGCTCAAACGCATCGGCGAGCAGGGCCAGACGAACATACGCATCGTGCAACACGACGCCGTAGAGGTGCTGGACCACATGCTGGCCCCTGCAAGCCTGGACGGCGTGCACATCTTCTTTCCCGACCCTTGGCACAAAAAGAAACACAACAAGCGGCGCCTCATCCAGCAGCCTCTGATCGCCAAACTGGCGGCACGACTCAAGCCCGGCGGCTACATCCATTGCGCCACCGACTGGCAGCCTTATGCCGAGCAGATGCTGCAAGTGCTCGGCGCAGAACCCTTGCTGGCCAACACCGCCGAGGGTTATGCACCGCAACCCGAATATCGTCCGCTGACCAAGTTCGAAAATCGCGGCCTGCGCCTGGGACACGGTGTATGGGACCTGGTTTTTCGGCGCCGTCCGCTGGGCACTGACTGACACACCAAGCCCATGAAACCCATCCTGCAAAACTTGGTTGAAATGACCGGCCACCGCGATCACTTGCGGCTGGCGGTGTCGGTGCTGTCCACGCTGCAGTCGCTCAGCTCCGTCGTGCAGGTACGTTCACTGGAAGTTTTTACCGTCAACGACGCCTACTTCGTGCGCCCCATCACCTGGATGGACAAAGGCCAATGGGTTTCTGCCGAAAGCGAAGCAGCCCAAGACCCCTTGCGCCAGCCCATCACGGAAATACCCGCTTTGCTGGAATGCATCCAGGCGCGCAGCGCCAGTGCTGCCGCAACCCTGGGCCGGGGGCGCTATTGCCTATGGCTGCCCGTCTGGATGCATGACAAGGTGACAACCTGTCTCGAAGTCATCCAGTCGCGCCCCTTTTCGGCCCAAAAACTCGATGTGATCACCAGCGTCTTTCACGTCTACAAAAACTACCAGAGCTTGCTGGACTACAGCGAGCGCGATGCGCTGACCGGCCTGTTCAACCGCAAGACTTTCGACGAGCAGTTCTCACGCTTCACATCCAACGACCCTGGGGAGCGGCCCCAGGCCATCGCCAGCATGGAGGAAGACGCCGACGCCCCCCCGGACACCATGCAGCAATGGCTGGCTGTGGTGGACATTGACCATTTCAAAATGGTCAATGACCGATTCGGACACCTGTATGGCGATGAAGTGCTGATCCTGGTCGCCAACATTCTGCGCTCCTCGTTCCGCAGCCATGACCGCATTTTCCGCTTTGGCGGCGAGGAGTTCGTGGTGCTGTTGCGATCGACCAGCCTGTCAACAGCGCACAAGGTTTTCAACCGATTCCGCAAGAACGTCGAAGACTACTATTTTCCGCAGGTGGGGCAGGTCACCGTCAGCGTGGGTTTTGTCTCTACCGACAAAGGCTCCCCCGTGGAAATCCTGGGCCAGGCTGACCAAGCCTTGTATTTCGCCAAGGAAAACGGGCGCAACCAGGTGCGCTACTACGACGACCTCGTGGCCGAGGGGCATTTCCAATCCAAGGTCAGCAACGACGACGTGGAGCTTTTCTAAGGCGATGACTGAATAAGTCACCGCGATGGTGCGCGCCGTGCATCGAGATGGGATGCAAGGCGCAGTCATAGCCGCAGCTATGGCGAGAATTTGCAACGCCGCAGACCGCCCGAGGTACGAATGCGCAGCGCGTGAGGGACTTGTTCAGCATCGCCCTAAGCCCAGGCAACCGCACAAAGTGCGGTGCATGCAAGCGCCTCCCGGCGCAAACAAAAAATCAGATCTTCTGAGCCACCCAATCAGCCACCGAGGCCAGCGCTGCGGGTAGTTGCGCCGCATTGGTACCGCCGGCCATAGCCATGTCGGGCTTGCCGCCGCCCTTGCCGCCCACCTGCAGGGCCACAAAGTTGACCAGTTCACCGGCCTTGATGCGGCCCACGCTGTCGGCGGTCACTCCGGCAGCGATCTGCACCTTGTCGCCATCGACGGCAGCCAGCACGATGGCAGCCGTCTTGAGCTTGTCCTTGAGCTTGTCCATGGTGTCACGCAAGGTCTTGGCGTCAGCGCCCGGCAGGGCTGCAGCCAGCACCTTGATGCCTTTGATATCGACCGCCTGGCCCAGCAGCTCGTCACCCTGGCTGGAGGCCAGCTTGCCCTTGAGCGCGGCCACTTCCTTCTCCAGCGCGCGCGCGTGCTCCAGCGCCTGGCTGATGCGGCCCGTGAGTTCGGCCACGGGCGACTTCAGCACGCCTGCGGCCTGGTTTACCGTGTCTTCCAGGTTTTGCAGATAGGACAGTGCGTTGACCCCGGTCACGGCTTCAATGCGGCGCACACCCGCAGCGACACCGCCCTCACCCACCACCTTGAACAGGCCAATGTCGCCCGTGCGCTGCACGTGCGTACCGCCGCACAGCTCGCGGCTGGTGCCAATGTCGAGCACACGCACGGAATCGCCGTATTTTTCGCCAAACAGCATCATGGCGCCGGTCTTCTGGGCCGATTCGATGTCCATCACGCGGGCCTGCGTGGCGACGTTGGCGAGTATTTCCTCGTTTACGCGGCGCTCGATCTCGCGCACCTCGGCATCGGTCACGGGAGCGTTGTGCGCAAAGTCAAAGCGCGTACGCTCAGAATTGACCAAGCTGCCCTTTTGCTGCACATGGCTGCCCAGCACTTCGCGCAGCGCCTTGTGCATGAGGTGGGTGACCGAGTGGTTGCGCATGGTGGCGGCGCGCACGGCCTGGTTCACCTGGGCCTGCACGGTGTCACCCACGTTCAGGGTGCCCTCTTCCA
Organism: Simplicispira sp. 125; assembly: GCF_003096555.1. Lineage (NCBI taxonomy): Bacteria > Pseudomonadati > Pseudomonadota > Betaproteobacteria > Burkholderiales > Comamonadaceae > Simplicispira > Simplicispira sp. 125. The sequence goes on along the minus strand of NZ_QEKM01000001.1, from coordinate 868,949 downwards.
GCGTGCCATGGTGGCCGAACACGTCGGCCTTGATCTTGAGCGTGTCGCCCACCGCAAAGCGGGCCGAGCCGCTGGTAATGACGCCTTCGTCGCCCACCTGGCCGCCGCTTTCGGCATAAAACGGCGTGGTGTCCAGCACCACCACACCGTTTTGCCCGATTTTCAATGCGGCAACGCTGGTGCCATCAACGTAGATTGCGGTAATTTTTGCGGATTCGGTGAGCTGCTCGTAGCCGGTGAAGCGGTTGACATCGCCCGTGTAATCAAGGGCCTTATCCATTTTGAACTTGCCGGCAGCGCGGGCCTGGGCCTTCTGTTTTTCCATGGCGGCCTTGAATCCAGCCTCGTCCACCTCGACGTCGCGTTCGCGGCACACGTCGTTGGTCAAGTCGAGCGGGAAGCCGTAGGTGTCGTGCAGTTTGAAGGCCACGTCACCAGGCAGTACCGTGGCGCCGCCGCCCAGAGTGGCGTCCAGAATCTCCATGCCGTTGGCCAGCGTCTCAAAGAAGCGCTCTTCCTCGGCTTTGAGTACCTCGGTGATGCGTTGCTCCTGGGCACGCAACGAGGGATAGGCGTCGCCCATCACACGCACCAGGTCGGCCACCAGCTTGTGGAAGAACGGCGTTTTCTGGCCCAGCTTGTAGCCATGGCGGATGGCGCGGCGAATAATGCGACGCTGCACATAGCCACGTCCTTCGCTGCCGGGGATCACGCCGTCGCTCACCAGGAAGGCCGTGGCGCGGATGTGGTCGGCAATCACGCGCAGGCTCTTGTTGTCCAGATCGCTCACGCCGGTTTCACGGCCAGCAGCCTTGATGAGCTGGTCGAACAGGTCGATCTCGTAGTTGCTGTGCACATGCTGCAGGATCGCGGCAAGGCGCTCCAGGCCCATGCCGGTGTCCACGCAGGGCGCGGGCAGTGGCGTCACCGAGCCGTCTTCCGCCATGTTGAACTGCATGAACACGTTGTTCCAGATCTCGATGAAGCGGTCACCATCTTCCTCGGGGCTGCCCGGCGGGCCGCCGGGGATGTGGTCGCCGTGGTCGTAGAAAATTTCGCTGCACGGGCCGCAAGGGCCGGTGTCGGCCATCATCCAGAAGTTGTCGGACTTGTAGCGCCCGCCCTTGTTGTCGCCAATACGGATCACACGCTCGGGCGGCAGGCCGATTTCCTTGGTCCAGATATCGTAGGCCTCATCGTCCTCCATATACACCGTGGCCAGCAGGCGGTCCGCCGGCAATTTGTAGACCTCGGTCAGCAGCTCCCAGGCCCACTTGAGCGATTCGCGCTTGAAGTAGTCGCCAAAACTCCAGTTGCCCAGCATCTCGAAGAAGGTGTGGTGGCGCGCGGTGTAGCCCACGTTCTCCAGATCGTTGTGCTTACCGCCCGCGCGCAAACAGGCCTGCACCGACACCGCACGGTTGTAGGGCCGTTTGTCAGTGCCCAGAAACACGTCCTTGAACTGCACCATGCCCGAATTGGTGAACATCAGCGTCGGGTCATTGCCCGGCACCAGGGGGCTGGACGCCACGACGGTGTGGCCCTTGGAGGCAAAAAAGTCCAGGAAAGTCTTGCGGATGTCGGCAACGGTGAAGCTGGGGGTCATGGTTTTCTTCTCGGAAGGGAGAGCGGCGGCGCTGAAAAAACAGGCGAACCGGTGATTTTAGGGGGTTTCAGCCCGCTGTCTGGCTGCGCAGGAATGCGAACACAGTTTCGTCCTGGCAGTGCGCCACATTGAAACGCAGCCAGGGGCTGGGCTGCAGATCCACGGTGAATAGATGCCCCGGCCCCAGCAGGATGTCCTGCTCGGCCGCCTTGTAGGCCAGTTCGCTGGAATTTTCGATGGCCGGGTGGCGCGCCCACTGCAGCATGCCGGCCTTGGGCTCGACGAACAGCTCGAAGCCCAGGTCCAGCAGGCTGGAGGCAACGCGCTGCTGTGCGACCGCCAGACGGTCGCGCAAGGCCTTGGTGTGCTTGCGCCAGCGGCCATCGAGCAAGGCACCATAGGCCAGGCGCTCGGTGAATTCCGAGGACGTCAGACCCGAGATCATCTTGAGCCGCGCCAGTTCTTCAAGCAGGTCGGGGTGTGCGGCCAGGTAGCCCACACGGATGTTGGGCGAGATGGTCTTCGAGAAGCTGCTGATATAGACCACGCGGCGCAACTGGTCCAGGCTGGCCAGCGTGGGGCGAGGTTCGGGGTCGAGATCAACGTAAATGTCGTTCTCCACCACCACGAAATCGTACTTTTCCGCCAGTTGCAGCAGGCGGTACAGGTGCGCCACCTGGGCCGTCGAGCCGGTGGGACTCTGCAGCCGGGGCTGGGTGAAGAACACCTTGGGGCGGTGTTCCTGGATACGCGCCTCCAGCAGGTCCAGGTCGTAGCCGTTGGCCGTGCGGGGCGCGCCCACCAGCCGTGCGCCCAGAAAGCGTAGCGCCGACAGCAGGTTGGCATAGCCCGGTTCATCCACCAGCACGGCATCGCCGGCGCGCACCAGCTGGCGTGCCACCAGGTCCATCGCCTGGCTCGACCCCTGGGTCAGCAGCACCTGCTCGGCCGTGACCACCACCTCGTGCTCGGCAAGCAGGTCGCGCACCAGTTGGCGCAGCGGCAGGTAGCCCTTGGGCTCGCCGTAGCCGCCCAGGTCCACTTCTTCGGCGGCCAGCGCGCGCAGGCCGCGGCGCACCCCTTCGGAGAACAGCCAGTCGCCCGGCAGCCAGCCGCAGCCGGGCTTGAGGCGCAACGCCCGGTTTTCAAAGATGCGCTGCATGTACCACATCGAGTCGAAGCTGTACTGGCCCGCCGGCCCGGGCGCCTCCAGCGCGGTGTCGGCCCGCCGCCGCACGAAGAAACCCGAGTGGGGGCGCGAGACAAAATAGCCCTGGGCGACCAGACGGTCATAGGCATCGACCACCGTGTACACGCTCACGCCATGGGCATGGGCAAACTGCCGTATCGACGGCAGCTTGGCTCCTGCACGCAACGTGCCGTCTTCGACCAGTTGCCGGAAGCCCTCCACAACCTGGAGAACCAGCGGCGTCGACGCTTGGGGATTCAAAGAAAACATGGGGTACCAGACATTGCGCCCGCAACCAAGGGTTTGTCTGTACAGGTTGTCTGAACAGCACAGTGCATTCCTGCTTGCAAGGTATCTGTATATGTTAGCCGCGCGGGGGCTCTCCTACAGTGGCGCCAGGATCAAAAACCTCTGCCATCGCACCCGAAGGACCCCCATGCAACGCGAATCCCACCTGAACAACGCCGCCCTGTTTGCCCGCCGCGAGGCCGCCATTCCACGCGGCGTCGGCCACTCCCACCAGATCTTCATCGAACGCGGCGAAAACGCCGAGATATGGGACGTGGAAGGCCGCCGCTACATCGATTTCGCCGGTGGCATCGCGGTGCTGAACACCGGCCACCGCCACCCCGCCATCATCCAGGCCGTCAAGGACCAGCTCGACCACTTCACCCACACCTGCTTCCAGGTGCTGGCCTACGAGCCCTATGTGGAACTGGCCGAGCGCCTGAACGCCAAGGCGCCGGGCCATTTCGCCAAGAAGACCATGTTCCTGACCACGGGCGCCGAAGCCGTGGAGAACGCCGTAAAGATCGCCCGCGCCCACACCGGCCGCTCCGGCATCATCGCGTTCACCGGCGGCTACCACGGCCGCACGATGATGACCATGGGCATGACCGGCAAGGTCGTGCCTTACAAGGCCGGCTTCGGCCCCTTCCCGGCCGAGATCTTCCATGCACGCTTCCCCACCGAACTGCATGGCACCAGCGTGCAGGACGCCATCGACTCGCTGGAGAGCATTTTCAAGAACGACATCGAACCCAGCCGCGTGGCGGCCATCATCATCGAGCCGGTACAGGGCGAAGGCGGCTTCAACATCGCGCCGCCCGCGCTGCTGCAGCACCTGCGCGCCGTCTGCGACCAGCACGGCATTCTGCTGATCGCCGACGAAGTGCAAACCGGCGCCGGCCGCACCGGCAAATGGTTCGCCGTCGAGCACAGCGGTGTGGCGCCCGACCTCATCACCATGGCCAAGTCCATGGCGGGTGGTTTCCCGATCTCCGCCGTGGTCGGCCGCGCCGACGTGATGGACGCCGCAGCCCCCGGCGGCCTGGGCGGCACCTATGCCGGCAGCCCGCTGGCCTGCGCCGCGGCGCTGGCCGTGCTGGAAGTGTTCGAGAAGGAAAACCTGCTGCAGCGCGCCGAGGACGTGGGCCTGCGCCTGGTGGCCGGCCTGCAGGAACTGGCCCGCAAGCACCGTTGCATCGCCGAGGTGCGCGGCCTGGGCGCCATGGTGGCCATGGAGCTGTGCCAGGACGGCAACCCGCACCAACCCGATGCGGCCCTGGCAAAGGCCCTGTCTGCCGAGGCCACGAAACGCGGCCTGATCCTGCTGACCTGCGGCACCTATGGCAACGTGATCCGCATCCTGGTGCCGCTGACGGCCAGCGACGCGCTGCTCGACGAAGGCCTGGCCATCATCGGCGCATCCCTGGAGGCCGCCGTCGCTGCCTGAGCACGACGGTTTGCTCTCTTGCGGGCCCACGGCCCGGCGCAGGATCGCCGCGCCGGGCCGTGGTCTTTCTGCCGGGGTATCACCGTACAAGCGCATACGGACGCCATTTTTCACGCCCTCCGTTTTGCGCTAATGGCGTAGTGCGTCGGCACCAAAATTGCTATTAAATACATAGCATTCAAGCTTAATCTTGTGGACCATCGTGGGGCATCGCTCTCAACCAAGGGTTTCTGTGTAGAGGCTTGCAGTACTGCACAGTGCGCACCCCACAGCGGCTTTCTGTATATGTCCGCATCCGCCTGAACGCCCTACAGTTCTCCCCATCGCATCCACAACCAGACACCCGCCCATGACCGCAAGCGACGCATTCGTCACATTCCGAGGGGTACAAAAAACCTACGACGGCACCAGCCTGGTGGTGCGTGACCTGAACCTGGACATCCAGCGCGGTGAGTTCCTCTCGCTGCTCGGCCCCTCGGGTTCGGGCAAAACCACTACGCTGATGATGCTGGCCGGGTTCGAGTCCCCTACGGCCGGTGAGATCAGTCTCAACGGCGTACCCATCACCCGCACCCCGCCGCACAAGCGCAATTTCGGCATGGTGTTCCAAAACTACGCCCTGTTCCCACACATGACGGTGGCCGAGAACATCGCCTACCCGCTGCGCGTGCGCAAGCTCCCCCAGGCCGAGCGCGAGACCAAAGTGGCGCGCGCGCTGGAGATGGTGCAGATGGACACCATGGGCATGCGCTACCCGACGCAGATGTCGGGCGGGCAGCAGCAGCGCGTGGCGCTGGCGCGCGCGCTGGTGTTCGACCCGCAGCTCGTGCTGATGGACGAACCGCTGGGCGCGCTCGACAAGCAGCTGCGCGAGCACATGCAGCTTGAGCTCAAGGCGCTGCACCGCCGCCTGGGCGTGACCTTCGTCTACGTGACCCACGACCAGTCCGAGGCGCTCACCATGTCCGACCGCGTGGCGGTGTTCAACGACGGCCGCATCCAACAGATCGACCGCGTGGACCGCCTGTATGAGACCCCGACCAACCGCTTCGTCGCCAATTTCGTGGGCGACAACGCGGTGCTCGAAGCCAAGGTGCATGCCACCGAGGGAGAAGAATGCGAAGTGGTGCTGCGCAACGGCGCCCGCCTGCGCGGCCTGAACGTCAACCGCGCCACGGTGGGCGACGCGGTGCAGTGCAGCGTGCGCCCCGAGCGCATCCAGCTGGCCGATGGCACGAGTAGTAACACCCTAAGCGGCACCGTGATGGACGTGATCTATTTCGGCGACCACCTGCGCCTGCGCTGCAAGATGGCCAACGAGGCCGAAGTGATGGTCAAGCTCTCACTTCACCATGCCGCCGTGCCCACCCCCGGCCACACCGTGCACCTGCACGCACCGGCGCAGCACACGCGCGTGTACCTCTGACCCCTTTTCCCCCACACCCTCAAGGAGACAAAAGCATGAAATCCACCCCCACCCTTCGCCCCCTGCTGCTCGTCGGCGCCCTGGCGCTGGCCCTGCCGGCCCTGGCGCAGCACAACCTCACGGTCGTGAACTTCGGCGGCGCCAATGGTGCCGCCCAGAAGAAGGCCTACTTCGAGGCCTACGAGAAAGCCTCAGGCGGCAAGATCACCCCGGTGGAATACAACGGTGAGCAGGCCCGCATCAAGGCCATGGTCGAGGCCAAGAAGGTCACCTGGGACGTGGTCGAGGTCGAGGGCCCGGACATCAGCCGCGGCTGCGACGAAGGCCTGTTCGAGCGCATGGACTGGAGCAAGCTCGGCAGCAAATCCGACTACCTGCCCGCCGCCGTCCATGAATGCGGCGTCGGCGCCTTCGTCTGGTCCACCGTGCTGGCCTACAACGGCGACAAGCTCAAGACTGCCCCCACCGGCTGGGCCGACTTCTGGGACGTGAAGAAATTCCCCGGCAAGCGCGGCCTGCGCAAGGGCGCGCGCTACAACCTCGAATTCGCGCTCATGGCCGACGGCGTGAAGGCCGCCGACGTGTACAAAGTGCTGGGCACCAAGGACGGCGCCGACCGCGCCTTCAAGAAGCTGACCGAGCTCAAGCCCCATATCCAGTGGTGGGAAGCCGGCGCGCTGCCCCCGCAGTTCCTGGTGGCGGGCGACGTGGCCATGACCAGCGCCTTCAGCGGCCGCATCGATGCCGCGCAGCGCGAGGGACAGAACCTCCAGATCACCTGGACCGGCGGCATCTATGACCTGGACTTCTGGGTCATACCCAAGGGCGGCGCCAACAAGGACGCAGCCATGAAGTTCATCGCCCTGGCCAGCTCACCCGACGCCCAGGCCGAATACGCGCGCCACATCTCCTACGGCCCGACGAACAACAAGGCTATGGCCAAAATCGACGCAAAGACCCAGGCCCTGCTGCCCACCTCGCCCGCGAACAGCAAGGATGCGCTGCGCTTTGACGTGGTCTTCTGGGCCGATCAGGGCGAATCTCTTGAAAAGCGCTTCGCCGCATGGGCCGCGCAATAAGTCTTGGCCAGCACCCTCCCGCATGAAGGCCTCCGCATGAATACCGCCACCATGGCCATTCCCCAGGACCAGGACGCGCCCCCCGATCTGGGGCGCCAGTTGCGCACCGCCGAGCGCAGGCGCCGCCTGCGCTCCATGGCGCTCACCCTGCCCTTGCTGGCCTTCCTGCTGGTGGTGTTCATGGTGCCCCTGGCGGGCCTGCTGATTCGGGCCGTGGAAAACCCCGAAGTGGCCGACACCCTGGTGCATACCGGCCCAGCGCTGAAAGGCTGGAACCGCCAGAGCGCCCCGCCCGACGCAGCCTACGCCGCGCTGGTGCGGGACCTCTCGGCCCTGCAGGAAACGGCCCAGGCCGGCGCCCTGGCGCGGCGCCTCAACAGCGAAATCAGCGGCGCGCGCTCGCTCATCATGGGCACCTACCGCGCGCTGCCGCTGGGCCCTGGCCTCACCGACGCCGAGGTGCGCGAGCGCATGCTGGCGCTCGACCCACGCTGGGCCGAGGCGCCCTACTGGCTGGCCATCGCCAAGAACGCCTCACGCTGGACGCCCGACTACCTGCTGGCCGCTGTGGACCTGCAGCGCACGCCGCAGGGCGACGTGGTGGCCGTGCCCTCAGAGGCGGCCGCGTTCCGTGACATCCTGGTGCGCACCTTCGAGATGAGCGCCACGGTCACGCTGCTGGCCATCCTCATCGGCTACCCGCTGTCCTACTGGCTCAGCACCTTGAGCGAGCGCCGCGCCAACATGATGATGATCCTCGTGCTGGTGCCGTTCTGGACCTCGGTGCTGGTACGCATCGCCGCCTGGATCGTGCTGCTGCAAAGCAACGGCCTGGTCAACCGCTTCCTGATATCCCTGGGCCTGACCGATACGCCCGTGCCGCTGCTGTTCAACCGACTCGGCGTGGTCATCGCCATGGTGCACATCCTGCTGCCTTTCCTGATCCTGCCGCTCTACAGCGTGATGAAGTCCATTCCCCCGAACTACCTGCGCGCCGCCATCTCGCTGGGCAGCACGCCGCTGGCCGCGTTCTTCCGTGTCTACGTGCCACAAACCTACCCCGGCGTGGCCGCGGGCGGCCTGCTGGTGTTCATCACCGCCATCGGCTACTACGTGACGCCTGCGCTGCTGGGCGGCCCGAGCGACCAGATGCTGAGCTACTACGTGGCGCAGTACACCAACGTCGAAGTCAACTGGGGCATGGCGGCCGCGCTCGGCTCGGTGCTGCTGGTGACCACGTTGGTGCTCTATGCCGTGTACCGCAAGTTCGGCAAGGCCGAGCTGAGCATGGGCTGATATGAAGAACATCCCCCTGTGGCGCTGCGCGCCTTCCCCCTTCTCTGACATTGCTACGCGATGCGGAAGGGGAACGCCCCCAGCGCGGCGAGGCGGCCCTTGCGCGGGGGCCGCTAACCTGGGCCGAGCCAGCGTCATGCATCGCGTCGAAACATCGACAACACTCCATCGAGTCTTCCCATGAAAACCGCCTACTTCCCCGCGCACTACCGCCTGGCCGACAAGCTGGGCTGGCTGGCGCTGCGCGCCTTCTGCATCGGCGTGCTGCTGTTCCTGCTGCTGCCCATCTTCGTCATCGTGCCGCTGTCGTTCAGCAGCGGCTCCTTTCTGTCGTACCCGCTGCCGGGCTGGTCGCTGCAGTGGTATGAAGAACTCTTTGCCTCGGCCGAATGGGCACGCGCCGCGCGCAACAGCTTCATCGTCGCTCCACTGGCCACATTGCTGGCGACAACGCTGGGCACGCTCGCGGCCATGGGGCTAGCGCGCACCCGCTTCGTCGGCAAGGGGCTCATCAGCGGCCTGCTGATCTCGCCCATGGTGGTGCCGATCGTCGTGGTGGCTGTCAGCACCTACCTGTTCTTCGCGCGCATCGGGCTGTCGGAAACCTACCTCGGCCTGGTGCTGGTGCACGCCGCGCTGGGCGCGCCCTTCGTGGTGACCACGGTGCTCGCCACGCTGCAGGGCTTCAACCAGAACCTGGTCAAGGCCAGCCTGAGCCTGGGCGCCGGGCCCGTGCGCACCTTCTTCAAGATCACCCTGCCGGTGATCGCGCCGGGCGTGATCTCGGGCGCGCTGTTCGCCTTTGCCGCCTCGTTCGACGAGGTGGTGGTCACGCTGTTCCTTGCCGGGCCCGAGCAGGTCACGCTGCCACGCCAGATGTTCACCGGCATCCGCGAAAACATATCACCTGTGATCGCTGCCGTGGCCACGCTGCTGACGCTATTCACCACGGCGCTGATGATGACACTCGAATGGCTGCGCGGACGGCGCAGGTAGTCCTTTGCGACACCCGCGCTCCGAATTTTGCGCTTCCCTTTTTACCTTTCCGACACGACCGAGCCTTGCCATGATCACCCCAAGCTCCCAGCTCTCGCTGCTCAAAGACCCCAGCCTGCTCAAGACCCAAGGCCTGATCAACGGCCAGTGGGTCGCTGGCAGCAGCCACTTTGCCGTGCATGACCCAGCCACAGGAGCCCACCTGGTCGATGTTGCCAACCTGGGCCCCAAAGACGCCCAGGCCGCCATAGCCGCCGCCAACGCCGCCTGGCCTGCCTGGCGCAGCAAGACAGCCAAGGAGCGCAGCAGCATCCTGCGCAAGTGGTACGACCTGCTCATGCAGCACCAGGACGATCTGGGCCGCATCATGACGGCCGAGCAAGGCAAGCCTCTGCCCGAAGCCAAGGGCGAGGTCGCCTACGGCGCCAGCTTTGTCGAGTGGTTTGCCGAAGAAGCCAAGCGCGTCAATGGAGAAACCCTGCCCCAGTTCGACAACAGCCGCCGTTTGCTGGTCTTGAAGCAGCCCATCGGCGTGTGCGCCGCCATCACGCCCTGGAACTTTCCGCTGGCGATGATTACCCGCAAGGTGGCGCCTGCGCTGGCCGCTGGCTGCACCGTGGTCATCAAGCCGGCCGAGCTGACTCCGCTGACCGCCCTGGCCGCCGCCGAGCTGGCCCAGCGCGCGGGTATTCCGGCCGGTGTGTTCAACATCCTGTGTGCGGATGCGGACAACTCCATTGCCATTGGCAAGGTGCTGTGCGAGAGCCCCATCGTGCGCCACATCAGCTTTACGGGTTCGACCGAAGTGGGCCGCATCCTGATGGCGCAAAGCGCGCCCACCATCAAGAAGATGTCGCTCGAACTCGGTGGCAATGCGCCTTTCATCGTGTTCAACGACGCCGACATCGACAGCGCTGTGGAAGGCGCCTTTGCCAGCAAGTACCGCAACGCCGGCCAGACCTGCGTGTGCTCCAACCGCTTCTATGTGCAAAGCGGCGTGTACGATGAGTTTGTGCAGAAGTTTGCCGCCAAGGTGGCGACCGCAAAAATAGGCAACGGCTTTGACGAAGGTGTGAACCAGGGCCCGCTGATCGAGGAAGCGGCCCTCGTGAAGGTGCAGCGCCATGTTCAAGATGCCATCGCCAAGGGCGGCAAGGTGGTGACCGGCGGCAAGCGCCTCACCACCCTGGGCTCGGGCCAGTTTTTTGAACCCACCGTGCTCGCCAACGCCAGCGCCGACATGCTGTGCGCTACCGAGGAAACCTTTGGCCCCTTTGCCCCGGTCTTCAAGTTCGAGACCGAGCAGGAGGCCATTGATGCGGCCAACAACACCGAGTTCGGGCTGGCCAGCTACTTCTACAGCCGCGATGTGGGGCGCATCTTCCGCGTGGGCGAGGCGCTCGAATACGGCATGGTGGGCATCAACGTGGGCATTTTGGCCACCGAGCACGTACCCTTTGGCGGCGTCAAGCAGTCGGGCCTGGGGCGCGAGGGCTCGCACTACGGCATGGACGACTATGTGGAGATCAAGTACCTGTGCCTGGGCGATATCCAGAAGTAACGCAGGCAGGCAAGGACATCAAAGAATCCTGAATTGATAGCTATTAACGCTTGATGGATAAGCGCTGGAGCCATTTTTACTTGAAACCGCCTCACCTTCTGGTGCAGGCGGTTTTTTCTTGTACGCATCGTCTGCCCCTGACCACACTCCCGCCAATCGCGCTCACTGCGCGCGCTTTCCATGGTTTACCCTAGTGCTATTTTTTAAATATCTTATTAATATATCAACAGTTCAACCCGTAGCACTAGGAGTACCCATGAGCAATCCCCGCTGGCAAGGCATCTTCCCCGCCATCACCACCAAGTTCCACGCCGACGAGAGCATTGATGCGGAGGGCACCGCGCGCCACATCGACTTTCAAATCCGCAACGGCATCCATGGCCTCGTCACCTGCGGCTCGCTGGGCGAGTTCAGCACCATGTCGCTGGAAGAAAAGCTCGAAGTCACGCGCATTGCCATCGAGGCCGCCAAGGGCCGCATCCCCGTACTGGCCAACGTCTCGGAAACCTCCACCAGCGAAGCCCTGCGCTTCATCAAGGGCGCCAATGCCCTGGGCGTAGACGGCTACATGGTCATGCCCTCGGTCATCTACGTGGCCGACGCCCGTGAAGCCATCGCCAATGTGCGTGCCATGGCTGAAGCGGCCAAAAAGCCCATCATGGTTTACAACAACCCCATCGCCTACCGCGTGGACTTGAAGCCCGAACACTTTGCCGAACTGGCCGACTGCGAATGGGTCGTGGCCATCAAGGAAAGCTGTGGCGACATCCGCCGCATCACCGACCTGCGCCTGGCGCTGGGCGACCGCTTTCAGCTGTTCCTGGGCGTGGACGATTTGGCGTTTGAAGGCCTGGCGCTGGGCTGCGACGGTTTGCTGGCGGGCGTGGGCTGCACCTTCCCGCGCGAAACCGTGGCGCTGTACGACCTGATGAAGGCCGGTCAGTACGAAGAAGCCCTCAAGCTTTATCAGTGGATGACGCCCCTGCTGCACCTCGACGTGTCGAACAAGCTGGTGCAGAACCTCAAGCTGATCGATCTGCTCGTCGGCACCGGCACCGAGCACATGCGCCGCCCGCGCCTGCCGGTGATTGGCGAAGAACGTGCGTTCATTGAGCGCATTGTGAAAAAAGCGCTGGAAACGCGCCCAAGCAAGTACCAGTCGGTCGCCTGAGAAGGTGCATGGACAGGGGTGCAACGTTGCCTGGCGCTACACCCCTGAGAGCATTTCTAATAGAAGCACTGGAAATGCATTTAAACCAGGTTCACTCTGTATCCTGCCCCGTTTCACCGAAAGGATTCCTGATGAAATTTGCCATTTCCAGTACCGCTGTACTCGTCGCACTCGCCTTCGCTGGCACCGCCCAAGCGGACGAACAAGTCATCACCATTGGCCACAGCGGCCCGCTCTCTGGTCCGAACGCCTTTGCCGGCAAGGACAACGAGAACGGTGTTCGCATGGCCATTGAAGAACTGAACGCCAAAAAAATCGCCGTCGCAGGCAAGACGCTCAAGTTTGAACTGGTCTCCGAAGACGACCAGTGCGACGCCCGCACCGGTGTCAGCGTTGCGCAAAAGTTCGTGGACAGCAAAGTCCAATATGTGCTCGGCCCTTACTGCTCGGGCGTCACCATCCCCGCATCGCGCGTCTACAGCCAAGGCGGCACGATGGTCTCCACCGTGGGCACCAACCCCAAGGTCACGCAAGGCGGTTACAAGAACCTGTTCCGCATCATCGCCAGTGATACGCAGATCGGTTCGAACATGGCGGTGTACGCTGCCAACGTGATGAAGGTGAAGAACGTCGCCGTCATCGACGACCGCACGGCCTTTGGCCAGGGCGTAGCCGAAGAGTTCACCAAGGAAGCCAAGAAGCTGGGCCTGACCGTCGTCGGCCAGGAGTTCACCACCGACAAGTCCACCGACTTCCTCGCCATCCTGACCAGCCTGAAAGCCAAGCAGCCGCAGGCCATCTTCTTTGGTGGCTATGCGCCCCAAGCCGCTCCCATGGCACGCCAAATGAAGCAACTGGGCATCAACGCCAAACTGCTGGGCGGCGACACCCTGTGCAGCCCCGAAGTGGGCAAGCTCGGCGGCGATGCGGTCAATGACACCGTGATCTGCGCCCAGGGCGGCACCATGCTCGACAAGGTCGAAGGCGGCAGCGCCTTCAAGGCCAAGTACAAGGAGCGCTTCAAGCGCGACGCGGATGCTTATGCCGCCTCTTACTACGACCAGACACAGTTCATTGCCCATGCCATGCAAAAGGCCAACGCCACCAGCCCGGACAAGGTGGGTGCACAGATGTACCAGTTGAGCTACAAAGGCGTTGCAGGCACTTACGCCTACGACGACAAAGGCAACCTGAAGCAGGCCCCCATCACCGTGCTGACGTTCCGCAACGGAGCACCGGTGCCACTGGCAAGCTACTGATCGTCTCCTGCTCCCGCCTTGCGCGGGGGCTTATGGCCTGCAGCTATGTAGGCCTTTTTTTTGGATTTTTTATGCACCGCATCCCAATCATCGACTCCCACACCGGCGGCGAACCCACGCGGCTGGTGGTGGGCGGCTTCCCCGATCTGGGCAAAGGCAGCATGGCCGAGCGCCGCGCCCTGCTGGCCGCGCAGCACGACCGCTGGCGCACCGCCACGGTGCTGGAGCCACGAGGTAACGACGTGATCGTTGGCGCCCTGCTCTGCCCGCCGGTTGATGCGCGCAACGCTGCGGGTGTGGTGTTCTTCAACAACAGCGGGTATCTGGGCATGTGTGGCCACGGCACGATTGGCCTTGTTGCGTCGCTCGCCCACATGGGTCGCATCCAGCCCGGCGTGCACGGCATCGAAACGCCCGTGGGCACCGTGCAGACCACGCTGCACGACGACGGCTCCGTCAGCGTGCGCAATGTGCCGGCCTACCGCCTGCAGCACCAATTGACCGTGGACGTGCCCGGCCACGGGCCCGTGACCGGCGACGTGGCCTGGGGCGGCAACTGGTTCTTCCTGGTGACAGCGCACCAACAGCGCGTGGAGAGCAGCAACCTGGCCGCACTCACGGCCTTTGCCATCGCCGTGCAAAAGGCCTTGGAGGGCCAAGGCGTGCGCGGCAGCGACGGCGGCCTCATCGACCACATCGAACTCTTTGCCGACGACGACCAGGCCGACAGCCGCAACTTTGTACTTTGCCCCGGCGGCGCCTACGACCGCTCGCCTTGCGGCACCGGCACCAGCGCCAAGCTCGCCTGCCTGGCGGCCGACGGCAAGCTGCAACCGGGCCAAGTATGGCGCCAGGCCAGCATCATTGGCAGCCAGTTCGAAGCCAGCTATGCCATGGAGGGCGACCAGCTCATCCCCACGCTGCGCGGCCGCGCTTTCATGAGCGCCGAGGCCACGCTATTGATTGATTCGAACGACCCCTTTGGCTGGGGCATTCAGCTCTAACGCCGCATGCGCAAACCTGACGTCATCGTCATCGGCGCCGGCATCGTCGGCGCAGCGTGTGCCCATGCGCTGGCCAATGCGGGCCAGTCCGTTCTGGTGCTCGACGCACGCCTGGGCGGTGCCACCAACGCCGGCATGGGCCACCTGGTGGTCATGGACGACAACCCCGCCGAGCTGGCCATCAGCCAGGCCTCGCTCACCCAGTGGCACGCCTGGGCGCCACGCATGGCCGCCGAGGCGCCCAGCACGGCTTTCACCCACTGCGGCACGTTATGGGTCGCGGCCGATGCCCAGGAGATGCAGGAAGCCGAGCACAAACGCGCACGCCTGCACGCGCATGGCATTGCTTGCGAGTTGCTCAGCGCCCCACAACTCGCCGCGCTGGAGCCTGTGCTGCGCCCCGGCCTGCACGGCGCCCTGCGGGTGGGCGGCGACAGCATGGTCTATGCCCCCAACGCCGCCGAATGGCTGCTGGGCCATGCCTCAACCCCTATCCAGGTCGAAAATCTGCGCGTCAGCCGCATTGAAGGCCGCCGCTTGCACTGCCAGGACGGCAGCGTGCGCGAAGGTGGCGCCGTGCTGCTGGCCGCTGGCATCCACGCCACGCAGTTCTGCCCCGAACTGCCCATTCGCCCCAAGAAGGGGCACCTGGCCATCACCGACCGGGGTGGCGCGGTCGTACGGCACCAGCTGGTCGAGCTGGGCTACGTCAAAAACGCACACCAGACCGAGGGCACTTCGGTGGCCTTCAACCTGCAGCCACGCCCCACCGGCCAATGGCTGCTGGGGTCGTCGCGCCAGTTCGACACACTGGATCCGGCGGTGGACAACGCCGTGCTCGCGAAAATGCTGCGCCGGGCCATCGAATACGTGCCCTCACTGGCCGAGCGCAACGCCATCCGCACCTGGACCGGGTTTCGCGCTGCCACGCCCGACGGCCTGCCCATCATCGGACGCCACCCAGAGCACGAACACTTGTGGCTCGCGGTGGGGCACGAGGGCCTGGGCGTGACCACGGCGCCTGCGACGGCCAGCCTGATTGCATCCAGCATGCTCGGCACGGCGGCACCGATGGACCCAACACCCTATGCACCCACACGGTTTGTGCAGGAGCACGCCGCATGAAAAACACAGCAACCATGGTCGAAGTGCAGGTGGGTGGGACGCGGGTGCGCATACCTGTAGGCAGCAGCGTGGCCGCCGCTCTCGCGCAGCAACCACCGGGCCGCACGCGCCTGTCGGTCAGTGGGCAGTGGCGTGCACCGCTGTGCGGCATGGGCGTGTGCCACGAGTGCCGCGTACTGATCAATGGCCGCGAACGCCTGGCCTGCCAGACAGTGTGCGAGGACGGCATGCTCATTGCAACCAGCACCGCACACACGGGAGGTGCCACATGACACCCACACCGCAGGCCCGTTGCGACCTGCTCATCATCGGCGCAGGCCCTGCCGGGATGGCGGCGGCACTCGCCGCAGCGCCCAGCGGTATGCGCATCACCGTCGTGGACGACAATCCCGCCCCCGGCGGGCAGATCTGGCGCGACGGTCCCGGCGTGCAACTGCCGCCGCTGGCACGCCAGTACCGCGAAGGCCTGGCACACCACCCCAACATCGAAGTGCTCAATGGCACCCAAGTGGTCGGCTTGGGCGACCGGGCCAACGCAGGCGATGCGCCCGCCCTGATTCTGGAAAACACCACGCGCGGTTGGACACAGCACGCGGGCCAGATCATCCTCTGCACCGGTGCGCGCGAACTGCTGCTGCCCTTCCCCGGCTGGACGCTGCCCGGCGTTACGGGTGCCGGGGGACTGCAGGCGCTCATCAAAGGCGGGGTGGATGTGCTGGGCCAGCGCATCGTGATCGCAGGCACCGGCCCGCTGTTGCTGGCAGCCGCAGCCACCGCACGCAAGGCAGGCGCGCATGTGGTGCGTGTGGCCGAACACACACCGTGGCGTGACCTTGCCGCGTTTGCGGCGCAACTGGTTCGCTGGCCCGCCAAAGCCCTGCAGGCGCCGACGCTGCTGCACCCCAGCCTGCGCGCCAATACCCATGTGCTCGAAGCTCTGGGCAGTACCCAGGTCGAACAGGTACGCCTGCAACGCGGCAGCGGCACGGAGCTGCTGGACTGCGACCGCGTTGCCTGCGGTTTTGGCCTGGTGCCCAACACCCACCTGGGGCAAATGCTCGGCTGCGCGCTGGGCGACCGCCACGGCCTGCAAGTTGATACGTTGATGCAAACCAGCGTACTCGGTGTGTATGCCGCTGGCGAGTGCACCGGCTTTGGTGGCAGTGAACGGGCGCTGGTGCAAGGTGCCATGGCAGGCCACGCCGCCGCAGGCAATGCAGAGGCTGCGCAGACCTTGCAAAACACCTTGGTGCGCTGGAATGCATTTGCCGATGCGCTGCATCGCCACTTCCCGGTGCGCGCGCAAGTGCTGGCCGCCCTGCCCCTCGCCGACACCCTGGTCTGCCGCTGCGAAGATGTGGCACACAGCGACCTGCAACAGCGCAGCGGGTGGATAGACGCCAAGCTGCACACCCGCTGCGGCATGGGCGCCTGCCAGGGCCGCATTTGCGGCGCGGCGGCCCAGGTGCTGTACGGCTGGGCGCCGCAGCCCGCGCGGCACTTGCTTTCACCCGCACGCCTGTCCACCCTCGCGTCTGCAGCCCCCGACTTCATTCACGAACCTATTACCGAAAGCACTTCCAAGGCATGAACCCTACTCCCTCCCCCTCCCCAGCCATGGTGCATGTCCCTGAAGCGGAACTGAGCAACCTCGTTCACCGCGCCTTGGCCCGCATGGGCCTGTCTGATGCGCATGTTCAAGCGATTGCCAAAGTCATCGTCGCAGGCCAGCGCGACGCTTGCCAGTCGCACGGGGTGTACCGGCTGATCAGCTGCGTCGATGCCGTGCGCGCAGGCAAGGTGCAATTGGAGGTGGAGCCCGTGGTGACCGCCAGCGGCGGCCCTATCGTGCAGGTCGATGCGAAGTATGGTTTTTCGCCGCTGGCCTTCGAGCGCGGTCTACCAGCGTTGGTCGAGGCCACGCGCCGCCACGGCCTGGGTGCGCTGGTCATTCGCCATTGCTTTCATTTCTCGGCGCTGTGGCCCGAGATTGAAGCCATCACCGCGCACGGCTTGGCAGCCCTGGCACTGACACCCAGCCACGCCTGGGTAGCACCAGCCGGCGGCAGCAAGCCGCTTTTTGGCACCAACCCTATCGCCTTCGGTTGGCCGCGTCCCGGCCCGTATCCCTACGTATTCGACTTTGCCACCAGCGCCATCGCCCGCGGCGACCTGGAGCTGCACCGCCGCGCCGGCCAGCCGCTGCCCGAAGGCTGTGGCGTGGACGCCGATGGCCAGCCCAGCACCGACCCCGTCGCCGTTGCGCGCGGCGCCATGCTGGCGTTTGGTGGGCACAAGGGCTCTGCGCTCTCGACCATGGTGGAACTGATGGCAGGTGCCCTGATTGGCGACTGGACCAGCCGTGAATCGCTGGCCTTTGACGACGGCGCAGGCGTCACTCCCTGCCACGGCGAGCTGATTCTTGCGTTCGATCCGCTGGCCTTGGGCGGTGGCGACGCAGACGCCCAGACCGCACGGGCCGAACACCTTCTGCACGCCATCTCCGACCAGGCCCGCCTGCCTTCACAGCGCCGCTTTACAGCGCGGGAGCGCAGCCAGGCAGAAGGCATTGCCGTACCGGCAGCGATGTACCGGGACATCGTGCAACTCGCTGACTGAGCGCGAAGCCCTGTGCGCTGCGGCGCGCGTACAGGGCTAAAAAATTGGAGAAATCACTGGTTTTCCCTAGTAAGAATGCTTGTAATTTACTAATATATTTACAGCATATCTTCAAAATACCTGCACGACCAAGTCCGGTCTGCACCTTCGCTCCATGTCTGACCGCCCAGTGCCTTCCCCCTCCCTCGCAGCGTCACATGCACCCGTGCGCTGGGCCATGGCTTTGTCTACTGCTGTCTTGCGCGCAGAGCGCGCCGCACTCACAGTCTTGATGGGGCTGCTGGTGCTGCTCATCCTGCTCAACGTCGTCACACGCTACTCCGGCACCCCCATTTACTGGGTGGATGAGGCAGCAGTGTTCACCATGGTCTGGCTCACCTTCGTCGGCGCATCGGTCATGACGCGTTTGCGCATGGACTTTGCGGTGGGGCTGGTGTCCGACCAACTGCCGCCCGGCGGCGCCAAGGTACTGAAAGTCATCGCCACCCTCGGCGTGCTGGTGTTTGCACTGGCGCTCGTGTGGATGTGCTGGGTGTGGATGGACCCGCGGGGCATTGCTGCAGCCGGTTTCAATGCCAAGGACTACGCCGAGGCCAGCTTCAACTTCATCTACACCGAGCACACCCAGACGCTGGAGTGGCCCACCTGGGTGCTGCAGCTGATTCTTCCCCTCTTCTCACTCACCCTCACCGTGCACGCCTTTGCCAATCTCCTGGAAGAGCTGGAAGCGTCTCCACGGCTGGTGCACCCCGGTTTCGATGTGGTCAGCGCAGACGCGGTGAACTGATTTTCAACACGGCACACAACCCTGGTCACACCCTCCCATGATCACCAGCCTCTTCTTTCTCGCCATCCTGCTTGTGGGTGTGCCCATTGGCATTTGCCTGTGCCTGGCAGGTGCCGTCTTTATTCTCAACTCGGGCAGCACCGTGCTGTTCCAGTCGTTTCCCTTGCAGATGTTTGCCGGGGTGGACAGTTATGGGCTGATCGCCATCCCCCTGTTCATCCTGATCGGCGAAATCATGAACAGCGGTGGCATCACGCGGCGGCTGGTGGAGCTGGCCATGGCCTTCATTGGTTCGGTCAAAGGGGGCCTCGCCTACGTGAACATCCTGGCCAACATGATGGTGGCGTCCATCATCGGCTCGGCCACGGCGCAGGTGGCGATCATGTCGCAGGTGATGGTTCCCGAGATGGAAAAGCAGGGCTACGACAAGACCTTTGCAGCGGGCATCACGGTCTACGGCGGCATGCTGGGGCCGATCATTCCGCCCTCGGTGATGTTCGTCGTGTACAGCGTGCTGGCCCAGGTGGCCGTGAGCGACATGCTGATTGCCGGCATCATCCCCGGCATCCTGCTCACGCTGCTGTTTTTTGTGGTGATCGCCTGCATGGGCTTCTTCTACAACTACCCGCGCAGCGAATACCGCACCTTGCGCCAGCGCGCCCGCACCGCCCTGGGCGCCAGCCCCACGCTGCTGATCCCCATCGTCATCGTCGGCTCGATTCTGGGCGGCTTTGCCAACCCCACCGAAGCGGCTGCCGTGGGCGCCGTGGCGGCTGCCCTGGTGGGGCGGTTTGTGACCAGGGAATTTTCGTTTGTCAGCATGCCGCGCATCCTGCTGCGCTCGGCCATGTATTCGGCCATCGTGCTGTTCCTGGTGTCTGCCGCCGCAGTGTTCTCGTGGCTGCTGATCTACGGCAAGGTGCCGCAGGCGGTGGCCGCCTGGATCCAGACCGTGGCCCACGACCCAGTGACCTTTTTGCTGCTGACTAACGTCATCTTGCTCGTCATCGGTACGGTGATTGACGGTATCCCGGGCCTGATCATGACGGTGCCAATCCTGCTGCCGATTGCCACCGAGGTCTATGGCATCGACCCCCGTCATTTTGGTGTGGTGGCCGTTATCAACCTGGTGCTGGGCCTCATGTCGCCGCCCGTGGGATTGAGCTTCTTCGTGGCGTCTGCCGTGACCGGCGCGAAGCCCGGAAAGATGTTCATCGTCACCCTGCCTTTTTTCATCATCAGCTGCGTAGCGCTGGTGGTGCTGTCGCTGTTCCCCAGCCTGTCGCTCGGCCTGCTCAAGTAGCACTGTGCGTTGATGTGCCCGCCTGTTTCACCCTCACCCTGACCCACCCCCCGGAGACGCCAATGACAACCACCCGCCGCCACTTCATCCAGACCTCTGCTGCCGCCTTGGCAGCAGCCTCGCCCCTGGCTTTCCCGTCGCTCGTGCGCGCCGATTCGGCCAAGGAATTTCGCCTGGGCCTGATCACGCCCGCCGGGCACTCATGGAACCGGGCCGCGCTGCAGTTTGGCGAAGCGCTGAAGAAGGAAACCAACGGGCGCCTGAGCGTCACGGTCTTCCACTCGGGCCAGTTGGGCAACGAGGCGGCGATGATGCAGCAGATGCAATCGGGCGCGCTCGACATGGGCTGGATCCAGGCTGCCGAACTGGGCACGCGCGTCTCCAGCGTGGCGGCCATCAACGCGCCCTACCTGGTGCGCTCGACACCGGCCGTGGCCAAGCTCGTCAAAACACCCCAGGCCTTGAAGCTGCTGGACGTGCTGCCGCGCGAGACCGGCACCATCGGCCTGGGCTGGGGCATTACCGGCATGCGCGCCGTGTTTGCCACCAAGGATGTGAAGGTGCCCACCGACCTCAAGGGCCTGAAGCTGCGCATCAACCCCACCCCGGTGTACCGCGACTTCTACCAAATGCTGGGCGCCGCGCCCACGCCCATCCCCACGCCTGCGGTGTTTGACGCCATGAGCAACGGCCAGGTCGACGGGCTGGAGGCCGACATCGAGTTCTCGTGGAACCAGCGTTTCGACAAGGTGGCGAAATCCCTGCTGCAGATGAACGCACTGTTCATGCCCTTCGCGCCGCTGGTGTCGGGCCGCATCTGGCAAGGGCTCGAGGCGAAGGACAAAGACCTCATCCGCCGCCTGGTGGCGCAGTCGCTGGACGCACAGATCAACGACATCGTCACCACCGAAGCCGGCCTGATCGAAAAATTCAAGGCCACGCCGATTGCATTTCACACGGCGGCAGACTTCAAACCAGACAGCCTCATCGCGGAATTCGACAAGCTCTGGCTGCCCAAGGCGCCGCAGATTGCCGAGCTGCGCAAGGCCGGAGCAGCGCTCTGACCAGGCCCTGCGCAGGGCGGGCGCATAAGATCTATCCCTTATGCGCTCTGCCCCGTTTGCTCCGTCCATGACAACATCTACAGCACCCCACATCTCCGAAATGCAACCCAAGCGGCGTGCCGCTGACGTCGCCTACGACGCCATCGAGGCCATGATCTCCACCCTGCAACTGCAGCCCGGCAGCCCCGTGGTGGAAGCAGACATTACCGACAGCACCGGCCTGGGCCGCACGCCGGTGCGCGAGGCGCTCTTGCGCATGGTCTCCATCGGGCTGATCGTGCAGTTGCCGCGCCGGGGGCTGCAGGTCTCCAACATCGACCTGGCCGACCATCTGGATGTGATCCAGACGCGCCGCGCGCTCGAGCGCCTGCTGGCCTCCTGCGCGGCCCGCCGCGCCACCTCGCCCCAACGCGCAGCCATTCTCAGTTGCGGGCAGGCCATGGTGCTGGCCGCCGAGCGCGGCGATCTGGACGACTACATGCTGGCCGACCACCAGCTCGACATCGTGGTGCACCAGGCCAGCCAGAACCATTCCGCCGTGAAATGCGTGGCTCCGCTCATCGTGCAGTGCCGCCGCTTCTGGTATGCCTACCAGCACGAAGGCGATGTGGCCGAAGGCGCCCGCGCCCACATGCACCTGGCACAAGGCATTGCCACCGGCAACGAAGACCATGCCGTGGCCGGTGCCAACCAGTTGATGGACTACCTGGAACACTTTGCCCGGCGCATCATCGACCAATGACCCTGCACTGCGTTCCGGCACGACGGAAAGCTACGAATTCAATAGCTATTAACGCTCGTCAGCAAAGCGTTACAAGCCAAAAAGACTCATATTTTTGCAACGCTGACAAAGACCGCCTGCGTGACACCCACCTGCACTCTTTGTCTTTACCCTTGACCTTTTTCCCCGGAGTGAAACCGCTATGTCCACGCCCCTCGCCACCCTCAAAGACCCCAGCCTGCTCAAGACCCAAGGCCTGATCAACGGCCAGTGGGTCGCTGGCGCCAGCCACTTTGCCGTGCATGATCCGGCCACAGGAGCCCACCTGGTCGATGTTGCCAACCTGGGCCCCAAAGACGCCCAGGCCGCCATAGCCGCCGCCAACGCCGCCTGGCCTGCCTGGCGCAGTAAGACGGCCAAGGAGCGCAGCAGCATCCTGCGCAAGTGGTACGACCTGCTCATGCAGCACCAGGACGATCTGGGCCGCATCATGACGGCCGAGCAAGGCAAGCCTTTGCCCGAAGCCAAGGGCGAGGTCGCCTACGGCGCGAGCTTCGTCGAGTGGTTTGCCGAAGAAGCCAAGCGCGTCAATGGCGAAACCCTGCCCCAGTTCGACAACAGCCGCCGTTTGCTGGTCTTGAAGCAGCCCATCGGCGTGTGCGCCGCCATCACGCCCTGGAACTTTCCGCTGGCGATGATTACCCGCAAGGTGGCTCCTGCGCTGGCCGCTGGCTGCACCGTGGTCATCAAGCCAGCCGAGCTGACTCCGCTGACCGCCCTGGCCGCCGCCGAGCTGGCCCAGCGCGCGGGTATTCCGGCCGGTGTGTTCAACATCCTGTGTGCGGATGCGGACAACTCCATTGCCATTGGCAAGGTGCTGTGCGAGAGCCCCATCGTGCGCCACATCAGCTTTACGGGTTCGACCGAAGTGGGCCGCATCCTGATGGCGCAAAGCGCGCCCACCATCAAGAAGATGTCGCTCGAACTCGGTGGCAATGCGCCTTTCATCGTGTTCAACGACGCCGACATCGACAGCGCTGTGGAAGGCGCCTTTGCCAGCAAGTACCGCAACGCCGGCCAGACCTGCGTGTGCTCCAACCGTTTCTATGTACAAAGCGGTGTCTACGACGAGTTTGTGCAGAAGTTTTCCGCCAAGGTGGCGACCGCAAAAATAGGCAACGGCTTTGACGAAGGTGTGAACCAGGGCCCGCTGATCGAGGAAGCGGCCCTCGTGAAGGTGCAGCGCCATGTGGATGACGCCATCGCCAAGGGCGGCAAGGTGGTGACCGGCGGCAAGCGCCTCAAGACGCTCGGCTCAGGCCAGTTCTTCGAGCCCACCGTCATCTCCAACGCCAGCGCCGACATGCTGTGCGCTACCGAGGAAACCTTTGGCCCCTTTGCCCCGGTCTTCAAGTTCGAGACCGAGCAGGAGGCCATTGATGCGGCCAACAACACCGAGTTCGGGCTGGCCAGCTACTTCTACAGCCGCGATGTGGGGCGCATCTTCCGCGTGGGCGAGGCGCTCGAATACGGCATGGTGGGCATCAACGTGGGCATTTTGGCCACCGAGCACGTACCCTTTGGCGGCGTCAAGCAGTCGGGCCTGGGGCGCGAGGGCTCGCACTACGGCATGGACGACTATGTGGAGATCAAGTACCTGTGCCTGGGCGATATCCAGAAGTAAACGGCGCCTTTTATTTCGCACAAAGCACCCGGCCCGTGCGGTCGGTGTGCCTATAATCGCCAGCTTCGCGGGTGTCGTTCAATGGTAGGACTCTTGCTTCCCAAGCAAACAACGTGGGTTCGATTCCCATCACCCGCTCCATTTTTGATAGCTAGAGGCGCTTATCCACCAAGCGCTACAGCCCGATTTCCTTAAAAATCGGCGCACCCAATCCACTCCCCCTCGTTTTTCCAGGCTGCTCAGCCCAGCGGCGGCAGGCGGCGTGCGCTTTCAAAATGGCGGCGCTCACCGGTCAGCGGGTCGGTAAATTCCAGCGATTGCGCCAGCAACTGCAGCGGCCTTGAATAGTCACCCTCGGGCGGGTCATTGACCACCGGGTACAAGGCGTCGTTGCGCAGCGGCAAGCCCAGCGCCGCCATGTGCACGCGCAGCTGGTGGCGTTTTCCCGTGATGGGCGAGAGGCGGTAGCGCGCCCAGCCACCGGCCACCTCCAGCACGTCCATGCGGGTATGGGTATTGGGCGTACCGGGCACCTCGTGCATGCGAAAGAACTGTGGGCTCTCTTGCATGCGGCTCTTGTGCTCACGCGGAAATGCCACTTCGTCACGCCACGGTGCCACGGCTTCGTATTGCTTGGTGATTTGCCGGCCGCTGAACAATGCGTGGTACAGCCCGCGCGTGGGGCGCTGCACCGAAAACAGCACCAGCCCCGCTGTTTCACGGTCGATGCGGTGCAAGGGGACGAGGTCCTCCAGCCCCAGGCGATGCTTGAGCCGCACCAGCAGTGTCTGGTGCAGGTAGTGGCCCGAAGGCGTGACGGGCATGAAGTGCGGCTTGTCGGCTACCAGCAGATGCTCATCCTGGTACAGCACGGTCTCTTCAAACGGCAACTGCGGCTCGGCGGGCAGACTGCGGTAGTAATACAGCCGAAGGCCAGGCTCGAACACACGCGCGGGCGTGACCACCTCGCCGCGCTCGTCCACCACGTCGCCGGCTTCCAGGCGAGCCTGCCATTCGGTGCGGGTCACATACGGCAAGCGTTGTGCCAGAAAATCCAAAATGCGGCCCTGCCCCACCGGAGGGAGCGCCACGCAGCTGGGGCCTACCCCGTTGCGCAGGGGTAAAACAGGAAAAGGGTGGTTTTTGTGCATGGTGTCGCAGAAATGCGCTGCGCCCCGCAGGCACTGCCCAGAACACGAATACGCGCTTATGCGGCGATAGCGCCGCGTGCCTGGGCACGCACCCAGTCGCACCACCGCGCCACGGCCTGGTCCGCCGGTTGCGGCCCCTCCAGCACACCGGGCCATCGGCGCTGGCAGCTGTTGACGATGCTTTCGAGCTGCCACAGCGCCTCACGCACCACAAAAGCCACTTCGGCCAGCCCCTCGGCGTCGCCTTGCAATTGTTCGATGAGTTGCACCTGGTGGTTCGGGTGGGCACCGGCCTCGGTCAAGGCTTTTTGCAGCGCCTTCAGCCGCCCTTCGACAAAGGCCGCCGGGCTGTCTTTGTCCAGCAGTGCTGCGCCTTGCGCGGCCTTGGCACCGTCCCATTGTTCGAAAGCCTGCATCAGCGCACGGGCCATGGCATTGATGTGTTCGCCCGTGGGCAGCGCCTGGCTGCGGTCCTGGTCCAGCTCATCTTGCAGCACGGGCAGCACGTGGGCCACCAACTCAGCAGGAAACTTGCGGTGGTTCAGACGCAGCGCCAGCGACAGTTGCTGCGCGGGCATATCGATGGCTTTTTCGTAGAAAGCCGCCACCATTTCAGCCAGCATGAGGATGCGGCCCAGGGTCGATATCTGCGCCCCTGCCAGACCCCGTGGGTAGCCCGTGCCATCCATGCGTTCATGGTGCTCCAATACGGCTTCTTCCACCGCGCGGCTGTACACCTGGGCATCGCGCACCATCAGCATGGCGGTGATGGGATGGGCCACCAGCTGTCGGCGCTCCACACCAGACACCTTGTTCTGCGGATCGCGCCATTCGGGGGCCATGTGCAGCACCCCCATATCGTGCAGCAGCCCTGCGGCGGCCAGCGGAACGCAGTCGCGTTCGCTCATGCCGCATTTAATGCCCAGAAACAGTGCCACCAACATCATCTGCAGACTGTGGCGAAAGAGTTCGGGACGCTGCTCGCGCATCACGGTGAGCTTGAAAGCGATGGGTCCGGTCAACGGTAAAAATCGCAAAGGCGCCAGCAGACGATCGTGCGAACCCAGCGCCTTCACCAACCGCTGCAAGGGTTGCTGCTGGCACATGGCCCGCGCTGTCTCCAGCAGCGCATCCACGCTGACCACATTCTCGACCGAGAGGTTTTGATCAATCGGCTCACGCAGCTTGTGCTGCACCAGCCGGTCGTACAGGCGGCTGTCAATGCGTGCGCCCTTCTCCACCAGCTTGATGCCATTGGCGCTGTAGATCGCGTCCTGCGTCACCACAGCGCAACGCTCGGCCATGTCGGTGACGGCACGCAGGAAATTGGGGTTTTCAGTGGCGCGGGCACCAGCCTCAAGCAGGGTGTCGGTCATGGGCAGCAAGAGCGAAAAGACAAAGCATATACATATACAGCCCACGCTCAGCTGACAGCAGACAAAAGGCCCGCATTTGCGGGCCTTCTTGATGCAAATCAATGTTGCGGGATCACTGGATCAGCGGTACGCCCGTCTTGGACTGCAGGAACTCAAACGTCACGCCGGGCGCCAACTCCAGCACCTTCACGCCCTGGGGGGTGATGTCCATCACGGCCAGGTCGGTGATGATGCGGTCCACCACGCCCACGCCCGTCAGTGGCAGCGTGCAGCTGGGCAGGATCTTCATGTCTTCGGCCCCGTCCTTCTTGCGCGCCACATGTTCCATGAGCACGATCACGCGCTTGACGCCTGCCACCAGGTCCATGGCACCGCCCATGCCCTTGACCATCTTGCCCGGAATCATCCAGTTCGCCAGGTCGCCCTTTTCGCTGACCTGCATGGCGCCCAGAATGGACAGGTTGATCTTGCCGCCACGGATCATGGCAAAGCTCTCATGGCTGCCAAAGATGGACGAGCCGGGAATGGTGGTGACCGTCTGCTTGCCCGCGTTGATGAGGTCGGCGTCCACGGCGTCCTCGGTGGGGAACGGGCCAATGCCCAGCATGCCGTTCTCGGACTGCAGCCACACTTCCTTGTCACCGGTGAAATTGGCCACCAATGTGGGAATGCCAATGCCGAGGTTCACATAAAAACCGTCTTCGAGTTCCTGTGCGGCACGCGCCGCCATCTGGTCTTGGGTCCATGGCATGGTCGATCTCTCCTGTATGTTGGAAACAGCGCTGGCCGCTGCGCGGCTGCGGGCTGTCCCGCAAAGTTATTTGGCTTCGGTGATGGTGCGCTTTTCAATGCGCTTTTCGGGGTTCGGGTTGTGCACGATGCGGTGCACATAGATGCCGGGCAAATGCACCTGGTCGGGCACCATCTCGCCGGTTTCGACAATCTCTTCCACTTCCACGATACAGACCTTGCCCGCCATGGCTGCCGCTGGATTGAAGTTGCGCGCCGTCAGGCGGAACTGCAGGTTGCCCGACTTGTCGGCGCGGTGCGCCTTCACCAGCGCCACCTCGGGCACCAGCGCGCGCTCCATCACGTAGGTTTCGCCATCGAACTCGCGCAGCTCTTTGCCCTCGGCCACGATGGTGCCCACACCCGTCTTGGTGAAGAAGGCAGGGATGCCCGCGCCACCGGCGCGCAGTTTTTCGGCCAGCGTACCCTGGGGCGTAAATTCAAGTTCCAGTTCACCAGCGAGAAACTGGCGCTCAAACTCCTTGTTCTCACCCACATAGGACGAGATCATTTTCTTGATCTGACGGGTCTCGAGCAGCTTGCCCAGACCAAAGCCGTCCACCCCCGCGTTGTTGGAAACCACGGTGAGGTTCTTGACACCCGAATCGCGCAGCGCGTCGATCAGAGCCTCCGGAATACCGCACAGGCCAAATCCACCCACGGCCATGAGTTGGCCGTCTGCGACCACGCCCGCAAGCGCCTCGGCCGCCGAGGGAAATAATTTGTTCACGAAGGTCTCCTCAACAAGATTAGGTACGCTACGATACTACTTAGATTTATAAGTAGTTTTCCCTAAATATTTGCACTATGGACGTTGACTACAGACTCGCATTCGAAATGGCTCCCGTGGGCATGATCCTGTCGCGCAACCGGGCGATGGTGGACTGCAATCGCCATGTCTGTGAGATGTTCGGTTTCTCGCGCGAGTTGCTGCTCGGCCAGTCTTTCCAGATGCTTTACCCCAGCCCGGAAGAGTACGAACGCCTGGGCGCCCACATGGCGCCCATCCTCAACACCAAGGGGCTGTACGCGGACAGCCGCATCATGAAACGCGCCAATGGCGAGATGTTCTGGTGCCATGTTTCGGGGCGTGCACTCAACCGAGAAGCGCCCCACGAATCGGGCATCTGGAGCTTTGAAGACTTGAGTTCACAGCGCCCAGTGAAGGCCGAACTGACCGGGCGCGAGCGCGAGGTGGCCGCACGCCTGCTGCAAGGCCTGACCTCCAAGGAAATTGGCCGTGCCCTGGAGATCAGCCACCGCACGGTGGAAATCTACCGCGCACGGCTGATGCGCAAATACGGCGCATCCACCGCTGCCGATCTGGTGCACAAGCTGATCACGGGTTAGCGCGGCCAACAAAACTCTTCCGGCGTCGTTGCCGCGTCTTGTCGTACTGCTCGTACTGCCTGCGGCACAGCGCCTGGCCAGAACCGCTTCGCTGAGTTTTGTTACCCGCTTTGAGTCGGCGACTCCACCACGTCGGCGGCCGCGCGAAATGCATCGACCGCCAGTGGAACACCACAGTAAATCGCGGCGTGCAGCAGCACCTCCTGGATTTCGGCCACGCTAGCGCCGTTGTTCATCGCGCCGCGCACATGGCCTTTGAGCTCATGGCCCCGACCCAAAGCGGTCAGCATGGCCACCGTGACCAGGCTGCGCGTCTTGCGGTCGAGCACACCGCGCTGCCACACATCACCCCAGGCCGCACGGGTGATGTGCTCCTGCAAGGGCTCCGTAAATTCCGTCATGCCAGCAAAGGCGCGGGCCACAAAGTCCTCTCCCATCACCTCCCTGCGGGTCGCCAGCCCTTTGTCGAACATCGCTTGCTGCGCTGCGTCCATCTGCTTTCTCCTTCAAAAATGTGAACCTGCCTTGCCCATGGCCTGCACCAAGACTATGAGCGACTTGGGGAAATACTATGGCTGCAGGCTTGCAAAGCCCATAGAAAAAGAAAACAATAAATTATGACTCGATAGCAATTGACTCATCCCGCAATCCTGCGGAACCCGGGCGGATTGCGCCACACCACGAAAGGGAATTGCCATGTCCAAACTGACCACCGCCGCCGGCGCACCCGTGCCCGACAACCAGAACGTGATGACTGCAGGCCCGCGCGGCCCCATGCTGCTGCAAGATGTGTGGCACCTCGAAAAACTCGCGCACTTTGCCCGCGAAGTAATCCCCGAGCGGCGCATGCATGCCAAGGGCTCGGGCGCGTTTGGCCACTTCACCGTCACACACGACATTACGCGCTACAGCAAGGCCAAGGTCTTCTCGGCCATCGGCAAGAAAACGCCGCTGGCCATGCGGTTTTCCACCGTCGCCGGCGAGCGCGGCGCGGCCGACGCCGAGCGCGACATCCGTGGTTTTGCCATGAAGTTCTATACCGAAGAAGGCAACTGGGACCTGGTGGGCAACAACACCCCCGTGTTCTTCCTGCGCGACCCGCTCAAGTTTCCCGACCTGAACCGGGCCGTCAAGCGCGACCCGCGCACCAACATGCGCAGCGCCGAGAACAACTGGGACTTCTGGACCCTGCTGCCCGAAGCGCTGCACCAGGTCACCATCGTGATGAGCGACCGCGGTATCCCGAAGTCGTACCGCCACATGCACGGCTTTGGCAGCCACACGTTCAGCCTGCTCAATGCGCAAAACGAGCGCTTCTGGGTCAAGTTCCACCTGGTCACGCAGCAAGGCATTGAGAACCTGACCGACGCCGAGGCCGCTGAGCTCGTGGGCCGCGACCGCGAAAGCTCGCAATCCGACCTGCTGAACGCCATCGACAACGGCGACTTTCCACGCTGGAACCTGAAGATCCAGGTCATGCCCGAGAAAGATGCTGCCCACTACCCTATCAACCCGTTCGATTTGACCAAGGTCTGGCCGCACGGCGACTACCCGCTGATCGACGTGGGCGTGCTCGAACTCAACCGCAATGCCGAGAACTACTTTGCCGAGATCGAGCAGCTCGCCTTCAACCCGGCCAACGTCGTGCCCGGCATCAGTTTCTCACCCGACAAGATGCTGCAGTCCCGCTTGTTCAACTACGGCGACGCGCAGCGCTACCGCCTGGGTGTCAACCACCATCAGATCCCGGTGAACGCGCCGAAATGCCCGTTCCACAGCAACCACCGCGATGGCCAGATGCGCGTGGACAGCAACAACGGTGCCGAGGTGGGCTACGAGCCCAACAGCAAGGGCGCACTGCAGGAGCAGCCTGATTTTTCCGAGCCACCGCTGTTGCTCGAAGGTGCTGCCAGCCGCTGGAATCACCGCGAAGACACCGACTACTTCTCGCAACCCGGCAATCTGTTCCGTCTGATGACCCCAGCGCAGCAGCAGGTGCTGTTCGAGAACACGGCACGCTCGGTCGGTGGTGCCTCAGAAGCCATCCAGCAGCGCCATATCGCGCACTGCACCCAGGCCGACCCTGCCTACGGCGCAGGAGTGGCGAAGGCATTGGCAGCGCTCAAAGCAGGCTGATCCACCGCCCATGCTGACCCCAACGCCCGGCCTGTGCCGGGCGTTTTTCATGGCATAAGGTCTGCGCACGTATCATTCATCGCCCCCATGAAACCGAGGAGAACCCCATGAGCGCACGCTACCCCGTTCCCGATCTCAATACCCTGCCTGAAGACATCCAAGCCAAAGTGCTGGCAGTGCAGGAAAAGGCCGGCTTCATCCCCAACGTATTTCTGGGGTTTGCCCGCCGCCCGGCCGAATGGCGCGCCTTCTTTGCCTACCACGACGCGCTGATGGAGCCCGAAAGCGCCGGCCGCACCAGCAACCTCACCAAGGGCGACCGCGAAATGATCGTCACCACCACCAGCGCCGCCAACAAGTGCCTGTACTGCGTGGTGGCGCACGGCGCCATTTTGCGTATCTATGAGAAAAAGCCGTTCGTGGCCGACCAGGTGGCGGTCAACCACCGCAAGGCCGACATCACCCCGCGCCAACGCGCCATGCTCGACTTTGCAATGAAAGTCTGCCAACAGTCGCATGAGATCAGCGACGCCGATTTCGAGCCGCTGCACACGCATGGCTTTGACGACGAAGACATCTGGGACATCGCCGCCATTACCGCATTTTTTGGCCTCAGCAACCGCATGGCCAGCTTTGCCGGCATGCAGCCCAACCCCGAGTTCTACCTGATGGGACGGGTGCCACGGCAGAAGTGAAACTCCTGTATTGATAGCTGCCAGCGCCCACTGGGTAAGCGCTAGAGGCTAATTGAGCTTGAATTTATAGTAACGCTGCGCTTGCCCGCCGCAAGTGCGCTTCAGGCCGTCACCAGCGCCCGCATCCAGTCCGGCAGGGTCATGGCTTTTTGCTGCGGAAAGTCCACCCAGATGGTGGTGGCCCCACCTGCGGCGTACACCACGCCCGGCTGGTCGCTGCGCTCCAGCGTGCACCAGGCTTCGAACGTGGTGCGCCCGGGGTCGCTCACATACATCTTTGCCAGCACATCGCCGGGGTATTCCAGCTGCTTGTAGAAATTGCAAAAGGCGTTGACGATCACCGGCCCCTGGCCCTGCGGATCGGGGTTGCAGCCCACGGCACGCATCCACTCGATACGCACCGTTTCCATGTAGCGGAAATACACGGTGTTGTTCACGTGTCCCATGGCATCCATGTCACCCCAGCGGATGGGGAGACTCATCTCAAACACCAGCTTCTTTTTCTCGGGAATTTCAATCTTCACAACCAGCGCCTCCCGCAAAAATCACACTGCAAAACCATCGTCCGCAGCAATGACCGCGCCGTTGATGAAGTGGCTCTGGTCGCTGGCCAGCATGACGATGAGGGCGTCGAGATCCTGCGGCTGCCCGACGCGCTTGCGCGGCAGCATGGCGATCAACTTTTGGCCCTGCTCGGTACGCCAGTGGTCGTGATTGATCTCGGTGTCGATGTAGCCCGGGCACAGGGCGTTGGTATTGATGCCAAAGCGCCCCCATTCCAGCGCCATGGCCTTGGTCATTTGCACCACCGCTGCTTTGCTCATGCAGTAGGCACCGATCTGCGGCAGCACCTTCAGACCCGCCATCGAGGCGATGTTGATGATGCGCCCGCCAGTAAAGCTGCCGGGTGCGGCGCCGCGCGAGCGGGCCAGCATGCGCTTGCCCACTTCCTGCGCCACAAAGAAGGCACCCTTCACGTTGGTGTCGAAGATGAAGTCATAGTCGTCGGGTGTCACGTCCTGGATGCGCTGCGTGGTGCTCACGCCCGAGTTGTTGACCAGGATGTCGATGGAGCCCATTTCAGTCTCGGCATGTGCCACGGCAGATTTGATGGAGTCATGGTCGGTCACATCCAGCTCCACCACATGCGCGTCGCCGCCCTCACCCTCGATGCGCGCGCGCAGTTCCTTGAGCTTTTCAATGCGGCGGCTGGCGAGCACCACACCGGCACCGGCACGGGCCAGGGTTCGGGCAAACTGTGCGCCCAGGCCGCTGGAAGCCCCGGTAACAAACGCCACACGTCCGGACAAATCGATGCTGTAGGCCATTTAGAGTCTCTCCACTGAACAAAAAAGAACGGTCGTTCGATTGTCCATATTCCGTGAATACAATCAGTCGCACGACGGACAGGGATTACGGCCCCTGTTTGTAGAAAATCATCCCATTATCAAATGCCCGACGAGAAGCACATGACAAACGAAGAAATCCTCGCTCAATTTGGTCCGCGCGAAGCCATGGAATACGACGTGGTGGTCGTGGGCGGTGGCCCCGGCGGCCTGGCCACGGCCATCCGCCTCAAGCAGCTGGCGGCTGAACGCGGCCAGGATGTCTCGGTCGTGGTGCTGGAGAAAGGCTCCGAGCCCGGCGCGCACATCCTCTCAGGCGCCATCATGGACCCCAAGGCTTTGACCGAGCTGATTCCTGACTGGAAAGAGCGCGGCGCGCCTTTGAACCAGCCAGTGACCGAAGACGCCTACATGTTCCTGAGCGAGCGCTCGGGCTTTCGTGTGCCCAACATGGTGCTGCCCCCGTTTGCGCACAACCACGGCAACTACATCGTCAGCCTGGGCAACGTCAGCAAATGGATGGCCGAGCAGGCCGAGGCCCTGGGCGTGGAAATCTTCCCCGGTTTTGCCGCCGCCGAGGTGCTCTACAACGAACAAGGCGCCGTCAAGGGCGTGGCCACCGGCAACATGGGCGTGGGCAAGGAAGGTGAACCCACGGGCGACTTCCAGCTGGGCATGGAACTGCACGCCAAGTACACCGTGTTTGCCGAAGGCGCGCGCGGCCACCTGGGCAAGCAGTTGATCGCACGCTACAAGCTCGATGAAAACCGCGACCCCCAAAGCTTTGGCATCGGCATCAAGGAGCTATGGGAAATCGACCCGTCCCGCCACCAGCCCGGCTTTGTCATGCACTCCGCCGGCTGGCCCATGGACAGCAGCACCTATGGCGGCGCCTTCATGTACCACATGGAGGACAACAAGGTGGCTGTGGGTTTTGTCACCGGCCTGGGCTACACCAACCCCTACCTGAGCCCGTTCGAAGAATTCCAGCGCTGGAAGACGCACCCCAACGTCCGCTACTACTTCGAAAACGCCCAGGGCGAAATCACGGCCAAGCGCCTGTCGTATGGCGCGCGCGCCATCAACGCCAGCGGCATCAACTCGCTCCCCAAGACAGTGTTCCCGGGCGGTGCGCTGGTGGGCTGCAATGCCGGCTACCTGAACGTCAGCCGCATCAAGGGCAGCCACGCAGCCATCAAGACCGGCAAGCTGGCCGCCGAAGCCGCGTTTGATGCCATCGTGGCCGGTCGCCAGCACGACGAACTGAGCGCCTACCCCAAGGCTTTCGAGGCCAGCTGGCTGCACACCGAGCTGAACAAAGACCGCAACTTCAAGAACTGGTTCAAATACGGCCTGACCACGGCCACGCTGATGAACGGTTTCGAGCATTTCGTGCTGCGCGGCCATATTCCATGGACGCTGCACCGCGACAAGCCCGACCACGCCTACCTCAAGCCGGCCAGCGAGTGCAAGCCCATCGTCTACCCCAAGCCCGACGGCAAGCTCACCTTCGACCGGCTCTCGAGCGTGTTCATCAGCAACACCAACCACGCTGAAAACCAGCCTTCGCACCTCACGCTCAAGGATGCC
Source organism: Simplicispira sp. 125 (assembly GCF_003096555.1). NCBI lineage: Bacteria > Pseudomonadati > Pseudomonadota > Betaproteobacteria > Burkholderiales > Comamonadaceae > Simplicispira > Simplicispira sp. 125. Next base: position 834,891 of record NZ_QEKM01000001.1, on the reverse strand, counting down.
AGCGTGCCGGTCCAGATCAACCTGGCAAAGTACGCCGGGCCCGAAGCCCGCTATTGCCCCGCTGGTGTGTACGAGTTCGTGCCCGACGAAGCCAAGGGCGGCAACGCGCAGCGCCTGCAGATCAACGCGCAGAACTGCGTGCACTGCAAGACCTGCGACATCAAGGACCCGACGCAGAACATCGTGTGGGTCACGCCCGAGGGGGGCGGGGGACCGAACTACTCGGGCATGTAAAAAACCATAGCGCTTTGCGCAATAGGGGCCTGCGTTGCAGGCCCTTTTTTATGCAGAAATGACCGCAGCAGATAACGCCGAGTGCTTACAACAGCACAGAGCCCCCCAAGACCAGGGCAATGCTGCGCTGCAGTAGACTTCCCCACGAGGCCCGGCGACCCTCCTGCGCCGGCCTTCTTTACGACAAACAGGAAACAACGATAGCAAGGTTGGAGATAGCAATGAAGCAAATGTCTTGGGCACCCCTGGGCGCATTGGCCCTGGCTGTGATGGCGGTGGTAGCACCCGCCCATGCCCAGCAGAAATCGGTCGCCGTGACGGCCATCGTCGAACACCCCGCGCTGGACGCCGTGCGCGATGGCGTGCAGGCCGCTCTCAAGGATGCGGGCTTCGAGTCGGGCAAGAACCTGAAGTGGCAGTACCAGAGCGCCCAAGGCAACACCGGCACGGCCGCGCAGATCGCGCGTAAGTTCGTGGGGGACAAGCCCGATGCCATCGTCGCCATCGCCACGCCCTCGGCACAGGCCGTGATCGCCTCTACCAAGTCCGTGCCCGTGGTGTTCTCGGCCGTGACCGACCCCGTCGCCGCCAAGCTGGTGCCCAACTGGGAAGCATCAAAGAACAACGTGACCGGCGTGTCCGACCTGCTGGCGCTGGACAAGCAGATGGACCTGGTCAAGCAGGTCGTGCCCAACGCCAAGCGCGTGGGCATGGTCTACAACCCCGGTGAAGCCAACTCGGTGGTCGTGGTCAAGCAGATGAAGGAGCTCCTGCCCAAGCTGGGCATGACGCTGGTCGAAGCGGCCGCGCCGCGCTCGGTCGACGTGGGCAGCGCCGCGCGCAGCCTGATCGGCAAGGTCGACGTGATCTACACCAACACCGACAACAACGTGGTCTCGGCCTATGAAGCGCTGGTCAAGGTCGGCCAGGAAGCCAAGATCCCGCTGGTGGCTTCGGACACCGACAGCGTCAAGCGCGGCGCCATTGCCGCTTTTGGCATCAACTACCGCGACCTGGGCGAGCAAACCGGCCGCATGGTGGCGCGCATCTTGAAGGGCGAAAAGCCCGGCGACATCAAGCCCGAAGTGAGTACCAAGATGGAACTCTTCGTGAACCCCGGCGCCGCCGAAAAGCAGGGCGTGAAGCTGTCTGACGCGCTGATCAAATCAGCGGCCCAGGTCGTTCAGTAATCCATTGACCGCACCCAGGGGCTGCAACCTTTGCAAAGCCCCGCTGCAGGAGCCATGCACCGCGTGGCTCCTGCTTTCTTTTCACCCACTGCCCTGCTGCCCATGTCTCTCTTTTCCTTGCTTGGCGCCATTGAAATCGGCCTGATTTTCAGCCTGGTGGCGCTGGGCGTGTTCATTTCGTTCAGGCTGCTGCGCTTTCCCGACCTGACCGTGGACGGCAGCTTTCCGCTCGGTGGCGCCGTCTGCGCCATCCTGATCTCCCACGGCACCAACCCCTACCTGGCCACCCTGGCCGCCATGGCCGCCGCTGCCGCCGCAGGCCTGCTCACGGGCTGGCTCAACGTTCGGCTCAAGATCATGGACCTGCTGGCCAGCATCCTGGTGATGATCGCGCTGTACTCGATCAACCTGCGCATCATGGGCGGGCCCAACGTGCCGCTGATCAATGACACCACCCTGTTCACCCTGCTGCAGCCCGAGGGCATGGAAGACTATGTGGCGCGCCCCCTGCTGCTGGCCGTCATCGTCATCGCCGCCAAGCTGGCACTCGACTGGTTCTTCGCCACCGAGCGGGGCCTGGCGATCCGCGCCACCGGCTCCAACGCGCGCATGGCGCGCTCGCAGGGCGTGAACACCGGCGCCATGGTGCTGCTGGGCATGGCCGTGTCCAACGCCCTGGTGGGCCTGGCCGGCGCGCTGTTTGCCCAGACGCAGGGCGGCTCCGACATTTCCATGGGCATCGGCACCATCGTCATCGGCCTGGCTGCCGTCATTGTGGGCGAGAGCATCCTGCCCTCGCGCCGCCTGATCTACGCCACGCTGGCCGTCGTCATCGGCGCCATCGTCTACCGCTTCTTCATCGCGCTGGCGCTCAACAGCGACTTCATCGGCCTCAAGGCGCAAGACCTGAACCTGGTCACCGCCGTGCTCGTCACCATCGCGCTGATCATCCCGCAGATCAAGCGCAAGCTGGCCAAACGCCGCTGAAATGAAGCACATCCCCCTGAGTAACCGTCTTCAAAGTCAAGTCCTATGAAGCGAAGCCCCACGGGCAAAGAATAGGAAACGCACCATGCTGAGCGCCCAAAACCTCGAAATCACCTTCAACCCCGGCACACCAATAGAAACGCGCGCCTTGCGCGGCATGTCGCTGAACATTCCCGCCGGGCAATTCGTCACCGTGATCGGCTCCAACGGTGCCGGCAAGTCCACCTTTCTCAACGCCATCTCGGGCGACCTGGGCGTGGACAGCGGGACCATCACCATCGACGGCATGGACGTGACGCGCCAGCCCGTGTGGGCGCGCGCATCGCGCGTGGCGCGTGTGTTCCAGGACCCCATGGCCGGCACCTGCGAAGACCTCACCATCGAGGAAAACATGGCCCTGGCGCAGCAGCGCGGCACGCTGCGCGGCCTGCGCAGCGCCGTCAAGGCCGCGCTGCGCGAGACCTTCCGCGCGCGCCTGGCCACGCTCGGCCTGGGACTGGAAAACCGCCTCACCGACCGCATCGGCCTGCTCTCGGGCGGCCAGCGCCAGGCCGTGAGTCTGCTGATGGCGGCGCTGCAGCCCTCACGCATCCTGCTGCTTGACGAACACACCGCCGCGCTCGACCCGCGCACCGCCGACTTCGTGCTGCAGCTGACCTCGCGCATCGTCGCCGAGAACCAGCTCACCACCATGATGGTCACGCACAGCATGCGCCAGGCCCTCGACGTGGGCGAACGCACCGTCATGCTGCACCAGGGCCAGGTGGTGCTCGACGTATCGGGCGAGGAGCGCAAGCGCCTGGACGTGCCCGACCTGCTCAGGATGTTCGAAAAAGTGCGCGGCGAAAAGCTCGCCGATGACGCCCTGCTGCTGGGCTGAACCCGTGGCTCCCTTCTGCGGTCTGTCCCGGGGCTGCAGGTTGATCTTAAATATCTAAATTAATAGCTGCTGACGCTTTACCAGCAAGCGCTAGAGGCCGATTAGGCCTCAAACAGGTTCAATCAGAGAACAGCGGCAGGTCGGCTTTTTTGAGCGTGCGCAGCACGAAGCTGGAGCGGCTGTGGCGTATGCCCTTGATCTTGTAGAGCTTCTCGCGCAGCAGGCGCTCGTAGTCACGCGTGTCCTTGACCACGATGCGCAGCAGGTAGTCGTAGTCGCCCGAGACCAGGTGCGCCTCGATCACCTCGGGAATACTGGCCAGGGTTTCGCCAAACTTCTCCAGCGTGTTGTCGGAATGGCTGTCGAGCGTGACCTGCACCAGCACCGTGTCGGCCAGGTCCAGCGACTGTGGATTGATCCGCACCGTGTAGCCCTGGATGACACCGGCCTCCTCCATCTTCTTGATGCGCCCCCAGCACGGCGACGGGCTCAGGCCCACGGCCTGGCCGATCTCTTGCAGGCTGGCGCGTGCATTGCCCTGCAGCACAGCGAGAATTTTTCTATCCAGTCGATCCATCGGCCTGATTATTCAGCAAAACCTATATTTGCAGAAAAATATTCTGCAAATATGCGCGAATGGCCCGATTTCAGCAAATTCATCTTCGCCCCACGGCGCATACTTCTTACATCAAGGCGCTCTTACCGGAGTGCACGAACTGACAAGGCCCCGGCTGGTTATCGCCAGCACGGGGCCCTTGGCATTTCGGGGCCGGGCGCGCAGCCAAGAACCCTGCGCCTTGCAGACAGGTTTCTGCAAGTTAATAAGCACGCTTACCGCATAAACCCCGATGCCCGCCGCGATGCTGCAGCACCATAATTTGCGAGAAGCAGGAGCGCATTCGCCCCTCTGACCCCAAGCGATCGCCCACCATCCACAGGAGACACCATGCAACTGACCAAACTCGTCGTCGGCCTGAGCCTTGCGCTCGGCTTTGTGGCCGCCGCTGCCGCGCAGACCACCATGCGCATCAGTATCTCGACCGCGCAGAACTCGCACCAGGGTGTCGCCATCGACGTCTTTGCCAAGGAAGTGGAAAAACGCACCGGCGGTCGCTACAAGGTACAGACCTTCTACAACGGCGCCCTGGGCGGCGAGCGCGAGTCGATCGAGGCGGTGCAGTTGGGCACGCAGGAGCTGGCTTTCAGCTCCACCGGCCCGGTGCCCAACTTCGTGCCGGAGGCCAAAATCCTCGACGTGCCCTTCCTGTTCCGCGACAAGGCGCACGCACGCGCCGTGCTTGACGGCCCCATCGGCCAGGAAATGCTGACCAAGTTCGACGCCAAGGGCTTCAAGGCGCTGGCCTGGGCGGAAAACGGTTTCCGCCACATGACCAACAGCAAGCGTGATGTGAACACGCCCGAAGACCTCAAGGGCCTGAAGATGCGCACCATGGAGAACCCGGTGCACATCGCCGCCTACAAGGGTTTTGGCATCATCACCACCCCCATGGCCTTCCCGGAAGTGTTCACCGCGCTGCAGCAGGGCACGGTCGATGGGCAAGAGAACCCACTGCCGGTCATCATCTCGGCCAAGTTCGACCAGGTACAAAAGCACCTCACGCTGACCGGGCACGTGTATTCGCCCTGCATCTTCCTGATGAACAAGGCGTCATTCGACAAGCTCTCGGCGGCCGACAAGCAGGCCTTCCTCGATGCAGCCAAGGAAGGCACGAAAGCGAACCGCGCGCGCGTGGACGAGGACGATTCCAAGGGCGTGGCCGATCTGCGCGCCAAGGGCATGACCGTGATCGACAACATCGACAAAGCCAAGTTTGTCGCTGCACTGGCGCCCGTGAACGCCGAGTTTGAAAAGCAGTTCGGCAAGGCCAACCTGGACAAAATCCGCAACTACAAGTGATTTAGCTACATTTATTGTAGCAATTAGCGCCCGTATCTATTAAGATAACGGGCGTTTTCATTTGAAATCACGACACCGACTGCGAACCTGGCGACTGCGCCCCATGAAAACCGCCTTCCTGACCTTTGAGCGCTGGACCAGTGCCCTTTCCCTGTGGTGTGCCTGCGCCATGCTGGTCCTGGCGGCTGCGCTGGGCATGTTCCAGATCATCATGCGCTTCGTGCTGGAGCAGCCGGCCGAGTGGACCGAGGTACTGATCCGCTTCAGCCTGATCTGGATGGTGTTTCTGGCCATCCCCACGGCCTTCCGCCAAGGAGCCATGGTGAGTGTGGATGTGCTTTACCGCTGGAGCCCGCCGCGCCTGCGCCGTGTGCTCGATGGTGTGGTGGCGCTGGCAGCGCTCATGCTCATTGCCATCATCGTGTGGTGGGGCTGGGACTACGCATTGCGCGGCCGCGTGCAGACCATGGCGGGCCTGGAGTCGCTGTCGATGTTCTGGGCCTATGTGGCACTCCCGGTGGGTGGCGTATTCAGCGCCCTGGGCATTGTGGGCAACCTGATCGACCCGCGCCGCATGGAATTGGAGACCGCGCAATGAGCGTTGTCATGATCTCCACCATGGTGCTGTGCTTTGCGCTCACCATCTCCGTTGCGGTGTCGATTGGACTGGCATCCATCCTCGGCATCCAGGCGTCCAACGCCCACATGCTCATCTCCGTCAAGGAGATGTTTGGCGCCATCAACAAGTTTCCGTTGGCGGCCATTCCGTTTTTCATCCTGGCCGGTAACCTGATGGAAGCAGGCGGCATCTCACGCCGACTGGTCGAGTTTGCCAAAAGCCTGGTCGGCGGTGTGCAAGGCGGCTTGCCCATGACCTGCGTGCTCACGTGCATGATTTTTGCCGCCGTTTCGGGCTCGTCGGTGGCCACCACCTTTGCCATTGGAGCCATCCTGATCCCGGCGCTCATCAAGCACGGCTACCCGACCAGCTATGCCGCCGCCCTGCAGGCCACCAGCGCCGAGCTGGGCGTGATCATCCCGCCGTCGATTCCGCTCATCCTGTACGGCGTGAGCGCCGAGGTGTCGATCGGCGAGCTGTTCATCGCCGGTTTTGGCCCAGGCCTCTTGATCAGCGGCGCGCTGATGCTGTTCGTCTGGGCGTATTGCAAGTGGAAGGGCTGGGGCAAGAACGATGGCGAAGGCCGCATGCCGCTGGGCCGCGCCACGCTGCAGGCGGGCTGGGCACTCTTCATGCCCGTCATCATCCTGGGCGGCATCTACGGCGGCGTTTTCACGCCCACCGAGGCCTCGGCCGTGGCGGTGTTCTATGCGCTGGTGGTGGGGGTGTTGATTTACCGGGAAATCGGCATCAAAAGCCTGGCGGCCGTGCTGCGGCGTTCGGTCATTTCGTCTTCGGTGATCATGTTCATCATCGCCAACGCGGGCCTGTTTGCCTTTCTCATCACCCGCGCGGGCGTCCCCGACGCCATTGGTCATTGGCTCGAAGCGGTGCTGCAGTCACCTGCGCTGTTTCTGCTGGGCGTGAACGCGGCGCTGTTCTTCATCGGCATGTTTATCGAGACCAGCGCAGCCATCATTGTGCTGGCGCCCATCCTGGCGCCCGTGGCCCAGCATTTTGGTGTGGACCCGGTGCATTTCGGCCTGATCATGGTGGTGAACCTGGCGCTGGGCATGGTTACGCCGCCCTTTGGCGTGAACCTGTTTGCTGCATGCACCGTGGCACGCATCTCGCTGGACCGCATCGTCGGGAGCCTGCTGCCGTTCGTGCTGGTGATCCTGGGCTGCCTGCTGCTCATCACGTACTTTCCGTCGATTTCGCTGAGTTTGCGCGATATCGTCTATGCAAAATAGGTAGAATTCGCCCGGTCAGGAGAGAGCGCCCCGCACTTCACCACGAAGCACGAGCGGCGCCGCCGAAGGCGCAGGCCCCCGCCGAACGCTCAGGCAAAAGGACTGACAAACGCCCGCAACGATGCCGGCGTACCCTAGCTGGAGAGAGATGTCCGCGCCCCAGGTGCAGGCCATCCACCGAAGGAGCAAACCGCACGGCCAGCCAGGGCGTTGCGGCGAATCTCTCAGGTAAAGCGGACAGCAGGCAAATCCCGCAGCCCCATGGGCTGTGGCCCCTATTTGCCCCGGAGTCCGCCATGTCTGCCACCGCCCCCCTGCTCACCACGCCGCTCAACGCACTGCACATCGAACTGGGCGCCCGCATGGTGCCGTTTGCCGGTTATTCCATGCCCGTGCAATACCCCGCAGGCCTGATGGCCGAGCATCTGCACACCCGCCAGGCCGCGGGCCTGTTCGATGTGTCGCACATGGGCCAGCTGCACCTGGTGGGGCGCGATGCCGCTGCCGCATTCGAGACCCTGATGCCGGTGGACGTGATCGACCTGCCCGTGGGCAAACAGCGCTACGGCCTGCTGCTCAATGACGAGGGCGGCATCATCGACGACCTGATGTTCTTCAACAAAGGCAATGGCGAGATCTTCGTCATCGTCAACGGCGCCTGCAAGGTGGGCGACATTGCCCACCTCCAGGAACGCATCGGCATGCGCTGCCAGGTGGTCCCCATGCCCGACCACGCCCTGCTCGCCCTGCAAGGCCCGCAGGCCGCCACGGCATTGGCCCGCCTGGCACCCGGCGTGGAGCAACTGGTGTTCATGACGGGGGGCAACTTCACCATTGCAGGCTGCACCTGCTTTGTCACCCGCAGCGGCTACACCGGCGAGGACGGCTTTGAAATCTCCGTGCCCGCCACGCAGGCTGAAACCCTGGCCCGCGCCCTGCTGGCGCAACCCGAGGTCAAGCCCATTGGCCTGGGCGCACGCAACTCGCTGCGCCTGGAGGCGGGGCTGTGCCTGTATGGCAACGACATGGACACCACCACCACCCCCGTGGAAGCAGGCTTGAACTGGGCCATACAAAAAGTGCGGCGCACCGGCGGCGCACGCGCCGGGGGCTTCCCGGGTGCCGACAAGGTGCTGGCGCAACTGGACAACCCCGCCAGCCTCACGCGCAAGCGCGTCGGCCTGGTCGCTACTGAGCGCGTGCCAGTGCGCGAGCCCGCCGTACTGGAAAACATGGACGGCCAGGAGATCGGCCAGGTGACCAGTGGGCTGCTGAGTCCTTCGCTCAATCAACCCATAGCCATCGCTTACGTCGGCCCGGACTACACCGCGACAGGAACCGAGATTTTTGCCATGGTGCGCGGCAAGCCCGTGCCCATGAAGGTCAGCACCACACCTTTCGTTCCCACACGCTATTACCGCGGCTGACCACCAGGTCATTCCGTTTTTCAATCAATCGAATACGCGAAGCCGACAAAGTCATCGTTTGATTTAGAAATGGAATAAGCAGCGGCTACATTCCCCTTTCCATCATCTTTCCAGGAGACATCCCATGACCGTCAAATTTTCCAAAGACCACGAGTGGATCAACATTGCCGACACCAACGCCGCCGTGGTGGGCATCACCGTGCACGCCCAGGATGCCCTGGGTGACGTTGTTTTCGTCGATCTGCCCGCCGTGGGCGCCAGCTTTGCCCAGGGTGACGTGGCCGGTGTGGTCGAGTCCGTCAAGGCCGCTGCCGACATCTACATTCCCGTCGCGGGCGAAGTGGTGGAAGTGAACGAGGCCCTGCGCGCCGACCCCTCGTTGGCCAACACCGACCCGCTGGGCGCTGGCTGGTTCTTCAAGGTCAAGCTGTCGGACCCGTCGCAGCTCGACACCCTGATGGACGAGACCGCCTATTCGAGCTTTGCCGCCAGCGCCTGAGCGTCACGACAACAAAAACCATAGCAGTTCGCGCTTGAATTCAGGCACTTTCAAAATATAAAGTGCCTGAATTCTTTTAGAAACAAGCGCAAGATGCTCTCTTTTTAATAGCCTTTCAGACTGGTTCCCGCCATGCAGATGCCTGCCGCCCTGCCCTTGTCCGCACTCGAAAACACCACCGAGTTTCTGCCCCGCCACATTGGCATCGATGCGGCCGATGAAGCGCACATGCTGTCGGTGATCGGCGAGGCCTCGCGCCGCGCCCTCATCGACTCCATCGTGCCGCGCTCCATCGCGCGCAGCCGCGCCATGGATGTGCCGCCCCCGGCATCGGAAGCTGCGGCGCTGGCCGAGCTCAAGGCGATTGCATCACGCAACCAGGTCCTCAAAAGTTTCATCGGCCAGGGCTACTACGGTACGCACACGCCCGGCGTGATCTTGCGCAACATCCTGGAGAACCCCGCCTGGTACACGGCCTACACGCCCTACCAGGCCGAAATTTCGCAGGGCCGCATGGAAGCCTTGGTCAACTTCCAGACCATGGTGTGCGACCTTACCGGCATGCCCATTGCCAACGCTTCCATGCTCGACGAAGCCACGGCCGCCGCCGAGGCCATGACGCTGGCCAAGCGCTCGGTCAAAAGCAAAAGCCACCGTTTCATCGTGGCGGGCGATGCCCATCCACAAACCATTGAGGTCATCCAGACCCGTGCCGCCCCCATGGGCATTGAGGTGGTGCTGGCCAACTCGCTGGAGGAATGGAACGCCGCCCTGGAAGGCGAGTACTTCGCCGTGCTAGCCCAGTACCCCGCCACCAGCGGCCGCATCGACAACTTGCGCGCCGACGTGGAAAAGGCCCACGGCAAACAGGCCGCCTTCATTGCCGCCGCCGACCTGCTGGCCCTCACGCTCATCACCCCGCCCGGTGAGTGGGGCGCCGACATTGTGGTGGGCACCACACAACGCTTTGGCATGCCCATGGGTGCGGGCGGCCCGCACGCAGCCTACATGGCCTGCCGCGACGACTTCAAACGCTCCATGCCCGGTCGCCTGGTGGGCGTCAGCGTGGACGTCCATGGCAAGCCGGCCTACCGCCTGGCACTGCAGACCCGCGAGCAGCACATTCGCCGCGAAAAAGCCACCAGCAACATCTGCACCGCGCAAGTACTGCCTGCAGTAATCGCCAGCATGTACGCCGTGTACCACGGCCCGCAAGGCCTGCGCCGCATCGCGCAACGGGTCGCCAGCTACACCGCCATCCTGACCAAGGGCCTGGAGCAATTGGGCGCCCCAGTGCGGGCACAGGCCACGTTTGATACCGTCAGCCTGAAAACCGATGGCGCTACCAAAACAATAGCTGCTCGCGCAGTACAGATGGGCGTTAACCTGCGCATTTACTTCGAAAATTACCTGTGCATCTCGCTGGACGAAACCACCACGCGCGAAGACATCGCGCTGCTGTGGAAGATTTTCGCCAAAGACGGCCAGGCACTGCCCAGCTTCGACGCCTTTGAACAGGGCGTGGAGTCGCTGATCCCCAGCGCGCTGCGCCGCACCAGCCCCTACCTCACGCACCCGGTGTTCAACACGCACCACTCTGAGACGGCCATGCTGCGCTATATCCGCCAGCTGTCCGACAAGGACCTGGCGCTGGACCGCTGCATGATCCCGCTGGGCAGCTGCACGATGAAGCTCAACGCCACCAGCGAGATGATTCCGATCACCTGGCCCGAGTTTGCCAACGTGCACCCCTTCGCACCGGCCCACCAGCTGGAGGGCTACCGCCTTCTGGACGAGCAGCTGAGCGCCTGGCTGTGCCAGGCCACAGGCTATGCCGGCGTGAGCCTGCAGCCCAATGCGGGCAGTCAAGGTGAATACGCAGGGCTGCTGGCCATCAAGGCCTGGCATGCAGCCCAGGGCCACAACGATCGCAACATCTGCCTGATCCCCAGCAGCGCGCACGGCACCAACCCCGCCAGTGCGCAGATGGTGGGTATGCAAGTGGTGGTGACCAAGTGCGACGACAACGGCAACGTGGACATGGCCGATCTCCAGGCCAAATGCGAGCAGTACAGCGCGCAGCTGGCCTGCATGATGATCACCTACCCCAGCACGCACGGCGTGTTTGAAACGCAGGTCAAAGAACTGTGCGAACTGGTGCACCAGCATGGTGGCCGCGTCTACGTAGACGGCGCCAACATGAATGCATTGGTTGGCGTGGCCGCCCCCGGCGAATTTGGGGGTGACGTGAGCCACCTGAACCTGCACAAGACCTTCTGCATCCCGCACGGCGGCGGCGGCCCCGGCGTAGGCCCGGTGTGCGTGGTGCAAGACCTGGTGCCTTACCTGCCCGGCCATGCCACGGCGGGTTTGGCGGGTGGCGTGGGCGCTGTATCCGCAGCCCCGCTGGGCAATGCCGCTGTTCTACCCATTAGCTGGATGTACATCCGCATGATGGGGGCCGAAGGCCTGCAGGCAGCGACCGAAGCGGCCATCCTCTCTGCCAACTACATCAGCGCACGCCTGAAGGACCACTACCCCACGCTCTACGCGAGCGAAAACGGCCATGTGGCGCACGAGTGCATCCTGGACCTGCGCCAGCTCAAGGACACCAGCGGCGTGATGGCCGAAGACGTGGCCAAGCGCCTGATTGACTACGGCTTCCATGCGCCCACGCTGAGCTTCCCGGTGCCCAACACACTGATGGTGGAACCCACTGAGAGCGAAAATCTATTCGAGATCGACCGTTTCATCGACGCGATGATCGCCATCCGCAATGAAATCCGGCAGATCGAATCAGGTGCCTGGCCGCAGGACAACAACCCGCTCAAGAACGCGCCGCACACCGCTGAAAGCCTGCTGGGTGCCGAATGGAACCGCCCTTATGCCCGCGAGACCGCCGCCTACCCCGTGGCCGCCCTGCGCAGCAACAAATACTGGTCGCCGGTGGGCCGGGTGGATAACGTGTGGGGTGACCGCAACCTGAGCTGCAGCTGCATCCCGGTAAGCGACTACGCGTAAAGCCTGCTGATGCAGCGCTGTGATGGTGCAGCCCTCTGAAACAAAGGCCCGTCACCGGGCCTTTGTTTTGTGCCCTACAAGGCGTCCAGCGGGCTCAAAATGCCGCGCCCGCCCTTGTTCAGCACATGCGTGTAAATCATGGTGGTGCTCACATCGGCATGGCCCAGCAGCTCTTGCACGGTGCGAATGTCGTAGCCGCCTGAAGCAAATGCGTGGCAAACGAATGCCGCAGCACATGGGGAGACACCGGCTTGGCGATCTGCGTACGCCGCGCCGCCTCGCGCACAGCGCGCTGCACCGATTCGAGGTACACATGGTGGCGCCGCTCCAGCAGCTCGCCCGTGCAGGCATCGGGGCGCGGATCGGTGGAGCGCACCGGCGACGGAAACACCCACTGTCAGGCCCAGCTTTGGTCGGCCTGGGGGTATTTGACGGCCAGCGCATGCGGCAGATACACACAGCCAAAACCAGCGGCCAGATCCTTTTCGTGCAGCGCGCGGGCCTTTTGCAATTGCGCATGCAAAGGCGCAATCAAGTTCTCCGGCAGCACCGTCACCCGATCTTTGTTGCCCTTGCCCTCGCGCACCACGATTTCGCGGCGGGCAAACTCCACATCCTTCACGCGAACGCGCAGCGCCTCCAACAGGCGCATGCCCGTGCCATAGAGCAACTGCGCAATCAGGCCCGTGCTGCCATCCATGTGCAGCAATAGCGTGCGCACCTCTGTGGGCGTCAGCACCACTGGTAGACGCTTGGGTGTTTTGGCTTGAACCACCTCATTGAGCCAGGGCAAATCCGTCTTCAGCACCTGCTTGTACAAATACAGCAACGCCGCCTTGGCCTGGTTTTGGGTGGAAGCAGAAACATTGCGCTCCACCGCCAAATGACTCAAAAATACCTCCACCTCAGCCGCACCCATCTCTTGCGGGTGGCGCTTGCCGTGAAACACGATAAAACGCCGTGCCCAATCGATATACGCCTCTTCGGTGCGAATGCTGTAATGCCGCGTGCGCAGGTGAATGCGCATACGTTCCAGCAGCTTGGGCGGTCGGGGCGCGGCGGGGTCGCTGGTGGGCTGTGAGGATTCAGCGGGGCGCTCTGTAATCCGCGAAATTTTAGGGTTGCCTAATTTTTCGGATGCCGGGGTTTACGCGAGACTTCTGTTCCGGTGGTTGTCTTGGCGGACTGATCGGGCTACCATGCTTGTCGTCTAAATCTAGTTCTTCGACATTAGAGCTGCGCCACATAATTAAATAGATGCGACCGATAACACAAACAACGGGTATTTATAAAGCAAGAAAAAACTGATAGCGTGTGCTGCACTTTCAAGTGCGCGACATAAGCGAGCTTATGTGGACGCATCTTTACAGCGCAGCATGAGAATCAGGCATTGTTTGGGCCAGTGGTTCACATCGTCTGCTTATAAAAAAACAGATTTTTTGGGCGCCCCGCCCCAACGTCGCAGAACCCGTCATTGAAGCAACGTTGCGCCTCGCGCCACATTGCTTAATTATTTTCGTTATGCCGCATTTTCTTCCACCCACCCCATTCGAAGGAGTTGTTCCATGAAGATGATTAGCATTATTGTTTTAAACGTCGCGCTTGCCGGATGTGCTATTAACCAAGGTACACCAAGCAATACACAGGCATCGCGCACAGAGAGTTGCAAAGCCACCTCAGAGCAAGAGATTGCAGAACTGTTTGATCGTTGGAATCAGTCGCTGCAAACTGGCGATCCTCATAAGGTAGTCGCCAACTACGCAGTACGATCAATTCTCCTTCCCACAGTATCAAACAAGCCGCGCCTTACCCCTGCAGAGAAAGAGGACTATTTCCACCACTTTCTAGAAAACCGCCCTTCCGGAAAGATTGAATTGCGCAGTATCGAGATAGGGTGTAACTCCGCCGTTGATGCTGGGCTCTATACATTCACTTTCGCCAAAACGGGAGCAATCGTCAGTGGCCGCTACAGCTACACATATCGTTGGGACGGGACACAGTGGTTAATTACAAGCCATCATTCGTCCGCCATGCCAGAGAAAATGTAACTGAGGCATAACTCGCGCGCCCAGTGGTGGGTGCCGGAGCACGCTTCCACGCCGATGAGGCAAGGCGGCAGCGCGGCAATGAGTTCGAGCAACTTGCCGCGCGGCACGCTGGGGCGCACCAGCGCGCTCTTGCCTGTGGCATCCACGCCGTGAACAGCAAAGACGTTCTTGGCGAGATCGATTCCAATGGTGACAATGGCAGACATGGACTTCCCCTTCCACAAAAACGAGTGAGTTGATGAGAGGTTGCACTTCCCATCGTGGCACTTTGATGCCGTACCCCGCAACTGCGCGGATCACTCGGGACGGGGAAGTCCCTTTCATTCGTTAACCGCTGAGGTTTGCCGTGCTGACTTAGTGTGTTTTCTGGCTCTAGCGCTTACTCCGCAAGCGCAAGAAGCTATTTTTTTCGTAGCATCTGCTTCTTCTGTCCTTTTAGCGCACCAGCGGCACAACCCCACCCCTCGCCTCAAACAGCCTACCATCGGGCCTTTGTTTTCCTCTGGAGCTTCCCTTCATGCGCGTTCTTTTCGCCCTGCTCGTCTCGCTGGCCATCGCCCCCGCCGCCATGGCACAAGCCAAGCCCACCACCACGGCCAGCGGCCTGGTTTATGAATCGCTCAAGGAAGGCACGGGCGATTCGCCCAAGGCCACGGACACCGTCAAGGTGCACTACAAAGGCACGTTCCTGGACGGCAAGGAGTTCGACAGTTCGTACAAGCGCGGCGAACCCACTGAGTTCCCGCTCAACCGCGTCATCCCCTGCTGGACCGAAGGCGTGCAGCGCATGAAACCCGGCGGCAAGGCCAAGCTGACCTGCCCACCCGCCATTGCCTACGGCGAGCGCGGTGCGGGCGGCGTGATTCCGCCCAACACCACGCTCAACTTCGAGGTCGAGCTGGTTTCCGTGCGCCGCTGATCCTTGCACTTGCAGGCCTGCGCGGGCGTACACTCGCCTGCACAGGCCGCGGCCTCGCTGCGCGGGGACATCTACCGAGGCCGGAGCCCCTTCGCCCATGAGCCTTCCTGACCTGTCCTTTCTGCTGCACGCCCAGTCCCCGCGCGACGGTCCGGGTGATACCCCCTTGCCAGAGCCCAGCGCGCCCGATGAAAGGATCGCATTGCAGCCCCAGGAGGCCCTGCCCGGGCTGATCGCCGAGCTGCGTGCCTACCAGGCAGAGCTGGAAGCGCAAAACAAGGTTCTGCAGTACAGCCAGGCTGCCGCCGAGAGCGCATCCGAGCGCTTCGAAGCCTTGTTTTCCAGCGTACCGCTGGCGCTCATGGTGCTGGACGAATATGACGTGGTGGTCCAGGCCAATGCCATGGCACACCGTTCGTTCCAGCCCACCGAGCAAGATCGCCCGCTCACGGCACTCATGCCATTCCTGCATGCCCGCGATAGCAGCCGGGTCCAGGACGCCTTTCACACCGCACGCCACCAAGGCCACAGCGAGGTGACCGAGATCGTTTTTTTGATCGGTAGCGAAGGGCACATTACGGGCGACCTGCACATTGCCTGCATCGAAGTGGCCCAGGAAAGCGACGCACCAGTGCACCAGTTTTTGTGCGCCGTGATCGATCAAAGCCCACTGCTGGCCGAGCGCCAGGCCTTGCAAGAACGCAACGAGCAGCTGCACGCCAGCGAAAAGCGCCTGGAAGCCGTCATCAACTCTGCCCTGGACGCCATCATCTGCGTGGACCAGCACCAGCGCATCACCGTTTTCAACCCCACGGCAGCGGCGCTGTTCCAGTGCAGTACGAGCGACGCGCTGGGTAGCCCACTGGGCCGATTTCTGCCCGACGCGGTGCAGGCCCTGGGGTTTGCCCAACTGGCCACCCAGGCCCTGCTGGGCGAGATGACCGCACGCACGGCGGCCGGCCGCGAATTGGCGGTCGAGGTGAGCGTGTCCTTCGAGCGCCATGCCGAAGGAGAAACCACCACGGTCTTTGCGCGCGACCTTACCGGCCGCAAGAAGGCCGAGGCGCACCGCACCGAGCTGGAAGCCCAACTGCGCGAGTCGCACAAAATGCAAGCCATCGGCACCATGGCCGGAGGCATTGCGCACGACTTCAACAACATCCTGGGCGCCATCCTGGGCAACGTGGAACTGGCCAAGGCCGACTGCGGAAGCCAGTCTCCAGTGCTCGAGAGCCTGATCGAGATCGAAAAAGCCGGCCGCCGCGCGCGCGACCTGGTGCGGCAAATCCTGACCTTCAGCCGCAACGAACCGCCCCGGCGCACAGCCGTCGCGCTGGCTGAGGCCATGCATGACACCGAGCGCCTGCTGCGCGTCACCTTGCCCCCCACGGTCGAGTTGCACATGGATCTACCGAGGGACATGCCCCCGGTGCTGGCCGATCCGACCCAGGTAGAGCAGGCCTTGCTCAACCTGTGCACCAACGCCATCCACGCACTGGGCACGAACCGGGGCATCGTGCAGGTAGCCGCTACCCCTGCCCGTCCAGACCAACGCCTGTGTGAACGGCTCGGTGTGGCGCCCGGCGACTATGTGGCCATCACCGTGCGCGACAACGGCCCGGGGATGGATGCCTCCACGATTGAGCGGGTTTTTGAACCCTTCTTCACGACCAAACCTGTCGGCCAAGGGACGGGGCTGGGCCTGTCCGTCGTGCATGGGGTGATGGGCAACCATGCCGGAGCGGTCGATGTGCAAAGCACACCGGGCAAGGGCACCCTTTTCACCCTGTACTTTCCGGCGGCCATGCCCTCGGCGCAGACGCATGCCGGCACCGAACCGGCAACGCCGCCCGTCACCACAAACATCACCGCATCCGCCATGCCGCAGCGCAGCCGCCATGTGATGTACGTGGACGACGATCAGGCACTGGTTTTTCTGGTGCAGCGCCTGCTGCGGCGGCGCGGTTACGAAGTCAGCGGTTTCACGGACCCCCGCGAAGCCGCTGCAGCCTTGCGCGCCGCCCCGCAGAAGTTCGATCTGCTGGTCACCGACTACAACATGCCTGGCTATTCGGGTGTGGATCTGCTGCGCGAGGTGCGCGAGATCCGCGCGGACCTGCCGGTGGCACTGGCTTCGGGCCATGTCACCGCCGAGATCGAACACAGCGCGCTGGCCGCAGGCGCCCGCGCCCTGATCCACAAGCCCAACGACGTGCAGGAGCTCTGCGACACCGTAGACCGGCTGGTCAATGGCGACGCCTGAGGGCCTGCCGCTGACTGCGGGCGAGGTGGTCTGCATGCATGCCGATGCAGAGATTCTCGTTCTGGACAAACCAGCAGGCCTGCTGTGTGTGCCCGGGCGTGGCCCGGACAAGCAGGACTGCCTGAGCCGCCGTGTTCAGCAGACATGGCCGGAGGCACTCATCGTGCACCGCCTCGACCAGGCCACGTCGGGCCTGGTGCTGATGGCCCGCAGCCCCGAGGCACAGCGGCGTCTGAGCCGGGCGTTCGAGTTGCGCCAGGTGCACAAGCGCTACCAGGCCGTCGTGGCGGGCCGCATGGAGGCTTTGCCAGACGGTGCCTGGGGCAGCATTGATCTTCCCATTGCCGCAGACTGGGAACGCCGCCCGCTGCGGGTCATCGACTCCACCACCGGCAAGCCCAGCCAAACCCGCTGGCAAGTTATGGCGCACGATGCGGTGGCTGACACCTCGCGCATTGCGCTGGAACCCGTGACCGGCCGCACACACCAGTTGCGCGTGCACCTGGCTGCTGTCGGCCATGCCATCTTGGGCGATGCTCTGTATGCAGACCCTGCCGTCTGCGCCAGGTCACCCCGTTTGCTGCTGCATGCGACATGGCTCGCCTTCGAACACCCCGGCACAGGCCAGTGGATGGAGTTTGCATCGTCTGCGCCGTTCTGATACGGGTGCCATCCGGTTCCTGTGCAGGCGCTGAAAGCACCGGCGTTTTCCCCGTGCGCCACCACTGAAGGGCCGTGGCGCAGCGCAGCGCGTTGCGCGGCAAGAGGGGTACCATAGGGTCATGTCTCAACACCTCACCATCCTGACGGGAGCCTCGCGCGGCATGGGTTTGGCCATGGCGCACCAGTTGCTGCAACCCGGGAACACGCTACTGTGCATCTCGCGCACCGCCAATCCCGTTTTAGCCCGTGAAGCCGCCGCCAAAGGCGCCACGCTCCTGCAATGGGAGCTGGATCTGACCCATGCCGAACCGGCCGCACAACAGCTGCGCGACTGGTTGCAGACAGCCACCGCAGACCGTTTTGCCAGCGCCACCCTCATCAACAACGCGGGCGTGATACCGCCTATTGCCCCTCTTTCGGCCAGCGTTCCGGGCGACTTGGCCGTGGCATTGCGCGTGGGGCTCGAGGCCCCCATGTTGCTGTGCGCAGCATTCCTGGGTGCCACGGACGACTGGAACCTGCCCCGCAAGGTGCTGAACATTTCCTCAGGCCTGGGCCGCCGCCCCATGGCGTCGCAAGCGGCCTACTGCGCGGCCAAGGCTGGTATGGACCATTTCACGCGCTGCATGGCGCTGGACGAAGAACGCAAACCCCACGGCGCCCGTGTTTGCTCTCTGGCGCCCGGCGTGATCGACACAGACATGCAGGTGCAACTGCGCTCGGCCCACCCGGATGCTTTTCCGGATGTGCAGAACTTCGCACAGCTCCAGCGCAGCGGCATGCTCAGCAGCGCGCACGATGCGGCCACCCGGGTTCTGGGCTGGCTCAATCGGCCCGACTTCGGCACCCAACCCGTCGCTGATGTGCGGGACGCCTGAGCCGCAATCACTTTGTTTTTGATAGCTACTTGCGCTTACCCATATTGCGTTAGACCCATTTTTTACCTTAAAAGGATTGAACCATGACCCGTGAAGTCGTCGTCGTCAGTGCCGTGCGCACCGCCATTGGAACCTTTGGTGGCAGCCTTAAAGACGTAGCCCCCACCGAACTGGGCGCACTTGTCGTGCGTGAATCACTGGCGCGCGCCAGCGTGGAAGGCAAGGATGTGGGGCATGTGGTGTTTGGCCATGTGGTCAACACCGAGCCCAAGGACATGTACCTCTCGCGCGTGGCAGCCATCAACGGCGGCTGTGGCGAAGGCACGCCTGCGTTCAACGTCAACCGCCTGTGCGGTTCGGGCCTGCAAGCCATCGTGTCGGCTGCACAAAGCATCCAACTGGGCGATGCCGATGTAGCCATTGGCGGCGGCGCCGAGAACATGAGCCGCGTACCCTTTGCCAGCCTGAACATGCGCTGGGGCGCCCGCATGGGCGACACCAAGATGGTGGACATGATGATGGGCGCGCTGCACGACCCGTTCCATAACATCCACATGGGGGTCACAGCCGAGAACATCGCCGCAAAATGGGGCATCACCCGCGAAGACCAGGACCGTTTGGCCGTGGAGAGCCACAACCGCGCCGAGCGCGCCACACAAAACGGTCTGTTCAAAGACCAGATCGTGCCCGTCACCCTGAAGAGCAGAAAAGGTGACGTGCAGTACGCCACCGACGAGCATTTCCGCCCCGGCGCCACCATGGAAGACCTGGCCAAGCTCAAGCCTGTTTTCCTCAAGGAAAACGGCACGGTGACCGCTGGCAACGCCTCGGGCATCAACGACGCCGCTGCCGCCGTGGTGCTGATGGATGCCGATACCGCCAAAGCGCGTGGCGCCAAGCCCCTGGCGCGCCTCGTGGCCTATGCCCACGCCGGCGTAGACCCCAAGTACATGGGCATTGGCCCAGTGCCCGCCACACAGCTGGCACTCAAGAAAGCGGGCCTGACGGTGAACGACCTGGATGTGATCGAAGCCAACGAGGCCTTTGCCGCCCAGGCCTGCGCCGTGACGCGCGACCTGGGACTGGACCCAGCCAAGGTCAACCCCAACGGCTCGGGTATTTCGCTGGGCCACCCCATCGGCGCCACCGGTGCTCTCATCACCGTCAAGGCTATTCACGAACTGCAGCGCATCCAGGGCCGCTACGCGCTGGTGACCATGTGCATTGGCGGCGGCCAGGGTATTGCGGCAATCTTCGAGCGCATCTGAGCGCCCCATGCCTGCAACCCCTCCACCCACTGACGATTCGCCCGCGAGCCTGCGCGCCCCGCGGCTGATCGCTTTGGGCGCTGCACTGGTGGTGCTGGCGCTGCTGTATGCGGCCTTTGCCGCACGCGCGCAGCCAGCGCGGCTGCTACCCGCGCCCGCAGGGCCTGCAGCAATGGGGCTGCAAAGTGCTGCGCACGCCAGCGTGGTGCTGGCGGGTGGGTGCTTCTGGGGGGTACAAGCCGTTTTTCAGCACACGCGCGGAGTGCTCAATGCCGTCTCGGGCTATACCGGCGGCACACCGGAACAGGCCAACTACCCGGCGGTCAGCAGCGGGAATACCGGCCACGCAGAGGCCGTACAGATCACCTACGACCCGAAGCAGATCACGTTGGGAGAGGTCTTGCAGGTTTTCTTCTCGGTCGCGCATGACCCCACGGAACGCAACCGCCAGGGGCCAGACCTGGGGCCACAGTACCGCTCTGCCGTGTTCTACACGGACGACGCCCAGCGCAATGTGGTCCAAGCCTATATCGCACAGCTCGACGCTGCCGCCGTACTGGGCGCCCCCATCGCAACCGAGGTTGTGCCGCTCACCGCGTTTTACCGTGCCGAGCCGGGGCACCAAGATTACGCAACCAGCAATCCTCACGCCCTCTACATTGCCACCTACGATGCGCCCAAACTGCGCAATCTGCAGGCATTATTACCAGAGCGTTATCGGGAAACCCCCGTGCTGACCGACGCCGTGGGCACCCCCTAAAAAAGGCGCCCACGGCGCCTTTCTTCAAGATGCCAAGGTACGGCGATCAGTCGCGCACCACCAGCACAGGCACACGCACCAGTCCCAGAACGCGCTGCGTCACACTGCCCAGCACCAGCTTTTCAATACCGCGACGACCATGGGAGCCCATGACGAGCAGATCGGCGCCGGTGCTCTCCAGCGCACGCGAAATTCCTTCCTGCACCGCATGGCCCTCGCCCACCACGGTATTCGCCTGCACCCCGGCATCCAGCATGGCCATCTTCGCAGCATCGAGTGCCGTATTCGCCTCGGCCGTCGCGGCGCTGAGGTACTGGGCCTGGCCGTAGGCAAAATCAGCACCCACGCCCGTGAAGGGATACGGATCGATCACATACAACACCGTCACCGCGCTACCAAAAGCCTTGGCCAAACCTGCTGCCTTGGATACCGCGAGCATGGAGGTGGGTGAACCGTCCACAGGAACCAGAATGTGCTTGAACATCGAAACTCTCCTTGGGTTGATGAAAACAGGTTGCGCCCTGATTCAGGCAGACGCGCATGGCTGGTTTCAAGTGTAGCGCGAGCCCCCTCCTCTGGCCATGATCTGCGTCCACAACCGCCTGAATAGCCAACACCATTGCCCCGTAGGAGATAAAGCCACAGGCGCCGGAAGGCGCTATCGATGATAGCTCTGAAATTTGAATAAAAACAGGCTCTAACGCTTATTTAGCAAGCGTTGAAAGCTCTCATTTTTATAGTCATTGAACGCCCATCAGCCAGCGCGGGAACACCGCAGGGCGGGCGGCACTCAGCGAGCCCGACAGAGATCGCACAAGAGCCCGAGCAAAACCCCCATGAGCAAGGCCCATGCGTGTAGCATGGCAGCTATCCACAGCCCCGCACCGCACCTGCCATGCCCCACGAACGCCGCCATTTCATTCGCGTGCACTTTGATGCACCGGCCTTGCTGGCCACGGCAACCAATACGCTGAGCGTGCAGGTGCTGGACTTGTCGCTCAAAGGCGCCCTGGTATCTCTTCCGCCGGGCACCGCGCTGGAATCAGGCACGCTGTGCCAATTGACCGTGCCACTGACCAGCACCAGCGACCACATCGCCATGTCCGTCGAAGTGGCCCACATCGAAAACCATTGCGTCGGCCTGCTGTGTCGCAGCATCGACCTGGACAGCGTGACCCACCTGCGCCGCCTGATCGAATTACAGCTGGGCGCGCCTTCACTGCTCGAAAGGGATCTGGCGGAGTTGACTGCACCCCTGCCGTAACGCCTGTCAGCGCCCGTTGCCACGGGTCGCAGGGATCAGGACGCGGGCGCCTCGGCCTCCTGCAAGGCTCGCCACATCACCTTGCCACTACCGCTTTTAGGGAGTGCGTCCACGATCTGCACCGTGCGCGGCGCCTTGTAGGCAGCCATGTTGGCACGGCACCAGTCGATGATTTCCTGCTCAGTCGTCTCTTGGTGGGTGCTGCGCAGTACCACCACCGCCTTCACGCTTTCGCCACGATAAGCATCGCGTGTCCCAATCACGCAGGCTTCTTGAATAGCGGGGTGACCAAACATCAAGGCCTCGACTTCGGCGGGCCAGACCTTGAAACCCGACGCATTGATCATGCGCTTGAGCCGGTCGGTCAAAAAGAAATAGCCATCGGCATCGACATGCCCCAGGTCTCCGGTCCGGAAAAACCGCTTGCCGTCCCTTTCAAAGAAAGCGGCCTGCGTAGCGTCGGGCCGGTTCCAGTAGCCTTCGAAAACTTCAGGCCCATGAACGACGATTTCCCCCTGCTCTCCCATCGGCAACTCAGCCAGGGTTTCGGGATCGACCACGCGCGCTTCGGTGCTCATGAAGGGAATCCCCAGACACTGCTGCTTGGGTGCGTCAGGTGGGTTCGAATGCGAGGGCGCAGCAGTTTCCGTCAGACCGTAACCTTCGGCATAGCGCAAGCCATACTGGTCCAGCAAGCGCTGGGCCACAGCCTGCGGCATGGCGGCACCCCCACCGCCGATGTAAACGAGGCTGCTGAGGTCGTATTGCGCAAAATTCGGGCTTCCCAGCAAATCGATGATCATCGTAGGCACATTGGTCCAGTTGGTCACCTTGTGGCGGGAAATCATGCGCCCTGCAAGATCCCTGTCCCAACGCGGCATCAGCACCAGTGTGCCGCCACTGTAGATGGTGGTGTGCATCACGCTCACCATGCCAGTGATATGAAAGATGGGCAGAACCGCCAGCGCAACGTTTTCGGATGACCCCGAGCCCCATAGCGCACTGGCAATGGCGTTGTGCATGATGCTGCGGTGCAGGTGCATGCATCCTTTGGGGAGGCCGGTCGTACCGCTGGTGTAGGGCAGGATGGCCAGGTCGCGAGCACCCACCGCATGCGCGGGTGCAGGCAAAGTGCAGGCCAAAGCCTTCTCCCAGCGCAGCACTTCGCCACCAGCCAGCGCAGGCACGGCATGCGCTGCGGTCAACCAGCCTATCCACGCAGCGGGTGGCGCATCCTCACCCTGTGCTGTGGAATCAAAGGCATCGGTGTAGTGCGTGACCACCAGATGCGTCAGGCCCTGCCCTGCCGGCAAGGCATTGCTGGCTGCTGCCAATTCGCCCGCCAGATCAGCCGTGGTGATGGCTACACGCGCCTGCGGGTCGGTAATGTAGTGCTTGAGTTCCTCGGCGCGGTTCATGGGGTTGACCGGCACCACCACGGCATTGGCACGCAGGATGGCAAAGTGGGCCATCACCAATTGCGGGCAGTTTTGCATGCACAAAACCACCCGGTCCCCGCGCTGCACACCCAGTGCATGCAGCTGGGCCGCCAATCTTTCAGCGCCTTCGGCCAGCTGGCGATAGCTGATCGCAGCGCCAAAAAACACCAACGCTTTCTTCTCCGGGTAGCGCCGAGCGTTGACGGCCAGGTTATCCCACAGAGATGTCTCGGGAACAGTGATCTTTTCAGGAAGACGGGCGGGCCAGAAAGCATGGTGCGGACGCATGAAAAACTCCTTTGTCCGGCAGTCTAGGACGACACCCCACCAACCTTTCGCGGGTTTGCACTAGGATGCTGTCGCCTGGGGGTCAGCTTCCTATCGACTCAAGTCAATCCACTGAAATAAGGGATTTTTACCTTGCACAACCCAGATTTAGCTTTGCTTAAATCAGTGAGGATTGACGTATCCCGCTGAAAGACCGTTCAGGACATCCCTCAGGTTCTTTCAGGGCAATGATCCTTTGAAGGAGTAGGACGATGCTCGACGCTACCCAAGCCACAAACCTCTTGCAATCGCTCGGTGTGTCCAGTTCGATGGCGTCAAAAGCTGTCGAACGAACAGCCCAGAACGACGCGACAAAGGATCCGCTCGCATTCCTTCAGGAACTGCAGGCCACCCTCAAATCACTCACCGCGGCCGCACAACAGTCTCAGGAGACCCCTGCTGCTTACGCCGTTTCGACTAAAGCCAACCAACAGTCAACGGTAGATGCCTTCCAGGGGACACAGAAACCTTTGCGTAATTCACCTGCAGAATCCAACGAAGCACTCGTTAAAGCACCGTTCAGCAATTTTGAAGAATTCAAGAACTGGGAAAAAGGGCTAGGGCATACATTCGCCGAAGACTACAAAGCACCTGACTACATTCACGTAATGGGCCTGTCTCTTGGCGGTGGAGACAGCGAAGCATTCAAGCGCTACGTTTTCTTTAAGAACAACCCCGAATGCGCCGTTGACTATGAAGGCATACGCAGCGGAAAATTATCGACATTACCGACTGATAAATCAACACTGATTAAAAGTGATTTATCAAAAATGCCAGTAGAGACCGCTGCTTTTTATCGAGAAAATCCAGATCAGCTCTTGCTGGCAGAAGGATTTAATATGGATCCCACCCTCTATAAAATGAGCAGGGATGGAGAAATCACCATCCCGAGCGATGTAGATGCATCGGAATGGTTGACGCAAAATAAATGGACGCCTGATGGCATTGTTGCCAATAACAATCGGGTCACTTTTGCGCAAGCCGACTTTCTAGGCATCAACGGCGACAGCGCTGGAAACTACCGTTTTGCAAAGTACGACTCTGCTACTGGTTTCATTGTTGACCTAGACGGTCAGAGCTACGATCCCACCACCGGCGAAGCCATGGCATAAGGGTGCTCTATCCCTTGGATAGAGCAAGTAGGCATACCGAGACCGGCGTCAGATCTCCCACTCCATCATCAACAAGGTCTCCGAAACCCGCGTGGTTAAAGGGATTGGCTGTGATCAACATAGGGCGTTACCGTCACTTTTACCGTAAGAAGCGCACATCTTTTGCTGGCGCGGGAGATGGAGCGATTTGCGGGGGAGCGACGTTTTCGACATCGTCATCAATCAGCTACAAGCATACCGAAAAACGCACCGCATCCCAAGATTCGCCGAGATCCGGTCATTCTGGTTGTAGTGGATCCCGAGGGCCTCGCCCAGTTGCGTGAGAACGGCTGCACGGCCGCCATCTTTTCCGAGTACGTTCAGAACGTCTTTTTCTTGCTTTTGTCCTTGGTACCAATGCACCAAGCCGTGAACAACGCCATGTCTCCTCCTGCCAGTTCTTGAGTTCCGGTTGGGATGGCTGCCCATCGACCGCTCCGGTTGACTTCGTCGTCCATCATCCCGCCGTCTTCGCAGGCAATTCAATTTCATATGCCTGGGCGATGCGGGCCACCAACTCGGTGACGGCGACGTTGCCGAGCTGCAGCGTTTTCGGGTCGATGGACGTGTCGGCAGAGACGGCGATAAGGAACCGCGTCATGTCTGCGCCGATCTTTTTATCGATCGGAATGCGTGTGGCTGGCGCCAGCAGTTGGGAAAGGCGCAGTACATCATTGAGGTGCTTGCGCACGTCCTTGGCGTCCACCTGGGCGCCCTGCTCTTTTCGCGCAGTCAGTTCAAGCCACGCGATGGCTTTGAGCGGAATCAGGCGGTCTTCGCCGACCCAGGGCAGGCCATCGACTTCGCGGCGCCCAGCCATGATGAATGCGTAGTAGACCTCGTCCAGCAATATGGCAGACAAGCTGGAAACGGCTTCATCCAGCGGTATGGGTGTGAGTTGACTGCCTTCGGCCGGTTGCAATCCGTCGGGAGCGCGCGCGAACAGTTCGACCATCGCCGGGTAGCGATCATCAGCGGGTTTCTGGAACCGGTAAAAGATGGGTTTTCCGGTGTCGCTGGCCTGGCGGATTTCGTAGCCTCCGTCCTCGACGAATTTCCAGAAAGCCTCGCCAAATGCCGGGGTCAGTGCCTCCACATGCAGGACGATGTCCAGATCTTTGGTAGCTCGGAATTCCAGCCCAGCCTCCTCCATCGTCAAGGTCGCGGCCGTGCCGCCAATCAGGACGTACTGGTCGACATATGCCGCAAACCGCTCCTGGAAGATGTCCAAGCCTCTCACCACGGGAGTTGTCCTTTCAGTTCGTCCAGTGCGAGTTGGATTCGGTCGTCCGCGTTCTCTTGCAGGCTGAGCGTCAGCGAGAGCGGGTCCACCGTGTTGGCGTCTGGCACCAATGCCGGGCTGTAGCTCCACAGCTGCCATTCTTGGGCACCCGCTTCGGGCTCAAGCAACTCGCGAACGCCGGCATCCGTCGCAGCCTTCCAGTCGGCGGCGGTCAACGCATACACCGGCCACTTCGGCTCGGTCAGCATGGAATAGCGCGCGAGCGCGCTCAGACCCGCGATGCGGCTGGGCCGATGTGCGACGAGCCCATGGGCTTTCACCCAGACCGTACGCCTGACCGGCGTTCGCAGTGCGGGCTTCGCACGCTCCCAGGTCTGCTCCGGTGGGAGTTCCATTCGTAGCCAGCGCGAGCGGCCGATCGTGTATGCGGTAGCCAGCCCTGCCGCAGTCAGTTCCTTGACTGCACGTGACAGTGTCATGGGCGTGTACCCCAAGGCGACTGCGACCTTGGAAGGCTGCCAACCGGGTTGCCACGGCTGGCGAAGCAAGGCCGTGATCAGCATGGCTTGCGCGGACGGGCTCAGCGCCGCTTCCGTGGCCGGAGCGCGCTGCCGAAAATACTCACGCAGGTCCAGACCTAGGTCCGGCAGATAGAGTTGGTTACCCGGAACGATGAACGGGACTTTTTGCTCGATCAAACGCCGCCGTTCATAGGAGGCCAGTGCGTCGGTGACGTAGACCGCCGGCTGACCGGCCAGCGCCTTAACCTTGTCCAGCCAGGTCCGGACTTCGCTGAGGGACTGCTTAGCCTCCGCGCGCCTTATCGCCAGGACAACGGGCTGCCCCACCAACTCTAGCTCGCTGAACTGGAAAGCGTCGCGCAGGAAGTACGGGAGTTCGTTTGCGCGCGCCCACGGCTTCACACCTGGCGCGTCAATGCCCAGGACCTCCTGAAGGTAGTGCAGGACGGCGGTCGCGAGGGTCGGCAAGGTCTATCCTATTTAACTTCAATTTTGCACAATAACACACTGACCGTTATCGTGCAAAATGGCGTTATGATGGCGTTTTTGATTCTCCCGCCCCCTACACCAAGCCGTCCGACGAAAGGAAACGACATACCTGCCGCGCGTCGCATAGCGCCTCGGAACGCCGCCGACCAGGATGCGCCTGATCGACCCGAAACGGCAGCTACATAGTCGGCCGTCGACTTGCACCACCATCACAGCACCGGGCCTGAGTGCAGATGCACCGCATTCATCACCCCGTACCATCGGCGCATGAGCAAGGGATCACAATCTGAACGAGCGCAACTGGTCGACATCGGCGTCAACTTCCACGCGGCGCACCGAAGTGCAAGCAGTTTTGATATCGCGCGATCAAGTCAAAGCGGCCAGTGGCGCCGGTCGCACTGCTACTCCGAAATGAAGAAAACGATCCCATTTTCTCTATGCAGCCCCTGTAGAATTTGTAACAGCTAAAACTCAATAGAGCCAAAATGGCCGTAGAGAAGAACTCGCTGCTTGGCCAAGGTCGGCGCATTGAACCGGGGGGTAGGGGAAGCCTTCGGACACACACGGACAACGTCAGCAGGTTGCTCCGGGAGATGGCGCACGCGTGACGGATACGCTGCTTCAAGACAAACCCCAACTGAGCCGATTTCTTAGAATGGCCGTGGTTGCGGGCGTCGAGAGCGCCGTCCAGATCCACATCAACCGCGGCGACGACCTCAACGCACGCGACGAGAAGGGCCAAACGCCCCTCATGCTCTCCGCAGCCCGCAATAAGGCCACCATTTGCAAGCTGCTGCTTGCAGCTGGAGCCGACTGTGGTTTGCGCGACCCATTGGGGCGTGACGCACTTGGCATCGCCCGGGCGGCCGGTGCGTATGCGGCAGCCTCAGCCATCGAGGCTGCGTGCATGCCTCAGACCTTGGAGGACGATGGTGCCGCGCTTGCGCAGGCCGCCAGCAATGCCTCAGCCTTCGAGTTCACGGACCTTAAGCCCGATCAACCCCCTTCACCAACTGCAGTTTCAGCACCGCCGGAATCTACCTTGATGGCCTTTGACGAAGGTCTCGGGTTCGATCTGAGCGGGTGGGAGTCCGAGGAGGAGCAAGCGCCCCCCGAAGGAGATCCGACCCTCGCCGTTGTCGCGATCGGAATTCAGGCGGCCATCACCGAACACCAGCCCATCGACACATCCGCCGACTGGGACAACTTTGACACCTTCTTGCCCGAGCGGGCGACTCCGCTACCTCGTACCGACGACGCTGAAGCCCGCGAGCGACTGCGTCTAGTCCTGCTTCGCGCCATCCGCGAAGGCAGCGTCCCGCAAGCGGACATTGAGGATCTGACGCGCGGCGGAGATAGAGAGTTCGACGCCGAGGCCTGCGCGCTACTTGGCATGGTCGTCAACGACCTCGGAGCCGAAATCGACGAACGTTTTGAGTATTCGACGCCTTACGAGAACTTTGAGGTCTTCGTCGTACCTGACGAGAAGCCCGATGAAGAAAGCGGAGTCGCCGACGCCTTGGCGTTTCTGGACGACTTAGCTGCGCGCCGCAACGAGCCCTTGCGCCTCTATCAGCGCGAACTCCAGCGCGAGGCCCTACTCACAGCCGAGGCCGAAGTCACGCTTGGCCAATCCATGGAGAGCGACGTCGAGAAGGCACTTGACGCCCTAGCCGCGTGGCCCACTGGCATCGCAGCAACGCTTGAGATCGCCCGTCAAGTGGCCAAAGGCGGCAAGCCGCTGCGCGCGATGTCCACCGGACCGCAAGTCGAGCCCCGGGACCCGCTATCCACGGCCACCACCGAAATTTTCCCGGACGCCGCATTGGAACCGCTTGTAGCCGAGGGCGAGTCCGCAGGCTCCGAGGACGATCCCGACTCGCAATTTGGCCTTGATCCTAAGGAGTCCACCGACGAGCTGGCAGAGTTTTGCGCCAACGCTGAGCTCTTGTCGGGCCTGCCTATCGGCGCGAGCCAGGATGCAACCGAATGGAGGGCCTGCCGCGGCGCGCTTGCCTCGATGGGCCTGACTCGCAGCTTTCTGATGGAGCTGGCCGACTCCAGGCTTGTCGGTGAGGAAGCGCCCGCCCATGCGTTCAACCACGCGATGCGGGCCTATAGGCACGCGCGCGACCGCATGGCCGTCGCCAACTTGAAGCTCGTCTACTCCATCGCCAAAAAATACCTGTTCAGCGGCGAGCCGCTCGACGACCTGCTGCAGGAGGGGAACATCGGCCTCATCAAAGCCGTGGACCGCTACGACTGGCGCAGGGGCTTCAAGTTCTCGACCTATGCGACTTGGTGGATTCGCCAGCAGGTCGGGCGCTTCGTCGCCGACAAGGGCAAGACCATCCGCATCCCAGTCCACGTCTACGAGAAGACCCAGCGCATCGCGCAGGCGGCCAGAACCTTCGAGCTCAGACATGGCCACGCACCGACGCTCGAAGAGATCGCCGACCAAGTCGAGCTGCCCGTCCGCAAGGTCGAGGCCCTGTCCCGCCTGGGCTTGGAGCCGCTGTCCCTCGACGAATTGCCCGACATCGACGGCCTCATTGCCGTCCACGCCAAGGACCAATTCGCCGGCCGCGATCCGATGGAATGCGTCGAAGACATCCAGTTGGGCGAGTCGGTGGACTACTTCCTGAGCACGCTCAAGGTCAAAGAAGAAAACGTGCTGCGCATGCGCTTTGGACTCGGCATTCAAGAGTCGATGACTTTGGAAGAAGTCGGCGCGAGGCTCCACGTGACCCGCGAGCGCATTCGGCAAATCGAAGCCAAGGCCCTGAGGCAGTTGAAGCACCCATCGCGACTTGATCGATTCCTGATTGAAATCGGAGTGACGCCAGAGCCGCGCCAACGCGCCCAAGCGCAGGGCGATGCCGACGCCGGTGGCGAAGACGAAATGGGCGAACCAACCGAGCAGGCGAAAGCCTCCGACAAGAAGCCCGCGCCGGCTGTGCAGGCCGGCGCGCGGCCCCAGCGGCGGTCTGGCTCCGATCCCACGGCGCTCGAAAAGCTACTGGAGCACATTCGAACCATCGGCTTCGCCATTGAAGACACTCTCGACGGCCCTGATCGAAGAATCTGGGTCCACATCACCGAGACCCCCGACAACCACTCTCGCAAGATCGTCCGAAAGCTGATCGAGCTTGGATTCGAATTCTGGCCAGGGAAAGGCTATTGGCGATGAAGCCCAAGACACGAAGCGCGCCGCCGCGCGCGATGGCGATGCTCGAGTCCCTCCGGGGCCTGGGCTACTCGACCGGCGCGGCCTTGGCCGACATCATCGACAACAGCGTCTCGGCCGGCGCCACGGAAGTCCGCGTCGATTTCGCCTGGGACGGCAAGAGCAGCCGCGTGGCGATCCTCGACAACGGGCGCGGGATGGACGATGCCGAGCTCGAGAGCGCCATGCGCCTCGGCGACAAGAATCCGCTCGACGCGCGCTCGGCCCACGACCTGGGCCGCTTCGGCATGGGGCTAAAAACGGCCTCCTTCTCGCAGTGCCGCCGCCTCACCGTCGCCTCCGTCAAAGGCGGCGCCACAAGCTGCCTGCGCTGGGACCTTGACGAGCTCGCGGCAGACCCTGACGGAGGCTGGCTTCTGTTCGAGGGGCCGGCCCAAGGCTCCAAGCCATTCATCGCGGCCCTGAAGGGAAAGAAGGCGGGAACCCTCGTGCTGTGGGAGTCGATGGACCGCATCGTTACCGCGGGCTACGGGTCAGACGACTTCCACGATCTCATGGACACGGTCGAGTCCCACTTGGCGATGGTTTTCCACCGCCTGCTCCAAGGGTCTCGCGCCAAGCTCAAGCTGCTGCTCAATGGCCGCGCCGTGACGCCGTGGGACCCCTTCATGTCGGGACATCCCGCGAAACCCTGGTCGTCGCCGCCTAGCAACCACCCCACCGACTACGGGACGGTCACGGTGCAGGCGCACGTCCTGCCGCACCGCGACAAGCTGACGGCCAAGGAGTTTGAGGACAACGCCGGGCCAGCCGGATGGACCGCGCAGCAAGGCTTCTATGTCTACCGCAACGAGCGCCTGCTGGTCGCGGGCGGCTGGCTGGGCCTGGGCGGCTCGCGGGCGTGGAACCGCGAGGAGGCCCACCGCCTGGCGCGCATTCGCCTGGACATCCCCAACACCGCCGACGCCGACTGGAAGATCGACGTTCGCAAATCGACGGCCCGGCCGCCCGTGTCGCTACGCCCCTGGCTCACCCTGCTGGCCGAGAACACCCGCGAGCGCGCGCGGCGCGTGTTCGCCTACCGCGGCACGCCCGCGCCCGCCAAAGGCAATGTCCCCATCGAGCAGGCTTGGCGCGTGGAGCGGGTCAAGGCCGGCATGCGCTACCGGATCGACGAGGCGCACCCATCCGTATCGGCCGTTTTGGAGAGCGCGGGCGCGCTCGCGCCGCTGGTCAAGTCGATGCTGCGCGTGATCGAGGAGACGGTGCCCGTGCAGCGCATCTGGCTCGACACGGCCGAAAACAAAGAGACCCCGCGCACGGGCTTTGAAGGCGAGCCCAACGCGGCCGTGGTCGAAGTCGCCAGCGTGCTCTTCAACGACCTGATCGAGCGCAAGGGCCTGAGCGTCGAAGAGGCGCGCAAGTCGATGGCGCGCACCGAGCCGTTCCAAAAATATCCGGCGCTTGTCGCAAAACTAGGGAGCAAGAAATGACCGCAGCAGAAGAGGCCGCAGCGCAAGCCCAGTTGCTTGAAGATGTCATCGCCACCGCGCAGCGGCTGGTGAAGGCGGAGAAGGACTCCTCCAAGATCACTCCGGCCTACATCGCCGAGAAAGTGAAGCTCGCCGCTGCGATGTTCGCCAGCGATCCGCCCGTGCCGCTCGACGAGGCCAAGGCGGTCTCGACGCTGATCCAGCGGTTCAGTCACCGCATGGGCAAGGCCACCACGCTCAAGGACGACGCCGGCCACATCGACTGGCTCAACGCCGCCCGCAAGAAGGACTGGCACTACTGGCGCCGCTACCGCGACTACCAAGAGTCGAAGCTCTCGGACGTGGTGGTCGATGGCCTCGACGAATCCACCAGCGACATCCTGGGCTTGCTCGAAGACCCGCTGCGGGCCGATCCGTGGGACCGGCGCGGCCTGGTCGTCGGGCATGTGCAGTCGGGCAAGACCAGCAACTACACGGGCCTCATCAACAAAGCCGCCGACGCCGGCTACAAGATCATCATCGTGCTCGCGGGCCTGCACAACAACCTGCGCTCGCAGACCCAGATTCGCCTCGAGGAGGGATTCCTGGGCTACGAGACGACGCAAGGCGGCGACCCCGGGGCGTCCATCGGCGTGGCCGCGTTTGGCGAAGACCTCAAAACCAACTCGGCGACGACGCGCGCGGAGAACGGAGATTTCAGCAAGGCCATCGCCAAACACTTCAACGGCATCTCGCCCGAGGAGCGGCCCTGGGTGTTCGTGATCAAGAAGCAAAAGACCGTCCTGACCGAGCTGCTCAAGTGGATTCAGAAGCGGGTGGCCGACACGCCCCACCCGCTCCCCTACTCGCTCCCGCTTCAGCACCCGATCCCGGACGGAAAGGACTGGAGGCTCGTGACGAAGCTGCCGCTGCTGGTGATCGACGACGAGGCGGACAACGCGTCGGTGGACACGGGCGAACAGCTCTTCAACGAGGACGGCACGCCCGACGAGGAGCACTCGCCCAAGACCATCAACAGCCTCATCCGTCGGGTTCTGCACTCGTTCAGCCGCAAGGCTTATGTGGGCTACACGGCCACGCCATTCGCCAACATCTACATCCACCACAAGGGCGCGACCGTCGCCGAAGGCCCGGACCTCTTCCCCAAGGCCTTCATCATCAACCTGGCGGCGCCGTCGAACTACGTCGGCCCCGCCCGCATGTTCGGCAAGCTCACCAAGGAGGGCCGCGTCGGCGCGCTGCCTCTCTCGCGCAGCATCCTCGACCACTACGACCCGGAGGCCGAGGCCGGGTGGATGCCGCCCAAGCACAAGAAGACCCACGTCCCGGTCCACAACGGCCAGGAGACGATTCCCCAGTCCCTGCGCGAGGCGATCCATTCCTTCGTCCTGGCCTGCGCGGTGCGCGAGCTGCGGGGCCAAGGGCTCGAGCACAGCTCCATGCTGATCCACGTCACCCGCTACGTCGCGGTGCAGGACCATGTGCGCGAGCAGGTCGAGGAGGCCGTGCGCCGGATGCGCCAGAAGATCACCCGCGGCAGCGGCGCCGACGAGCTGCTCGCTCAGATGCGCAAGCTATGGGACGAGGACTTCGTCCAGACCCGCGACAAGGTCGCCGAGCTTTCGACGCCCGAGGAGCTGCCTCCCTCGATACCCTCCTGGGACGACGTACTCGACAAGCTGCCCGACGTGCTCGACGACATCGACGTGCGCTCGATCAACGGCATGGCCAAGGACGCGCTCGACTACGCCACGCCCGGCGCCGCCCTCAAGGTCATCGCGGTCGGCGGCGACAAGCTGGCGCGGGGCCTGACGCTCGAAGGCCTCTGCACCAGCTACTTCGTCCGCACCACGAAGATGTATGACACGCTGATGCAGATGGGCCGCTGGTTCGGCTACCGGCCCGGATACCTGGACCTCTGCCGGCTCTACACGTCGCCGGACTTGGTCAAGTGGTTCGGCCACATCGCCGACGCCTCCGAGGAGCTGCGCGAAGAGTTCGACTTCATGGCCAAGGCAAAGCTCACGCCTGAGCAATACGGCCTCAAGGTCATGTCGCATGAGACGCTCACGGTCACGTCGCCCTTGAAGATGCGCAACGCTCAGACGCTCTCGCTGACCTACAGCGGCACGCGACCGCAAACCATCCTCTTCCACCGCGACGCGGCGATCCAACAGGCAAACCTCGACGCGACCGGCGCGCTGGTCGCGTCCCTGGGGACGGCGTTCGTGGACGCGCCGAAATACCCGCGAGACGGCGAGGCTGACTCTTGGCCCGGCGCGCGGCTGTGGCAAGACGTGGACGCGTCCCATGTCCTCGCGTTCCTCGCAGCCTACGCGACCCATCCGAACGCCACCACCGCCAAAGCCGCGGTGATCTCCGACTTCATCGCCAAGATGCTCGACATCGGCAAGTTGAAGAAATGGAGCGTCGCCCTGCTCTCCGGCGGCGATGGCGTCGGCGAGCCCTGCGCCTTCCCCAATGGCTTTGAGACCAAGTCGCTGCAAACGCGCAAGATCGACGACGCGCCGGGCGCGAAGGACGCAGGCGTGTTCGCCATCGGAGTTCTGACCGACCCGAAGGACGAGGGCATCGACCTCGACGACGACGCGTGGCGCGACGCGCTCGCCCGCACCCGCGCGGCGTGGAAACCCGACCCTGCGCGAGGCCGCGTCAATCTGCCAACGAGCCCGAGCGGCAAGGGCATCCGCGAGGCTCGCGACCGGCTCGGCGGCGACGCGGACCGCGGCCTGCTGCTGCTCTACACGCTGTCGCCATACAAGGGCAAGGCGGCCACGCCCGAGAACCTCGTCGTGCCCGGCTGGGACAAGCCCATCATGGCCTTTGCCATCGCCTTCCCGTCGGCCGAGCACGGCATCCGCGTGGAATACGAAGTGAACCTCCTCTACTGGATGCAGGAATATGGCCCGTCCGAGTAACGAATTCCTGATGGCCTGGTCGTCGCTCACCAGCGTCGACGCCGAGCCTGGCTGGCTGGCCATCGCCCTGCCCTCCGCCGGGCCGCTGCCGCTTCGGGCGGGCCGGCGCTCGCCTGACAACGCAGAGGCGGTTCTGGTGTGCTTTCCCAGTGCGAAGCTCGCCGCCGCCGACAAGCTGCCTGAAGGCCAGGGCTTTTCCGTCGAGCGCGCGGACCCCTATGGCAGCGGCAAGCTCTGGCTCGCGCTGACGCGCAAATCGGCAGGCAGCGCGGAGCTCTTCGCGTCCATGGCCTGCGATGTCGTGGGCGCACTGGACGACTCGGTCGCGGCCGGTTCCGACGAAGGCAAGCTCCTGCGCGTCTTCATCGGCCGCGTCGGCGCCTGGCAGGAGTTCATGCGCAAGGGGAGCCAGGCCCTGAGCCCCGAGGCCGAGGTCGGCCTCATTGGCGAGCTCACGCTGCTGCGGGCCATCATCGAAGCGGGCGTGGCTCCTGCCACGGCTATCGAGTCGTGGGTAGGGCCGCTCGACGGCATCCAGGACTTCGAGATCGGCGCAGGAGCCTTGGAGGTCAAGGCCACGCTGTCGTCAACGGGATTCCCCGCCCGCATCGGCTCGCTTGAGCAACTCGACGACTCCACGCGCCAACCCCTCTTCGTGGCCGGCGCGCGCCTTCGGCAATCGGAGGGTGGACAGAACCTGCCGGACATCGTCGAGGCCATGCGGCAGGCGATCAAGGGCGATGGAGAGGCTGAGCGGCTGCTGTCCGAGCGCCTGCTCGCGGCCGGCTACATCGACTCCCATGCCGACCGCTATTTGAGGAAGTTCGAGCAGGCCGGCACGCGCGTCGTGGAGGTCGGGGCCAACTTCCCCCGCATGACCGCGGGCTCGGTGCCTGCGGGCATCATGAAGGCCATGTATGAAATCGACCTCGACAAGGCGCCGGGCGAAAACGTCGGCGCCGAGGGCGCATTGAAGAAGCTGGGAGCGATCTAAGAATGAATTTGCCTGAATTCCTGCGCGAGACGCAGGCCGCCGTCCGCTCGCAGATGCGAGACGGCGCGCTCTATGAGGAGCTGGTGTTCTCCGGCATCGTGATGGACCACATGTCGGACATCGGCATGACGTTCGAGCCGGTCGAGTGCCACTTTGAGGGCAAGGTGGGCAACGCCAACCTGCGCCTGAGCGGCTATTCGCTGTCCGAGGAGAGCGACCAGCTCGACTTGTTCGTGAGCCTCTACGCCAACGTCGATGTCCCGACGCCCGTGCCGGACTCGGAGACCAAGACCGCCGTCGAGCAGTGCCTGCGCTTTCTGACGCTGTGCGCCGAGGGCAAGATGGCTCCCAAGCTCGACCCGTCCAGCGACGTGCGCTCGCTGGCCGAGACGCTGCAGGCCATCTACGACGACTTGGAGCAAATCCGCGTCTACGTCATCACCGACCGCGTCGCCAAGTCCAAGAGCTTCAAGACCCGCGACATCGGCGGCAAGGCCGTGCGCCTGGAAGTGATGGACATCGAGCGGCTGCACCGGCATTGGTCCGAGGGAAAGCCGCGCGACGAGTTGGTGGTCGATTTCACGGAAGTCTCAGGCGCGCCTCTGCCATGCGTGTTCGTGCCTGGCGAGAGCGACGACTACGACTACGCCCTCACGGCGATCCCTGCTGAGGCGCTGCGCCTGCTCTACGAGAAGTTCGGCGCGCGCCTGCTCGAAGCCAACGTGCGGTCGTTCCTCAGCGTCAAGGGCAAGGGCGTCAACGCCGGCATCCAGAACACGCTGCGCTCGGCCCCCGAGCGATTCATGGCCTACAACAATGGCATCGTCATCGTGGCCGACGAGATGCGCCTGGGCAAGCCCGGGGACGGCTCCGCCGGCATCGCCTGGCTCAAAGGCCTCCAAATCGTCAACGGCGGGCAAACCACCGCGTCGATCTACTTCGCAAAGAAGAAGTATCCCGACACGGACCTCAGCCGCGTGCGGGTGCCAGCCAAGATCATCGTCATGCGCGCGCAGGACTCGGCCAAGGAAGAGGCCCTCGTCTCGGACATCTCGCGCTTCGCCAACAGCCAGAACGCCGTGCGGCAATCAGACCTGTCGGCCAACAAGCCTTTTCATGTCGAGATCGAGAAGCTCTCGCGCTCGGTCTACTGCCCCGACGGCGTCGGCCAATGGTTCTACGAACGCGCCTCGGGCAGCTACAACACGCTGCTCGCCCGCGAGGGCACCACCCCAGCCAAGCTCAAAGCCTTGAAGGAGGCGATCCCGACGGCCCGCCGCGTCACCAAGACCGACTTGGCCAAATACATCACCGCCTGGGATAAGAAGCCCGACATCGTCAGCCTCGGCTCGCAGAAGAACTTCGACAAGTTCATGGCGGGCCTGACGCCGGCCGACGGCCAAGAGGCGCCGCTACCCAGCGTCGCCGACTTCAAGGCCATGATCGCCAAGGCGAAGATTTACCGCGACGCGCAGAAGCTATTGCGGCCGATGTTCCAAGCCTTTCAGGCCAACGTGACCGCCTACACGGTGTCGCTGGTCGCCGAAAAGCTCGGCGACCGCATCGACCTTGAGCGCATCTGGGCCAAGCAGGCGGCGTCTCCCGAGCTGCTCGCGCAAATCGCCGTCTGGGCCAGGGAGGTCAACGACGTGCTGCACTCGTCGTCAGGCGGCAAGATGGTCTCCGAATGGGCCAAGCGGCCCGAGTGCAAGGAGGCCGTGATGGGCGCGAGCTACTCTGCCCCGGCCGCCAACATCCCGGAAGTGAAATAGGCCAATTCGTAAGGATCCCCTCGAAATCTTCTCCACGAAGCTCATGCATGAAGCAGATGACACCGCGCAGTCGGCGGTGAAACTAGAGTTGCCCAACGACGCTCAGACGCTGACCGACGTCGTCACAGAGTTCTTGCTCGCTATCTCCTCGGGTCACGCGTTTGCCGTTGACGTCCCACTCCCCTCCGTCGGGAGTTCGAACTCGCATCTGGATCTGGCCGATGACTTTCTGGACGCGTCCCTTATCGCCGAGCGTCTGGGTGCCTATGCAACACGACGATCGATGTCGTGGACGAAGGTCGAGCATTTGAATGTGATCCGGCTTGAACTTGACAGCTACGACCCGCATGCGATGGCGCTGGAACTGGCGCGGATGGCGATATTCGTCGACTATCCCGATCACGAGACCGATGGTCTGCGCGGAGAATTCGAGCAAATCCGGGAAGCGAGATACGACTACGAGGAATCCCTGGAACAGAGCGAGCTCATGTTCCCCGAGATCGCCGATCACTACGTCGGCAACCTGATCATGTCGTATGGAGAGTGGGAGGACACCGAGGCGCTGAAAGAGCATCTTCAGCGCCATCCGGAACGGCGGTATGGCTTTTTCGTTAGTAGGTCCATCCGCGCAGGTGGTCGGGCCGTTCTTTTGTCGGATGGCGAGTTGATCCTACCGGCGGACGCGTCACTCGCAGAGGTGCTCGAGAGCGTGGGTTACAGCGGTGAAGCGCTCCTGCCTGCACGGATGGTCATGACCGAGCAAGAGGCCAGTTTCATTGGCGGGCATGTAGTTGTCGGTGTGCCTTCAGAGCTCGTCACTCAGGCGATCGCCTGCGGCGACGAGTTTGTTCGACGTACGCAGTCCGAGCCGGACTCCTATGACCTCGTTGCCTTCAAAGGGCGGGTCGCCGGGTCCGATGACGAGCCGTCCGCTTGGGTCGGCGATTTTTCGGGGTTTGCCGCACTCAGGTGCTCCGGATTCACCATCGTCTTCTTTAGCGAACACCAGCGCCCCACCCCGGGGCGCGCTGCTCAGGCCGAAGTCCTGCAATCTCTGGCAACAAGCCTGCACGATGGCGGGTCGGCCAAGTCGGCGCCCGATCTTCCGTGGGAGATTCTCGACGATGAGCTTTTCGAGCAGCTTTGCTGGGACTACCTGTACACATCGCCGCAGTTCGATCGAAACCGGCTGGAGAAGATCGGCAAGTCACGCTCGCGCGATGGCGGGCGGGACATAGTGGCCTGGACAAACCGCGCCCCCCCTTTCTATCGCCCCCCGGTCAAGTGGGTCTTTCAGTGCAAACACATCCGTGCTGACGACTCGCTGACTCCAAAGCACATCAAGTCCATCGGCGATGTGATCGAACAATACGATGCCGAGGGATACGGCGTGATGACCTGCGGGTACATCGACGCTACTCTCCACGACAGGGTCGATTCGATCTGCGGGAAGCGCGACGTGGAAGTGCGCAAGGTCGATCGCTTTCTACTTCAAGCTTTCGTATCGGCTCGCCCCCATCTCGTCGATAAGTATTTCCGGGTGCGCGGCCCAGTGAAGGGCTGATTTAGCCGAACGAGCCTCGGACAAGTCGTATTTCGTGACCGCCGTCGCTTCCTGAGCGTCTACGGGACGACGACACGCCAGACCAGGGGCGAACAAATCGGCGCTGCGAAATGAGTCACAATGGGCACGGCGTTCGGGCTCCACAGAATGTTGTCAGATGCAGCGCTGAATAGCGCAACCGGGAGTTGGCGTTTCTCACTGCGATTCGAAGGGGAAAGGGCGTCTGTTCGCAGTTCAAGCCATAGCGCGCAGGAAAGTCCCGGTGGGGCGCGCGGACCATGAAAACGTCCGTTCACCACGAGCCTCGGCGAGGCACCCGCCAAGGCTGACTGCTACACGTAACATCTAACGGTTGAACTAGAGAGTCGCACGTGCACAAGAGCGTACCATTTAGAGTCCAGTCGCATGTCCTGAAGCTGCTCGGTGATCAGCTCATCGGCCACGACCGGCTGGCCGTGTTCGAACTCGTCAAGAACTCCTACGATGCCGACGCAAAGACGGTGACCGTCACCCTGGATCTGCAGGCCCCCGTGCCGAAGATTAGCGTCAGAGACGACGGCATCGGGATGTCCGCCGACACCATAGAGAACGCCTGGTTGCAGGTTGGCACGGACTCTAAGCGGAACGCCGGGGCACGCAAGCGAAGCCCGCTTGGCCGGCTCCCCCTTGGAGAGAAGGGCGTAGGGCGTCTGGCGGTGCAGAAGCTCGGCGACACCATTCGCCTCGTGACAAGGCAGCAGGGCAAGCCCGAGCACTCATTCAAGATATCCTGGGGCCCCTTGATCGCTAGCGCACGCTACCTCGGCGACGGGCTGGCGGTGGAGGTTGAGGAGCATGCATCGCCCGAAGAATTCAAGTCCTCTTCCGAATCCGGTACGCTCGTCGAGATCACCGACCTGCACCACACGGACTGGTCGCGACGCGAGATCCGCGATCTCTACAGGCTCGTCACCTCGCTGTGCAACCCGTTCGATGACGAGTCTTCCTTCAAGGTCAACCTCGAACTGCCGGGAAACGAGGCGGCAGTGGCGGACCTCCCGACCCTCCAGGATATGCTCGCATCGGCCGCCTGGGAGTTCGAGTTCAAGATCGATGAGAGCGGAATGATCACCTGGGACTACAAGTTCCGTCCGCCCAAGTTCAAGAATCTAACTCCCCAGACCAAGGGGCCCATCACCGAAAAGCTAGCTCTGATCCCCGCAGACCCGGACGAAGTGCGTCCGCGACCAGCTCAACCCAAGGCCGTTGCGGATAAGGAAGACGATCACGTTCTTCTGTGGCCTGAAGATCTCGAAGGCATCGGTCCGATCAGCGGCGCCATCTACGCGTTCCACCGCCGTGACGAGATTTTGAAAGCCTCCGGCGCGCCACAGCAGCTGAAGAAGTGGCTCGACCAGCAGACGGGAGTCCGCGTCTACCGCGACAACATTAGGGTGTTCAACTACGGCGAGGCTGGAGAGGACTGGCTCGGGCTCGACACACGCCGGATCAACAGGCCTGCAGGAAAGCTCGGCACCCAGAGCGTGATTGCGCAGATTTCACTGGATCTGGCGAACAGCGCGGAGCTGAAGGAGAAGACCAATCGTGAAGGGTTCGACGAGAACGCGGCGTTCCGTCGCCTGAAACGCATCGGTGTCAGCGTATTCGATCTGTTTCAACGCCATCACGCGGAGGACCGCGCGGCAATCGACCGTGCATTGAAGGGCGACGATGAGCCGCCACCGGTGCAGGCCGCGTTGGCGCGCCTTGAGGCGCTCGGCAAAAAACACAACATCGAAAAGGAGGTCAAGCCGGTCTTACAGGCCATCAGGGCTGAGCTGAAGTCCTTTCAGGAGGTGATGGTAGCGTCCGGCCTCGCCGGCATGAATCTCGCGCTCATATTCCACGAGATCGTGCACAGCATCGACCGGATGCAGCGGCGGTTGCAGGCTGGCGTCGACCCGGAGGAAGTGCGCAAGGAAGTCGATCATCTGCGCAAGCTCATGGAGACGTTCAAGCCACTGCTTCAGCGCGACCCGGCAAGAAACGTCCCCGTTGATGATCTGGTGCGACGCGCGATCGGTTTCCATGCTGACCGCTTCGCGCGGCACGAGGTCGTGATGTCCAACTGGACTGCGGACCCGGACAAGCGCCATGACTTCTCTGTGAGCGTGCCCCGCGGCTTGGTGGTCGGAGCC
Organism: Simplicispira sp. 125; assembly: GCF_003096555.1. Taxonomy (NCBI): domain Bacteria; kingdom Pseudomonadati; phylum Pseudomonadota; class Betaproteobacteria; order Burkholderiales; family Comamonadaceae; genus Simplicispira; species Simplicispira sp. 125. The sequence continues at coordinate 793,504 of NZ_QEKM01000001.1, read as the reverse complement.
CTCAGCAACGTAGTCGACAACGCCATCTACTGGACTCGATTCCGCAGAGAACGTGACAGTAGCGGTACGGCCGCGATCCTGGTGCTGGCGTCCTGGGATGAGGAGGCCGGCGGAATGATCGCAGTCTGCGACAACGGGCCCGGATTTCAACTGCCACGAGACTTTCTTGGCAAGCCGTTCTCGTCAACGCGAGCCGGCGGAATGGGGCTCGGGTTGTTCTACTGCAAGGCAGTGATGGAATCCATAGGAGGGAGCCTGGAAGTGGTGGATGCATCCGAACTGAACGACGTAGTGGCCCTACCGGCTGCCTACGACGGTACGGCCGTCGTCTTCAGGTTCCAGAAACAATGATTCCGCGCTATTCGCGAGTCGTGGCGATAGACGACAGAGAAGACCATCTGAAGGCCATCACGTGGGGGCTCAGCCAAGCCGGCTTCTGCCCGGTGCCGTTCCTCTTCGATGACGGTGACCTTCTGCCTGCACCCGAGGCGCCGATCACTGGCATGCGGATAGTCTTCACCGACATCCATATGGCTCCTGGGAACCTCGCCAACCTCAAGATGCACTCGGCCGTAATCATCCAGTGCCTTAACAAAATTGCCGCCGTGGGTCCCTACGCGTTGATCTTTTGGTCGATGTATCCGGGGGACGTTGAGCAAATGAAGAGCCTCATCGAGGCCGATGGCCCCAGCACGGGTCTTACACCGCCGATCGCCTTTGGCACTATCGACAAGAACATGGTGCTGGGCGCTGGCGGCTCAGGAACCTTCGATGCGGAGGCGTTGCGCAGCCTGATCGCCGAGCAGATGGAGAACTTCCCAACACTGGCGACAGCCGCGCAGTGGGAGATGCGCGCGGCACAGGCCGCCGCCAAGACGACGGACGCCGTACATTCCCTGACGCAAGCGCCTGTCGCAGAGCAGCGCACCGCGGAGTGGGAGAGTCTGCTTGCTTTTCTTGCTGCTGAAGCAGTCGGCCCGGACGTTGCTCCACTCAATATCGATGGCGCCCTAGATTCGGCATTGCTTCCGATTCTCGAAGATCAGCTCAGCTTCGTTGGTGGAACTTCCGAGACACCGATTCCCGAGACGCACCCGCTGCGCATTGCGATGTCAGTGAATCCCCGTCCGCCACGCCCCGATGGAGTATCGGTCGCGCGACTCAACGCGAGCTATCTCATCGACGAGGCAGGAGCGGCATCGCCCAAGGGTGAATTCGAACGGGGAATGGTCATCCAGCTTCCAAAAAGCTACATCAATTCGGGCCCGTTCATACGTCAGTTCGGAAAGGAAAGGTCTGATCTGGTGCGCGCGGAATTCCTGCTGAAGGACAAGGCAAGGATAGCCTCCGCCGAGGATATCGGCAAATTGGCGCTTCACGTCGTCGAGCTCGGGCCCGAGTGCGATCACGTCCAGGGCAAGGTATCCACTCACCGGTATCTGCTGGCGCTTCTCGTACCTTCAGCGTTAATCAGCCTTTGCCGGACGAAATCCGGCGTACTCAACAACGCGAGCGTGATCGATGCCGGCCTTATGGCCTTCAAGAAGGCGCCAGAGGAAGAATTCCATCTGCTCATCTCGACGAGGTGCTACATGACTCTGGCGCCGGGCTCCGCATTGGGCGGCCTGTGCAAGTTCAGACTACGTCGGCTGTCCATCGACGAAGTGGTACACCACTACACGACCCACGCAAGGCGCCCTGGCGTCATGCGATTCTGATTAGGACGACTAGAGGTGTCGCACGCATGTTCGGGGCCTGGCCGCCTTGGGCTTGGCGATCACTTCCACGACGGGTTCACCCTGACCCCGAAATTTCATGTTCTTCGAGCCCTGACACGGCGCACTGCCTTTTCGGTACCAGCGCATGGTTGATGTCGTCTCTCCCGCTGACCGCAGCCGGATGATGGCCGGCATCCAAGGCAAGAACACCAAGCCCGAGCTGATCGTCCGCCATATGCTCTTTGCCTCGGGTTACCGCTTTAGGCTACATCGGCGCGCCCTGCCTGGCGCTCCCGACATCGTGATGCCGGGACGCAAGGTAGCCGTGTTCGTCCACGGCTGCTTCTGGCACATGCACGAGGGATGCCGATTCGCCAAGATGCCGGCTACGCGGCCGGAGTTCTGGAAGACCAAGCTCGAGGCGAATGTAACGCGCGACCGCCGCGCAGTCGAGAATCTGCGAGCTCTCGGCTGGCGGGTGCTGTGCGTTTGGGAATGTTCGACGCGCGATGTCCACGCCGCTGCGGGCCTGCAAGCCGCCATGAGCGCCTGGATCGAGGGTGGCGCTCAGGTCGGCGAGATCGGCGCGCCATCGCGAGGCTGAGCCATGCCCGACTCAAACGCCCAAGCCCTCCGCGACCTGGCCGAAGCGCATTTAGCGGCGGTCCTCACGCGATTGCCCACCGACCGCATGGGCCGCTTTGTCCTGTTCATCGAAGTGGTCCGCGCGATGGATTACTGGGGCATCAGCGCTTATCCCGACAGCTTGGAGAAGGCAAAGGTCGGCCAATCGCTCGATCTCATGTATTGGGGGTGGAACAGAGCCGTCGCCGAACTCTTTGAGCCTCTGGATCAGCCTGGCGCCTTCCCACTCATGGAGAGCACGCCAGAGTCTCGTGGCTTCGCCGCTGGGCTCATGCAGGAGTTTGGCAAAGCGTCGCTCGCGCGCAGGCTGGCCGACATGTGCGAGCGGGGGATCATGGAGATCGCCAGGGATGGCGACGAGTTTCAAATCCGCATGAGCGAAGACGCGAAAGCGCAGTTCGCTGACGCAATGGAACATGACCGACTCAAGACGGCCGAGGAGCGCGCGCCTTCGTCGAACTCAGGCTGGACCATGGCCTCCATGCGCGACGCCTTGCGCTTCCCCGGCATGCCCGGGAACTACCTGGCCTTGGCCAACGCGCCGGTAAAGCGCTGGATCAGGGCCGACATCGAGGAGCTCATCAAGCCGCTCGTGCGGCCATGGGACACGGGGCGCGGCGTCATGGTGGCCTACGACGCCCGCATCGAGGTGGACAAGCACTACATGGCCGAGGCCCTTGCTCTGGCGACGCCATGGCGCGAAGACTCAGGCATCCACGCCGACGCAAAGCTCGGCTCCATCACTGGCGCCGACCTCGCGGGCGTGGGCGCAGCGCTTATCAGCCTTCACGTCAAGCATTTCGGTTGCGTGTCGGCCGCCAAGAAATTGTTTCCCGAAGTGTCGCTCGCCCAGAGCCTGACCATCTGGGGGCCGAGGGATGCGCTTGAACAATCGATCTCGACAATGAGCGGCAGCACCGAGCCTGTGGTGCACGCCGTCTTCAATGCGGTGGCGATGACGTCGGAGCAGGCCAAGAGGCTGGCGGATCACTCGACGCCATTGATCCCCCTGCTCTTCGACTTGGGCAACGGCTTTATCCTCCGACCGGTCTCGTGCCTTACCCGAAACCCCTTTACCGCTGCAAGGACACAGCATCAGTGGCTGGAGCCGCGCGCAGAGCACGGCGTCGCCGCCGACCGCGAAGCATGGATGCGCGAGCAGCTCTACGGCATGTTCGGCGGCAAGCGATATATCCGCTTTCCTGGCAACCTTAAGCTCCGCCGTGGCGGCGCGGTCCTCACCGACATCGACGCGATCATCTATGACCGGCTGACCGGCGACGTGGGGCTCTTCCAATTGAAGTGGCAGGACTACTCCACCAACGACGTGCGCCAGCTCCGAAGCAAGGCGGCCAATCTCTCAGCAGAGCTGGTGGACTGGTCGGGCAAGGTTAAGTCGTGGATCGAGGAAAACGGCATGTCGGCGCTCGACAAGTCGCTGCGGCTCAAGCAGAAGCGGCGCGAGGCCGTCAGGGGCGTGCTGCTCTTCGCCATTTCAAGGTCGTCGGTCCGCACGCAAGGCTATGGCGTCAAAACCGACGCGCCTGACTTGGCGATGGCCGTTTGGCCGCAGTTTGTTCGCGCCCGGATGGAAATTGGCCCCACTTCTTGGTCCATGCGAGACGTTCATGCGCGCCTGCTCGAAGAGCATGGGCGGGTGCCCAACGTCTACCCGCTCCCGGCGTCGTTGCGCGTGGCCGGCGCCACGCTTCACATTCACGACCTGTGGAATAGAACGGACGACGACGCACCTGCGGGCCGCGAGGCTGACGCCCCTATCCGCGCGCTATAACGGCCCATCGCCTCCTCCTACTGTGCCATGACGCCCACCGCCGACGCTCTCGCCCTCGAATTCAGCCAAGGACTCCATGCGTGCCTGGGGCGTGAGCAGATGCGGGAGGTTTTCGAGCGCAACCGCGCAGAGACAGCTCCCGGCGTCTGCCACTCGCATGACTTCTGCGACGCCAACATGGTCCTCTACGAAGTCTTCATGAGGCACAGCATGGACCCCGTCAGCGAGGAAGGCATGGAGCGGCACGGCGCCTTGTGGGACCAAGCCTGGAACTTGGCCAAGTCGCGGGAGTTTCGAATCGCGGACTGAACCGGCGCGCTCGGCGCCGCAGCTCACTTGCGAGGCGACGTCATGAACTTGTAGATAATTTCGGCGATCTGCTTGGCCAGCAGTGGCGGGACCGCGTTGCCGATCTGCCCGTATTGCTCGGTGCGGTTCCCCTCGAAGAAGTAGTTGTCGGGGAAGGTCTGCAAGCGGGCGGCCTCGCGCACCGTCAGGCTGCGGCACTGCGCGGGGTCCGGGTGGATGTAGTAGTGCCCGTCCTTCTTGATGTGGGCCACAACCGTGGACGATGGGTGCTTGCCCATCTGCACGCGGAACCGATCCTTGAATGGGATCGTCTCATCGTCCACGTTCCCATGGTCCGGCAACAGCTTGGGCGGGAAGTTGTGGAGGTTAGGCGCGTATTTCTGCGTGGCCGCGAAGCAGGCCGCGAACATGTAGCGGTGCAGGTCCGTCCGCATGTGACTGCGCGTCTCATGTTGCAGCACGCCTCCCACCTTCGGGTCCAAATACCACTCGCGAAGGTCTTTCGGCATGGCTTCCCCTGGGGCGACGTCCATGGGGATGAAGGTCGAGCCAAAGGTCGTTTGCTTCTCAGCGCGCTTGATGAATTTCTCCATCGCGGCCTCGATCTCACTGCGCACTGGAAGGCGCCAACCCACGAGTGAAGCCGGCGACTCGCGCACCGCCTTGATCCAAGCCTTCTGCGAGTCAGGCTCTTTGGACAAGCGGCTGCGCAGCGCCGGCAAGCCAGCCAGCGCGGCGCTCACGCCCACCTTCTTCTTCAACTTCGTGAGCAGGAAGCTCTCCGGGTTCTTGGCGAGCGCAGTGGTCGCCGCAGCGACATCCGAGCGAACACCGAACAGGATCACTCGGTGGCGGCTCTGCGGAATGCCGTGGTCGTCGGCCTCGATCACATAGTCGGTGGGGTCGAGCTCGCCCTCCTCTTTGTGGACCACAAGCGACCTGACCTCGTAACTCAGATCCTCTCGCGGAGATTTAAGGTCAGCAAGAATTCGCTCAAAGATGCGCTTGCCAGAGTTGGTGGAGTTGAGCATCCCTTTGACGTTCTCCATCACGAAGACAGCCGGGGCAAATTTCTGGATGATCCGCAGATATTCAGTGTAGAGGAAGTGCTTGGCGTCGGCCTCGAACTTTTTCGGATCCTTGCTGCGCAGGCGCGAGCGTCCTGCCAGTGAATAGGCTTGGCACGGCGGACCACCGATGAGTACCCAGTCGGTTTGGTTGCCCAGGGCTGCCCGAATCCAGCCATCTACCTCCTCGGATGGAGTGGCGCCAAGCTCCGCACAGCGCGCCTCCGTGGCTGCCTGCTCGGCCGCGTCCTTGATGTCGGGATGGGCCAGGAACGCATCGCGGGTGATCTTCCCGCTGATGTAATCGTAATAGCAGCTCGGGACCTTGCCTTTGGGAAACTTGCGAAAGATCGACCGCAGCAGCAGCGTCCGGTGGGCGATGGGGTCCATCTCGACCGAGACCTTGACGGCGAAGCGCCGCGCCCCGGTCTCGTCAAAGATGGACGAAAAGCCTTCGCATAGCCCTCCAGGCCCAGCGAACAGGTCGATCACCGGAATCTCACTGCGCCGCGACATCAGTTCTTTTTCTCATTCAGGTCATGGAGCCACCAGCCCCGCCCAATGGAGCGCATAACAGGGCCGACAGCGAAAAACTTGGACAAAGTCCAGGCAACTTTCTATCTTAGCGGTTTTCATGGAGCACTTCACCCGGTGCCCCTCACATGCGCTGCGCATTCGCGTCACCTCAGGACGGCACATTCAGAGGGGTTTTATTCTCCCGGCTTATTCTTCGAAAAGTTCGTAACTACCCTTTGCCCCCCAAAGCTCTCGAACATATCGCCGCCTCTTCTACGCATCCTGACGCAGCCAATCTCGTCGTCAGGCGTCTGGCGATTTAGTCAATGAAGTGCTTTGGGGCGTTCGTCTTCTTCCAAATGCTCGATCCCCTGCCATGAACGCTTCCAGCATGTGCGGGATCAGCGTCACTGCATCGATCGCCCCGCCATAGGTCTGCGCGTGCAGCGCGGCGTAGCGGTCAAGTTCAGCCTTCAGACTTGTCTGACAAGAGAACGTGATCTTCGTGCTCTCGGCCTTGGGCAGCGGCCCTATCCGCAGCTTCCTGGCCCCGTTCATTTCGCAGTTCCACGGTTGAAGAACATCGGCTGGTACTCCCGCAGCACAAGGTCCCGGTTCACGATGATCCGAACCCGCAGCCCAGGCCGCGCCGTGAGCGTCGGCTGGATGTTCATGTTGCGCCGGGTGATCTCCTGCCCAATCTGGTTCACGCTGTCCTGCACACTATCGCGCCCGGCAATGACGATGCGGTTTCCATCCTGCCGGTTCTCGGGCGCGGCCAGCTCGGCCCCCATGCCCAGCAGCGTGGTCAGCGCCGCACCCGCCAGGATGCGCCCCCAGTGCCGGTCCACGCCTTCCTCCAGCCCGGCATAGCCCGCCGGATCAGTGCCCACGAGGTTGTCCAACGTCAGCGACGAGGTATCGGGCAGGATGACGCGGTTCCACACCATCTGCACCCTGCTCTGCCCATAGCTCACCTGACTGTTGTACTTGCCAAGGATGCGTGAGCCCTGTGGGATCAGCAGGAATTTTCCCGTGGCCGTGTCGTAGACCGGCTCCGTCACCGTGGCAATCACATCGCCCGGCAGGTCGGACTTGATGCCCGTCACCAGCGCTGCAGAGATCACCGTCCCTGCCATGACCTGGTAGGGGGACGCCGGCATCTGCAGATTGCCGGAATTGCGGGTTTCCGTAGTTCCGGCTTTCTGGAATCCCTCTTTCTGGTCCTGCCGGTTCTGCACAGCCGTTGGATCGGAAGGCTGGGCCGCCGTCGAGGCAAGCCCCGCCGCGAGCGGGTCGAAGCCTGCCAAGCCGGCTGCCAGGGTGTTCGGTGCGGCGGCAGCCTGCCCTGCAGGTGCAGCAGCAGTACGCTGGCTGGCCGAGCGGAAGAACACCGATGAAGCCGCTGCCGCCTCCGCTTCCTTGCGCAGCGCGTCCTCGGGGTCGTGTCCGGGTGGCCCGTACACAGGCTGTTGGGACTTCACGATGGCCGGTCCCAGATCGCCCGGCAGCGGTGGCCCCAGTTCAGGCACCTTCCGCAGTTTCGAGTAGTCAGATGGAAGCTGGTCCAGTCCTTCCGACTTCGAGACGCGGTCCACGTTGAACAACTCGGTCTGCTCGCCAGCGCCGCGCCGATGCGGCTGCAGCGACCAGATCATGGCGCCGAGCACGGCGACCGACAGGCCACCGGTCAACATGGCCAGCGTGCGCCGGTTCAAGCGTGTCACCGGGCGGGGCTGGGCGCGCAGCGCTACGGCTTCAGGTGCCACCTTGCCTGCTTGCGGCGTGGCGAGAACGGGTGCGTCGTCCTGGCTCATACTCAGCCTCCCCGCTTGCCATCCGTGCGCTCGATCCGCACCACCTCGCCCTTGTCGCCACCCAGGCGCAACTCCGCTGCGCCGAACAGCCGATCCACGATGTAGTACGGTGCGCGAAACCGGTAGTTCACCAGTTGCCCATCCCCCTGCGCTCCGATCACAAACAGCGGGGGCAGCTCGCCTTGTGCGATGCCCTGCGGGAACTGGATATAGACCTTCTCGCCATCATCGAAGGCTCGCAGCGGCTTCCACGGCGGGTTGCTGCCGCTCACCGCATAGCGAAAACGGATCTTCTCCAGTGTCAAGCCAGACTCCACCGGCGCCGCAGCGCTGGCCGCCTGCGCCTGGCGCTGCAGGGCCAGCATCTTGTCCTTCGGGTACTCCCAGGACACCGAGGCCATCCAGGCCTTCTCGGTCGAAGTCAGCTCGACCAGGTAGGTCCTGCGGTTGGTCGTGATGACCAGGTTGGTCTTGAGCCCCGAGCGGATCGGCTTGACCATCACGTTGACGCGCAGCGCATCGCCCGCGCCGCTGGAGGTGTCACCCACGATCCAGCGCACCGTGTCGCCAGCGGCCACCGTTACCAATTCCTCGCCCATCTGCAGCGAGATCACCGTCACGCGCCCCACGGCCGCATAGACCTGGTACAGCGCACCATCGGTGAAGGGCCAGACCTGGATCGCGTTGACAAAGCCCTCGCGCGTGGGCGCGACACGCGCCTCGGCGTTGGCGCGTGAGACCCGTTGCCTTTCATCGGGGGACTCGGGCGGCGCCTTGACCTCGCCATCCCCCAGTGGCTTCATCTGCGCGGGCATCGGCAGCACCTTCGGCACCTCCACCACTTCGACCGGCTTGGGCAGCTCGGGCAGTGGACTGGCCTGAACTGGCTCGTCGAGCGCGATGGTCGGCGGGGGCTTACCTGGCGTGGCGCAAGCCGACAGGATTGCGACGACCACGAATGCACAGATGCGAGAAAGCAGTTTCAAGGGATTCATCATTTGGCTCCTTCGTTGGCATCCAGCTCCCGGCTCCACGACAGGCCGTTGACATAGATGCCCAATGGGTTCTTGCGCAGCCGCTGCTCGGTACGTGGGGCTTGCAGCACCGTGGAAACCACGGCGTTCCAGCGCTCCGTGCCGGCGGGCGCACCGTTGACAAAGCGCTGCTCCGTCCAGCGCACGTTGAACGAGGCATCGCTCGCCCGGACCACGCTGGTGATCTGCACCGACACCGACTCCTTGCCGATGCGGGTGAACGGGTCATTCACCCGTGCGTAGTCGTTGAGCACAACCGCGCCCTTGTCAGTGGTGTAGTCATAAGCGTCGAGCCAGTTCTGCCGCACCACGATGGGATCGATGGACAGCGAACGCACGAGGCCGATGAAGCGCCCCAGGTGGTAGGCCACCTGGGCATCGCTCGGTCGGTAGGGCGTGGCAGCCTCGCCCACCGCGCGCACCTGCCCGGCCTCGTCCACCTCGATCACATAGGGGGTGACGATGGACTGCGCCGAGCGCCAGACCAGGCCACCGGCCATCAGCAGCGCCAGCGACAGGCAGCCAAAGGCCATCAGCCGCCAGTTCTTTGCCTGCACGCGGGCCGAGCCAATGCGCTCGTCCCAGACCTGGGCGGCCGATTGGTAAGGGGTAGCAGGCTGCGGCGTATCGCCATAGCGCACCTGCGGTCGTTTGAATCGCATGGGGGTTCTCCTTGAGGATCAGGAATCGCTTCATTCATCAGGACGCAAGCTGGGCCCCTGGCTGGAGCCGCCGCCGTCCCCACCGCGCAGCGAGTGAGCGGCGGCCGTGGCGGCATGGGTAAGCTGCTGCCGGCGATGCAGGCGCTTGGCCCATGCCGGCTGCTCGGTGGCTGCGGCCGGGGCATTGCTTTCGGCGGCAGCGCTGCTGGATGTCGAGGCAGCGTCCTCAGGCCGGAACGCGGCAGCCGCGCGCTCCTTCAGCGAACGCGCTCCATCCGCTACCTTCTGCCCGGCGGCTTGCGCGCCGGCCTTGGCGACGTTGCCCACGCCGGCCGCAGCACCCCGGACGCCACCGCCCGCAGCCGCGGAGCCTTCGTCGAAGGCCGCCTTGGCGCCGCGCGCACCGTTGCCCGCAAGCCGGGCTGCTCCGGGTGCCATGCGAGCCCCAGCAGCCACCGCACCGCCAACACCGGCTGCGGCAGCCCCTAGGGCAACGGCAGCGCCTGCAGCTCCCACCGCCGCGCCGGCCATGGCTCCCGCGCCAAGCTGCGGGCCTCCAGAGACCAGCCCCGTCGCTATCCCAGGCCCAAAGATCCCGAGTGCCAGCAAGCTAAGTGACGCCAGCATGATGACCAACGCATGGTCGAGGGACGGCTCACTGGGATGCACCCGGAACTCGGCGAATAGCCCCGAGCCGATGCCCACGATCACCGCCAAAACCAGCACCTTGATGCCCGAGGACACCACATTGCCCAGCACCTTCTCCGCGAGGAACGCCGTCTTGTTCCAGAGCGCGAACGGCACCAGCACGAAGCCCGCAAGTGTCGTCAGCTTGAACTCGATTAGCGTCACGAAAAGCTGCACCGCCAGCACGAAGAAGCTCAAGACGACGATGAACCACGCAATGAAAAGCACCACGATGGGCGCGAGATTGACGAACACTTCGGGGAAGCCGGCCAGGTCGTTGATCTGCTTGAGGATGGGCGTTCCCGCGTCGATGCCCGCTTTCGCGAGCCGCCCTGGCTGCAGAAAATTACCCATGCTCAGGGACGAGCCGCTGGCCGTAAGCCCCAGTCCCGCGAAAGACCGGAAGACGATCCCCGCGAGCATGTTGAAGTTGCCGATGATGTAGGCGAAGGCCCCCACATACAGCACCTTGCGCAGCAGTTTGGTGAGAACGTCCTCACCCTGGCCGCTGGCATGGCCCATCGCCCAGAACAGCCCCGCCAGCGTCATATCAATGACGATCAGCGTAGCCGTCAAGAACGCCACTTCCCCCTGCAGCAGCCCGAACCCCGAGTCGATGTAGCGCGAGAAGGTATTGAGAAAACGATCGATGACCGTCACGTCGTTCATGGCCTGACCCGCTCAGTTGCCGTAGAAGCTGGTGGCCTGCGGCGAGTACGGGGTGCCCGTGCCCATGAACCTGCGCGTCACCTCCCGCCCGCGCTCGGCCGCCGCCGTCTGGCGGGCCAGTTCCAGCGATGCCGCCCGGTCTTGAGTGATCTGCAGCCGCTGCACCTGGATGGACTGCTTGGCCTGCAGGGCCAGCAGCTGGTTCGTGGCCTGCATGGCCTGCAGGGCGCCCACCGCCGACTGGCTCTGGCTCACCAGATCGGCCAGCACGCCTTCGTCCTCGCCCAGGTTCTGCGATGCCTGTGCCTGCATGCGCAAGGTGGTCTGCAAGCCTTGCAGCGTGTTCTTCCAGCGCTCCTGCGCATCGCGGTACATCTGGTCGCCACTGACCGTTGCGGCGTACTGCTCGGGGTACAGGCGCGCGAAATCCCGGTCCATGGTCGCCAGCTCAAAGGCCAGCCCCTTGGCCTGCGCAATCAGGCGCTGGGTGGTCGCCAGGTTGGCGCGCAGCCGGCCCACCGCATTGAATGGCATGCTGGCCAGGTTGCGCGCGTCGTTCTGCAACTGTTTGATCTGGTTGTTGATCTGTTCCAGCGTGCGGATGGCCGTCAACGTGTTCTGGACATAGTTAGACGGATCAAACACGATGCGCTGGGCCAAGGCTGGCTGCGCGGCGGCGAAGGCCAAAACGCCGGCGGTGACCAATGCGGTACGAAGGTTCATGGCAGTTCTCCTAGGGGTGGACGGGAAGGGAAGCAACTGCAGGCGCTGACGGCAGCAGCTCAGCGGCCCAGTGCAGGCCGCGATGTCGCAGCCATGCGTCCGCGAAGGGCGAAGACGATTGAGCGGAGGAAGCCGCAGACGCCAGCACCGTGTCGATGGCGTTCTGGTCCTGTGGCGTGGAGGCCCCCACGAAAGCCAGCGTGGCGGGCCCCAGGTCGAGGTCGAACAGGCGATTGCCCAGGCGCGACTGGTAGTAGTAGTCCCGTTTGGGCTCAGCGGTCGCGACGATCTCGATCTGCCTGGTGTTCAGCCCGAAGCCCTCGTAGATCGTACGGATCTGCGGCTCGGCGGCCTGCGGGTTGGGCAGGAAGATGCGGCTGGGGCAGCTCTCGATGATGGCGGGCGCGATGCTCGAATCCTTGATGTCCGCCAGGCTCTGCGTGGCGAAAATCACCGAGACGTTCTTCTTGCGCAGCGTCTTGAGCCACTGGCGGATGCGTGCGGCGAACACCGGGTCGTCGAGGAACAACCAGGCTTCATCGAGGATCAGCAACGTGGGCGCTCCGTCGAACCGCTCGTCGAAGCGTGCGAACAGATAGCCCAGTACGGCCAGCACCGCGGCCTTGCTGTGCATCAGCTCTTCCATCTCGAAGCACTGCATATCGGCGTCGCCCAGCCGGTCATGGTCCGCATCAAGCAGCTTGCCGTGCGCGCCCCCGAGCACATAGGGCGCCAAGGCCTGGCGCAGCGCATTGGACTGCAGCAGTACCGACAGACCTGTCAATGTGCGCTGCTCCAACGGTGCGCCAGCGAGGCTGAGCAAGGCCGACCAGATGGCGGCCCGCTCCTCGGGGCCGACCGCCACACCTTCTTGAAGCAGCCTCCCTTCCACCCACTCGGCAGCCCAGGTACGGTAGCCTTCGCGGTCGATACGCGCGAGTGGCTGGAAGGCGATCTCTCCGTCTGCGCCGAGGTCGTAGAACTCCCCGCCGAGGCCCAGCACCGTAGCCCGCATCGAGCGCCCCATGTCGAAGGCGAAGACGCGCGAGCCGGGATAGCGCCGGAACTGCAAGGCCAGCGTGGCCAACAGCACTGATTTGCCCATGCCCGTTGGGCCGGCCACCAGCGTGTGACCCACGTCCCCGATGTGTGTCACCAGCCGGAACGGCGTGGCGCCCTCGGTCCGCGTGACGATCAGCGGTGGCCCGCCGAGATGCACGTTCTTCTCCGGCCCGGCCCACACCGCAGACACCGGCATCAGGTGCGCCAGGTTCAGCGTCGAGACAATGGGTTGGCGCACATTGGCATAGGCATTGCCCGGCACCGACGACAGCCACGCTTCCACCGAGTTGAGGGTTTCCGGAATGGTGACGAAGCCCCGTCCCTGGATCACACGCTCGACCATGCGCAGCTTTTCGTTGGCCACGGCCGGGTCGGCGTCGAGCACCGTCAGCGTCGTGGTGACGTAGCCGAAAGCGACCTGGTCGCCGCCGAGCTCCTGCAGGGCCGCATCGGCGTCCGCTGACTTGTTGCTGGCATCGGTATCGACCAGTGGGGACTCCTGCTGGAAGATGGTCTCGCGCAGCAGCGCCACGATGTTCTTGCGCTTGGCGAACCACTGGCGGCGCAGGCGGCGCAGCTCCTTCTCGGCCTCCGCCTTGTCCATGCACAGGAAGCGCGTGCTCCAGCGGTAGGCAAAGCCCAGGCGATTGAGGTCGTCCAGAATCCCCGGCCAGGTCGTGGTGGGAAAACCCCGAATCGTCGCCACGCGGATGTGCTGGTCGCCCAGCATGGGTGCCAGGCCGCCCACCAGTGCGCAATCGGCCAACAGCGCATCAAGGTGGAATGGAACCTCGGGCACCGACGGCGCGTAGCGCCGTGTGGATACGGTTGCGTGCAGATAGGTCAGCGTCCGGCTGTCATCGAGCCAGGCCATCTCGGGCATCACGCCGTCGAGCAGGTCAAAGATGCGGTCGGTCTCCGCAATGAAAGCGGCCAGGCGCTCGCGCCAGTCCACGCCCTGTGTCGGCGTGTTCTCGTAGAGCATATTGGCCGCCCTCGCACGGGACTCTTCCGGCGGAAGGTAGACGAAGGTCAGGTGATAGCCGCTCTCGAAGTGCTGGCCCGATCCCTCAAAGGCAGCCCGGCGCTCCTCATCCACAAGCCAGGACAGCGGCTCCGGAAAGTCGGAATGCGGATAGTGCGCGGCAGGCCGCCGTTCGGCCTCGATGAACAGGGCCCAGCCCGAACCCAGCCGGCGCAGCGCGTTGTTCAGCCGCGCCGACGTGGCGATCAACTCGCCCTGCGTGGCGCTGTCCAGGTCCGGCCCCCGAAACCGCGCGGAGCGCTGGAACGCTCCGTCCTTGTTCAAGACGACGCCCGGCGCCACCAGGCCGGCCCAGGGCAGCCAGTCGGCCAGCAGAGCGGGCCGCTGGCGGTATTCGGCAAGGTTCAGCATGGCATCCCCTCACACATCCAACAGCGGCTTGTGCTTGATGTGCCGCGCGAAGACCTGCATGAACTGCGGATCCACGCGTGCCCCCAAAACCGCCAGCGCATGGCCGGTAATCCAGAGCACGGCTCCCGGAATCCACAGTTGCAGGCCCAGCCCCACGGCAGCGGACAGCGTGCCCATGGCGATGGCCACGGTGCGGGGCGCGCCGCCCAGCAGGATGGGCTCGGCCAGTGAGCGGTGCAGCGGTACCTCGAAACCCGCCGAGATGCTTTCGCGCGGGCTCATACGACCGCCCCGCCCGAGAAGCTGAAGAACGACAGGAAGAACGAGGACGCCGCGAAAGCGATGGACAGGCCGAAGACGATCTGGATCAGCTTGCGAAACCCACCCGACATGTCGCCAAACGCGAGCGCCAGCCCGGTCGAGATGATGATGATCACCGCGATGATCTTGGCCACCGGCCCCTGGATGGACTCCAGGATGGCTTGCAGCGGCCCCTCCCAGGGCATGCTGGAACCCGCGGCCTGCGCGGTGCCGGCCAGGAGCAGCAGCAGCGCGCCCAGCAGCAGGCCCTGCATGGCAGGACGGGCGAGGACCTGGAGCCCCGAAAACTTGGAATGCGGATTTGCAGAAAAACGGAAAGCAGTAGCGTGTGTCATGGAAGTTCTCCAGGTTGGGTTGAGGAAGGGACGGGAACGGAGGGAAGTGGTTGCGCCAGGGCGTCGCCGAGCTGGTAGCTGGAGGCGTCGAAGCCGACCACACGGGCGATCTGGGCGATGCGGCGCCTGTACCCACGCCCGGCGATGTGAATCACGACATTGACGGCCTCGGCGATCAGCGCGCGGGGCGGATTGACCGCCACTTCGAGGATCAACTGCTCCAGGCGCAGCAACGCGCCCAGCGCGGAGCCCGCATGGATGGTGGCGATGCCTCCGGGGTGGCCCGTGCCCCAGACCTTGATAAGGTCCAGCGCCTCGCCGCCGCGCACTTCGCCCACGACGACACGGTCCGGGCGCAGGCGCATGGAGGAACGCACCAGCTCCTGCATGGACACCACGCCCTGGCGCGTGCGCAGCGGCACATGGTCACGGGCCGCGCATTGCAGCTCTACGGTGTCTTCAAGCACCAGCACACGGTCGCCGGTGGCGGCAATCTCGGCCAGCAAGGCATTTGCGAGCGTGGTCTTGCCAGTGCTGGTACCCCCAGCGATCAGGATGTTTTGCCGTTCGCGCACGGCCTCCACCAGAAAGCTCGCCTGGTCGGCGGTCATCATCCCGTCGGTGACATAGCGCGCCAGCGGGATCACGCCCACAGCGCGCTTGCG
This sequence comes from Simplicispira sp. 125, assembly GCF_003096555.1. NCBI lineage: Bacteria > Pseudomonadati > Pseudomonadota > Betaproteobacteria > Burkholderiales > Comamonadaceae > Simplicispira > Simplicispira sp. 125. The sequence goes on along the minus strand of NZ_QEKM01000001.1, from coordinate 778,086 downwards.
CAACGCAAAGGCCGGCCCCGGCGCGGCCGGCGGCAGGATGCCCTCGAAGCGCTCGCCGGTTTCTGGCAGCTCTGCGGTCAGCAACGGCTGGCCGCGATGCACCTCCGCGCCGACGTGGGCCGCGACCAGGCGGATGATGCGTTCGCCGTCCGCTTCGGACAGCTCCACGCCCAGCGGTGCACGGCCCGACGACAGCCGGTCGATCCAGAGGGTCCGGTCGGGGTTGAGCATGATTTCCACCACGTCTGGGTCTTCCAGTGCTGCTGCGATCACCGGCCCCATGGCCGTGCGCAGCATGCGGATGCGACGGTCCAGCGAGGTCGCCATGGGCGATGGGGGAGCGCCACTCACTGGGATCGCTCCTGCGCTTCGGCCTTGGCTGCCGTCTCATGGAGCCGCGCGGTGTCGGGTTGAAGCTCTTCGACCACGTCGCGCACCAGGCTGCGCCCGCGCAGCAGGTGACGGCCCAACTGTTCGACGAACTGCTCGAAGCGCGCCTTGCCCTGGGCTCGGGCTGCTTCCTGGTGCGCCTCGGGCACCGGCGTGCTGACGGTCAGGAAGTAGCGGATGAACAGCGCCAGCGTTTCGATTTCGATGTTCTGATCGCGCTCCAGCCGCTCGAATTGGCGGGTCAGTCGGTCGAGCCGCTTGGCGATGGCCGCCTCGCGCTGGTCGCCCGCGTCCGGCGACAGCCAGGACGCGAGCGCTGCCGCGACGATGGACGACTTGGAGATCCCCTTCATAGCGGCCAACTCGTCCAGGCGCTTGGCGTGCTCGGGTTGAATGAAGAGATTGAGGCGGGTTTGGCTCATAGCTGGATTCCGTCGTCAGGGTCGAGGGACGCCAGTCGGGCCGTGCGCTGCATGGCCGGATCGAGCTGACGGGGAAGGGGTAGTGGCAGGTCGTCGTCATCGAGCAGCGCCAGGTCGTTGGCCTGCGGAAACTCTTCATGGCTGTACTCGGCAGCCTCGGACAGCTCGGGTTGCCGGCGCGGACTACCGTCATCGGCGGTGCCGGTTTCACCATCGGCCAGGCCTGCGGCTGGTGTCGTTGGGGCGGCTGGGATGGCCAGACCGCTCCAGTCGTCGGGCCGTGTGGGCGGCGCATCGGTGTAGTGGCTGGGTGCAAGCACAGGCGCAGGCAGCACGCGCTGTTTGAAATTGGCGTCCGCGAAGTAGCGCAGCTTCTTGGCCTTGATCGGTGCAACGCCCGACACCATGATCACCGCTTGATCGGGTGGGAGCTGCATCACCTCCCCAGGGGTGAGCAGCGGCCTTGCCGTTTCCTGGCGCGAGACCATCAGGTGGCCCAGCCACGGAGAGAGCCGATGGCCTGCATAGTTGCGCTGCGCGCGCAGTTCCGTGGCCGTTCCGAGGGTTTCGGAAATGCGCTTGGCCGTGCGCTCGTCGTTGGTGGCGAACGTCACCCGCACATGGCAGTTGTCGAGGATCGAATGGTTCTGACCGTAGGCTTTGTCGATCTGGTTGAGCGACTGCGCGATCAGGAAACTGCGGATGCCGTAGCCGGCCATGAACGCCAGCGCCGTCTCGAAGAAGTCCAGGCGACCCAGCGCAGGGAATTCGTCGAGCATCAACAGCAGTTTGTGGCGGCGTGCGATGCCGTCCGAGCCGTCGAGCGATTCGGTCAACCGCCGACCGATCTGGTTGAGGATCAGGCGCACCAGCGGCTTGGTGCGGCTGATGTCGGATGGAGGGACCACCAGGTACAGCGATACCGGGTGCTCGGCAGAAATCAGGTCGGCAATGCGCCAGTCGCAACGCGAGGTGACTTCGGCCACCGTGGGGTCGCGGTACAGACCAAGAAACGACATGGCCGTAGACAGCACGCCCGAGCGCTCGTTGTCGCTCTTGTTGAGCACTTCGCGTGCGGCTGAGGCGACGACGGGATGCGGCGCATCACCCAGGTGCCGCGTCGTCATCATCCGGTGCAATGTCAACTCGAACGGGCATGCCGGATCGGACAGGAAATTGGCGACGCCGCGCAACGTCTTGTCTTCGCCTGCATAGAGCACGTGCAGGATGGCGCCGACCAGCAGTGCGTGCGAAGTCTTTTCCCAGTGGTTGCGGCGCTCCAGGGCGCCTTCGGGATCGACCAGGATGTCGGCGATGTTCTGCACGTCGCGCACCTGATGTGCGCCGCGCCGCACCTCCAGCAGCGGGTTGTAGGCGGCCGACTTGGCATCGGTGGGGTTGAACAGCAGGCAGTGCGAGAAGCGGGAGCGCCAACCTGCGGTGATGGACCAGTTCTCGCCCTTGATGTCGTGGATCACGGCGGAAGCCGGCCAGGAGAGCAGCGTGGGGACCACCAGGCCGACACCTTTGCCCGAACGTGTCGGCGCAAAGGTCAGGATGTGTTCGGGGCCTTCATGTCGGAGGTATTGCCCGTCATGCTGGCCGAGGAAGACACCGTCAGGCTGGGTCAGCCCGGCCTCGCGGATGTCAGTGGCATGGGCCCAGCGTGCCGAGCCGTAGGTGGTGACCAGCTTGGATTGCCGCGAGCGCCATACCGACATGGAGATGGCAACCACCACAGCCACCAAACCGCTGCTACCTGCGATTGCGCCTCCGATGTCAAAGACATGCGGTGCGTAGGCATCGAAGAAGAACCACCACTCGAAAAGCCGCCAGGGGTGATAGACCGGTGTGCCAGAGAAATCGAACCAGGGCGAGCCAAGGCGTGCTTGATAGCCCAGGGTGGCGGCAGTCCATTGTGTGGCGCTCCACACGCCAGCGACCACGATGCCGAAGACAGCGGCGATCTGCCCGAATAGCACACCTTGACCTTGCATCCTGACCTCCCAATTTCTCCTGCGCGGCAAGAGGCACGAAAACGTGCCGCACACTCGAGACTGAGGGCTGGATCAAAGTCGGTCAAAGACCGTTATCGGAACAACGATGCTCTACAAGGCATCAATTCCCGTAGCGGCGAAGCCAATAAAAATGCCGCGAGCGGCGGCATGCTGCGGCGTATCGAGCAAATAATGCAGCTTTTTTGCAATTCGTCCAAGATCAGAACTTGGCAGGATCTTTCGGTGGTGTGTCGGTTGTTTTACGATCACCGAGAAAGCGTCGGTTCGTCGCTTCCGCCACCCGGTTACAGAGTTCATCGCCGAGCTTGGCGCGCTCAAGTTTGCATTGCAGGCGCAGTGCCTTCAGTCGTTCGGGGTTGGCAGCAAGCGATTCCACCGTATCGATGGCCGGGGAAGGGCTGCACGCAGACAACACCAGCGTAAACAACAATGTGGAGAAGTGGGACAGAGGTTTCATCGCGGTCACCATACAGAAGGTGGGCTATCGGACTGGCCACACCGGATTAATTCGTTCGATAAAGCGGCTCAATTCCTGCGGCGGCTCAGTATTTCGGCGCAGCAGGTATGTCGTAAGCAGGGGCGTGCGGCCCGCAAGCGGACGGGTCACGATGGCGGGGTGATTGCACGTCGACAGGTGTGCCTCGGTAGCAAAGCCGAGGCCGAAGCCGGCAGCTACCAACGTGATCATCAATTCGTGGCTCGCTACCTGTTCAGCCACAATTGGCTCTCGGTGGTTGGAACGCAGCACCTTGGCGAGTTGTCGGCTACACCCTTCACTGACATCTGGGTCGCACAGCACCAATGGGTAGCGCAGTATCTCGTCCAGCGGCAGCTTCTTGTATGCGAGCAAAGGATGCCGCACCGGGACAGCGACGACCATGGGATCATTCCACACGGGTAATGCAATCAAACCGTCGTCCACCTCTGCCGATTGTGCGAAACCGGCATCGTACAGGTCGCAGCACAAGCCTCTCATCTGCTGCGCAAAGGGCACCTCGTACAAGCGTATATCCACCTCGGGCTCCTGCTCTCGGCACAGGGTCAGTAAGGCTGACAAACGAGCTTGAGACAGGCAGTCCGACAATGCAATTCGCAATTGCCCATAGTAGCCTGCCGCCACAGCCTTCACACTTTCACGAGCTTGTTGCAGTGCAGCGAAAATACGGGGTACATGCTCCAGGAACACCCGCCCTGCGTGCGTCAACCGCGTGCAGCGGGTGGTGCGCTCGAACAACAGAACACCCAGATCGGATTCAAGTTCCTTGATCGCTCGCGACAGGGGTGATTGTTCGATGTGCAGCTTCTCTGCCGCGCGCGCGAAATGGAGTTCTTCTGCCACGGCCACGAAACAACGCAAATGCCGAATTTCCATTCTGCCCTCTCGGATGCTGCTACCGAATCGTGCACGAGCACATGCTGGTGTTCATAGGAAATGACTCAGCGCGATTTTCGTGAACGCCAGGTAGATAAGTGCAAATGCACAACTACGTCTCGTCCCGCATAAGTTCGCGTTCATTAGGGCGACGCAGAACAAGTAGCAGCGGGTGGCAACGCTATCGCAGTCTCGATCGAATTTGATGGTCTCGAGGCAGCATTGCAGGTTGCTGAAGTCCCCGGCTTGAGAAGCCATGATCGCTACCATCGCTCTCTGGGTGGCGTAGGCCATGTCGCCATAGCTACGACACTCCTTTCCGCACCACTGATTTGAGAATCGATCATATTGGCATTACCTGCACGCCGATATCGACCGGTAGAGCATGGTGAAGGCTACTGGTGACAAGCGCATCAACGCCAGTGGCGGCGTAGTCGGCGGCGTTGTGCCCGTTGATGCCGCCAGCCGCCAGCAAGGCCATATGCGGGTGCTGCGCCCGGAATAGCGGACACCACTCGCGCAGTTGGTCTGCACTGGCTTTGTCGAACTGCACAACGTTGGCGCCGACTTGGGCCGCCAGCAAGGCCTCTTCCAGCGTATGCACTTCGATTACGCATTTTTTCTCAGCGAGCGCCGGGGCCACAGCCGTCAGGCGCATTTGCAGCGCACTCCAATCGCCCAGCAGTGCGCGGTGCTGAGGGAATACCAAAACCGTCTCGCCAACACTGAGTCGATGTGGAAAGGCCCCACCGCAGAGTGTGGACTTGAGCGCAATGCGGCGCAGGCCGGGTGAATGTTTGCGCGTGGTCAACACCGCCACACCAGGCGCTGCGGCATGCACCGCCTGCACCATGCGCGCCGTGGCACCAGCCACGCCGCAGGCATATTCGAGCAAGTTCTGCACCACTTTCCATGCGCGCAAAAGGCTTGTCGCTTGACCGGTAGCGACCAACAGCACATCGCCCGCTACCACCCGCGTGCCGCTAGGCAAGCAGCGCTGCACCTCGCCACCACAATGCTGCACCACGCGCGCTGCCTCTTCGGTGCAGGCGGCCATGCAGGACTCGCGCACGGAGAAGCAAATATCCGCCTGCTGCGTATCGATCTGCAGCAGGTGCGTGGTCAGGTCGAGCAGAGGCGCATCCTCGGCAATCCAGGCATCGATGGTGGCGTGGTCAAAAAAAACGGAATTCATAGCGCTCCCAAACGGCGTAACAGAACAAAAGCCAGCAGCGCGGCCACCGCCAGCACCAGCGACAACGTGTTGGCACAAGCCAGGTTGCCGTCCAGCACATGGTTGTAGATGGCCAGCGACAGCGTTTCGGTGCGCCCGGCGATGTTGCCGCCCAGCATCAGCGACAGCCCCACTTCGCCCAGCCCGCGCCCGCCCGCCAAAATCACCCCGGCCACGACGCCGCGCCGCGCCAGCGGCAGGTCGACGCGCAAAAACACCGACCACGGGCGGTGGCCCAGCATGGCCGCCGCCTCGCGCAGGCGCGGCGACACCCCGGCAAACGCCGCCTGCGCGGGCTTGACCATTAAAGGCAGCCCGGCAATGAATGCCGCTGCCACCAGCCCAGTCTGCGTAAAAACGATGTCGGGCCGCAATCCCTCGGGCAGCCACTGCGTGAGCCAACCCTGGCGCCCCAAAAGCAGCAGCAATCCATAGCCCAGCACGATGGGCGGAAACACCAGCGGCAGTGTCACCAGGGCGTCGAGCAGGCCGCGCCCGGCAAAGCGGCGCCGCGCCAGCTGCCAAGCCAAGCCACCGCCCAACACCAGTTGCAGCGCCATGCTCCAAGCCACCACGTTGAACGTGAGAGGCAGCGGCGCGCCGGGGCAGCCGTTGAGCACGTCCATTCAGGCCTCCATGCTCACAGGCCGTGGCGCTCCAGCACGCGCCGCGCCTCGGGGGTTGCCAGGTAGTTGAGAAAGGAGCGAGCACCAGCGCTGCCGCTGCGCCCTTTGATCACGCCCACGCTCAGCTCGATGGGGTCGTAGCAGCTGCCCGGCACATCCAGGCGCGCATACGCGCGCCCGTCCAGCGCCAGCGCCTCGGTCAGGTTGATAAAGCCCGCATCGACCTCACCAGTGGCCACGTAGGTGCTTACCTGCGGTACCGTTGCCACTTCCAGCAGCTTGTCGGCCAGCGCGTGGTCCAGGCCCAGGCGCTGCAGGCAGGTGGCGGCAGCGTTGCCATACACCGCCTTGGTCCGGTCGGGCAGCGCAATGCGCTTGAAACGAGGCTCTTTCAGCTCAGCGATAGTGCCGATGGCCTGGCCGCGCGCCAGCACCAAAACCAGCCGACCCTGACCAAGCAACACATAGCGCTCGGCCAGTTGCATGGACTCCATGAACACCCGGTCACCAACGATGAATGCGACGTCGGGATTCTGCTGCGCCTGCGTCTCGACCTGCTTCATATTCCCGAAGCTGGCTTCCGCGCGGACGCCACTGACCTTGCTGAAGTTCGCCAATAGCTCCAGCACGGGTTTGCGATAGCCTGCGCCTGCAGCGAGCAGCACGCTATCGGCAGCCCGAATGGGGCTCGACGTCAGGACCAGCATGGCAATAAGAAGATGGCGCAACAGCATCAGGTTTTCCAGGTTTTCATGAAATAGTGGTTCAAGGCGACATCGCAGCTTGAGTCACGAAACCGACACGCGTCAGGCCATGGCGCGCGAGCGCGGACAAGGTTCGGGCCATGTCGCCATAAGGTACGGCTTCATCGCCTTTCAGATGCACTTCGGTGTCTGGTGCTCTGGCGGCGAGTTGGTCCGCGCGCTGCTCCAGTTCGGTGAGCGTGATGGGCACGCCGTTCCAATGCAATTGACCCTCTTTTTGCACCGCAATTTCGATTTGCTCGGCCTTGCTCACATTGGGGCGGCTACTGGCCTGCGGCAATTCCAGCTTGACGGCATGTGTGAGCAAGGGCGCCGTGACGATGAAAACCACCAGCAGCACCAGCATGACATCCACCAAGGGGATGATGTTGATTTCAGAGGTGGGACGGCCCGCGCCGCCCGCACCCAGTGTTCCGAGTCCCATCACACGGCCTTTGCAAGATGCAGGGGCTTGGCGCCCGGCTCCACCAAAGGATATGGCGCGAGCGAATTGGCCCCTGGCGTGCTGCGCACTAGCGGTGCGCCAGTCACGACCATGGTGAGCACGTCGTGGCCAAAGGCATCGAGCTGGCACAACGCCACACGGTTGCGCCGCCCCAGGGCGTTGTAGCCCAGCACGGCGGGAATCGCTACGGCCAAGCCGATGGCCGTCATGATGAGTGCCTCGCCCACAGGGCCAGCCACCTTGTCCAACGTGCCCTGGCCCGAGATGCCGATCGCCAGCAAGGCGTGATAAATCCCCCAGACGGTGCCCAGCAGGCCGACGAAGGGGGCCGTGGATCCGACAGAGGCCAGAACAGTCAGGCCCCGTTCCATGCGCTGCGCCTCATCCTCAATGCCCTGGCGCAGGACGCGGGTCAGAAACTCCGACAAACCACCGGCCCGGTCGATATGGCTGGCATCGTGGGCGTCGTAGTGGCGAACGGAATCGAGCGCCAGATGAACCAGTCGCGTGCAAGGCACATCAGCGGCTGAAGACAGGCCTGCGATGGCTTCTGGAAAGTTTCTCGCCCGGTGGAATCGGGCCAGAAACGCCTGGCTTTGGCGGCGCATCCGAAAGTTATCGATCAAGCGATCAACGATCAGTCCCCAGGTGACCACAGAGGCCACTAGCATGAAGCCAAGGATGAACCGGGCGACCACGTCGGCCTGCCCTAGAAAATGGGAAAACCCCAGCATGGAGTCATTCATTACGAAACCCTCATTACAAAAGAAACGGGCACCAGCACCCAGGCGGCAACCACTTCATCGCCGCGCCGTGCCGGCACGAAACGCCAGTCCTGCACCGCGTCCATCGCAGCGCGGTCCAGCCGGTCAAAGCCGGACGAGGTCTTGATCTCGACACGCTCAGCACGCCCCTTTGCAGAGACGTACACACGCAGCATCACCCGGCCTTCTTCACCCATGCGCCGCGATGCCGGTGGGTATTGCGGCACTGGGTTCTCAAGGTAGTTGGCGTTGAAGACCGGTGGCACCAACGGTGCCGGCGGAGCCGCAGGCGCGGCGATGACCGGCCCAGGATCCACCGCAGCAGCAGGAGTCGGCTCTACCAGCGCAGGAGCCGCCACAAAAGACTCCGGAGCCGCATCGGCACGCGGTACAGCCGCAAGCACAGGGGCGGGACGCGGCGGTGGCAGCACACGTTGCCTCTTCGGTGGCGATTGGGGTGCCGGTGGCTTGGGCTGCTCGGGTGGTGCCACCGGCAACGACTGGGGCAATATCAGGCTTGCCTGAATGACCTGGTCAAGCGCCTGGCGCGCCTGCGGCGAGATGCTGAGCACGAGTGCCACCACCACCCCGTGCGCCAGCACAACCGCCAACCACGAACCCGCACGCCGCTGCCAGCGCGCGGCGTGGCGGGCCACCGCCGGAGTCGGGCCCAATCCATACATGAATTCTTCAGCAACAAACATCACGCCCGCGGCCGCAAACGTAAGGTGACGCGCTCCACCGTCTTGCCAAAGAAGTGGTAGCCCGACCCGCCTTCGGCCAGCAAGTCGAGCAGCACATCGGGGTTGAGAACACGTGTTCCACCGACGACAGTGACGCCGCGCAGCGCATACGGCTCTGTCACCAGCGTGGCCGTCGGGCCAATGATGGCGGCCTCGGCCCCAGGGCGCAGCAACTTCAAGAGGCCATCCAGGGAGCCATTGATGAGCGTGGTGCCTGTCGTGATGAAAACATCCGCCTTGGGAATCACCTCAGGCGCACTCTCGGCAGGCATGTAGAACGGTAACTCTTCGGGTTTGAGCGTGGAGAGGTCAAGCTCCAGTACATGGAAAGGTTGCCCCCGTTTGCGCAGCTCGCGCATATAGGGCGGAAAGGCCCCCACCAGGGCCACCTGATCGCCGGGTGCCAGCGGCAAGGCATCGAAGGCATCGCTAGTGTGCAGCTCTACGTGGGCTGGCGGCCCATCGCGCAGCCACAGCGTTTCGGCCAATGCGTTGAGCGTTGCAATAGCGAGCGCACGGCGCAGGTCCTGTGTGCGGTAAAGGTCTTCCAGCACGTCGACCGCACGGCGTCCGGCAATCTTGCCCGGTGTGGGCATGGCCATGGCAGAACTGGGGCAGCACACCGCTTCGGGCACGCTTTTGATGGGCGTGGCGCATAAACCGCCAGCGCCGTTGTTGAGCTTGACCCCGGTAAAGAAGATGCCCATTACGGCGCGTTCGATCAGCAGGGTCTCGACCTGATCGCCCAGGCGGTCACACACGGCTGCGTGCAGTTCAGACAACAGCGAGGTCGTTCGTGGTTTGTTGCGGGTTGCAAGGTCTTGCATCGCACACTTTCAGCAGCCACACCCGCCACCGGTGCGGCGAGCGAAATGAAGCTTGGTGTTGCCATAGTCGCCAGCAAGGTCGGCGCGTTCCGCGTCTACCAGACCGGCATCTTCGAGCCGCTGGCAGAACTTCTCGACCCCGCACAGGGGGTGGCTGTCGGTGAGCACCGCTTTGTCAAGGTCACGCAATCCCCCAGGGGCAGACTCGCAGGCCTCCAGGCAAAACCAGTGTGCACAGCACAACTCGCCACCGGGCGCCACGCGCGCAGCCGCCGCAGCCAACGCATCGGTAGTGGACTTGCGCACCGGATACAGGCTGTGGAACAACACCACTTTGTCAAAGGTCTCGTTGGTCACAGAATCCAGCGGTGTACCCACCAGTACCTGGCAGCGCTCAGCCACACCACATTCGAGCAACACCTTTTCTGCGCGCTGCTGCGCACCGGGCGCCACGGCCACCGTTGCACGCACTTCGGGTAATCGCTGGCACAGCGCAGCCGCCAGCAGACCATCACCACCGTCAAAACACAGAAGTGATTTCATCGTGGCTCCGCTGCATCCGCCGGAGCGACGCGATGCGAGGGTGGCCGCCAGTTTCTGGGCCTCGGCCAGGAAGGGATGCAATGCCAGCGTCTGTGGTGCCTGCCACGTTTTGGGTGGCCAGCCTTCCGTCATGAAGGCCTGCATGTCTGCCCAACCATTGGACGGCGCCAGCAAGGCTTCGAGCGTCGCCGCTTGGCACCATGGGCTGCTGGTCGTCAAAGCCTCTTTCATTCCTACAGGCAAGGTGTAGGCTGTTGCTTCACGCGCCAGGAGACCAAGATCTTCCAGTGCTTGTAGAAACGCGCCCAAATGCGCTCCCCGCAGATTTAGTGCGGCGCCAATGGTGGCCTTATCCGCGGGACCGTTCTCTTCCAGCCAGTCAAACAAGCCGCTGCCATAGCCTGCCAGCAAAACCTGAAACTCCTTGAAACCATTGACAATGCCGCGTACCGTGGCAAGTGCGGGCGGTGCTGTCAGAGAGGCGAGTTCGGTTCTTTCAAGTACTTGGTTCATTTTCAAGCTCCAATTTCATGTGAATGCGGTCAGCGGGTGACCGGCAGGCCACGCGGCCCACCTGCCAGGATTTCGTCGACCTGGGCCGCAGACAGGTCGATACCGAAAAGGTCGCTATAAAAGCGCTGCGTCTCCTGTTGGATGGAAACGTGGTCAAAAATGCGCGGGTGGAAATGGGAGGCGGCCCACAACACGGTGAGCGGCTGTTCAGAAGTTCGATTGCTCCAGGTATGTGCACCGCAAGGGGCCACCAGCACGCTGCCAGAATGCACGGCCTTGAGACCTGCAAAACGTGGGTCTTGCAAAACGGCTGCAGCCTCTTCACGGCCAGAAACAATCAAGAAATCTGGATCCCAAGCCAGCAATTGCTCCAGCGTGAAACTGCGTGTTTCCATTTGCCGGCCGTCATCTGTCACGCTGTCACCACCGGCAGCGCGAATCCACCATTCGGCGATCAGGTGGGGTTGGCGCAACGTAGCGGGACTGAAATACAGCACGCGCGGCCGTTTGGGCGCCTCTCTCTGCAAGACTGCATCAACCCGCCCCAGGATTTCGTCAAAGCGCGCTGCATAGCGCGCAGCCGCCTCAGGCTTGTTGAACAATTGCCCCAGCAAGCGCACTACGGCTTTGACGTCCTCTGGCTTGCGCCATGCAAGGTACAAGGCCGGCAGACCTGTTCGGTTGAGGGTCTCCGCCGTGGCGCGGTCCATCGTCAACACCACATCGGGCGCTGCCTGCATCAGTGCTTCCAGGTTGGGCGCATAGTCCGGGCTTTGCATGGATGGCAGCAGTGCCGTATGGGGAGCAAAAACCGTCTGGTAGCCCCATCGGGGCTTTTGTGCGAATACGGGCAAGCCATTGACGATGCGCCGCCCCTCGCCCACCGCAAACACCAGGCTGTTGAGCACAGGGACAGAACCCACGGTCGCGACATGTTCGATCGGCACCGGTACGGTGACGGTACGGCCCGCCATGTCCTGCAGCGTGTGCACAGGCGCGGCGTAAACCCAGGGTGCGCACCACAAGAAGCACATGAGAAAAAATCGGGCAATCATCTGGAGCCTCCTAAAACATCAAAGTCGCAAGACACAGGCCACGGCCTGTGCATCTTGTTGCAGCACATCCACCGCCGTTCCGTACAAAGCTGTGAGGGTGTGTGCCTGCAGCACCTCTTGCGCGGGCCCGGTGGCCGCCAGCCGCCCAGCGGAAATCGCCACCACTTGGGCATTGAGCAGCAGTGCATGCTCTGGCTGGTGCGTGGTCATCAGCACCGTCATGCCATCGGCGGCCAGGTCGCGGATGGTGCGCAACACCCGCGCCTGGTTCCCCAGGTCCAGGCTGGCCGTCGGTTCATCCATCATGAAAAGCCGTGGCTGTTGGGCCAGTGCCCGGGCGATCAATGCCAATTGACGCTCACCACCGCTGACCCGGTTGAATGGACGGGTTGCCAAGTGAGGGATACCTACACGCGCCAGCGCAGCGTGGGCAATGTGTGTGTCGTGCCGACCCGGCAAGGCCAGGGGTGGCAAATGGGGGGTGCGCCCCATCAAGACGGTGTCAAGCAGAGACAGACCACTGTCGCCTGCGGCTTGCGGCACATACGCCATCTTGCGGGCCATCTCGCGTGTGGCGGTATAGGCCTGCCCGTCGATGCGTACCTCTCCACGCTCTGTTTTCAGCGCTCCAATCAGGCAGCGCAGCAAGGTGGTCTTGCCGGTGCCATTGGGACCGAGCAGGCACAGGATTTGCCCTGCGTTCAGTTGCAGATCGATCCCATCGAGCACAGGCGGTAGCCCTGGCGCACGGCGGTATGCCAAGTCTTTGACGGTCAAGACCATTGGCGCCTCGCCCGCATCAAGACGGCAACAAAAACCGGCGCACCCAGCACCGCCGTGACAATGCCCAGAGGCAGCTCGGATGCAAACGCGCTGCGGCACAGGTCGTCTACCAACAACAGGTAACCGGCCCCCATCAACGCCGAAGTCGGCAATAAAACGGCGTAGGCGGGGCCTACCAACAAGCGCGCCAGGTGCGGCACCAGCAAACCTACCCAACCCACCGTGCCGGAGATGCTGACCGCCGCAGCCGTCATCAACGTGGCCGCCAGAATCAGCAATGCGCGCAGGGCGCGTACTGGTATACCCATGGTGCGGGCCTCGTCATCCCCAGCCTCCAGCACCTGGGTCGGCCAGCGCAGCAAGAACAGCGAAGCCATGCCGGCCAGCGCAAACGGCGCAGCCCACGCGAGATCCGTCGTAGTAACCCGCCCGAGGCTACCCATCAACCAGAACACGATGGCAGGCAAAGTATCCAGGGGATCGGCCACGTATTTGAGCGCCGAAGTAAATGCCATGAACAGGGCCGAGACCACCATCCCCGCCAATACCAGCACCAGCGCGGAGCCTTGACCCAAGCGACCCGCAATGAACATGGCCGCGCCCACCGCCAACACACCGCCCGCGAATGCCGAGCCCTGCACCATCAACGCGCCCGCATGCAACAGCATGGCCAACGCGGCTCCAAACCCGGCACCTGCAGAGACGCCCAGGATGGCGGGTGACGCCAAGGGGTTGCGAAACAGCGTCTGGTAGGCGGCACCGGCCGCAGCCAGGCTCGCGCCGACCAGCATCGCGGCAAGAACGCGCGGCAAACGGACGGATAAAACGACGTTGTCCACCATCAGCGGTTGCCCAGAGTCAGTGCCTGACAGCGCTGCCCACAACACCTTCAACACCATTCGGGATGACAGCGGGTAGTGACCCAAGCCCATCGAAAAGACAGCAAGGGCCAAAACACATAGCCCCAGCAATACCAGCGGCGCCAGTCGCTGGCGGACTGACACGAAAGACGGGCGACCGATATGCGGCACGGGCATCGCGTCAAGACGCGGCCTGGCATCCAAGGCGTTGGAATGATCCATGTGCTCTCCGCGACTCAAAACTTCCCGCTTACCGTGAGCGCCACCGCACGCGGAGTGCCCGGCAAGTAGGTAGGGAGGCCCCCTACGGCGTAATCCGACGTATTTATGAGGCCGATGTAGCGCCGGTCAAAGAGGTTAGAGATGCTCAGGCCAATGTCCAGGCGCTTGAACCCCAAAAGGTTCCGGGCCTGATAGTCAATGCCCAGATCGGCCACGGTGTATCCGGAGACCACCTGTTTTTCCTCGGTATCGCCAAAGCGCTTGCCCGTGAACCGAACAGAGGGTGCGATCGACCAAGGGCCTATCCGCCATACGGCACCCACCTTGGCCATGTGCTTGGGCGCGTCCTGCATCTGCATGCCCTTGACGTTGACTACTTTGTTGCTGCCCGTGAGGGCGTCGTCGTCATAAACCGCCTGGTTGTAGGCGTACGAGAAGTACACATCCAGGTTTCTGAGTGGTGCAGCCCCCACCTCCAGCTCCAGACCGTTGGCGTGGGCCCGCGTTACGCTTTGGTGGTAGGCGACGCCCACGGCAGGATCAAACAGACTCAGCTGTTTGTTTTTGTAGCGGGTATGGAAGAACGTCGGTGCGATATAGGCGCTCCCTACATCAAAGCGTGCTCCCAGATCGAAGTTGTCCGATATTTCTGGTTGCAACTTGTACCAGAGGTCATTGAAACGGATACCTGCGGCATCAAAGGCAGCGCGGTTAGAAGTGAAAGCGCTGGCCACTGAGCCCCAGTTCTGGCGGCCGTAGGTGCGGCCATAGCTTCCCCGTAAAAGTGCTGTATCGGCCAGTGGATAGGTAAAACCAAGGTTTGGAAGTGCTTCCTGGAACGTGCGGCCGGTCGAATACATGCCTGCATCAGGCTGCGGCTTGTGGTCGAAAACTGACCCATAAGACACATCGGGCGCGGTTTTTCCAAGGTAGTACGCGAACGATGGATCGCGGTAAATCATGTACCGCAATCCCGCCGTCAACTCCGCCTTGCCAAGATGTGTCGTCGCCGAGATATAGGGGTTGTTGTAGATATGGCGCGTGGTTTTCGCCAAGGTGCTCCACTGCTCAAAGCGCAGACTGCCATCGGGCTGGATGCGATACAAGCGCTGGGAAGTGGGTGGTGGTGGTGCCGAGCTGCTTTGGTACCAATAGCCTACGGTCAAGTTACCCCAGCCATGCTTGGATTCATGGCGCAAATCAAACCCATAGGTATCGTGAACGATCTCCCACCACGTCACGCCTGGAGCACCCAGGGTGTTGGCGCTGCCCGAGAGCGAGTAACCAGTCTCTTTCCAGTAATAGGGCTTGAACACAAGGCTGGCATCCTCACCCGTGCGCAAGGTGGTTTTGCCGAGCAATGCGTTGTTGGTGAAGTCCTGGCGATTGAAGCCGTAGTAAAGCGCATCGGTGGCAGGTTTTCCTGTCAGCGCTCCATTGAACTCCACGTTCCTGTAAGAGGAAGGGGCCTGCACTTGTGCGTAGCTCAATGCTCGGTAGTCGTTCCAGCCCACCTTGTGGTGAACGCCGGTCAATTCGATGGCCAGGCGTTCGTTGACGTCCGTTTGCACTCCAAATTCAACGTTGGTACGGCTCTGATCGCCGGGGCCGCGCCATTTGTCGCTTCCCATGTCCGAAGCAGATACAAAGAAACGCAGAGGAGCAGACAGCTGCCCTGAATCAACCCGTACAAAAGTGCGGCGGAACTTGTCTGATCCAAAAGACTGGGAGGCCTCAACACCAAACGCCTTCTCCGGCCCGCGCAGCGTCATGTCTACCACTGACGAATTGGAAAAACCAAGGCCACTACCCGCCGGTACAGCACCCCGAAAAAGAGTGATGTCATTCATGTTCTCCATGTCGAACAAGTCGCCGCCACCTTTGCCACTGGCAAATCCCGGCTCCCCGGCGATGGGCAGGCCGTTGACAGTGCGACCTATATGCGAAGCACTCTTTCCGCGCACGCGCATGCTCAACTTGTTGCCCAGGCCATTGGAGTCTGCACTTTGCAGATTGACCGAAGGAGCCATTTGCAGGGCCTTCCAAGGATTACTTTGTGCGGGGCCACCCAATGTCCGAATGCCCTCGCGGCCAATCGTGGTGGCGGTATTGGCACGGCTATCGGGCGGCAGCACCATGGGTGCGGGTGCCTCACCGCTCACCGTGACTTCTTCGAGCAAGGCATCAGACCTATCGGCTTTGCCCGGATCCGCTGCCATGGAAAGGGTCGGCGCCCCACAGATCAATAGGGCGATGGCAGTAGCTATCGGGGTACGCATGAGCAATGTCCTCTGAGAATGAAAATTTCTGGAATTCGGCTACTGAGGCCTCGATGGAGCGGCCGCGTTCTCAACCCCTGCCAGCGCTACCGGCGTAAACCCAAGTTCCGCCAGACGCCGCTGGCCAGCGGGCGAAAGGATGTAGAGAGCCAAATCCGATGCCCTCGGATTGGCCGTACGTGCGAATGCTTATTTCTCCCACGAAATGAACGCCCAACGCATGGGGCTTCCCATGCGTTCATTGGGTGTGGCGCGCTCATACCAGGCATGCAGGCGACAGATTTCGTAAGCATCGAGCTCCCCCATCGACCAAGCCACCCGGCGCGCGAAGTCATCAAAATCCACCGCATCAGCGAGTCGGTTTTCGTGCGCGATGTAGTCCAGCCGAGGGTGGACACCCATGCGGTGCAGGATGTTCAGCAGGTAGATGTAGTCGGGCACGCTGGGCACCTGGCGGCCGATGACGGCCTGGATGGCCGGGTCGGTGAAATGGCCACCGACCAGGTGCGTGAGGTAAACGCGCAGGCGCGCCTTGGCGTGCAGACGCTCTAGCGCAGTGGAAATGTCATCCACCGTGGTCGAGCGTGAAGCGACCACGATGTCGCACTGCGGCACGTCGCTCCAGCATTCTTCCCAAGCGCGGTGCAAGGTTTCGACATTGCTCAACCTCATCTCTTCGGCTTTGGCACGCATAGCTTCCAGCATGGCGCAGCTGTAGTCCAGACCGACCACGCGCTGCAACTGCCCGGCTACCGCCAAACCAATCGTGCCAGGGCCGCAACCCACGTCGAGCAGAGAATGCGCGCCGGTCAGATCCATACGCACGATGAATTCGTCGGCATAGCTGCTGCGCAGCGCCTTGCTTGCCATGTCTGCGGCGCGGCGATCCCAAGCGCTTGCATCTTTTCGGGTACGCTGGGTGGTGGCCAGGTGGTCGCGGTAGAGACGGCCAAAGTCGATAGCTTCGATAGTCATACAGGGCTCATAAGGATGGTGATGGTGGGGAGGTGTTCAAGCTCGCGGCCACAGCGCGTTCGCTCACGCCATACAAAGCCGCCAGGCGCTCTGGGGTGGCTGTGCTTATCGGTGCGCCGACGGCCACTAGGCGGCCACCGCCGAGCAGGGCAATGCGATCGGCAATGCGCAGCGCGTGTTCGGGCTGGTGGGTGGAGAGCAGCACGGCCATGCCTTGCTGGCGCAGCTGGGCAATGTGTTCGAGCACGCGGATCTGGTTGCCAAAGTCGAGGCTGGCGGTGGGCTCGTCCATCACCAGCAGCACGGGCTCTTGCGCCAGCGCGCGGGCAATCAGCACCAGTTGGCGCTCGCCGCCGCTGATGGCGGTGTAGATGCGCTGGCGCAGGTGGACAATGCCAAGCGTTTGCAGGCAATGCAGGGCATGCTCACGGTCCTGCTGCGCGGGCGCTGCAAAACGGCCAATGCGGGCGGCGCGGCCCATCAGCACCACGTCTTCGACCGTGTACGGAAAGATGCCGGCATGCGCCTGCGGCACATAGCCCACATGGCGCGCAAAGGCGTTGCGCGACCAGGCAGACACGGGCTCGCCCAGCACCAGCACCTCGCCTGCCAGCGGCGCCAGCAGGCCGAGCAGGGTGCGGAACAGTGTCGTTTTGCCGCTGCCATTGGGACCGAGCAGGCACAGCACTTCGCCGGGCGCCATCGCAAAATCCAGGTCGCTGCCCACACGCCGCTTGCCGTGGCCGATGGTGAGGGCGCAGGCTTGCAGCACCGGCGCAGTGGCTTTCGTCGATTGCGGCGCGGCGCTCATTCGCCCCGCCCCGGCCGCGCCAGCAAGAACAAAAAGAACGGTGCACCCACCAGCGCCGTGAGGATGCCCAATGGCAGCTCGATGCTGGCGACGGTGCGTGCCAGTGTGTCGGTAGCTACCAAGAAACCGCCGCCCAGCAAGAGTGATGCTGGCAGCAGACGCGCAAAGTTGGGCCCCACCAACAGCCGCGCCACATGGGGAACCACCAGGCCAATCCAGCCGATGATGCCGGTCAGCGACACCGCCGCCGCCGTGCTCAAAGTGGCAGCCGCCACCAGCAGCAGACGCAGGCGCACGACGGAGATGCCCAGCGCCTGCGCTTCTTCGTCGGCCAGGCTCAACAGGTTCATGCGCCAGCGCAAGAGCGCCATGGGTACCAGGCCCACCAGCATGACCGGCGCCGTCACCGCGAGGTCGGCCGTGGTCACGGCGTTCAGGCCACCCAGCAGCCAGAAGGTGATGGAAGGCAGTTGCGTGGTCGGGTCGGCCAA
Source organism: Simplicispira sp. 125 (assembly GCF_003096555.1). Classification (NCBI taxonomy): domain Bacteria; kingdom Pseudomonadati; phylum Pseudomonadota; class Betaproteobacteria; order Burkholderiales; family Comamonadaceae; genus Simplicispira; species Simplicispira sp. 125. The sequence continues at coordinate 759,949 of NZ_QEKM01000001.1, read as the reverse complement.
TATCTTGATGAGCGAAATGCCCGCGCCCAGCAGTGCGCCCACCGCAATGCCCGCGAGCACCAGCACCAGCACCGGGTCGTGCCGCCGCACCAGCCCCGCCACGCCCACCACCGTGCCGACTGCGAGCAATCCGCCCACGAAGGCCAGCGCCTGCACCACCGCCAGCGGCAGGCTCAGGTAGATGCCCAGCACCGCGCCCAACCCGGCACCGGCCGACACGCCCAGGATGTCGGGCGAGACCAGCGGGTTGCGAAACATGCCCTGGTAAGCCGCGCCCGCCGCCGCCAGCCCCGCGCCCACCAACAACCCGGCGGCAACGCGCGGCAGGCGGATATTCCAGACCACGGTTTCCTGGGCGGGCGAGAGGCCCGATTCCGTCCCCGTGATGCGCGCCAGCACGGCGCGCAACAGGTCGGCCGGGGCCATGGGGAACTTGCCGAGCGCAAACGCGGCGACCACCACGGCCGCCAACAGCACGCCTGCCACGGCCCAGGGCAGCCAGATGGCCCGGGCTGGCGGGCAGAGCATGGCGCTCGCCTGCGGAGCCTCTTTCACGCAGGTTGTCATAGGCGTATGACTACCAAATTGATAGCTAATAGCGCTTGATACATAAGCGCTAGAGGCCAATTTATTATCAATTTCACGCCGTACCTTCCAGCAAGGCCGCCACCGCTTTCTGCGACAGATCTGCGCCGTAGAACAGGCGGTAAAAGCGCTGCACAGCCACGGGCAAAGGTTCGAGCGCACGCACCGCCGGGTGCGCGGGGTGCAGCAGTTGCACCAGCCAGTGCACGCCGATGAGCCGGTTCACGCCGGGCGGGCCATCGAGCCAGCCAAACGGCATGCTGGGCGCGCAGTGCACGCGGCGCTTGCGCACGGCGGTGAGCGATTGCCACAGCGGGTCGCTCAAGGCACGGCGCGCAAAGGCAGGGTCTTGGGTGACGATGACCTCAGGGTCCCAGCCCAGGATCTGCTCCATCGAGACGCGGGTGAGCGAGCCCTTGCCGGCGGCAGCGGCCACGTTGCGGCCCCCGGCAAAGTCGAGCACCTCGAGGTTGATGGAGCCTTCCAGCCCTGTCTCCAGGCCGTCGGCGCTGCGGCCAAAGTACACGCGCGGGCGCTCACCCGGCGGCACGGTGACACGCACCTGGGCCGCCAGCGCCAACACCGTGTCGGCATAGGCGGCCAGGCGTTGGCCGCGTTCGGCCACGCCCAGCAGTTGCCCTACTTCGCGCAGCTGCGCTGGGTGGTCGGCCAGACGGCCGTGCACCAGCACGCAGGGCAGGCCGGTCTGCTCGGTCACGCGCTGGGCGGCCGAGATGTAGGTGGCGTCGGCCGTTCCGGAATCGAGGATCACATGGGGCTGCAACTGCACCAGGGTTTCCATGGGCACTGTGCTGCCCCGCCCGGCCAGGCGCCCCACAAACGGAAGATCGCGCAGCGGCGCGCCGAGCAGGCCGCGGGCGGCGTCGCTCAACTGCAGCGGCCAGCCCACCAGTTTTTCAGGGGCCAGAGCGGCCAGCAGCACGCCCGCAGGCGCACCCGCTGCAAACACCCGGCGCACGCGCTCGGGCGGTGGCAGTTGACCAAAACGGGCCGCGATGGTGCTGCCCGCCGGGCCTGCCCAGGCGGGCACACCCCACCAGGCAGCGGCCAGCCAAGGCAGGCCCGATTGCAAAAGGAGGCGTCGCTTCATCGTTCCTCCCACTCCATCGCCGTTTGGCTCTTTTGCATGTCGATGGCCAGGGAAAACCAACTTTGCAGCGCAGAAACGCGGGGCGGCAACTCTTCGCCCAACCCGCCGGTGAAGCGGCGCCAGGCTGGCAAATGTTTTTCACCGACCACCGTCAGCAGCGGGCGCTCGTCGGCCATCAGCGCCAGCAGCTCGGCGGCAAAACCACCGCCCGCCGCCTCCAGCGCGCCAAAACGGTTGGCCACGGTCAGATCAACCCGATCGCGCAGCGCCTGGCGCAGCGCACCGCTGGCTTGCGCCACACCGGCAGGGTCGATGCAGCACGATTGCGACTGCGCGCCCAGGTCTTGCGAGATGGAAAACTCCTCCCCGGTGCGCAGGTCCTGCAACAGCATCCATTTGCCGCCCCCGGGGCGCACCCGGTTGGCCTGCACCACCCCGCCCACGCACCAGCCCTGGGCCTGGAGGCTGCGGCAGAAGTCGGCGAGCAAGCTATCAACACCGCCAAGATGGTCGGGGTGCACGATGGCGGCCAGGGGCGAAGGCGGGATGATGCTCATGGCTTGGGTCCTACATACATTTTCAAAAGCGGTAGCTGCCACGAACAAACCAGGTGCGCCCGGGCAGCGGGAAGCCATCCGACAGCTCATACCATTTGTCGCCCAGGTTGGCCACGCCAAAGTCCAGCGCCATGTCTTTGCGCGGCTTCCAGGTGGCCTTCACACCCACAATCCCAAAGCCAGCCAGGTCGCGGTAGATGGTTTTGCCCGACCCCGCAAAAGCGACCTTGCGGCCCTGCTCGGTCTCCAACGTAGTGCGCAACTCCCAGGCGTCACTGGGCGCCCAAGTCAACGCCGTGTACAGGCGGTGGCGCGGTGTGTCGGTGAGCTGCACGCTCGCATCGCTGAGGTTGCGGCGTGCCAGATAGGTGTAGGCACCGGTCAGCGTCCACTGGCGCGCAAGGGCCTGGTCGAGCGACAGCTCCAGCCCCGCGTGGCGCGCGCGGCCCACGTTCTGGGCCTGTGCGCAGGTGTTGCTGCCCGCGCCACAGGTGCCCACCGGCGCCGCCACATAGACGTTTTGCATCAGGTCGGTGATGCGGCTGTAGAACACCGCCGCCTGGCCCTTGCCACCGGTCCAGGGCGATCCTTTGATGCCCAGCTCCAGGTGGTTGGCCACCTCGGGTTTGAGGTCGGGGTTGGGCAGCGCCGCGCCCATGCGGGCAGAGTAGCGGTCCTTGATGGTGGGAAAGCGCGTTTTGTGCGAGGCAATGGCATAGGCCTCGCTGCCGTGGTCATCGAGCAAGCGGGTCAATTCGACCAGGCCATTGGTGGCGCTGGTCGAGCCGGTGGGCCAGTCATACACCTCTTTGGCATCGCGCTTGTCGTGCGACAGGCCCACGCGCAAGCGCCAGTTTTTGGCGAGCGTGATGCTGTCTTCGACCGCCAGCGACGTGGTGGTGTCGCGGTAGTTTTTGGTCGGCGACGAAGGGTTGGAGTCGTTGTGCTTGTCTTCCTTGATGTGCACGGCCAGGCGCAACTCGTGGTTGGCCACCGCGTAGTTGGCCAGCTCCAGCGATGCGCCGGTGGAGCTGTCGTTGTACACGCTGGGGAAGCTGGTGTTGTTCAGCTGCGTGGCGTAGCTGGCGTTACTGAAGGCAAGAATGCTGTTCTTGTAGGTGTCGTGGAACACCCGGGCCTTGAGCACATTGTTCTGGCCGATGCGGGTGCTGCTGATGAAGTACACACTGTCCTTGTCCCAGAAAGGCCACTGCCAGTAGCGGATGCCGCTGGTGGACTGGCCGGTGTACACCGGGTTGCCTTTTTCGCCGTCCTGGCGCACGTAGCCCAGCGCGTATTCGTCGGTCGCATTGGGCGTGAGGCCCACTTTGAACGACAGGCGCTGGTCGGTGCGGTAGGCGTTTTCGCGCTGGCTGCCGGTATCGGTGGGCTTGGCCTTGTAGTCCTTGAAACCCTTGGGCAGCGGAAAGCCGTCGGCATCCAGGTACGACAGGCCCAGCTGCGCGTACCAAGCACCCTGCTGGGTGCCGAGGTTGACCGCACTCATTTTTTCGGAACCCGAGCCCACGCCCAGCCGCACATCGCCTTCAAAAACGCGCACCGGCTTGCGCGTGACCAGATTGATGGCGCCGCCCAAGGTGTTGGGGCCATAAAGCAGCGATGCGCCACTGGTGGCCACACGGATCTCGGCCAGGTCAAACGTGGTGAACCGCCCAAAGTCCACATAGCCGTCGTAGGGCACATAGAGCGGCACGCCATCGACAAACATGGGCACCTGGCGCGCATCAAAACCGCGCAGGTACACCGTGTCCTCGTTGCGGCTGTTGCGGGACAAACTGACACCGGGCATCTTGGAAACCGCCGCCCCCACCGTGTCACTCCCCGTGTTCTGTATTTCTTGCTTTTCAACGATGCGCTCATCCCCTGAAGACACATCGCCTGCACGATCCCCTGCACGTCCCGTAACCACCACCGTTCCCAATTCAAAGGCCCCCTCGGCGGCCACTGCGGGCAAGGCGGTGGAGAAAGCCAGAACGATATGCACCACCAAAGGCCGAACCACATGGCACGCCCTACTCCCACTATGGTGGACAGACATCACATTCGCGTGTGCTCTCGTGGCGGCATATCCGTTTTTTTCAAACACGCTTTTCCCCCTCATTTTTCATTCCTTTTCATTTGGCGTCATGCAAAAATGCTTGCGAAAAGCACATCACATGACGGATAAGAAGCCATAAATTTTCACATCGAAATGTTTTTGAAAACATAACGATATCCAAAAAAAGCCTCGCGGATCTGATACCCATCAAAAAAGATTGAAAGTTCCGTTCATGACATTGATGTCCATCCGCATGTATCGATGTGGTTGTCGCGATACATTACCTCCGCGTCACCCCTCACCGCCTCGTATCGCCATGAAATCAAAAGTCCAATTCCGTGTGCGTATTTACCGCGACGACTGCATTGCCATCGGCCCCGGCAAGGTACAACTGCTGGAGTGCATTGCCGAGACGGGCAGCATCTCCGCCGCCGCCCGACAATTGGACATGTCTTACCGGCGCGCCTGGCAGCTAGTGTCTGAAATGAACAGCGCATTGATTGAACCCGTCGTCAACACAGCAAAAGGGGGTGCCCACGGCGGCGGTGCCGGCCTGTCATCCACCGGCATCCGACTCATCAAGCATTACCGGGCCATGGAGGCTGCTGCGCGCGCAGCAGCGTCTGCGGATATCGCCGCACTCAACCGGCTCCTTGCGCCGTAGGGTAGGGAGTGCTGCATGCCGCTAGTACGACGGTCGGCATCGCCGCCACCGACAGGCCCGTCGACTCAAGGTAGGAGCCGTGGCGTTGTTGCTCACGCGGCCATAGTTCACCTGCTACTGTACCGAGACCAGCTCCAGCGATAGCGGTCCAAATGCCGTAGAGGATAGGAATTGGCTCACAGGCCCTCCCTGGTAGGGACTGTCTCCACCTCGTTCAGCCACGCGGTAAATACAGCCCGTGCCACCTGCGGCAAGCCGGATTGCAGAGCTTGCGCTTCGCTGCGCAAGGCACGCGCGTCGATGCCAGCCTGCGCCAGTTCGCAGGCATGACCAACGAGCCAGCGCTCAATTTGGCGCGGGTTGGCCTCCAGATGGCATTGCAGGGCCAGCACATTCGCCCTATGCTGAAAGCTTGATTGGCACAGGTTTGTGTCCCCGCCAGTCTCGTTGCTCCGTCGGGAATGCCGAAGTGATCGCCATGCCAGTGCAGCACCGGCGTTTGGCACAGCGCCGCCAATGGTGACCCCTCGCCATCCTGGGTCAGTGTCAGTGGCGCAAAGCCGATTTCCTTGACACCCATGCTGGCAACACTTGCACCAAGTGCGCGGGCAATCAGCTGTGCCCCCAGGCAGATGCCCAGCAGCGGGCGCCTGCTTGCCAGCCACTGCTGAACTACCGCCAGTTCGTCGCGGACGAAAGGGTAGATGTGGTCATCGAAGGCGCCTATGGGACCACCCAGTACCACCAGCAGATCAGCCGCTGCCATGTCAAGGGCATGCAAATCATCGGTGGTGGCATCTACATAGCGCACCGCATAACCGCGCGCCACCAGCAGGTGGCTCGAGCGTACCCAGGTCTTCAAAATGCAGATGTCGCAGGGCAATGACGGTTTTCACGGGCGTGGCTCCTTGGTACTGGGCTCGCCGGGCCAATAGTAGCTATCCGGCAAGGGGCGAGCGCCAAAGATGGCTTGGCCAACACGAACCACCGTGGCGCCTTCCTCGATGGCGATCTCGAAATCGCCGGACATGCCCATGGACAGCTCCTCCAAGGCGATGCTGGCGGGCGCACTCTGGCGCAACTGGTCGCGCAAAGTGCGCAGCAGAATGAAGCACTGGCGCACCCGCTCAGCATCGGAAGAAAACAGCGCGAGCGTCATCAGCCCTCGCACGCGCAGTGCCGGGAAAGCGGGCAGCGCGCGCAGGAAGGCCGGAACGTCCTCGGGCGACAGCCCGTACTTGCTGATCTCGCCCGAGGTGTTGACCTGCACGAACACATCCAGCGCGCGGCCCTCAGCCTGCAGGCGTCGCTCCAGCGCCTCGGCCACGCGCAGACTGTCCAGTGCCTGGAACTCACTGGCGAAGCGCGCCACCAGCCTGGCCTTGTTGGTCTGCAGATGGCCGATGACCGACCAGTGCAGATCAGTCAGATCCTGCATGGCCTCCCATTTGCCGAAGGCTTCCTGCACTTTGTTTTCACCCAGCACGCGGCAACCCGCCGCGTAGGCCAGGCGCAGGCTGGGCTCAGATTTGGTCTTGCTCACCGGCAGCAGGCGGACCGTTGCAGGATCGCGCCCGGCACGGTAGCAGGCGGCGTCCATGCGGGCGCGCACCGCAGCCAAGTTGTGCCGGAAGTCATCGACCGTGGCCGCCTGCGGATAGCGGCCATCCTGGTTGTGACGGGTCTGTGTGTGCGATGGCTCAGGCATTTGCTCTCTCCTCGTTGATCGCGGGTTTGGCAGTCGGTGCCGCGATGGCCTGTCGCCCATGGCGCGGCCGTTGTCCATTGAGCACGGCATGGGCCACCAATCCAATTACCAGGCCCCAGAATGCGCCACCGATGCCCAGCAATGTGATGTTGGCCGCCGAAGCCAGGAAGGTGATCAGAGACGCTTCTCGCGTCTTCATGTCGGCCAAGGCGGTGGCCAGGCTACCGCCAATGGTACCCAGCAGCGCCAGGCCCGCCAGCGTCGTGATGAAGGTCGCCGGAAGGGCCATGAAGACGGCGGCCAGTGTCACGCCGAACACGCCCACGAGGATGTAGCTCACGCCTGCGGCGATGCCTGCAATCCAGCGCTTGGACGGATCTTCGTGCGCTTCCCGGCCCGTTGCGATGGCTGCCGTGATGGCCGCAACGTTGAAGGCGTGTGAGCCGAACGGCGCCATCAGCAGCGAGCCGAGCCCGGTCAGCGTCACGATGGGATTGGCGCTGGTCTTGAACCCGTCGTTGCGAAGCACCAGCATGCCCGGCATGTACTGGCCGGTCAGCGTGATGACGAACAGCGGCAGTGCGACGCCCAGCAGCGCATTGAGCGAGAACACCGGCATGGTGAAGACCGGCGCGGCGAGCTTCAACGCCAACCCCGACAGGTCCACCCGATCCTGCATCAGCAGAAAGAGCAGCCCCAGCACCAGAATGCCAACGACGGCATAGCGCGCGCTGAATCGCTTGAGCACCACGTAGGTCACGATCAGCAAACCGGCCAACAACGGATCGATGCTCATGCCGCCGAAAGCCTTGATACCAAATTGCAGCAAGATGCCTGCGAGCAAACCTGCCGCCACACCATGTGGAATCAGTCGGATCAGGCGCTCGAACCATCCCGATAGGCCTAGCACCACAAAAGCAGCGGCTGAAATCAGATAAGCGCCCACCGCTTCGGCATAGGGCGTGGTCGCCAGCGCCGTCACCAGGAACGCTGCAGCCGGCGTGGACCACGCGGTAATGATCGGCTCGCGCGTCAGCCAGCTCAGGATGATTCCCGTGGCGCCCACGCCAATCGAAATCGACCACACCCACGATGCCGTCAACTCCGGGCTCAGGCCCGCCACCTTGGCCGCCTGGAACACCAAAATGAAAGTCCCGCCATAGTTGACGATGACCGAAATGAGACCCGCGACGATGGGATGGGTGAGGTCGAGCAAGCGGGAGGATGGGGAGGACGAGGCGGATGACATGGCTTGTATCGGGCTCTTGAGAGTGATCTATTGGACTGAATCTGGTAAGGATTTATAGATCTTTAATGGCATACTGCGCCCCACCAATTTTTTGATGCGATACCGGCCAATTGTTCAAGCATGCACAACTCGAATCCGTAAAAGCCTGGGTCCTTGATCCGGCAAATGGAGCGTTGCCCTTGCACGCGCGCATTCAACGCGCGATTCGGCAACTGATACTCGACGGTGCACTCGATGTCGCCACACCGTTGCCGGCTTCCCGCGCCCTGGCGAAGTCGCTGGACGTGTCACGCGACACAGTGGAGTCGGCATACAGCCAGTTGCATGCTGAGGGTTTTATCGAGCGACGCGTGGGCAGCGGCAGCTTCGTTTCGGAGCGGGCTTTGCGTTTGCCTGGACGTGGCACGGCGCGGCGCCTTGGACCACAGCGGGTACCTCTGCAGCTGAGCCAGCGCGGTGCGACCATGTACCGTGCTGGCGGGGTACGAGACTTTCTGACTCCTCGCCCGTTCGCTCCTGGCGTTCCGGAAACGCGCACTTTCCCACTGGCCACCTGGGAGCGGCTGGAGCGGCAGGTATTGAAGGACTGGGGCACCACAGCGCTGCTGCACAGCCCCCCGCAAGGGATGGAACCGCTACGGCGCGCGATTGCCAACTACGTCAACCTCGAACGCGGCGCGCATGCCACCCCCGAGCGTGTGCTGGTGGTCACCAGTTCCCAGCAAGCCTTGACCCTGTGCGCTACCGTGCTGCTGGACGCTGGCGACCGCATCTTCACTGAAGACCCCGTGTACCACGGCGCGCGCAAGGCGTTCGACGCCGCGGGGCTGGAATGCGTGCCCGTCCCGCTGGATGCCGAGGGAATGCAGGTGGGGCACCTGCGCAAGGTGCGACAACCGGGCAAGGCGGTGTTTCTTACGCCTTCGCACCAATTTCCGACCGGAGTCACGTTGGCACTGGACCGGAGGCTGGGCGTCATCGAATGGGCCCAGCAGCACCATGCCTGGATCATCGAGGATGACTATGACAGCGAGTTCCATTACGCGGGCAAACCCACGGCCTGCGTACAGGGGCTGGACCCGCATCAGCGAACGATCTACATCGGCACGTTCACCAAGTCGATGTTTCCGGGCTTGCGCATTGCCTTCATGGTGCTTCCGCCTGAGCTTGTGGCGCCGATGACCGCCGCACGCACCTTGCTGGATGGACACAGCGCGCCAATTGCGCAACTGACCCTGGCGCGTTTCATGGAGGGTGGGCATTTCGGGGCGCATGTGCGAACCATGCGTGCCGTCTATTGTGAGCGGCGCGATGTCCTGGCGCAGCTCGTGCGCGAGCACCTGGCAGACTTCGTGGAGCCAGAAGTGCCGGACGGCGGCATGCAAATGCCTTGTCGGCTAATTCGCGATATTTCCGAACTGGAAGTCATGGGCGCAGCGCAGCGTGCCGGTATCGATTTGCTGGGGCTTACGCCATTGCATGCATCGGGCGCTTGCCGACCCGGGTTCCTCATGGGCTTTGCCGCGTATGCGCCGAAGGAACTGGAGATCGCGGTGAAGAACCTTGCGGTTGTACTGCGTGCGCTAGACCGCTGAGTCTACTCGTCCAGTCAATTAGCCGATGCCAGGGCCACACTGTCGCCCGATCTCCCACGACACCCCGTCGCCGCGCAGCATCGCAGCTATCTGCTGCCCCAGTCGCTGTTCGATCACCGGCTTCCACGGCACCAAGCAAAGCCCCATCTCATCCTGTAATCGAGCATCGCATAGCGCCTGCTGGCGAGCATGGCACTGCGGCGGAAGATGCCCGCCACGCGCTGGCCGCGCCGCTCGGCCAGTCCCCATTCGGACAGGAAGTCGGCGCGCAGCTGCAGCGCCTCCCTGACTTCGCAGCCAAAGCCCAAGTCCCCCACCCCTTTGCCGCCGCCGATCAACTGTTGGTCCAGCCAGGTGGCGCCAATCACGCGCGCCTGCCGCTCGATGGGCAGGTGCGATTTCAGCTCCACGGCCACGCCGCCCAGGCGCTGCACATCGTAGCGGCGGCCCTGTTCGGGCAACTCGCCCGGCATCTTCCATAGCCCCTCAGTCACGCGCTTCACGATGCCGCCCCCGTGAAGGGGCTTCGAGCAGTGGATGTGGCCCGCAACGGCTTCAAACGGATCACGGCCCGGCCCGACCTAACTCGACGACTAGGTGATGATCGGTGACCGCGCTAGTCGAGCAAGCGGCGTGCCATAGCGTTGATGGCCAGATCAATCGCCGCGCACTCGCCCTCGTCGTCGCCCTCGTCGTCGCCCTCGTCGTCGCCCTCGCCGTCGCCATCGTCAATGAACCAGGCTGCCGACAAGCCGGTCCATGCAACGATCCAGCGCAGAAGCCGTTCCGGCTCGAGCCCCGGTCTCGGCGGCCACAATGCGGAGCCGGGCCTCCAGCCTGCCCGGCAGGACCGCAAGCGGCCGATCAGGGTCGCTGAGGTCCGGATTCGTGAAGATGTTGACATAGTCGAAGGTGCGCTCGCCCAGCAGCCCGTGCGGGTCGATGGCCAGCCACCCGCGGTCGCCGAAGTCGAGCACATTCTCGTGGTGCAGGTCGCCGTGGAGCGGGCACACCTCGCGTGGCGCCGCAAGAAGTTGGCGCGCCACGCTGGCGGCGGGCGCAAGTGCTGCGTGCTCAGCGGCCAACCTGAAAAGCGGCTGGAACCATTCCTGTAGGGGATGGAGCTCGGGCAGCGGTCCGGGCCGCGGAGCATGCAGGCGAGCGGCGGTGTCGCAGAGGATCTTGCAAGCGTCGTCGTCCTGGCCGGCCCAGGCCATCCGGGCAAGGTCACCAGCTCCGAACGCGCGCTCCATGAGCAGAGCGCCCGCCGCCGAGGCGAAGACCCGTGCGGCGCCCTGCCCGTCCCACCAGGTTAACAGGCGGTAACCCGCCTCTTCATCGGAAACGCGTGCGACCTTCAGCACCGCCGGTATGTGCCCCTGGCGAACAGCAAGCACCCAGCTCGAGTGGGTCGTGAGCAGCGCACCGTCGCCCTGCAGGCGCCAGCGCTCCATCCACGCAGTGACCTGGGGCGGAAAACGGGAAGGCGCGCTCATGAGATGCCTGCAAGCTATCCGTTCTGTATCAACCGCAAGAGCGTGCCATCCGGATCGACCAATGCGGCCATCGTGCCTCCCCACTCCTGCAGTTCGGGGGCGTGGATGCGGGGACAGCCTCTGCTGGTTTCCTGGATGCCGACGGATTTGCACCGCTCGTAGAACCCAGCGAGGTCGTCCAGCCTCAGGCAGCAACTGAACCAACTCGCGAGGGGATCGAGCTCTGGGTGGGCGAAGAACTCCAGCCTGAGATCCCCCCGCTTGAGGATCATCCAGCCGGAGTCCCGAAAAACGCTCCTGAAGCCCAGCTTTTCATAGAAGGCGGCGGTGGAAACGAAATCCCGTGATGGCAGGTTGGGCGTCGCTTGGTCGGTCATTTCGAACCCCAGAGCCCCGCTCAGAAGAACTCGTCAAGAAGGCGATAGAAGGCGATGCGCTGCGAATCGGAAGCGCCGATACCGTAGCGCACGAGGAAGCGGTCAGCCCATTCGCCGCCAAGCTCTTCAGCAATATCACGGGTAGCCAACGCTATGTCCTGATAGCGGTCCGCCACACCCAGCCGACCGCAGTCGATGAATCCCGAAAAGCGGCCATTTTCCACCATGATATTCGGCAGGCAGGCATCGACGAGATCCTCGCCGTCGGGCACGCGCGCCTTGAGCCTGGCGAACAGTTCGGCTGGCGCGAGCCCCTGGTGCGCTTCATCCAGATCATCCTGATCGACAAGGCCGGCTTCCATCCGCGCACGCGCCCGCTCGACGCGATGCTTTGCCTGGTGGTCGAACGGGCAGGCAGCCGGATCAAGCGCATGCAGCCGGCGCAGGGCGTCGGCCATGAGGGATACCTTCTCGGCGGGAGCAAGGTGAGACGACAGGAGATCCTGTCCCGGCACTTCGCCCAATAGCAGCCAGTCCGTTCCCGCTTCAGTGACAACGTCGAGCACAGTTGCGCAGGGAACGCCCGTCGTGGCCAGCCACGATAGCCGCGCTGCCTCGTCCTGCAGTTCATTCAGGGCACCGGACAGGTCGGTCTTGACAAAAAGAACCGGGCGCCCCTGCGCTGACAGCCGGAACACGGCGGCATGGGAGCAGCCGATTGCCTGATGGGCCCAGTCATAGCTGGATAGCCTCTCCACCCAAGCGGCCGGAGGACCTGCGTGCAATCCATCCTGTTCAATCATGCGAGACGATCCTCATATATCGTCGGTCAACGCCGGATGGGCAAAATACCAGGCAACCCGACTGGCGAAGAATTTGATTGCAAGGGGAAGATATGGTCATTAATTAGATCACTCTGGGGTGGAGCCTTACACAAAAAGACCAGTGATCATCCATGGCAACATCATGATGCAGCGCCGTGAATGACCGGGCGGGCGCTCACCATTTACGGAATAGCCATGCTGTGCATCCCTGCGACGATACGAGAAAAACTGCACGATGCCCTCTGTGCCTGCTCTGCTGAGAATCATATACAGCCTTCCAGATTACATTCCGGTCATGTGCAAGCGCCTACTTTGGCATGCCACCATCGACCTTCTATCGGGGTTGACCGGAATGCGACCGGATGCCCACGCAGTACTGCTCGGTCAATTCAAATAGCGGACATTCAGTGATGGCGACTATCCCAAGGCAGGCCCTCTCTGCCGTCCGATCTCCCACGACACCCCGCCGCCGCGCACCGTTGCGGCGATCTGCTGCCCCAGCCGCTGTTCGATCACCGATTTCCACGGCACCAGGCTGAACCCCGTGCCGTCATCGAGCATCGCGTAGCGCCCGCTGGCGAGCATGACGGAGCGCCGGTAGATGCCGGCAACGCGCTGGCCGTCCGTGACGGGCCGGTGCGCCAGGCCGGTTTCGACCGCGATGTCCTTCGCGGCTCGCTCCAGTTCGCGGCCACGCAGCGTGCCCAGCAGATTTCGGGTGAGGATCACGCGCTGCCCGCGCCGCTCGGCCAGTCCCTGTTCGGCCAGGAAGTCGGCGCGCTGCTGTATCGCCTGCTTGGCCTCACTGCCAAATCCCAGGTCGCCCAGGCCCGAGCCACCGTCAATCAACTGATGGTCGAGCCAGGTGGCACCGATCACGCGGGCCTGCCGCTCGATGGGCAGGTGCGATTTCAGCTCCACCGTCACGCCACCAAGACGCTGGGCGTCATAGCGGCGGCCCTGCTCGGGCAGGTCGGCGGGCACTTTCCATAGCCCCTCGGCTACGCGCTCCACGATGCCCGCCCGGCGCAGGGCTTCCAGGCGCCGGACGTGGGCTGCCACGACCTCCTGCGGGTCGCGGCCGGGCATGGCCTGGCCCTGCGCGATGGCGAGGTGATGGTCGGTGCGATACAGGCCATCGCTCGCCAGCGCGGCGATGTTGCGGTCGGCCGCCCGCACGTCGGCCGATCTCTTCACTTCCACCACGGCGCCGGTCGGATAGTTCGCCAGCTCGTCGCGGGCGTTGAGCGCGACGTAGTGAGCCTTGCCGTCCACCCCGTCGATGACCAGATAGCTCCGGTCGCGCAGCTCGTCGGCCAAGCCCTTGGCGGCCACGCGACCGACGATGGTTCGGCCATCGTTACCCGGCTCGAACACCGCCAGCTCGCGCGGCTCGCCGCGCATGGCCCGCTGCATGGTGCGGATGATGTCACCACGCTCGCCCAGGGCGCGTAGGGTCTTTTCCGCGTCGGCATGGACGGCCCAGGTGCCCGGCTGCATTTCGTCGGCCAGGCCCAGGAGCTGCAAGCGTTGCAGGCGGCCGATCAGCAGCAGACGCTGGCGTTGCAATCTCGGCTCGTTGAAGCGTTCGACATGCACCCGGCCATCGTCGCCGGCTTCACGCTTGAGCGTGCGATCCAGACTCGTCCACCGCTCCTGTTCCACCTCGCGCCGGAAGGACTGCTGGATCTCCAGCTCGGTGCGCGGCCCCAGCCATTCGGTCGCCAGCTCGGCGGCCCGATGACGGAAGCCATTGGCGATATAGTCGCCCGCGATGATGAGGTCTTTGCCGGTGTCGTCGCGCCCGCGCACGACGATGTGCGTGTGCGGGTTGTCGGTGTTCCAGTGGTTGACGGCCACCCATTCCAGTCGTGTGCCCAAGTCGGCTTCCATGCGGCCCATCAGGTGCCGCGTATAGGTGCGCAGGTCTTCCAACTCGGCGCCGTCCTCCGGCGAGAGGATGAAGCGGAAGTGGTGCCGGTCGTCGGCGCAGCGTTCCTTGAAGGCGTCGAGGTCGGCAGCATCGGTCTGCGGCCCGTAGGCTTGGCCTGGCTCGCCATCGCGGCCCACGCCATCGCGCTCGATGTAGCGCAGGTGCTTGGCAAGCGACTGCGGGCTGGCCTGGCGCTGGTTGACCAGCAGCGTCTTGATGGTCACGCGCCGCGACATGGGCGTCAGCTTCGCCCCGGCAAAGCGCGCCGCCGTGTGGCCGCGGCCCAGGCACGAGCCGGGCCGATGCCCGGTTCCTGCGCCCTTGCCAGCTCTCCCAGGACGGCGCACCGAGGACTTGCCGCTACTGGCCTTGCCCGCCTGCTTGAGCACCGTGGAAACGAAGCCCTGGCCCCGGTTCTTCGGGGCGCTGGGACGGATGCGGAAATCGTCGTCGCGGCGGTCGCTCATGGCTGTCTCTCCGTAAAGCTACGGCGTGTCCGGTCGTGCGAAGCACGCGGCCATGCCTGCATGGGCGCGGGCTTCGCGCCACAAGCGGCACGGCGGCGAAGCCGTTGCGTGCCGCGCCACCCCCATGTGCAGACTGGCTTTGCGGGCCGATAGGGGCCGCACCCTTTTGTCTTGCCTTCCGCCTTTGCCCCTCGCTGGCGCTCCGGGCGTCGGCGGCCCGGCGGCGCTGTACTGCTTGCAGCCAGCGCGCCGGCGAACGCGGCCATGGCCGCAGGCCGGGCGCGTTCGAGGCAAGACACCTGCACATGTGGAGGCGGCGCCGGATGTCGTGCGAAGTGCGGTACTAACGCACACGCACTGCACGCGCAGCGACACTGCGACAGCCGGCAGAACGACGCGCCCGATGGCACGATGAAGCGCAGCGAATTGGTAGCCGTCATGGTCGTGCTTCCGGCCAGATCGGATGCGCAACACCGATCACGGTGGATGCAGGAATCGGCCCGAAGTATCGGCTGTCGAACGACGACGGATTAGTCGCGCTTAGCAGGAACAACTCGCCGGGACGAAGCTGCCGACACTGCTGCCAGGATGGCAGCGGCCGGCCCATGCGATCCACAGGCAAAACAGCGGCCACCGGCACGCCATCGATATACACGCTGCGGCCGACGATGCACGCCCCCTGCAGTTCCACCGCCCCCACGCGCTTGAGCAACGGAACGCGCGTCGGTAGGTAGCCGCGCTGCGCAGCCAGAGCGGCGGCATCGGCCGGAAGCCGGACGAGCGCGACGCTGCCCACGGCCAATAGCTGTGGCTGCGAATCGGCTTGGTGGTCGATCAATTCGACGCGATACCAGCCGACCGCCACGCTGTCGGACGGGTTGTAGATCAGGCGCGGCAGTGCCGGCGCGCAGGACGCCCAGGCCAGCGCAGCGAGGCCGCAGGCGGACAGGCCCGCCAGTCCGATGCGATTGCGCCAGCGCGAGGGAGAAAGCGGCGCGGTTCCCGTGGTGTTGGCGGACGTGAAAGCCGTCGTCATGGCAGCCCCCGCCCCGCTAGCCACGCCGCGTGCCGTTCGGCGGTGTATTCGGGCAGCGCCAGGAATGCAGCGAGCCGGTTGCCCAGCGTGCGCCAGTACGCGGGCGACACGTCGATGGTGGCGATACCCAGTGCCTCGACGGCGTCGATCCGTGCCAGAACGGCGCGCACGGCCGGCTCGCCCTCGGCATGCAGTAACAGCCGCGCACCGGGCAGAACGCCAGGGATGCGCTGCGCCGCGTCCAGCGGCGTGCATGCCTGCATCACCATGAGTTGCCATCGGATCGTGCCGTAGTCGTTGGCATGCCAGCGAATGCGGCAGAACAGCGCACCGGGCGGGAACATCGCAACACGCCGCCAGCGATCGAGCCGAATGGTGCGCGCCGGTTCGCCGAAGCGCAGGTAGAGGTTGATGCGCTGCTCGACGTGGGCGAGCGATACACGGGTCAGCGGTGCGGCGCCGGCCCACCCGGCGAGCACTGCGAGAGGCGGCGTGACCGCAGGTAACGTGGCGGGCATGTCTGCCAGAGCGTGAGCGTTCATGGTGTGTTCTCCGGGAACTCGCGTTCCAGCAACCCGCGCAGAAGTTCGGCCACCGTCACACCCTGTGTGAAGGCCGAGACCTTGATGCGTGCGCGCATCGCGGGTGTGATGTCGAGGGTCAGGCGCGCGGTGTAGAGGTCGCCTTTCTGAAGGCCGTCGGCTTCGCCCTGTCGAACCCACGCCTCGGCATGCGGGTTCCCGGGCGGACGGGCGCCGATGCCTATGCGCTTGCCGCGCGTGGGTTGCTCCGAGGTCATGCCGGCCACCGCAGCAATTCATCGACCAGCGCGGCGATCTCGCGCGTGGCGGCGCTGTCGGGTGCCGTCTCGCGGGCCAGTCGGCCAGCGGCCACGCTGTCGGCGAAGACGATGCGTTGATGCACCTCCGAACACAGCGCGGGCAACGGCTGGTCAGCGAGCGCCTGGCGCGCCTCGCGGCCGATGATGGTCGTGCTGACGCGCCGATTGATGGCGAAGGCCGCGCGCAGTGCCGGCCGGAACACCTGCGCCTCGCGGATCAGCGCCACCATCTCAGCAGACGCCCACAAATCGTAGGGGCTGGGCTGCACCGGGATCAGCACGCGCTCGGCTGCGAGCAGCGCGGAGCGTGCCAAAGCGGCAATGCGCGGTGGGCCGTCGATGACGACGTGATCGGCCCGGCGCGCCAGCTCGGGGGCTTCCTGGTGCAGCGTCTCGCGTGCGAGGCCCACGGCGCTGAACAAGCGCGGCAAGCCCTGTTGGGCGCGCCGCTGCGTCCAGTCCAGCGCCGAGCCTTGGGGATCGGCATCGAGCAGAACGACTTGCTGGCCGCGCATGGCCAGCTCGCCCGCGATGTGTGTGGCGAGCGTGGTCTTGCCCACACCGCCTTTCTGATTGAGCAAAGCGATGATCATGGCGCGGCCCTCCTTTCTGGAAAGCCGGGTTTCCCTTGCCGTGCGAAACGCTGCGCGTCGTGCCGTTGGGCAGTTTTTCACCGAAACGGCGCGCTTCTACTAAAAGTTAGAGAAGTAAAGTTAGGGAAGTTAGACGGGACTGAAACCCGCGCCGTTATTGGCGTTCCGGCGGTTTCGCACGCCTGATAGCACGATAGGGACACGCCCGATAGCACGATACCCGGCACGCCTGATAGCACGAGGCCGTTCACAGGTTTTTCCTGAGTTATCCCCGTGCCGTCCGCAGCACGGGCCGGAAGGTCAGCAGTTCGGCTCCGTCGTCCGGCATTCGCTCGATGCCCAGGACGTAGCCCGGCATCGACTGGCGCGCCACCAGCGCGCGCAGGTCGCAGGCGAAGTCGTAGGGCTTGGCCGTGCTGCCCGACTTGCGGTGCAGGTGTTTGAAATCGAACTGCCAGCCGCCCGGCTGCTTGCCGCCGTGCTTGCGCACCAGGCGGTACAGCCAGCGCTCGATGCCACCCGTGAGCTTGAAATAGGCTGGGTCGATGGTCAACACCAGCGCCGCATCGAGCACGCCTGCGTAGAACCAGTCCGGCAGGATCAGCTCGATGCCCAGCGGCGTGCCGCGGGCGTCGGCCAGTTCCTTCCATTCGTTGATCCACGAGAAGCGATGCAGGCGCCGCCCCGTCGTCTCGCGGATGGAGGTGGCCACCGTGGTCGATTGCAGCCGATCCAAGGCTGCCTTGAGGCGCTGGTAGTCGCGCAGCGATGTGCCCCGCCCGATGAAGCGCAGGATCTCGTAGGGTGTGGCGCGCATGAGCCGCGACGGGCGGATGCCCGCGTCGCGTGCTTCCACGATCTGGCTCGCGGCCCAGATCAGGATGTCGGCGTCCCAGATCGTGGCGATGCCGTGCTCCAGCGTGCCCTCCACGCGGATCGTCACGCCGCTGGAGCGGAAGTCGATAGGCTGGATGCGCTTGGACTTCGCCAGCGAGAAAAACGGAAAGGCCATCAGGTCCTGGCTGTCGCGCGGCGCCATGTCGCCCGGCAGCGCGCGGAACAGGTCGAGCTGCTCGCGCTCCTGCGCTGATCGCTGCCCCGAGGATCGGGACGGCAGCGAAGGGCTGGGCATGGCGACGGCCACCGGCGAAGCGCCGATCACCGCGCACGGCTGTCGGCCGAGTGGTGCTCGGCGTATTCGGGATCGGATGTGGCCTCGAAGCTGCGCTCGTCGGCCCAGGCGTCGAGGTCGGCCACCGCGTACATCACACGACGGCCGAACTTGCGGAAGCGCGGGCCACCGCCGATCACGCGCTGTTTCTCCAGCGTGCGTGGCGACAGGCGCAGGTGTTCGGCCGCCTCGTCGTTGGTCAGATAGCGCTGGGGTTGTGCAGTAGCAGCGGGTTGCAACGCCGTGGTGTGCGCGGCAGCAGGCCGTAAGGGAGTGGGTCGCATTGGGTAAGCCTCCATCGGTCGGAATAGACCGGCCGCACCAGCGCAGCCAGATGGAGGCAGTCTCAAGAAAGGGATGCGTTTCGCTCAGGGTCGTTTTGCGACGAAGGCAAAACGACCCTGCCCAAGTCATTGGAGTTGGGCCAGGCGGCGATAGCCGCCGCGCATCAGTGTCAGGCCGCGTCGCACCAAGCGGCGCACGCGGGAGCGCAATCCGCCATCGGCGTGCCAGTCCGCGAGCACCACCTCGGTGCCGAACAGCCCTTCGGCGATCTCGCGCAAGGAGGCCCCCGCCAGCGTTGCGTCGAGCGTCTGCAAGGTGTGCAGCTCCTGCAGGGCCGTCGGCGCCGGCCGTGGCCGCGCCACTGCTGTAGGTGCTTCGTCGGGGGCAGTGGCCAACTTGTCCACCTCGGCACGGAACACACAATCGTGTGAGGAGGGCAAGGTACATGTGCGGGTGGCGTAGACGTAGGCCATGCCATCCTCCAGATGGGGTGCCAAGGTTAGGCGCAGACAGCAGCCCGGCCAGTGCGCGGCGAGCATCAGCCGCCGGCCATCGTGGATGAGGTTCTTTTCACCGGGAATGCGCCAGAACTCGAACCCCGTGGCATCCGGCGGAGGATCGATGTCGGGATGGAGCTGCGCCACGCAGGGGTGGCCGGCGACCCAGGTGGGATGGGCATCGCGCGCATCCAGGGCCGGATCTTCCATGAGATGAAGCCCCCAGGTGGAAGCAGTCTCCTGCGGGTTGCCCCGCTGCAGCCAGGCGCGTTGGTAGTCGGGATGGCGGCGCAAATACTCCCAGGCCAACGCGAGGTCGTCCAGGTGCAGCACGTAGAGGTACGCGGCAGTGGGATACCAAGGCTCAGTGCTTCGATCAACCATCAAACAACCTCCCGTTGGACAGAGATCGCCGCGACGGTGGTTGGGGGCTGGAGCTTCGCCAGGACCCATCGACACCATTCCAACAGAGGGATAAACTCAGCTGTAACTAGCGGTGTCAATTGTCAAGACTGATTGACTCCGAAGACTTGCACGACCTGTCCGAGTGCGACGGCTGCACATCCCCAAAATGGGGCGCAGCACCAGGTACCGTGCCGCAAGCCGCGCCGTGAATTGAGTCCGTTTGGGTCAGGACTGCACCGTGTTGGCGCAAGAGTGCTGATTCAGACCCCATATGTCTTGAATCAGACCGAGAAAGCCACAATGCGCTTTCTCAACCCCTTTTTTTGATGTCCCTGCCCGGGAATTTGTGGCTTGAACTAGTCAGGGATTGATCCGTCAAGCTGCGCCAATCGGACGTATTCCGACAGCGGGCGCGATGCTCGGAAGTACAGGTCGCGCAGAACGGGCTTTTGATGCGGTCCGACGATGCCTGCCAGGTCGGACAGCTTGACGGTTCCCAGTTCAGGCATGCCGATGCCGAGGTCAATGAGTCCCCAGGCCGTATCGCCATCGGCCGGATCGAGTGCAGCCAGCAACCAGGTTGCGCGCGCATCTGGAGTGAACAGCCGAACCACGGGTAACGGGTCGGTGTCGTTGCCGGCGGCGCGGGCCGCGCCGTTGGCGAGCAGTTGTGCTCGCAGGTCGGCGGTGGTGAATGGCTGGGTCATGGCCAGGATTCCTACGAAATCGAGGATGCACGGCAGTGCTTTTGCGTAAAAGCGGGAAACCACTGAACCGGATGCGCGCTTTCGTGCGCAGACACGGAAGCGCAACTCGCCGAATCCGTACATCCACGGACACGGAAAAGCGCAATTGTGCGAATCAACGAAGACACAGATATGGCTCCCCGGTTCTGTAGACGTCCACAGATGCGTTTTTGCGTAAAAGCACGAAAGCACGAAAGCACACAAAAGTGCACTCAATGAGTTAAAGATAACGTGGTTTTAATTGTCTCTAAATTGGACGCTTCTGTCGATGCAGAAGCGCTCAGTTCAGCCCGGCCGACCGGCCGGCGTCACCACCTACGATGCCGAACTGGCGAAAGCCTTCGGCGCTGCGGTGCGTGCGCTGCGCACAGGACGAGGCATCGCACAGGAGTCGCTGGCGAATCTGGCCAGCATCGAGCGTTCCCATTTGGGCAAGGTCGAACGCGGTGAGCACATGCCCACGCTGGCGATCATCTTCAGGATCGCCAATGCGCTGGAATACAGTACCGCTGCATTGATGGCCGAAACCGAAAGCCAGCTCGCTACGGCCAAGCCATAGCAGTTTTTGTGCTGCGATATGCGGCGGGGCGCTGGCCCGGCCGATCCGGCAACGCCGGTTCGGCGGTATTCGAGGGGGCGCCAAGCTGCGCGCGGCGGGGATGGGTCTTGCGCCGATCCCCTGGAGGCAAGCGGAGCGCGCAGCGCCGCAGGCGCGAAGGCGTGAGGGATTGAAGCCGAATGGCCGTGACGGAGAAGTCGGCATGGGGCGCAGCCCGAGAGCCCGGCGGCGCATTGCGCCGACACGCCCAAGGTATTCAACCGAACAGCGCAGACGGAAAGCGCTATGCCTTGCTGGCCTTCCACTTGGCAAACCAATGCGTGGCCGAACGATGCGAAATCCTCACCAGGTAAGCCACAGCCAACGGGGTCGCATGGGCTTCAAAGAGCTGGAAAACACATTCCGCTCCACGTTTGCTCAAGCTGCCGTTTTCCTTGATGTTCCTCGGATGGCCGGGTTGGGCGGATGCCATGACCGACCCAGGGATGGCCTGCATGATGCGGTCGTTTCCGCAATCACCTTGTTGGCCTTCTCGATACCTTGGTTGACCCGCTTCTTCAGCCGCTCAATCTCCGCAATGTAGGTCTTCTCCGCCGCTTCAAAGGCCAGGAAGTCGAGCGACGCCATCATCACGAACTTCTTCATCATTCCCGTACTCACCTTTTTCCGAAGCGCCTTGGCTCAAAAGCCCGGATTTTGAGAATGTCGGCCTCCCATGCAGTAGGACCTTCCCCGCGCGGACGATGTTCTTTACTCATCGGATATTGCCTCCCATATCACTTCACTTTAATAGAATCGTCGTTTATGGAGGCAATGGAAGAAGGCATCGCGCATGTGCGATGCCGTCAACGTCGCCGCCTGAGCGACAGGCCAGGCGGCGACGTTTTGATTAGGCTCTTCGGCTTCAAATCCGGGCGCGGCCACTGCCGCGCCCGGATTTCTGCGTTCACCACGCAGAGGGCGGAACGGTCTGGGCGCGGTGCTGATTGCTGCTATTCCTTCGTCTCAATTAGCCGCCACACGGCACGCGGCAAGGCGCGGCCGTGATGGGGTGAACATCCGTGAGTTCGGCACGGGCAGTCCAGCCCGAGCGCGGCCGATAGCCGCGCACTTCGCCCTCACCGTGCCAGCGGCGGGCACGCACCGCGCCGGGCGCATAGTTCGCCGCCATGCGCGAGCGGCTCGTGATGTTGGCAGTAGACATTTCTGACTCTTTGCAAGCCAACGCCCCGGCCGAGGCCGGGGCGTTGCTCTGCGTCAAGGGTCAAGCGGTCAATGCCTCGACCGGTTCATCCACCACAGCGGCGGCTTCATCCGCACCATCTTCCGGTCCTACCTCCCGCAGCCTTTCGCCCTTGAAGATTGCAGGCATCCAGCCCGTGCCCTCGACCAGCCGTTCGGCTTCGCTGGCAATGTCGGCCTTCTTGAGCTTCGCCAGCCGGTTGACCTGATCCGGTGCGAACTCGCCAACAGCTTGCAGAATCACCGCCTTGGGCACATGCCGGAAATACCCCTCGGCAGTCGGCTTCCACCATACAGTCATGTCGAGGCCCGCGGCTTGCGCCAGTTCCTCGCCCGGTTGCTGTCGCGCGGCGCGGGGCGTCACCACATCCACCGTAGCGGCCACGCACACAGCCAGCAGTTCGACCAGCTCGCCTTGCTCCATCGCCAACAGCACAGCGAACAGTTCGGCGCTGTCATGCGGCAGCTTGTCGCCCCATGCCTGTTGCAATTCGTTGAGTGCCACGGCAGCGGGGGACTCTGGCCAGTCCGCGGCCATGCCTTCCAACCGATCCTGCACGGTCAGGCGCAGCCCCAGCGGCAGGTCGTGCCCATAGCGGCGATCCTGCAGGACGGTCTGCACCATGCCATGCACCAGCGCGGCCAGCGCCACCTGGGGATGCCGGGCCATCTCGATCTGCAGCGCAGCGGTGCGGTGCTCACTCAAGCGCTGGGCCAGCCGGTCCGACACGGGGAGAGCCTTTGCTTCATCCGCTTCGCCGTCGGCACCCTCGGCCCCATCTTCCACACCGCCAAAACCCTGGCGCAGCTTTTCCAGCGTGCGCAGCGCCTTGGCCTCGGCCTCGCGCAGCAGCCCGCGATGGATCACGGCTTCGCCGTTACGGTCGATGGTGACGATGGCCCCAGCGGTGGCCTTCATGCTTGCGCTGTATCCCTCCAAGGCCTCTTCCAGCGCCTGCAACTGTTCACCCAGGGCCTCGCCCTTTTCCTGCAGGGCATCGGCCCTGTCCTCGTCCTCCGCATCCAAGGCCTCTGCCACTTCCCGCATCTTGGCTTGCAGCTTCTCGATGCGTTGCGCTTCGCGCTTGTTCGGCTCGCGCCGCTCCTTCGGGGCACGATGGAAGGCATGCAGGTCGGCGTGGGTCATGGCGGGTGTCGAATCCACCCAGGCCCATCCTTCACTGCGCACCTCAGCGGCAATGGCCTCCAGCTTGTCTTGCACCAGCCGTTCCAGCAAAGCGGTGTCGTTGAGGTACACGCCCGCATCACCCTCCGCGAACAGGTCGCGGCGGGTGCCGCCGCCTGCGGCTTCATAGGCGTTCAGCCCGAAGAAGCGCACCAGCGGATGCGATGCCCCGATTTCCCGCTCGGTGAAGTGTTCGCGCAGCGCGGACGGCGTGCGCTGCCACTGCGGTGCATCGTAGAACGCACTTTCCTGCGCGGCATGGTCATCCGTGATGGCAAGGGCCATCAACTGGTCCAGTGTGACGGCATCCGCCCGATAGTCGGCCATTAGCCGGGGCGAGACATTCGCCAGCTTCAAGCGGCGTTGCACCACCAGCGGCGTGACGGAGAAATCCGCCGCAATGTCTTCAATCGGTCGGCCCTCGCCCACCAGCGCCGCGAAGGCCTCGAACTGGTCCGCTGGGTGCATGGCCTCGCGCTGCACGTTCTCCGTGAGGCTGGCGGTGCGGGCCGTGCCATCGGCCACCTGCAGGCAAGGCACGTTCCAATCCTTGGCGATGCGGCGTTTCTTCGCCAGCAGCTTGAGGGCGGCAAGGCGACGGCCACCAGCCACCACCTCGTAATGCACCCCATCGCTGGCAAGGATCACGATCAGGTTTTGCAGCAGGCCCACGCGCAGGATGCTCGCTGCCAGTTCGGTGATGGACATGCGCGGCGTCTTGCGCACATTGCGGCCCGTGGGACGCAGGACCAGCCGCGACAGGGGAACCAGAATCATGTTCTTGGTCGGATCAGCAGCTTCCAGCGTGAGGACAGCAGGGGCTTCGGTGTGGGTAACAGCGTTCATGATGAGACTCCAATCAATCGAAAAACAGACAAGGAATGGAGGGGACGCCCCTCCGGGCGGGGGAAGGGGTCAGTCCTTGAGCTGGCGCATGCCATCGGCCAGCAGCCACAGGGCACGGTTCAGGCGGATGTCCGAATCAATGCCTTGCACGGGGCGCGTGCTCTGGCGGCGTCCGTTGGCACTGCGCCCGGACAGGCCGCCTTTGGTCAGGTTCTCCTGCGTGCGGTTGAACACGCTCCACAGGTCGGGGCGGCGGTCATCGAAACGGCGCGGTGCCAGGATTTGCGATTCCGTGATGGGCGCGGGCTTGTCCGGGTCGTCATACTTGAGGGCCAGCGCGGCGCGGGCGAACACTTCGGATTCACCATCGTCCAGCGTGATGCCGCGCATCAGGTCGCGGGATTCCTTCACCTGCTCAAAGCCGCTCAGCACCTGATAGGCGCCTTCGATGACATGCCCCGCCACATCGCCTTTGTGCGGCACGCGCACATCGGCCATGGTGTCACCGCACACCAGCCCGTTGGCACAGACGAAGCGGAACATGCCGGCCAGCATCTGGTAGCTGCTGGTGCCGTCATGGGAGTTCAGCAACACGATTTCCTGGGCTTCCGCGCCGTTGATCTGGCTGGCATGGCGCATCCTCAGCATGTGTTTCGTGTGCTCGCGCTTGCCTTCATCGCGCACGCGGGTTTGCGCCACCATGAAGGGCTGAAACCCCTCCTTGCGAAGCTCGGTCAGCACCGAGGCGGTGGGGATGTAGCTGTACCGCTCGGAACGGCTCTCGTGTGGGGCGTCCGCAAAGATGGATGGGGCCACCCTGCGGATTTGGTCATCGGACAATGGGGAGTCGCTGCGCAGTGCGGGGGAACGGGAAGCGAAACGGGATGCGAGTTGCACGGTCTTTCTCCTGATGAAGTTGGCTGTTGAAAAAGCCTCACCGGATTCCTAGATTCAGAGCCCTCTTCGGGCTTCCGGTGGGGTCGGCACGAAGAACCCGGTTGGCCTCGTTGCCACCGTCTTTCCTGAGTTCATCGCCCGCGACGGTCAGGAGCGCGCGGACGGGCGCCGTCAAGGAAGCAAGCGCAGGGTTGGTGCGGCCCGCAGGCGTAGCCGAGGACACGGCCCTGCGCGCCTTGATGGCGCACGGGAGCGGGCTACAGTCGCGAGCAAGGTGATGGATTCAGGAAAGATGGCTGGACAGGCAACGGCCGCTCGTCACGCCGATCCCACGCAAGCGAAGCGCGCAGCGCCGCAGGCGCGAAGGCCGATCCGGCACGGCCGGTTCGGCGGTATCACAGGGGCGCCAAGCCCAGCGCGGCGGGGATGGGCTGCATAGCCGATCCCCTGGAGGCAAGCGCAGCGCGCAGGTCCGGATCAACGAGCCGGGCCGAAGGCGTCAGCCGAGCAGAGCGAGGGAACGATGGAAGCCCGAAGGGGGCGAAACCCCGCAGGGGGTTCGATGCGCAGCACGACAGCGCGACCGGCCATGCCATGGCCGGGGACGCCCGGACTTCAGTGTGGACTAAACAACTGGAGCAGCATGAACTCACACTCAAGGCATGGCGAGGTTGGTTCTGCCACTACCGCTGCAACTTTTGAAGGCAGTTCCGCTACATAGGGGCAAAGCCAGAAAACTCGACGGTGTTTCACCATACAGCTCCAGCGCATCAACATGTAGCTCGTCTACTGCACCACGATCGTGCGGAACACCTCTGTGAAATGCGATGGAAACTCACGCAAGACTGCCTCAAAGTCACTGGGATACTTGCGTATCAATCTGCGAGCGCCATCCCTAGTCTTGGCAGATTCCCAGAGCATGTCATCGGACAACTCCTGCGCAATCACCCGCTCTGAGAATCCTGCTTCGTAATATGCGACGCAGTCTTGATCGGGCAAACCATACTTCAATCGCTTTTGCAGAAGATCGAAATGATCCGAGAGAGTATCTCCGGCCACTTCGATTGCACGGGCCAAGTACGACTCTTTCACTGACGCGAGCAGCAACGCGAACTCAAAGCCAAAGGTCTGTTCACAGAGATCGACAACCAAATCCAGGTCGAAGGCCCTAGCATTCTCCCCATAAGGGTAAGTGGCGTCTTGCGCATCAAGCCCCTGCAGGAGTTCGGCGAACGATTGACCTGCCAGCCATCCCGCAGCTAACGTCCTAAGCGCACCGACAGGAGTCGTGTCGGTCAACCGCTTCTCAGAAGAAAGCGTGGTCAACAGAGGCCACACCAATCCAAACAAATCATCGATCGATTCTGTTCCGCCGATCTTCTCTTCATTCTCAGTTACCCAAGCCTCGACTGCCAGAGCATGATCAATTCCCAAGAGGGTGCGCCCGAAGCGATGTTGGTTTTCAACATTGGGGACATGCAACTCAATGCGGCGCGCGATGGATTCAAATACTCCAGTCAATAGCGTCTTCTGTTCTTCGGTGGCGAGAGAAAAGGCCAACGTTTCGCTTGCCAGTACCTTGGCGTTGGCAACAAAAGTTTCGGCATCACCATCGCCGCGATAGGTCATCAAGAAGCTCTCAACGGCCTCGACGATTTTTTTCTTGGCCTTGAGCTGTTCCCGCAACGATCCGACAGAGAATTTCTTGCTTTGAAGATCAGCGGAAATATTGCCAATCGCCTCATACAGGCGTTCCCAATCGTCAACGATCATGGTTGCGAACTCGGCTGGGCTGGGTTTACCCAACGTTCGAGTTCCCGTCTCGTTTTTCATCGGATCGAAGAGCGACAGCAACGTACTTCCAGTTGGCTCAGCACTGTCGGGATTGATCAGCTTGACAGAGTTATCCCATCGACGTGATTCGGTGGCTCGCTCGTCGTACAGACGGTGGTCCGTGAAGATCACCGTGCCCTCACCATACATCCCGGCGCGCCCCGCTCGACCCATCAGGTTATGAAAATCTCGCGCCTTGATCAATTCTCGCCCCTGCATGGCGCTCGTCACAAGCAGGTATCGGATAGGGAGGTTGACACCCTGTGCAAGAGTTGATGTGCAGACGATCATACGGATGAGCTTTTGCCGCATCGCGTGTTCGATCGCAATCCGAATCCCTTGCGGGGTATTGCCATGGTGGGCGAAGATGCCGAGAGAAGCACCCTTCGTCAAGTAAGACTCAGCGCCAAAGTTTCTTGAGTAGAGATTTACGAAGCGGCGAATCTCTTCAGGATCACTGTGCGTTGATGGCGGCGCCAGCGATATTCCGCGCCGGAACGTTTCCCCAACTGCATCTCTCACAATTTTTGCAGCGGAAGCCTTTCGACCCGCATAAATCGCAACACCGCCATTTTCTAGAAGGCGCAAGCCAAGGTACAGCGCGATGGAGCCACTCTCTTCTGTTGGGAAGTATCGATCCTTCTTTTCTCTGGGAAGGCGTGGCTGCTTTTCGGGAACGATGACTCGGGGAACGAAAAAGTCCTGCTCACTATCGGATGCGACATTGAATTGCAGTTGACCATCTTTGCCATGAGGAAGGCTTGCGAACGCGACCAGTCGTCTGGCTTGCAAGGATTTGTCTGAAACCACCCGCGCACCATCCTTGAGGAGCCAGGTGGCAACAGCCGCCGCGTTCTGGATGACCGCAGAGATCAGCATGCTCTGGGCCGAATCCGGCAACAGTCTTTTGATCGAGGTAAGCAGCAGTTCGTAAGTCACCCCCCGAGTGCCGGTGTCGAATTGGTGCCCCTCGTCATAAACCACCAGACCAGCCTTCTGTACGATGTCGGGCTCCTGCCGCAACGTGTAGAGGAGCTTCTCCGGTGTAAGCACAACAACCTTAGGCGCCGACTCGATCGACATGTCGAAGATATCGAAATCGATGTCCGGCTGCAGCGCTTCGCTCAGTTGGTTGACGTTGTAGCCGTCGTCCTTGAATGCTCTTTCAAGATCGGTTGCAATCTCTTGGCATAGAGCACGGAACGGTGCGACAACCAAGGCCAGTTTGGTCCGCGACGACAGGAACGCCGACCGGATGACGAGTTCAGTTGCCCTGGATTTCCCGGCGCTTGTGGGCATCTGAACGACACCCGATTGTCCCTTGTAGAGGCCAGCCTCCCCTACCATTCTTTGGGATGGCCACATCTCTTTGATTGATCCGGGTCGGGATAGATAGGGTTGCCAGCTATCTCCACTCAGTTCACTATATTGCGGCAGCAAGGTCCAAGCCGAGTTCGCGATGCGTGTCGCGCTCACAGCGCCGAGCAAATCTGCCATCAGCAGTTCGTGCGCTGAAGCGCTTGCATATGCCCAACTACGCAACCTTCTGATCGCTGCGATAGCTCCTTCGCTCCCGCCGCCGGTCTTAAAGTGTTCGCCCAGCGCACCAAGGATGGCTGTGGCATAGGACGATTCAAGAGTGTTGTCTGCCTGGCTCCAGGGTTTGTCCATTGCGACCTTTGCAGCAAGAGCCAGTGGGTCGCCTTCCGGGTTTTGGAGCTGCGCGAGCTTGGATATCTGTACCGCAGCATTTCCCGGTACGTCGCCAAGGTAGAAGCCTGCAGCGGCTAACAAGCGCAGATTGAACGAAAGATCCTGGTTGAGTAGCGAATCATCAAATGCTTGAAGGACCTGCGCCGAGAAGATGACTTCGTCTCGAGGTGTGTGTGCATCGTCTTCCGCTCCAATGGCCTTCGCCACAGCTTCAGACGCAAAGTCCCCCACGGTTCCGACGGCCAAGGGAAATTGCATCTCCAGGTCTAGCCCTTCAGGAAGTGCAATGTGATCGTCCTCCGGTACACCGTACTCGTACATCTTGCCCTTCGAAAGGGTGACAGCAGCGGCGAAACGAGCGCGTCGTTCAGGCTTCATTGGCGGCCCTTTCGTAGAGCGCATGAACAAACGCCATGAGCGTAGCGGAATGCACGACCACGAGCATGAGATTGTTCATGTTTTCGTGCCCCGTGCAGTCGGTCTTGGATATCTGGCCAGGGTCGTAGACACTCGTGCAAAAGATAGCGGCGGCGCCCGATACACGGATGTAGGGCACCTCAAGTCCATCCTGGAACCGCTCTACTCGATCCGCACCCTCATCGTCTTCCCGCGCAATCAGGCGACGCTTCATAGCATTGAGCGACTCTGATATACGGTACACATCCTTAGCTGAATCACTGACTGCGTCCTGCAATCGTGCCTTTGCCTTCTTGCCACTGAGTTGTGCTTTGGACTCGAAGGAAATGAGGGTATCTTTTTTGGACGGCTTGGCAGGACCAACGCCACCGAACTTGAACCCGAGCACATCGGTGCCCTTCGGCGACTCGTTCCGCACCAACTTGTCATCGTAGCGGGTACGCGGTATCCAGAAACCCATCTGACTGTCAAGAAGATCTGCGATTAGGATTTCCGCGAAATCTCCAGAGCGCGTAGCGGGGCCGAAATCTTCCGATTTATCTGGAAAAACCAGGTCCAACAAGTATTGCTCGCGTGACTTCTTCGTGCCCTTTCTAAGGCGGTCAATCTGGCTATCCAAGCAGTAGTGCTCGCGAAAGTGCCTTGCCCAAGCCGTGAGAGTTGGGCTGTCGGCGTGATCGATGGTGAGCTCATATACAGCGACGGCCACCCCATCCACTGTTTGGATTTTGGCTCCAGTTTTCTTGAGCCAGTTGGTATGCGGTTTTGTCATCCCTATTTTTTCATCCTGTCGCCGCCCCTCGAAGCTGACGCCCCCGACTTCAATTTACAAATGAAACCTATTGATCCAGTGTAAGCCGGTTCGTTCGGCTTGCCAGGCGGAATTGCCCAGCCCTTCCAGCTCTCGGCGCAGCGCAAGCAGTCAAGGGTCTACGACGGCCGCAGGCCGCCAGCGTGCAAAGCCCGCGCAGCCCTTGCACGGCGAGCACGCCGTGGCACCATGAAGGGAACAGCAAGCCACCCCTCCTCAACAAGGGAACGCACCCATCCGATCCGGCGCAGCCGGTTCGGTACCTTCAGGGGCGCCAAGCCAGCGCGGCGGGGATAGCCCTCAGGGCTTTCCCCCGGAGGCAAGCGAAGCGCGCAGGCCCAAGAGGCCGCAGTACGCTAAGAACCGAAGCCAAAGGACCGTCAGTCGGGCCTAGCCTTCTTCTCGTACTGCGTGGCGAATTGGCGCCACCTCTGGTTATCGATAAGCGACGAGTGGTTCACCGTGAACGCAGCCCCTCCGCGTTGGGATTCGATAGTGGTTCGAACCGACTCGAAAACAGGCTTCGGCATCCACGGATTGAGGCTGATCCGTTCGATGATGTTGAGGTCGATCTCGACCTGCTTCAAGTGATCTTCTGCAGCCTTATTCTTGTAAACGGCACGGTACTCGCCCTCGTCGCCGAAGCCGAAACGCTTCAGGAAAGGTAGCGTTTCGATGGGGTGGTCATCGGCAACGAGCTGATCCAACTTCAGGTAATTGACCTTTTCGACCTTCACGCCGGCAGCTCGCATGGCCTGCTTGAACTCGTCTCGTCGAAAGTGGATGCAGACGCCATTGCTCTTATCAGTGAAGACCTTCCAGTGGTGATAAGTCTCGCCCCGGCTAGTCAAGCACAGGGCCAGCAGTGTCTTCAGCTCCAAGCAGTCCGCGTAGGTCTTCATCATGAGCCGATCATTCCGGTCGTCCCAGGTATCTGGCCTCAGAAGTGTGATGGCCCTGCGACGGAGCATATCGAGCAGTGACGCCAAGTCGGTGTAGCGGCGAAACACCTTGCTTGATTCGGTCATAGGGTAGGCCTAGTGAGGCTTGGTTTTTGTGAGCCAGTCCAAGTAGGCAGTATGCAGCGCCGTCTTGAGTGCGTCGATCTGCTCGGCCACTGGCCGAGTATCGGTTCGACGAACTGCGACCTGCCTGGCTTCATGGAGGATCTGCCAAGCCTCGTAGTCGTGAAACGGGTTCAAGCCCATGACGTTGCCCTCGGTGCCGTCCGCGGCGGGCGGGAGCGCCGTCAGACGCGCGAAAGCCGAGCTGGCTCGGGCTACGTCCCAGTTGTTCATGAACAGTAGCAGCGCGCATAGAGCCAGAAGCCCACGCCCCGCCGATTTAAGGCCGTCGATTCGCCAATGGTTCTTTGGCTTCTCGCCCACCTGATGGTAGAGGTAGATCGCTGCAAACTCCGACAACTGCACCACAGTCTCATATTTCTCTCGAAGAGCGGTTGGGTCAAGGACAGTGGCACTGCCTTTTAGTTCGATCAGCTTGAGCGCGCGCTGAATCGCCTCCGACCTGAAATGCACTCGTATCGGCCGTTCTTCGAACAGTCCGGCGTTTCGGCGGCACCATTCGCTTTTGGCCGCTTGAGTCCAATCGAAACCTGGCATTTGCCCATGCTCAGGCTGGAAAGGCAACTCCCGAGCAAACCTTGCGCCATCCATATCGACGCACCAGTTCAAGAGTTCGGGCGTCACGTCCAAGGGCATCGCATGCGCAATTTTCTCATCAAGGAACCATAGCCGCGTACGGCGGATATCGCCTTGACCGAAATGCCCTGCACGGATGCCCCTGCACACCAAGTCACGGACGACTCGGGTGAAAGTCGACTTATCGCTCGCGAAGTTCACGAGGTAGTCCGCATTGCGTGGTGCCTGTTCGTCGAAATAAAAGTCGCAGAACGGATGGTGAGGGTTGGCACCACCTGCTGTGCCGAATCGAAAGTGCCCCTGACTCACACTGCGGCCCACGCCACGTTGGCGGCCAACTGCCACCAGCATCGCACCGTGTGCACGGCAGCCACTGCATTCGATGTCGCGCGCGGCCTTCTCCCTCAGCTCGACCGGCATCCGCTCAAGCAACGGGTCGCCTTTGATCGAATAGTGGTTCAGCGTCAGCCACTGCTCAAGATCGACCTCGCGTGCAGCCTCTTTTGAATATGCTGTTATTGGCATTCGTACTCCCCAGCTCGAAAAACAAGGCACTGCTTCGGCCATTTGCACGACTATAGGGCAGCGTTCGCGAGACCGGCCGCGCCCGAAGTTGAGCCAGGACCAGTAAGCGGTCGATCAGATTTGCCTCACTTGTGTGCCCGAAGGCAAGGACATGGATACCGTCGCCATGCTCTCCCCCGCTTCCCTTGGCTACTTGTCTCCAACACGCCTCTCTACGCTCCTGTGAGTTTCCGCGATTGCCAATGAAAGCCACCATATCGTCATGCGATGGCAACCCATGCATCGCCGAACAATCACGGAGTTCGACATGGAGAGTAACCCGTTAGGAAAAATCGATCAGCACACCGACCTAGCGATGCGCCCGCAGCCCGCATCCCTCCCCTTGCCCGGCTCAAACGCCTACGACGATCTCCCGCAGTTTCCCAAACATGCCGCTTTGCCATTTCGGCGCACCATTCGCCGCCATGAGTTGCGGCAGATCGTCCCCCTGGCCGAAACGACGATCTACGAAATGGAGCGACGCGGTGAGTTTCCCCGGCGCTTCAATCTGACGCCGCGCTGCGTAGTGTGGGACCTGGCCGAGGTAGAGGCCTGGATCGACGAACGCAAGCAAACCCCGCGCACCGGCGCCACCAGGCCGGATGTCCACCTGCGAAAAACCCGCCCTGTTCGGGCGGGTTCCGCTCAGGGATGAGGCTGGCAACAGCCTCTCATCCAACAAGAGCGTCAAGCTCCTTGGAAGCCGAACGCGATAGCCGCCGCCCTTCCTTGGCCACATTGACCTGCAAGGCCGCGCGCGCCACCTCCAGAACGTCCAAGGCCAGCGAGTAGCTGCCCTTGGCCTGCAGCCAGGTCAACACATCCGCCAAGTGCCAGATCGACGCACTGCCCTCATGCACCGGCGCCGGGAAGCTGCCCGGATGGGCCAGCATCAGCTTGCGCATGTTCTGCCGCGACACGCCCACGATGTCGGCCACATCGGTCAGACCGACCAAATCCGGCGCGACCTCGATCAGCCTGGCCGACGGTACGGCGCGCCGCACGTCGGCCAGCGCGCTGCGCACAGCCGCGTCCGCACTGTCCGCCTCGCGCGTGAACTCCAGGGCGAGCCGGCCCGGCTGCCCGATGCCAACCAAGGCATCGTCGCAGCCGGCCTCGCCCAGGCGCTCGACCAGCGCATCCGGATCGCGGTCATCGTCGGCGAGTTGGTATTTCAGGGTGAAGGTGTATTCCATCGTGCTACTCCTCGGCATCGTCTGCCGCCTCCTGCTGCTTGCGGTGCGTGGTGCAGTTGTCCACGACGCGCCGCAAGGCGCGCGCGTGGTTGCCAGGGTTCTTTGGCGTGCTCCACACGCTGGTGATACAAAACTCGCCACAGCGACACTCCGCGTCGTTGTACGGGCAATAAATCCGCCCCCAGGCATGGCTGCCACCGACTTCCACGCGCCAGCCTTGCCCTTCAGCGTGCCTGAGCGCTCCCTCGACCTCTTTCTTCGGATGAGAGGAACGTGCCATCAACAGTCTCCAGTATGGGAAGAATCAGCAAGGTTGTCAAGTGACAACCTTGGCTCCACATCAAGCCAACGCACTCAACACCGGCACGACCACGTTGTCCGGCATCAGCTTCGGCACGTAGGTCTGCCCGTCGATCCAGGCATCGACCATATTGGCCCACTCCTGCAGCATGTGGCGCCGCTGCTCGGCGTACTCAGCCTTGTTGTAGATCGAGCGCGAGGAGCGCCCCTCCTCGTGCGCAAGGCACTTCTCGATCCAGTCACGGTTGAACCCGATCTCGTTGAGCAGCGTCGAGCCCGTGCGGCGCAGATCGTGGACGGTGAACGGCTCCAGCGGGAGGCCTGAAGCCTTCGCCCGCTGCGCCACGATCTGCGTGACCCGGTTGAGGGTCGCGTGGGACATGCAACGGTCGGAGTCGTAGCGCGACGGCAGCACGAACTTCGATCCGGCCGCACAGGTGTGCAACGCCACCAGGATGTCCAGCGCCTGGCGCGACAGGTAGACCACATGCGGGTTGCGCCCCTTCATCCGCTGCTTCGGAATGGTCCAGGTCGCGTTTTCGAAATCGACCTCGTCCCAGGTAGCCTCGATCAGCTCGCTCTTGCGCACCAGCGTCAACAGGATCATGCGCAACGCCAGCCGGATGGTGGGATAGGTGGCCACCGACTCCATCTGCCGCGACACCAGGCGAATCTCCAGTGGCGACAAGGCACGGTCCTTGGGCACGAAGGTCGCGATCGACGCCGCGCCCACGTCGGCCGCCGGGTTGTCCAGCTTCTCACCATGCAGGATGGCGAAGGCATAGACCTGCTTCACGATGTCGCGGACATGCACCGCGGTAGCCGGGGCGCCCCGCCCCTTCACCTTGCTGCACAAGGCGCGCAAATCATCGGCGCTGATTTCATTGAGCAAGCGGTTCTGGAAGGCCGGCAGGATGTCCCGATCGACGATGCTCTTGCGCATCGCTCGCGTGCTGTCGGCCATCCTGGCGCCGACCAGCCATTGGGCGGTCATGTCGCCGAAGTTCTTGGCGGCGGTCAGGCGACGCTTCTCACGCTGCTTCTCGTACGCCGGGGACTTGCCCTGGGCGACGGCCTTCTTGGCATCCAGCAGCTTTTCGCGGGCCATCGCCAGCGAAATACCGGACAGCCCATATCGGCCAATGGTCAGCGTCTCGCGCCGGCCGTTGAGACGGTAATCGAAGCGGAAGGTGACGGTACCGGTGGGCGATACCGTCACGTACATGCCGTCACGGTCGGAAGCCTTGTAAGCCTTGGACTTAGGCTTGAAGTTGCGCAATGCGGTGTCGGTAAGCATCGAGGTTTTTCCTCCTGTTCATGACGGCTTTTACCGTCAGGGGTCAGGAGACCTGCTGATGCCCGGAAAGCCGCATGAAACAAGCTTTCCAGAGGAATGATTTACCGTCAAAGACCGATTTGGTCTCGATAGTAAACAAGGGGGTCTTAATCCGGCCTCCGGTTCTTACCGTCACCTCTACCGTCAATCCGCTGCGCTGCCCGGCGATAGTCACCGATAGCTGCCGTGACGTATTTCCTTTGAAATCAAAACGTTACGACGAATTTTCGATTGGTGGCGATAGTCTCCGAAGGACCTGATTTCACTCCCACTCGATCGTTGCAGGCGGCTTGGAACTCACGTCGTAGGTCACTCGATTGATACCACGCACTTCGTTGATGATGCGGCCCGATACCTTCTTCAGCAGGGCGTAAGGCAGTTCAGCCCAATCGGCGGTCATAAAGTCACTGGTCTGCACGGCGCGCAGTGCGACGACATAGTCGTAGGTGCGGCCGTCGCCCATCACGCCCACACTTTTCACTGGCAGGAACACCGTGAAGGCCTGGCTCGTCAAGTCGTACCAGGTCTTGCCCGACGCAGCGTCGGTGAAATTGCGTAATTCTTCGATAAAGATGGCGTCTGCACGGCGCAACAGATCGGCGTATTCCTTCTTCACTTCGCCCAGGATGCGTACACCCAGGCCAGGGCCAGGAAAGGGGTGGCGGTAGACCATTTCGGGCGGCAGGCCCAGGGCCACGCCCAGCTCACGCACCTCGTCCTTGAACAGGTCGCGCAGAGGCTCCAAAAGCTTGAGGCCCAGCTGCTCTGGCAGGCCGCCCACGTTGTGGTGGCTTTTGATGGTGACGGCCTTTTTGCTCTTGGCACCGCCGGATTCAATCACGTCGGGGTAGATGGTGCCCTGGGCCAGCCACGTCGCGCCTTTGACGGTGCGACCTCCCGCCTCGCCCTTCGCTCCGTCGCCCTTGAGCTTGGCGGCCTCTGCCTTGAACACATCGACAAACAGACCGCCAATGATCTTACGCTTGGCTTCGGGCTCGCTCACACCGGCGAGCTTGCCCAGGAACAGCTCGCTGGCATCCACGCGGATGACTTTGGCGTGCAGCTTGCCGACGAACATATCCATGACCATGTCACCTTCATTGAGGCGCAGCAGGCCGTGGTCCACGAACACGCAGGTGAGCTGGTCGCCAATGGCACGGTGGATGAGCGCTGCGGCCACGGACGAATCCACACCGCCCGAGAGACCCAGGATGACTTCTTCATCGCCCACCTGCTGACGGATCTTTGCTACGGCCTCGGCGATGTGGTCGCGCATCACCCAGTCGGGTGTGGCGCCACAAATACCTAGCACAAAGCGCTCGAGAAGCGCCTTGCCCTGGACGGTATGCGTAACTTCAGGATGAAACTGCACACCATAGAAGCGCCGATCCTCGTCGGCCATGCCGGCAATGGGGCAGCTGTCGGTACTGGCCATGAGCTTGAAGCCCGGGGGCAATTCGGTAACCTTGTCGCCATGGCTCATCCACACATTGAGCATGCCATGGCCTTCGGACGTGGTGAAGTCGGCAATGTCCTTCAACAGCGCAGTATGGCCGCGCGCACGTACTGCAGCAAAACCGAACTCACGCTGGTGGCCGCCTTCTACCTTGCCACCGAGCTGGTGCGCCATGGTTTGCATGCCGTAGCAGATACCCAGCACAGGAATACCCAGCTCAAATACGGCCTGAGGAGCCTTGTCAGTGGTGTCCTCGTACACGCTGGCGTGGCTACCAGACAGGATCACCCCTTTGAGCGCACCGTCTTTGGCGTAATCACGCACCCATTCATCGGTCACATCGCAGGGATGCACTTCGCAATAAACATGGGCCTCGCGCACACGGCGGGCGATGAGTTGGGTGACCTGGGAGCCGAAATCAAGGATGAGAATTTTCTGGTGTTGCATGGCAGGCGACAGGAAAAAATGACAAAGGCCCGAACACCGTGGACTGGGTTCGGGCCTGCGGGGCTGCTGTATCAGTCAGCGCGGTAGTTGGGTGCTTCCTTCGTGATCTGCACGTCGTGCACATGGCTTTCGCGAATGCCTGCCGTGGTGATCTCAACAAACTCGGCCTTGTTGTTCATGTCTTCAATGGTGGCGCAACCGCAGTAGCCCATGGCAGCGCGCACACCACCAGCCATCTGGTAGACGATGGACACCATGGAGCCCTTGTAGGGCACACGGCCCTCAATGCCTTCGGGCACCAGTTTGTCGGCGTTGGGATTGCCCGTGCTCGACTCCTGGAAGTAGCGGTCCGCACTGCCCTGCTGCATGGCGCCAATGCTGCCCATGCCGCGGTAGCTCTTGTAGCTACGGCCCTGGAACAGAATGACCTCACCCGGAGCCTCTTCGGTTCCGGCAAACATGCCGCCCATCATGATGGTGCTGGCACCAGCGGCCAGGGCCTTGGCAATATCGCCGCTGTAACGCACACCACCATCCGCAATCAGCGGAACGCCTGTGCCCTTGAGGGCAGTGGCCACGCTGTCGATCGCCATGATCTGGGGCACACCCACACCGGCCACGATGCGGGTGGTGCAAATCGACCCGGGACCAATACCCACCTTGACAGCATCGGCACCAGCCTCGACCAGCGCCAGCGCGGCGGCGCCGGTAGCGATGTTGCCGCCGATCACATCGACCTGCGGATAGTTCTGCTTGACCCAGCGCACCCGCTCGATCACGCCCCGGCTGTGGCCGTGCGCCGTATCGACGACGATCACGTCAACGCCTGCCTTGACCAGCGCCTCTACGCGCTCTTCGGTACCCTCGCCCACACCGACTGCAGCGCCCACGCGCAGACGACCGGAGGCGTCGCGTGCGGCATTGGGAAAGCTGGTTTGCTTGGTGATGTCTTTCACCGTGATCAGGCCCTTGAGTTCAAAGGCGTCGTTCACGACCAAGATACGTTCAAGCTTGTGTTTGTTGAGCAGCGCCTTGGCCTGCGCCGGAGACGTGCCATCACGCTCATTCACCGTGATGAGCTTCTCTCGGGGCGTCATGATCTGGTGCACCTTGACGTCGTAGCGTGTTTCGAAACGCAGGTCGCGCCCGGTCACGATGCCGACCACCTTGCCCCCATCGCACACAGGAAAGCCCGAAATACCGAGCTGCTCAGAAAGCTGCAGCACTTGCAGCACTGAGTGCTCGGGCGTGATGACGACCGGATCCTGCACGACACCCGATTCATAGCGTTTGACTTTGGCCACGTGAGCGGCTTGTTCCTGCGCAGTCAGATTTTTGTGCACGATGCCGATGCCACCCTCCTGGGCAATGGCAATCGCTAGACGCGCCTCGGTCACCGTGTCCATGGCGGCGGACACCAGAGGCAGATTCAGCTGGATATTGCGGGAGAGTTTTGTCGCGAGGGACGTGTCCTTTGGCAGGACCTGGGAGTACGCTGGCACCAACAACACATCGTCGAAGGTGAGCGCTTTTCCAAGAAGGCGCATGAGAAGGCTCCAAAAGAAAGATTGTACCCGTGACAAGGGGTTACCCCGAGCTTGGCACTCAGAGATAAACTTGCAACATGAAATTGCACAAATACATTCTGATGGCAGTGGTCTGCGTTTGGTCCGCGGGGGCCATGGCGCAGTGGCAATGGCTGGACAAGGATGGGCGCAAGGTTTTCAGTGACCGCGCTCCTCCACAGGATATTCCAGAAGGCAAGATCCTGAAGCAACCTCGCTTTGTTCCAGCAGCCCGAACGGCACCGACCAACGACGCGGGCGAGACCGACGCGGCGGCTGCGCCTGCGCCAGCAAAACCCGCCAGCGCACCTGCTGCCTCCGGTAAGGACAAGGAGCTAGAGAAGAAGAAGGCCCAGGCTGAAGCCGACGAGGCAGCCAAAAAGAAGGCTCAGGACGAAAAGCAGGCCGCTGTCCGCGCAGAAAACTGCAAGCGGGCGCAGCAAGCCAAGGCTGGCCTGGAATCCGGCACACCCATGAAGCAGACCAACGCCCAGGGCGAACGGGTTTTTCTTGACGAAGCCGGCCGCAATGCCGAGATCAAGCGCATCCAGGGCATCATTGACGCCGACTGCAAACGCTGATCCCTTGTGTGCCAGGCGTCAATAACCCGCCTTGCCGCCCGGCCTTTGCCGGGCAAACAAGCCGGTGGTGCGGGCACCCTGGCGCGCAAAACGCTGCCGCCGGGCCGTTTTGGGGTCAACAGTGAGCGGGCGGTACATCTCCACGCGGTCACCCGCGCGCAGAACGCAGTCCTGCTCCACCACACGGCCCCAGATACCGCACACTGCACCGGGCCAAGGTGCCAAGCCCTCCAGGCAACTGGCGGCCAGTGCATCCGCCACGGTGGCCCCCTCTGGCAAGGTCACCATACATTCCTGCACGTCCCCCGGCGCCGCCGAGGCGACCACCGTGATGTGCAGAACCGCCTGAGAGGCGCTCGGATCACCCATAGACCTGCTCAGCACGTTTGACGAAGGCATCGACCATGCTCCCGGCAATGCGGTCAAAAACCGGCCCTATCAGCGCTGCCAAGGGTGCGCTATCAAAGCCGTAGTTCAGCTGCAACTCGACACGCGAAGCACGCTGGCTACCATCCCCCACACCATGAAAATGCCAATCGCCGTCGAGACGCGAAAATGGCCCCTTGACCAATTGCATCTGAACCCGTCGCCCCGGGTCGTGCAGATTACGGGTCACAAAGGTCTGACGAATGCCACTGAGCGAGATACCCACCTCGGCCAGCATGCCACTGTCGTCCTGCTCCAGCACCCGCGCCCGATCACACCAGGGCAGAAACAGCGGGTACTGGTCCACCCCGGTGACCAGGTTGAACATTTCTTCGGGGCTGTACCAGATCAGAACAGACTTGTTGACGGTTTTCATGCAGGTGCGCTGGGATGCGGACAAAAAACGGGCAAAGGCTGTGCGCAAGGCACGACGCCCTAGAATCGCTGCTGCGCGATGGTTGCAATTGTAGGGAGCGCTTTGATCTCCCGGCTTCCGACGCACCTATTTCCGATGGCCAAGAAACCCGATACCTCCTCCCGCATTGCCGACAATAAAAAAGCGGCCTACAACTATTTCTTTGAAGAACGCCATGAGGCGGGCATGGTGCTGCAAGGCTGGGAAGTGAAAGCACTGCGCGAAGGCAAGGTGCAGTTGACCGACGGCTATGTGGTGATCCGCGAAGGTGAGCTTTACCTGATCGGCTGCCAGATCAACCCACTCAAGACAGCCTCCACCCACGTCAACCCCGAAGCCGCACGCACCAAAAAGTTGCTCCTGCATAAAGAGCAAATCAAGCACCTGATCGTCAAGGTCGAGCAAAAAGGCTACACCCTGGTGCCCCTGAATCTGCACTGGAAAGACGGCCGGGTGAAGTGCGAAATCGCGCTGGCCAAAGGCAAAGCCGAGCACGACAAACGCAACACCATCAAAGACCGTGAAGGCAAGCGTGAAGTCGAGCGCGTCATGAAGAGCAAACACCGCTGACGAAGTGCCTGGCCCATGTCGGCGTTTTGCCTGACAGCGTGCCGGGGCGATAAGTCCTAAACTGATCCTCTTTTCTTTAGGAGCCTGGCATGAAAAACATCCTGATTGCATCCCTGTTCACCACCGCCCTGCTGGCCGGATGCGCGGGTGGCTCTTCATCATCGGCAAAAATGACGCCAGACATGCCTACTCGCAGCAGCGATGGCATGCTGATTGGACCGAACGGGCACACCCTGTACACCTTTGCCAAGGACACCACCAACGCCGGAACTTCAGCCTGCTACGCCCAGTGCGCACAAAACTGGCCACCCCTGGCCGCAGCGCCTGCCGCCAACGCCACTGGCGACTACAGCATCATCACCCGCACCGATGGGACCCGCCAGTGGGCGTTCAAGGGCCAGCCGCTG
This sequence comes from Simplicispira sp. 125, assembly GCF_003096555.1. Classification (NCBI taxonomy): domain Bacteria; kingdom Pseudomonadati; phylum Pseudomonadota; class Betaproteobacteria; order Burkholderiales; family Comamonadaceae; genus Simplicispira; species Simplicispira sp. 125. Next base: position 719,322 of record NZ_QEKM01000001.1, on the reverse strand, counting down.
TACTACTTTGTCAAAGACGCCAAACCCGGCGACAAGGTGGGTGACGGCGTCTTGAACGGTGCGTGGAAGATCATCAAGCCCTGATCAAAACGACCGCGCCCATTGGGCGACAAGCATAAAAAAGCGATGCCCAGCATCGCTTTTTTGTTTCAGCACAGGCCGTTATTGCAAATGCGCCAGCGGATGCGCATGCGTTGGCCACGGGCTGATGAAGAACGGTGCCACCATCTCCGGCGTGACATCCTCGATACGCCCTGGCTGCCACTGCGGCGCATGGTCTTTGTCCACGGCCAGCGCGCGGATACCTTCCAGCGTTTCGCTCTGGCCGGGGCGCAGATAAAAACAATGGCGGACCAAATCGCGTTCCATGCGCAAATCGTCGGCCAGACCCATATTGCGAGCGCGGCGGATTTGCTCCAGCACCACATGCTGCATCAGCGGCGAGCGCTTGCGCAGCGTGGCCGCCGTGGTGCGTGCCCAATCGCTGTCGGCCGCCTCCAGCGCGGCCACAATGGCACCCACGCTGTCCAAAGAAAAATATCGGTCAATTTCAGCTTTAGACATTACTGGCTCTGCGCTACCAGCTATCAATTTTAAAGAAACAAAGTCTTTGACCGCGGCGCCGTCAGCAAACGACTCGCTGCCCAGCAGCTGCCACAACGGCTCCTGCTGATCGAGGTCGATGCGCCGATCGGCAAGGCCACAGGCAATGGCCTGCTCCGCACCAATCGTCTCGCCCGTCAAGGCCAGCCACTCGCCCACATGCCCCGGGCAGCGCGACAGAAAATAGCCACCGCCGACATCTGGAAACAGGCCAATCGCCGTCTCTGGCATCGCCATCTTGGTACGCTCGGTAACGATGCGCAGTGCAGCACCCTGGCTGATCCCCATGCCCCCGCCCATGACGATGCCGTCCATGAAAGCGATATAGGGCTTGCTGTAGTTGTGGATCAGATGGTTGAGCGCGTATTCCTCGGTGAAGAAGTCCTCAATCTCAGGATTACCTGTGCTGCCCGCCCGGTGCAAAAAGCGGATATCGCCACCGGCGCAGAAGGCGCCAAACGCACCCTCCTTGTTGCTACCCCGGATGGCCACGGCCAGCACGCGCGGATCGTGCTGCCAATCCAGCAATACCGTCATCAGGTCACGCACCATGCCCAGCGAAAGGGCATTCAGGGCCTTGGGGCGATTGAGCGTTATGCAGCCCACCTGGCCACGCACCTGCGCAAGCACCTCACCGGTCATCTCCGTCATTTCTGTTCCTTCCATCCCAAAATTTCATTAAAAACCAACGCACCAATCACCAACGCCCCCCCGGTCAACACGGCAGGCCCCGGACGCTCTCCAGCGCCCAGCCAGGCTAGCACAATGCCAAAAATCACCTCGAGCAGGCCCAGCAGTGCCATCTCGGGCGCCTTGAGTACGCGCCCGCAGCGCACCACCAGCAAACAGGGAATAGCCAGTTGCACCAGACCCAGAAAGGCCAGCAGCCAAAGATCATGCGAGGATGCTGCAAAGGGCCAAGCCAGTGGTGCCGTGGCCAGAGTGGACAGCACGGCCCCCACCAGCACGGCCGGCATCAGATCCACCGCGTGTCCTCGGCGCTGGGCATGTTGCACCACCGTCCAGTTGACGGCAGCGGCCAGCGGCACGCACAGAGCAACCAGAGTGCCCACCAGGGGCACATCGCGCACCTGGGTGCCAAACATCCAGGCAATGCCCAGCCCGGCCACCACAATGGCGCCCCAGGTGCGAGGGGCAATGCGGTGACCAATGAAAACACGTGCGACCAGCGCAGTAAGCAAGGGCCCCGAAGCCATGGTGACGAGTACGTTGGACACCGGCATCAGCGTGATCCCCACCATGAAGGCGGTGAACATCACGCTCCAGCACAGGCCCGAGAGCCACAGTGCCCGACCCCCATGGCGCAGCGGTGCAAAGGCGGTGCGCCCCTGCAGTGCAGGCAGCAGGATGAGCAACGAGATCAGCGTGAAAACGCTGCGCCAGAACGTCACTTCGAAACTGCGCGCATGCTCTAACTGGCGCGTCACCACGCCGGCAATCGACCACATAAAGGTGGCCGCCACCATCACCCAGACCGCACGCGCATGCGTGAGGACCGCAGGGGCCGATGCTCGCAGCGGCGCCTGTGCGGTATCAATCACGGTTGGCGCGCTTACGGTCACTTTCTTTCAGGTGCCGCTTGCGCAGGCGAATCGACTTGGGCGTGATTTCGACCAGCTCATCGTCCTCGACGAACTCCACGCCGTATTCAAGAGACAAATCGATGGGCGGCGTGATCTTGATCGCATCTTCCTTGCCGGACACACGGAAGTTGGTCAACTGCTTGGTGCGTGTGGCGTTCACGATCAGGTCGTTGTCGCGGCTGTGAATGCCGATGATCATGCCTTCGTACACGGGGTCATTCGCTTTCACGAACATGCGGCCACGGTCATCAAGCTTGCCCAGGGCGTAGGTGAAGATTTCACCATCGTCCATGGAGATCAGCACACCGTTCTTACGGCCGCCGATGTCGCCCTTGTGGGGCTCGTAGCTGTCGAAGATGTTGGAGATCAGGCCCGAACCACGCGTCAGGTTCATGAATTCGTTGGTGAACCCGATCAGGCCACGGGCCGGGATGCGGTATTCCAGGCGCACGCGGCCGCGGCCGTCCGGCTCCATGTTCACCAGCTCGCCCTTGCGCTCGCCCAAAGCCTGCATCACGCCGCCCTGGTGGGTTTCTTCGATATCGGCCGTCACCAGCTCGATAGGCTCGCACTTCTCGCCGTTGATTTCACGGAACACGACGCGCGGCTTGGACACGGCCAGCTCGTAGCCTTCGCGGCGCATTTCTTCGAGCAAGATGGTCAAGTGCAACTCGCCGCGGCCCATGACTTCAAAAATACCGTCTTCGTCGGTTTCCTTGACGCGCAGCGCCACGTTGGAGCGCAGCTCGCGCTGCAGGCGGTCCCAGATCTGGCGGCTGGTCACGAACTTGCCTTCACGGCCTGCCAGCGGGCTGGTGTTCACGCAGAAGTTCATGGTCAGGGTCGGCTCATCGACCTTGAGCATCGGCAGCGGTGAGGGGTTGAGCGGATCGGTCAGGGTCACGCCAATGCCCAGGTCGGCAATACCGTTGACCAGCACGATTTCGCCCGGGCCGGCTTCCGTCACCTGCACACGGTCCAGCCCCTGGAAGGTCAGCACCTGGTTGATGCGGCCTTTGTAGGATTTACCGTCCAGGCCTTCCATGACCAGCACGTCGGTGTTGGGCTTGATGGTGCCCTGGCTCACGCGGCCCACGCCAATGCGGCCCACGAAGGTCGAGAAGTCAAGCGCGGAAATCTGCACTTGCAGCGGCGCATTCGGATCACCCTTTTGGGTGGGCACATGCTTCAAAACGGTGTTGAACAGGGCCGACATGTCGGGGCCCCATTGCTCGCCGGGCGCACCTTCTTCCAGCGACGACCAGCCGTTGATGCCCGAGGCATAGACCACGGGGAAGTCCAGCTGTTCATCGGTGGCACCGAGCTTGTCGAACAGATCGAAAGCGGCGTTGACCACAAAATCGGGACGCGCGCCGGGCTTGTCCACCTTGTTGACCACCACGATGGGCTTGAGGCCCAGGGCCAGCGCCTTCTTGGTCACGAAGCGCGTTTGTGGCATGGGGCCTTCTTGCGCGTCGATCAGCAGCACCACGCCGTCGACCATGGACAGCGCACGTTCCACCTCGCCGCCGAAGTCGGCGTGGCCGGGCGTGTCCAGGATGTTGATGTGGGTGCCTTCCCAGCTCACGGCGCAGTTCTTGGCCAGGATGGTGATGCCGCGCTCGCGCTCGATGGCGTTGTTGTCCATCACCGTGTCAACGACCTTTTCGTGCTCGGCGAAGGTACCGGACTGGCGCAGCAGCTGGTCGACCATGGTGGTTTTGCCATGGTCCACGTGGGCGATGATGGCGATGTTGCGGATTTGTTTGCTCATAGTTTTTCCAATGTGCCGCTGGCTTTTAAACGCGGCGTGTTTTCAAGGATTTGTTGAATTTCCAGCGGACTCAGGAGCCTGTCGGGCACCAGCTCCCCCCCGGCGATATGACCCACACCCAGCAGGGCGTGGGGCTGTTGGCCGAACACTGCCACAGCGGGCGTGTCGGGCCAGGAACCACGGCGGCGCAGGCCCGAGAGAAAGCGCCCGGCATTCTCGCTGTCGAGTGTGATGCGCTCATGGTGCACCAGCAAGGACTCGGGCAGCTCCAGGCAGGCCAGGCGCTCGTCCTCATCCATGGCTTCGAGTTGCGCCAGCGTGATGCAACGCTCCACACCAATGCCCCCCGTATCGATGCGCCGCAAGAAGACCAAGTGCGCGCCACAACCCAGCGCGGCACCAATGTCTTCACCCAGCGTGCGAATATAGGTACCCTTGCTGCAAGTAACTATTATTTTAATAGCTGCTTGCGCTTTCTCAGTGTGCGTTAGAGCCAGATTTAATGCATGAATTACCACTGGACGCGGTGCACGCTCGACTTCTACGCCTGCGCGTGCGTATTCGTAGAGGGCTTTGCCATCCTTCTTCAGCGCGCTGTACATGGGCGGCACCTGCACGATGTTACCGGTGAACTGCTGCTGCACTGCAGCCAAGCGCTCGGGGGTGATCTGGCTGGGCTCCACAGCTTGCTGCTGCAACACCTCGCCCTCGGCGTCGCCGGTGGTCGTGGTCATGCCCAGCAGGGCGATAGCTTCGTAGGTCTTGGCGGCCTCCAACTGCAACTGGCTGAACTTGGTGGCAGCGCCAAAGCACAGGGGTAGCACGCCACTGGCCAGCGGATCGAGCGTACCGGTGTGGCCCGCTTTTTCAGCGCGCAGCAACCATTTGGCCTTTTGCAAGGCCTGGTTGCTGGTCATGCCCAGCGGTTTATCGATCAACAGCACCCCGTGCACAGGGCGCCGGACGACCCTCGTGCGCGGCGCGTTCATGGCTATTCGTCCGCTTCTTTGGCTCGGGAAGAGATCGCCTTGGCGATCAAGGCGTTCATGTCGGCGGCACGCTCTTGCGTGCGGTCAAACACGAAGTGCAGGGTCGGCACCGTGTGGATGTGCAGCCGCTTGAACAAGCCGCTGCGCAGAAAGCCCGCCGCTTGGCTCAAAGCCTCCTGCGTCTGCTGCGGGTCTCCGGTCAGCAGGCTGTAATAGACCTTGGCGTGAGCGTAATCGGGAGTCACCTCCACGCCCTGCAACGTCACCATGCCCACGCGCGGGTCTTTCAACTCGCGCGCGATCAGCTCCGTCAGATCACGCTGGATCTGATCGGCCACCTTGAAGGCGCGGTTAGGGGTAACAGATTTCTTCGCAGCCATATCAATTCCCCCCCTGAGTCGCTGCGCGCCTTCCCCCTGCAGGGGGACGACGCCCATGGCCTGGCAAAGCCAGTTCCATGGCGCCCGCTGGCATGGCTTGCTCCGCAGCCTTCGGAGAGGCTGTGTGCAATGCCTCGCTGACGAGGCGCTGGCTGAAGGGAATGCGAGAACTTTGCATCAAAGCGTCCGGGCGATTTCCTTGATGTCGAAGAACTCCAGCTGATCACCTTCTTTGATGTCGTTGTAGTTCTTGAGCTTGATACCGCACTCGAAGCCTTCCTTGACTTCCTTGACATCGTCCTTGAGGCGCTTGACCGAATCGACTTCGCCTGTGTAGACCACGACGTTGTCGCGCAGCAAACGGAACTTGGCATTGCGATGGACCATACCGGACGTGATGTACGAACCGGCAATCGTGCCGATTTTTGTCGCCACGAACACCGTACGAATCTCGGCCGTACCGATGATTTCTTCGCGCTGCTCGGGAGCCAGCATGCCGGACATCGCCACCTTCAGGTCATCCACCGCGTCGTAGATGATGCCGTAGTAGTGGAGATCGACATCATTGGCTTCGGCATGCTTGCGCGCACCGGCGTCGGCACGCACGTTGAAGCCGATGACGATGGCCTTCGACGCAATTGCCAGATTGATGTCGGACTCGCTGATACCACCCACACCGGTGTAAACCAGCTGCACCTTGACCTCGTCGGTCGAGAGTTTGAGCAGCGACTGCGACAGCGCTTCCTGCGAACCCTGTACGTCGGCCTTGACGATGATAGGCAGCATCTTCACTTCGCCTGCCGTCATGTCCGAGAACATGTTCTCCAGCTTGGCCGCCTGCATCTTGGCCAGCTTGGTATTGCGGAACTTGCCCGCACGGTAGGTCGCGATTTCACGGGCACGGCGCTCGTCCGTCAGCACCATGAATTCGTCGCCGGCTTGCGGCACTTCGGTCAGACCCTGGATTTCAACCGGAATCGAAGGACCAGCCGTCTTGGCTGGCTTGCCGTTCTCGTCCAGCATGGCGCGCACGCGGCCAAAGGTCTGGCCTGCCAACACCACATCGCCCACCTTCAGCGTGCCGGACTGCACCAGGATCGTGGCCACTGGGCCGCGTCCCTTGTCGAGGCGCGCTTCAATCACAAGACCCTTGGCCAGCGAATCCACCGGCGCCTTGAGTTCGAGCACCTCGGCCTGCAACAGCACCTGCTCCAGCAGGGTGTCGATACCCATGCCGGTCTTGGAAGACACGGGCACGAAGGGTGAATCACCGCCGTATTCTTCAGGCACCACCTCTTCGACCACCAGCTCTTGTTTGACACGGTCGGGGTTGGCATCGGGCTTGTCGGACTTGGTGATGGCCACCACGATAGGTACACCGGCCGCCTTGGCGTGCTTGATGGCTTCCTTGGTCTGGGGCATGACACCGTCGTCGGCCGCAACCACCAGAATCACGATGTCGGTAGCCTGCGCACCGCGGGCACGCATCGCCGTGAAGGCTTCGTGACCGGGGGTATCGAGGAAGGACACCATGCCGCGCGGCGTTTCCACATGGTAGGCGCCAATGTGCTGCGTAATGCCGCCGGCTTCACCCGTCGCCACCTTGGTGCGCCGGATGTAGTCGAGCAGCGAGGTCTTGCCGTGGTCCACGTGGCCCATGACGGTGACCACGGGAGCACGCGGCAGCAACTCGACATCTTTGTGTTCGGTCTCGTCCTGGGTGAAGGCTTCCGGATCGTCCAGTGCCGCCACGACCGCCTTGTGACCCATTTCTTCCACCACAATCATGGCGGTATCCTGGTCCAGCGGCTGGTTCATCGTGACCATCTGGCCCATCTTCATCAGCGCCTTGATCACCTCGGATGCCTTGATCGCCATCTTGTGCGCCAGTTCGGCCACGGTGATGGTCTCGGGCACATGCACCTCGAGGATGCGCATCTCGGTCGGTGCGGCGTGCGTATGCTGGCCGGAGCGGTCACCGCGATCGTTGCCACGTCGGCCACCGCCTCCGCGTGCGCCGCTGCGCCATGCACCGGCGGCTGGACCACGCCCACCCGAGGTATCGCCACGGGTAGGAATACCCTTTTTCTTGGCCGCATCGCCGGCCCAGCTGGAGGACAGCTTGGCCGACTTGACTTCTTTGCCAGCGCCCGCAGCAGGTGCAGCACCGGCGGGACCGCGCGGAGCGGTGCCTGGCGTGCCTGCGGGTTTGTGCAGGGTGCCCTTCTTGGCATCCGCACCCACAGCACGCACTGCGGGCTTGGGTTCTTCGGGCTTTTTGGCCACCAGCACCTTGGCAGGTGTCGACATCATCGAACGGATGGCGGCGGCTTCTTCCAGCGCCTTGCGACGGCGCTCATCCAGATCGCTGGCGCGGGCGTTTTCTTCCTCGGCACGGGCACGAGACTCGGCCTCGGCCTTTTCACGCGCCTCGGTCTGCGCAGCCACGCGTGCAGCGGCTTCGGCGGCTTGCTCGCGGGTGGCCTCCTGCTTCACGGCAGAGGCCTGGGCTTTCTTGTCGGCTTCTTGGGCTGCGTAGGCGGCTGCACGCTCGGCGGCTTCGCGTTCACGCTGCTCACGCGCTTCGCGTTCGCGGCGCTTTTCAACCAATTCAACTTCCTGGCGGCTGATCAACTCTGCCTGGCGGCGCGCCTCTTCTTCACGACGCACCAATTCAGGGTTGGGGGCCTGGGCTGGTGCAGGCGCGGCGGCCTGCTCTTCAGCCACTGCGGCCGATTCGCTGGCGGGCGCTTCAGCGCTCTCGTCTCGCTTGACGAAGGTGCGTTTTTTGCGCACCTCCACCTGGATGGTGCGCGCCTTGCCGGTGGCATCCGCCTGCTTGATCTCGCTGGTGGACTTGGTCACCAGCGTGATCTTCTTGCGGTCTCCCTGGGCCACACCATGGCTGGCCTGCAGGTGCGCCAGAAGCTTTTGCTTATCTGACTCGGTCAGGACATCGGAAGAAGCGGTCTTGACGACCCCTGCTGACTTGAGTTGTTCAAGCAGGACTTCCGGGGTTTTCTTGAGTTCGGTTGCAAACTCGACGACGGTATTACTGGACATATGTGGTTCGTGCCTCCCTGACCTTTACTCTTGCCCCGCGAACCAGTGTTCGCGCGCCTTCATGATCAAGGCCTTGGCTTCTTCTTCAGACTGTCCGGTCAGTTCGGTCAGTTCATCAATGGCCAAATCGGCCAGATCGTCACGTGTATGTACGCCGCCTTCGGCGAGTTTGGCGACCAATTCCGGGGTCACGCCCTCCAGGTCACGCAGATCCTGGGAAACGTTCTCCACGCTGTCTTCGCGGGCGATTTCCATCGTCAGCAGCACATCCTTGGCACGAGCGCGCAGTTCATTGACGGTTTCCTCGTCAAAACTCTCGATCTCCAGCATTTCCTGCAAGGGCACATAGGCCACTTCTTCCAGGCTGTTGAAACCTTCTTCGATGAGAATGTCGGCAATTTCCTGGTCCACATCGAGCTTTTCCATGAACAGACGGCGGGCCGTATCGGTCTCGTCAGCCTGCTTCTGGGCCGACTCGGCGGCGTCCATGATGTTGATTTTCCAACCGGTGAGGTCGGATGCCAGGCGCACGTTCTGGCCGCCGCGGCCGATGGCGATGGCGAGGTTTTCTTCGTCCACCACCACGTCCATGGCGTGTTTTTCTTCGTCCACCACGATGGACTGCACGTTGGCCGGGGCCAGCGCGCCAATCACAAACTGCGCCGGGTCTTCAGACCACAACACAATGTCCACACGCTCGCCAGCCAACTCGTTGGTCACTGCGTTAACACGGGTGCCGCGCACACCGACACAGGTGCCGATGGGGTCTACGCGGCGGTCATGCGACAGAACCGCAATTTTGGCGCGGCTGCCGGGATCGCGGGCGCAGCTCTTGATTTCCAGCAGACCTTGCTCGATTTCGGGGACTTCATGGCGGAACAATTCCACCATGAACTCGGGCGCCGAGCGCGAAAGGATGATGGGTGCGCCGCGCAGCGTCAGATCCACCTCCATGATCATGGCGCGCACACGGTCGCCGCTGCGCAGGTTTTCCTTCGGAATCATTTCGCTGCGGCGCAGACGGCCTTCGACACGGCCGGATTCAACGATCAGGTCGCCCTTGTCCATGCGTTTGACGGTGCCGGTGAAAATCTTTTCGCCGCGCGACATGAAGTCGTTGAGCAGCATCTCGCGTTCGGCATCGCGAATTTTTTGCAGAATGACCTGCTTGGCCGCCATGGCGCCAATGCGCCCGATGGGCACCGATTCAATGCCTTCTTCGATGTACTCACCCACCTCGACATCTGGTACGCGCTCGCGGGCGTCCATGAGCATTTCTTCGGCTTCCGGGTTCTGCAGACCCGCATCATCAGGCACCACCAGCCAGCGACGGAAGGTTTCGTAGTTGCCGCTGTCACGGTCCACCGCAACGCGGATATCGACTTCGCCTGAGTACAGTTTTTTCGTCGCCTGGGCCAGGGCGGCCTCAACGGCACCCAGAACCACATCGCGCTCGACACTCTTCTCGCGCGAAATGGCTTCAACCAACATCAACAATTCGCGATTCATGCAACGACTCTCCTGTTTCTATCACCCCGGAATCTCCGCTCTGCGGCAGTCCCGGCAACCATCCATCCAGCGACGCAACCCGGAATTCACCCAGGTTTCGCCCCCCGACCCTTGAAATCGACAATGGGCGCCAGCCGCGCATCGCGCAACTCGTCCAGCGTAAAACCCAGTACCTGCAACGGGGCTGGCGCGCGCTTTGCGCTGACCTTCTGGCCCGGCTTGATCGGCGGCTCATCACTCCAGATGATTTGCCAGCCACCCGCCTCGGCACGCGAAAGCGTGCCGCGAAATTTCTTGCGCAGGGGACTGACCTGCCCTGCTGCTGCCGCCCCCATGGGCGCCTTGAGCGCAATGTCGATCACCGATCCTGCAAAGCGCTGAAAATCCTGCTCATGGCGCAAAGGCCGATCAATACCGGGCGAGGACACCTCCAGCCGCGCGTACTCCACCGCATCCACCTCCAGTGCAAACTGCAGCTGGCGCGTGACCTTTTCGCAGTCTTCCACGGTGATGAACTGTTCTGGCAAAGGCTCCTCACCCTCCGCAGGCGCCGCCCATGGCAGATCAATAGTGATGCGCAGCAAGCCACCCGGGCAACGCTCGATCTCGACCAGGTCATAGCCCAGGCCAGCGACAATTTGCTCGACGATTTGCTGCAGTGCCACGTTGTTTGATTCAGTCCCGGAAAAACAAAAAACCCGATAACCCCCTGAGGCCTCGAGCTCCAAAAGCAAACGGCCAAAAAAAACGGGCGGTTGGTACCCGCCCGTTTGGTCGTGAGGGGCGTATTGTAGCCTGTAACGCCTTGATTTGCAAAGCGGCACTCACTCTTTTGATCGTCCTGCACGCCACCCGCTGCGGGCGCTTTAATTTATGACAAAAACCGGGCTGCGCGCTTTACCATCAATCGCCTGCAGCTATCAAAATAATAGTTCACAGTGCGCACTGTCAGCCATGGGCTGCAAGCACGCGCTCAAACACCGCCTGGGCTTGGGCGTCTGCTTGCAAGCTCCCAGAACCGGCCTGCAGGCTCTCCAGCAGCCTCGCCAGCACGGCCGCCTGGGGTAGCAAGGGCCCGAGAAAGCGCGCGGTCTGGCCGTCGGCAATCAGCAAGGTGGGGAAGGTTTCCACATCCAGATCACCGGCCACATCGGCCTCATCCTCAATATCGATCCAGACAAAGCGTGCAGAGGGATGCTCATGGGCCAGGCGATCGAACAAGGCGCGGTAGTCGCGGCAAGTGCCACACCATTGCGCGCACAGGCACACCACCCACCATGGGCTGGCCGAAGCCAAAGGGGCGGGGGCGGGCGTCGCAGCCGGGCTTTCCATCAACACTACTCCTTCGGGTTGGACTGGCACCGATGGTACCCACACCCGGATCGCCCGCGAGAATCACGCGCGCAGCTGCCCCACCTGAGCCAGGCAGTTCTCGCTTTGTCCGAGACGCCCGTGGGCGTTTGGGCTTTGCGTGAAGTGGTACACCGGGTACGCTTGGAAGCTAGGCCACCCACATTTCAGAGACATAACAGCCATCAGCGCACACAACACATGCACCAAGGAGAACTTCCATGAACAAGGTTTACGCCTGCATTGACGGCCTGGACACCACCACTGCGGTGGTCGACTGGGCCGCCTGGTCGGCCTTGCGGCTGCAAGTACCGCTGGAATTGCTGCACGTACTGGAGCGCCCGCCCCAGATGCCCCATGTGGGTGACTACAGCGGCGCCATTGGCCTGGGGGCGCAAGAGGTGCTGTTGCAGCAACTGAGCGCCCTGGACGAACAACGCGGCAAAGTAGCCCAGGAGGCAGGCGAACAGATGCTGGCCAAAGCCCGCGAGCATGCCGCTGCAGCCGGGGTCCAGCAACTGGACGCGCGCTTGCGCCATGGCGAGCTGGTCGACACGGTGCTGGAGTTCGAACCCGACGCCCGGCTGTTCGTGCTGGGTGCGCATTACCGAGCCAGCTCGCGTGCCCGCATCCACCTCGACCACCATGTCGAGCGCGTGATACGGGCCGTGCGGCGACCGGTGCTGGTGGCAACCACCGGGCAATTCAGTGCACCCGAACGGTTTGTGGTGGCCTATGACGGCAGCACCACAGCCAACACAACGGTAGAAATGGTGGCGCGCAGCCCGCTGCTCAAGGGCCTACCTGCGCTCGTCGCCATGGTAGGCGCAGACACTGCGCAGGCGCAGGAGCAACTTGCTGCTGCAGCCGAACAACTGCGCGCAGCCGGGTTCGCAGTGCAAACGCAATTGCTGCCCGGCGAACCCGAGCAAGCACTGCCCGATCTGCTCGCCAGCCAGGGCGCAGCCCTGCTGGTCATGGGCGCTTATGGCCATTCGCGCATTCGCCACTTGATTGTGGGTAGCACCACAACCACGCTGCTGCGGTTGTCGCAAGTGCCTGTATTGATTTTGCGATAACTCTGTTTTTGATAGCTGCTTGCGCTTATCCAGTAAGTGCTAGAGCTATTTTTGCTTACAATTTTTCCTAGACAGGCACCGCAACTCTGCGCCCCGCCCGGTTGACCAGTGCCACCAGCGAGAGCATCACCGGCACTTCCACCAGCACCCCAACCACCGTGGCCAGCGCCGCGCCCGAGTGCAAACCAAACAGCGAAATCGCCACGGCCACGGCCAGCTCGAAGAAGTTCGAGGTGCCGATCAAACACGCCGGCCCAGCCACCTCGTGCGGCAGACGGAGCCAGCGCGCGCCCCACCACGTAATCGCAAAAATGCCGTAACTCTGCACGATGAGCGGCACGGCAATCAGCGCAATCACCAGCGGCTGCGCGACGATGGTGCCCGCCTGAAAACCAAACAGCAGCACCACAGTGGCAATCAGCCCGGCGATCGACCAGGGCTTGAGGCGCGCGACGAAGTCGCCCACGGCATGCGCCGAGCGCCGTTGCAGGAGCGCCCGCGTGGCCATGCCCGCCGCCAGCGGCAGCACCACGTAGAGCACGGTGGAGAGCACCAATGTCTGCCAGGGCACCGTCACATCCGTCACGCCGAGCAGAAAAGCAGCAATGGGCGCAAAGGCGACCACCATGATGAGGTCGTTGACGGACACCTGCACCAGCGTGTAGTTGGCGTCGCCCTTCACGAGTTGGCTCCAGACGAACACCATGGCCGTGCACGGCGCCACGCCCAGCAAAATCATGCCGGCGATGTATTCGCTGGCCGATTGCGGGTCCACCCAGGGCGCAAACACGTAGCGGAAGAACAGCACGCCCAGCGCCGCCATGGTGAAGGGCTTGATGAGCCAGTTGACCACCAGCGTCAGCAACAGGCCGCGCGGCTTCTGGCCCACGTCCTTCACGGCGCTCCAGTCGATCTGGATCATCATGGGGTAAATCATCACCCAGATGAAGACGGCCACCACCAGGTTCACGTGGGCGAGTTCCAGGGCGGCAATGGCCTGGAAGGCGCCCGGAGCCAGCAGCCCCAGGCCCACGCCGGCCAATATTCCCAAGCCGACCCACACCGTCAGGTAGCGTTCAAAAAGACCCATTTCAGACTCCAGCCGCTTGTGCTTGAAATTGAGACCCGGCAAGCTCCAGCAGGCGCGCAATGCCCACCGGCTCCTCGCTCAGCAGCGGCACGATGGCCCAGCGCGTGGCGTGCTGCGTGGTCACGGCATCGATCTCGCGCAGTTCGTTGCGGGCGCGCTGACGCAGCAGCGGCGAGGTGACCCGAGCAGCCGCCACGCTGTTGTTGATGACCCAGGCCCAGGGCTCGATGCCGGCGCGGCGCAGGTCGTTCTGCAGGTTGGCGGCTTCCAGCACGGGCGTGGTCTCGGCCAGCGTGACCAGAACCACCTTGGTCTGCTTGGGGTCCTGGAGCTGCATCATCGGCGTGGTGAAGTGCACGCCCGTGCTGCCCATCTGGCGCACGATGTCGCGGTGATAGGCGCCCGTGGCGTCCAGCAGCAGCAGCGTGTGGCCGGTGGGGGCCGTGTCCATCACGACAAATTTCTTGCCCGCTTCGCGGATGGTGCGCGAGAAGGCCTGAAAGACGGCGATTTCTTCCGTGCACGGCGAGCGCAGGTCTTCTTCAAGCAGTGCGCGCCCTGCGGCATCAAGCTTGGCACCCTTGGCTGCCAGCACCTGCTGGCGGTAGCGCTCGGTCACTTCGTGCGGGTCGATGCGGCTCACGGTGAGGTTCTCCAGCGCGCCGCCCAGCGTTTGCTCCAGGTTGGCCGCCGGGTCGGATGTGGACAAATGCACCGCAAAGCCCCGGTGCGCGAGTTCCACCGCGACGGCGGCGGCCAGCGTGGTCTTGCCGACGCCGCCCTTGCCCATCAGCATCACCAGGCCGTGGCCGTCGGCGGCGATGCCGTCCACCAGCGCGGCCAGGCGCGGCAGGTCGATGTCGGGTTGCGCACCGGCATCGCCAGGCACTGGCGCCACCGCCGTTTCCACCAGCAACTGGCGCAAGGCCTCGCGCCCCACCAGGTTGAAGGGCTTGAGCGCCACGAGATCGGTGGGCAGCGCCTGCAAGGCGGGCGGCATGGCGGCGAGCACGGCCTGCTCGCGCCGGCAGATGGCAGCGGCCAGCGGGTCTTGCGCCGCTTCGCCGGGCGGAAACACGCCATTGACCACCAGGTACTGCTGACCCAAACCGATGGCGTGCAGTTCACCGTGCGTGCGCGCGGCCTCGCGCAGCGTGGACTGCTGCGCTCGGGCCACCAGCACCAGCCGGGTGCGCGTGCCGTCGGCCAGTGCCGCCACAGCCGCCTGGTATTGGCTGCGCTGCTTTTCCAGCCCGGCCAGTGGGCCGAGGCATGAGGCATCGCCCTTGCCAGACTCCAGAAAACCGCTCCAGGCCCCCGGCAATTGCAGCAGGCGGATGGTGTGGCCGGTGGGCGCGGTGTCAAAAATGATGTGCTCGTAGCGCGCGTCCAGGCTGTCGTCGGTCAGCAGCGCGGTGAATTCGTCAAACGCGGCAATCTCGGTGGTGCAGGCGCCCGAGAGCTGCTCTTCAATGCCCTTGACCACGTCGTCCGGCAGCACGCCGCGTACCGGCCCGACGATGCGGTCGCGGTAGCCCTGCGCGGCAGCCTGGGGGTCGATCTCCAGCGCCCACAGGCGCGGCACCTCCGGGACTGCCGTGACCTGGTTGCCTATGGCGACGCCAAACACCTGGCCCACGTTCGACGCCGGGTCGGTGCTGACCAGCAGCACGCGCTGACCCTGCGCGGCCAGTTGCATGGCCGTGGCGCACGCCAGCGAGGTCTTGCCGACGCCACCTTTGCCGGTGAAAAAGAGAAAACGCGGGGCGTTGTCGAGAAATTTCATAGGGTCTTTCGGCTCAGCAGCAGGCGCCGCCCGAGCAGTAATTGCCCGCGGACGGCGACTCGGTGGCAGGTAGCGCAATGCCGGCCCAGCGCGCCAGATCGCTGCGGCTGGGGTAGCGGCCGGCCAGCGCCACTTCGCCTGCCACCAGCGTGAGCGGCAGGGCTTCCTGGCCGGAGCGCTGCAGAAAGCCTTTCACCAAGGGGTTCTCGGCAAACGCCAGGGGTTGCTGCGCGAGGTTGAAGCGCTCGATCTGCGCGCCGTTCTGACGCGCCCAATCCACGTCGGCCGACGCATTGACGAGGTTCTGGTCCACCTCGGTGCCGCACACGCCGCTGCTGCAGCACAGGGCCGGGTCAAAAATCTGGATGGCACTCATGGTGAACTCCTAATTTTCAGTGGCAAGACAGGCCGCGCGCGGTGTCCTGCAACAGGTTTTTTTCCAGCTTTTCGGGCGGCAGGCTCAGCAGCAACTCCAGGCGGCGTTTGATAGCGTGCAGCGTCTGGCGGAAGGCCTCGCGTTTGACGGCATCCGGCGCATCGCCCGCCGACGGGTCGGCATAGCCCCAATGCGCGCTGGCCGGGTGGCCCGGCCAGATCGGGCACACCTCGCCCGCCGCGCCGTCGCATACGGTCACGATCAAATCCATGTGCGGCGCGCCGGGGGCGGCGAATTCATCCCAGCTCTTGCTGCGCAGGCCATCGGTGGAAATGCCGGCGTTTTGCAGCGTCTCCAACGCCAACGGGTGGGGCTGCTGCCCGGGCCGGGGGCTGCTGCCAGCCGACCATGCCCGCCAGTGCTGCGTGGGCGCTTGGGCGTCCAGGTGGTTGAGCAGCGCCTCGGCCAGGATGCTGCGGGCAGAGTTGTGGGTGCAGAGAAACAGGACATTGCGCATGGGGTGGGCCGATCAGAAGGATGGTGGAGTGAAAAGGAGCTGCGTTTTGCACGCGTCAGGGGCAGTTGGTGCAGGCGGCCATGGCGCCGGCCGGCAGGCAGGCCTCGGGGTGGCCGGCGCAGCATTCGTCGGTCAGGTAAGCAATCAGTTCGACCATCAGGGCGATGTTGGCGCGGTAGCGCTGGTAGCGCCCTTCTTGCGTGGCGCTCAGCAGGCCGGCCTGCGTCAACGCCTTCAGGTGGAACGACAAATTGGTGGCTGGCACCCCCAGCGTGGCCGCAATCTCGCCGGCCACCAGGCCTTCCGGGCCTTGCTTGACGAGCAGGCGGAAGACATCCAGGCGGACGCCCGATGCCAGCGATTCAAAGACAGTGGTGGCGGTGGTTTTGTCCATTCATTAATTATTCAACAATAATTGAATAATTGCAATGACAATCCAAAAATACCATCTATCACGCCTCAAAAGCTATCTATTGAATAGCTACCAACGCTTTCCTGCTATGCGCTAGAACCCGATTTCTCTTGATTCTCAGCCACGCCTCACTGCACCTGCTCGAAGTCGATGAACCCGCGCTCCACATTGGTGTCCACCAGCTTGACGCGGAGTTTGTGACCCACGTCCAGGTGGGTGCCGCCGCCCACCAGCATGCCTTCGGCGGGCGGGGAAAAGATGCGTACCCACATGGCGCGGTCGGTGACGCCGGTGACGACGGCGTCAAATTTTCTGCCCACCAGGCCCTGCAGGTACAGCGCCGCTTCGGACTTGCGCACGCTGCGCTCCACCTTTTGTGCGGCGTCTTCCTGCTGCGTGCAGTGCTCGGCCAGAAGCTCCAGCTCCGCCGCGCCGTAGGGCGAGCGCTCGCTTTGCAGCAGCGCTTTGACCATGCGCAGACTGACCAGATCGGGGTAGCGGCGGTTGGGCGCGGTGGAATGGGTGTAGTCGCGCACCGCCAGACCAAAGTGGCCGATGGGCTCGCCGTGCGGGTGCTCGACCACGTATTCGCCCGAGCCCATCAGCTTGATGATGACCAGCGACAGATCGGGAAAGCGCAGCGGATCGGCCTTGCGCTGGCGTGCCAGAAAGCCCTCCAACGCGCGTGAATCGGGCGTTTTGGGCAAGGATTCGCCGTATTTGCTGGCCACTTCGACGATGCGCAGCCAGCGCTCGGGCGAGCGCACCACCCGGCGCAGGGCACTGCCGCCGTGTTGCGCCAGGAACTGCGCCGTGCAGGTGTTGGTGGCGATCATGAATTCTTCGATCAGTTGGCGCGCACGGTTTTGCACCTGCTGGGCGATGCCCACAACGCGCTCGCCCTCGAACACGGCGCGCGGCTGGAAGGTTTCCAGTTCCAGCGAACCCTGGTCACGTCGGCGCACGCGCATGCGCTGGGCCACGGCGTCCTGCGTACGCAGTTGTTCGTCCATGTCTGGCACGGCGCGCGCTGCCTCAGGCAAATCACCCTCGCCTTCTATCCATGCGGCGACCGCGTCGTAGGCCAGTTTCGCCTGGTTGCGCACGCGGGCGCGGTGCACGGTGCTGTGCGTCACCACGCCATCCTTATCGACCACCATCTCGGTGACGATCGCTAGGCGTTCCTGCCCGTCATTGAGGGACGTCAGATCCGTGGAGAGACGCTCGGGCAGCATGGGGAATATCCGCGCCGAGGTGTAGACCGAGGTGGTGTTGGTGCGCGCATGCAGGTCAATCGCGGAGTTCTTCTTCACCAGCGCGTCCACATCGGCCACGGCGACAAAAATCTTCACCGCGCCGCCGCCCATGGCCCCGCAGGCGGTGAGCTGGTCCAGGTCGAGCGAGTCGTCGTTGTCGATGGAGCACCAGGGCAGCGCGGTCAGGTCGCGGATGGTGGGACTGGTGTCCACGCCCGGGCCGGTGAGCGCTGCCAGCTCGCGCAGCGCGCCTGCGGGAAACTCAGGCTCCAGGCCGCGCTCTTTCATGGCCTCGGTGGCAATGCGGACCAGATCGCTGCGGCGGAAGGTTTGTGGATGGCTCATGGTGTCACTGTAGGGCAGTCGTCAGCGCATGGGATGCGCGGCAGGCCGCACGCGCACAAAAATCACCATGGCCGCCAACGCCAACGCGGTGGCCAAGCCAAAGGCAAGGCTAGGAGACACCGTCCACAGCGCCCCTGCCACCAGCGAGGCCGGCAGGTACAAAGTCCCGGTGACGAAGTTGTAAGCCCCCATGGCCGTAGCGCGGCGCTCGGGCTCGATGTCGGCAATGAAGGCCTTGCTCTGCGACTCTTCAATCGCATAGAACACGCCATAAAGACAGAACACGGCCACCATCTCCCAGCGCGTGCTGGCAAACACCATCCACAGGTTCAGGCCGGCGTACACGGCGTAGCCCAGCAACACGATGCGGCTGCGCCCCACCCGGTCGCCCAGGTGGCCCACCAGCGGCGCGGCCACCACGCAGGTGGTGTTGAACAGGGCGTAAAGCAGCACCACATCCGTCAGGCTAAAGCCCACGCCGTGCGCGCGCAGCAAAAAGAAACCCAGGCTGAAGTAGGCCAACGCAAACACACCGGCGGGCAGCAGAAAGCGCTTGAAACCGGGGCTGAGTTGCTGCCAGTTCTCATGCAGGCTCTCGCGCGGGTGGGGCTGGCCCGGCGGGTTGTGGATCAGCGTAAGCACCACAACGCCCAGCACCGCAGGCACGACAGCCACCAGGAACAGCACACTGTAGGTGCTGGCCGATTCGCCCAGCCACTTCAACAAACCGTAGGCCACCAGGGGGCCGAATACGGCGCCCGATTTGTCCAGCGCCTTGTGGACCCCCAGCGCAAAACCGCGCGAGGACTCACCGGCCACCGACACCAGCCAGGCATCGCGCGGTGGCCCGCGAAAGCCTTTGCCCAGGCGCTCGATGACGCGGAACGCGGCCAGCCCGGTGATGGACGAGGACACCAGCAAAATCATCTTGGCCAGCGCCGAAAACCCATAGCCTGCGGTCGCGAACCATTTGCGCTGGCCAGTGCGGTCCGACAACCATCCAGCAAGGTAGTTGAGCGACGAGGCAGAGAAATCGGCCAGCCCTTCGATGAGCCCCAGCAGCGCACTCGACGCCCCGGCGACCGTGGTGAAGAACACGGCGAACACCGAGAAAATCATCTCCGAGCTCAGGTCGGTGAGAAAACTCACCAGGCCGAGTTTGAGCACATCGGGGTGCACCTGGGGCATGCGCTTACCTGGATGGGGCTGCGGGGCAGCCTGATCGTTGGATGGAAGGGATGGCATAGCGCGATCTGGGTTTGTGTGGCTCGGGCAGCGCGCAGGCGCCATGGGCAAGGAAACTCTTTAAATCATAGCTGCTCCCGCTTATCCAGAAAGCGTTAGAGCCACTTTTCATTCAAGCTGTCAGCATGCTGAGTGTGACGCTCAATGCCTCACGGGCTGGGCGCAAAGTCGATAAATCCCTGGGCCACATCGGTGCTGATCAGCTTGACGCGCAGCTTCTCGCCCACGTCGACCTCGGGCCCGGCATTCATCAGCTTTCCCTCAACCGGTGGCACAAGCGTGCGCACCCAAGTGCCCCGGTTGTTTTTGCCGGTGACGATGGCGTCGAACTCGGCACCCCTCTTGTCTTGCAAGAACAGCGCAGCCTCGGATTTGCGCAGGCTTCGTTCCACTTTTTTGGCAGCGCTTTCCTGGCGGTTGCAGTGCTCGGCCAGGGCCTGCAGCTCAGGCACGCTGTAGGGCGAATGCAGGCTCGCCAGCACGGCCTTGACCAGCCGGTGGCTGATGAGATCGGGGTAGCGGCGGTTGGGCGCGGTCGAGTGTGCGTAGTCCCGAATCGCCAGGCCAAAATGGCCATAGTCTTCGACCGCCACGGTTTTCGAATGGTCCACCGGGGCGCCAGGCTGGGCATCTTCAACCACGTATTCGCCCGCGCCCATCAACTGCACGATGGTGAGCGACAGGTCGGGAAAGCGCAGCGGGTCGGCCTCGCGGCGGCGCTCCAGAAAGGCTTCCAGTGCTTTCGCGTCGGGCTCGGCGGGCAATGTGTCGCCCAATTTTTTGGCCACCTCGACCACGCGGCTCCAGCGCTCGGGCGAGCGCACCACGCGGCGCATGGCCAGGCCACCGTGTTTCTCCAGAAACTGCGCGGTGCAAATGTTGGTCGCCACCATGAATTCTTCGATCAGCTGGCGCGCGCGGTTGTGCGCACGCTGGAGGATGGCGACCACCTGCTCGCCTTGCACCTGGGCGCGCGCCTCAAAAGTTTCGAACTGCAGCGCACCGTGTGCGGTGCGGCGTTTGCGCAGCGCCTGGGCGGCAGCGTCCTGACCTCGCAGCTGCGCATCCATACCGGGTACTGCGCGGGCGGCAGCGGGCAGCTCGCCATTGCCGTCCAGCCAGGCCGCGAGCGAGTCGTAGGCCAGCTTGGCCTGGTTGCGCACCTGGGCACGGCAGATTCTGAAACTGCTCACCTGCCCCTGCGCGTCCACCACCATTTCTGTGACGATGGCCAGGCGATCCTTGTGCGCACCCAGCGAGGTCAGGTCGGTGGAGAGCCGCTCGGGCAGCATGGGAAACACGCGCGCTGCGGTATAGACCGAAGCAGTGTTGACCTGCGCATGCAGGTCGATGGCCGAGTCTTTGTGCACCAGCGCATCGACATCGGCAATGGCGACCAGCACGCGCCAGCCGTCTTTTGCTTCGTGGCAGACGCTCAACTGGTCGATGTCCTGCGAATCATCGTCGTCAATCGAGCACCACAGCAGCGCGCGCATGTCCTCGATACCGGCGCCCGACTCCTGCGACGGACCGGCAATGGCCGCCATTTCGGCCAGTGCGTCGGCAGAGAACTCAGGGGCCAGTCCATGTGCCTGCATGGCCACCACGGCAAGCCGCACCAGATCGCTGCGGCGGGCAATGGTGGCGGTGGATGCGAGGGCGGCAGTTGGGTCGTTGGGGGTATCACTCATGCCGCGATAGTAAAACGTCCACGGCTTGCGCGGGCACCACCGGCGCGTGGTCGCGGTTCAAGCGGCGGCTCTGGCACGCACTGGTCCATTGCGTTCGTTTTTCCTTCGCCGTGCAAGGCCATCTGCTTTGGCGACAGCATCGAAAATATAAAAACAATAGCTGCTTGCGCTTGATAGACAAGCGTTTGAGGCCTATTTCATCTAAATTCTAAAAATCGCCAGATCCCCCCCTCTGGCGGCCTGTCTACACTGGCAACAGACCACACCCTGGATTGTTAGGGCCGAAAGCTGTGTACCCTGGCCCAGAGAAAAATCACGATGCCCGCCAACCAAGCCCCCCCACCCGGCACAATGCCACCCCAAACCGGCCTGAGCGCCGCCGAGGCAGCGCGCCTCCTGGCCCAAGAGGGCCCGAATCTGCTGCCCGGCAGCGCACCCAAGACCACCTTCGCCATCGTTCGCGATGTGCTGACCGAGCCCATGTTCCTCATGCTGCTGGCCGCAGGCGGCATCTACCTGGCGCTAGGCGACCGCGCCGAGGCGATCTTCTTGCTCAGTTTCGTGTTCGTGGTGATTGGCATCACGCTGGTGCAGGAGCGCAAAACGCAGCGCGCACTCGAATCGCTGCGCGACCTGTCTGCCCCGCGCGCACTGGTCATCCGAGACGGACAAGAGCAGCGCATTGCCGGGCGCGACGTGGTGTGCGGCGACCTGCTGGTGCTGCATGAGGGCGACCGCATCGCCGCCGACGCACAACTACTGGAAGGCTTGCTGGAAGTGGACGAATCGCTGCTGACGGGTGAGGCAGTGCCCGTGGCCAAACTGCCTGCTGCGCAAGGCGCACAGGGCTCTGCCAGCGCGGGGGCAACGGCCGCCAGCGCCGGGCCGCCCCAAGCCAGGCCAGCCCCCTTGGAGGGCAGCGCAGCACACGAAGTGGCAAGCGTGGGGGCTATGTTGTTCGCCAGCACCGTAGTGACCCGCGGCGTGGGCGTGGCGCAGGTGCAGGCCACCGCCGCCCACACGGCCGTAGGAAGCATCGGCGCCGACCTGGCCGCTACCACCGAGGCGGTGTCCGCGTTGCAAGAGGGTTCGCGCAAACTGGTGCGCCGGCTGGGTGCAGGCGCCTTGGTGCTGGCCAGCGCTCAAATCTTGCTGAACTGGGGGTGGAATGGCCGGCCTATGCTCGAGAGCCTGCTCTCGGGCATTGCCCTGGCCATGGCCATCCTGCCCGAAGAAATCCCCGTCATCCTCACCGTGTTTCTGGCGCTGGGTGCGTGGCGTATTTCGCAGCAAAAAGTGCTGACGCGGCGCATCACCGCCGTCGAAGCGCTGGGCGCCATCACGGTGCTGGCGGTGGACAAGACCGGCACGCTCACCACCAACCGCATGGCCGTCGCAGCACTGCAGACGGCGGAAGCGCAGTTCACGCCCGAAGGCGCCAGCGACAGGCCCGAGGAATTGCCCGAGGAATTCCACCGCCTGGTCGAATTCGCCATGCTGGCCACGCCAGGCGACCCGTTCGACCCGATGGAAAAGGCCATTCAGCACTTTGGCCACCAGTGGCTGGCCGGCACCGAGCACGTACACGACGGGCGCGAGCCAACCTTTGAATACGCGCTGTCGGGCGAAATCTTGGCCATGACGCGGGTGTTTGCCAGCACCCGCCCTGCGCAATATCTTTTGGCGACCAAGGGCGCGCCCGAAGCCGTGGCCGACCTGTGCCACCTTGGCACCGACCAAAGAGCCGCCATCCAGCGCCAGGTAGAAGCCATGGCCGAGCGCGGCCTGCGCATGCTGGGGGTGGCGTGCGGGCGCTGGAACGCGGCCCCATCGGGCCAGGACGGCGCCCCGCCGTGGCCGCAGAGCCAGCACGATTTCGACTTTGAATTCCTGGGCCTGGTCGCACTGGCCGACCCAGCGCGCCCCGAAGTGCCCACCGCCCTGGCCGAATGCCGGCGCGCCGGCGTGCGCGTGATCATGATGACGGGCGACCACCCCGCCACGGCCCGTGCCATCGCGCAGCAGGTGGGACTGTCGGAGCGCCCCGACGTCATCACCGGCGCCGAGATGGAGGCCATGAACGATGCCACCCTGCGCCAGCGCCTGCAACATGTGGACCTGTGCGCACGCCTCAAGCCCCAGCACAAGCTGCGCCTGGTGCAACTGCTGCGCGTCTCGGGCGAGGTGGTCGCCATGACGGGCGACGGTGTGAACGACGCCCCCGCCCTCAAGGCCGCCGACGTGGGCATCGCCATGGGCGAGCGCGGCACCGACGTAGCGCGCGAAGCCGCCGCACTGGTGCTGCTGGACGACAGTTTTGCCAGCATCGTGGCCGCCATCCGACAGGGTCGGCGCATTGACGACAACATCCGCAAGGCGGTGCGCTTCGTGTTCGCCGTGCATATTCCCATCATCGCCTTGGCGCTGGTGCCCACGCTGCTGCACTGGCCGGTGCTGCTGCTGCCGGTGCACATTGTGCTGCTGGAGCTGCTGATCGACCCGGCCTGCTCCATCGTTTTCGAGGCTGAGCCCGAGGCCGAGGACCTGATGGAGCGCGCGCCGCGCCCGGTGGCTGATTCGCCGTTTGCAGCCGCGCCGCTGCTCTACTCGGTATTGCAGGGCCTCGGCATGGCGGCTGTTCTGCTGGCCGGGCAGGCCTGGCTGATCGACCAGGGCTGGAGCCATGCACAAGGTCGCAGCGTGGTGTTTGGCACGCTGGTGCTGGGCGTGATGCTGCTCATCTGGGCCAACCGTGACCTCTCGCGCCCTGCCTGGTTTGGCTTCACCGACCGCAACCCCTGGCTGTGGGGCATGGCCGCCGGCATGGGCTTGCTGCTGCTGGCCGTGCTGGGCATCCCGTGGCTGCGCGCACTCATGGGGCTGGAGCTACCCGGCCGCCAGGGCCTGGCCGCGGCCGCCGTGCTGATCGCGCTGTGCCTGGCCTGGCTGGAGCTGGTGCGCACCGTGGGCCTGCGCTGGCGCCGCAACCGGCTCGCACCGCCCGCCACCACCTGACCCGCGAGGCACAGCCGCGCCCTGCGGTGCGGGGCGGCTTACTCTTGTGCGGTACTGCCGCGCACGGGCAGCGGCGCATGGTCCAGATCGGGCTTGCGCCAGGGGTCCACATGGGTCATCAGGTTGAGCACGCGGTGCCTTTGCAGCACCCGCTGGCGCGCCAGTACGGCAATGTCGTGACCTGCCTCGACAGTGAGCGCGGCGTTGACCTCCAGGTGCGCATCCACCACGACCATGTCGCCCATTTTGCGTGTACGCACATCGTGTACGCCACTCACACCTGGGGTGTCGAGCAGCGTTTGGCGGATGGCCTGCACCTCCTGCTCGTCCACCGAGCGGTCCATCAGGTCGTGCAGCGCGTCCCAGCCAAACTCCCAGCCCATTTTGGCCACCATAAAACCGACGATCAACGCCGCAATCGGATCCAGGAGCGGGTAGCCCATCAGGTTGCCGGCAATGCCGATCCCCACCACCAGCGACGAGGCCGCATCCGAGCGGGCATGCCAGGCATTGGCCACCAGCATGCTCGACTTGACGCGCTTGGCCACCGCCAGCATGTAGCGAAACAAAAGCTCTTTGCCCACCAGCGCCGCGCCAGCCACCCACAGGGCCATCACGTGCACCTTGGGCACTTCGGCGGGGTTTTCCAGCTTGATGGCGGCCTGCCACAGCATGCCTACGCCCACGCCCAGCAGCAACAGGCCCAGCACCAGTGAGGCGGCGGTTTCAAAGCGCTGATGGCCGTAGGGGTGCTCCTCGTCGGCCTCTTTCTGGGCATGGTGGTTGGCAAACAGCACCACGAAGTCGGCCACCAGGTCGGACAGCGAGTGAATGCCGTCGGCAATCAGGCCTTGCGATTTGGAAAAAACGCCCACCACGATCTGGATGCTGGAAAGCACCAGGTTGACCCCCACGCTCACCCAGGTGCTGCGCGACGCAGCGGCCGTGCGCTCTGCGCGGCTGTGTTCGGTGTCTTCGTGGCTGTCTGCGAGGTCGTTGAATTGCATGGTCTATGGCTGCCTGAGTGACGGCAAGGCATGCACCCTTTGCACGCCCTGCAGGCGCTAGCTTACCCGCACCCACCAGCGCTGCAGCCCCGCCCTGCCTGACATCGAATGCCAGCGTCGGCCTACAGGCACTGTTTGGCGGCCCGCCTAAAGTCAGGCATGCGCTGCTTTTGGCGCCTGTGCACAACACATCGACAAAGAGAGCACCCATGCATTTGCCTCCCCCTCTGCGCCGCGCCCCCTGGCTGCCCCTTGTCCTGGGCGGCGGCGCACTGATTTGCGTTCTGGCGCTGAGCGCCTGCGCCACGCGCGTGCCGCCGGGCATACAGCCGGTGGACTTTGATGTGGACCGCTACGCGGGCCACTGGTACGAGGTCGCGCGCATCGACCATATTTTTGAAAAAGGCCTGGTGCGCACCGGCGCCGACTACCGCCGCAACGACGACGGCACGATCCGCGTGGTCAACCGGGGCTTTGATCCCGAGCGACGGCAGTGGAAGCAGTCGACAGGCAAGGCTCGCTTTGTGGGTGCGCCCACGCAAGCGGCGCTGAAGGTGTCGTTCTTTGGCCCGTTTTATGGCGGCTACAACGTGGTGGCGCTCGACCCGCAGTACCAGTGGGCGATGGTGGTCGGCTCCAGCCTGGATTACTTCTGGATCCTGTCGCGCACACCCACACTGGCCCAGGATGTCAAAGACAAACTCATGGATCAGGCCCGTGCACTGGGCGTGGATGAGCAGCAGGTCCTGTGGGTGCCGCAAGAGGGTGCGAGCACCACAGACTGAAAAAAACCGCTCTGCTGCAACTATATTTTTAATAGCTGTCAGCGCTTACTGTATAAGCCTTAGAGTCATTTTTCTCTAAAAATTCGCATCAGCCACGCCAGCAGCAGCCACCAGTCGCTGGGTGTAAGGGTGGCGCGGCGCATCGAGCACCTGTGCCACCGGGCCGTTTTCAACGATTTCACCGTCTTTCATCACCAGGACCTGGTGCGCCATGGCGCGGATCACATCCACGTCATGGGTGATGAGCACGTAGCTCAGGCCCTTTTCACGCTGCAGCCGTTGCAGCAAGACCAGCACCTGCTGCTGGATGGTGACATCGAGCGCGCTGGTCGGCTCGTCGAGCACCAGCACCTGGGGCTGCACGATGAGCGCGCGCGCAATGGCCAGGCGCTGGCGCTGGCCGCCCGAGAATTCGTGCGGGTAGCGCGCCAGCAGGCCGGGGAACTGGTCTTCGCTCAAACCCACCTCATGCAGCGCCGCTTCGACCCGCTGGCGCAAGTCGGCCGCAGGCAAACCGGGCGCATGCACACGCAAACCCTCGCCGACAATTTCTTCCACCGTGAGGCGTGGAGAGAGCGACGAGAACGGGTCTTGGAAGACCACCTGGATCTGCTGGCGAAGGCGCTGGTTGTGCTGGGTATTGCGCGCTGCTGGCGCCTGCCAGGCGCTTCCGGCCACTTCCACGCTGCCTTGGTGCGGCAGCAGGCCCAGCAATGCCTGCGCGAGCGTGGACTTGCCCGAGCCCGATTCACCCACCACACCCAGCGTGCGACCAGGGAGCAGGCACATGTCGGCTCCGTCCACAGCAATGAACTCGCCTTTCTTGAACCACCCGCGCACGCCCGGCAAAGGCGTTGGATAAACAACGCGCAGGTTGTGCGCACGCAGCACAGCCTGTGCGTGCGCATCGGGCTCCTCTTCGACCACGTCGCGCTGGGGCTGGCTGGCAATCAGGCGGCGCGTGTAGGCGTGTTGGGGGTTTGCGAATACATCGGTCACCACCCCCTGTTCCACCAAAACGCCCTGCTCCATCACCGCCACGCGGTCGGCAAAACGGCGCACCAGGTTGAGGTCGTGCGTGATGAGCAGCACGGCCATGCCCGTCTGGCGCTGCAGGTCGGCCAGCAGGTCGAGAATTTGGCCGCGCAGCGTGACGTCGAGCGCAGTAGTGGGTTCATCGGCCAGCAGCAGCGCCGGTCGGCTGGCCAGGGCCATGGCAATCATGGCGCGCTGGCGTTGCCCGCCCGAGAGCTGGTGCGGGAAGGCCGCGGCCCGCCGCTCGGGCTCGGGGATGCCGGTGCTTGCCAGCAATTCAATCGCGGACTGCCAAGACTGTGCCTGCGACAGCGCCTGTTTCAGCTCCAGCACTTCACTGATTTGTCGGCCCACGGTCATCAGCGGGTTGAGCGCCGTCATGGGTTCCTGGAAAATCATGGCGATGTCGCCGCCGCGCACGCCGCGCATTTCGCGCTCAGAAAGCGCCAGCAGGTCGCGGCCCTTGAACACGGCACTGCCTTGCAAGACGGCATCGCTCGCCAAGCGCAGCAGGCTGAGCGCTGTAATGGTTTTGCCCGAACCCGACTCGCCCACCAGTGCGAATTTTTCGCCTGGCGAGATGTCGAAGCAAACATCCCGAACGACTTCTTTCGCGCCAAAACGCACGCGCAGACCACGCACTTGCAGCAGAGGGCTACCCCATGCTGTCGTCATTTTTCAGCCTTTCGAGGGTCGAGCGCATCGCGCAGCGCATCGCCCATAAAGGTCAGCAGCAGGAGCGTGACCACCAATACCGCAAAGGTGGACAGCGAGATCCACCAGGCATCGATGCTGTTCTTGCCCTGGCTGAGCAATTCACCCAGCGATGGTGTCCCCGGCGGCACGCCTAAACCGAGAAAATCGAGCGATGTCAACGCCAAAATGGCCGCACTCATGCGAAACGGCAAAAACGTGACCACCGGCGTGAGGCTGTTGGGCAGGATGTGGCGCCAGATGATTTGCCAATTGCCCACGCCCAGGGCCCGCGCAGCCTTCACGTAATCGAGTTGGCGGTTGCGCAAAAACTCGGCACGTACGTAGTCCGACAGGCCCATCCAGCCAAACAAACTCAGCAAGATGAGCAGCAGCGAAATGCTGGGCGCAAAAACGGCGCTGAAAATGATGAGCAGATACAGCTCAGGCATGGAGCCCCAGATTTCGATGAAGCGCTGAAACGCCAGGTCGGTCTTGCCGCCAAAGAAACCCTGGATGGCGCCAGTGACCACCCCCAATAGCACGCCGGTCACCGTGAGCGCCAACGCAAACAGAACACTGACCCGAAAGCCGTAAAGCAGCTGCGCCGCCAGATCGCGCCCCCGGTCATCGGTGCCTAGCCAGTTGTCCGGTGTGGGCGCAGAAGGGTTGGGCGCCTTGGCAAAATAGTTCAGCGTGTTGGGGCCGTAGGGGTTGAGGGTGTAGAGCGCCCAGTTGCTGCCTTGGCTGAGTTTTTGTTGGATGAACGGATCGAGATAGTCGGTGGGCGTGAGAAAGTCGCCGCCGAACGTGGTCTCGGGGTAGTCCTTGAGCATCGGGAAATAGGTCTGCCCCTCGTAGCGCACGATCAGCGGCCGGTCGTTGCTGACCAGCTCGGCGCACAGGCTCAGCGCCACCAGCACGCAAAAAACCACCAGGCTCCAATAGCCCAGGCGGTTGCGCTTGAACCGCAGCCAGGCGCGGCGCGAAGGGGAAAGGGAGGGCGCAACAGAAGACATCACGCTTTTGGGCGCCCAAGCAATACGGCTTGGCTGTATTGCAAGAATTCGTCAAGATGCTTCTCGATGATGGCCACGGTAATGGGAAGCTGAAGGGCTTTGTAATCGTGCACCGCAATGTTGCGAAAGCCCACCATGCGCTTCAACCCTTCGGCGAGGGCGAGAGCGATCCAGCCGCCTTGCGCCAGCAGTGCAAAGACATCGCGCGCACTTTGCGGTATGCCCAAGCGCTCGCGCCGTATCAGGTGCTGGCCCATGTCCAGCGCCGCTTCGCAGGCACGCTGTATGTTGAGGATGGCGGCGTCCTGCCGAGTGAAATCCGTGCCAAAGCTGCCGGGATCGCGGAAATACTCTTCCCGCGCTCGCGCCACGCAGCGCTCAATCGTTGCCACCTTGTTGATCAATACGTCATCATGCATACACGGTTCCACGCAGGGCAATGTCACCCAGCAATCCCGCCCTGGCCGTATCCAGGGCCGTTTTCTCACTCAGGATAGCGCTCTCGAACAAGGCCGCCTGTGCGTCCTTGGCCCACCAACGCACCCCGGTCGTGATGATCTGGTACTGCATCACGGTGGAAGCGGCGCGCAAATCCAGCAGATCGACCGCACACCCGGCGATGTCTGCCAGTTCGCCCGAGAGTTGCCAGAGCAGCAGAACGTCGGCATATCCCGCCACGAGTACAGCCATGTCGAGGTCACTGTCGGCACGCGCCGCGCCTTGGATCCGGCTGCCAAATCCGTAGACGGCAAGCAGCCCGGGCACGCGACGCTGCAGCATGCCTACGATGCGTTCGACCGTCTCTTGCGCCACAGAAATATCTATTGCCATGCGCCTGCAACCTTTCAATCGAACTTGACCCGCGGGTCTACCCACACATAACAAAGATCAGAGATCAGCTTGGTGAACAGGCCGATCAGCGTAAAAAGGTACAGCGTGCCCAGCACCACGGGATAATCCCGCCGAATCACGCTCTCGTAGCTGAGCAGACCCAGGCCATCGAGCGAGAACAGTGTCTCGATGAGCAGCGAGCCGGTAAAAAACGCCCCAATGAACGCCGCCGGGAAGCCCGTAATGATGGGAATGAGCGCATTGCGAAACACATGCTTCCAAAGCACCTGGCGTTCCGAGAGCCCCTTGGCGCGCGCCGTCAGCACATACTGTTTGCGGATCTCTTCCAGAAAGGCGTTCTTGGTCAGCATGGCTGTCACCGCAAAGCTGCCCAGCACCATAGCGATGATGGGCAGGGTGATGTGCCAGAGGTAATCCACGATGCGCGCACCCCAGCCCAGTTCATCCCAGTTGCTCGACGTCAGTCCGCGCAGCGGAAACCACTGCAACTGCCCACCAAAGATGACCAGCAAGGCCACCCCGAGCACGAAGCCGGGAATGGCATAGCCCACCAGGATGAGCAGCGTAGTCACCAGATCAAAGCGCGACCCGGCGCGCACCGCCTTGGCCACGCCCAGCGGCACGGCCACCAGATAGCTGATGAAGAAGGTCCAGAGCCCCAGGCTGATCGACACCGGGAGCTTCTCTTTCACCAGTTGCCACACATCCTTGTTCTGGAAAAAGCTGCGGCCCAGGTCGAAACGTGCGAACTGGCCCAGCATTTGCACAAAGCGCTCGGCCGGCGGCTTGTCAAAACCGTACTGCGCCTTGATCTGCTCCAAGCGCTTGGGGTCCACACCCTGCGCGCCCCGGTAGCCCATGCCACCACCTTCCGCGCCCGCCGCTCCGGCCTTGGCCTCGGCCAGGTACTGCTCCACCGGCCCGCCGGGAACAAACTGCACCACGGCAAAAGTAAGCAGCAGCACGCCCAGCAGCGTGGGCAGCATGAGCAGGATGCGTTTGAGGATGTAGGCAAACATGGCTCAGTGTGCGGTTGGCGTGGTCTGTGCAGACCGCTTTGCCCACCAGGTGTTGATGACCCAGGTCTCCCCCGGAGAATACGGCGGCACCATGTCCGGTTTGGCAAGCCGCCAGGCGTTGTAGGCCATGCGGTGCGTTCCCGCGGTCCACTGCGGAATCAGGTAGTGGCCCGCGACGATGATGCGTTCGAGCGCATGGCAGGCGGGCAAAAGCTGCTCCTGCGTCTTGGCGCTGGTCATGGCGCGGATCATGGCGTCCACGGCCGGGCTCTTCACGCCGGTGAAGTTGCCTGAATCCTCGGTGTCGGCAGCCTTGCTGCCAAACAAGTCCGCGAACTCCTGACCGGGGTTGTTCGTGCCCTGGTAGGCAATCGAGGTGATGTCAAAGTCGAACTTCTGCAGGCGCTGCTGGTACAGCGCGAAGTCGACAGAGCGAAAACGCAAGGCAATGCCGAGCTTTTCCAGGTTGCGCATCCACGGCGTGACAGTGCGCACGCCGCCCTCGTTGCTGTCCATGTATTCGAGCACCAGGGCTTCGCCCTGCGCGTTGCGCAGCGCCCCGTCCTTGACGGCCCAACCGGCTTCGTTGAGCAAGGCTTTGGCACGGCGCAGGTTGTCCCGCAGGCTGTGCGAACCATCCGTGCGCGGGGGCTGTGGCATGGGGCCGAAGGCAGCGGGCGGGATGCTCTTGCGCCAAGGCTCCATCAGTGCGAGTTCTTGCGGCGACGGGCTGCCGTGTGTCTCGCAGCGGGTGTTGCCAAACAGGCCGTGCACGCGCTGGTAGGCGTCGTAGAACAGCTGGCGGTTCATCCACTCGTAATCAATCGCCAGGCCCAGGGCTTCGCGCACGCGCTCGTCCTGCAAAAACGGCCTGCGGGTGTTGAGCACGTAACTCTGAAACCCTGAGGGCAGCTTGTGCGTGAATTCACCCTTCACCAGCTCGCCGGTATCAAATTTTTTGCCATTGACACGTCGCGCCCAGTCGCCTGCGCTGAAGAAACGCATCAGGTCAAATTCGCCTGCCTTCAAGGCTTCGAGGCGTGCCGTGGCGTCTTTGTAAATCTTCACCTCGATGCGGTCGAAATTGTTCTGACCCCGGCGTACGTTCAAGTCACGCGCCCAATACTGGGGATCACGCACGTAGGTAATGTCCTTGCCAAAGCGCACCGGGCCGATTTTGTAGGGGCCGCTGCCAATGGGAATGTCGGTCACAACCTGGTCAAAGGGCTTGTGCTTATCGCCTTCCATACCCCAGGCGCGACTGAAAATGGGCAGCCCTCCAACGGTCAGGGGCAGCTCGCGGTTCGGGTTTTTGAATCGAAACCGCACTGTGCGGTCATTTACCACATCCACCCCTGCAACATCGATCAGCAGCGTCTTGTAGGCGGGCGAGGTAAACGGCCCCACCAGCGTTTCATACGACCAGGCCACGTCCTGCGCCAGCACCGGATCGCCGTTATGAAAGCGCGCCTCGGGCCGCAGGCGAAAAGTGGCAGAGAGGCCATCGGACGCCACACCCACATCCTCGGCGAGCAGACCGTAACCCGTGGCGGTTTCGTCCAGCGAACCGGTCAGCAGGCTGTCGAACATCAGTTCGCTCAGGTAAGCGGGCGCGGCGCCACGCATGGTGAACGGGTTGTATTTGTCGAACGTGGAGGTGCGCACGTTGCTCACCAGGCGCAGGTCTCCGCCTTTGGGTGCATCTGGATTGACATACGCAAAATGAGTGAAGCCCGCCGGATACAGGGGCTCGCCCCAGAGTGCATACGCATGCGCAGCCCACGCCGGTACGGCGCAGACCCAGAGCATGAAAAGAGCCAAGTACCGCATGCGACAATTCTGCCCTACGTCGGCAGCATTTTTGCGCAGGCAGCGGGGTGAACGCCCCTCGGCCAGTGGTCTGCCGATATTCCGCATTCCACAGGAGAACAAACATGGGTTTTCTGACCGGCAAGAAGCTGCTCATCACGGGCGTACTGTCCAACCGCTCCATCGCCTACGGCATCGCCCGTGCCTGCCACCAGCAAGGCGCTGAACTCGCGTTCAGCTATGTGGGCGAGCGCTTCAAAGACCGCATCACCGACTTTGCCGCCGAGTTTGACTCGAAGCTGATTTTTGACTGCGACGTGGCCAGCGACGAGCAGATCGAACGCATGTTCACAGACCTCGCCCAGGCATGGCCTAAATTTGACGGTTTTGTGCACAGCATTGGTTTTGCGCCACGCGAAGCGATCGCCGGCAACTTCCTCGAAGGCCTCTCGCGCGAAGGGTTTCGCATTGCACACGACATCAGCGCCTACAGCTTCCCGGCCATGGCCAAGGCAGCGTTGCCTTACCTGAACGACAAGTCGTCGCTGCTGACGCTGTCGTACCTGGGTGCGCTGCGCTCCATCCCCAACTACAACACCATGGGCCTGGCCAAAGCCAGCCTAGAGGCCAGCGTACGCTATCTGGCCGAAGCCGTGGGCCGCACCGAGGATGGCCGTGCCATCCGTGCCAACGGCATCAGCGCCGGACCCATCAAGACGCTGGCAGCCAGCGGTATCAAGGACTTTGGCAAGCTGCTGGGCCGCGTGGCCGATGCCGCGCCCCTGCGCCGCAACGTGACGATTGAAGATGTGGGAAATGTGGCGGCATTCCTGTTGTCCGACCTGGCCAGCGGCATGACGGCCGAAATCACCTATGTGGACGGCGGCTTCAGCCAGACGGCGGGCCTTTCCGCCGACCAGGTCTGACCCGCCCCGCAGGATTAGCAGTAAAAATGGCTGCTAGCGACCACCCATAAAGCGCAAGCAGCTATATCTTCAATAGCACCCTCCATTGCGTAGCATGCGCCGCAGACACTGTCTGACTTGGCTGGCACTGTCCGCCCTGCCCGGCATTGGGGTCTATGCCGCGGATGCGCCAGCCTTGCTGCTGGCGACTGTGTACCGGCCAGGCATGTTGCTGGCCGACTACTGGGTGAGCGAAAAATACGACGGCGTACGCGGCTACTGGGACGGGCACACGCTGCGCACCAGGGGTGGTGAAACGGTGGCAGCGCCAGCATGGTTCACCACCGGCTGGCCTTCGACGCCCATGGACGGCGAACTGTGGGCCGGGCGTGGGCGCTTTGCGCATGCCCAGTCCACCACCCGCCAGCAGCGGCCTGACGACACCGCCTGGCGGGCCATGCGCTTCATGGTCTTTGACTTGCCCCAAAACGCGGGCACCTTCGACGAACGGATTCCCGCGCTCAACGCTGTGGTCGAACGCATCGGCCAGCCCTGGGTGCAAGCGGTGGCACAAAAGCGGGTCGCGACCGACACAGCGCTCCAGGCCCTTTTGCAACGCACTGTGCGCGCGGGCGGCGAAGGACTGATGCTGCACCGGGGCAGCTCGCGGTACCAGTCAGGCCGCAGCGACGATCTGGTCAAGGTCAAAACCCACGAAGATGCAGAAGCCCGCGTCATTGCCCACCTCCCAGGCAAAGGTCGCCACACCGGGCGCATGGGGGCTTTGCTGGTGGAGATGCCATCAGGCCAGCGGTTTCGACTGGGAGCCGGTTTCACAGACACACAACGACAGACGCCACCCCCGGAGGGAAGCTGGGTGACGTACCGCTTTCGCGGTACGCACGACGGCGGATTGCCGCGCTTTGCCAGTTTTGTGCGGATGCGCGAAGACATGCCACACTGATCGATAGCTACATATTTAATAGCTACCAGCGCTCTGCCACATTGCGCCAACGGCACTTATCACCAAAACTTTCACACCCCACCCGACGAGATGAGGCAGCATCGGGTTGCGGCAGCCCTCCAAGGCCTGCCCTGCAGGATCAGACGTTGCGACCGTAGGGCCCATCGTCACCTACCTGCACCAGATTCTTGGCGGTGGCCAAAGGCTTGGGGTTCTTCGGCGCGTTGCTGTCCGCCACGCAGTCGGCGTAATAGCGCACCTGTCCAGATTCATCTTCGACCTCGACCAGGCCGTGGATATCTGTCTCGAAGCCAGGGCACAGCTTGGCGAATTCGCGGGCGAACTTGAGATAGTCCACGATTTTCTTGTTGAACACCTCGCCCGGAATCAGCAGCGGAATGCCCGGAGGGTACGGTGTGACCAAGCCCACGGTGATGCGGCCCTCCAGGTGGTCGATTTCCACGCGCTCGGTTGTGCGGTGCGCGATGTGTGAGAACGCATCCGACGGCTTCATGGCCGGGGTCAGATCCGACAGGTACATCTCGGTGGTCAGGCGCGCAATGTCGTACTTGGCGTACATCTCATGCACATGCTGGCACAGGTCCTGCAAGCCCATGCGCTCATAGCGTTTGTGCTGCTGGCAGAACTCGGGAAGGATGCGCCACATGGGCTGGTTCTTCTCATAGTCGTCCTTGAACTGCTGCAGTGCGGTCAGCAAGGTGTTCCAGCGGCCCTTGGTGATGCCGATGGTGAACATGATGAAGAAGCTGTAGAGCCCTGTCTTCTCCACCACCACGCCATGCTCGGCCAGGTACTTGGTGACGATGGACGCTGGAATACCGGTCTTGTCGAACTTGCCGTCCAGGCTCAGGCCTGGCGTAACGATGGTCGATTTGATCGGGTCGAGCATGTTGAAGCCATCGGCCAACTGGCCAAAGCCATGCCACTTGCTGCCGGCTTTCTTGCTCTTGCTGTCGCTGCGGATGATCCAGTCTTCGGCGCGGCCAATACCTTCTGCCACCAGTTTTTCTGGCCCCCAGACCTTGAACCACCAGTCTTTCTTGCCAAACTCGGCTTCGACTTGGCGCATGGCGCGGCGGAAGTCGAGCGCTTCGAGAATGCTCTCTTCCACCAGCGCGGTGCCGCCGGGCGGCTCCATCATGGCGGCCGCCACATCGCAGCTGGCGATGATGCTGTACTGAGGGCTGGTGCTGGTGTGCATCAGGTAGGCCTCGTTGAACAGGTGGCGGTCGAGCTTGGTGGTCTGCGAGTCCTGCACCAGCACATGGCTGGCCTGGCTGATGCCGGCCAGCAGCTTGTGGATGGACTGCGTGGCGTAGGTCACCGAATGCTGGGGGCGCGCGCGCTTCTTGCCCATGGCGTGGTAGCTGCCATAGAACGGGTGGAAGGCCGCGTGCGGCAGCCAGGCCTCGTCAAAGTGCAGGTTGTCCACGTAGCCATCGAGCATGCCCTTGATGGTCTCGGTGTTGTAGAGCACGCCGTCGTAAGTGCTCTGCGTAAGCGTGAGCACGCGCGGCTTGACTTTTTTCGCGTCCACGCCCTTGAGCAGCGGGTTGGCCTTGATCTTGGCCTGGATGGTGGCCGGCTCGAACTCGCTCTGCGGAATCGGCCCGATGATGCCGAAGTGGTTGCGCGTCGGCTTCATGAACACGGGGATGGCCCCGGTCATGATGATGCTGTGCAGGATGGACTTGTGGCAGTTGCGGTCCACCACCACCACGTCGCCCGGCGCCACGGTGTGGTGCCACACCATCTTGTTGCTAGTAGATGTGCCGTTGGTCACGAAGAAGCAGTGGTCGGCGTTGAAGATGCGCGCGGCATTGCGTTCGCTCTCGCCGATGGCACCGTTGTGGTCCAGCAGCTGGCCCAGTTCTTCCACGGCATTGCACACGTCAGCGCGCAACATGTTCTCACCATAGAACTGGTGGTACATCTGGCCCACGGGGCTTTTCAAAAATGCCACGCCGCCCGAATGACCGGGGCAATGCCATGAATAGGAGCCGTCTTCGGCGTAGTCCAGCAGCGCCTTGAAGAACGGTGGCTTAACGCCTTCAAGGTAGCTCTTGGCCTCTCGGATGATGTGCTTGGCCACGAATTCGGGGGTGTCCTCGAACATGTGGATAAAGCCGTGCAGCTCGCGCAGGATGTCGTTGGGCAAATGGCGGCTGGTCTTGGTCTCGCCGTGCACGTAAATCGGCACTTCGGTATTCTTGCGGCGCACCTCACCAATGAAGTTGCGCAGGCTCAGCACGATGGGGTCCAGCCCTTCACCTACAGTGAACTCTTCATCGTCAATCGACAGAATGAAAGCACTGGCCCGGCTTTGCTGCTGCGCAAACTGCGACAGGTCACCATAGCTGGTGACGCCCACCACCTCGAACCCCTCGGCCTCAATGGCCTGCGCAAGCGCGCGGATACCAAGACCCGAGGTATTCTCGGAGCGATAGTCTTCATCGATGATGATGATAGGAAAACGAAATTTCATGCGCAGCCTCCGTGCAAACGTGCCCTGCCCGGCTAAAAAACGAATCAGGCGCGAAGTGTAAGGAATAAGCCTGACGAGCCTTTGAATAGCACCGCTTTTGACCCAGAATGTGGTGCACTAAAGACAAGTTCTTGTGGAGGTCAATATGGAGGAATCCACCATCTGGTGGTTGCTGGCGGGAGGTGTGATCGTTGCCGAGCTGCTCACCGGTACTTTTTACCTGCTGATGGTGGCCCTGGGTCTGGCTGCAGCCGCCCTGGTGGCCCACACGGGCCTGCCTTTGACGGGCCAAATCGTCACGGCTGCCGCAGTCGGTGGCGGCGCTGTCGTAGCCTGGCACTACGCCAAAAGAAGGCGCCCCGGCGATCCATCGGCCCGCGCCGACCGCAGCGTGAACCTGGACGTCGGCGAAACGATCGTCATCGACAGCTGGAACGCCGACGGCACCACCACCGTGAAATACCGGGGCGCCACCTGGACAGCCATCCATCGCCCCGGTGTCACCCCTTCCACGGGCATGCACCGGGTCGCAGAGCTGGTGGGCAGCCGCCTGCTCGTCGATCCGCTATAAGCCCTGACTGCATCACCCTCCCCTCGAAAGGTTCCCCAATGGAAATCGCCATCGTCCTCCTTGTCATCGCAGTGATCTTCATTGCACGCTCTGTCAAGGTGGTGCCCCAGCAGAACGCCTGGGTGAAAGAACGCCTGGGCAAATATGCAGGCACCCTCACGCCGGGCCTGAACATCCTGGTGCCCTTTATCGACCGCGTGGCCTACAAGCACAGCCTGAAGGAAATCCCGCTCGATGTGCCCAGCCAGATCTGCATCACGCGCGACAACACGCAGCTGCAAGTCGATGGCATCCTGTATTTCCAGGTCACCGACCCCATGCGCGCCAGCTACGGATCAAGCAACTACATCATGGCGGTGACCCAGCTGGCACAGACATCACTGCGCTCGGTGATCGGCAAGCTGGAGCTGGACAAGACCTTTGAAGAACGCGACATCATCAACGCCCAGGTCGTCCAAGCCATTGATGAGGCCGCACTGAACTGGGGCGTAAAGGTACTGCGCTACGAAATCAAGGATCTGACCCCACCGAAGGAAATCCTGCACGCCATGCAGGCGCAAATCACCGCAGAGCGAGGAAAGCGCGCACTGATCGCCGCCTCCGAAGGCCGCCGCCAAGAACAGATCAACATCGCCACCGGCGAACGCGAAGCCTTCATTGCCCGCTCAGAAGGTGAAAAACAGGCCGTCATCAACAAGGCCCAGGGCGAAGCTGCCTCGATCACCGCCGTAGCAGACGCTACAGCACATGCTATCGAACGGATCGCCGCAGCGATTCGCCAACCGGGCGGACAAGAGGCCGTGCAGCTCAAGGTTGCAGAGAAAGCCGTCGAGGCTTACAGCAAAGTGGCCTCCGACGCCACCACCACCCTCATCGTACCCAGCAACATGACCGAGGTATCGGCGCTGATCGGCTCAGCCATGAAGATGGTGCAGGCCAGCACAAAAACTGCCTGAAAGTAGTCTGCGAAGAAAGACGCACTGCTTTTTTGCCGTCTCCGCCGCTGTTTCTCTATATGCCCACACTCCTGTGGCTATAATCAAAGGCTTCGGAGAGGTGGATGAGCGGTTTAAGTCGCACGCCTGGAAAGCGTGTGTGGGTTTATCCCCACCGCGGGTTCGAATCCCGCCCTCTCCGCCATATACAACCCTAAGTGATTGATTCACTTAGGGTTTTTTCTTTGGTGATTGACATTCCCGCCCAAAGCGACTTTATTGTACAAAGGCGATCTTTTGGGCTGATAGCCTCGAACCCAAGGGCGCCAAGACCCGCTACAAAACAACCAAATGGGCTGCGTACAACGCTGCGCTCAAAGCCCGAGGGACGTCGATCTGGCTGGACAAAGACATGCAGAGGATCATCTCATCGACCTTCCGACTGGTGCAACAAAGCCCCAGCACAATAACCTGCAGCTTTAGGTGCAATGCAGCCGTGGCCCCTGCCCCGCCATATCAGACTGCATGCGCCCCACGATGGCCGCTTGCGCGAAACCATCGCCATGAAAAGCGCGCAGCACGGCATCCACAGCGCCCGGCGCGCAGCCCACTAACAGGCCGCCGCTGGTTTGCGGATCGGTGAGCAGGGTGCGCTGCCATTCGTGCGCAGTCTCAGGCCAATGCACCTCGGCACCGTAGGCGGCCCAGTTGCGGCCCGATGCACCCGTGGCAAGGCCGTCTTTGGCCCAAGCCACAGCACTGGCAATCAGCGGCAGGCTCGCCAAATCGATGTGAGCAGACAACTGCGAACCTCGGCAGATCTCCAGCAGATGCCCCGCCAGGCCAAAGCCGGTCACATCGGTCATGGCGTGCACACCGTCAATCTGCGCCAGTGCCACGCCCACACGGTTGAGCTGGGTGGTGTGGCACAGCATTTCGGCATAGCCCTCAGCGTCCAGCACTCCTTTTTTCAAGGCAGCAGAAAGCACGCCCACCCCCAGGGGCTTGCCCAGCACCAGCACATCGCCATCCCGTGCAGCGGCATTGCGGAGTACGCGCTGCGGGTGCACCAGGCCCAGGGCGACCAGGCCGTAGATGGGTTCAAGCACGTCGATGCTGTGTCCCCCTGCGATGGGGATACCGGCCTCGCGGCATACGGCGGCGCCGCCTTCGAGTACGCGGCCTATGACCTCGGGCGCCAGCTTGGCGATGGGCATGCCCACAAGCGCCAGTGCGAGGATGGGCGTGGCACCCATGGCGTAGATGTCGGACAGCGCATTGGTCGCGGC
Organism: Simplicispira sp. 125; assembly: GCF_003096555.1. Classification (NCBI taxonomy): domain Bacteria; kingdom Pseudomonadati; phylum Pseudomonadota; class Betaproteobacteria; order Burkholderiales; family Comamonadaceae; genus Simplicispira; species Simplicispira sp. 125. Next base: position 679,849 of record NZ_QEKM01000001.1, on the reverse strand, counting down.
AATGCGGCCAAAGTCATACGGGTCATCAACAATGGGTGTAAAAAAATCCGTGGTTGCCACCAGTGCTTGCTGGTCGTTCAGGCGGTATACAGCGGCGTCGTCACTGGTCTCGGTGCCTACCAGCAGTTCGGGCGGCACCAGGCCCTGCGGTGCGCGTGCCAAAATCTCACGCAGCAAGCCCGGCGCAATTTTGCAGCCACACCCTCCGCCGTGGGCGAACTGGGTGAGCTTGACGGTTTCCTCGATCACGGGTGAGAAGTCATTCATGGTAATGGTCATTGTGCCAGCCATGCCACGGTCTTGCCCTTCTCCACTGGAGTTTTCCCATGAGCCACCGCAGCCCTGTGCGCGTGCAAGACCGACATGCGTTCGACGCACTGATTGACGCCCGCTCTCCGGCCGAATACGCGCTGGACCACTTGCCCGGCGCCATCAATTGCCCGGTGCTCGATGACGAGGAGCGGCGCATCGTGGGCACGCTGTACAAACAGCAAGGCGCCTTCGAGGCACGGCGTGTGGGCGGTGCTATGGTTGCGGCCAACCTGGCGCGCCACCTGCGCGAGCAGTTTGCCGACAAGTCCGCTGCCTGGAAGCCGTTGGTGTACTGCTGGCGCGGCGGCATGCGCAGCGGCTCGATGGTGACCTGGCTGCGCATGGTGGGCTGGGATGCGCAGCAACTGGCCGGGGGCTACAAATCCTGGCGGCGCCATGTGATCGAGCGCATTGACGCCCTGGCACCCCAACTGCCACTGCGCGTGCTGTGCGGTCCCACCGGCAGCGCCAAGACGCGGGTGCTGCAGGCCCTGGCCGCACGCGGCGCGCAGATGTTGGACCTGGAGGCCTATGCCCGGCACCGCGGCTCGGTGCTGGGCGCATGGCCCGGCGTGGCGCAACCATCGCAAACGGCGTTCGAGACCTTGCTCGCGCAGGCCCTGGAGCCGCTAGACATGCAACGCCCGATCTTTGTGGAAGCCGAAAGCAGCCGCATCGGCCGTGTGTCGGTACCGCAAGCGCTGGTACAGCGCCTGCGCGCTAGCCCCTGCATTGAAATCCAGGCGACGCCCTCGGTGCGCCTGGAGTTTTTGCTGCGCGACTATGCCAACCTGGGCGACGACCCGGCGGCCCTGGCAACACAGCTGGGTACCCTGCGCGAGTTGCATGGCAGGCAGACCATCGACCGCTGGCAAGCCTGGGCCATGGAGGGCGCACTGGCACCCCTGTTTTCCGAACTGATGGCCTTGCATTACGACCCACTCTACGCACGGTCGCAAAACGCACATTTGTTCCAGTGGCCGCAGCGGCAGACCGTGCAGGCGGCGGATTTGTCGCCCAGCGGCATTGACACGCTGGCAGAGCAGGTGCTGGCCCTGCCTGCAAAAATTGAATAAAAAGTGGCTCTAACGCTTATCTGTAAAGCGCTATCAGCTATATTTTTTATAGTATACAAGTGGGTGGGCTCAGACAGGGCCCACACACCTGTGCCATACCTTACTGCCGCACAAAGTCAATGACGATGGCGCCCGGCTCGCGCTGGCGGTATTCAATGTGCACCGCCTCGCCATAGCGCATCTGCAGTTGCTGCAACAAAGGCAGCGGGTCGTGGTCATTCACGAAGCGCATGGTCTCGCCGGGGTTGAGAGAATCAAGCGCGCCAAAAATGGCCGCATGGCGGAATCGTTTGGCAACGCCGCGTGCGTCAAAGGGATAGATAGCGTCGGGCGAGGTATGGACGTGGTTCATGGTGATGAAGCGGTGGTTTGCGCTAAAGATTCATATTTAATGAATTTAAAGTATACAGCGCGGCCCTGCCATCCACACCATCGCCCCTGTCGCCACAAGGGCGACACGCGGCACGCAAAGCGCGGGCTACACCATGCGGGCCGGTTGCACCCAGGCGTCGAACTGCTCGGCAGTGACATGGCCGCTGGCAATGGCGGCCTCGCGCAGGCTCAACCCCTGCTGGTGCGCTGCCTTGGCGATCTGCGCGGCCTTGTCATAGCCAATATGCGGGTTGAGCGCCGTCACCAGCATGAGTGAGCGTTCCACCAGTTCTGTGATACGCGCACGGTTCGGTACGATGCCCACAGCACAGTGGGCGTTGAAGCTGCGCATGCCATCGGCCAGCAGGCGCACGCTTTGCAGAAAGTTGTGCGCAATCATGGGGCGGAACACGTTCAGCTCAAAGTTGCCAGCTGCCCCTCCCATGTTGATGGCCACGTCGTTGCCCATCACCTGGCAGCACAGCATGGTCAACGCCTCGCATTGCGTAGGGTTGACCTTGCCAGGCATGATGGAGGAGCCCGGTTCGTTCTCGGGGATGGCAATCTCGCCCAGGCCGCTGCGTGGCCCGCTGGCCAGCCAGCGCACATCGTTGGCGATCTTCATCAGGCTGGCAGCCAGCCCCTTGAGTGCACCGTGGGCATGGACCAGGGCGTCGCAGCTGGCCAGGGCCTCGAACTTGTTGGGGGCGGTGACAAAAGGCAGGCCCGTCAGGTCGGCCAGGTCCTGCGCCACAGCCTGCGCATAGCCCGGCGGGGCATTCAGGCCCGTGCCGACGGCTGTGCCCCCGAGCGCCAGTTCGTACAAATGCGGCAACACAGCCCGCACATGCTGCTCGGCATGCTGCAGCTGCGCGGCCCAGCCCGAAATCTCTTGCCCCAGGGTCAGCGGCGTGGCGTCCTGTAAATGCGTGCGGCCAATTTTCACTACGTCGGCGAAAGCCTCGGCTTTGCCAGTCAGGGTGGCGCGCAACATATGCAGGGTCGGCAGCAGTTGGCGCGTGAGCGCATCGACCGCTGCCACATGCATGGCCGTAGGAAAAACGTCGTTGCTCGACTGGCTCCGGTTCACCTCGTCGTTAGGGTGCACGAGCCGCGCCGGGCCTCTGGCGCCACCCAGCATCTCGCTGGCGCGGTTGGCCAGCACCTCGTTCATGTTCATGTTCGTCTGGGTCCCTGAGCCGGTCTGCCAAACGACCAAGGGAAACTCGTCGCCCAGTCCCCCATCGATCACCTCGTCCGCCGCCGCCACGATGGCCGTGGTTTTGGCAGCATCCAGCAAACCCAATGTGTGGTTCACGTAGGCACAGGCGCGCTTGACCTGGGCCAGCGCACGCAGCAGTTCAGGCGCAATGCGCTCGCCCGAAATGGCGAAATGCTCCAGAGAGCGCTGCGTCTGCGCGCCCCATAGGCGCCCGGTTGGCACCTCGATGGGGCCAAAGCTGTCGAACTCGGTACGCAAGGCGGCTTGGGGCATCTTGGGGTCAGACATGGCATCTCCTGTGCAGTGGCGGCCCCCGCAGGATACGCCTTCCGAATACCCGGTGACAGATCCGCGCAAGCCCAGCAGAGGATAATTCGAGGCTTCGCGTAACCTGCTCTTCCCCACGCCATGACGACTATCCGCCAAGCCGACCTGATCGAATCCATTGCCGCCGCACTGCAGTACATCAGCTACTACCACCCGGCCGACTACATCCAGCATCTGGCCCGTGCCTACGAGCGCGAGCAAAGCCCCGCCGCCAAGGATGCAATGGCCCAGATTTTGACCAACAGCAAGATGAGCGCCACGGGCCACCGCCCCATCTGCCAGGACACCGGCATCGTCAACGTGTTCCTCAAGGTCGGCATGGACGTGCGCTGGGAAGGCTTTACCGGCAGCCTGGACGATGCCATCAACGAAGGCGTGCGCCGTGGCTACAACCACGAAGGCAATACGCTGCGCGCCAGCGTGGTGGCCGACCCGCTGTTTGCCCGCAAGAACACCAAGGACAACACCCCCGCAGTGATCTTCACTGAGATCGTGCCGGGCAACACGGTCGATGTGACCGTGGCCGCCAAGGGCGGCGGTTCGGAGAACAAGAGCAAGATGGTCATGCTCAACCCCTCCGATAGCGTGGTGGACTGGGTGCTCAAGACCGTGCCCACCATGGGCGCTGGCTGGTGCCCGCCGGGCATGCTGGGCATCGGCATCGGCGGCACCGCAGAGAAGGCCGTCCTCATGGCCAAGGAAAGCCTGATGGACGACCTGGACATGTATGAACTGCAGGCCAAGGCTGCCAAGGGCGAGAAACTCACCCAAACAGAAGAGCTGCGCCTGGAACTGTTCAACAAGGTCAACGCCCTGGGCATTGGCGCGCAAGGCCTGGGCGGCCTGACCACGGTGCTGGACGTGAAGATCAAGATGTACCCCACGCACGCTGCCAGCAAGCCTGTAGCCATGATCCCCAACTGCGCCGCCACGCGCCACGCGCATTTCGTGATGTACGGCAGCGGCCCGGTCTATATGGACCCACCGAGCCTGGACCTGTGGCCCAACGTGAACTGGGCGCCCGACACGCAAAAGAGCAAGCGCGTTCAGCTTGACACCCTCACGCCCGCCGAGGTGGCCAGCTGGAAGCCCGGAGACACCTTGCTGCTCAACGGCAAAATGCTCACCGGCCGCGATGCCGCGCACAAGCGCATCCAGGACATGCTGGCCAAGGGCGAGAAGCTGCCCGTAAACTTCACCAACCGCGTCATCTACTACGTCGGCCCGGTCGATCCCGTCAATGACGAGGCCGTAGGCCCCGCCGGCCCCACCACCGCCACACGCATGGACGGCTTCACCGAAATGATGCTCAGTGCGACCGGCCTGATCGCCATGATCGGCAAGGCCGAGCGCGGCCCGGTGGCCATAGAAGCCATAAAGAAACACAAATCTGCCTACCTGATGGCCGTTGGAGGAGCGGCCTACCTGGTATCCAAGGCCATCAAGACCGCCAAGGTGGTGGGCTTTGCCGACTTAGGGATGGAAGCCATCTACGAATTTGATGTGGTGGACATGCCCGTCACCGTGGCCGTGGACGCTGGCGGCACCAGTGCCCACATCACCGGCCCGGCCGAATGGCAAAAGCGCATCGCCACGGGTGAATTCAAAGGTATCGGAGTTTCCGCCACCTGAAGGCGACTTCCCTCCTGCCGGCCACGCCGGCTGGCAGGCACACGCACATGCCCACATCCCAGCAGCCTATCGGTGTTTTCGACAGCGGCGTCGGTGGGCTGAGCGTGCTCCAGGCGCTGCGCGCAGAACTCCCCCACGAACGTTTTGTGTACCTGGCCGACAGCGGCAATGCCCCCTACGGCGAGCGGGGCGACGCCTTTGTAGTCGCGCGCACCCATACCATCACCGACTACTTGCTCCAGCACCACCACATCAAGGCACTGGTGGTGGCCTGCAACACGGCCACGGCCGCAGCCATCCACGAGGCCCGCACGCGCCACCCCACACTACCCGTGGTGGGCGTAGAGCCTGCACTCAAACCTGCTGTCGCGGCCAGCAAAACCGGGCGCATCGGCGTCATCGGCACGCGCGGCACACTGACCAGTGCCAAATTTGCCAAATTGCTGGCGTCGTTGCACGGCCAAGCTGAGTTCATCGTGCAACCCTGTGACGGACTGGCCCATGCCATTGAGCGCAGCACCACTTTGGCCATCCCCGAGACACTCACCGCCACGGAAACCCTGGCACTGTGCGCGCGCTATACAGATGCCATGGGCAAATTTGGGACCCAGCCTGGAGAAATAGACACCTTGGTGCTGGGCTGCACCCATTATGTTTTCGTGCAGGACGACTTGCGCAGCCTGCTCGGCCCATCAGTCCAGCTGATTGCAACCGGCGAGCCGGTGGCACGGCACACGCGACACTTGCTAGATGCAGCCGATATGCTGGCCCGGGCGGCCGAAACGCCCGACTCCGCTGATGCCATTATTCTTTTAACTACGGGCACGCTCGCGCCATTGCAAAACGCGGCACAGCGCTGGCTACAGCTCCCCCCACGCTGCTGTGCAACTGTCGATTTACCAATGGACAAAACTGGGCCTGCCCAATAGCTAGTTGAAATGCACTTCCGTCGCCCATTGGTAGGTGCAAGCAGCTATTCGCTATGGCTGCAATTGAGCGATTCGTACCAAATCCAAGTCTTTTAGAAGCTTGTGCTGTCCCATAAGCGCTCTCCATCCAACTCCAGGTGCGTCAGGTACAGCCGCACATCCAACTCATACTGGTGGTAGCCGGGCTCCATATGCTCGCACAACTGGTAGAACGCCTTGTTGTGTTGCTTTTCGCGCAGGTGGGCCAATTCGTGCACCACGATCATCCGTAAAAATTCGTCCGGCACCTGCTTGAACATCGAGGCAATTCGAATTTCGTGTTTGGCCGCTAGCCGACTCCCTTGCACTCGGGACAGACTGGTATGCAGACCCAGCGCATGCCGCACAACATGGATCTTGCTGTCAAACAGCACCTTGTTCACCACATCGGCATTGCGCAAATGCCGGTTCTTGATCTCAGTGGCGTACTGGTACAAGGCCTTATCGGTTCGCACAGCGTGCGGCTGCGGGTACTTGCGCATCAGCAGCGGTGCCAGTGCACCACGATCCCCGTGCAACAAGTCGCGAACTTGCTCCTGTAGCGAGGAAGGGTATGCACCCAAATAGATCAATTCAGTCTGCATGGCGTGTGCTGCGCGCCCTGGCTGTGGCGCCAGAGCGATTCGTTCAAACGACCATTAATGCAGATGGCGTGGACGGCGGCCGCCTCCACTGCCATGCCCGCCACCGGAACCACCAGGGCCACGCGGAGGCTTGCCGATCTCCAGTGAATTCACCAAGGCATCAAAGCGCTGGCTGAACAGCTTGTCGATCTCAGCCACCACACCACCCAGTTCGGAGCCATCAAAATGACGCTCCATCATGTTAATCACATCTTGCACCAACAGATCGCGCTGTACCTGCATGATGGCCGCAGGCGTCGGCCCCACAAACAGCATGATGAAATCATCGCGTGATTCCGAGCCCTCATCGGCCTCATCTTCGTCAAAGTCCACATCGTAAAAAGTAACCTCAACGGCCGCACCTTGCTCAGCGAGGTCGTTCAGGTTCATGCACATTTCATCCAGAGACTGGCGAAAATCCTCATCCCCGCGCACCGTCCAGCACATCTGAAGCATGTGGCCCTTTGCGTCGAATTGGATGCCTGGCTCTTCCTCGTACACGCTGGCAGCCCCGTCGGCCAAGGAACGGGCCCCGGCATACTTCCAGAGGGGTTTGAGAGCCTCCTGCAACTGCTCATACCCTGTATCAGCACGCAGCGTAACCTGACCATGGACATGGATTTCGAATGGAGCGTTGTAATGTGACATGACTAAATAGTAATGGTGGTGCCCCGAGCCGGGATCGAACCGGCACGCCCCTTTTCAGGAAGCGGCGGATTTTAAGTCCGCAGTGTCTACCAATTTCACCATCGGGGCCTGCCGCTGCACAGCACCGGTGACAGCGTACCCCCGGTTTCGCACATACACAATGCCTCGGCGCGATGCCATGAGCCCTTGCACCAAATAGAAAAGGGAAGCCGAAGCTTCCCTTTTAAAACTGGAGCGGGAAAAGAGTCTCGAACTCTCGACCTCAACCTTGGCAAGGTTGCGCTCTACCAACTGAGCTATTCCCGCATTTAACCTATGTGCACTGTTTAAATACCACAGTGCTTTTCGGCAAGTCTCATATTATAGCGCAAAAATTCCTTGCCAGAAAAGTTGCAAAAGATTTTTTGAAGACCGCCAAGGCCGATCCCAGAAACAGGAACGCCCCGCTCATTGCTGAGAGGGGCGTTGCTGCGCTGTAAGAGCCTGACGATGACCTACTTTCACACGGGAACCCGCACTATCATCGGCGCAAAGTCGTTTCACGGTCCTGTTCGGGATGGGAAGGAGTGGTACCAACTTGCTATGGTCATCAGGCATAACTTGGTGCTGGGCAGTTTTTGAGGACTGCCTGGCGAATTCATAGAGTTTGGAATCAGCTTATATTTTGATTGCGACAACTTGGCATAACATCCCTGATCTGGAGAGATCAAAGTTATAGGGTCAAGCCGCACGAGCAATTAGTACTGGTTAGCTTAATGCATTGCTGCACTTCCACACCCAGCCTATCAACGTCCTGGTCTAGAACGACTCTTTAGGGGGGTCAAGCCCCCGGCAGATCTCATCTTGAAACGAGTTTCCCGCTTAGATGCTTTCAGCGGTTATCTCTTCCACACTTAGCTACCCGGCGATGCCACTGGCGTGACAACCGGTACACCAGAGGTGTGTCCACTCCGGTCCTCTCGTACTAGGAGCAGGCTTCCTCAAATCTGCAGCGCCCACGGAAGATAGGGACCAAACTGTCTCACGACGTTTTAAACCCAGCTCACGTACCTCTTTAAATGGCGAACAGCCATACCCTTGGGACCGGCTACAGCCCCAGGATGAGATGAGCCGACATCGAGGTGCCAAACACCGCCGTCGATATGAACTCTTGGGCGGTATCAGCCTGTTATCCCCAGAGTACCTTTTATCCGTTGAGCGATGGCCCTTCCATACAGAACCACCGGATCACTATGTCCTGCTTTCGCATCTGCTCGACTTGTCAGTCTCGCAGTTAAGCACGCTTATGCCATTGCACTATCGTCACGATGTCCGACCGTAACTAGCGTACCTTCGAACTCCTCCGTTACGCTTTGGGAGGAGACCGCCCCAGTCAAACTGCCTACCATGCACTGTCCCCGATCCAGATAATGGATCTAGGTTAGAACCTCAAACGCACCAGGGTGGTATTTCAACGTTGGCTCCACCAGAACTAGCGTCCTGGCTTCAAAGCCTCCCACCTATCCTACACAGATCCGTTCAAAGTCCAATACAAAGCTACAGTAAAGGTTCATGGGGTCTTTCCGTCTTTCCGCGGGGAGATTGCATCATCACAAACATTTCAACTTCGCTGAGTCTCAGGAGGAGACAGTGTGGCCATCGTTACGCCATTCGTGCAGGTCGGAACTTACCCGACAAGGAATTTCGCTACCTTAGGACCGTTATAGTTACGGCCGCCGTTTACTGGGACTTCAATCAAGAGCTTGCACCCCATCATTTAATCTTCCAGCACCGGGCAGGCGTCACACCCTATACGTCCACTTTCGTGTTTGCAGAGTGCTGTGTTTTTAGTAAACAGTCGCAGCCACCGATTTTTTGCAACCCCTTTGGGCTCGCCTTGTACAGGTTCACCTACTTGGGGCATACCTTCTCCCGAAGTTACGGTATCAATTTGCCGAGTTCCTTCTCCTGAGTTCTCTCAAGCGCCTTAGAATACTCATCTCGCGCACCAGTGTCGGTTTGCGGTACGGTCGTCAATAGCTGAAGCTTAGTGGCTTTTCCTGGAAGCAGGGTATCACTCACTTCGTCTGCAAGCAGACTCGTTATCACCCCTCATCTAAGCCCGGCGGATTTGCCTACCGGGCACGACTACAGGCTTGAACCAACATATCCAACAGTTGGCTGAGCTAACCTTCTCCGTCCCCACATCGCACTATTGATCGGTACAGGAATATTGACCTGTTTCCCATCAGCTACGCATCTCTGCCTCGCCTTAGGGGCCGACTCACTCTACGCCGATGAACGTTGCGTAGAAAACCTTGCGCTTACGGCGAGGGGGCTTTTCACCCCCTTTAACGCTACTCATGTCAGCATTCGCACTTCTGATACCTCCAGCACCCATTACCAGGCACCTTCACAGGCTTACAGAACGCTCTCCTACCACGTGCAATAAATTGCACATCCGCAGCTTCGGTAACTGGCTTAGCCCCGTTACATCTTCCGCGCAGGACGACTCGATCAGTGAGCTATTACGCTTTCTTTAAATGATGGCTGCTTCTAAGCCAACATCCTGACTGTTTTAGCCTTCCCACTTCGTTTCCCACTTAGCCAATTTTAGGGACCTTAGCTGGCGGTCTGGGTTGTTTCCCTCTTGAGTCCGGACGTTAGCACCCGGTGCTCTGTCTCCCAAGCTGTACTCGTCGGTATTCGGAGTTTGCATAGGTTTGGTAAGTCGCCATGACCCCCTAGCCTAAACAGTGCTCTACCCCCGACGGTAATACTTGAGGCACTACCTAAATAGTTTTCGGAGAGAACCAGCTATTTCCAAGTTTGTTTAGCCTTTCGCCCCTATCCACAGCTCATCCGCTAATTTTGCAACATTAGTCGGTTCGGACCTCCAGTACCTGTTACGGCACCTTCATCCTGGCCATGGATAGATCACTTGGTTTCGGGTCTACACCCAGCGACTATGTTCGCCCTATTCGGACTCGATTTCTCTACGGCTTCCCTATTCGGTTAACCTTGCCACTGAATGTAAGTCGCTGACCCATTATACAAAAGGTACGCAGTCACCCCTTTCGAGGCTCCTACTTTTTGTAAGCATGCGGTTTCAGGATCTATTTCACTCCCCTCCCGGGGTTCTTTTCGCCTTTCCCTCACGGTACTGGTTCACTATCGGTCGATGATGAGTATTTAGCCTTGGAGGATGGTCCCCCCATATTCAGACAGGGTTTCTCGTGCCCCGCCCTACTTGTCTGCAGCCTAGTACCACACGTCGGTTTTCGCATACAGGGCTATCACCTGCTATGGCTGGGCTTTCCATCCCATTTTGCTAACCGTCGTGCTATCACTGCACGGCTTCTCCGATTTCGCTCGCCACTACTTTCGGAATCTCGGTTGATGTCTTTTCCTCGAGCTACTGAGATGTTTCAGTTCACCCGGTTCGCCTCGCAACCCTATGTATTCAGGTTGCGATACCCCTAAGGGTGGGTTTCCCCATTCAGATATCTCCGGATCAAAGCTTATTTGCCAGCTCCCCGAAGCTTTTCGCAGGCTATCACGTCTTTCGTCGCCTATCATCGCCAAGGCATCCACCACATGCTCTTAGTCACTTGACCCTATAACTTTGACGTCTCTTGCGAAACATCTCCATCTAATTTTTCAAGGACTTGCAAGGTCTTTCACCTTGCGCGTTATGCCGTAATATGAATGTTTCTTCGGTATTGCTACCTAGAGAACAATTCGTCATTACTTGAATAAAACAAAGTTTCATTCGTGTTGACGCAATCAAATTTCATGTTGCTGATGGCACGGTGCATCTTTCGATGCTTTCCATCAGCAACGCTGATTCGACTCTATGAATTTTTAAAGAACAGCCGATTGATCGAACTATCTCGATCAACAACAAAACAGCCTTTTGCAAAGCTGCTTTGGTGTTGATTTGCTGCACTGCCTTGTGCAACTTTGGATGTTGGTGGAGGATGACGGGATCGAACCGACGACCCCCTGCTTGCAAAGCAGGTGCTCTCCCAGCTGAGCTAATCCCCCAGGAACCGCATTGTCTTCTCACGTGTCGCCCGCAGCACTTGGTGGGTCTGGGTGGTCTCGAACCACCGACCCCCGCCTTATCAAGACGGTGCTCTAACCAACTGAGCTACAGACCCAGGCCTGCCTCTACTCACTCACATGCTTTCACATATGCGCTTGCAGCGACTTTTTCCAACAACCGATAAGTGTGGGCGTTCAATTAGAACTGCAGTTTTCCAGAAAGGAGGTGATCCAGCCGCACCTTCCGATACGGCTACCTTGTTACGACTTCACCCCAGTCACGAACCCCGCCGTGGTAATCGCCCTCCTTGCGGTTAGGCTAACTACTTCTGGCGAGACCCGCTCCCATGGTGTGACGGGCGGTGTGTACAAGACCCGGGAACGTATTCACCGTGACATTCTGATCCACGATTACTAGCGATTCCGACTTCACGTAGTCGAGTTGCAGACTACGATCCGGACTACGACTGGCTTTATGGGATTAGCTCCCCCTCGCGGGTTGGCAACCCTTTGTACCAGCCATTGTATGACGTGTGTAGCCCCACCTATAAGGGCCATGAGGACTTGACGTCATCCCCACCTTCCTCCGGTTTGTCACCGGCAGTCCCATTAGAGTGCCCAACTAAATGTAGCAACTAATGGCAAGGGTTGCGCTCGTTGCGGGACTTAACCCAACATCTCACGACACGAGCTGACGACAGCCATGCAGCACCTGTGTTATGGCTCTCTTTCAAGCACAATCGCGTCTCTGCGATCTTCCATACATGTCAAAGGTGGGTAAGGTTTTTCGCGTTGCATCGAATTAAACCACATCATCCACCGCTTGTGCGGGTCCCCGTCAATTCCTTTGAGTTTTAACCTTGCGGCCGTACTCCCCAGGCGGTCAACTTCACGCGTTAGCTTCGTTACTGAGAAAGTAAATTCCCAACAACCAGTTGACATCGTTTAGGGCGTGGACTACCAGGGTATCTAATCCTGTTTGCTCCCCACGCTTTCGTGCATGAGCGTCAGTGCAGGCCCAGGGGATTGCCTTCGCCATCGGTGTTCCTCCGCATATCTACGCATTTCACTGCTACACGCGGAATTCCATCCCCCTCTGCCGCACTCCAGCTATACAGTCACTAATGCAGTTCCCAGGTTGAGCCCGGGGATTTCACATCTGTCTTATATAACCGCCTGCGCACGCTTTACGCCCAGTAATTCCGATTAACGCTTGCACCCTACGTATTACCGCGGCTGCTGGCACGTAGTTAGCCGGTGCTTATTCTTACGGTACCGTCATGGACCCTCTGTATTAGAAAGAGTCTTTTCGTTCCGTACAAAAGCAGTTTACAACCCGAAGGCCTTCATCCTGCACGCGGCATGGCTGGATCAGGGTTTCCCCCATTGTCCAAAATTCCCCACTGCTGCCTCCCGTAGGAGTCTGGGCCGTGTCTCAGTCCCAGTGTGGCTGGTCGTCCTCTCAGACCAGCTACAGATCGTCGGCTTGGTAAGCTTTTATCCCACCAACTACCTAATCTGCCATCGGCCGCTCCGTCCGCGCGAGGTCTTGCGATCCCCCGCTTTCATCCGTAGATCGTATGCGGTATTAGCCACTCTTTCGAGTAGTTATCCCCCACGATCGGGCACGTTCCGATGTATTACTCACCCGTCCGCCACTCGTCAGCCACCAAAGTGCTGTTACCGTTCGACTTGCATGTGTAAGGCATGCCGCCAGCGTTCAATCTGAGCCAGGATCAAACTCTACAGTTCGATCTTGATAAATTTAAAGTCTTCCGACTTCACTCATAAAAACGGAATTGAAGTGAACTTCACTTCTATCTCCATGAGCGTTTAAAGTCTTGCGACTTCAGTTCCAAAAGAACTTCGCAATTCGCTTCAAACGCCCACGCTTATCGGCTGTATATTTTTAATGTTCCCGCAAAAACCAGATTTGCATCTTTGTTTTTGCCAACTCCGCCGCGATCAGCAGAGCCTCAAATTATAACAGGTTTTTTTATTTCCTGTCAACACAAGGGGTCTTTCAACCCCCTGCATCTTTTCACTTCCCATCAGCACCGCAAGCAGCACTTCCGTTCAGCGAAGCCTTGCATTGTATACCGGGTTTTTACTCCCCACCACGCAAAACCGAAGATTTTTTATCCGCCCCTCTCAACAATCTCAGCCCAGGCTCTTCAACCCCCAGACCAGATCGGCTTAGTCGCTCTTCCTAGGAAGAACTTCTGTGCAGCGAAGCCCTCGACTGTAGCACAAGAAGGGAGGGTAAAACCAAAATTCCGAACTTCCCTTCACTTTCCTAGAACCTACTCTTCTTTGCTACACACGCCATTTCTCCAACAGCTTCTCAGGGCTCAGACTGTCGTATGTCTCAAAGGGCTGGTGAATCCATGGATTCGTCGGCAAAAATTCTACGGAATAGTCTGGCTGAAACGTAGACATACCTTTTGTCCAAATGACTGCACTTCGCAGCTCAGTGATCGGATCGTAGCTCGTCTTGAGCATATCGATCACCGCGTGCAATGTGTACCCAGTATCGGCCAAGTCATCGACGAGCAAGACACGCCCTGCAATCTCTCCTTTGGGCGTGGTGATAAACCGTGCAAGGTCTAGATGTCCTTGTACCGTGCCGGCTTCTGCCCGATAGGAGCTGGTCGACATGATGGCCAGAGGCTTGTTGAAAATCCGACTCAGGATGTCTCCAGGACGCAAGCCCCCACGAGCAAGACAAAGTATGGTGTCAAATTGCCAACCTGACTGGTGCACCCGGAGTGCCAGTTTCTCAATGAGGCTGTGGTACTCGTCGTAACTGACGTACAAGTGTTTGCCATCTTCGGTCAACATCTCAACTCCTAAATTGATAGCTTTTAACGCTTTATTTATAAGCGCTCATGGCTGAAATACCCTTAAACCGAAAGGTAGGGATGCTGCATCATGATGGTGTGGTCACGGTCCGGGCTGGTGGAGATCAATGCCACAGGCACGCCCGTCACATGCTCGATGCGTTGGAGATACAAACGAGCATTCACGGGTAACTTCTGGAACTCGGTCACTCCGACAGTAGATTCACTCCAGCCATCCATCGTTTCATATATCGGGATGCATCTAGTGATGTCATCTGCCCCCATTGGAAGCAAATCAATGTGCTGACCATCGAGCATGTAACCAGTACACAACTGCAACTCTTTCAGCCCATCCAATACATCCAACTTCGTAATGCAGAGACCGGAAAGGCCGTTGACCTGCGCACTGCGCTTGAGCAACGCAGCATCAAACCAACCACAACGGCGGCTGCGCCCCGTCGTTACTCCTTTTTCAGCGCCCACCGTGCTCATGTGGTAGCCCGGCGTTCCTGGAGTCTCCCAATCAAGTTCTGTAGGGAACGGGCCACCACCCACACGGGTGCAATAGGCCTTGGTAATTCCAAGAATGTAGTGCAGCAAACCCGGGCCCACCCCTGCACCAGCTGCCGCATTTCCAGCAACGCAGTTGCTGGAGGTGACATAGGGATAGGTTCCGTGGTCCACATCAAGCAGCGTGCCTTGGGCACCTTCGAAGAGAAGGTTTTCACCATTCAGATGTGCTTCATTCAACTCGCGGGACACATCTGCCATCATCGGCCGAAGCATTTCGGCATGTCGCATCGCTTCCTGGAATACTGGCTCAAATTGAATCTGTCCATCCTGCAGATATGGTTGGAGCGACTCAGCAAACACAAACTGAGAAGAATTCAGGAAAGTCCGAAGAACGTGGTTATGCAGGTCAAGCAATTCGCGCAACTTGGCAGAGAACCGTTCAGGGTATTTCAGATCCTGCACGCGCAGAGCTCGCCGTGCGATCTTGTCTTCATAGGCGGGTCCAATACCACGCCCCGTCGTTCCAATTTTTTCCGTACCGCCTTGTTCACGCGCCGCTTCACGCGCCACATCCAAGGCCACATGGAAAGGCAATATCAACGGACAGGCTTCGCTCACACGCAACCTTGAACGAACCTCGACGCCCGCTTTTTCCAAGCCCTCGATTTCCTCAAACAGCTTGGCCGCTGATACGACAACACCGTTACCGATATAACACTTCACCCCCGCCCGCATGATGCCGCTGGGGATCAGATGCAATGCTGTTTTTATGCCGTTGATGACCAGCGTATGCCCAGCATTGTGTCCGCCCTGAAAGCGCACCACGCCTTGCGCACTTTCTGTCAGCCAGTCGACAAGCTTGCCCTTGCCTTCATCGCCCCATTGGGTGCCCACTACAACGACGTTGCGACCTTTGGTTGTTTTCATTTCAAACCCGATTCAAATGTCTGAAGGCATCAAATAGACCTGACGGTCCAACTTCCTGCTTCCTTGAGAAGTTCTCGGTCACAGTGAAACTCATTCACTTCACTCTCATGACCAGGGAGAACACATACGACGGTTTCACCGCAGCGCCTAAGTTCTGCAATGGCCGCTTGAACATCTTTGGCTTCATTCCAGGCCACCCGGATAGCCAACTTAGGTGCACGAGCAGGCACGGCACTAACCAACTGCTTCAGATCCAGACTGAAGCCGGCCGCCGGACGATTGCGCCCGAATACCGCCCCCACTTCATCGTAACGCCCACCACGAACCAAAGCGTCACTGGCACCGTCGGCGTAAATGGCAAATCTTGCCCCACTGTAGTAGGAGTAGCCGCGCAAATCGGACAAGTCAAAAGTCACACGTGCACCATCTAGGCGCTCAGCAAGCCAGCGCAAATCGGACAGCAGCGCACCAATGCCAGGTGTACCGGAGAGAGCCTTTTCCGCCTCTTGAAGAACGGACTGGTCGCCATACAAGTTCAACAAGGCACGCAGCCCATCGCGGGAAGCATCAGGGAAATTGCGGGTGAGTGCAGACAGCTCGCTGGCATCCTTGGCAGCCAACGCGGCATAGACACGTCGCAGAGAGTCAGCAGACGCATTCACCCCATTCAACAAGCTACGCACGATGCGAACATCGGCCATGTCGACGGTAGCCGCACGCACACCCGCAACAGCCAGACAGGAGCGCGCCAACTCCAAAGACTCCAGATCAGCTTCAAGACCTGCATGACCATAGATTTCTGCGCCGAACTGCAGAGGCTCACGCGTTGCATGCGGGCGATCCGGCCAAGTGTGCAACACGGGCCCGCAATAGCAAAGGCGAGCGACGCCTCGACGATTAAGTAAATGCGCGTCAATGCGTGCGACCTGCTGTGTGGTGTCGGCACGCAAACCCAGCATGCGCCCCGAAATTTGGTCCACCAATTTGAAAGTTTGCAGATCGAGCGCCTCTCCGGTGCCTGTGAGTAAAGACTCCAGGTGCTCCAGCAGCGGCGGCATTACCAACTCATAGCCATAGCTACGTGCAGTATCGAGCAATCCTCGACGCAGCTCTTCGATGTGCCTGGCCTCTGAGGGCAGTACATCGGCAATATGATCCGGCAGGACCCAAGCAGACATGAAATATGAGGCGCTGTTAAAAAAGAGATTCTACCGGCATGAGCAATACACGTTGAAGCAGGCCCCCCTCTGAACACGCCTGCATCACGCTAGCACAAGCATCGCCACGCCAATGGCGACGCCTAGTAACGCAATGAATCGGATCTGCCCATCGCGCAACTGCATGAATTGAACAAACATGCGGCGCCAACCGGTAGGCGACACGAGAGGCAGAAGCCCCTCGATGACAAAGACCAGACCAACAGCAACCCAGATACCATCACCCCAGTCCATGCAGCGGAAGGTCTGGATTATTTACGAGGACTGGATGATGCAGTGGCGGCACCCGCCCCCCGCAACGACTTAAAGAACTCTGAAGAGGCAGGATCGAGCACCATGACGTCGCTTTTCTTGTTAAAGCTGGCTTTGTAGGCGTCCAGGCTTCTGTAGAACTGCGCAAACTGCGGATCACGTCCAAAGGCCTCTGCATACACGCGGGCAGCTTCCGCATCCCCTTCGCCTTTGACCTTTTGAGCATCACGATATGCATTGGCAATGGCGATTTCCCGTTGCCGGTCTGCATCAGCCCTGATTTTTTCACCCTCTGCCGCCCCCGTAGAACGCAGCTCATTGGCGACCCGCTTGCGCTCAGCCTCCATACGCCGGTATACCGACTCGGTGATCGCCTCTACATAGTCCACGCGTGTGATCCGCACGTCTACGACGTCAACACCCCAGGGCTTTGCTCCACGCACCGACTCCAGAACCTCGCGCTTAACATCGGACATCAGCGCCTCTCGCTTGAGAGACAGCAGTTCCTTAACGGTTCTTTTGTTGATTTCTTCCTGAAATGCATTTCGCACAACGCGGTTCAACTGCAGAGCACCTGAATTCTCATCCAGCCCCACATTTCGGATGTATTCCGAAGGTTCTGAGATGCGCCAGCGAACATACCAGTCAATCACGACGCGCTGTTTTTCAGCCGTCAACATGGGCTCGGTATCTGAGCTGTCCAGCGTCAAGAGCCTTTTGTCGATGTATGACACATTTTGGAAAGGCGGAGGCAGCTTGAAATTCAAGCCTGGCTCAGTGATGACTTCCTTGATCTGCCCCAATGCATAGAGCACGCCAAACTGGCGTTGATCGACCACAAAAACCATCGAACTCAGCAGCGCAAGCGCTACCAGTATGGAGGTTGCAAAAAATCCTACCCTGTTCACTTGGCTCTCCTAGCGCGATTCACGATCACGCGTGCGGCTGGTGTCTCGCGCACGGGCATCATTGGACAAAGGGGGTGGCATCGCCGGAACGGCGGCTGGTGCCGTTGATGCGGGCACATCCGTCAGACCTGCTGTCGAAGTCGCTCCTTGCAGTATCTTGTCGAGTGGTAAGTACAACAGATTCGAACCCTGGCGCGAATCTATGAGCACCTTGGAAACACTGCTATAAATTTGTTGCATGGTGTCCAGGTACATACGGTCGCGCGTCACTTGTGGTGCCTTCTGATACTCAGCCAGCACCGCACTGAACCGCTGCGAGTCACCTTGGGCCTGTGCAACGATGCGCGCCTTATAAGCGTCTGCTTCTTCTTTCAGACGCGATGCCGAGCCCACTGCACGCGGCACAACATCATTGGCATAGGCTTGTGCCTCGTTCTTCGCCCGCTCGCGCTCCTGGCCGGCCTTCAAGACATCATCAAATGCTGCTTGCACCTGCTCCGGCGGCCTCACACCACCTTGTTGCAGGTTGATGCCTACCACCTCGACACCCACTTTGTAACGATCCAGAATGGTTTGCATCAAAGCACGCACACGCGGCGCAATCTGATCACGTTCTTCAGCAAGCGCAGTATCCATTTTCATCTTCCCGACAACTTCGCGCACCGCCGTTTCGGCTGCCTGAACAACGGCATCCCCCGGGTTCTTGCTCTCAAACAACCAAGCACGCGCATCATTCAATCGGTACTGAACGGCAAACTTGATCTCAACGATGTTTTCATCTTCCGTCAGCATGGCTGATTCGCGTAAACCGGTGGCCTTGATCACCGTGTCACGACCTACATCCACTGAGCGAATTTGAGTCACAAACACCAGTTCATGTCGCTGAACAGGATATGGAAGTCGCCAGTTGAAACCAGCACCTGCCGTACTTTTGTATTTTCCAAATTGCGTAATGACGGCCTGCTGCCCTTCCTGCACAATGAAAAAACCTGTTCCTAACCAGATAAGAACGGCAATCCCGGCAATCAAGCCAACGCCGACACCTGCATTCTTCATGTCAGGCTGGTACCCGCCACCACCCGTACCGGGGCCGCGTCCGCCGCCATTCTTTCCACCAAAGAACCCAGACAACTTACGGTTTAGATCACGCCACAATTCATCCAGATCTGGAGGCTGCCCACCTTGTTTGGGATTGCGATCATCCCGCCCCCCAGAAGACTGGGGCGGCGGGCGCCCACCATCGTCCCGAGCGTCATCGTTTGATTTATCGTCGCCTCGACCCCAGCGAGGATCGTTCAGATTGAACATTCCTCGCAGACTTGCAGGCAAGAGAGCCCAGCGGCGGGCACTGTTTGGTGCATTCATGCGCAAATTCTCTAGTTTTCAAAAATTGGAGTGCACGGGCTATTGTGCCCAATCAAGGTTCCTGCGCATCCACAGGAACATCACATCCCGAGTGCATACCCAATGGATACGCATTCATCACAGTAGCAGCAAGGTGGGCACGCAATGTGTCCAAACCCTCCGCCCCACGGGCACTGACGAAGATGCGCGGAATCTGCTTTCCATCAATTTCAAAGGTGTCGCTCAACTGTACAGGACGGTTGTGCAACTCCAAGGCGTCGAGCTTATTGAACACAAGTAGTTGCGGGACATCCGCAGCGCCGATCTCATGGAGCACTTTCTGCACCTGCTCGATCTGCTCAGGAAAATGAGGATTGGCCGAATCCACCACATGTAGCAACAAGTCGGCATCGATGGCTTCTTGAAGCGTAGCCTGAAATGCATCTACCAAACCATGCGGCAAATCACGAATAAATCCCACGGTATCCGACAAAGACACCGATCGACGTGCCTCTGCTAAATACAACTGGCGCGTTGTGGTGTCAAGCGTGGCAAACAATTGATCTGCAGCATAAGCACGCGCCTTCACCAGCGCATTAAACAGCGTGGACTTACCTGCATTGGTGTAACCCACCAAGGAAATGTTGAAGGTGTCTTTGCGGTCGCGTTGACGCCGCTGAGTTGTGCGCTGGCGTTTGACCTTGACCAAGCGCTCTTTGATCCTTTTGATAGATTCATCGATCATTCGACGATCCAGCTCGATCTGTTTCTCGCCCGGGCCCCCACGAACTCCAGCGCCTCCAGTCTGACGCTCCAGGTGGGACCAACGCCGCACCAAGCGCGTGCTGAGGTATTGAAGCCGTGCCAACTCCACTTGCAGCTTGCCTTCATGGCTGCGCGCACGTTGCGCGAATATTTCAAGGATCAGAAACGTTCTGTCATAAACAGGCAGTTCCAGACTCCGCTCAAGATTGCGCTGTTGTGCCGGGCTGAGTGCTTGATCAAACAACACCTCCACAGCACCATGCATTTGGGCCAGAGTTCGAATTTCGTCAGCTTTACCACTTCCTACGAAGAGCGCAGCATCAGGCGCTTTGCGTTTACAGATTAAGCGGGCTACAGGCGTGAGCCCCGCCGTCTGGGCAAGCAGGCCAAGCTCCTCCAAATCGGCATCAAAATGGGGAAGCCCGAGATCCACCCCGACCAGAAGGACGGGGGCAGCCATGCGATCCGTTGTATCAGTAGTGCTCAAATCAGCGAGGATATGGCAGCCGATCGAAACGCATTTCCGAAGGATCGATCGAGCAGATCAAGTGCGAAATCAAGCATCTGGGTTCGCGTTTGCATCCGAAGCGTCACTTGTAGAAAAATTGACGGCCCGCCCGGGTACGATCGTTGAAATGGCATGCTTGTAGACCATTTGAGTCACCGTGTTGCGCAGCAGCACAACATACTGATCAAAAGACTCGATCTGACCCTGAAGCTTGATGCCGTTGACAAGATAGATGGAAACCGGCACATGCTCGCGGCGCAGGGCGTTGAGAAAGGGGTCTTGAAGAAGCTGACCTTTATTGCTCACGATATTCTCCGTGTTCAGAATTTTGTTGTAAACCAGCACCTTACCACAGCTGCCCTCTCATGCACCCGGTCGGAGCACGTTCCCACAGCGCACTACAGGACAAAGGGCAACTCAGGAATGATCCCCGTCGGTAAATGGGTTGTGGGAGGTTTTCATTTCAATCCGCAATGGCGTTCCGACCAAATCGAACTCCTTGCGAAAACGCCCTTCGAGGAAGCGTTTATAGGCATCTGTTACATGCTCCAGGGAGTTGCCATGAATCACAATGACCGGAGGGTTCATGCCTCCCTGGTGGGCATACCGCAGCTTCGGGCGAAACATTCCTGCGCGCTTGGGACTCTGGAACTGAACAGCTTCCAAAAGCAACCGCGTCAACACAGGTGTTGACATCTTGCACATCGCTGCCTTGTGCCCCTGCACAATGGATGCCCACAGTGGGCCCAGTCCCTGCCGCTTCTTGGCTGAAATGAAATGCAGCGATGCGAACTTCAAGAAAGTCAGTCGCGTCTCGATGGAGCGCTCCAAAAGTTGCTTTTGGTAGTCATCCACAGCATCCCACTTGTTGACCGCAATCACAACGGAGCGCCCGCTTTCTAGGATGTAGCCTGCAATATGGGCATCCTGATCCGTCACGCCCTGGGTTGCGTCTAGGAGCAGTAGCACCACATTAGCGGATTCAATCGCCTGGAGCGTCTTGACCACAGAGAATTTTTCGATCGCCTCAAACACCCTCCCCTTGCGACGCAAACCAGCGGTATCAATCAATTCGAATCGCTGTCCGTTACGCTCAAAAGGGACAGAGATTGTGTCGCGCGTTGTACCAGGCAAGTCGAAGGCCACTAAACGCTCCTCACCCAACCAGGTGTTGATGAGCGTTGACTTCCCGACATTGGGGCGTCCCGCTACCGCCAACCTGATAGTGGATTTGTCAGCCGGTTCGGCATCTTCCTGCGCTTCGGGCAAATGCAACAACTCCAAGGCAAGTTCCACGAGATCGCGGATCCCCTGCCCATGGGCCGCTGAAATGCCATGCACATCGCCCAGCCCCAGCTCATAGAACTCGGACAATTGCACACCCTCAAGCATGCCCTCTGCCTTGTTGGCAACCAGAACACAAGGTTTACCAAGACGGCGTAAATATTTCGCAATCTCATGGTCCTGCGCTGACACGCCAGCACGGGCATCCACCACAAAAACGACAACGTCCGCTTCAGCTACGGCTTGCTGCGTTTGTTTCGCCATCTCGCGGTAGATACCACTGACCGCATCGGGCTCAAACCCCCCGGTATCGATAACGATGTATTCATGCTTGCCCTGCTTACCGTTACCGTAGTGCCGGTCACGTGTCAGTCCGGCAAAGTCCGCAACGATGGCATCCCGGGATTTGGTCAGACGATTAAAGAGAGTCGATTTCCCGACATTGGGACGCCCTACCAAGGCAATCACTGGCTTCATGGAATACTACTTTTCATCAGTCCGGTCGATAGCCAAAAACACTTCCGTTGCGCGTAACAACGATCAGCGTGTCAGCCGCAACCACAGGCGTGACAGTAATACCAGAACCATCCGTCTGAACCCGGTTCAAAGGGGCGCCATCATCGCGCGACAAAAAATGCACCAGACCAGATTCATCACCAACAACGACCGATCGCCCCAGCACCAATGGCGCCGTCAACTTGCGGTATTGCAGTCTATCCGTCGACCAAAGTTTCCGGCCATCCCGACGACTCCAGGCCACCACGACTCCATTGCTTTCGGTTCCAACGACCAGCTCCTCATTTCCTTGGATGCCTTGACCACCAGAGGCCTTTTGCACCCAATCCACCATTCCACGGCCCACATTCACACACCCAACAGCCATTTGAAATGCGCGAACGCAGACACTCGAATCCACTCGGCTCACTGGTGCGACGAGATCTACGAGACGCTCGACATCGTTGGTTCCACGCGAGCTGGCAAGTGGAGCCTCCCAGCGGACAACGCCGTTGTCAGGGTTCAAACCAACTAGCCTGCCCGACGAACCCGTTACCAAGGTGTCATCCACCGCAAGCAGAACACCCGGTTGACGAAGCACCAAGGGCTCACCCGGCCTTGCCACATTCCACAAGCGCCCCCCATTGGCGGCATCAAATGCAGTCACAGATCGATCGGCGCCGAGCACGAAAACCCGCGCTCCAGCAACCAGCGGTGCGGTATACACCTGCGATGACAACCGCTTGCGCCAAAGCTCGCGTCCCGATTCCAGCACGACTATTTCATTGCGACCGGTAACCACCGCCGTCCATTTACCATCGCTGCCGACGCCCGCCGCCAGCGACTCATCCAGCGCAGTGCGCCAGAGATCTCCACCAGTACGTGCGTCAATACTGGCAACCATGCCATCCGCCGACGCCACACTGATCGTACTAGCTTGGACATGAACCATCAGCGGCATGCTCTTCAAGCCGCCAATCTGCGCAGCCCAGGCTTGACGCACTCCTAGAACCGGAACGTTTGCCCCGAGATCTGCAGGCTTCGGTTTTTCCGCACCGCCGCCCCACAAAGAACATCCCACCAAGGTCGAGGCCAGCAGAACCCCCACCGTACTCCGACCCAGAAAACCTGCTGTGCGCTTGATCGCCTTCACTTGCTTGACTCCAGGGGTGCGGCTATCGCCACAGCCTGCGGGCGCTCGCCCAAAGCGTTAAGTTTGATTTCCACCAAACGCCGATATTCGACATTGTCAGGAAATGCCTTGTAGGCCTTCAAATATTCGGCGACGGCTTCTGATCTTTTTCCTTGCAAAGCAAGTACATCACCCTTTCGATCAGCTACGACGGCTGCGTACTCCAACGAAAATGGCGCAGACAATCGCTGCAGCGCCTCGTCATAAGATTGTTGTGCCATCAGCAAACCGGACAGGCGAATCCGCGCCAACTCCTTGTGCCCATCATCAGCAGCATGATCGGCAATCCAAGTCAATGCTGACTTGGCCGCATCCAAATTGCCTTTGGTCGCTTCCATCTTGCTCACCAAAAAACCAGCCTGACTCGCCTGGATGGTGCCCGCATATTTGCCACGAAGATCTGAAAACGCTTGCTCCCAACGCCCTTGGTCACCGGAAGCAACCGCAACCTCCACCGCGTCATATAGCGCCGCTGCCTGCGTGGCTTGTCGGGCCTGCCAGAACTGGTATCCATTCCAGGCGGCCAACGCAGAGACGACCACCAACAGGACCGAGCTGATCAGCGTGCCCCAGGTGTTCCAGAAATGCTTGAGCTGATCTAATTGCTCTTGTTCTTCAAGATCGAGATGATTTGCCATGCTAGATGCTTCAATTAAGTGGTGGATTGTAGGGTGCTGGCCCAGTCCGCGACCTGGTTGATCGGGTGCTCGACTTGTTCACTGCCACTATCGCGGAGCGATTTCACAATCACACCACCGCGCGCCAGTTCGTCAGCCCCGAAAACCAATGCATAACGTGCACCACTGGCATCTGCTTTTTTAAACTGCGATTTCATACTTCCCATGCCCTCACCACGGATGCCAGGACTGTGCATCTGAACGCTGACGCCCAGGCCCCGCAATTTCTGTAGCAAGGCTATAGCGATCGGCAGCGCAGCCGCATCGGGAATAATGGCATACGCCATGGGTGCTGGCGGTAGTTGCGCCGCGCACTGCTCCTTGATCAGCTCAAGCACCCGCTCGACGCCGAGCGCCCAGCCCACGGCTGGCGCAGGCTTTCCGCCAATTTGCTCGATCAAATAGTCGTAACGCCCGCCTCCGCAAATGGTTCCTTGCGAGCCGAGTTGATGGGTCACAAATTCGAAAACGGTCAAATTGTAATAATCCATCCCTCGAACCAGACGAGGATTGAACTTCCATGCAACACCATTCGCATCCAGGATAGTTTTGACTACATTGAAGTGAGCTAGTGACTCCGCTCCAAGGAAATCGATCAATCGGGGCGCCTTTTCCACCAAGTCCTGCATGCTCGGGTTCTTGGTATCCAGAATACGCAAAGGGTTACTGTACAACCGCCGCCGCGCCTCTTCGTCCAGCAGGTCTATCCGCCCTTCCAGATAGCCAATCAATGCCGTCCGGTGTGCCTTACGCTCGTCCGGTTGTCCCAGGCTGTTGATTTCGAGTTGCACATCCTTCAGACCTAGCTCTTTCCATAGAGCGTCCGCCAAGAGTATGAGTTCGGCGTCCATTTCCGCCCCAGGAAAACCCAACGCTTCGGCACCGATCTGATGAAACTGGCGATACCGACCGCGCTGAGGCCGCTCATGGCGAAACATCGGCCCCATGTAATACAGCCGCTTGCCACCGTCGTACAGCAAAGAATGCTCCACCACTGCACGCACCACACCTGCGGTGCTTTCTGGGCGTAACGTAAGTTGCTCTCCGTTGAGTTTGTCTTCGAAAGAATACATCTCCTTCTCAACGATGTCTGTCACCTCTCCGAGGCCGCGAATGAACAACGCCGAAGGTTCAACAATAGGCGTACGGATGTTACGGTAGGCATACCGCTCCATCAATGATCGAATTTTGCTTTCCAGCCACTCCCATTGAGCGGAATCCGGAGGGAGGATGTCATTCATCCCCTTAACAGCCAAAAGACGCTCTGGCTTTGCAGATGGCCTATCTTTATCAATACTCACGACGTCAATTTCACTGGTATATAAAAAGAATGACGACTTAGTCATCGTCTAAAAAAATATGATTCTTACTGCATTAGCAGTTATTTATTTCGGACATCACGAATTTCTTGGTGGGCCAAAGCGCTGCTCGATGTATTGCTGCACCAGCTGATGAAATTCATGTGCAATATTGTCGCCACGCAACGTCAATGCCTTTTCCCCATCGATGAACACGGGAGCTGCAGGAGCCTCGCCAGTACCCGGCAGGCTGATGCCGATATCGGCATGCTTGCTCTCACCTGGGCCGTTCACGATGCACCCCATGACTGCCACTTTAAGCGCTTCAACACCTGGGTACTGTTTGCGCCAAACAGGCATTTGCTCTCGCAAATAGTCATCAATCTGCTTGGCCAACTCCTGGAACGTGGTGCTGGTCGTTCGACCACAGCCGGGACAAGCCGTCACACTGGGCACAAACATACGAAGCCCAAGCGACTGCAGGATTTCCGATGCAATCACCACTTCCTGCGTTCGTGATTCGCCAGGTTGAGGGGTTAAAGACACACGGATGGTGTCCCCAATACCATCCTGGAGCAACACCGCAAGAGCGGCGGCCGACGCCACTGTGCCCTTGGTCCCCATACCTGCTTCCGTCAACCCCAAATGCAGGGGATAGTCGCACCGCTTTGCCAATGCTCTATAAACCGACACCAGATCCTGCACACCACTGACTTTGCAGGACAAAATAATCTGGTTGCCGTCAAGGCCGATGTCTTCTGCCCGGCGCGCCGACTCGATCGCCGAAGTGATCAGCGCCTCATACATTACTTGCTTTGCATCCCAAGGCTGGGTGCGTGCGCTGTTGATATCCATCAACTGCGCCAGAAGCTCTTGGTCCAAACTACCCCAATTGACACCGATACGCACCGGTTTTTGCCAACGGATGGCGGCTTCAATCATTTGCCCGAATTGCTTGTCCCGCTTGTCGCCCTTGCCCACGTTGCCAGGATTGATGCGGTACTTGGACAACGCTTCTGCACATGCGGGATAATCGGTCAAAAGACGGTGGCCGTTGTAATGAAAGTCGCCGATCAGGGGCACATCGATCCCCATGCGATCGAGTTGTTCCCGCACATAAGGCACTGCAGCTGCCGCCTCGGGCGTATTCACGGTGATGCGCACCAGTTCAGAACCCGCTAGAGCGAGCTCTTTGACCTGAATGGCGGTTCCCACCGCATCGACGGTGTCCGTATTGGTCATCGACTGCACGCGCACCGGAGCATCTGCCCCAATCGTCACGACACGAATTCCCCAGGCTACGCGCGCCTGGCGCGTATGCCGTGCCAGCGGCGCTGCCACCGTCACAGGAGAAGTAGATTGATCTATCAAATTCACGGTTTCACCTCAAACCGGGCAACGTTATCTTTGGACACTGAAGCCAGATCAAAAACCTTGCCACGCACCAGCACTTCCGTCACGTCTGCCTTGCCCACCACCACCGAAAATGGTGGCTTTCCAGGCGCGACCACGGAGTCACCAGCGGTAAGGAGCTTTTGAAGAACCGTTGCACCCGAGGCATCCCGAACCTGAATCCAGGATTCATTTCGGGTACGAAACACGAGAATCTGGCTTTGCGCCTCATCCACTGAAACCATCGCGGCCGATGCACTAGGTGCTGGCGCAGATGCAACGAGAGCCATTGACTCCGCTGCTGCGGATGGACGGGTCAATCCCGCCTCTACGGCAGCAACCACAGCATCAGTAACGGGCTGCACCACCGAACTCTCAGTTACCGATGGCGCAACAATTGGAGAACCTTGTTTGCTGAGTTCGCTCACCATAGGCAGCGCCTGCTCTTGCGAACGAGGATAGAAAACCAAAACGGCAGCGCCCAGCAACAACGCCATCGCAGCCAGAAATGCAGGTCGCATCATGCGCGCCAACGCGGGTCCCATACGGGAATGCTCAGTACCGTCCTTGAATGCGGCATTGATACCCGCAGGATCGACAGACAGCTTGGGTGCTCCGCTTTGCGGCATAAGGGCCAGAACGGGTGCAGGATCCAGCTTCAACGACCGACAGACACTGGAGGCCAAGGCCCGCACGAACACTGCGTCCGGCAAGGCTTCAAAGTTATCCGCTTCCAATGCCTCCAACTTACTGATCGGCACCTTCAGCGACACAGCTAAAGCCTCGATATGCATCCCTGCCGCTTCGCGCGCTGCACGCAGCATGCCACCTGGAGAAACTTGGTGTGACGGGGTCAACTCTGGCCCTCCCGGTGAAAACTGTCCCTCTTCAGTCATTGAAAGCGCCCCGATCCAATGCAGACAGTTCACGTGAATCAGGGAACCGCTTGCGCAACTGCTCGGCCAACTGCCGGACGGCCACGGTATCACCAAGGCTGCGCTCTATCTTGATACCCAGCCACAAGGATTCGGCATTCGCGAACTCACTGTTATTGATACGACGGATATAAAACTGCGCTCGCGCCACATCACCACGCCGTACCAGCAGATCGGCAAGGTTGTAGCCAACCACGGGGTTGCCCGCATCCAGCTCATACGCGCGCAGCAAGGTCTGCTCCGCAACCGCGTTGTCACCTGCCCGCGCCTGACAGAGCCCCTGTGCCATCAGCGTCTTGCTGCGTGCAACATAGGTGGGGTTGGCCAAAACCTGGGCAAATTGCTTGTCGGCTTCCGCATATTTCTGCTGTTGGCACAGCAGCCATGCGTGGTTGTGCAATACGTTAGGGTCTAAAGGACGAATGGCAAGCGCCCTGCGAAAGCTGTCCTCGGCCTGTCCCATGTCATTGAGACGCATGTAAATCAGGCCGCGCAAATTGTAGGCATCGGCATACGTCGGATCATTGGCCAGCGACTGCTTGACCTCATCCAATGCCACCGCGGCCTTACCCATTTCAAAGTAATTGACCGCCAGTTCCAATCGGATACGGGCACGCCGCCGTACCTCAGGCTCATCAGACGGCGTAATGACCTCTTGACTGAACCCTGACCCAGCACCTCCTGCCGGCGTGGCACACCCCGTCAGCCCCACCAAACCCGTTAGCAACACAAAGACTGCCAGCGGCCCTTTGATTCTGATCTGGTGCCAGAGAGCTACGGTTTCTGCCATGTCATGTTTCCTTGTATGTCGGGGCTCCCGTGTCAGCCAACTGAATGTTGATGGTACGGCGCTTCGCCATACGCTCCATCACACGGGTTCTGTCTTGGACCTCGCCTGCCAACTGACCGCAGGCTGCATCAATGTCATCACCACGGGTTTTGCGCACCGTCGTCACAATTCCAGCATCACTCAGCATTCTTGCGAACGCCAGCACCCGCTCAGCTCCCGAACGATGCAAACCCGACGCAGGAAACGGATTGAAAGGAATCAGGTTAAATTTGCACCACACCCCTGGCCGAGCATTCTGTTTCACCAGTTCAATCAGCTGCACGGCATGCTCTGGCTGGTCGTTGACCCCATCCAACATGCAATATTCAAAGGTAATGAAATCCCGCGGCGCATACTCTAAGTAGCGGTTGCAAGCGTCCATCAACTCCTGGATGGGGTATTTGCGGTTCAACGGAACCAGGTCGTCGCGCAATATGTCACTCGGCGCATGCAGCGACACCGCCAAGGCGACGGGACAATCCTGGGCCAGACGGTCGATCATGGGGACGACGCCCGATGTGGAAACCGTCACCCGCCTGCGCGACAAGCCATAAGCATGGTCATCGAGCATGACCCGCAATGCAGGCACGAGCGCAGAATAGTTCTGCAAAGGCTCTCCCATGCCCATCATGACCACATTGGAAATCACCCGATCGGTCGTGCCCTGCCGCTTGCGGAGCACATGCTCGGCAAACCACAACTGGGCGACAATTTCGCTCGTCGTCAGATTTCGACTGAACCCTTGGTGCCCCGTTGAACAGAATCGGCACCCTACCGCGCAGCCGGCCTGGGATGAAATGCACAGCGTACCCCGATCGTCTTCCGGGATAAAGACTGCTTCTACCGCGTTGCCGGCACCCATATCAAACAGCCATTTGACGGTGCCATCGGCAGACTGGTGCTCACTGATCACTGGCAGTGCCAGCACCTGTGCACACCCTTGAAGCTTTTCGCGCAGTGACTTGGCCAAGTCACTCATTTGATCAAAATCGTCGGCACCACGCTGGTGTATCCAGCGAAACAACTGCGTGGCACGAAACCGCTTTTCTCCGAGCCGCTCACAAAAAGCGGCCAACCCATCAAGGTCGAAATCCAGAAGGTTGACCTTCATGGGCGGCCACCACCTTTGCCCGCGCGCAAACTCCAGGCGCACGACCACCCGCTACGGAGCGAAAAGTGCAGCCGGAGAAGTGCCATCTCAGCGGGAGTAAATTGCCAGACCAGGGAAGAAGAAGGCAATTTCTGCCTGCGCCGTTTCCGCAGCGTCAGAACCATGCACTGCGTTGGCATCGATGCTATCGGCAAAGTCGGCGCGAATGGTGCCGGCATCGGCCTTCTTCGGGTCGGTTGCACCCATCAGTTCGCGGTTCTTCAAGATGGCGTTTTCACCTTCAAGAGCCTGGATCATGACGGGGCCAGACACCATGAAATCCACCAGATCCTTGAAGAAGGGGCGGGCCTTGTGCACAGCATAGAACTGCTCGGCTTCCAGACGGGAAAGGTGCGCCATGCGGGCGGCCACAACCTTCAGGCCAGCCGCTTCAAA
The DNA here is from genome assembly GCF_003096555.1 of Simplicispira sp. 125. Taxonomy (NCBI): domain Bacteria; kingdom Pseudomonadati; phylum Pseudomonadota; class Betaproteobacteria; order Burkholderiales; family Comamonadaceae; genus Simplicispira; species Simplicispira sp. 125. The sequence goes on along the minus strand of NZ_QEKM01000001.1, from coordinate 649,721 downwards.
GCGAGCATAGATCTGGCCGATGACATTCTTGGCCACGGCGTCGGGTTTGATGATGGAAAGAGTACGTTCGATAGCCATTTTTCGATTCCTGGATAGGTATTGGTTGATTATTTTGCCTTGCAGACAAAGCCTTTGATTCTAACCCGGCGTCCTTCAAAGAGAAGCTCAGCGCCCGCCTCGACCGCCACCACGCCCACCCAAGCCCCCACGACTGTCTCGGCGTTGGGCCTGGCGCTGGCGCGCAAGACTGTCGGTACCGATATAGCCTACCGAGGTTTTTAATGGATCGGGCTGGGCAGAACCGCCTTGATTGCGCGTCGCATCGGAGTTTCTGTTCCTGACAGGCGCCGGGCGACCCTGCATACCCCGTCCTGCATCGCCTGAGTTACCACCTCGCCCGCGGGCATTTCTATCGTTGCGCCGCGATGCAGGCGCATCACGAGCCCCCTCCACCCGAGGCGCACGCTCTGCTCCGGCGGCTTTCATCAAAGCAGCAATATCCGATTCCTCCAGCTCCATCCAGGCCCCACGCTTGAGCCCCTTGGGCAAAACCATGGCACCGTAACGGATACGAATCAGTCGGCTGACGGCATGGCCCACCGCTTCCAGCATGCGCCGAACCTCGCGGTTCCGTCCTTCGGAAATCGTGACACGGTACCAGCAGTTGGAACCCTCCCCTCCACCGTCCTCAATCGATCCAAAAACCGCCATCCCGTCATCCAGCTGCACGCCTTCCAGCAACCGTGCTTTCTCTTCGTTGCTGAGAGCCCCCAGCACCCGAACGGCATACTCCCGCTCCAGACCAAAACGAGGGTGCATCAGATTGTTGGCAAGCTCCCCGGAGCTGGTGAACAAGAGCAAGCCTTCGGTATTCAAATCCAGGCGTCCCACCGACTGCCACTTGCCTTGCTGCAGACGCGGCAGTTTGCGAAAAACCGTGGGGCGATTTTGGGGGTCGTCATTGGTGACAACCTCGCCTACAGGTTTGTGATACGCAATAACACGGGGCGGTGGCGGATCGATACGGTAACGAATGGGCTTGCCATTGACCTTGACCTGGTCTCCATACTGAATCCGCTGGCCTATGTGCGCAGGCTCATTGTTGACCGAAATACGCCCTTCCAGAATCAGTTGCTCCATCTCCAGACGCGAGCCCAACCCGGCTTGCGCCAACACCTTGTGGAGCTTGGGTGTTTCGACCTGGGGCAACAGCACCCGCTTCACAGGTGTGATGTCGTCACTGGCTTCGTCTGCATCAAACTGCCCTGAGACGACGTCGGAAAACTGGTAGCCCTGGGCAGCCTTGCCCCGGGGTTCGGGAGCTTTGCCCGAGCGACGTTGCCCCCCCGCTGTTCGGGGCTGCGGCCCACCCCGCGCTGGCCGGTTTACCTCGTTGCTTTGCGGCCCGATGGCTGCGCCGGACTCGACAGGCGGGGCGCCACCTGCATCGTTATGCGACTCCATGGGAAGATTCTCTTTGCGCACCGGCTGCTTCGCGTCAGCCACATCAGACCCCACCAAGGGAGAAGCCTGCGCGATCCCGTCGTCGGTTGGCATATTGTCGTTCATGGTCATTATTCCAGGATGCTGCCTGCAGCATCTTCATGGTTAGGGATCGGGGCATCCGCATCACTGGGCTTGACAACTTCCGTCAAATTTCCAGCCCCCATCTCGTGGTCGTTGGCTGCATCCAAGGCCGGCAGCTCCGGCTGCGCCAACATTTCATCTTCGCGCAATTGCAGGGATTGCAGCACCCTCTCCTGCACCGATGGCTCATCAAGAACCGGCAATTGATCGAGTGATTGCAATCCAAGGTCATCCAGAAAATGCCGGGTCGTCGCCAGCAACGCCGGACGCCCCACCGTTTCTCGGTGACCAATCACTTCAACCCAACCCCGGTCTTCCAACTGTTTGATGATCAAACTATTGACCGTCACACCGCGGATGTCTTCAATATCGCCCCGCGTCACTGGTTGGCGGTAGGCAATGATGGCCAGGGTTTCCAGCGTAGCGCGGGAATAGCGCGGCGGCTTCTCCGGGTGCAGGCGATCCAGATACTCCCGCATTTCAGGACGGCTCTGGAAGCGCCAGCCGGTTGCCACCGGCACCAATTCCACGCCACGCAAGGCCCAATCCTGTTGCAAATCCAATAGCAGCGTCTTGATCGTATCCGACCCCAGCGCATCATTGAAAAGCACGCGCATATCACGCACAGCCAAAGGTTGCTGTGCACAGATCAACGCAGTTTCAAGAACCCGTTTGGCATCCACCGTATTCATGGTTCAGCAATTCCGGGAAAAGGGTGCGGCTCACGCACGAGCAGGGCACCAAACCAACAGAAAAATCGATCAATGGGGACTGTAGGGGTACAGGTATCACACCGCACCAACACCTTGCGGGAATCCGCCGGCATGCGAGCAAAGCCAAAAATGGCCGTCAGGCGCCATTGTATCTCAGCCCCAAAACATCCAGAGCCGAACGCATGTCTGTCGGAACAGGGGCCAAAAACTCCATCGCCTCGCCCGTCACCGGATGCGTGAATGCAAGGCGGAAGGCATGCAGCGCCTGGCGCTGCATGCCCGCCAAGGATGTTCCGCCATACAACCCATCGGCGACCAGCGGGTGGCCCTTGAAGGCCATATGCACCCGAATCTGGTGTGTGCGCCCGGTGTGCAGCGTGCAACGCACCCAACATACCTGTGTGCCGTTGGCCAGCAATTCCACATCGGTCCGCGCCACCTTGCCCGCATGCATAGCCAGATCGACTACAGCCATGCGCAAGCGGTTGCGGGGGTCGCGGCCAATCGGGGCATCTACAGCGATCGATCCCGCGGCTTTCCAGGGCCGGTGTGCCAACGCCAAATACTGGCGATGCACCTGCCTTTGCGCGATCATGTGGACCAAGGCATCCATGGAGGCACGGGTACGGGCAACCACCATCAGGCCACTGGTGTCCTTGTCCAGCCGGTGAACGATGCCTGCGCGCGGCACCAGCGCACTTTTCGGGTCGCGCGCCATCAGGCCATTGAGCAGCGTCCCACTCCAGTTTCCTGGCGCGGGGTGCACAACCAGTCCTGCAGGCTTGTTCACCACCAGCAGGTGTTCGTCTTCATGCACCACATCAATGGCCATGGACTCGGGTCGGAAGGCCTGGCTTTCCAGTGTCGGGCGCATTTCCAGCACCACCCGATCCCCGGCCTTGACCTTCTGGGCCACCTTAAAGAAGACGTGGCCATTGAGCTGAACCGCCCCATGCTCCAGCAATTGCCGAAGATAGCTGCGCGAAAACTCGGGAACCCTGTCGGCCAGCGCCTTGTCCAGGCGTTCGCCATGCTGGGCTATGCCCATGTCAATGACCCGCGATTCGGTCTCCGACAAAGCCGGTGATTCATCCTCGACCAGGTCTTGCGCCGAAACCTCGTCCAGCGCCACCTGGCGATCGCCCACCATGGTTAGCGCGAAGGCAGGAAACGCGCCGGATCGACCGGTTTGCCCTGGCGGCGAATCTCGAAATGCAGCTTCACGCGATCAGCATCGGTGCTGCCCATCTCGGCAATTTTCTGCCCCTTGCGCACGGACTGGTCCTCCTTCACCAGCAAGGTCTGGTTATGGGCATAGGCTGTCAGGAAGGTGTTGTTGTGCTTGAGGATGACGAGGTTGCCATACCCACGCAGGCCTGCGCCTGCGTACACAACCCGGCCATCGGCGGCAGCCAATACCGCATCACCGGCCTTGCCGCCAATATCAAACCCCTTGTTGCGCGCTTCGTCGAAGCCCGCCAACAAGGAACCGGAAGCCGGCCAGATGAAACCCATTTCGTCATCCCCGGCCGCTGGCGAAGGGGCTGGCGTTACTGCTACCGGGGTTGGTGCAGGCGCGGCCGGTTTTGCGGCGGACGCCGAAGTGGCTGGTGCTGGCGCAACACTGGAAGACGTCACAGGCCGTGTCACGACACCGCCGCTGTCATGCACAACAGGCGCAGCCACCACTGCCGCAGGAGAAGTAACCCGCAACACTTGCCCCACCTCAATCAGGTTGGGGTTGTCCATGTTGTTCCAGCGGGCGATGTCTTTCCAGCTCTGACCCGTGTCCAGGCCGATACGGATCAGGGTATCTCCTGGCTTGACGGTGTAGTAACCGGGGCGACCCGCGTTCTCGGCACCTGGCAAAGGTTTGACGGCCGACGAGGCCGCCACCTCACCCGACTGCACAACCACAGCGGTGCCCCGATCCTCCACGGGAGCCCTGGTCATGCGGGTACCGCAGCCCGCCAGTACAAGGCTTGCCAGCGCCACAGAAACCCACACCCCACGACTACGCGATACCAACATAAGCAATTTCCTTCAAGCAACGCCTGATTTTAGAGGGACAAAGTGCACTGGCTCGAGCACGGTTTGTTTCAATCCGTGCGCCGTCTTGTCGACTACCAACAACATTTGCTGCCCGTCGGCTCCGGCAATGGGGGCTACCAGCCGCCCGCCCACCGCCAACTGTTCACACCACTGGGGCGGAATCGCTGCACCGCCTGCAGCCGCCACGATACCGGCGTAGGGCGCACCCTGGGCAAAACCGACCATGCCATCGCCGAAAAGCAGGTGCACATTGGCAAGCCGCAAAGGGCGCAAATGAACACGCGCCTTGTCGTGCAGGCCTCGCAGGCGCTCAATGCTGTAGACCTCGCGGGCCAGTCGACTCAGCACAGCTGCCTGGTAACCACAGCCAGTGCCGACTTCCAGTACGCGACCGAGTGATCCTGACGAACGAATGACCTCGGCCCCCAGCAGCAATTCAGCCATGCGCGCCACGATGCTGGGCTTGGAGATCGTCTGTCCCAGCCCGATGGGCAGGCTGGTGTCCTCGTACGCCTGATTGACCAGGCCCGAATCAACAAAACGGTGCCGCTCCACTGCACCCATGGCTTGCAGCACCTTGGGCGACGTGATGCCGGCAGCCCCCAGGCGCTGCACCATGCGTGCGCGTACCGCCGCTGAATCGAGTCCCAGGCCCGTGGGCATGGCGACTGCCTGCGGCAACCCCGTCCGCACCGCAGGCGCAGCCACCGGCTTGCCTACGCCGGGAGCCGATGGAAGAATGCGTGCCGGAAATCCGGGGCGCCGTTGCTGCATCAGCTGCCTTCAGAAGCGGCGTCACCTGCCGCCAGGTGAGCGGCGGTCTGCGCCCAGTAACCCAGATTCTGGTAGTCGGTGAGATCCACCTTAAGGGGAGTGATGGACACATGCCCGTTCGACGTGGCATGGAAATCTGTGCCCTCGGCGTCGTCCTTGGCCGCACCAGCGCTGCCAATCCAGTACATGACTTCACCGCGTGGGCTTTCCTGGGTAATCACCCGTTCGGCGGCGTGGCGACGCCCCAGGCGGCACAGCTTCAGGGAGCGCATCGCATGCATCGGCAGGTTGGGAATATTGATATTGAGCAGCCAGGGCGCCTCACCCACCAGCTTCCGTGCAGCCATCTGTCGAACAATTTCTGCCGCCTTTTGTGCTGCGGCCTCGATCTCGCCCCAACCTTTGTCCACCTGCGAGAACGCAATCGCCGGAATTCCAAACAGATAGCCCTCCATCGCAGCACCCACGGTGCCGGAATAGATGGTGTCGTCGCCCATGTTGGCGCCGTTATTGATGCCCGACACCACCAGGTCGGGCCTATACCCTAGCAAGCCGGTCAACGCGACGTGAACGCAGTCGGCCGGTGTGCCATTGATGTAGCGAAAACCGTTGACCGCCGTTTGGACATACAGGGGGGAATGCAGCGTCAGCGCGTTGGACTTGGCGCTGTTGTTGTGTTCGGGCGCCACCACTTCCACATCAGCGACCTGGGCCAGTGCCGCATGGAGCGCCACGATGCCGGGAGCCTGATAGCCATCGTCGTTGGAAATAAGTATCTTCATGGTGCGGTATCGAGTGGCTGGATTGTAGGCGCCCACCCGGTACGGCAGACCGTCATAGCGGGGTCGCTCAAGGGACATGGAGTGCCTGCGGCACAGACCTATCATTTCGGTTTGCAACGACTGGAGACACCCCTCATGCACGCATGGCTATGCACCAACCCCACCGGCGTCGAAGCCCTGGCCTGGACCGAGTTGCCCACACCGACCCCCAAGGCGGGCGAGGTTCTGGTCGAGATCAAGGCCGCCAGTCTGAACTTTCCAGACCTGCTGATGGTCCAGAACAAGTACCAGATCAAGCCGCCACTGCCGTTTGTGCCCGGGGCCGAATACGCCGGCGTGGTGCAGGCCGTGGGCGAAGGTGTGACGCACCTCCAGCCGGGACAGAGCATTGCCTGCCTGTCGGGCACGGGGGGTTTTGGCACCCACACCATTGCACCGGCGGCCCTGTGCATGCCCCTGCCACCCGGTTTTTCCCATGTGGATGCAGCCGCGTTCATCATGACCTATGCCACGTCCCACCATGCCCTGGTGGACCGGGCGCAGCTCAAGGCCGGCGAGACCGTGCTGGTGCTGGGTGCCGCAGGCGGTGTGGGAACCGCTGCCATTCAGATCGCCAAGGCCCTGGGTGCCACCGTGATTGCTGCAGCCTCCACGGACGAAAAGTGCGCGCTGTGCTCCTCGATCGGTGCAGACAGCACCATCAATTACCAAAAAGAAGACCTGCGCGAGGCCGTCAAGCGCCTGACGGGCGGCAAGGGCCCGGATGTGGTGTACGACCCCGTTGGCGGCGACTTTGCCGAGCAGGCCTTCCGTTCGATCGCCTGGCGCGGTCGCTACCTGGTGGTCGGCTTTGCGGCGGGGCCTATTCCGGCACTACCCCTGAACCTGCCCTTGCTCAAGGGCGCATCCATCGTGGGTGTGTTCTGGGGTGAGTTTGCCAAGCGCGAGCCCAAGGCCAATAGCGCCATGATGATGGAATTGGCGCAGTGGTATGCCCAGGGCAAGATCAAGCCGGTCATTGACCGCACGATGCCCATGGCTGAACTGCCCGCCGCTTTTGCCCACATGGGCTCGCGCAGCGTGCAGGGCAAGCTCGTGATGGTGAACTAGGGTGTAGAGCGCGCGCCACGCACCTGCAGGCGCGCGCAGCGCACACCCTGTTCAAGCCCGGTGGCCTCTGTCACACTTGCGGCTTCCTGCATTTCCTGCCCTGGTGGCTGTTCATGGCCGAGAGACTTCCTTCGGATATCGCGCGCGAAACCCTCAAGCAACTGGCCTTGCGCAGGCTGACGCCCACGCCGGACAACTTCAGAACGTTGTACGACGAAATCTCCGGGAACATCACCCCACCGCCATTTCCTGAAGGGCAACTGCGGCAGATTTTGCGGGTGGTTCCCGGCCAGACACCCGCGCAAAAGCGCCTGCTCGGGCAATTTGAAGCCGCTGTGGCCCAGAAAGACTGGCAAGCCATGCAAAGCGTGTTTGTAGGCTACGCCAAATTAGGTGCCAGTGCACCCATCGAAGTGGGTGAGCCCGGTACTGACATGCCCGGAACCCCGGATGCATCCGCTGTCGCACCCACCACCCTCCTCCTCACAAGGACCCCGACCACGATCCCGGACGAACTGGCCGAACAGCTGGCGCGCATGGTAGAGCACACCCTGCATGGCCTGAGCAGCGATGACGCGCGCGTTCATCTGCTTGGCGGTCAGTTGGTGAAGTTTCTGCGCCAGCCTGCGCCGCCGATCAGCACGCTGCAGATCATGCTGGCCAATTTCAGCTTCCGTCTGTCGTTCGCCACCGAAGACCAGGCCTCCGTGCGCGCCATGCTGCTGGAATTGCTGCACATGGTGTTTGGCAACATCGCCGCGCTGAGCATCGACGACCGCTGGCTTCAGGGCCAGGCCGAGGCTCTGGTGGCCGCCACCGCCCAGCCACTCACCCTGCGCCGCCTCGACGATGTGCAACGCCGCCTGAAGGATGTCATCTTCAAGCAGACCGAGGCCAAGGGCCGCATGGTCGAGGCCCAGGAGCAGATGAAGGAGATGCTTTCTACCTTTATCGAACGCCTGTCCGACATGACCCAGGCCAGCAGCGGCTACCAAAACAGGATGGAGCGCTACTCCGAGCAGATCTCGCGGGCCAGTTCGCTGGCAGAGATCACCCCGGTCCTCAAGGAACTGGTGGGTGCCACGCGCTCCTTGGCGCTGGACAGCCGCGTGGTGCGCGACGAACTCACCGACCTGCGCGGACGCGCCCAAGAGAAGCAGACCGAAATGGTGCGGCTGCAACAGGAACTTGACCGCGTGAGCACCCAGGCCCGCCACGACCCGCTCACCGGCTCGCTCAACCGCAAGGGGCTCGACGAAGTCATAGAACGCGAAATTGCGCGCGCCCACCGCACCAATACCCCGCTGTGCGTATCCCTGCTCGACGTGGACAACTTCAAGCTGATCAACGATCGGCTCGGCCATGAGTCCGGCGACGCTGCCCTGGTGCACCTGGCCGATGTGGTGCGCGAAGTCATGCGCCCGCAAGACATGCTGGCACGCTACGGTGGCGAAGAATTTGTGGTGGTGCTGCCCGATACCGCACTGACCCAGGGCGTCGAAGCCATGCAGCGCCTGCAGCGCGAGCTGACCACGCGCTTTTTTTTGCGCAACAACGAAAAAATTCTCATCACCTTCAGCGCCGGCGTGGCCCAGCTGACCAGCACCGAAACCGCGGCCGAAGCCATCCACCGTGCTGACCAGGGCATGTACCTTGCCAAGCGCTCCGGCAAAAACCGCGTGATGCCTGCCTGACACCGCTGCGGGCACGCTTGCACAGCTTCCCCAACATGCACCAGCGCCGCCAGTTCCTGCACCTGGCCCGCAACGCCGCTGCCATGGCCGCCCTGCCCCGCTGGGCATGGGCTGGCAGCACACTGCGGCACAACCCCTTTGGCCTGGGCGTGGCCAGTGGCGAGCCTGCGCCCCAGGGCGTAGTGCTCTGGACGCGCCTGCTGCCCAGCATCTCCAACACCCCCGCCAGCCTGGCCGATACCCTCACCGTGCGCTGGGAAGTGGCCAATGACGAAGCGTTCCGCCGCATCGTGCGCCACGGCACAGCCCCCGCATTGGCTGCGCTGGGACACAGCGTGCATGTCGAGCTCACCGGCCTGGAACCCGACCGCTGGTATTACTACCGCTTCATGCTGGGCGATGCCATCAGCCGCACCGGCCGCACACGCACCGCCCCCTTGCCTGGGGCCATGCCCAGGCACCTGCGCCTGGCCTTTGCGTCTTGCCAGCGCTGGGAAGACGGCCACTATGCCGCCTGGCGGCACCTGTGCACCGACACACCCGACCTGGTGCTCTTCCTGGGCGACTACATCTACGAATACGCATCGCCCCGCGACACCACAGGCCTGGCGCGCGTGCACAGCCTGCGCCACGCCACCACGCTGGCCGACTTTCGCGACCGCCATGCCCTGCACAAAAGCGACCCGCACCTGCAGGCCGCCCACGCCAGCTGCCCCTGGGCCGTGACCTGGGACGACCACGAAATACAAAACGACTACGCGGGCAGCGCAGGCAAAGGGGATCCCGCCGCCTTCCTGGCCTTGCGCAGTGCGGCCTGGCAGGCTTTTTACGAGCACATGCCGCTGCGCGCATCCAGCCTGACTGCCCGCGGTTTTGCGCTGCACCGCCGCCTGGACTGGGGACAGCTGGCCCACATCCACCTGCTCGACACCCGCCAGTACCGCGACCTGCAAGCCTGCCGGCGCCCCCGGTCGAGCGGCGCGGGTGCCGTGCGCCCGGACGACTGCGCCGCCCTGCAAGACCCGTCCCGCAGCATGCTGGGCACCACCCAAGAGAAGTGGCTGGACCAGGGCCTGGCGTACGACGCACACACCCAGGCGCGCTGGAGCGTGCTGGCGCAAACCACCCTCTTCTCCCCACGCCACTACCCATCGGGACTGCGCTCGACCGACACCTGGGACGGCTACCCCGCCGCACGCCAGCGCCTGCTGAACGCCATAGAGCGCCATGCACCGCGCAATACCGTGCTGCTGGGCGGCGACATCCACCAGAACTACGTCTGCCGCGTTCCCGCCCACCCCGACCGGCCAGACGGGCCCACACTGGCCAGCGAGTTCTGCGGCACCTCCATTTCTTCACGCTCGGGCACCACGCAACAGAAAGTCGATGCCGTGGCCCGCCACAACCCCCATGTTCTGCTGGCACGCTGCGACCAGCGCGGCTATGGCCTGGCCGACCTGACCCCGGCACGCTGGACCACCACCCTGCGCTGCGTGGACGACCCACTGCGCGAGGACAGCGGCGTCCACACCCTGGCGCGCTTTGTGGTGCAAGACGGCAAGCCCGGGCCTCGACAAGACGGATGAAGCCGTACAAATTGCTATTATTTTTATAGCTTTTAGCGCTTGCCCTCAAAGCCTCAGAGGCCAAAAACACTGAACTTTTTGGATAACGCCATCCCCCGTTGGGCATAGCGCCACAGTGGCGTTTACCATGGCTGCCTCGCCTTGATCTCTGGAGATTGCCATGCCCCACTGCATCCCCGCGTTTCGTATCGGCCTGCTGGCCACCGCTGCCTGGCTGGCGGGCTGCGCCAGCACCCCCGCTTTGCACTACACCGTTCCCGCACAGCCTGAGGGCGCCTCGGGCTACACCGAGAAACCCGGCTGGGCCACAGCCCAATTTGCCGTTGCGGCCGCCAACCCGCTGGCGACCGATGCGGGCTACCAGGTCCTCAAGGCTGGTGGCTCGGCCATTGACGCCGCCATCGCCGTGCAGATGGTGCTCACCCTGGTGGAACCCCAATCGAGCGGTATTGGCGGTGGCGCCTTCCTGCTGCACTCTGATGGCCAATCGATCGAAGCCTACGATGGCCGCGAAACTGCGCCCACCAGCGCGGACGAAAAACTTTTCCTCGATGCCAACGGCAAGCCCATGGCTTTCCATGATGGCGTGGTAGGCGGCCGCTCGGTCGGTGTGCCCGGCACCCTGCGCATGCTGGAAATGGCCCACCGCGCGCACGGCAAGATGCCCTGGGCCGCCCTGTTCCAGCCCGCCATCGTGCTGGCCAAAAGCGGTTTCAAGGTCAGCCCACGGCTGCACACCCTGTTGGCGAATGAAAAATATCTGTCGAAGGACCCCGTGGCGGCAGCGTATTTCTATGACGCTAGCGGAAAGCCCTGGCCCGTGGGCCATGTGCTGAAGAACCCCGAACTGGCCGCCGTTCTGCACAACATTGCCACCGAAGGCAGCCGCGCGCTGCACGAAGGGCCGCTGGCCCAGGCCATCGTCGATAAAGTGCGTAAACACCCCAGCAACCCCGGCCAGCTCTCTTTGGCCGACCTGGCGGGCTACCAGCCCAAAAAGCGCGAGGCGCTGTGCCACGACTACCGCGCCCGCGCCCACGACTATCTGCTTTGCGGCTTTCCACCGCCCAGCTCAGGCGCCCTTGCCATCGGGCAAATCCTGGGCATCCTGAACCAGACCCAGGCCGCCACCCTGCCGCTGGACCAGGGCCTGCCATCACACCAGTGGCTGCACCTGTACACCGAGGCCTCGCGCCTGGCTTTTGCTGACCGCGCCCTGTACGTGGCCGACCCCGACTTTGTGCAGCCCCCGGGCGGCAGCTGGATGAGCCTGCTCGACCCTGCCTACCTGGCCGAACGCGCCGCGCTGATAGGCGCGCAAAGCATGAAAGTGGCGCAGCCCGGCACACCCGGCGCCCTCAAAACCAGCCAGGCCCCCATGCCCGAGCAGCCCGAATACGGCACCAGCCACATCAGCATTGTGGACAGCCAGGGCAACGCACTGGCCATGACGACCACCATCGAAGACGCCTTTGGCTCCCGGCAGATGGTGACCACCAACACGGCCCGCAGCGGGGGCTTTTTGCTGAACAACGAGCTGACCGACTTCAGCTTTGCCCCCACCGACGCGCAAGGCCAGCCCATTGCCAACCGTGTGCAGCCTGGCAAGCGCCCCCGCTCGTCCATGGCGCCCACGCTGGTGCTCGACAAGGCCACGGGCCAGGTGCTGATGAGCGGGGGCAGCCCGGGTGGCGCGCTCATCATCCACTACACGGCCAAGACCCTGTACGGCGTGCTCAACTGGGGGCTGACCCCACAAAAGGCCATCGACCTGCCCAACTTTGGGTCACTCAACGGCCCCTCGCTGCTGGAGGAAAACCGCTTTCCTGCGGCCACCGTGCAAGCGCTGCGCGAGCGCGGCGCCGAGGTGCGCGAGATGAACATGACCAGCGGCCTGCAGGTCATTACCCGCGGCCAGGCCCATGGCAAAACCCTGTGGCTGGGCGGTGCAGACCCCCGGCGCGAGGGTGTGGTCATGGGTGATTAATTTTAATAAAAACAGGCTCCAGCGCTTGATAATTAAGCGCTAGCAGCTACAAACAAAATAGCAAAAAACCCCTGCACGCCCAGCACGGCCGTGCAGGGCGGGTCAGACATCAATGGCGTCAGCCGACCCGGCGCGCTTGCGCAATTCAAACTTCTGGATCTTGCCGGTGCTGGTCTTGGGCAACTCGCCCATTACCACCGCACGCGGCACCTTGAAGCCAGCCAGGTGTTTCTTGCAGTGCGCCACGATGTCTTCCGGCGTGGTTTGCGCGCCCAATTTCAGTTCAACGAAGGCGCACGGCGTTTCACCCCACTTGGCATCGGGCCGCGCCACCACGGCAGCGGCGAGCACGTCGGGGTGGCGGTAAAGCACGTCTTCCACTTCGATGGACGAGATGTTCTCGCCGCCCGAGATGATGATGTCCTTGCTGCGGTCCTTGATCTTGATGTAGCCATCGGGGTATTGCACGGCCAGGTCGCCGCTGTGGAACCAGCCACCGGCAAACGCTTCTTCGGTCGCCTGCGGGTTCTTCAGGTAACCCTTCATGGCGATGTTGCCCTTGAACATGATCTCACCCATGGTTTCGCCGTCCTGTGGCACGGGCTGCATGGTTTCGGGGTTGAGCACGCGCACATCGCGCTCCAGGTGGTAGCGCACACCCTGGCGGGCATTGAGCCGGGCGCGCTCACCAATGTCCAGTGCATCCCAGGCGGCATGCTTGGCGCACACCGTGGCGGGGCCATATACCTCGGTCAGGCCGTAGACATGGGTCAGGTCGAACCCCATCTTCTCCATGCCTTCGATCATGGAAGCCGGTGGTGCAGCGCCCGCCACCATGGCCTGGATACCCGCGGGGACACCCGTCTTCATGGCCTCGGGTGCGTTGACGAGCAGGCCGTGCACGATGGGCGCACTGCAGTAATGCGTGACGCCGTGGTTACGCATGGCGTCAAAAATCGACTGCGCATCCACACGGCGCAGGCACACGTTGACACCCGCGCGCGCCGCCACCGTCCACGGAAAGCACCAGCCGTTGCAATGGAACATGGGCAGCGTCCACAGGTACACCGCGTGCTTGGGCATGTCCCACTCCAGCACGTTGCTGATGGCGTTGGCCGCCGCGCCCCGGTGGTGGTAGACGACGCCCTTGGGGTTGCCCGTGGTGCCACTGGTGTAGTTGAGCGCAATGGCATCCCACTCGTCGCCCGGCAACTCCCAGGCGAACCGGGCATCCCCCGTGGCCAGAAAAGCTTCGTAGGTGGTGCTGCCCAGTGTTTGGCTGGCTGGGCCATACAGGGCATCCTCCACATCGATCACCAGCAGCGGCGCCGTGCTTTGGCGCAGGGCCAGGGCCTTGGCCATGACGGGGGTGAACTCCGGGTCCACGATCACGGCCTTGGCCTCGCCGTGGTCCAGCATGAAGGCGACGGTCTCCGGATCCAGCCGGGTATTGATGGCGTTGAGTACCGCGCCCGCCATGGGCACCCCAAAGTGCGCCTCCACCATGGGCGGGGTGTTGGGCAGCATGACGGCCACGGTATCGTTCTTGCCAATGCCGCTGCGCTGCAGGGCGCTGGCCAGCTGGCGGCAGCGGGCATAGGTTTGCGCCCAGGTCTGGCGCAAGCTGCCGTGCACGATGGCCAGGCGTTCCGGGTACACCTCGGCCGTACGCTCGATGAAGCCCAGGGGCGACAGGGGCGCAAAGTTGGCCGCATTGCGGGGCAGGTTCTGGTCAAAGATGGAAGTCATGGGTAGTGCTCAGGAGGAAATGTGACTTTAGGACAGGCCATTGCGGCGGTTCATTTTGACCCGGTACATGGCAGCGTCGGCGCTGGCCAGCAGGGTATGGGCATCCTGCGCATCGCGCGGGAACAAACTGAGGCCCACACTGGCGCGCACGGCATAGGGTGTGCCCTGGATATCCAGTGGCTGCTCAAAGGCCTGCTGCAGCTTGAGGGCAATCTGCTCGGCGGCGGCTTCAGAATCGACGTTCTCGCACAGCACGGTAAATTCATCGCCGGCCAGTCGGGCCACGGTATCCACCTGGCGCACCGCCTCCAGAATTACCCGCGCCGTCGCCTTGAGCACAGCGTCGCCCACCGCATGGCCCAGGTTGTCGTTGATCGGCTTGAAATCATCCAGGTCCACAAACAACAACGCGCAGGGCCGGGTGCTGCGCCGCGACATCTCCAGCGCCTGTGTCAGCCGCTGCTCAAACATGCGGCGGTTGGGCAGGCCGGTCAAGGGGTCGTGGTAAGCCAGGTGCTCCATGGCGTCGCGGCTGGCATTGAGTTCGGCCATCTGCAGGCTGATCTGCTGTTCCATGTCGCTGAAACTGCGGGCCAGGTCGCCCAGTTCATCGTGCCGCCGCACCGGCAGCTCCCCATGCGCGCGCCCCTGCGAAAACGCCCGGGTCGCCCGCACCACCGCCTGCAGTGGCCCGGTCACCACACGGGACACCCAGGCCGCCAGCAGCACCCCTGCCAGGCACAGCGCCAGCAGCACTTTGAGAATGCTCTGCCCCAACCCGCCCACGTCGCTCTGGATCACAGCCATGGGCTGCGACAAGCCCACGACCAAAAACCGGCCATCTTCCTGAAACCCCAACGGCATGCGCACAAAAGCCAGCACCTGGGGGTTGCCATCATTGCCCAAATGCTCCAACACCACCTGGCGGCTTTCTCCCTGAAGAATTTGCCCAATCCCGGGCATGCTTTCCTGCGCCAGAATGCGTTGCCCGCGATCAAACCCATAGGTCTGCTGCCGATCGGAATGCGCCAAAAAATCGCCCCAGCGGTTGGTCAGGTAAAAAGCATAGGGCGGCGGAAGGCCTGCGCTGAAGTTGGCAAAAAACCCGCCAGCAGCCACCCGGATGACGACCACGCCCAGCACGCGCCCGTCCTGCACGACATTGGCCGCCATGTTGAACACTGGCTGCTCCGTGCCCTGGTCTGCACCACCTTCATGGTTGAGACCAAACTCGGACATATAAATGGAGTTGGCATCGAGCTTCAGCGTTTCGAAAACGAACGGGAAATGGGCTTTTTCCTGCAGCGCATCGCCCTCCACGCGCACCAGCCCCATACCGGAACGCTCCACGCGCACGAGTTCCAGGCCGTGGTCTTGCGCGCTGATCCACCGGATCTGCAGGTACGAAGGCCGCGCCACCAGCATGGCCTTGAAGGCGCTGGCAAGCCGGTCCCTTTCCAGCACCTGCGCATGCACATCGCCCGGTGCAACGACGGCCTGGGTTTGCGCCACCAGGGATGCCAGCATGGCCGTGTCGCGCGCCACGCTGCCAAACCCGGTCTGCATATGTTGCGTCAGAATCTGCGTGGCCACCAACAGAGAGCTGCGAGCCCGGTCGTTGAGCACGTCGCGGCCTGCCACAAAGGTGAAATAACCCACCAACAACGCCGCAATGATGCTGAAACCAGCCAGCAGCAGCCCCAGGCGAAAACCGATGGTCCAGCGCATGCGTCAGAACCTTTCGGGCCGGTCGCCCGAGACAATGCGCTGCCACAGCCTTTGCCGCCGCTCGGCATCTCCCACAGGCTCCAGCCAAAGGATGGGCCCCTTCACAGCGTCTCCCGCCAGCGCTTCTGGTTCTTCCAGCGTATTGGCCAGCCCCTGGCGGCGCGTCAGTTCACGGCCCACCTGCAGCTCAAGCATGTAGTTGATCCACTGCGCAGCCAGGGCCTGCTGCCTGGAGCGGCTGGAAATAGCCCAACAATCGAGCCATGCCAGCGCTCCCTCGCGGGGCACCACATAGCCGACATCCAGCCCGGCGTCCCGGAACAGCTTGAGTTGCTGCTGGCCATAGTTGGCATGCATCACCGCCACCCCATGCCGGCGGAACAGGTCCAGCGACTCTTCGGGCAGGTTGTAGAACGACAGCAGGTTGCGGCGCAGCGCGACCAAGTCCCGTGACACGGCACCCCACTGCGCCGGGTCCACGCGAAAAGGGGACATTCCCTGGTGCAGGGCCGCCAGCGAAAAAGCATGGCTACTGCCGTCAAAAGCAAGCACGCGCCCTTGCCAGCGCGGGTCCCACAGTACGGCCACCGAATCGGGGGGCTCTGGCAACTGCTGGCGGTCATAGATCAGCCCCATCTCGGAATAGGTATAGGGCAGTGCATACACCAGCCCTTGCCGCGTGATACCGGCAATGGCATCAAGCTGGCGAAAACGGGGCAGTTGCCGCGCCGCATTGGGAATGTCGGCCATGGGCAGGGGCGCCAGTTGCTGCAGTTCCACAAAACGGGCGATCTCGACCGTATTGGCGGCCACCACATCAAAGGCCGGCGCCTTGGTGTCTGCCAGTTTGGCGCGCAAAACATCGTCCGACCCCACAATGGTGACCTCTACCCGCACGCCATGGCGTTTTTCAAACACCGCCACCAGGTCCGGGTCGGCATAGCCAGACCAGGTCAGCACCCGCAAGGTGGTGGGCGCCGCCTGCGCCGAGCCCGCCAGCAAGGCCCACACCAACGCCATCCAAACGGGCAAAACCCACCAGCACCGCATCCGGATCGCGTTCAACGACATGCACAGTCCTTGGGGTGTAACCATAAGCAACGACAAGTTTACGCGGACAATAGCCGGGTGACGATCCCTCAGTCTTTTATCCAGGAACTGCTTGCGCGCGTTGACGTGGTAGAGATCGTCGGCCGCTACGTTCCGCTGAAAAAAGGCGGCGCCAACTTCATGGGACTGTGTCCCTTCCATGGCGAAAAATCCCCTTCTTTCAGCGTCAGCCCATCCAAGCAGTTCTACCATTGTTTTGGCTGCGGCAAGAACGGGAATGCCATCGGTTTTCTCATGGAACACGCCGGCATGGGCTTTGTCGAGGCCGTTCAGGACTTGGCACAGCAAGCTGGTTTACAGGTTCCGGACGATGACGTATCGCCCCAGGAAAAAGAACGCGCCGCCGCCGCGCGGCAAAAGCAGGCCACGCTCACCGATGTGCTGGAAAAGGCCGCCCAGGCCTACCGTGGCCAATTGCGCGTATCCCAGCGGGCCATTGCCTATTTCAAGGCGCGCGGAGTCTCCGGCGCAGTGGCCCGCAGCTACGGGCTGGGCTATGCACCCGAGGGCTGGCGCAACCTGGCCAGCGTGTTTCCCCAATACGACGACCCGCTGCTCGAAGAAAGCGGGCTCGTCATCGTCAACGCGGACGACGGCGACAAGCGCTACGACCGTTTTCGCGACCGGGTGATGTTTCCCATCCGCAACGTCAAAGGCGAATGCATCGGCTTTGGCGGGCGGGTGCTGGGCGACGACAAGCCCAAATACCTCAACTCCCCCGAAACCCCGGTATTCCACAAGGGGCGCGAACTGTATGGCCTGTTCGAGGCGCGTACCGCCATCCGGGAACAGGGCTACGCGCTGGTGACCGAGGGCTACATGGACGTGGTGGCGCTGGCACAGCTGGGTTTTCCCAACACAGTGGCCACCCTGGGCACCGCCTGCACCCCCGACCATGTGCAAAAACTCCTGCGCTTTACGGAGGCAGTGGTGTTCAGCTTCGATGGCGACAATGCGGGCCGCCGCGCCGCCCGCAAGGCACTCGACGGCGCCCTGCCCCATGCCAGCGACACACGCAGCATCAAGTTTCTTTTCTTGCCCCCCGAGCACGACCCGGACAGCTTTGTGCGCGCCCATGGCAGTGACGCCTTCGCCCGCCTGATCGGCGATGCCGTGCCCCTGAGCCGTTTCCTGGTCGATGCCGCCAGCGAGGGCTGCGACCTGGGCACCACCGAAGGGCGAGCCCACATGGCGAGCAACGCACGCCCCTTGTGGAGCCTGCTGCCCGACGGCGCACTCAAGCGGCAACTGCTGGGCGAACTGGCAGAACTGGCGCAACTCGACGTGCGCGACCTGTCCGACCTGTGGCAACAAGCCCATGCACACGAAGCAACCCGACGCCCTGCCGCGACAGCGAGCGACGCCCCTCACTGGGACAACCCGCCCCCCGATGCAGGCTGGTTTGCACCCAGCGACGCAGGCTATGGAAAGCCCACCGGACGCAAGAGCGGCGATTGGAAAAACAGCCGCGGGCCCCGCAAAAACGCCAGCCCCTGGCCGCCCCAGCCCCGCATGCCGCGCAGCCCCGCCACAGGCCGCATCGATCACGCCGCGCGGCTGCTGCTGTCCCACATGGATTTTCTCGAGCACCTGGGCCATGAGGACCACGCTGTGCTATGCGCCCAGCCCGCACCCCATGGCCTGCTCTTCGCCTGGCTGGAAGACCAGTTCCACAACCAGGGCGCCCAGCCCTGGGCCGTGCTGCGCGAGAGCCTGCGGGGCCATGCCTGCGAAGACCTGGCACAGAAGGTGATGACCGGGTCACACGCCCAGACCGAGGGTGACCTGCAGGAATTACGCCTGGAGCTGCGCGACCTGCTCGACCGCATGCTGATCGACGACATCAAGGAACAGCAAAAGACGTTGATCGCGCAGGCAACCCAAGACCCGAGTGCGCTCGAGCGCTACCGCACACTGGAACAAAAACGTAACGCCTTGCAAACAAAAATGGGCAGCCCGTCTTGAAATTTCCTGCTCTTGGTATAATTTAGGGTTGATCGGCAAGAGCGACAGCAGCACCTCCGGGCCGGGCCACCGTGACACACACGCACAACCGCCCAACATACCGCAAGGACTGCACTCCAAATGTTCGCCCAGACATCTTGCCTTTAAGGGTTTACCCCTCGAACCGCAAAGGCTCTGCCTTTGCCGTATCTCCCGCGCCGGAATCCGTGGCGCTTGCGTTTTCTTTGTTTCCTTTTTGATTCTGAGGTTGTCCATGCCCGCTCAAAAGCCCGCGAAGTCGCCCAAGTCCACCCCCGGCACCGCCGCCAAGGCCGCTTCCGCAACTGCCAAGAAACCACCAACCAAGACTGCAACGCCCGCCAAGAAGAGCGCCGCAGTGGCCCCGGTGGTCAAGAAAGCCAAAACTGTGCCCGTGACCAAGCCTTCCGCCAAGACAACCGCTACCGAAGAAACCAAGACCACCCGCGCCAAGACCGCGGTGGAAGCCGACGCAACCGAAACGCCCAAAAAACGCCCGGGCCGCCCTGCCAAAACCGCAGGTGACGCCACGACCAAAGCCCCGGCCAAGCGCGGACGCAAACCCAAGGCCGGCGCTGAATCGGTCGATAGCGACGACGCCGATCTGTCCGACATCGAATCCGACCTGGAAGGCGAAGTCGAGGAAAGCACCGAGACAACGGCCACGGTCGAAAAGGTCAAACCCCTGCGCATGAAAATCAGCAAGGCGAAGGAACGCGCCTTGATGAAGGAATTCGGCCTGGACGAAACCGTCCTGTCCGAAGAAGACATGGCCAAGCGCCGTTCGCGCCTCAAGACCCTGATCAAGCTGGGCAAAACGCGCGGCTACCTCACGCACGGCGAAATTTCCGACCACCTGCCCGACAAGCTGGTGGACCAGGAAACGCTGGAAGTCGTGATTTCGATGCTCAACGACCTGGGCGTGGCGGTGTACGAGCAAACGCCCGACGCCGAGCAGCTTCTGGTCACCAACACCGCCCAGACCGCATCTACCGAAGAAGAAGCCGAAGAAGCCGCCGAAGCCGCCCTGTCTACCGTGGACAGCGAGTTTGGCCGCACGACCGACCCCGTGCGCATGTACATGCGCGAGATGGGTACGGTCGAGCTGCTCACCCGCGAAGGCGAAATCGAAATCGCCAAGCGCATCGAAGGCGGCCTGATGGCCATGATGGAAGCCATCAGTGCATCCCCGGCCACGATTGCCGAAATCCTCAACATGGGCGAGGACATCCGCGAAGGCAAGGTTGTCATCACGACCATCGTTGACGGTTTCTCCAACCCCAACGAGGCCGACGACTACGTGGCCGAGGAAGACTTTGACGAGTTCGACGAAGAAGACGACGACGACGGCAAGGGCGGCAGCAAAGCCCTGACGAAAAAGCTCGAAGAACTCAAAAATGAAGCGCTGCGCCGTTTCGACAGGATGCGCGAGCTGTTCGAGAAGGTCCACAAGATCTACGACAAGGAAGGCTATGGCACACCAGCGTATGTCAAGGCGCAAAGCGCCCTGTCCGCCGAGCTGATGACCATCCGCTTCACCGCCAAAACCATCGAAAAGCTGTGCGACATGGTGCGCGGCCAGGTCGACGACGTGCGCAAAAAAGAGCGTGAACTGCGCCGCATCATCGTGGACAAGTGCGGCATGCCGCAGGAAACCTTCATCAAGGACTTCCCTGCCAACCTGATCAACCTCAAGTGGGTCGAAAAGCAGGCAACCGCTGGCAAGCCCTGGAGCACGGTGATGGGCCGCAACATTCCGCCCATCCAGGACCTGCAGCAAAAACTGATGGACCTGCAAGCGCGCGTGGTGGTGCCGCTGGCCGAGCTCAAGGGCATCAACAAGCGCATGAACGAGGGCGAAGCCACCTCGCGCGACGCCAAGAAGGAGATGATCGAGGCCAACCTGCGCCTAGTGATCTCGATTGCCAAGAAGTACACCAACCGTGGCCTGCAATTCCTCGACCTGATCCAGGAAGGCAACATCGGCCTGATGAAGGCGGTGGACAAGTTCGAATACCGCCGCGGCTACAAGTTCTCGACCTACGCCACGTGGTGGATCCGCCAGGCCATCACGCGCTCGATCGCCGACCAGGCGCGCACCATCCGCATCCCGGTGCACATGATCGAAACCATCAACAAGATGAACCGCATCTCGCGCCAGCACCTGCAAGAGTTTGGCTTCGAGCCCGATGCGTCCGTGCTGGCCGAGAAGATGGAGATCCCCGAGGACAAGATCCGCAAGATCATGAAGATCGCCAAGGAGCCGATCTCGATGGAAACCCCCATCGGCGACGACGACGACAGCCACCTGGGCGACTTCATCGAGGACGGTGCCAACACCGCCCCCATCGACGCCGCCATGCAGGCGGGCCTGCGCGATGTCGTCAAAGACATCCTCGACGGCCTGACACCGCGTGAAGCCAAGGTACTGCGCATGCGCTTTGGCATCGAGATGTCTACCGACCACACGCTGGAAGAAGTGGGCAAGCAGTTCGACGTAACGCGCGAACGCATCCGCCAGATCGAGGCCAAGGCGCTGCGCAAGCTCAAGCACCCCAGCCGCTCAGACAAGCTACGCAGCTTTATCGATTCGCTCTGACACCTGATTGAGTCAGGCTAAAAGCGCCTGTCTCCTTACGGAGGCAGGCGCTTTTGTTTTGGTTTTCAGGAATTTATGGCTCCAACGCATAGACAGCGGGTGCGAGCAGCTATCACATAAATAGCAAATCAAATCGCCATTAACGAACCGCGGCGGCTGCGCGCAGCGACTCCACATCCTCAAGTGCATACCCCAGCTGCGACAAAAGCTCCTGCGTGTGTGCGCCCAGCACCGGCGGCTGCAGCCGCACGCCCAGGCGCTGGCCGTCCATGCGCAGCGGGAACAAGGTAGTGCGCGCAGTCTGCCCGGCGCGCTCGCCGTCGGGCAGGGTGATGTCGGCCAGGCCGCCCGTGGCGTTGAGGTGCGGGTCGTCGTAGAGCTGCTCGGGCCGCACGATGGGTGCATACGGCAGGCCGTTGCGCTCGAACAGGTCGGAGAGTTCGGCCGCCGAACGCGTTGCCAGGCGGCTGCGCAGCTCGGGGAGCATCGTGGCACGCTGGCGCACGCGGTCGTTGTTGGTGGCCAGCTGCGGGTCGGCCTTGAGGTCGGCAAAGCCCAGCGCATCGCAAAAGGTGTTCCACTGCGCATCGCTCACCGCGGCCAAGAAGATCTGCTCGCCATCCTTCACACTGAACACGTCGTACAGGCCCCAGGACGAAATGCGCTCGGGCATGGGCGCGGCGGGCTGGCCGGTGACGGCGTACTGCAGCATGTGCTGGCCGACGAGGAAGACGTTGTTCTCGAACAGGGCCGAATCCACCTCCTGCCCGCGCCCGGTAATGCCGCGCTGCATGAGTGCGGCCATGGCACCGATGGCGCCAAACATGCCGCCCATGATGTCGTTCACGCTGGAGCCTGCGCGCAGCGGGTCGCCCGGGCGGCCGGTCATGTAGGCCAGGCCGCCCATCATCTGCACCACCTCGTCCAGCGCGGTGCGGTGCTCGTAGGGGCCAGGCAAGAAACCGGTGTGGTTGACGTAGATAAGGCGCGGGTTCACTGCGCTGAGTGCGGCGTAGTCCAGCCCGTACTTGGCGAGAGACCCGGGCTTGAAGTTCTGCAGCACCACGTCGGCCGACGCGGCCAGCTTTTGCGCCACGGCCATGCCCTGCGGGTGGCGCAGGTCGATGGCAATGCTTTTCTTGTTGCGGTTGAAGAGTGGAAAAAACCCCGCCCCTGCCCCCAGCAGGTGGCGCGTGCGGTCGCCCTCAATGGGCTCGACCTTGATGACCTCGGCCCCCAGGTCGCCCAGCACCATGCCGCAGGTGGGGCCCATGACCATGTGCGAGAACTCGACCACGCGCAGGCCGCTCAGCGGCAGCGCCGGGCTGGGCGTTGCCGCAGTGGCGCTGTGTGAAGCTGTCATGAAAATTCCTTCAAAAGCACCTGCCGCTCAAGCGCAGGCCGATACAGCCCGCCACGGCGGGCACCGGGATGATGCCAGAGCAATTCGTGGCAGAGTTGCAACACTTGTATGGCTTGTGCAGCTTTCTCCCATGCATGCGCCGCTGGCATGCGTTTGGAGCTATTAAACTTGTAGCAAATACGGTTCGGCGCTATAGTGCCCCACGCGCCCCGCCACAAGGCACCGCACCGCCACCCATCCCTTCATGCGCTAGGAGAAGCCTCATGAGCTCCAAAGAAAACGTCGCCATTTTCCAATTGTTCGAGCGGCTTGAGTGCCGGTACGCCCTGCGCGTGCTGTGGGCGCTGCGCGATGGCCATCCGCAAACCTTCCGGCTGCTGCAAGACAGCGTGGGTGGCATCACACCCAACACGCTCAACACCCGCATCAAGGAACTGCGCGAGGCCGGCCTGATCGACCATGGCAGCGATGGCTATGCCGTCACCGCGTCGGGCAGCGACCTGCTCAAGCGGCTGAGCGATGTGCAGGCCTTTGCCAACCGCTGGGCGGCCAACCGCGCCAAAAAATAATTCCATTTCTAAATCATCCGTGTCGTTGTTGCTGCGCCTTGTCGTACTGCAGCACTGCCTGCGGCTTCGCGCCGAGACACGAATGATTTGGAAACGGAATAAGGCAAACGCTCTGCCCTGCTCACCAGGGACTTTGAAAGAAATTGGCCTCCAACGCAATACCATAAAGCGCTGGAAGCTATTATTTTTATAGCTTATAAAAGGAAATCACCATGGCATTCACCACCACTGCCTCCGGCCTGCAATACGAAGACACCACCGTGGGCGAAGGCGCCGAGGCGGCCAAGGGCCAACAGGTCACGGTGCACTACACCGGCTGGCTCTACAACGACGGCTTGCAAGGCGCCAAGTTTGATTCCAGCCGCGACCGCAACGATCCCTTCGTGTTCGGCCTGGGCGCTGGCATGGTCATCAAGGGCTGGGACGAAGGCGTGCAGGGCATGAAGATTGGTGGCCAGCGCACCCTGATCATTCCGGCAGCACTGGGCTACGGCGCACGCGGCGCAGGCGGCGTGATTCCCCCCAATGCGACGCTGAAGTTCGACGTGGAATTGCTCAAAACCGGGCGCTGAACTAAATACCCCCTGCGGCGCTTCGCGCCTTCCCCTTCTCTCGCTTCGCTGCGCGATGCGGGAAGGGGGACACCGCCAGCGCCCGTACCGAGGATTGCTGGCGGCCCTTGCGCGGCGGTCACTGGCTTCGGCCACGCCGGTTTCAAGGGCTGCGGGCACCGCACAACGGCAGGCCCATCGCCTGGGCCTGTCGCCTACATCTCTAAGCGCACCGGGGGCCGCAGCGGCGGCGGCCTGGTCAGCCAGCTCACCAGCACGGCCGACACCAGCCCCGCCGGCACACCAAACACCCCCGCTGAAATGGGCTGAATGCCAAACCACAGGCCATCGGCCAGCAACCCGTGCGGCAAGACTGCCCGCAGGCTGGACACGTGCGAGAGCATGTAATACGCCGCCAGCCCCAGGCCACACAACATCCCGGCCACAGCGCCCTGGCGCGTGGTGCCGCGCCAGAAGATGCCCAGCACCATCACCGGCACAAACGCCGATGCCGCCAGCGAGAACGAGGCCGACACCAGCGGCAAAATGTCCGACGGCTTGAGTGCGGCCACAAACGCTGCCGCCAGCGCCACGGCCAACAGCGTGAACTTGGTCAGTATCACGCGCTGCTCGGGCGAGGCGTTGCGCGGCTTGGCCTGGAAATACAAGTCGCGCACCAGCGCATTGCTGATGGTGAGCAACAAGCCATCGGCGGTGGACAAGGCAGCCGCCAGCCCCCCGGCTGCCACCAGGCCCGACACCACATAAGGCAAACCGCCCAGCTCCGGCGTGGCCAGCATGATGAGGTCGGCGCCCAGGTGGATTTCGCCAAACTGCACAAGGCCATCGCCATTCATGTCTTCAATCGACAGCAGCGAGGCATCGACCCGCGCCCACTGCGCTATCCAGTTCGGCAAGGCGTCGAAATGGCTGCCCACCAGGTTGTTCATGACTTCAAACTTGACCAGAACGGCAAGGGCCGGGGCACTGAGGTACAGCAAGGCAATGAAGAACAGCGACCAGGCTACCGAGGCACGTGCCCCCGCCACCGTGGGCGAGGTGTAGTAGCGCATGAGCAGATGCGGCAGCCCGGCAGTGCCCACCATCAGGCAGAACATGAGCGCCAGAAAATTGCGCCGCGAATCGGTGAATGCTGCCTGCTCCTCCGGCGTGCCGTCGGGGTAGCCCGCATACGCATGGCTGTGCCGCGGCAGACCGCCCAGGGGCTGCGCACGCTCGTAGTTCTCCTGCATCAGCTTTGTCCAGCGCTCGCGCGCCGCCGTGGCGTCGCGTGGCAGGGCCGCCAGTTCGCGGCTAGCGGCAACGATCAGGCCGACATCGGCATTCTTGGCGCGCAGTACGCGGATTTTTTCGCGGATGGCGATGCGCTCGTCTTCCAGTGCGGCCTCGACGTTCTCCAGGCGTGCTTCGTAATCACGCGCCCGCGCCAGGTACGCAGCCACCACCTCGTATTCGGCAGGCGATGCCAGCAGTTGGGCCTCCATATCGGCGATCTTGCTGATCTGCGTGCCATAGACCAGAGGCGCCACGGGGTTGCCCAGCTGCTTGTAGGCCAGCCACGACACAGGAATCAGAAAAGCCAGCAGCAGCACCACATACTGCGCCACTTGTGTCCAGGTAATGGCACGCATGCCCCCCAGAAAGGAGCAGAGCAGCACCCCGCCCAGGCCGAGCATGATGCCGATCTCGAACTGCACCCCGGTCAGGCGCGAAGCAATCAGGCCCACGCCGTAGATTTGCGCCACCACATAAGTGAACGAACACACCACGGCGGCCAGCGCGGCAATCACCCGGGGCCAGCGCCCGCCAAAGCGCACCTGGAAAAAATCAGGCACGGTGTACAGCCCCATGGCCCGCAGGTGGGGCGCCACCAGAATCGCCACCAGACAAAACCCGCCCGTCCAGCCCAGCAGGTAGGCCAGCCCCCCGGCGTGGCCCGGCGTGCCCGAAAAGCCCTGCAGGTACAAGGCCCCCGAGAGGCTGATGAACGAGGCCGCGCTCATCCAGTCGGCGGCGGCCGCCATGCCGTTGTACATGGGCGGAATGCGCCGCCCGGCCACGTAGTATTCCTCGGCGTCGGTGGTGCGGCCATAGACCCCGATACCGGCGTACACCATGACGGAGAGGAACAGGAAGATCGGCCCGATCCAGTGGCGCGACAGGCCCCGGCTTTCGGCCCAGGTCATGAGCGCCAAAAATCCCAGAACCCCGAGCACGTAAGCACCGAGGATGCGGTGCAGCCGCCAGAGATAGGCCTTGTCGCCGTCCGCCGCGCCGTTTTCAGCCATGGCGGGTTGGTGGTGGCGGAGATGCCGAGGGCAGATCGGCCTGGGCCGCGTCCTGTCGCTCAAAGCGGTTCATGGCCCAGCAATAGACCACGACAATGGCCATGAACACCAGCACGGCGCCCTGTGCCGCGATCCAGAAGCCCAAAGGCCAGCCGCCCACCACGATGGTCTCCAGGTCGCGCGCAAAATACATGGCCACAAACGACACCAGCACCCACAGCAGCAGCAACCCCCCTTTGAGCTGCAGATGCCGCACATCGTGCAGATCGGGCGGGAACGGGCCCGCCAGCTCAGCCTCGTGGGAAGGTGGTGGCGGCTGCATCATGGGGTTTGCTGCGGGCACCGTGCGCAGGGGGTCTGGCCTGGCTCAGCGCGCCAGCTGCTGCCAGGTGGCAATCACGCTGTCGGGGTTGAGCGAGATGGACGTGATGCCCTCCTTGGCCAGCCACTGGGCAAAGTCTGGGTGGTCGCTGGGGCCCTGGCCGCAAATGCCGATGTATTTGCCCTGGGCAAGGCAAGCCTTGATGGCCATGTGGATCAAGGCCTCGACAGCGGGGTCGCGTTCATCGAAGTCGCGTGCCAGCAGCTCCAGGCCCGAGTCACGGTCCAGGCCCAGGGTGAGCTGGGTCAGGTCGTTGGAGCCGATGGAGAAACCGTCGAAGAAGGCGAGGAACTGCTCGGCCAGGATGGCGTTGCTCGGGATCTCGCACATCATGATGAGCTTGAGCTCGTTCTCACCGCGTTTCAAGCCATGCTGCGCCAGCAGTTGCGTGACCCGCTCGGCCTGGCCCAGCGTGCGCACAAAGGGCACCATGACCTGCACGTTGGTCAGGCCCATGTCGTTGCGCACGCGCTTCAAGGCCTCGCATTCCATGGCGAAGGCCTCGCCAAACTCCACGCTCACATAACGCGCCGCGCCGCGGAAGCCCAGCATGGGGTTCTCTTCCTCTGGCTCGTAGCGGCTGCCGCCGATAAGCTTGCGGTACTCGTTGCTCTTGAAGTCCGACAGGCGCACGATGACCGGCTTGGGCCAGAAGGCCGCGGCAATGGTGGCCACGCCCTCGGCCACTTTGTCCACATAGAAGGCACGGGGGCTGGCGTGGCCGCGCGCCACGGATTCCACGGCTTTCTTCAGGTCCGAATCGATGTTCGGATAATCAAGAATGGCCTTGGGGTGCACGCCAATGTTGTTGTTGATGATGAACTCGAGCCGCGCCAGGCCCACGCCTTCGTTGGGCAACTGGCAAAAGTCAAACGCCAACTGCGGGTTGCCCACGTTCATCATGATCTTGGTGGCAATGGACGGCATGGTGCCGCGCTGCACCTCGGTCACTTCGGTCTCCAGCAGGCCGTCGTAGATGTGGCCGGTATCGCCCTCGGCGCAGCTCACGGTGACCAGGGTGCCGTCCACCAGCTTGTCGGTGGCGTTGCCGCAGCCCACCACGGCCGGAATGCCCAGCTCGCGCGCAATGATGGCGGCGTGGCAGGTGCGCCCGCCCCGGTTGGTGACGATGGCGCTGGCGCGCTTCATCACCGGCTCCCAGTTCGGGTCGGTCATGTCGGTCACGAGCACGTCACCGGGCTGCACCTTGTCCATCTCGGAAATGTTGTGCACCAGCCGCACCGGGCCGGTGCCGATCTTCTGGCCAATGGCGCGGCCTTCGGCGAGCACCGGGCCCGTGCCCTTGAGCTTGTAGCGCAGTTCGGCCTGGCCCTGGACCTGGCTCTTCACGGTTTCGGGGCGCGCCTGCAGGATGTAGAGCAGGCCGTCTTCGCCGTCCTTGCCCCATTCGATGTCCATCGGGCGGCCGTAGTGCTGCTCGATGACCAGCGCGTAGTGCGCCAGTTGCTGCACGTCGGCGTCGGTGAGCGAATAGCGGTTGCGCTGCTCGGCCGGCACGTCGGTGGTTTTGATGAGCTTGCCTTTGAGCGCGCCTTCGGCTTTTTCTTCGGGCGTGGTGAACACCATCTGGATCAGCTTGGAGCCCAGGTTGCGCCGGATCACGGCCTGCTTGCCCGCTTTGAGCATGGGCTTGTGCACATAAAACTCATCCGGGTTCACAGCGCCTTGCACCACTGTCTCGCCCAGGCCGTAGCTGCTGGTGATGAAAACCACGTCCTCAAAGCCCGATTCGGTGTCGATGGTGAACATGACCCCTGCCGCGCCCAGGTCGGAGCGCACCATGCGCTGCACGCCCGCCGACAGCGCCACCACATCGTGCGCAAAACCCTTGTGCACGCGGTAGCTGATGGCGCGGTCGTTGTAGAGGCTGGCAAACACCTCTTTCATCTTGTGCAGCACCTCTTCGATGCCATGCACATTCAAAAAGGTTTCCTGCTGGCCCGCAAACGAGGCGTCGGGCAGATCTTCGGCCGTGGCGGACGAACGCACGGCGAAACTGGCGTGGGGGTTGTCGGCAGAGAAGCGGGCAAACTCGTCCCGAATGGCCTGCTCCAGATCGGCCGGAAAAGGCTGGATCTCGACCATGGCGCGGATCTCTGCGCCCACCTGGGCCAGCGCGCGCACATCCTCGGTATCGAGGCTGGCAAGCTTCTGGCTGATGCGATCGGCCAGGCCGTCATGCGCCAGAAACTGGCGAAACGCATGGGCCGTGGTGGCAAAACCGGTAGGCACACGCACGCCCTGCGGCAGTTGCGAGATCATCTCGCCGAGGGAGGCGTTTTTGCCGCCCACCGACTCGACGTCGGTCATTCTCAGGTTTTCAAACGGTACGACCAAGGCGGTCGCGTTGAACAATGCAGACATGGGAAAGCTCCAGAAGTTGAAACCGGGTCTGCGCCCACGCCCTGGAGGAGCAATGGGCGAGCGTCCAGGCGCGAGGCTCGGCTTTGTCGTTGTGGTTGTAGACCGACGGCGCGCATGGTGAGAATTCGGATAATGTTCACAATTGTAGGCCCGCGCTTCTGGCAAAGGGCTGACGCTTCTAAAAAGGCCCCTCATGCATTCGCGCACCGTGTTTTTTGTCTCTGACGGCACCGGCATCACCGCCGAAACCTTTGGCAACGCCATCCTGGCCCAGTTCGAATTGGTACCGCGCCGGGTGCGCCTGCCCTTTGTCGACACCGTGGACAAGGCGCACCAGGCCGTGCGCCAGATCAATCACACGGCCGAGATCGAAGGGCGCAAGAGCATTGTTTTCACCACCCTGGTGAACATGGAAGTGCTCAAAGTGATCCAGGAAGGCTGCAAGGGCAAGCTGCTGGACATGTTTGGCACCTTTGTGCACCCGCTGGAGGTGGAGCTGGGCGTCAAGTCGCACCACCGCGTGGGGCGCTTCTCGGACATCAGCCGTAGCAAGGAATACCACGACCGCATCGAAGCCATCAACTACAGCCTGGCGCACGACGACGGCCAGAGCCACAAGAACCTGGAAGCCGCCGACGTGATCCTGGTCGGCGTCAGCCGCAGCGGCAAAACCCCCACCAGCCTGTACCTGGCCATGCAGCATGGGCTGAAGGCCGCCAACTACCCGCTCATCCCCGAAGACTTCGACCGCCGCCAACTCCCCCCGGCTTTGGTGCCACACCGCAAAAAAATCTTCGGCCTGACGATCAGCGCCGAGCGACTGTCCGAGATTCGCAGCGAACGCCGCCTCGGGTCGCGCTACGCCAGCCTGGAGAACTGCCGCATGGAGGTGCAGGAAGCGGAGTCCATGATGCGCCGCTCGGGCATTCGCTGGCAGTCCACCACCACCAAATCCATCGAAGAGATCGCCACCACCATCCTGCAGGAACTGCACCCCGACCGCCTCAACTACTGAATTGATAGCTGCCAGCGCCTGTATCCATTGCCTTATCGGCTATTTTTACTTAAATTTTCCAGTACCCACCGGCCAGGCCAGCCTCAGCCCATCTGCGCAATCGCCTGGCGGAAACGGCGCAGCGACAGGGCAAACATCACCGCGCCAATCAGCAGCAGCGCCACGAAGGATGGCCACACCACAGCCAGGCCCGCCCCGCGGAACAAAATGGCCTGGCCCAGCTCGGTGAAATGCGTGGTGGGTGCGAGCGACATCACCGCTTGCACCCACTCGGGCATGCTCTCGCGCGGCGTCATGCCGCCCGAGAGCATTTGCAGCGGCAGCATCACCAGCATGACCAGCAGGCCGAACTGCGGCATGTTGCGTGCCAGCGTCGCCATGAAGATGCCCAGCGACGTGGTGGCAAACAGGTGCAGCACCACGCCACCAAAGAACAGCCACAGCGAGCCCTCCACCGGCACCCGCAGCAGCCCCAGCACAACGCCGTGCAGGGACAGCAGCGTCGCCACCACCACCACCAACCCCATGGCCCACACCTTGGCCAGCATGATTTCGGTGGGCGTCACCGGCATGACCAAGAGGTGCTCGACGGTGCCATGCTCGCGCTCGCGAATCAGCGCCGCGCCGGTCAGGATGATCGAGAGCATGGTGACCTGCGAGACCAGTTCCATCAGGGAACCAAACCACACATTCGAGAGCGTGGGGTTAAAGCGCATGCGCGTCACCAGCTCTACCGGGGGAGCCTGCGTGCCCCGGTTGCGCTGCACGAACTCACCCACCTCGCCCGCCACGATCTGCTGGGCCAGGCCGCTGCCTGCAAACGCCTGGCTCATGCGCGTAGCGTCCACATTGAGCTGCACAGTGGGCGAGCGCCCGGCCAGCACATCGCGCTGCAGGTTCGGCGGAATGACCAGCACCAGCGTGTAATGGCCTGCATCCAGCGCCGGATCGACCTGGGCATTGGTGATGCGCACCGGCGCATTGAACGCAGGCGGGTAAAACGCACTGAAAATACGCGCCGACAGGGCCGAATCGTCCTCGTCCACGATGGCCATCGGCGTGTGGTGCAGCGTTTCGGGCATGGCCGTTCCCGCGGTGTAGATCGCCACGGTAAAGGTGTAGACAATCAGGACCAACATCATCGGGTCGCGCCACAGGCTCCATAGCTCCTTGACGCCCAGCAGGCGGATGTTGGTCAGGTGGTGCAGCAGGCGGCGCATGCTCACTTTTCCTGCTTGCGCAGCAGCAGCACCGCCACGCCCAAAATCACCACCGGCGCCACGGTCAGCGGCCAGAACGAGGCGGCCAGGTCGTGAAACCCCAGCGCCTTGTTGAACACCCCCCGGCTGATGGTGAACATGTGGCTGGCCGGATAAATCTCGCCGATCCAGCGCCCCGCACCCTCCAGCGACGACACCGGGTTGATCAGGCCGCCAAACTGGATGGCAGGCAGCATGGTGCCGATCATGGTGAAGAACATGGCCGCAAGCTGGCTGCGCACCAGGGCCGACGCCAGCAGGCCCAGCCCGGTGGCGCTGATGGCAAACAGCAGCGTCGCCAGTGTGAGCGTGGCCAGGCTGCCGGTGACAGGCACGCCAAACACGGTCACGGCCAGCAGCAGCATCATGGCGAAATTGAGCATGGACAGCGCGAGATAGGGCAACTGCTTGCCCAGCAGAAACTCGGTGCGCGTGGTCGGTGTGACGTAGAGATTGATGATCGAGCCCAGCTCCTTCTCGCGCACCACGGCCAGCGCGGTCAACATGGCCGGCAGCATGAGCAGCAGGATGGGGATGACCGCTGGCACCATGGCCGGCAGGCTCTTGACGTCGGGGTTGTAACGAAACCGCGTTTCCACGTTCACGTTGCCCACAGGCGCTGCGCCGGTGCGCGCTGCAATCGTCTGCACCAGCCAGTACTGGTGCATGCCCTGCACATAGCCGGCCACGGTTTCCGCGCGCTGCGGCATGGCACCATCGATCCAGGCGGCGATCTCGGCCTGCTCGCCGCGCTCCGCATGGCGGGCAAAGCCGCTGGGGATTTCCAGCGCCAGCGAAATTTTGCCGCTGCGCAGGCGCTGGTCCATGTCGGCATCGTCCAGCAAAGGCGGCTGCTCGCTGAAGTAGCGCGAGCCCGCAAGCTGCAGCGCATAGTCGCGGCTCAGCGCGGTCTGGTCGCGGTCGAGCACCGCAAAGCGCAGGTCTTCGACATCCATGCTGATGCCGTAGCCCATCACAAACATCAGCAGCAGCGAGCCCAGCAGCGCCAGCGCGCCGCGCACCGGGTCGCGCTGCAACTCCAGCGACTCGCGCCAGGCATAGCTGTAGAGGCGCCGCAGGCTGCGCCGCCAGGCGGGCTCGCGGGGCGGCGCAGCAGTGGTAGCGAGCGGGTCCTGCGTGGCTTCGGGCGTATCCGCCGCGCCGCCGCCGGCCTGCACCAGGCAATCGATAAAGGCCTGCTCCAGCGTCTGCGCTGCGTGCGCCGCCACAATGGCCTGCGGCGTATCGCTGGCAAGCACCCGGCCCGCGTGCATGAGCGAAATACGGTCGCAGCGCGCAGCCTCGTTCATGAAATGGGTCGAGATGAAGATGGTCACCCCATCGCGGCGCGAGAGCTCGATCATGAGGCGCCAGAAGTTGTCGCGCGCGATCGGGTCGACGCCCGAAGTCGGTTCGTCGAGGATCAGCAGCTCGGGCTTGTGCACCATGGCGACGGCGAGCGAGAGGCGCTGGCGGTGGCCGAGCGGCAGTTTCTCGGGCAACAGATCCAGAGAGTCCTGCAGGCCAAAGCGCTGCGCCATCTCGGCGGCGCGGCCCGCGACTTGCGCTTCGGGCACATGGAACAGGCGCGCGTGCAGCAGCAGGTTCTGCTCCACCGTCAGTTCGCCATAGAGAGAGAAACCCTGCGACATGTAGCCCACGCGCTGGCGCGTGGCGATGTCCTTGGGGTCCACCGCATGGCCGAACAGCAGCGCACTGCCCTCGGTGGCGGGCAGCAGGCCCGTGAGCATCTTCATGGTGGTGGTCTTGCCGCAGCCGTTCGACCCCAAAAAACCAAAAATCTCGCCCCGGCGGATGCGCAGGCTGACCGCATCGACTGCGGTGAAATCGCCAAACCGCATGGTCAGGCCCTGCGCCTCGATGGCCACCTCTTGCGCCTGGGCGTCGGACAGGGGCGGAATGTCGACCGCCCGGTGCCCGCGCCGCCGCTCCTCGGGCAGCAGGCCGATGAAGGCGGCTTCCAGATCCGCAGCACCCGTGCGCTCCAGCAGGCCACCGGGCGTGCCTTGCGCCAGAATGCGGCCCTCGTCCATCGCGACGAGCCAGTCAAAGCGCTGCGCCTCGTCCATGTAGGCGGTGGCCACCACCACGCTCATGCCGGGGCGCTGCTGGCGGATGCCCTCGATCAGGTCCCAGAACTGCGCGCGGGCCAGCGGATCGACGCCGGTGGTGGGCTCATCGAGAATCAGCAGGTCAGGGTCGTGGATCAGCGCGCAGCACAGGCCGAGCTTTTGCTTCATGCCGCCCGAGAGCTTGCCTACAGGGCGCACCAAAAATGGCTGCAAGCCGGTGGCGCGGGTGAGCTGGTCGATGCGCCGGCGACGCTCCCGCGCGCCATGGCCGAACAGGCGCGCAAAAAACTGCAGGTTCTCTTCGACCGAGAGCGTGGGGTACAGGTTTTTGCCCAGGCCCTGGGGCATGTAGGCAATGCGCGGGCAAACGCGGCGCCGGTGGCCAGCACGCGCCATATCGCCCCCCAGCACCTGCACCCGCCCCTGCTGCACCACGCGTGCCCCCGCCATCAGCGCCAGCAGGCTGGACTTGCCCACCCCGTCGGGGCCGATCACGCCCACCATGCAGCCTGCCGGCACGTCCAGGTCGATATCGGCCAGGGCCTGTACCTGCCGGTAACGCAGCCCCACACCCGCCAGCCGCGCCACGGGCGCCAAGCCCGCGTCGTTCACGGCTGCCCTTTGATGGCCAGGTGCTCGGGCCACGCGGCCTGCGGGTCGGTGCGGATCCAGGCCATGCCGGGCAGCCCGGTCTTGACCTGCTCGATGTGGCGCAGCAGCAGTTCGCGGTCGATCTGAGCACGCACGCGGAACATGAGTTTTTGCCGCTCGCTGGCGGTTTCCACGGTCTTGGGGGTGAACTGGGCCGTGCTGGCCACAAAGGACACGCGCGCCGGAATCACGAACTGCGGCGCGGCATCGAGCACGATGCGCACCTCGCTGCCCAATGCCACCCGGCCTGCCACGGTCTCCGGCAGGAAGAAGGTCATGTACACATCCGACAGGTCGACAAGGCTCAGCACCCTGGCGCCCCCCGCCACGATTTCCCCAGGGTGTGCAATGAGAAACTGCACGCGGCCGTCGCGCGGGGCCTTGAGCTCGCTCTCCGCCAGATCCACATCAATGCGCTGCAGCGTCGCCTCCATGGCCTGCACATTGGACTGGGCGGCTGGAACCTGGGTGCGTGCGGCATCCACCCCGGCCTGGGCCGCACGGGCCTGGGCCTGGGCGGCGCTCAGGGCGGCCTGCAGGTTGCGCACCTTCCCCCGGTCGTCGTCGAGCGCCTGGTCGGACAGAAAGCCGTCGCGGGCGAGTTGCTCGGTACGCGGCAGGCGGCGCTGAGCCATCTGCAGATCGGTTTCGCGCTGCACCACCTGCGCCAGCACTGCCTGGTGGTTGCCCAGCGCCTGCGCCACCTGCACCTGGCTGGTGGCCACCGCCTGGCGCGCCTGCTGCAGCCGGGCCAGCGCCTCATCGCGCTGTGCCTGCAAACCGTCGAGCTGCAAGCGGGCCAGCACCTGCCCCGCCTTGACGAAATCGCCCTCGGACACCAGCAGTTCGCGCAAGCGGCCAGGCTGTTTGCTGGCCACGGCGATTTCCGTCGCCTCGATGCGGCCATTGCCGCCCACCAGAGCGGCCTGCGTGCCATCGGCGCGCCAGGGTGCCCAGGCGGCCACCAGCGCAGCGCCCACCACCAGCAGCGCACCCGCCGTGAATGCGGATTTCCATTGGATCTTCATGGGACTATTGTCCTGCGGATTGAGGCGCCTGCTTCGGCGCAAAGGGATTGCAGACCTCCAAACCCAACGCATGAAAGTCGGCCACGTTGCGCGTAGCCACGGTCAGCCCATGCACCTGGGCCGTGGCGAAAGTCATGGCGTTTTCATAAAGCGCGTCCGCAAGCAGCCATTGCTTGAACGACGGGCACGCAGCCGCCCGCAAGCATCGCCGCCTTTAATTTGATAGCTGCTAGCGCTTAATCCATCAGCGCTAGAGCCATATTTTCTTCAAACTCAAGCCGGTGCCGAGGTCCGGATCAGGTGGTCAAACGCGCTCAGCGCGGCGGTGGCACCTGCCCCTGCGGCAATCACGATCTGTTTGTACGGCACCGTAGTGCAGTCACCGGCAGCAAACACGCCGGGGACGTTGGTGCGGCCATGGGCATCGATCACGATTTCGCCGAACTTCGACAATTCGACCGTGCCCTTGAGCCAGTCGGTGTTGGGCAGCAGGCCGATCTGCACAAAAATGCCTTCCAGCGCGATCTGTCGCACCTCGCCGCTCGTACGGTCCTTGTAGGTGATGCCGTTGACTTTATGACCGTCGCCGTTGACCTCGGTGGTCTGGGCATTCAGGATGATGTTGACGTTGGGCATGCTGCGCAACTTGCGCTGCAGCACGGCGTCGGCCTTGAGTTCCGGCGCGAATTCAAGCACGGTGACATGCGCCACCACGCCCGCCAGGTCGATGGCGGCCTCGATGCCCGAGTTACCGCCGCCGATCACCGCCACGCGCTTGCCCTTGAACAGCGGGCCGTCGCAGTGCGGGCAGTAGGTGACGCCCTTGGTGCGGTATTGGTCCTCGCCGGGCACGTTCATGTTGCGCCAGCGCGCGCCGGTGGACAGGATCACGGTGCGGCTGCGCAGCGTGGCGCCGCTTTCGAGCTGCACCTCGATCAGGCCGCCTTCGGTGGTGGCAGGCGTCAGTTGCTTGGCCGCTTGCAGATTCATGATGTCGACCTCGTAGTCGCGCACATGGCGCTCCAGCGCGGCGGCGAACTGCGGGCCTTCGGTCTTCTGGATGGAGATGTAGTTTTCAATATCGACCGTGTCGAGCACCTGGCCGCCAAAGCGCTCGGCCGCCACGCCGGTACGGATGCCCTTGCGCGCGGCATACACAGCGGCCGCGGCACCCGCAGGGCCACCGCCGACGATGAGCACATCAAACGCCTCTTTGGCGTTGAGCTTGGCCGCGTCTTTGGCAGCAGCGCCCTTGTCGATCTTGCCGACGATTTCAGCCAGCTCCATGCGGCCTTGGGCGAAACGCTCGCCGTTGAGAAAAACCGTGGGCACGCCCATGATTTCGCGCTCGGCAATCTCGCTCTGGAACAGGCCGCCGTCGATGGCGGTGTGGGTGATGCGCGGGTTGAGCGCGCTCATGAGGTTGAGCGCCTGCACCACGTCAGGGCAGTTGTGGCACGAGAGCGAGTAATACGTCTCGAAGTGGAAATCCCCGTCGAGCCCCTTGATCTGCTCCAACAGTTCAGCCGCTTCCTTGGAAGGGTGGCCGCCCACATGCAGCAACGCCAGCACCAGGGAGGTGAATTCATGGCCCAGGGGCACGCCGGCAAAGCGCACGCCACTGTCCACGCCGGGGTTGGTGATGAGGAACGAGGGCTTGCGCACGCCCGGGTCGTTCTTCTCGACCACGGTGATCTTGTCCGACTGGGCGCAGATGTCTTCCAGCAGCTCGCGCAGCTCGTTCGACGTGGCGCTGTCGTCCAGCGTGGCCACCAGTTCTACCGGGCGCTGCAGGCGTTCCAGGTAGGCTTTCAACTGGGTTTTAAGGGTGTCGTCGAGCATGGCAAAACTCCTGAATTTTCGATTTATGGGCGTAAAAAAGCCCGGGCGCCAGGCACCCGGGCGTCTTGGTCAATGCAACTGACGGGGTGGCGATCCGCTTAGATCTTGCCAACCAGGTCGAGCGACGGGGCAATGGTCTTGGCGCCTTCGTTCCACTTGGCGGGGCAGACTTCGCCAGGATGCGCTGCCGTGTACTGGGCTGCCTTGAGCTTGCGCAGGGTTTCCTTCACATCACGGGCGATTTCGTTGGAATGCACTTCCATGGTCTTGATGATGCCATCGGGGTTGACGATGAAGGTGCCGCGCAGTGCCAGGCCTTCTTCTTCGATGTGCACGTCAAAAGCACGCGTCAGCTTGTGCGTGGGGTCGCCCACCAGCGGGAATTGGGCTTTGCCGACCGCAGGAGAGGTCTCATGCCAGACCTTGTGCGAGAAATGCGTGTCGGTGGTGACGATGTACACCTCGGTGCCGGCCTTCTGGAACTCGGCGTAGTGCTCGGCGGCGTCTTCCACTTCAGTGGGGCAATTGAAGGTGAAGGCGGCGGGCATGAAGATCACCACAGACCACTTGCCCTTGAGGCTTTCTTCGGTCACGGTGACGAATTTGCCGTTGTGAAAGGCTTCGGTCTTGAAGGGCTGGACTTGGGTGTTGATCAGGGACATGGTTGCTACCTTTCATGGATGGAATGTGAACACAGGGGAGAGTATGGGCCGGTTTTGCGAATAATTCCAATCAATTGATTGAATGACATCAATCGTTTTTAGCTATTCAATGCAATACCCCTATGGTTTTGGCTGTGCTGCTCCCCTACGGCGCCCAGTGGAGTAGGCTTGCAAATTCACGGCAGGCCGCTGCCCTCCTTTTTTTGAACCTTTCAGGAGTCACCCATGCAAGGCGATCCCCAAGTCATTGGCCATCTGCAGGCCCAGCTCAAAAACGAACTGACCGCCATCAACCAGTACTTTCTGCACTTTCGCATGCTCAAGCATTGGGGCTTCGACAAGCTGGCCAAGAAAGAATACGAAGAGTCGATTGGCGAGATGAAGCACGCCGACCTGCTGATGGACCGCATCTTCATGCTCGATGGCCTGCCCAATCTGCAGGACCTGGGCAAGCTGCAGATCGGCGAGGATGTGGCAGAAATCCTGGCTTGCGACCTGCGCGCCGAACAAGGAGCCCAGGCCACGGTCAAGGCGGGCATGGCGCATTGCGAGACCGTAAAGGACTATGTATCGCGCGACCTGCTGCAAAAAATTCTGAACGACACCGAGGAGCACATTGACTTCCTCGAAACCCAGATTGCCCTGATCGACAAGGTGGGCCTGCCCAACTACCTGCAGTCGCAGATGGGCGAGAACGAATAAGCTTGCGCCCTGCCCACGCAGGCCAGTGCTTCCAACGGGCTTCGGCCCGTTTTTTATGCCCGACCCTGGCTCCGCTCAACGCCTTATCCTTGCACCCATGAATGCCACCGAGCCCACCCCCGCCGACGACAGCCACGCAACCCCTGCGACACCGGCAAGCGCTCCGCCGCGCCCGCAGCAGCCGCGCAACCCTTTGCACGGCGTGACGCTGGAGGCCATGGTGACGGCACTGGCCGAATACTTTGGCTGGGAGGGCCTGGGCCAGCAGATCCCCGTGCGCTGCTTCCAGGTGGACCCCAGCGTGGGCTCCAGCCTCAAGTTTTTGCGCAAGACGCCTTGGGCGCGCGAGAAGGTCGAGAGCCTTTACCTGTTCATGCTGCGCGAGCAAAAGCGCAGCGCCGCCAGCGGGCGCTGAACAGCGCCTTATTCCGTATCCAAATCATTGGTGTCTAGGCGCAAAGCCTACGATCAGTGCTGTAGCACGGCTAGGCGAAGCAACAACGACACGGATGGTTTAGAAATGGAATTACCCGCCCGGGGTCGCCAGGAAGTCACGGCTGATGCCATCGCCCAGATCGCTCACACGGTCCAGAAACTGGGTCAGAAAGGCGTGCATGCCCGTCGCCAGGATGTCATCGATACTGCCGTACTGCAGGTCGGCCAGCAGCCGCCCGGCGCGCCGCTCGGTGTGGTGCGAATGTTCATTGGACACCAGGGCAAGGCTGTCCACCACCTCGCGCAGGCTGGCATGCAAGGAGCGCGGCATGTCGCGCCGCAATATCAGCAGCTCGGCCACGCGCTCAGGCGTGATCACATCGCGGTACACCTTGCGATAGACCTCGAAGGCAGACACGCTGCGCAGAATGGAGCTCCAGTGGTAGAAATCGGCCTCCGGCTCACGCCCACTGGCGGCGCCATGAAAATCGTTCGCCACGGCGTGGAACTTCACATCGAGCAGGCGCGCCGTGTTGTCGGCCCGCTCCAGAAAAGTGCCCAGGTGCAGAAAGTGGAAGGCCTCATCCTGCAGCATGGTGCCCAAGGTAACACCGCGCGAGAGGTGCGAGCGGTACTTCACCCACTCAAAGAACTGGCCCGGGTCGCGCTCGAAGGCGCCGCTGGCCAGCAAGCGGTTCAACTCCAGCCAGGTCTGGTTTTGCGTTTCCCAGACCTCGGTGGTGAGCGCACCGCGCACGGCGCGCGCATTCTCGCGTGCGCCGCGCAGGCACGAGAGGATGGACGATGAATTGCCGCCGTCGCGCACCATGAAGTCCAGCACGCCTTCGCGCGTGACCGTCCCGTGGCGTGCCGTGTAGGCGGGAATCAGCTCGCTGATCGAGAGCATGCCCAGCCAGCCCGCCTGGGCGCGTGCGGCGGACTGCGGCAGCAGTGCGGTCTCGTAGCCCACGTTCAACATCCGGGCAGTGTTTTCTGCCCGCTCGGTGTATCTCGACATCCAGAACAGGTGGTCAGCGGTACGACTCAGCATGCAACCTCCTCGGGCAGAAAACCCCGCACGCGCTGCGCGCGTCGGCCGTGTTTTAGTGAAAGCCCGCCTGCGACGGTCTTTTGGTGAACGCATAACAAGTGCTTCGCACAGTTGTTAGCGTCCCCCCTGTTTACTGGCGTAAACAGAACTGCCCGCTCGGTGTATCTCGACATCCAGAACAGGTGGTCAGCGGTACGGCTCAGCATGGCGTGCTCCCTTCTTCCTGCAGCACCCAGGTGTCCTTGGTGCCGCCCCCTTGCGACGAATTGACAACCAGCGAGCCCTCCTTGAGCGCCACCCGCGTCAGCCCCCCGGCCACCATCTGCACTTTTTCGCCCGACAGCACGAAGGGCCGCAGGTCGATGTGGCGCGGCGCGAGACCACTGTCCACAAAGGTCGGGCAGCTCGACAGGCTGAGCGTGGGCTGCGCGATATAGCGGGCCGGGTCGGCCACCAGAGCGCGGCGGAAATCCTCGATCTCGGCGCGCGTTGCCGCCGGACCGATGAGCATGCCGTAACCTCCCGCACCGTGCACCTCCTTGACCACCAGCTCGGGCAGGTGGTCGAGCACGTAGCGCAGATCGTCCGGTTTGCGGCACAGCCACGTAGGCACATTGGCCAGCAGGGGTTCCTCGCCCAGGTAGAAGCGGATCATCTCGGGCACATAAGGGTAGACCGATTTGTCGTCGGCCACGCCCGTGCCCACGGCATTGCAGATCGCCACGTTGCCTGCGCGGTAAACCTCCATCAACCCGGCGCAGCCCAGTGTGCTGCGGGAGCGAAACACCTGGGGGTCTAAAAAATCGTCGTCCACGCGGCGGTAGATCACGTCCACCCGCTGCAGGCCGCGCGTGGTGCGCATGTAGACGAACTTGTCGCGCACCACCAGGTCCTGCCCTTCCACCAGCTCCACCCCCATTTGCTGTGCCAGAAAGGCATGCTCGAAATAGGCGCTGTTGAGCATGCCGGGGGTCAGCACCACCACGGTGGGCTCAGACGCACCTGCGGGGGCGCTGGCGCGCAGGGTGTCGAGCAACAGGTCGGGGTAATGCGCCACGGGCGCCACCGGGTGCATGCCAAACAGGTCGGGGAAGAGCCGCATCATCATCTTGCGGTTTTCCAGCATGTACGACACGCCCGAGGGCACGCGCAGGTTGTCTTCCAGCACGTAGTACACGCCTTCGCCCTGCGCGTTGGCGGCGCGCACGATGTCGATGCCGGCGATATGCGCGTAGATGTCCCGGGGAACCTGCAGTCCGACCATTTCGGGGCGGTACTGGGCGTTGTGCAGCACCAGATCGGTCGGCACGATACCGGCGCGCAGGATGTCCTGGCCGTGGTACACGTCGCGAATGAAATGGTTGAGCGCAGCCACGCGCTGCACCAGCCCGCGCTCCAGTTGCGTCCACTCCTGCGCTGGAATGATGCGCGGCACGAGGTCAAACGGGATCAGGCGCTCGTTGCCCGCCCCGCCTTCGTCCTTGTCGCCATACACCGCAAAGGTGATGCCCACGCGGCGAAAAATCATCTCGGCCTCGGCACGGCGCGCCTCCATGGTTTCGGGCGCCTGGCGCGCAAGCCAGTGGCCATAGCGCTTGTAATGGGCGCGCACATCACTGCCATCAAAGGGCAACAGGGCGTACATCTCGTCAAATTTCTGCATCGCAGGCCTCCTGGGGTCAGGATAGCAAGTTGTACACCAGCTCTGTGCCCATCAGGGAACGCGGTGCTGCCAGTAGCGGGGATGTTCGTCCCGCTCACAGCGCGCCAGCCCCGGCTGGGCCGAATGCCATGTGGCAGCCCCGCAATGCGGCGAGACCACGGCATCGATACCCTGTGCCTGCAGGCGCTGCAAGACTTCAGGCGCAGGGTGGCCGAAGCGGCTGCGATAGGCCGCCTGCACCAACGCGGTGCGTGGCTGCACCGCAGAAAGAAAGACGGCACTGGACGAGGTTTTGCTGCCATGGTGGGGCAACAACAGCAGGTTGGCCTTCAAGGGTGCTGCGCGCGCCACCAGGGCCTGTTCTTGTGCGCTTTCGATGTCCCCAGCCAGCAGCGCTGCGGTTCCGTTGGCCGACGTGATGCGCAGCACACAGCTGAGGGTATTGGGGCGTACGGCGCGCTGGCCCGGAGCCCCTTCAGTCGCACCCGGCAAGGGGTGCAGCACTTCGAATGCCACGTGATCCCAGGTCCAGCGCTGGCCTGCTAGGCAGGGCGCAGCAGGCCCCAGCGCGCGCAGCGTTTCATCCCCGGCAATGGAGCCCGTCAGCACGGCCTGGGGCTGCTGTGCCATGACGGCCGCTGCCCCGCCGGTATGGTCGCTGTCGCGGTGGCTGAGCATGAGCATGTCGAGGCGCACGCCCAGCGCCCGCAGCAGCGGCACCAGCACGCGGCCACCGGCATCGCTGTCCACCCCGAAGCGCGGGCCGGTGTCGTACAGCAGGCTGTGCGTGGCGGTGCGTACCAGCACGGCATTGCCCTGGCCGACATCGGCTGCCAGCACCTCAAACTGCCCTGGCACCGGGCGCGGCGACTGCCACAGCAACACCGGCACCAATAACGGAACGCCCAATGCACGCACCGGCCACGGCAGCCGCAAGGCCAGCAGCACACCGCCGGCCACCCCTGCCACGCCCGCCCACAAAGGCGCCGCCGGTAGCCACAGCGAGGCCCAGGGCCAGGCCGCCAGCCATTGCAGCACGGCCACCAGCGGCAGCACTGCCGCACCCGCCCACTGCCACAGCGGTGCCCACA
This sequence comes from Simplicispira sp. 125, assembly GCF_003096555.1. NCBI lineage: Bacteria > Pseudomonadati > Pseudomonadota > Betaproteobacteria > Burkholderiales > Comamonadaceae > Simplicispira > Simplicispira sp. 125. Next base: position 607,216 of record NZ_QEKM01000001.1, on the reverse strand, counting down.
GCACACCCGCCAACGCCAGCGGCGTTACCACCAGGGTCACCCAGGGAATCGCCAGCAGATTGGCCACCAGCCCCACCAGCGACACCTGCCCAAACAGCAGCAACCCCAAGGGCGTGAGCGCCAGCGTGACGATCCATTGTTCACGCAATAAAGCATTAAATCTGCCTCTAACGCCCGCTGGATAAGCGCTAACAGCTCTACTATCAGTAGCAAACAAAACAGCCACCGCCACAAAGCTGAGCCAAAACCCCGCTTGCAGCAAAGCCCACGGATCGGGCACCACCACCACCGCGCAGGCCAGCAACCACACCTGCGGCCAGGGCCAGCGCCGCCCCGACAGGCGCAGCAGCGCCACCGTGGTCAGCATCAGCACGGTGCGCTGTGCCGGCAGCCCCCAGCCACTGAACAGGGCATACAGCGCCGCCAGCAGAACGCCACAGACCAGCGCGGCCGAAGGCGCCGGCACGGCAAGGCACAGGCGCGGTGAACGGCGCCAGAGCCACTGCACAGCCGCAGCGGCCAGCCAGGCAAACAGCGTGATGTGCAATCCAGAAATACTCATGAGGTGCGCTACGGACGTGGCGCGGAAAACATCCCAGTCGCCGCGGTCGATGGCGCGCTGGTCGCCCGTGACCAGCGCCGCCACCACACCGGCAACACGCACCGCCTGCGCATCCGTGCGGTCGGGCGCCAGGCGCGTGGTGATGGCGTCGCGTACCGTCTGGCGCAGGCGCTCAACCGGGTGCCGCCAGGTTTCCCCGATGCGCTGGGGCGGCGCATCCCGTGGCCCTGCACGCACATAGCCCGTAGCCTGCACGCCTTGCTCCCACAGCCAGAGTTCGTAATCAAACCCGTGCGGGTTGCGCGCCCCGTGCGGGGCCTTCAGGCGCACCATCATCTGCCAGCGCTCACCAGGGCGCATGGGCAGCGGCTGGCGCTGCAATGTGGCCAGATCCGGAGTCTCCTGCCACAAGCCCCGGTACCAGGCCAGGTCGATCAGCGTGGGCAGGCGCACCGGCTGCCCGTTCTGGTGTGCGGACTCCACCTCCAGGCGCAGCCGCAGCGCTGCATCGCCCAGCTGCGGCATGGTGGCCACGATACCGGTCACCTGGATGTCCTGGCCCTCCAGCGATGGCGGCAAAGATTGCGCGGCGAAATGCGCAGCGCGCAGTCCTGTCAGCGCCCCGACCAGCAGGGCCGCCAGCCCGGCCCAGGCCAGCGCCCGCCCCCACACCGGGCCGCGCTGCGGCGCCCAGCGCCACAGCACCACGGCGCTGATGCCTGCAAGACACAGCAGCACGCCATACACCCAGCCAGGCCATAGCGCTGCCTGCTGCATTTGCAGGGCGGCCCCCAGCACGGCGCCCAGCAGCGCCGACGCGCCCCCATCACTGTGCCGTGCAGCGGTATGCGGCGCTGCGGTGTCGGACAGGAGCGGGCGATCAGAAAGCAATGGCATGGACGCATGCTACGGCAGGCCCTGTGTTCTGAAAATGGCGGTCAACGCCACCTGGGAGTCTGTCGGGCTTGGGGCGTCGAAAGCGAGAATTGGCCCCAGCGAGGACAGTTTTTGCCGGATTTGCAGCCCCATAGCCCGGCTATGGGGCAAAAAGACGGTAAAAAATGGACCGCTGCGGCCGATTTGCAGCCGACGATTTCCAAGCCCGACAGGCTCCTGGGTCTGCGCAGCAAGCACGGGGCTGTGTAACATGCCAACCCTTGGCCCGGCCCTGCACGCAAAAATCCGTCTGCGTGGTGGAGCGCCCCGCTCCCGCAATGCCGGAATCTATTTTCTTCAAGGAACACCATGAGCGTTTACGACCAGCTTTCCGCCCTGAACATCACCCTGCCCCCCGTCAGCGTACCGGCGGCGGCCTATGTGCCCTATGTGCAGACCGGCAACCTCGTCTTCCTGAGCGGCCACATTGCCCGCAAGGACGGCAAGCCCTGGGTTGCACAGTTTGGCAAGAACATCACGACCGAAGAAGGCAAGGCAGCTGCCCGCGCTGTCGCCATCGACCTGATGGGCACGCTGCAAGCGGCAGCGGGCGGCGACCTGAACCGCGTCAAGCGCATCGTGAAGGTGATGAGCCTGGTGAACTCCACAGGTGACTACACCGAGCAGCACCTGGTGACCAATGGCGCCAGCGAACTGCTGGGCCAGGTGTTTGGCGAAGCCGGTGTGCATGCGCGCAGCGCCTTCGGCGTGGCGCAGATCCCCATGGGCGCCTGCGTGGAGATAGAACTGATCGCCGAACTGGCCTGATCGTCAGAGCCGGTCAGGTTCAGGGGCGGCATCCACCGCCGCCGCCCCTCTCACGTTCAAAAGGATTCCCAGTCGTCGTCACTGGCAGCAGCTTGGGCCCGCGGTGGTGCTGCCGGGGGCTGCGCAGCCGGTTTGTGGGCTGCAGGCGACGCCTTTGCTGAGGCCAGACGCACAGCAGGTGCCTTGGCCGCCGGGGTACGCAGCGGAGCCGGTTTGGCGGGCGCAGGCACGCCGCGCGCCGGGGCAGGTGCTGCCACCGGTGCACTGCGCCGCACGGGTTGTGCGGGTGGCAGACCCGAAGTATTGACCTTGAAGATCGATACCACCTGGGCCAGCTGCTCAGCCTGCTCGCGCAGGCTTTGGGCTGCGGCCGCACTCTCTTCCACCAACGCTGCGTTCTGCTGCGTCATTTGATCGAGGTTACCCACGGCCTGGTTCACCTGGGAAACACCCGCGCTTTGCTCGGTGGATGCAGCGGTGATTTCGCCAATCATGTCGTTCACGCGCTGCACCGACTGCACGATATCCTGCATGGTGGTACCCGCGTCCTGCACCAGGCGCGAGCCGGCTTCGACCTTCTCGACCGAGGTGTTGATGAGCTGCTTGATCTCCTTGGCCGCTTCGGCGCTGCGCCCGGCCAGGCTGCGCACCTCGCTGGCCACCACGGCAAAGCCCCGGCCCTGCTCGCCCGCACGGGCGGCCTCAACGGCCGCATTGAGCGCCAGGATGTTGGTCTGGAAGGCAATGCCGTCGATCACGCCAATGATGTCGGATATTTTTTGGCTGCTGTGCTGGATGGCCTCCATGGTGGAGACCACCTGGGTCACCACCTCGCCACCACGCTGCGCCACACCACTGGCTCCCGCCGCCAGGCTGCTGGCCTGCTGCGCACTGCTGGCGCTTTGCTGGATGGTGCTGGTGAACTCCTCCATGGCGGCCGCTGTTTCCTGCAGGTTGCTGGACGTCTGCTCGGTGCGCGCCGACAGGTCATGGTTGCCCGCCGCAATCTGGGCGCTGGCCGTGGCAATGCTGTCGGTGCTCTGGCGCACCTGGTGCACCATGCGTCCGAGAGAATCGCTCATGGCGTAGAGCGAGTGCAGCAGTTCGCCGAATTCGTCTGCCCGCGTGATCGTTTCACGCTGGCTCAGATCCCCCTCAGCAATGCGCCCCGCCAAGGTTGTCGCCTGCTGCAGCGGCTGCACAATGCTGCGAATCAGGTAGTAGGCCCCAATGATGATCGCCAGCAGCAAGGCTCCCACGGCCGCCCCAGCCATTTTGACGGTATCCATACCGGCACGGCCCAACTCATCGCGGGTTTCCTGCATGATCTGCTTTTCCAGCTGCACGAAGTCCCGCAGGGTTTGCAGATAGGCCGCCGAGGCCGGGTTATAGGTCTGGCGCACAAAGGTTTCGGCCTGGTCGCCCTGGCCATCGGCCTTGAGTTTGCGCGCCTGGTCGCGCTGCGCCACCATATTTTTGCGGGCTGCGGCAATCGTGTCCATCTGCGCTTTTTCACGATCTGACAGCGCCAGCGCCTCCAGCGACTTTTGCACCTCGCTGATCTTGGCCGAAGTAGCAGCCATGGCATCCTTGAACTCGGCCTGCATCGCGGGGTCATCACTGAGCACCAACGCCAGGGTGCGCACCGCGTTGGTTTCCGTCAGGCCCGCCCATTGCACGACCGCATCATGCCGCTGGACGGTTGCTTGCAAGATCACGTCGGCGTCGGCACGTGTCTTGGCCGACCGATAGCCCGAAAACCCAACGACGGCCACCAGCAACACCACAATGACCGTGACGGCCAGCCACAACTTGTGGCCCATTTTCAATTGCTGAAACATCGGAGTCTCCCTTCTTGCATTGAAACAATTTGTGCTTGTTACAGCGATATTGCACTGTTTTCTGTTGAAGCACAAAACCAGCATGCGCACACAGGAACATGCGCGACTCCCTGTAGCTTGAGAGCTACTCTATCCGCGTCACAGTGGCCGGCTTGAATCCAAGGTCCGCAGCCTTGCCCTTGCGTCCCCGTGCGGCGCGGGCGTTGTTGAGCGAGCGGATCTCCAGCGTTTCATCGCGCTGTTTTCCGCCCCGGCCCACGCCGTCGAGGCGGATGCTGCGGGTATAGGCCGCCGCACCCGCAAGCTGGTCCTTGTCTTCCAGGTCGATCAGCATCAGGCCACGACCGCCGTTGGCCATGGTTTTCAGCTCGGTGATCTCGAACGTGAGGATGCGCCCGCCCGTGGAGGCACAGGCCACATGCGTGGCCGGGGCCAACACCTGGCCCCCGCTGGAGCCTGCGGCGTGCGAAGGCGCGCACACGGTCTCGCCTTCGCCCAGCGTGAGAAACGCCTTGCCCCCCTTCTGGCGTGACACCATGTTCTCCACCGCCGCCAGAAAACCATAGCCGCCCGAACTGGACAACAAAAGCGTGGCGTTGGCCGGGCCCGCAAAATAATGCTGCACCTGCGTACCCGCTTCCAGCTCAATGAGCGTGGTCACCGGTTGACCATCACCGCGCGCACCGGGCAGCAGCGACACGGCTACCGAATAGATACGCCCATTGCTGCCAAAGGCGAGCAAGGTATCGACCGTGCGGCATTCAAACGTGCCATACAAGCCGTCGCCCGCCTTGAAAGCAAAGCTGGCCGCCTCATGCCCATGGCCGTTGCGCGCACGCACCCAGCCTTTTTGCGACACGACCACCGTGACGGGCTCGTCCACCACCTTGACTTCGGCCACCGCCTTTTTCTCGGCCTGGATCAGGGTGCGGCGCGGGTCGGCAAAGGTTTTGGCATCCGCCTCAATCTCCTTGACCATGGTGCGGCGCAGCGTGCCCGGGTTGTTCAGAATGTCTTCGAGCTTGCCCTGGCTGTCGCGCAGTTCTTTCAGCTCTTGCTCGATCTTGATGGCTTCGAGCCGCGCGAGCTGGCGCAGGCGAATTTCAAGAATATCCTCGGCCTGCCGGTCGCTCAGGTTGAAGCGTGCAATCAGCGCGGCCTTGGGCTCTTCGGCCGCGCGGATGATGGCGATCACTTCGTCGATGTTGAGCAGCACGGTCTGCCGCCCTTCAAGGATATGGATGCGGTCGAGCACCTTGTCCAACCGGTGCTGGCTGCGCCGCGTGATAGTGGTCTGGCGGAAGGTGATCCACTCTTCGAGCATCTGCCGCAGCGACTTTTGCACCGGTCGGCCATCGAGCCCCACCATGGTCAGGTTGATGGGCGCCGAGGTCTCCAGGCTGGTGTGCGCCAGCAGCGCGGTGATCAGCTCTTGCTGCGGCGTCTTGCCGGTCTTGGGCTCGAACACCAGGCGCACGGGCGCGTCCTTGCTCGACTCATCGCGCACCACGTCGAGCACGGCCAGGATGCTGGCCTTGAGCAGGACCTGGTCCTGACTCAGGGCCTTTTTGCCAGCCTTGATCTTGGGGTTGGTGATTTCTTCGATTTCTTCGAGCACCCGCTGCGTGCTCACACCGGGCGGCAGCTCGCCCACCACCAGTTGCCACTGGCCACGCGCCAGGTCCTCGATCTTCCAGCGCGCGCGCACCTTGAGGCTGCCACGGCCCGTGCGGTAGGCGTCGGCGATGTCGCCCGCACTGCTGATGATCTGGCCGCCCCCCGGGTAATCGGGACCGGGCACCAGCGCCAGCAACTCGTCCTGGCTCAGCGTTGGCGTCTTGATCAGCGCCACGCAGGCGTCGGCAATCTCGCGCAGGTTGTGGCTGGGGATTTCGGTGGCCAGACCCACGGCAATGCCGCTGGCGCCGTTCAGCAAGGCAAACGGCAGGCGCGCGGGCAGCTGGCGCGGTTCCTCCGTGCTGCCGTCGTAGTTGGGCATGAAATCGACCGTGCCCTCGTCGATTTCATCGAGCAGCAGGCTGGTGATGCGCGACAGCCGTGCCTCGGTGTAGCGCATGGCGGCAGCGCCATCGCCGTCACGGCTGCCAAAGTTGCCCTGGCCGTCGATCAGCGGGTAGCGCTGCGAAAAATCCTGCGCCATGCGCACCAGCGCGTCGTACGCCGACTGGTCGCCGTGCGGGTGAAAACGCCCCAGCACATCGCCCACCACGCGGGCACTTTTGACCGGTTTGGGCGCGCTGCTGCGCGTGGGGCCGCTGTACGACAGGCCCATGCGGTCCATTGCATACAGAATGCGCCGCTGCACGGGCTTGAGGCCGTCGCACACATCGGGCAGCGCGCGGCCCTTGACGACAGAGAGCGCGTATTCGAGGTAGGCACGTTGGGCGTAGCTGCCCAGGCCCGGTTCGTCGGGGGTCTCGGACGCGGAAAAGGCAAGGCCGGGTTGCTCACTCATAGGTCAATCACTATCTTTTTCATAGCTACTAGCGCTTGATGTATAAGCGCTAGAGGCCAATTTTGCTTGAATTTTGGCGATACTAAATAAATCACTGCGATGGCGCGCGCCGTGCTTCGGGATGGGATGCAAGGCGCAAACCGCCGTCATAGCCATCGCTATGGCGAGGATTTGCAACGCAGCAGACCGCCCGAGGCACGGATGCGCGGCGCGTGAGGGACTTGTTCAGCATGGCCTTAGAACCTGTTCAACATCTTTTGGGAGATCGCATTGGAGTGCAATCGGGAGGAGTGGGTGCTTCGGATGCGCCGCATGGGCTCGTGCCCATGCAAGCAGCCGGGGCGTCCAATCGCCCGATTTCACTCCAACCCTTCGGGCAAGTGCCTTGCCGGGCGGTCTGCGGCGTTGCGGCGCTTGTTGATAGCCGGGCTATCAACTGCACACCGCGCCTTGCATCCCATCCCGGCAAGGTACTTGTGCGACTCCAAAAAGACATTGAACAGGTTCTTAAACATCGATCTCGACGCTGTCACCGTGCAGCTCCATCAACTCGCGCCGCGACCCCGCCTCGCCCTTGCCCATGAGCTTGGTGATGAGGCCTTCGGTGGCGGCAAAGTCCATGCTGCCCAGCTGCACCGGCAGCAGGCGACGGGTGTCGGGGTTGAGCGTGGTGTCCCACAGCTGCTCGGCGTTCATTTCACCCAAGCCTTTGAAGCGGCTGATCTGGCACTTGTCGCGCGCCACGCCGTCTTTTTCGGCCTTGTCGAGGATGGCTTGCAGCTCGCCGTCGTCCAGCGCGTACTGCTTGGCCGCCGGTTTTTTGCCGCGCGCGGGCACGTCCACACGAAACAGCGGCGGGCGTGCCACGTAGATGTGGCCGGTTTCGATGAGTTTAGGAAAGTGCCGGAAAAACAGCGTGAGCAGCAGCACCTGGATGTGCGAGCCGTCCACGTCGGCATCTGACAGGATGCACACCTTGCCGTAGCGCAGGCCCGACAAATCAGGCGAATCGTTGGGGCCGTGCGGGTCCACGCCAATCGCCACCGAGATGTCGTGGATTTCGTTGTTGGCAAACAGCCGGTCGCGCTCGACCTCCCAGGTGTTGAGCACCTTGCCACGCAGCGGCAGGATGGCCTGGCTTTCCTTGTCGCGGCCCATCTTGGCGCTGCCGCCGGCCGAGTCGCCCTCAACCAGAAACACTTCGTTGTGCGCCAGGTCGCGGCTTTCGCAATCGGTCAACTTGCCGGGCAGCACTGCCACCCCCGAGCCCTTGCGCTTTTCGACCTTCTGGCCTGCCTTCTGCCGCGTTTGCGCGGCCTTGATGGCCAGTTCGGCGAGTTTCTTGCCATATTCGACATGCTGGTTCAGCCACAGCTCGAGCGCCGGTCGCACAAAGCTCGACACCAGCCGCACCGCGTCGCGTGAGTTCAACCGCTCCTTGATCTGGCCCTGGAACTGCGGGTCCAGCACCTTGGCCGAGAGCACGTAGCTGGCGCGGGCGAACACGTCTTCGGGCAGCAGCTTGACGCCCTTGGGCAACAGGCTGTGCAGCTCGATGAAGCTTTTGACGGCGGTGAACAGACCATCACGCAGGCCGCTCTCGTGCGTGCCGCCCGCGCTGGTGGGGATGAGGTTGACATAGCTCTCGCGCACCGGCTGGCCGTCTTCGGTGAACGCCACGCACCAGGCCGCGCCCTCGCCTTCGGCAAAACTCTCGTGCCCGCCATCGGCAAAACCTTCGCCCTCGAACAGCGGGATCACCGGTTCGCCGTTCAGGGTCTGCTGCAGATAGTCGCGCAGGCCGCCCTTGTATTGCCAGGTCTGGGTGTCACGGGTTTTTTCGTTGACCAGCGAAACGCTCACGCCCGGCATCAGCACCGCCTTGCTGCGCAGCAGGTGCGTGAGCTCGTTCATGGGCAGGTGGCTGGACTCGAAATATTTGGCGTCGGGCCAGGCACGCACCGTGGTGCCCTGCTTGCGGTCGCCTTCGCCCTTGGGCTGCGTGGTCAGCGGCTCGATCACATCACCGGCCGAGAACACGAGGCGCGCGACCTGGCCTTCGCGGTAGCTCGTCGCTTCGAGCCGGGTGGAGAGCGCGTTGGTCACGCTCACACCCACACCATGCAGGCCGCCCGAGAAGCTGTAGGCGCCGCCCTTGCCTTTGTCGAACTTGCCGCCCGCGTGCAGGCGCGTGAAGACCAGCTCGATCACCGGCGCGTTTTCTTCCGGGTGCAGGCCAAACGGGATGCCTCGGCCATCGTCTTCCACGCTCACCGAGCCATCGGCGTGCAAGGTGACCTTGATCTTTTTGCCGTAGCCGGCCAGCGCTTCGTCGGCGGCGTTGTCCAGCACTTCCTGGATGACGTGCAAGGGGTTGTCGGTGCGGGTGTACATGCCCGGCCGCTGCTTGACGGGCTCCAGGCCCTTGAGCACGCGGATCGAGCCTTCGGAGTATTCGCTATTGGAGGAAACGGGAGAGGGTTTGGCTGCCATGGGGGCGGATTGTAGTGTGCTGCTGCGCAAACAGCTGGATGAATACACAGGCACAAGATCTGCAGCCCATGGTTTTTGCCGCGTACCGGTCACCCGTGTTCCGGCGCATTTTGGACAAAATCGCTACATTTATGCGTATGCATACGAATTCCCAAAAATTGTCCATGTTCCAGGTGCTGGCGTGCGGCGCAGCCATTGTCACGCTGTCCATGGGCATTCGCCACGGCTTTGGTCTGTGGCTGCAGCCCATCACGCAGGAGATGGGCTGGACACGCCAGTCTTTTGCACTGGCCATCGCCATCCAGAACCTGTCCTGGGGGTTGATCGGCATCTTTGTCGGCATGGTGGCCGACCGTTTTGGCGCCTTTCGCGTGCTCGTTGCCGGTGCCGTACTGTATGCCTTGGGCCTGGCGGGCATGGCCCTCTCGCCCACCCAGACGCTGTTTGCCCTGACCACGGGCGTGCTGATTGGCGCGGCGCAGGCGGGCACCACCTATGCCGTGATTTATGGCGTGCTGGGGCGGCAGATTGCCCCCGAGAAGCGCTCGTGGGCCATGGGCGTGGCGGCGGCGGCGGGATCGTTCGGCCAGTTCCTCATGGTGCCGGTGGAGGGCCTTCTGATTGCCAACCTGGGCTGGCAAACGGCGCTGCTGGCGCTCGCGTTGATGGTTTTACTGATCGCGCCGCTGGCCTATGGGCTGCGGGAACCGGGCTTTCAGGGCGCGGCACCTGCACATCGCCAGCAAAGTATTGGCGAGGCGCTGACCGAAGCGGTGCGCAACCCCAGCTTTTTGCTGCTGACAGCGGGCTATTTTGTCTGCGGCTTCCAGGTGGTGTTCATTGGCGTGCACATGCCCAGCTACCTCAAGGACCACGGCCTGTCCCCCCAGGTGGCCAGTTTTTCACTGGCGCTGATCGGGCTGTTCAACGTGTTTGGCACCTATATCGCGGGCACGCTCGGCCAGCGCATGCCGCGCCGCCATATCCTGGCCTTCATCTATTTTTCCCGCGCCGTGGTCATCACCATTTTCCTGTGGGTGCCCCTGTCGCCCACGTCGGTGTATGTGTTCTCTGCGATCATGGGTGCACTGTGGTTGTCCACGGTGCCGCCGACCAACGCCACGATTGCGCAGATTTTTGGTGTGCAGCACCTCTCCATGCTCGGCGGGCTGGTGTTCTTCAGCCACCAGATCGGCAGCTTCATGGGCGTGTGGCTGGGGGGTTATCTGTACGACCGCACGGGCAGCTACGATATCGTCTGGCAGATCGCCATTGGCTTGGGGTTATTGGCTGGGCTGGTGAACCTGCCGATCCGCGAACAGCCCCTTGAGCGCGGCGCACCACAACCGGCCTGACCATGTCGATCACCCCCAACACCCCCACATCTGCACAGCGCAAGCACCGCCGCTGGATGGCCTGGGCGCTGGCCGTGGTGGCGCTGCTGGCGGTGTTTGCGCTCTATAGCCAGCCGGAATTCATGGTGATGCTCGCCGACCAGGTGTGGGCCTGTTTTTAGACAAATTGGCCTCTGGCGCTTATGCAGCAAGCGCAACCAGCTATGAATATGAAAGCAACCTATTCCCCACCCGTTGCGCTGGACAACGCTTCTGAATGGGTGCGGCGCTGGTCACACCTGGTGCCGCCGCAGGCGCCCATGCTCGATGTGGCGTGCGGCCAGGGCCGCCACCTGCGCTGGTTCCACACCCTGGGTCATCCGGTGACCGGCATTGACAGCAACCCACAAGCCATCGACGCAGCGGCCTCCGTGGGTGAGGCGATTGCCGCCGACCTTGAAAGCGGCCCCTGGCCGCTGCCCGGGCGCCTGTTCGGCGCGGTCGTGGTCACCAACTACCTCTGGCGCCCACTGCTGCCCATGCTGGTGCAGAGCCTGGCCCCGGGCGGGGTGCTGCTGTACGAAACCTTTGCCTGCGGCAACGAAACCGTGGGCCGCCCCGCGCGGGCAGACTTTTTGCTGCAACCCGGGGAACTGCTCACGGCCTGCGCCAGTCTGCAGGTGGTGGCCTACGAAAACGGATTTCTCGACCCCCCCGCACGCTTCGTGCAACGCATTGCCGCCGTGCGTATGCCACCGAGCGGCGTTTCACCGGCACGCCATCCGCTGCGCGCGCACTCCTAGTTAGAATGCTCTTTTACCGTTTACCACTGCGGACATGACCTCTTCCACCGTCCCCCTCACCGGCAGCATCGTCGCCCTCGTCACCCCCATGCACGAGGACGGCAGCGTGGACTACCCTGCCCTGCGCAAACTGATCGACTGGCATATCGCAGAAGGCACCGACTGCATCGGCGTGGTGGGTACCACGGGCGAATCGCCCACGGTGGACGTCCAAGAGCACTGCGAGATCATCCGCGTCAGCGTCGAACAGGCGGCGGGCCGCGTACCGGTCATGGCCGGGTGCGGCGCGAACTCTACCAAAGAGGCCATCGAGCTGGCCCGCTTTGCCAAGGGCGTGGGCGCCGACAGCCAGCTCCAGGTAGTGCCCTACTACAACAAGCCCACCCAAGAGGGCCAGTACCAGCACTTCAAGGCCATTGCCGAGGCCACGGGCGACCTGCCCATCGTGCTCTACAACGTGCCCGGCCGCTCGGTCGCCGATATGCAGCACGACACCGTGCTGCGGCTGGCGCAGGTGCCCGGCATCATCGCCATCAAGGAAGCCACGGGCAACATCGAGCGCGCGCAGTGGTTGATCCGCGACCTGCCGAAGAGCTTTGCCGTGTATTCGGGCGACGATCCGACCGCTGTGGCCCTGATGCTCTGCGGCGGCCACGGCAACATCAGCGTAACGGCCAACGTAGCGCCGCGCCTGATGCACGAACTGTGTGTGGCTGCCATTGCAGGCAATGCCCGCCGCGCCATGGAAATCCAATTCCAGCTGATGCCCGTGCACAAGCACCTGTTCGTCGAAGCCAACCCCATTCCCGTCAAGTGGGCCATGGCCCGCATGGGCCTGTGCGGCGGCACCATGCGCCTGCCCATGACGCCACTGAGCCAGGGCAACGAGGCCGTGGTCGAAGGCGCACTGCGCTCCGCACGTCTGCTGTAACCAGCCCCCCGATACTCAAGAGGATTTCCGCGTGAACCAAACTGCACGACTGGGCCTGCTGGGCCTGACCATTGCCTTGTCCGCCTGCTCGGTGCTGGAAGGCGAGAAGATCGACTACAAGAGCGCCAGCAAGGGCTCTTCGCTGGAGGTTCCGCCCGATCTGACGCAGCTCTCGCGAGAAACCCGCTACGCCGTGCCTGGCGGCGTGGTTTCGGCCAATGCGCTGCAGGCGGGTCAGGCAACGCAGCCCTCCGGCCCGCAGACAGCGCTGGCGCAAATGGGGGATGTACGCATCGAGCGCAACGGCGACCAGCGCTGGCTGGTCATCAATCGCCCGGCCGACAAGCTCTGGGAACCGGTGCGCGAGTTCTGGCTGGAAAACGGTTTCACGCTCGCGCTGGACCAGTCCAAGCTCGGCATCATGGAAACCGACTGGGCCGAAAACCGCGCCAAGATTCCGCAAGACATCATCCGTAGCACGCTGGGCAAGGTGCTCGATTCGCTCTACTCCACGGGTGAGCGCGACAAGTTCCGCACACGCATGGAACGCGCTGCCGATGGCAGCACCGAAATCTATGTCAGCCACCGCGGCATGGTGGAAGTCTTCAACAGTGCCACCAAGGATTCCACCGTGTGGCAGCCGCGTGCGGCCGATCCGGAGCTGGAAACAGAATTCCTGCGCCGCATGATGGTCAAGCTGGGCGTGAGCAAGGAGCAAGCGGCAGCCGTAGCGACCGCCTCCGCACAGCGCCCGCCCGCCGCGCGCGTGGCGACCGTGGGCGATGTCCCTGTGGTGCAGATTGACGAGGGCTTTGACCGCGCCTGGCGCCGTGTCGGCCTGGCCCTGGACCGGACCGGCTTTACGGTGGAAGACCGTGATCGCAGCCAAGGCGTGTATTTCGTGCGTTATGTAGCCCCCAAGGACGACAAGAAAGAAAAGGGCTTCCTGGGCAAGCTGTTCAGCTCCGAGAAAACCGTTCCGCCACTCAAATACCGCATCGTTGTCCGCAGCCAGGGCGAGGCCACCACGGTGTCGGTCCTCAATGCCGCTGGCGCACCCGAAACCTCGGCCAACGCGTCGAGCATCGTGCGCGTGCTGGCAGACGATCTCAAATAATTCACCCCGAATACGGCCTGGCCGCGGCGGCCAGTGCCGTGATCAAACCGCTATGAAGTTTTGATGCCGCTCTCGCCACCCTGGCGACACCATGGCAGGAAAAGCCGCTGCAGACGTGCGGCATAAGACCGACACAGCAAGAAAAAACCAGCCGGTCAGCATCCATTGCAGGGCGAGAAGCCTGCAGATGCTGAACCGGCTGGTTGGTTCAAGCCAAGATGCTCCCGGCTCGTTCCGTGCTTAGAGCTTCTGGCGCTGCATGAAGCTGTCGAAGGTACCTTCGGCAAAGCGGAACCACAGCACCTGATCGCGCTGGAAGTTCAGATAGTCGGCGTGGATCTTCTTCCAGTCCGGATTTTTTTCATTGAGCTCGGCAAAAACTTCCTTGGCGGCTTTGTACGAAGCGTCCATGACCGACTGCGGGAACGGCAGCACCTTGGCCTTGGCCGCCACCAACTGCTTGAGGGCACCTGGATTGCGTGCGTCGTAACGCGCCTGTGTGGTCACATGCGCTTCGTGCGCAGCGGCCTGGACAATAGCCTTGTTCTCACTCGACAGGCCGTTGAATGCCTTGTCATTGATGTAGAACTCCAGATTCAGACTGCCTTCCCACCAACCGGGGTAGTAATAGAAGGGCGCGACTTTGTTGATGCCCAGCTTCTGGTCATCGTAGGGTCCGATCCATTCGGCGGCGTCAATCGTGCCTTTTTCCAGAGCCTGGTAAATTTCTCCGCCCGGAATGTTCTGCGGCACGCCGCCCATGCGCTCGATAACCTTGCCGGCAAAACCGCCGACACGGAACTTGAGCCCCTTGATATCAGCGGGCGACTTGATTTCCTTGCGGAACCAGCCCCCCATTTGCGCACCCGTGTTACCGCCGACAAAGTTAACAATGTTGTATTGCGCATAAAAATCGCGCATGAGCTTGTGGCCGTTGCCATCCACAACCCAGGCGGTCAGTTGGCGCGAATTCATGCCGAACGGAATGGCACCACCAATGGCAAAGGCCTCGTTCTTGCCGAAAAAATAGTAAGGCGCTGTGTGCGCCATCTCCACCGTGCCACTCTGCACGCCATCGACCACACCAAAGGCAGGCATCAACTCGCCCGCTGCATGGACCGACACTTCAAACTTGCCACCCGACATTTCCTTGACGGCCTTGGCAAACACCTCGGCCGAGCCAAAGATGGTGTCCAGCGATTTAGGAAAACTCGATGCCAGACGCCAGCGCACTGCAGCTTGTGCATGCACCGCTGGCGCGACACCTGCCGCAAGCACCCCGGCAAGGCCGGCATTTTTGATAAGGGAACGACGATCCATTACAAGTCTCCTGTGGATTAAGAAAAGGTGCTGGCGGCGCTTGTGGCGCCCCAAAAAAAAGCCGAAGCCCGGCCCACACTTCTGCGGGCCGAAATCTCCGGCACTTGGGCGATCGCTGCATTGATCGCGCGATCGCAACAAGACGGTAACGGTTTACAGCTTGACCGTGGCCATGTAGCTGTCAAAGCGGAATTCCGAGAAACGACCCCACAGGATCTGGTCGCGCTGGAAGGCGCGCATGTCCTGGTGGATCTTCTTGAATTCGGCCGACTTGGCTTCGTGCTCGGCAAACACTTCCATCGAGGACTTGTAGCCGGCATCCATGAGTTCCTTGGAGAACGCCTTGAGCTGCGTCTTGGCGCCCACGAGCTTCTTGAGCGCGATAGGGTTGTAGGCGTCGTACTTGGACGTCATGTCGCGGGCTGCCACCGCTGTGGCGGCATCCACCATGGCCTGGAATTCGGGCGTCAGCGCGGCGTAGGCCTTGGCGTTGATGAAGAACTCCAGCTCGGCGCCACCTTCCCACCAGCCGGGGTAGTAGTAGTAAGGCGCGACCTTGTTGAAGCCCAGCTTTTCATCGTCGTAGGGGCCGACAAATTCACAGGCATCGAGCGTGCCCTTTTCGAGCGCCTGGTACACATCGCCCGCAGGCATGTTCTGTGGCACTACGCCCAGCTTCTGCATGGATTCACCAAACAGGCCTCCCCCCATACGCATCTTCAAACCCTTGAGGTCTTCGACGGTATTGATTTCCTTGCGGTACCAGCCGCCCATTTGCGTGCCGGTATTGCCTGCGCTGCGGCTCTTGATGTTGTACTTGGCATAGAACTCGTCCATGTACTTGCGGCCATTGCCGTGCTCCATCCATGCGTCCATCTGGCGAGCCGTCAGGCCGAATGGAACGGCACAGCCGAAGGCGAAGATGGAGTCCTTGCCGGTGAAATAGTAAGGTGCGGTCTGCGCCATTTCCACCGTACCGTTTTGCAGCGCGTCGACCACGCCAAACGCGGGCATCAGTTCGCCAGCGGCGTGCACGGACACGTCAAACTTGCCACCAGACAGTGCCTTGACAGTTTTGGCGAACATTTCGGCGCTACCGAAAATGGTATCGAGCGACTTGGGAAAGCTCGATGCCAGGCGCCAGCGCACTGCGGCCTGGGCATGCACAGCAGGAGCGACCCCTGCGGCCAGTACGCCAGCAATGCCAGCATGTTTGATGAGTGAGCGACGATGCATGAAAACCTCTTGATAAACGGGGTTGCAAGAATGCCGAACACGTGGCGAATCCGCCGCGCGGCACGGCCACTTTAGCAGCCCTCGGGGGATTGTAAAAATGTGCTTTGCATCGTCCGTGCGGGTTTTCCCGCGAAAATTGTCGGCCTTCAGGGTTCTGCAAGCATGCACTGATTCTGTTTCCAAATCATTCGTGTCCAGGCGCGAAGCCGCAGACAGTGCTGTAGCACGGCTAAGGCGATGCTGAATAAGTCACCGCGATGATGCGCGCCGTGCATCGGGATGGGATGCAAGGCGCAAACCGCAGCCATGGCCGCAGCTATGGTGAGGATTTGCAACGCCGCAGACCGCCCGAGGTACGGATGCGCAGCGCGTGAGGGACTTGTTCAGCATTGCCCTAAGCCAAGCAACAACGGCACGGATGGTTTAGAAATGGAATGACGATGGTTCATGCAGCGACCGCCGAACGCGCGCAGATGCAGAACACGCACACGGCGTGTTCTGCAAAATTCCAGGTGAATGTGCGAGCCTGTTTCCTGCGGTGGCGCAGGAGAAAACTCTCAGGCGGCGCGCTGGCCGATGGCGGACGACGGAGCGTCAAAGCGCGCGCGCACCGAAGCCTCGATACCTTGCGCATCCAAACCCTGCAACGCCAGGAGGCGCGCCGGATCACCATGCTCAATGAAGACATCGGGCAGACCCAGCTGCAACACCGGGCGCAGCACTCCTGCTGCAGCCAGGGCTTCCAGAACAGCGCTGCCTGCACCGCCCATGAGAGCGCCCTCTTCCACCGTCACCAACACGTCGTGGCTGGCCGCCACTTCCAGCAGCAAATCCACGTCCAGCGGTTTTGCCCAGCGCATGTTGACCACGGTAGCATCCAAGGCCTGTGCGGCCTGCAACGCCGGGTACAGCAGCGTGCCAAAAGCCAGGATGGCAATGCGCGTGCCAGTGCGATCGGCACGCCCTTCTCGCATGCGCCGAATCTCGCCCTTGCCATAAGGCAGCGCATCCAAACCGGGCAAGGGCTCGACACCCGCCCCCGCACCGCGCGGGTAGCGCACGGCCACAGGATGGTTCTGTGCGAAAGCGGTGCTGAGCAGTTGGCGGCATTCACGCTCGTCTGCAGGGCAGGCCATGGCCATATTGGGGATGCAGCGCACGAAAGGAATGTCGTAAGCGCCGGCATGCGTGGCACCATCGGCGCCCACCAGGCCCGCACGGTCGAGGGCGAACACCACGGGCAGGTTTTGTAGCGCCACGTCGTGGATCATCTGGTCATAGCCGCGCTGCAGGAAGGTGGAGTAAATGGCCACCACGGGTTTGACACCCTCGCAGGCCATGCCCGCCGCAAAGGTCACGGCATGCTGCTCGGCAATACCCACGTCGTAGTAGCGGTCTGGAAAACGTTTATGGAATTCGACCATGCCCGAGCCTTCGCGCATGGCGGGTGTGATGCCCACCAGCCGCTCGTCCTGGTCGGCCATGTCGCACAGCCATTGGCCAAACACCTGGGTGAACGTTTGTTTTGGAGGGGTGACGGGCGCCGTCAGCCCCACAGAGGGGTCAAACTTTCCGGGGCCGTGGTAAGCCACGGGGTCGGCCTCGGCCAGCTTGTAACCCTGGCCTTTTTTCGTGACCACATGCAGAAACTGCGGGCCCTGCAGGCCCTTGATGTTCTCCAGCGTGGGAATGAGCGAATCCAGATCATGGCCGTCAATGGGGCCGATGTAGTTGAAGCCGAACTTCTCGAACAAAGTGGCAGGCACCACCATGCCCTTGGCCTGCTGCTCCAGGCGCTTGGCCAATTCCAACAGCGGCGGCGCATTCTTGAGCACGCTCTTGCCCACGTTCTTGGCCGCCGCGTAGAACTGGCCGCTCATGAGCTGGGCGAGGTAGCGGTTGAGCGCACCCACGGGCGGGCTGATGCTCATGTCATTGTCGTTGAGGATGACGAGCAGGTTGCAATCCTGCACGCCCGCGTTGTTCAAGGCCTCGAAGGCCATGCCGGCCGTCATGGCGCCATCACCGATGATCGCCACCGCACGCCGGTCTTCGCCCTTTTGACGGGCTGCCAGGGCCATGCCCAGCGCAGCCGAGATGCTGGTACTGGAATGCGCCGTACCAAAGGTGTCGTAAGCGCTCTCGGCGCGCTGCGGAAACCCCGAAATACCGCCCAGTTGGCGCAGCGTGTGCATGCGGTCGCGTCGGCCCGTCAGAATCTTGTGCGGATAGGTTTGGTGGCCCACATCCCACACCAGACGGTCGTAAGGGGTGTTGAACACATGGTGCAGCGCCACGGTCAGCTCCACCGTGCCCAGGTTGGAGCTCAAGTGCCCCCCCGTCTTGGCAACACTGTCAATCACGAAGGCACGCAACTCCGCGGACAGCACCTTGAGCTCGCCGCGCGAGAGGCGGCGCAGCTCGGCAGGGTCGTTCACACTCGTGAGCAGGGGATAGGGGGTCGTTGACATTACTATTACTTTAATAGCTGCCAGCGCTTAGCAGACAAGCGCTGGTAGCTTTTTTCGTGGAACGGCATCAGTGTGAGCGGCTCACAACCATATCGGCCAGAGCCGCCAAAGCACGGGTGTCGGGCAGTGCTGTTTGTGCCAGCGCGGAATGGGCCTGATCGAGCAACTCCTTGGCCTGCGCTTTCGCGCGATCGAGCCCCAGCAGAGAGACATAGGTCGGTTTGTCCTGCGCGGCATCCTTGCCCGCTGTCTTGCCTAGCGTAGCGGAATCCTGCGTAACGTCCAGAATATCGTCGACCACCTGGAACGCCAGCCCTAAAGCAGCCCCGTAGGCCGATAGCCCTTGCAAGGCGGCGGTGCTGGCTTGCCCACAGGCTGCGCCCATCATCACGCTGGCCTGCAGCAAGGCGCCGGTCTTGAGGCGGTGCATCTCGCGCAGGCGGGCCTCGTCCAGCACCACACCCACACTGGCCAAGTCGATCGCCTGACCGCCCGCCATCCCGGAGGAACCCGCCGCATGCGCCAGCAAACGGCACAGCCGCGCCTGCACCGTCGCGGGTATTCCGACATCTTCGGGTGTCAGCAATTCAAAAGCCAGCGCCTGCAATGCGTCGCCCGCCAGCAAGGCCTGTGCCTGGCCAAACTGCACATGCACCGTGGGCTTGCCACGGCGCAGCACATCGTTGTCCATGCAGGGCATGTCGTCGTGCACCAGCGAATAGGCATGGATCAGTTCGGCGGCACAGGCCGCGCGCAAGGCCGCTTCCTGATAAACCGCAGCATGCTGCGCATCGCTGCCATCGGCCACGGCCTCGCGGGCCGCCATCACCAGCAGGGGACGCAGCCGCTTGCCGCCATCGAGCACGGCGTAACGCATGGCTTGCCCCAGGCCCGCCGGGGCATCTCCCCCGACCCAGCGCTCCAGCGCCTGCTCCACCCGCGCCAAATGGGCGCTGCTCCAAACTTGCAAAGACGCCTGATCCATGCCGCTCATTCCTGTGTCCAGGGTTGCAACGTGCCACCGTCGAGGACGCGCACCTGCTCCTGCACGGCCTCCAGCCGGTCGCGGCAGAACGCCAGCAGCGTGGCGCCGCGCTGGTAACCCGCCAGCAACTGATCCAGCGGCATCTGGCCCGATTCAATACGCACCACCAGTTGCTCCAGTTCTTCCAGCGCAGCTTCGTAGCTGGCCGGGTCGGCATTTTTGGGTTTGGGCATGGGCAGCGGGGCGGAAAGCAAAACAGGTGATTTTAGGCTGATACCGGTGTGCGCATCCCCGCGCCCAAGGCAGCCCCAAAACCTATGTGCCCTACCGAAGTCGGCCCACAGTCCAATACACGCATGGCCGCTGCGGGAATGGGCCGCTGCAATAACCCCACGTCCTATAATCCCATTCCCTACAGACCGGCGCCCTGCCGGTTTATTTTTTTCTCTCCGCGCCTCGAGCGCATCTCCCTGTGGGGAGTCTTTAGGTCAGGTCACCCATGTCTGATTTAAGTCTTCGACTGCAGCAGGCCGCAAGCCAACTACCAGTTTCAAGCTACTTTGACGAGGCGCTGTTCCAGCGCGAGATGGCAACGCTCTTCCAGCGCGGCCCCCGTTACGTGGGGCATAGCCTGAGTGTCCCCAACGTGGGCGACTACCATGCCCTGCCCCAGGAGCTCGGAGGCCGCGCCCTGGTGCGCAACGCCCAGGGCGAGGTGGAACTCATCTCCAACGTCTGCCGCCACCGCCAGGCCATCATGCTGCAGGGGCGCGGCTCGCTGCAGCAGCACCAAAAGGGCAGCGCCGGTGGCAACATCGTCTGCCCTGTGCACCGCTGGACCTACAGCCCCAGCGGCGAACTGTTGGGCGCGCCCCATTTCGCGCACGACCCCTGCCTGAACCTGAGCAACTACAAACTGCGCGAATGGAACGGCCTTCTGTTCGAGGACAACGGCCGTGACATCGAGGCCGACCTGGCCGGCATGGGCCCACGCAACGACTTGTCCTTTGAGGGCTACACCCTCGACCGTATCGAACTGCACGAGTGCAACTACAACTGGAAGACCTTCATCGAGGTCTATCTGGAGGACTACCACGTCGGCCCCTTCCACCCCGGGCTGGGCAACTTCGTCACCTGCGACGACCTGAAGTGGGAATTCCAGAAGGAATACTCGGTGCAGACAGTGGGCGTGGCCTCTACGTTTGGCCAACCCGGCTCTGCCGTCTACAAGAAGTGGCACGAGGTGCTGCTCAAATACCGCCAAGGCAAGCTGCCCGAGCGCGGTGCCATCTGGCTGACCTACTACCCGCACATCATGGTGGAGTGGTACCCGCATGTGCTCACTGTCTCCACGCTGCACCCCCTCAGTGCCCACAAGACGCTGAACATGGTGGAGTTCTATTACCCCGAAGAAATCACCGCCTTCGAGCGCGAATTCGTGGAAGCCCAGCAAGCGGCCTACATGGAAACCTGCATCGAGGACGACGAGATCGGCGAGCGCATGGACGCGGGGCGCAAGGCACTGTTCGAGCGTGGCGACAACGAGGTCGGCCCCTACCAGAGCCCCATGGAAGACGGCATGCAGCACTTCCACGAGTGGTACCGACGCGCCCTGGGCGACGCTGTCCCCAAGGGCTGACAGCCAGCGCACCACACTCTCATTACAATAGCTGCCAGCGCTTGCCCAATAAGCGCTGGCAGCTATTTTTATTTGAACCCCCCCGCACCTATGCAAGCCCTCTGGATGGTTCTGGCCGCCTTCATGTTTGCCAGCATGGGGGTGTGCGTGAAGCTGGCATCGGAGTATTTCAACCCTGCCGAACTGGTGTGTTACCGGGGGTTTATCGGCATGGCGATCCTGGCATTGCTGGCGCGCTCACAAGGCATCACGCTCGCCACCCGCTACCCTGGCATGCACGCCTGGCGCAGCCTGGTAGGCGTGACTTCGCTAGGGGCCTGGTTTTATGCCATTGCCCACCTGCCGCTGGCCACGGCCATTACCTTGAACTACATGAGCAGCGTGTGGATCGCCGCCTTTCTGGTGGGCGGCACGCTGCTGGCCTGGCGCCCCACGGCTGCAACGCCCCGGCCTGCCCTGCAGGGGCCGCTGATCCTCACGGTGCTGGCCGGTTTTGCCGGAGTGGTCATGATGCTGCGGCCCAGCATCGATCAAAGCCAGGAGCAGGTTTTCGCTGGCCTGGTGGGCTTGCTCTCAGGCCTGTCGGCCGCCTTTGCCTACATGCAGGTGGTCGCGCTCTCGCGCATGGGGGAGCCCGAAACGCGCACCGTGTTTTATTTTGCCGTGGGCTCTGCCGTGGCCGGCGGCGCGGCCCTGCTGGTCACGGGCACCTCGCCATGGCCTGGCTGGCCTGGACTATGGCTATTGCCCATTGGGGTGCTGGCCGCCGGCGGGCAACTGTGCATGACACGCGCCTATGCCAGCGCGCACACCCAGCGCGCCACGCTGGTCGTGGCCAACCTGCAGTATTCGGGCATTGTTTTCGCATCTCTTTTCAGTGTGCTGCTGTTTGACGACATCATCACCCTGCTGGGCTGGGTGGGCATGGCGCTCATCGTGGGCAGCGGCATTGTCGCCACCGTGCTGCGGGCCCGCGCAGCACCCGGCGCACCGGCCGAAGAACACTGAATCGGCGGAAGGCTCCATCAGCGAGACCACAATGACGTCTGCACCTTCTTTCACACGTTCATGTCCATGCACTACACCACGCTGATCTCCGTTCCTGAACTGCAAGCTCTGACGGCCAGCGGCACACCGCTGATGGTGTTCGACTGCAGCTTTGATCTGGCTGCCCCTGGCGCGGGCGAGCAGCAGTATCTTGCAGAACACATCCCTGGTGCCGTCTATGCCCACCTTGACAACGCACTCTCGGCCCGCCATGGCGCGCCAGGCGCTAGCGGCACCATCATTGCCACAGATGCCGACACACCCGCATCGGGCGGTCGCCACCCCTTGCCCAGCCGCGAAAAGTTTGCGGCCTGGCTCAGCAGCGTGGGGTTTTCCAACGATATGCAGGCCGTGGTGTACGACCGCAACGCCAGCAGTTATTGCGGACGCTTGTGGTGGATGCTGCAATGGCTGGGCCATGCCAACGTGGCCGTGCTCGATGGCGGGCTGCAGGCCTGGAAGGCGGCGAACGGGCCACTGTCACACGGCAGCGAACCGGCGCATTTCCAGTCACTTTTCCGCGTAGCGGCGCCTCTGCGCACGCTAGCCACCGTGGGCGACGTGCTGCAAGGCCTGGGGCAGTCCAGTCAAACCATCATCGACGCCCGCGCCGCACCACGCTACCGCGGAGAAGTGGAACCCCTGGACCCCGTGGCTGGCCATATTCCGGGGGCACTCAACCGCCCTTTCAGCGACAACTTTGGTCCAGACGGCCGCTTTAAAAACCCTGAGGTGCTGCGCGCCGAATTCCTGGCGCTGCTGGCGGGGCGCGACCCTGCCAGCGTAGTGCACCACTGCGGCAGCGGCGTCACCGCCAACCCGAATGTGCTGGCCATGGAACGGGCGGGGCTCGGAAAAACCACGCTCTTTGCAGGCAGCTGGAGCGAATGGTGCAGCGACCCTGCCCGCCCGGTCGAGCGCGGATAGGCAGCGGATTGGCTGCACGGGCAGCAGGCCTCATCACAGGCGTGACAGCGTTGATTGGCCCGCCCCTTGTAAGGCAAATTCCTACACGGCAGGCCGCGAAACCAGACGCGCAGCACAGCCAAACCCCGACTTAATTTTTGATTGGGGCGAATTCACAATCCATTTCAACGGATCGCGAAAACTTGCATGCGGCAAGTAGCCAACGATCCGGGAATGGAAAGGATGCCCCCATGACCAACGAACAACTGCTCGCCGAAATCCGCGAAGCCAACCTCACCTACCTGATGCTGGCGCAGACCCTGATCCGCCAGGACAAGGCGGAAGCAGTTTTCCGTCTGGGCCTGAACGAAGACGCCGCCGATATTTTGTCATCCCTGTCTGCCGCGCAAGTGATGAA
Source organism: Simplicispira sp. 125 (assembly GCF_003096555.1). Classification (NCBI taxonomy): domain Bacteria; kingdom Pseudomonadati; phylum Pseudomonadota; class Betaproteobacteria; order Burkholderiales; family Comamonadaceae; genus Simplicispira; species Simplicispira sp. 125. Next base: position 583,933 of record NZ_QEKM01000001.1, on the reverse strand, counting down.
ACTGGCCTCCAGAAACACCCTTCTTTGCAGCTTCCGGGTGGACGACAACCTGGTGTGGAGCCTGTTGACCAACCATTCAGCCTCGAAGGTAGGCAACGAGGCCACGAACACGCTGCACGCCAACATCCTGATGGCCAGCCGGGTCTCCGAGGTGCTCTGAGCACCCCCGATCCTGTACAGACCACGCTGCCACCCCCACGACCAGGAAACGCCATGACCGCCACCACCACTCCCCCCAAAGCCGCCAAGCCCGCCGCCAAGAGCGTGCTCAATGAATCCCGGCAGATCGAACGCGCAGCCATGCTGATCGAGATGGGCGCACGCATGCAGGTATTGGAGTCGGAGACCACGCTGTCGTACGAGCGCCTGATCCGTCTGTACAAGGAAATCGCAGGCAAGTCCCCTTCCAAGGGACAGCTGCCGTTTTCCACCGATTGGTTTCTCACCTGGCAGGAGAACATCCACAGCTCGCTGTTCCTCAACATCTACGAGTACCTCTCCAAAGGCGTGGATCTGGACTCGGTGGAACTGCTGACCAAGGCCTACCGCCTGTACAACGAGCAAATTGTTGCCGCACAAGTCGAGCCCTTGCTGTCATTCACGCGCGCATGGCGCCTGGTGAAGTTTGTCGACGCCGGCATGCTGACCCGCACCAAATGCACTCAATGCAGTGGCCAGTTTGTGACCGAGCTGTACGAGAACCGCCACTTCACCTGCGGCCTGTGCAACCCACCGGCCCGGGCCGGCAAAAGCAAGAGTGCCGGCGCGCTGATGTTGCACTGATAAGAGCAAGCTCCAAAATATCCATAAAATATGCCTGTAGCGCTTATGTACAAAGCGCCAACAGCTATCATATTTAAAGCATCAATCAACGCCCCTGCAACAACCCACGGATGTTGTCATCCATCGGCAGCGCATAGTCACTCGCTGCCACCACTTGGTTGCCCAGCGGGTTAACAAGTTTGAGGCTCACGTACACCATGGCTCCAGACACCGCATAGGTGCCCACCACCACGGCCTGGGCATCATGCGCCTGGCTGACCTCGCGCAACTCGCGCGAGAGCAGCAATTCTCCATGTGCCGGCTGCAGCGCCAGTTGCTCACGCAGGCGCACTTCGGTGACGGGTACACCACGCTGCACGAGGCGACCGGCAATCTGCTCCGAGAAAAGCCGCCCCAGACGGGACGACTCATGGAGCCGGTCCACATTCACGATCGTGGAAACCAGCACGCTGCGCCGTGGATCCAACGGCGCGTTCTGGAGCAGGCGATCGGCCGCATCGTAGTTGGTCTTGAGCACATCCGTGCGCTGCAGAACGCCACCGCGCTCGCCGTAGTAATACTGCGCGCACCCCGAAGTTGCCAGCACCGCAGCGCACAGAACACCCCATCGCATGCGGCGCATCATGGCGTCACCACTTTCCAGGTTTTAACGGGAGACAGCGGCGCCACAGGGGTCGGAGGTTGGTACAACACGGCATCGGCACGCTCGATGTAATACATGTCTGCCGAACCGGCCAGATAGCGGTCGTGGGACTTGAGCGTGGTGGTAATGAGCACTTCGGTGCGCGTGGGTCCGCCCGCCGCATCGCCTTGGGTATGGCGCTGCGCCAAATCCAAGGCCAAGCCGACACCCACCCCGATCACGGTTGCCACACCGGGCAGTAACGTCCGATCGGAGTAATGCACATCCCAGTCGCGCCACACACCTACGCCCGAAGCCAGCATGGTCCAAGGCAGGGGAATGGGTGAATTACGGGGCCCGGTCGCTTCATGCTGTACCAGTTGCGTCTGCACCTCCAACTCAACGTCTGTAGGCACCACAGACAAAACCACGCCTCGATCCAACAAGCGCACGCGCAAAAGACTCAAAAAACCCTGATCGAAGCTGGAGCTGTTCGCCGCCTTGACATAAATGGGGTATTCCCCCGCAGGCCAAGCAACGATTTTTTCCGCGACGCGCGAAGCCACGTCATCGGCAAGCACGCTCCAGTGATGAACAGCGCGCGCCTTCTTCTGGCCGGTGGCAGGGTAGTTGTCAGCACGCGGCACATCCAAGGTACTGCAGCCAACCAATAACACCGCTGCGAGCAGCGCTGAAATACGGCAAATGGGTGAAGACATGCACGCCATCGTAGCGATTCGGGCCTGCTGCGATCGGTGCAACAGAGCACTTTTTTCAGGCCAGAACCAAGGCTTGGCACCGCCCCGCTGCAACAACAACCCGGCACAATGGCACCTGAAAATTCCATGGAGACTGTATGCACCATCACGTTCACTCCCCCTACCGCCTTGCCGCTGCACCCCTGTTTCTCGCTGCCATGCTGGCGGGCTGTGGGGGCGGTACCGAAAAAAATCCGCCTGTTCAACCCCCTCCGTCCGGAGTGGTCAGCCTGCGCTTCCTGAACGACATCCATGCCAACGTGTTCGACCAGGGGTCCACCTCGAACACTTTGTCTGTGCAAGCCACCAAGGATGGCGGCAATGCAGACGACGTTACGGTCGTTTTCTCGGCCACCCAGGGCACAACCAGCCCCGTATCAGTCCTGCCGAGGGGTGGGATTGCCTCGACCACGCTGAGTGTGCCTCTGGCCGCCACGACGGGCGCCATGTCCATCACGGCCAAGGCCACGGCGACCAATACGGTCCTTGAAAATTTTGCTGCCTACGTGCGCCCCGCCCCGGACAAGCTGCAAGTGCTGGTGCCCGCTTATTTCAGCGCCAGCACCAACGCCGCCGTTTGGACCGCGCTCACCACCGCAGCCCAAAGCTATCCAGACGTTCAGATCAACGTCATCGTGAAGCCCGACAACGCTGTCAGCGGCATCATCCCCACTGGCACCTACACACCGGACAGCGCGCTCGTCACCGCCATCGGCGCGCTCAAAACCGCACACCCCCGCACCAAGGTGCTGGGCTATATCGCCACCGGGGGCGGCACCACCGGCACGATCTCTTTGACCGACGTCCAGACCACCATCGACCAGTACAGTGCGGGCTACGGCACCAAGATCGACGGTTTCTACCTGGACGGCATGGCCGTTGACCGCAACCTCATCGCGTCGTTCTACCAACCCCTCACCGCCCGCATCGCAGAAAAAACGGGCCTGGGAACCACACCGCCCCTCGTGGTCGGCAACCCTGCCACCTACCCCGCCAAAGAGTACGCGGCCCTCGTCAACGTACTGGTGACCCACAGCGGCTCGGCCACCAACTACCAGACCACGGATCCGCAGACCGCCAGCGCCTCGTGGGTCTACGACAAGCAGAACGTCGCGCAGGCCATGCAGGTGCATTCGGCCAGTACCTGCTCGGACATGAAAGCAGCCGTGGCCCGGGCCCATTTGCCACGCATGAATACGGGCTGGATCTTCGTCACCGACCAGGCCGTTGGCGCCCCCTGGTCTACGCTGCCGGCCACCGCTTACTGGAAATCCTTCCTGGGCACCGTGGACGCCACCAACAAGGGCAACCCCCTTCCCACCTGCTGACGGCCTCGGGTGGCGCCTTGCGTGCCACCCGCCCCATCACCCCGTATTGCGCAACCCCGCCGCAATCCCGTTGATGGAAATGTGGATACCCGTCTGCACCCGCTCATCCCCCTGCCCCGCGCGCCAGCGGCGCACCAGTTCGACCTGCAGGTGGTGCAACGGGTCGATATAGGGAAAGCGGTGGCGAATCGAACGCGCCAGGGCGGTGTTGTGCGCCAGGCGCTGCTTGTCGCCGGTGATGCGCGTCAGCACGTCGGCCGTGCGGTGCCACTCTTGCTCGATGGCGCCGAACACCTTCTTGCGCAGGCGCGCATCCTGCACCAGCTCGCTGTAGCGTGAGGCCAGGGCCAGGTCGCTTTTGGCCAGCACCATGTCCATGTTGGACAGCAGGGTGCTGAAAAACGGCCACTGTCGGTACATCTTGCGCAGCAGCGCCAGCTGTGCCTTGGCGTCGTGTCCATCGGCGTTCAGAAAACTCTCTACAGCCGAGCCAAAACCGTACCAACCGGGCAGGGTCAGGCGGCACTGCCCCCAACTGAAACCCCACGGAATGGCGCGCAAGTCCTCGATCTTCTGGCTGGGCTTGCGCGAGGCGGGGCGCGAGCCGATGTTCAACTCGGCGATTTCGCGGATCGGGGTCGCGTTGAAAAAGTAGTCGGTAAAGCCCGGGGTTTCGTACACCAGCGCACGGTAGGCGGCCATGCTGGTCTGCGACAGTTGCGCCGCTGCCTGCAGAAAAGCGGGCGTGGCTGACTTGGTGGGCTGCAAAAGCGTGGCCTCCAGCGTGGCGGCCACCAGGGTTTCGAGGTTGCGCCGGCCAATTTCGGGGTTGGCGTACTTGGACGCAATCACCTCGCCCTGCTCGGTCAAACGGATCTGGCCGCGCACCGTGCCTGGCGGCTGCGCCAGGATGGCCTGGTAGCTGGGGCCGCCGCCGCGCCCCACCGTGCCGCCACGGCCGTGGAACATGCGCAGGCGGATGTGGGGCAGCTCGTCAAACAACTCCACCAGCGCAATTTCGGCGCGGTACAGCTCCCAATTGCTGGTGAAGATACCGCCATCCTTGTTACTGTCGGAGTAGCCCAGCATGATGTCCTGCTCGGCGCCCGAGCGCTGCACCAGGGCCGTCACGCCGGGCAACTGGTAGAACGCACGCATGATGGGCGCGGCGTTGCGCAGGTCTTCGATGGTTTCAAACAGGGGCACCACAATCAGGTCGGCGCTGGCTTCACCATCGAGGGTGCCGCGCATCAGGCCCACTTCTTTTTGCAACAGCAGCACTTCCAGCAAGTCGCTCACCGTTTCGGTGTGGCTGATGATGTAGTGGCGGATCGCCTCGGCCCCATAGCGCTGGCGCATGCGCAAAGCCGTCTCAAAAATGGCCAGCTCGCCCCGCGTGTGTTCGGAGTATTGCGTGCCCATCACGCGCAAGGGGCGGGCGTCCTGCAGCAGGCGCAGCAGCACGGCGCGGCGTTGCTCCTCGGACAGCGCGCTGTAATCAGGCTCGATGCGCGCCACGGCCAGCAGTTCAGCCACAACGCGCTCGTGCTGGTCGGAGCTTTGGCGCAAGTCCACCGTGGCAAGGTGAAAACCGAAAACCTCGACAGCGCGGATCAGCGGATGCAGGCGCTGCGCCGCCAGCGGCGTGCCGTGGTGGGCCTGCAGCGACGCCTCAATGGTGCGCAGCTCAGCGAGGAAACCGGCAGCGTCCGGGTAGGGGTTTTGCGGCGCCACGGCATGGCGTGCGGCGGCGCCTCCACTGAGTGTCTCCAAGGTAGCCGCCAGGCGTGCATAAATGCCGGTCAGCGCCCGGCGGTAGGGCTCGTCCTGGCGGTGCTCGCTGGTATCGGGCGAGCTGTTCGCCAGGGCCTGCATCGCGGGAGAAACGTCGACCAAGCGCGCCGACAGCGACAACTCGCCGCCCAGCAGGTGCACCTCTGTCAGATAGTGGCGCAACGCCACCTCGCTCTGGCGGCGCAGCGCCTGCGCCAGTGTGTCGGCGCTGACATTGGGGTTGCCGTCGCGGTCGCCGCCGATCCACTGGCCCATGCGCAAAAAACTGTGCACGGACTGGTCGCCCAGCTCACGCTCGAGCTCTGCGTAGATCTTGGGAATCTCGCGCAGAAAGGTGGCCTCGTAATAAGAAAGTGCGTTCTCGATCTCGTCGGCCACGGTGAGCTTGCTGTAGCGCAGCAGGCGTGTCTGCCACAGCTGCGCCACGCGGGCGCGCAACTGGGCTTCGTTGGCGGCCAGGGCGCGCGGGGTCAGCGCATCGCGGGCGGCGTTATAGATCTGGGCGCGCTCGGCGATGTCGTCGCGCACGGTGAGCAGTTGGGCGATGTCGCGTTCGGCATCCAGAATGCTCTTGCGCTGCACTTCGGTGGGGTGGGCCGTGAGCACCGGTGCCACGTAGCTGCTGGCCAGGGTCTGCGCCACCTGCTGCGATGAAATACCGGCCCAGCGCAAACGGGCCAACGCCACCTCGATGCTGCCCTCCTGCGTGTCGCCAGCGCGCTCGCGGATGGTGCGGCGGCGAATGTGGTGGCGGTCTTCGGCCAGGTTGGCCAGGTGGCTGAAATAGGTAAACGCCCGGATCACGCTCACCGTCTGGTCGGCCGATAGGCCCTTGAGCAGCTTTTTCAGTGCCTTGTCGGCCTCGTGGTCGGCATCGCGCCGGAAAGCCACGGAAAGCTGGCGCACCTGCTCGATCAGCTCGAACGCGGCCACGCCCTCCTGTTCGCGGATCACATCGCCCAGGATGCGGCCCAGCAGGCGAATATCTTGGATCAAGGGGCGGTCTTTGTCGGTCTTTTTGGTATTCACGGCGTTGTCTCCTGGTCGCACCCCCGCACCGGCAAGGCTGCTGCAGCGCAGCATGCTAGCATCCCGCGCTGGACCTTTCCCTGCAAAAGCATGACGCCCCAAAGCCCCCCTCTCCCACCCATCGTGATCGCCACCCGCGAGAGCCGCCTGGCCCTGTGGCAGGCTGAACATGTGCAGGCCCTGTTGCGCGCGCGCGGCCACCACGTATCGCTGCTGGGCATGACCACGCTGGGCGACCAGATTCTGGACCGTTCTTTGAGCAAAGTCGGCGGCAAAGGCTTGTTTGTCAAAGAACTTGAAACCGCTCTGGAAGACGGCCGAGCCGACATCGCCGTGCACTCGCTCAAGGATGTGCCCATGGTGCTGCCCGAGGGCATGCTTCTCGCCTGCGTGATGGAGCGCGAAGACCCGCGCGACGCTTTTGTCTCGCCCCGCTACGCCCGCCTGCAGGACCTGCCCCACGGCGCTGTCGTCGGCACCTCCAGCCTGCGCCGCCAGGTGCTGCTGCAGGCGCTGCGCCCCGACCTGAAGATCGAGCCGTTGCGGGGCAATCTCGACACGCGCCTGCGCAAACTCGATGAAGGCCAGTACGACGCCATCGTGCTGGCGGCGGCCGGCCTCAAACGCCTGGGCCTGCAGGAACGCGTTCGCACCGAATTCGACCGCACCGAGATGCTGCCCGCCGCCGGGCAAGGCGCTTTAGGCATTGAGGTGCGCAGCGACCGCCAGGATCTGGTGGCCGCACTGGCCCCACTGGCGCACATGCCCACCTGGCTCACCGTGACCGCCGAGCGCGCCGTCAGCCGCTGCATGGGCGGCAGTTGCTCAATGCCGCTGGCTGCGCACGCGCGTTTCGAAGGTGGTCAACTCCACATCGATGCCGCCTGGGGCGACCCCGAGGGCCGCATGGCCTTGGTGCGCGCCAGTGCCCAGGGCCCCGTCACCACGCTGGAGCAGGCCAACACCCTGGGCGAAGGCGTAGCAACCGAGCTGCGGGCAGGCGGCGCCACAGGCTGATACCATGCCCCGCGTGATCGTCACCCGGCCCGAGCGCGAGGCCCTGCAGTGGGTGGCCGCACTGCAGGCGCGCGGCATTGCTGCGCAGGCCCTGCCCCTGATTGCCATCTCCCCACCGACCGACGCAGATGCGCTACAGGCCGCCCGCGACCACATCACGAACTACCGCGCCGTGATGGTCGTCAGCAGCAACGCCGCACAGCATTTTTTTGATCAAAATACGGCTCTAACGCTTACTGGACAAGCGCAAGCAGCTATCAAAACAAGAGTCTGGTCACCCGGCCCAGGAACAGCCCACGCGCTGCAAATGCTGGGAGTGGATGCCGCCTGCATCGATCAGCCCGCTGCCGACGCTGCGCAGTTCGACTCCGAGTCGCTATGGGCCCAGGTGCAGCGGCAGATCGGCCCGGGCGACGCTGTTCTCATCGTGCGCGGCACCGAAGCGGGTGCCCACCAACAAGGCACGGGGCGCGACTGGCTGGCGCAGCAGATCACCGCCGCAGGGGGGCGCGTAGATTTTGTGGTTGCCTATACCCGTGGCGCTCCCGACTGGACCGAGGCGCAGCGCACACAGGCCCGCACGGCAGCCAGCGACGGTGCCCTGTGGCTGCTGAGCAGCTCCCAGGCCCTGGACAACCTGCGCGCAGCTCTGCCCGGCCAGGCCTGGGACCGGGCCCACGCACTGGCCACCCACCCGCGCATTGCGCAAGCAGCACGCGCCCTGGGCTTTGCCAGCGTGCACGAATGCCGTCCGGCGCTGACCGATGTCGCAGCCTCGATAGAATCGATGCCATGAGCGCCGCCCACCAACCTGACCCCACCCGCCACGCCCACGCGGCGCCTGCGCACGGCACCACGCCAAGCGCCCAGGGCAGCAAGGCACTGCTTTACGCGGTGGGAATCGTGGCCGTCGTCGCCCTGGCGGCCAGCGGCCTGTTGTGGCAAAAACTCAGCACCATCCAGGAAACCCTGGCTCGCCAGAGCCAGGACGCCAATGCCCAGGCCATCGAGGCGCGCACCATCGCACGCCAGGCCCAGGAACAAGTCGCCGAAGCCAGCGCACGCCTGACAGTACAGGAAACCCGTGTGAGCGAGGTGGCTCTGCAGCGCAGCCAGCTCGAAGAACTGATGCAGAGCCTGTCGCGCTCACGCGACGAAAATCTGGTGGTGGACATCGAATCAGGCCTGCGCCTGGCACAGCAACAGGCCCAGCTCACTGGTAGCCTGGAGCCTTTAATCGCGGCGCTCAAAAGCGCCCAGCAACGCATCGAGCGTGCCGCCCAGCCCCGGTTGGCACCCGTGCAGCGCGCCATCAGCCGCGACCTGGAACGCATCGCCAGCGCCAGTGTGGCCGACACGGCGGGCCTGCTGGGGCGCCTGGACGATCTGGTGCGCCAGGTGGACGACCTGCCCCTGCAAAACGACGTTGCCCAGGCAGCGGCCACACGCCGCATGAATGCCCGTGCAACCGCACCGGCACAAGCCTCCGGTCCAGCGCCCGAAGACCAGGCCTGGTGGCAGGCGGTGCTGCAGCGCAGTTGGGAAGTGGTGCGTGACGAAGCGCGTGGCCTGGTGCGCGTAAGCCGCATCGACCAGCCCGATGCCATTCTGGTATCGCCCGACCAGGCCTTTTTCCTGCGCGAAAACCTCAAGCTCAAGCTGCTCAATGCCCGCCTGGGCGTGCTGGCCCGCCAGACCGATGCGGCCCGCAACGACCTGGCCGGGGCCAGTGCAGCGCTGAACAAATACTTCGACCCGGCATCGCGGCGCACGCAAAGCGCGGCCACGGTGCTGCAGCAGGCCCAGGCGCACATCAAAACGGCCGAAATGCCGCGCCTGGATGAAACCCTGTCCGCCCTGGCCACAGCGGCCGCCGGACGCTGAAGACGCGCCAGGAAAACCCCATGCGCGCAGCTCTCTGGCTCCTGGCCCTGTTTGGCGTAGCGGTCGCGGCGGCACTGTTTGCCGGCAACAACCAGGGCACGGTCACGCTGTTCTGGCCACCGTACCGCGTCGATCTTTCCCTGAACATGGTGGTGCTCTCACTCACCCTGGGCTTTGTCACGCTGTATGCCGCTCTGCGCGGCCTCGCTGCGCTGCTGGAGCTGCCCCGCCAGGCGCAGCGCTGGCGCCAGCAGCAAAAAGAACGCGCCATGCACGGCGCCCTGCTGGACGCCCTGGCACAACTGCTGGCCGGGCGTTTTCTGCGTTCACGCAAGGCGGCGCTGACCGCGCTGGAACAGGAAGGAGCCCTGGGGCACGCCGGCGCCACAGTGCCCCACGGCCACCAGTTGCGTACCCTGGCACACATGGTGGCCGCCGAGACATCGCATGCGCTGCAAGACCGCACCCAGCGCGAACACCATCTGAACCAGGCCCTGGGCCATGCCACCGAACGCCGCACCGCGCAGGCGCAGGAACTGCACGAAGGCGCGCACATGCGCGCAGCACGCTGGTCACTGGACGACCGCGAGGCCGAAGCGGCGCTGGAACGCCTGGCCAACCTGCCGCACGGCGCTGCACGGCGCACACTGGCCTTGCGCATCAAGCTCAAGGCGGCACGCCTCTCAGGCCAGACACAGAACGCACTGGACACCGCCCGCCTGCTGGGCAAACACCGTGCGTTCTCAGCTTCTGCGGCACAAAGCATTGTGCGCGGCCTGGCCACCGAACTCATCCACGGCGCCCACGACCCAGCGCAGCTACAGGCCACCTGGCTGTCGTTCGAAGCCAGCGAGCGCGCCATGCCGGAGCTGGCCATCCACGCCGCCCAGCAATTGGCCCGGCTGGGGGGTAGCGCAGAACAAGTCCGCCAGTGGCTGCTGCCGGTATGGCAGCACATGGTGGACCTGCCGGGCTCCTTGGCCGAAAACAATGCACTCAAACTCATCCTGGCCCTGGAATCCGGCCTGGACGATGTGGACGCCGCCTGGCTGGCACGCATCGAAGCCGCGCAGCAAGCCAACCCGCGCGATCACCGACTGCAATACCTGGCGGGTATGGCCTGCGCGCAACGCCAGCTTTGGGGCAAGGCGCAGCAACTGCTGACCCAGGCGGCCCCGCAACTGCACGATGCCGTTCTGCGCCGCAATGCCTGGCGCAAGCTGGCCACACTCGCCGAGCAACGCGGCGACGCCCAAGCTGCAGCACAGGCCTGGAAGAAGGCCGCCCTGGCCGACTGAACAGCGATGGTGCGGTGGCCTGCTTTCCCCTCAGGCCCGCAATCACTACACTGGCACACCGGCCCAGCTTGGGCGAAGGCGATCGCCAACCACGGCCCCAGGATGGCGCGTTCGCACCCTGCCGTATCAGATCCGGTGTGAGTGCAGGTGCTAAGCAATGGGTATCTGGAATAAGAGCGGATAACACAACTCAGCAACGCGGTTCTGGCCAGGCGCTGTGTCGCAGGCAATACGGGTAGCCCGACCAGACGCGGCAACGACGCCAGAAAAGTTTTGTGAGCCGCTCTCAAAAGAACAACGGAGAAACAGCATGAATTTCACTCTGGCCAGCGACGACATCCAGATCATCATCCACCTCGTCAGCGCACTCACGGCCGGCGCCATCATCGGGCTGGAGCGCAGTTTCCATGGTCGCCCGGCCGGGTTTCGCACCCATGCCCTGGTGTGCCTGGCATCGAGCCTGCTGATGATGGTCACCATGTACCAGTCGCGCTGGATACCGGCGGGTATTGCAATCGAAACCATACGCACCGACCCCACCCGCATGGCCCAGGGCATCATGACCGGCATCGGTTTTCTCGGCGCCGGGGTCATCTTCAAGGAAGGGCTGTCCGTGCGCGGCCTGACGACCGCCGCGTCCATCTGGATCACTGCGGCCATTGGCGTCTTGATGGGTATCGGCTTTTACATGCCGGCCATTCTGGCCACCGCGCTGACGCTGGCCACCCTGTCCATCTTCCGCTGGATCGAAGCCCGCATGCCGGCCCATTTCTATGCCCACCATTTCGTGCGCTTTGCCCGCGAGGAGGTCATGCCGGAACCGCTGTTCAAGACCTTCCTGGCGGAGCATGGTTTCACTGTGGCCAATATGAGCCAGCGCCTCACCGACGACGGCCTGTTCTACGAATACCGCATGGTGATACGCACCCACAAGCCAGAAAACCTGTCAAAAATTGCAGTCACCCTGCGCCAGATGCCCAGCGTCCGGGCCTTTGGCATCTCCCCCACGGGAGATTGAACTGGCAGCGCCATTCGATTCAAAATATTCGAATAATGGCGTCAATCGTGTTGAAACCGAACGGGGCCTGGACTTCCTACACTGGGGGCAAGCACAGCAGCAAAACTTCCTCCCCTCGCTAGACCCCCATGCAACGCTCTCCCTCCGCTCCAGACACCGGCCGCTACAACGCCACGGCCATTGCCCTGCACTGGCTGCTGGGCCTGGTGCTGGTGGGTTTGTTTGGTCTGGGCACCTACATGAGCGACCTGCCCTTTTCCCCCCAGCGCCTGAAGCTCTACAACTGGCACAAATGGGCGGGTGTGGCAGTGCTGGCCCTGTCGCTTGTACGCATTCTGTGGCGTCTCACCCACCGGCCACCGGCGCTGCCTGCGGCGGTGGAGCAAGCCATGCCCGGCTGGCAGAAGTGGGCGCACCACGGCACACATCTGGCGCTGTATGCATTGTTCATCGCCGTACCGCTGGCAGGTTGGGCCTATAGCTCAGCGGCGGGTTTTCCGATCGTGTTTCTGGGCATCGTCCCGCTGCCCGATTTTGTTCCAGTGAGCAAGCCACTGGCCGATTTCCTCCAAGCCACCCACGCCACGCTGGCCTTTATGCTGGCAGGGCTGGTGCTGGTGCACGTGGCAGCGGCCCTCAAGCACCACTGGATTGATAACGACGGCCTGCTGCAGCGCATGCTGCCCGGCCGCCGCTGACCTCCGACACCCCCACAACCCAATGAACCTCAAGAAGCTTCGCTCCATCCCCAACCTGGCCTTCGCCAGCGCCCTCCTGTGGGCCAGCGTGCCCGCCCAGGCCCAACAACAGTTGGTACCCGCTCAAAGCAGCATTGAATTCAGCGCACGCCAGATGGGCGTCCCCCTGCAGGGCCATTTCAAAAAATTCGATGCACAACTGGCCTTTGATCCTGCCAAGCTGGCTTCGAGCCGCATCCGCTTTACGGTGGACACCGGCAGCGCCACCATGGGCGCGCGTGAAACCGATGCCGAACTACCCAAACCGGTCTGGTTCAACGTAGCCCAGTTTCCGCAGGCTGTTTTCGAGTCTTCCAGCATCAAGGCGCTGGGTGGCGGCAAGTTCGATGTCTCAGGCAAGCTCAGCATCAAGGGCACCTCGGCCGATGTGACGGTACCTGTGGTGCTGACCCAATCGGGCGCCACCACCACGGCCACTGGGAGCCTGCCCCTCAAGCGCCTGGTTTTCAAAATTGGTGATGGCGAATGGGCCGACACCTCGATGGTGGCCGACGAAGTTCAGGTGAAGTTCAAGCTGGCCCTCACTGGCGTGGGCAAGCTCTAACACATCTGCCGCCCACCCATTTTTCTCCCACGTTCTTCCCACCCTCTACAGGAGCTCTCCCATGCGCACTTCCTTCATCGCCCTGGCCGCAGCCGCAGCCCTTGTCACCGGCGTGGCCCAGGCTGAATCGGCCAGCTACACCATCGACCCGACGCACACCTTCGTCACCTTCGAGATCAACCACTTTGGCGCCTCCGTCAACCGCGGCCGCTTCGACAAGAAGGAAGGCACGGTGCAATTCGACCGCGCGGGCAAGGCGGGCAAAGTGGAGATCAGCTTTGACGCCACGTCCATCAACTCCGGCACCCCGGCGTTCGACAAGCACCTGCAAAGCGCCGATCTGTTCAACGCAGCGCAGCACCCCAAAATCACCTTTGTGTCCGACAAGTTCAGCTTCAACGGCGACAAGGTCAGCGAAGTGAGCGGCCAGCTCACGCTGCTGGGCAAAACCGGCCCTGTGACGCTCAAGGCCAACCAGTTCAACTGCTACCAGAGCCCCATGCTCAAGCGCGAAGTCTGCGGCGGCGACTTCGAGGCCACCATCGACCGCACGCAGTGGGGCATGAACTACGGCGTGGACTGGGGCTTTGCCAAGAACGTGCGCCTGGTGGTGCAGGTCGAGGCCGTCAAACAATAAACCTGTCCCCAGGTCGCCAACCCGCCACCCGTGCATTGCGGCTGGCGGGTTTTTTACACCCACAATTTACTCATCTATTGATAGCTGCAGACGCTTGACAGGAAAGCTTCAGAGGCCATTTTGTATCATTTTTTTATCACGCACCGATGCTCGGCTGGCTCCGCAGCGGAACGCACGGGACAGCGCTCTTTCGTCAAGAAAATCCTGGTACCTTGAACCAACCCTCGAACGCAATGCGCTCGTCGGCCCACTCCCGGCAGGGGTCACCTGCGCTCCTGCCGCACGGCCAGGCCATCGGTCTCTTACCCCAGTCATACCCGCCAGCCATCGGCCAGGGCGCGCAGGGGCTTGTGCAGCCTGGTGATCGCATAAAATGGTCGGTTCCCGACCTCTTATCCAGCCACGCCCGGTGGCCCAGCGGCATCCCCAGGGGTGCCGCTGTTATTTCAAGAAGACCCAGCGTACCCATGAACGATCCTGTCCAGCAACCCGGTCTGCAATCCCTGTCCAAATCCTTCGAACCCGCTGCGCTGGAAGCCCAGTGGGGCCCCGAATGGGAAGCCCGCGGCTATGGCAATGCAGGTTTCCGGGGCACCGGCATGCCCCAGGCGGGCGAGCCCGCGTTCTGCATCCAATTGCCGCCCCCCAACGTGACCGGCACGCTGCACATGGGCCATGCGTTCAACCAGACCATCATGGACAGCCTCACGCGCTACCACCGCATGCGCGGCTTCAACACGGCCTGGGTGCCCGGCACCGACCATGCGGGCATTGCCACGCAGATCGTGGTGGAACGCCAGTTGCAGGAGCGTGGCATCAGCCGCCACGACATGGGCCCCACCCCGCCCGAGGCGCGCAAGAACTTCGTCGCCAAAGTCTGGGAGTGGAAGGAACAGAGCGGCAACACCATCACCACCCAAATGCGCCGCATGGGCGACAGCGTGGACTGGAGCCGCGAATACTTCACCATGGACGAAAAGCTCTCCAAGGTGGTGACCGAGACCTTCGTGCGCCTGTACCAGCAGGGCCTGATCTACCGGGGCAAGCGCCTGGTGAACTGGGACCCCAAGCTGCAGTCCGCCGTGTCCGACCTGGAAGTGGAGAACGAAGAAAAAGACGGCTCGCTGTGGCACATCGCCTACCCGCTGGTTGACCCCGACGGAAGCCTGACGGCTTCGGGCTCGACCCAGCTCGTGGTGGCCACCACGCGCCCCGAGACCATGCTGGGCGACGTGGCCGTGATGGTGCACCCCGAGGATGAGCGCTACAAGCACCTCATCGGCCAGATGGTCAACCTGCCGCTGTGCGACCGCCAGATTCCGGTGATTGCCGACGACTACGTGGACCGCGAATTCGGCACCGGCGTGGTCAAGGTCACGCCCGCGCACGACCAGAACGACTACGCCGTGGGCCAGCGCCACAAGTTGCCCATGATCTGCGTGCTGACACTGCAGGCCACGGTGAATGACAACGCCCCGGCCAAATACCAGGGCATGGACCGCTTCGTGGCCCGCAAGGCCGTGGTGGCCGACCTCGAAGCCCAGGGCCTGCTGGTCGAGACCAAGAAGCACAAGCTCATGGTGCCCATCTGCACCCGCACCGGCCAGGTGGTCGAACCCATGCTGACCGACCAGTGGTTTGTCGCCATGAGCAAGGTCAGCGACCAGGACCCTACGGGCAAGAGCATCGCGCAAAAGGCGATCGACGCCGTGGCCAGCGGCGAGGTGACCTTTGTTCCCGAGAACTGGGTCAACACCTACAACCAGTGGATGAACAACATCCAGGACTGGTGCATCAGCCGCCAACTGTGGTGGGGCCACCAGATTCCAGCGTGGTACGACGAAGACGGCAAGGTGTATGTCGCCAAATGCGAAGCCGATGCCCAGGCCCAGGCGCCGGGAAAAACCCTGCGCCGCGACGAGGACGTGCTCGACACCTGGTACTCGTCCGCCCTCGTGCCCTTCAGCACCATGGGCTGGCCTGAACAAGGCGATGCGCCCACCGACGACTACAACCTGTATTTGCCCAGCAGCGTGCTGGTGACGGGCTACGACATCATCTTCTTCTGGGTCGCCCGGATGATCATGATGACCACGCACTTCACGGGCCGCGTGCCGTTCAAGCATGTCTACATCCACGGCCTGGTGCGCGATGCGCAAGGCAAGAAGATGAGCAAGTCCGAGGGCAACGTGCTCGACCCGGTGGATCTGATCGACGGTATTGCGCTCGAACCCCTGCTCGCCAAGCGCACCACCGGCCTGCGCAAGCCCGAAACCGCGCCCACCGTGCGCAAGAACACACAAAAGGAATTCCCCGAGGGCATACCGGCCTATGGCGCCGATGCGCTGCGCTTCACCTTCGCCGCGCTCGCGTCGCTAGGCCGCAGCATCAACTTCGACAGCAGGCGCTGCGAGGGCTACCGCAACTTCTGCAACAAGCTCTGGAACGCCAGCCGCTTCGTGCTGATGAACTGCGAAGGGTTTGACTGCGGCCTGGCCGAGCCCGGCAGCGCGGTCTGCAACGCAGATTTTCTGGCCTTCAGCCAGGCCGACCGCTGGATCGTCTCGCGCCTGCAGCGCGTCGAGGCCGAGGTGGCCAAGGGCTTTGCCGACTACCGCCTCGACAACGTGGCCAACACCCTCTACGACTTCGTCTGGAACGAGTTCTGCGACTGGTACCTGGAAATCGCCAAGGTACAGATCCAGACCGGCTCTGCCGCGCAACAGCGCGCCACCCGCCGCACGCTGATCCGCACGCTCGAGACCATCCTGCGCCTGGCGCACCCCATCATCCCCTTCGTGACCGAAGCGCTGTGGCAGACCGTGGCCCCCGTGGCCGGGCGCGCAGGCCCCTCGGTCAGCGTGGCCGCCTATCCCGAAGCCCAGCCCGAACGCATCGACGTGGCGGCCGAAGCGCACATGGTGCGCCTCAAATCGCTGGTGGACGCCTGCCGCACGCTGCGCGGCGAGATGAACGTCTCGCCCGCCACCCGCCTGCCCTTGTTCGTGGTGGGCGACCAGGACTTCATGCGCGGCGCGGCCCCCGTGCTGCAGGCGCTGGCCAAACTCAGCGAAGTCAAGGTGTTTGACGACGAGACCGCCTGGCAAGCGGCAGCGCAGGCTGCCCCTGTGGCCGTGGTGGGCGAGGCCCGCCTGTGCCTGCACATGGAAATCGACGTGGCCGCCGAGAAGGCCCGTCTGTCCAAGGAAATCACGCGCATCGAAGGTGAAATGACCAAAGCCAACAACAAGCTCTCCAACGAGGCTTTCGTCGCCAAGGCCCCCGCCGCCGTGCTCGACCAGGAAAAGAAGCGCCTGACCGACTTCGGCGCCCTGCTCTCCCGGCTGCAGGAGCAGTTGGTCCGGCTGGGTTGATATCAAAAAGAGAGCTGTCAGCGCTCTCTGGATAAAGATTTAAGATCAAAAACCATTTCAATTCCTTTATCTAAAAGCGCGAGCAGCTCATTTTTCAGGAGCACCTACTATGCACCAATCTTTCGTCCGCAAGGCCGTTTTCCCCGTGGCAGGCCTCGGAACCCGCTTCCTGCCTGCCACCAAGGCATCCCCCAAAGAGATGCTGCCCGTGGTGGACAAACCCCTGATCCAGTACGCCGTCGAGGAAGCCTACGCAGCCGGCATCCGGCACATGATTTTTGTCACGGGTCGCAGCAAGCGCGCCATTGAAGACCATTTCGACACCGCCTACGAGCTGGAAAACGAGCTGGAAACGTCAGGCAAGCACGATCTGTTGGCACTGGTGCGCTCGGTGCAACCCGACGACATGGACTGCGCCTTTGTGCGCCAGCCGCGCTCGCTGGGCCTGGGCCACGCGGTGCTGTGCGCCGAACCATTGGTCGGGAAAGAGCCCTTTGCCGTACTGCTGGCCGACGACCTGATGATGGGCCCCCAGGACGGCGAACCCGTGTTGGCGCAAATGGTGCAGGCCTTCCGGCAGCAAGGCCGGTCGCTGCTGGCCGTGCAGGAAGTGCCCGCAGACCAAGTGAACCGCTATGGCATCGTGGCGGGCGAACCGGCGGGCGGGCAGTTGATCCGCATCGACCGCATCGTGGAAAAACCCGCGCCGCGGAACGCACCGTCGCGCATGGGCGTGGCCGGCCGCTACATCCTCACGCCTGCAATTTTTGATGAAATCCGCAACCAGCCGACGGGTGCGGGTGGCGAGATCCAGCTCACCGACGCCATCGCCCGCCTGATGGAGCATGAGGCTGTCTACGCCTTTCAATACCAGGGCAAGCGCTACGACTGCGGGAGCAAGGAAGGCTTCCTGGAAGCCACGGTGGAGCTGGCGCTGCAGCACCCGCAGGTGGGGGAGTCGTTCCGGGAATACCTGAAGGGTCTGGCACTGTAAGTTGCTCTGCAACCAGTCGCGCCATGTGCACCCCGGATAGGCTGGTGATATGCGACACGATTCGTCGCACACCGGCGCCATGCACGTCCGGGAGGGATTCGTACAGGCAGGCAATGTCTTTCTGATTGCCACCGACGGCCTGCACGACACAGTAACCGTAGGCGGCACAGGGAGAGTACCTCGCGAATTGGGCTCGTGCACTTGGAGCCAGACGGCGAGCGGCTCGTCCCGTATATCGAACGGAGAACACCATGGGACACTTGACCTTCAGTATCAACGTCACCCTGGACGGCTGCGTCGACCACCAGGAAGGAATCGCCGACGACGAGACACACGCCTTCTTCACCCGCCTCATGGACGAGAGCGGGGCGATGCTGTGGGGGCGCGTCACCTACGAGATGATGGAGAGCTACTGGCCAGCGGTCGCCCGCGGCGACACGCAGGCACCGCCGGCGATGCGCGAGTGGGCGCTCAAGCTGGAGGCCAAGCCGAAGTACGTGGTGTCCAGAGCGCGAAAGGACTTCCCGTGGACCAACAGCCACCACATCACAGAAGACCTGCGCACGGGCGTACAGAAGCTCAAGGACGCAACCCCAGACGGCGTACTCCTCGGTAGCAGCAAGCTCGCGACCGCATTGGACCGGCTGGACCTGATCGACGAGTACAAATTGCTCGTCCACCCCAGAATCGCCGGTCACGGCCCAACCCTGTATCAAAGCGGGCTGCCCAGCACGCGACGGCTCGAGCTGGTCTCGGCGAAACCGCTGCGCAACGGCGCGGTCGCCATGCACTACCGGCGCGCACGCTGATGCAGAGATGGGTCATGTCGCTTCATTCCTTTTCCAAGTCATTCGTGTCTAGGCGCGAAGCCGCAGGCCGTGCTGTAGCACGGCAAGGCGAAGCAACAACGACACGGGTGATTTAAAAATGGCATAACAACAATGCGCTGCGCTCGAGCGGACCTCGCGTTGCCCGACTCTCCGATGAGCGCAGGTGTTCGAGCCCATGAGACACGTTCAAAAATCCGTAGCGACAACAGCACGGCTCCTGGTCTCTGGCCTGCCGTCGCATATGCTTCGAACGGCGTACTCATCTTGGTTGTCGGCATTCCGCTCCTGCCCGCTGCGTGCGCGTTCTGGGCGCTCATGCTGGTTTTTCGGTCACGCAAACCCGCCCAAAATGGCGTCCGCTGTTCTGTTTGCTCCGACGCTTGCCCACAGTCTGTACGTCTCGCTCGACGCCGTTGAATTGCCCAAGCACATCGGCTCAGAGAATCCCATGGTTGGGCTCGCCTTCTTTGGTCTGCTCATCCTGTCATGCGTGCTCTTCTACCTTGTCGTTAGTAGCCGGTCGGCCCGTGGGTAGTGGCTGCAGGTCGGCACTCACCGTTCAATCCGAGGCCACTTCCCCCGGCGATCCAATCCACTCTGGCCTCCACACCCGCCTGTGACTGCGGCCGGGCAGAACACTCACCCGACAAAACCTCACAGCAGCACGATGTCGTACTGCTCCTGCCCGAGCGCGGCTTCCGATTGCAATGAGATCGGCTTGCCAATAAAGTCCGACAGACCCGCCAGATGGGTGCTTTCCTCGTCCAGCAGCAGCTCCACCACCTGCGGTGCGGCCACCACGCGGAACTCGCGGGGGTTGAACTGGCGGGCTTCGCGCAGGATTTCGCGCAGGATGTCGTAGGCCACGCTGCGCGACGTACGTATGGCACCCCGGCCCTGGCAGGCGGCGCAGGGCTCGCACAGCATGTGCGCCAGCGATTCGCGGGTGCGCTTGCGCGTCATTTCCACCAAGCCCAGTTGCGAGAAGCCCCCCGACATGGTTTTGACGCGGTCGCGCGCGAGTTGTTTGCGAAACTCGGTCAGCACGGCGTCCTGGTGGCCGCTTTGCGCCATGTCGATGAAGTCCACGATGATGATGCCACCCAGGTTGCGCAGGCGCAGCTGGCGGGCAATGGCGCCCGCTGCTTCCAGGTTGGTCTTGAAGATGGTGTCGTCAAAATTGCGCGCGCCGACGTAGCCGCCGGTGTTCACATCCACCGTGGTCAGCGCCTCGGTCTGGTCGATGATGAGGTAGCCGCCCGATTTGAGATCAACCCGCCGCCCCAGTGCCCGGGCGATTTCTTCGTCAATGGAATACAGGTCGAAAATGGGGCGCTCGCCACGATAGTGCTGCAGCTTGCCCGCAGCGGCCGGCATGAACTCCTGGCCAAAGGCGCGCAGCCGGTGGAATTGCTCGGCCGAGTCGATGCGAATGCCCTGGGTGTGCTCACCCACCAGGTCGCGCAGCACGCGCTGCAGCAGGTCCAGGTCTTGGTGCAAGAGGGAAGTGGGCGGCAGGCGCAGCGAGGCCTCTTTGGTGCGCGCCCAGGTCTTGCGCAGGTAGGCAATGTCTTCGGCCAGCTCGGCGTCGGTCGAATCCTCGCCATTGGTGCGCAGGATGAAGCCCCCTCCGCCGCCCGTGGACTTATCGCCCACCAGGGCCTGCAGGCGGGCGCGCAGGGCATCGCGCTCAGCCACCGGGATTTTTTGCGAGATGCCGATATGGTCGTCCTGCGGCAAAAACACCAGCAGGCGCCCGGCAACGCTGATTTGCGTGGACAGACGTGCGCCCTTGGTGCCCAGGGGGTCCTTGATGACTTGCACCATCAGCGACTGGCCCTCGAACACCTGCTTCTCGATCGGCACCTGCGGCTCACCCTTGCGCGCGAACATGGGGGCTTCGCCGCCCTCCTGGCGCTGCCACACGTCGGCCACATGCAGAAAGGCCGCGCGCTCCAGACCAATATCGATGAAGGCCGACTGCATGCCCGGCAGCACGCGCGAGACCTTGCCCAGGTAGACATTGCCCACCAGGCCGCGCTCCAGCGTGCGTTCAATGTGCATCTCCTGCACTGCGCCATGCTCGACCACTGCCACGCGGGTTTCCTGGGGCGACCAGTTGATCAGAATGTCTTGTTGCATGGTGGGCATGGGGGTGTCACAACTTGTGGATCTCAGAAGGCAAAACCTGCGGTGCGCAGCAACTGCGCCGTCTCGTACAGCGGCAGGCCCATGATGCCCGAATAGCTGCCACTCAGGTGCGCAATCAGCGCCGCTGCACGGCCCTGGATGCCATAAGAACCGGCTTTGCCCAAGGGTTCGCCCGAATCCACATAGGCCGCAATGCGCGCAGGGGAAAGCTCGGCGAACGTGACCTGCGAGACCGACAGCGCCGCCCAGCGCTGTGCCCCGGCTTGCAAGGCCACGGCAGTCAGCACGCGGTGCGTGTGGCCCGATAGTTCGGCCAGCATACGCCGGGCATCGGCCGCGTCCACCGGCTTGCCATACAGGGTGGTGCCCATGGTGACCGTGGTGTCGGCGCACAGGATGGGCGCATCCGGCAGCCCCCGGCGCGCCCGGCGCTGCACGGCTGCGCCCAGCTTGAGGGCGGTCACGCGCTGCACATAGTCGTCAGGCGCCTCGTCGGGCAGGGCAAGCTCGATGGCTTCGGTATCTTCAGCCACGTCGCCCTCCACATTGGGCAGCAGCAGGGTGTGGCGCACGCCCAGTTGGTCGAGCAACTGGCTGCGCCGGGGGCTTTGCGAGGCGAGGTAGATGAATGCAGACATGCGGAAATTTTAATAGAAATAGGCTTCTAGCGCTTACTCAGTAAGCGCTAACAGCTATATATTCAATAGCACAACAACGAGAAGGTGCGCTATTCCCGGTGGTACGGGTGCCCGGCATTGACCGACCAGGCGCGGTAGAGCTGCTCGATCAGCAGCACGCGCACCATGGCATGCGGCAGGGTCAGGTCAGACAGGCGAATGCGCTCGTGCGCTGCCTGGCGAAAACCGGGGTCGAGCCCGTCGGGCCCGCCAATGACCAGGGCCACATCGTCCCCGCCCAGTTGCCAGCCTTGGAGGCGCTCGGCCAGCGCCTTGGTGGTCAGGCTGGTGCCGCGCTCATCCAGCGCCACCACACGGGTGCCCCGGGGAATGGCGGCTTCGATGCGCTCGCGCTCGGCGGCGTAGAGGGTTTCCAGCGACTTGGAGCCGCGCGGCTCGGTTTTGACTGCTTTGAGCTCCACCTTGAGCTCGTGCGGAAACCGCTTGGCATAGTCGTCGTAAGCGGTTTGCGCCCAGTCGGGCACCCGTTGCCCGACTGCGACGATCAGCAGCCGCATGGCCCGGGTCAGGCCTTGCGGGCGGGTGCTTTACGGGCGGGGGCCTTGGCAGCGGCCTCGGGCTTGGTCCGTGTCGTCTTGGCAGGCGCTTTGCCCGTGGGCTTGGTGGCCTCACGCGGCTTGACCACCACGGTCTTCATGGGGGTCTTGGCGGCCGGTACCTTGGTGGTCTTGGTTGCTGGCTTGGTGACCTTGGCCACTGGCTTGGCGGTCGTTTTGCTGACAGGGGTCTTGACCGCTGTTTTGGTTGCGGGGGTCTTCACGGCAGTCTTGGTGGCCGGTTTGCGGGCCACCTTGGCAGCGGGTTTGCTGGCAGGTTTGGCCGCGCTGGGGGCTGCTGCAGTTTTGGCGGCGGTGGCCTTGGCGACCTTGGCAGCCACCTTGCGGCCGGACTGGGCGGGCACAGTGCCCTGCTCGGCCGCAGCCTTGGCCGCACGGCGGGCGGCGGTCTTGGCGGGTACCTTGGCCGCAGCCGGGGCCGCGGGCTTGGCAGCGCCGAGCTTGAGGCGCACCGGGGTGTCGCCCCAGAGCTCTTCCAGGCGGTAATACTGGCGAATCGTGGGCTGCATGATGTGGGCCACGGCGGCGCCGCAGTCCACGATGATCCATTCGCCGTTGTCTTCGCCCTCGATGCGGGGCTTGACGAACCCGGCTTCCTTTACCTTGTCGCGCACACTGGCGGCCAGCGCCTTGGTCTGGCGATTGGACGTGCCCGAAGCCACGATGACGCGCTCGAAAAGCGGCGACAGGTGCTCGGTGTTGAAGACCTGGATGTCTTGCGCCTTGACATCTTCCAGGCCATCAACGATCGCGCGCTGGAGTTTGGCGACGTCTTTTTTGGCGGCGGATTCCGAGGTTTTGGTGGTGGTCATCAGGCAGTGGTTCAGAGGTGATAAGGTCAATATAACGTGCAACGCCGCAGGTCACCAGCGGAATGCTCCGCAGGTGTTGCGCATGCGCGCCGCACGGGTTTTTGGGTGTTTTTGGCCTTCAGGGCAAATGGGGCAAGCGCTTCAAGCTATTGAAATTATAGTAGACCAGCATCAAAGCCAGTCGCGCCGCACCAGGAAGCGGCGCGTGAGTTCGGCCTCAGGGCTGCCCTCGGGGGCCTCACGGCGGTACTCCCAGCTCGCCAGCGGCGGCATGGAGAGCAAGATCGATTCGGTGCGCCCGCCCGACTGCAGGCCGAAATGCGTGCCCCGGTCCCACACCAGGTTGAACTCGACATAGCGGCCCCGGCGGTAGAGCTGGAAGTCGCGCTCGCGCTCACCAAAGGCTGTGTTCTGGCGCCTCTCAACGATGGGCAGGTAGGCACCCAAAAAGGCATCGCCCACGGCCTGCGTCATGCCCAGGCTTTGTTCAAAACCCAGCTCGGAAAAGTCGTCGAAGAAGACTCCGCCCACACCGCGCTGCTCGTTGCGGTGCTTGAGGTAAAAATATTCGTCGCACCATTGCTTGAAACGCGGGTACTTGTCCTCGCCAAAAGGCGCCAGGGCATCACGGCAACTGCGGTGGAAGTGCACGGCATCTTCTTCGAAGCCGTAGTACGGCGTCAGGTCCATGCCGCCGCCAAACCAGCACACGGGCTCCTGGCCGAGATGCCCGGCCGCAATCATGCGCACGTTCATGTGCACCGTGGGCACATAGGGATTGCGCGGGTGGAACACCAGCGAAACACCCATGGCCTCGAACGGTGCACCGGCCAGTTCGAGCCGGTGCTGCGTGGCCGACGGCGGTAGCTGCGGGCCGCGTACATGCGAGAAGCCGCAGCCCGCGCGCTCGAACACGCGGCCGCCTTCGATGATGCGGGTAATGCCGTCGCCCTGCAGCAACTCACCCGGCGCCTTGTGCCAGGGGTCGGTGACGGCGCGGGCGCCGCGCGCGCCCTCTACCGCTTCGAGCGCACCGATGATGCGCGCCTGCAAATCGACCAGGTAGCCGCGCACACGGGCCACGGTGCTTTCGGTGTTGAAGGCTTGACTCATGGGTTCTTGATGGCGCGGTAGCCGATGTCGCGGCGCATCTGCGCACCATCGAAATGGATGCCGCGTGCCAGATCGTAGGCATGCTGCTGGGCCTGGCGCACGCTGTCGCCCAGGGCCGTAACGCACAGCACGCGCCCGCCGCTGGTGCGCACCACGCCGTCCACCAGCTCGGTCCCGGCATGGAACACCATGGCGTCGTCCTGGTCTTGCGGCAGGCCACTGATGGCGTCGCCCTTGCGCGGCGCCTCGGGGTAACCATGCGCGGCCATCACCACGCCCAGCGCAGTGCGGCGGTCCCACTGCAGCTCCACCTGGTCGAGCTTGCCATCGACGGCCGCGCCGAGCAGCTCACACAGGTCGCTTTTGAGGCGCATCAGGATGGGCTGGGTCTCGGGGTCACCCATGCGGCAGTTGAATTCCAGCGTCTTCGGGTGGCCCTGGGCGTCGATCATCAGGCCCGCATACAGGAAGCCTGTGTAGGGGATGCCGTCCTTTTCCATACCGCGGATGGTGGGCAGGATGATTTCGCGCATGGCACGGGCATGCACATCGGCCGTGACAACCGGCGCCGGCGAATACGCACCCATGCCGCCCGTGTTGGGGCCCTGGTCGCCATCCTGCAGGCGTTTGTGGTCCTGGCTGGTGGCCAGCGCCGCAACGTTCTTGCCGTCGCACAGCACGATGAAGCTGGCTTCTTCGCCCTCCAGAAACGCTTCGATGACGACGCGCGCCCCCCCTTCGTTGTGCACCGCGCCGTACTTGTTGTCCACCAGCATGAAGTCCACCGCATCGTGGGCCTCCTGCAGTGTCATGGCCACCACCACACCCTTGCCCGCTGCCAGGCCGTCGGCCTTGATGACGATGGGCGCGCCCAGGCGGTCCACAAAAGCGTGGGCCTGTGCCGGGTCGGTGAAAGTGTCGTAGTCGGCCGTGGGGATGGCGTGGCGGCGCATGAAGGCCTTGGAGAAGGCTTTGGAGCTCTCCAGCTGCGCGGCCGCCTTGGTGGGGCCGAAGATGCGCAGGCCATGGGCACGGAATTCATCGACCACGCCAGCGGCCAGCGGCGCCTCGGGGCCGACCACGGTCAGGCCAATCTTTTCCTTCTGCGCCCATTCGCGCAGAGCGCGCACATCGGTCATATCGATGTTCTGCAGATCGGCCGACAGCGCCGTGCCCCCGTTGCCCGGAGCCACATACACCTGGGTGACCTTGGGCGACTGCCGCAGCTTCCAGGCGATGGCGTGTTCGCGGCCACCGCCGCCAATGACAAGTACTTTCATTTTTCCGCCTGACTCAGAGGGCTGCGTTGTGAAAGACTTCCTGCACGTCGTCGAGGTCTTCGAGCACGTCCAGGAGTTTCTGCATGCGTTCGGCATCGTCGCCGGTCAACTCAATGGTGAGGTCGGGCCGCATGGTGACGCCTGCGTCGGCGGGAACCAGTCCCGCCGCCTCCAGCGCGTTTTTCACGGCCTCGAATTCGGTTGGCGCAGTCAGCACCTCGATGGCGCCTTCTTCGTCGGTGACCACATCGTCGGCGCCAGCTTCCAGTGCCACTTCCATCACCTTGTCCTCATTGGTGCCTGGCGCAAAAATCAGTTGCCCAACGTTCTTGAACTGGAAAGCCACCGAGCCTTCCGTGCCCATGTTGCCGCCATGCTTGCTGAAAGCGTGGCGCACTTCGGCCACGGTGCGCACGCGGTTGTCGGTCATGGTATCCACAATGATGGCCGCGCCGCCGATACCGTAGCCTTCGTAGCGGATTTCCTCGTAGTTCACACCTTCGAGCGTGCCCGAGGCTTTGTCGATGTTGTATTTGATGCGGTCGGCCGGCATATTGGCCGCCTTGGCCTTGTCCACCGCCAGGCGCAGACGCGGGTTGGTCGACAGGTCACCGCCACCGGCACGCGCCGTTACGGTGATCTCGCGGATGATGCGCGTCCAGATTTTTCCGCGTTTTTCATCCTGGCGCCCCTTGCGGTGCTGAATATTCGCCCATTTGCTGTGTCCTGCCATGGGAAGTCCTTCGTATTGATTTAATCTACTGTGCCCGATTTTACTTTTGCCCGCACCGCGACCCCCGAGGAAACCCGAAATGGCCGAACCCCTGCTGATTGCCAAGCACGACACCATCGAATGCCACCTGCTCCCGGGCCTGGCCAACCGCCATGGGCTCATCACCGGCGCCACCGGCACGGGCAAAACCGTGACCCTGCAGACCTTGGCCGAGAACTTCTCGCGCATCGGCGTACCCGTATTCATGGCCGACGTGAAGGGCGACCTCACCGGCATCAGCCAGCCCGGCAAGATCGCCGACAAGCTGGCCGCCGTGCTCAAGGAGCGCGGGCTGGAGCTGCCCACACCCGGCGCCTGCCCTACCACGCTGTGGGACGTTTTTGGCGAGCAAGGCCACCCCGTGCGGGCCACGATTTCAGACATGGGCCCACTGCTGCTGGGCCGCATGCTCAACCTGAACGAGACGCAGCTGGGCGTGCTCAACCTCGTGTTCAAGATTGCCGACGACAACGGCATGCTGCTGCTGGACCTGAAAGACCTGCGCGGCATGCTGCAATATGTGGGCGACAACGCGAAAGAATTTACAACCGAATACGGCAACATCAGCGCCGCCAGTGTGGGCGCCATCCAGCGCGGACTGCTGCAGATCGAGCAACAAGGCGGTACGCAGTTCTTTGGCGAGCCCATGCTCGACATCCAGGACTTCATGCAGACGGTGGACGGCCAGGGCGTGGTCAACATCCTGGCGGCCGACAAGCTCATGAACTCGCCACGCCTGTACGCCACCTTTTTGCTGTGGATGCTGTCCGAGCTGTTCGAGCAATTGCCTGAAATCGGCGACCCCGAAAAGCCCAAGCTGGTGTTCTTCTTCGACGAAGCCCACCTGTTGTTCAACGAAGCGCCCAAGGTGCTCATCGAGCGCATCGAGCTGGTGGTGCGCCTGGTGCGCTCCAAGGGTGTGGGCGTGTACTTTGTCACCCAGAACCCGCTCGACATCCCCGACAGCGTGCTGGCACAGCTGGGCAACCGTGTGCAGCACGCGCTGCGGGCCTTCACGCCGCGCGACCAGAAAGCGGTGAAAGCCACGGCCACCACCATGCGCCAAAAACCGGGGCTGGACATTGAGGCAGCCATCACCGAACTGGCGGTGGGCGAAGCCCTGGTGAGTCTTCTGGACGCCAAGGGACGGCCCAGCGTGACCGAGCGCGTTTATGTGCTGCTCCCTGGCAGCCAGCTGGGGCCCATCACGCCGCAGCAGCGCCAAAGCCTGGTGGCAGGCTCGCTGGTGGCGGGTGTCTACGAAAACACCGTCGACCGGGAGTCAGCCTACGAAAAACTCAAGAGCCGCGCCGCCGCCGCCGCAACACAAGCCCCGACAGGCAGCAACAAAGGCACTCCCCCGGCCCCTGCCAACGAAGGCGGTGGAATGATGGGTGGCCTGAACGATGTCTTGTTTGGCACCACAGGCCCGCGCGGCGGCCAGCGCGATGGACTGGCGCAAACCATGGCCAAGTCCGCTGTGCGCACCATGGGCACCACGCTGGGCCGCGAAATTTTGCGCGGCGTGTTGGGCAGCATCTTTGGCGGACGAAAGCGATAACACCATGCTTGCAAGCGCCAAAGTGGCACCGACCATGACCGGTTTTGAACACCTGCTGCTGCGGGTCTCCGGCCTTCTGGTGCCTTTGGCCGCCGTCCCCTGGGTCATCGCACTGGTCGGCGTACCGGTAGGCTGGTGGGAGCCCGAGGGGCGCTGGACCGTCTACCTGGTTTGCACGCTGCTGGCCGTCATGGGTGCCCGGCGCTGGGCGCTGGCCGTGCGCGAACGTTTCATACGCGAAGCCCCCCTGCCCCAGCTCCTCAAGCGCAAACTGCGCGACACCTATCCGCTGCTGAGCCCCAAGGACGCCGACCTGGTTGAGCGCGGCCTGCGCCAGTTTTTCATGGCCTGCCTGCGCAGTGACAAGCATTTTGTGGCCATGCCCTCGCGCGCCGTGGACGCCCTGTGGAACGCCTTTAGCCAAATTCCCCAGGCCTATCAGCACTGGTGCCAGAACGCGCTGGGCTACGTACCCGAACACTCACCCGCCCAGGTGCTGGGCAAAAAGGCCCACCACAACGATGGGCTGCGCCGCGCCTGGTACTGGGCCTGCAAGGACGAAGCGATCCACCCGCGACTCCCGAGCCGCCTCCCCCTGCTGTTTGCGCTTGATACCAAGCTGGCCATACCCGACGGTTTTCACTATGCGCCTGGGCCCCAGGGTATCGCCAAGCCCGATGGCCACCACAGACCCGCAGGCACGCCGTACTTCGGCACCGATTTTTCGGACAGCAATTTCACTGGCAACTTCTTGGACTTTGGGGGCGCCGAACCCGCACGAAGAAAAACCAGCGGCAGTGATGGCGGCGATAGTGGCTTTGGCGATGACGGCGACAGCGGTGATGGCGATTGATTCATCAAAATCCATAGCTGCAAGCGCTTTATTTACAAGCGCTACAGGGTATTTTCTTTGCTAAACACCGTGGTTCACCCTAAGATACCTCTCGGCGCAACACCTGCGCCCATGGCCCGAGGAAACTGACATGAACGTCCTGCCAGACCTGATTGCACCGACCGCCCACGATGTCGTGGAGGCCGCCCACAAGCTCAAGGGTGTTGCGCACCGCACGCCCGTGCTGCGTTCCAGCTCGATCGATGAAATGCTGGGTGCGCAACTGTTCTTCAAGTGCGAAAACCTGCAGCGCACCGGCGCCTTCAAGTTCCGGGGGGCCTTCAACGCGCTGGCCCAGCTGGACGCAGACCAGCGTGAACGCGGTGTCATCACCTTTTCGGCAGGCAACCACGCACAGGCCATCGCCCTGGCCGCACGGCTGCTGGACATGCCGGCGCTGGTGCTGATGCCCGACAACGCGCCCACCGCCAAAATGGCCGCCACGCGCGAATACGGCGCCCAGGTGTTGACCTACGACCCCGCCGCCGAAGACCGCGAAATCATTTGCCAGCGACTGGCCCTGGAGCGCGGCATGGTGCTGATCGCCCCCTCAGAGAACCGCCACGTTATCGCCGGGCAAGGCACCGCTGCACTGGAGCTGCTGGAAGAAGTGCCCCGGCTGGACTACCTGTTCGTGGGCGTGGGCGGCGGTGGGCTGCTGGCAGGCAGCCTGCTGGCCACCAAGGCCGTGGCACCGCTGTGCCGTGTTTACGGCGTGGAGCCCGAAGTAGCGAACGACGGCCAGCAATCGCTGCGGGCCGGACACATCGTGCGTATCCCGCTGCCGCGCAGCACCATTGCCGACGGAGCGCTAGCGCAGGCACTCGGCCCCATGGTGTTTGACATCGCCCAGCGAGAGGCCGAAGGCATCGTTACCGCCAGCGACGAGCAACTGGTGCAAGCCATGCGCTTTTTTGCTGAGCGCATGAAGATCGTGGTCGAGCCCACTGGCGCATTGGCCCTGGCGGGTGCACGGCATGCCGGGCTGGACATCCGCGGCTCCCGCGTGGGCATCATCATCAGCGGCGGCAACGTCGACCTGCCGCGCTACGCCCGCTTTCTGGCAGACTGAAACCTGCTTTTTATCCACCGAGTTTTCCCCCATGAGCAACGTCCACCTCATCGACCACCCCCTGGTACAGCACAAGCTGACCCTGATGCGCCGCAAGGACGCCAGCACCAACAGCTTTCGCCGCCTGCTGGGCGAACTCAGCACGCTGATGGCCTACGAAGTCACGCGCGACATGCCGTTGCAGGACATCGAGATTGAAACACCGCTGGAGACCATGACCGGCAAGGTCATCGACGGCAAGAAGCAGGTGCTGGTCTCCATCTTGCGCGCCGGCAATGGTTTTCTGGACGGCATGCTCAACGTGATTCCCGGCGCGCGCGTGGGCCACATTGGCCTGTACCGTGACCCGGCCACGCTGCAGCCGGTGGAGTACTACTTCAAGATGCCGTCCGAGATGGAAGAGCGCGACATCATCGTGGTGGACCCCATGCTGGCCACCGGCAATTCGGCCGCCGCCGCCGTGGCGCGCCTCAAGCAGACACACCCCAAGTCCATCAAGTTTGTCTGCCTGCTGGCCGCTCCCGAAGGCATTGCGACAATGCAAAAGGCCCACCCCGACGTACCCATCTACACGGCGGCCATCGACCGCGAGCTGAACGACCACGGCTACATCCTGCCGGGGCTGGGCGATGCGGGCGACCGGATTTTTGGCACCAAATAAGTGCCGCGGCCGCCCACCGGCGGCGCTCAGTCCTTGAAGCTGGGCGTCTGCTTGGTCATGCTGGCCGTCATTGCAGCGGTGAGGTCTTCGCTCATCAGCATGGCCGCGTTCCAGGTGGCGATGTAGTTCAGGCTGTCGGCCACCGAGTGGTCGCGGGCGTAGGTGATCATTTCCTTGGTGCCGCGAATCGACAGCGGTGACTTGGCGGCAATGGTGGCGGCAATCTCTTGCACACCTGCGTACAGGGCATCTCGCGAGTCGAAAACACGGTTCACCAGACCCATCTCTTTGGCTTCTGCCGCATCAAACTTGCGGCCGGTGTAGGCCAGTTCGCGTGTGATGCCCTCGCCCACCAGCTTGGGCAGGCGCTGCAGCGTGCCGACGTCGGCCGTCATACCGATGTCGATTTCCTTGATGGTGAAGTAGGCGTCGCTGCTCGCGTAGCGCATGTCGGCGCAGGTGATGAGGTCGATTCCACCGCCCACGCAGGCGCCATGGATCGCAGCCAGCACGGGCTTGCGGCAGCGCTCCAGGCTGGTAAGCGTGTCCTGCATGTCGAGAATGACGCGGCGCAGCGCCTCGCGCTTGCGCCCTTCGCAGTCGTTCTGGATCTGCGGGCCCAGGCCCATCATCATTTGCAGGTCGATGCCGGCGGTGAAGAGTTTGCCTTCGCCTTGCAGCACGGCCACGCGGGCCTCGGGGGTGGCATCGATCCATTGAAATGCCTGGCGGATCTCCTGCCACATGGCGGCATTCATGGCGTTGGCCTTGTCCGGGCGGTTCAGGCGCACAGTAGCGATGTGGTTTTCCAGCGAGACGGTCAGCGTTTCAAATTGCATGGAGGACTCCAATATTTAAGTTTTTTGGCCTCTAACGCTTGTTCAGCAAGCGTTACAAGCTATCAATTAAGTAGCGTTTCGTTATGCCTTGGCGCCCTTCATGGCGGCCAGATAGGGCGCCAGGCGCTTGGCCATCTCGTCACCCAGGGCCTGCAGGCCGCTCATGGGGCGCACCATGACTTCGAAGTCGACGATTTTTCCTTCGTCGTCGAACTGGATCATGTCGATGCCTTTGAGCTCTTTGCCGTTCACCTTGGCGCTGAACTCCAGCACCACGCTCTTGCCGTCGGCACTGGCCATTTCGCGGTGGTAGGCGAAGTCTTCAAACACCTTGACCACCGTACCCAGAATCAGCTGCACCGCCTGTGCGCTCGGGTACGGCGTGTGCGCCATGGGCGAGCGAAAAACCGCCTTGGGGTGCAGGATGGAGGGCAGCTCGGCCAGGCTAGCCTCAGCCACCATGGCATGCCATTTCGCCAGGCTCTCAGCCACCCTCGGCGTCAGCATCTGAGCGAAGCCCTTGGCCTGCGGGGCTTCTTCCTTCTTCGCAGAAGGGTCCAGGCGCAGTGCCAGTTCGGTGCCCTGTTGGATGGCCCGCTTAGCGTCGAGTTCGACCGCCTTGTCGGCGCCGCCAATCAGGTGCACGGTGCAACCTGCGGCTTCGAGTGCGGCCTGCAGTTCGCGCTGCGGGTCTTGCCCGGCGCAGAGGATGACGTTGTCCACCGGCAGCACGCTGTCTTTGCCGTCCACGGTGATGTGCAGGCCGGCGTCGTCCACCTTGCGGTACTGCACGCTGGGGACCATTTCCACATGGCGATTCTTGAGTGAGGTGCGGTGAATCCAGCCGGTGGTCTTACCCAGGCCCTCGCCCACTTTGCTGGTCTTGCGCTGCAGCAGGTAGATCTTGCGGGGAATCTCGCCCAGGTGGGCTTCTTGCAAGCCGCCCCGGTTGGCGCCCGTGGTGTCCACGCCCCATTCGGCGAAGAACTTCGGCTTGCTCAGGCTGGGGCTTACGCCCTCGTGCAGCAGGTATTCGGAGACGTCAAAGCCAATGCCGCCCGCGCCAATCACGGCCACGTTCTTGCCCACAGTTTTCTTGTCGCGCAAGACATCGAGGTAACTCAGTACCTTGGGATGGTTCACACCCTCAATTTCCGGTGTGCGCGGCACGATGCCGGTGGCGAGCACCACCTGCTTGAAGCCCTCAGCGACCAAATCGTGCGCTGCCACCTTGCGGCCCAGTTGGAGCTTGACGCCCGTCAGCTCGATCTGCTTGCCGAAGTAGCGCAAGGTCTCGTAGAACTCTTCCTTGCCCGGCACCTGCTTGGCGATATTGAACTGGCCGCCAATCTCCTGCGCCGCATCGAACAGCGTCACATCCAGGCCCCGGCGCGCTGCTTCGGTAGCAAACGCCAAACCTGCCGGGCCGGCACCCACGACAGCAACGCGCTCTTTGCGGGTCAAGGGCTGCATCACCAAAATGGTTTCGTGGCAGGCGCGCGGATTGACCAGGCACGAAGTGATCTTGCCGCCAAAGGTGTGGTCCAAACAGGCCTGGTTGCAGCCGATGCAGGTGTTGATCTGGTCTGACTGGCCGGCAGCCGCCTTGTTGACGAACTCGGGATCGGCCAGGAAGGGCCGCGCCATGCTCACCATGTCGGCCATGCCGCCCGCCAGAATCTCTTCGGCCACTTCGGGTGTGTTGATGCGGTTGGTCGCGACCAGCGGAATACCGACCTTGCCTTTGAGCTGCTGCGTGACCCAGGCAAACGCGCCGCGCGGCACCTTGGTGGCTATTGTTGGAATGCGCGCCTCGTGCCAGCCGATGCCGGTGTTGAGGATGGTAACGCCCGCTTTTTCCAGCGCCTGCGCCAGTTCGATCACCTCCTCGGTGGTGGAGCCGCCTTCTACCAGATCCAGCATGGAGAGGCGGAAGATCAGGATGAAGTTGGCCCCCACCCGGGCGCGCGTGCGCCGCACGATTTCCAGCGGGAAACGGATACGGCTGGCATACGGGCCACCCCATTCATCGTCACGGTGGTTGGTCTGCTGGGCGATGAACTCATTGATGAGGTAGCCCTCGGAGCCCATGATTTCCACACCGTCATAGCCAGCGCTTTGCGCCAGGGCAGCGGCATTGGCGTAGTCTTCAATCGTCTGCTCGACTTCTTCACTCGTCAACGCATGCGGACGGAAGGGACTGATGGGCGCTTTCAAAGCGCTGGGCGCCACCAGTTCGGGGTGGTAGGCGTAGCGGCCAAAATGCAGGATTTGCATACAAATCTTGCTCCCCGCATCGTGCACCGCCTGCGTCACCACCTTGTGCTTGTCCGCCTCGGCCTGGGTGGTCATGGCAGCACCGCCCGGCATGGGGCGTGCGCGGTCGTTGGGTGCAATGCCGCCCGTCACGATCAAGCCGACACCGCCACGCGCACGCTCGGCATAAAAGGCGGCCATGCGGGCAAAGCCGTCTTTGGCTTCTTCCAGGCCGACGTGCATGGAACCCATGAGCACGCGGTTCTTGAGGGTGGTGAAGCCCAGATCGAGGGGCGCGAGCATGTGGGGGAAGGCGGTCATCGTGGAATCCTTGTGGAAGTAGGAAAATCCAGTTGTCTATGCAACCAGTTGCACAAAAGTGTACGGGCGTTTTTTTATTTATGCAACCAGGTGCATAGTTTTTTGACGACGCTACACTTTGCCTATGTCGCTGGCCCATGCTGTTCTCACGTCATTGCTCGAAAAACCCTCCTCGGGCTACGATCTGGCGCGGCGGTTCGACAAATCGATTGGCTATTTCTGGCACGCCACGCACCAGCAGATTTACCGCGAACTGGCCCGCATGGAAGGCGCAGGCTGGATCGCCAGCAGCATCCCAGCCGATGCAGGCAAAACGCGAAAGAAGGAATATCGGGTCCTGGTGGCGGGTCGTGAGGAGCTGGCACGCTGGGCGGAGCAGCCCTCGGCACCCATGGACCTGCGCGATGAATTCATGGTCAAGCTGCGCGCAGACGCTGTGTTGTCGGAAATAGACCTGCGCCCGGAACTGGCGCGCCACCTGCAACTCCACCGCGAAAAGCTGGCGCACTACCAAACCATTGAAATGCGCGATTTTCCAGTCGGCCGCACGCTTTCCCGCCACGCACAAATCCAGCACATGATCCTGAAAAAGGGCATTCTGTACGAGCAAGGCTCCATCGCCTGGGCGCAGGAAATGTTGGGCGTTCTGGCGCAACTGGCAGCGCCCGAGGCAACTTCCACCCCATAAACAAAAAAGGCCACCAAATCCTCAGGGATCGGTGGCCTCGTTGCACGATACAGGCCCAGAGGCCTGCGCGCGCATTTGCACGATCAATACACGTCGTGCTGCGTGTTGTGCACGTTGAAGTGGCCGGTAGGCGTAATCAGACGTGGATCCTTGATCACCTTCTTCAGCTTGAGCGTCTTGTCGTCCACGATCACCATTGCGCTGATCTTGTTCTTGGCACTCCACACCGAGAACCAGACTTCGTCGCCGGCCTTGTTGAACTCAGGCTGCACGACGCGCTTGGCACCGTCGTCCTTGATGTCTGCCCACTCGGCGATCGGCAGCGTGACATAGCCCTTTTCCAGGTTCTTGATGTCGTACACCACCACCGACTGGGAAATCTTCGGATCAGGATTCAGAGGCGCATCCGAATACAGGTGGTTGGACTTGGGGTGGCTCTTGATAAACAGAGCGCCACCGCCAGGGCCTGTCAGCTTGGCCACTTCCTTGAAAGCGTACTGCTTGTTCTTCTTGGGATCGGTGCCGATCAAAGAGATCGTTTCGTCACCCAAGTGGCCCGTAGCCCAAACAGGACCAAATTTCGGGTGCGTGAAGTTCGCGCCGCGGCCGGGATGGGGAATCTTGCCCACATCGACGATGGCCGCCAGCTTGTCTTCTTTCAGGTCAAAAACCGAAATCTTGTTGCTGTTATTGGCCGCCACCATGAAGTAACGCTTGGTGGAATCCAAACCGCCATCATGCAGGAAAGGAGCCGAACCGATTTCGGTCATCTTCAGTGCCTTCAGGTCGGAGTAATCCACCATCAGCGTCTTGCCGGTCTCCTTGACGTTCACGACAAACTCAGGCTTGAAGTGGCTGCCCACGATGGAGGCCACACGGGGCTCGGGGTGGTATTCCTGCGTGCCCACCACGTTGCCGCGGGTCGAGACGATCTTGAGGGGCTCCAGCGTGTCGCCATCCATGATGACGAAT
This sequence comes from Simplicispira sp. 125, assembly GCF_003096555.1. NCBI lineage: Bacteria > Pseudomonadati > Pseudomonadota > Betaproteobacteria > Burkholderiales > Comamonadaceae > Simplicispira > Simplicispira sp. 125. The sequence goes on along the minus strand of NZ_QEKM01000001.1, from coordinate 548,620 downwards.
TGGGGCGGCCAATAGGTTCCGGCAATCGCGTACTTGTCTTCAAAGCCCTTGAACTTGCTGCTCTCGACCGAACGCGCTTCAAGGCCCGTGCGGATTTCAGCCACGGTGTCGGGCTTTTCCATCCACATGTCAATCATGTTCACCTTGGCGTCGCGGCCAATCACGAACAAGTAGCGGCCCGAGGCCGACATGCGCGAGATGTGCACGGCATAGCCAGTCTTCAGAACGCTGATGATTTCCTTGGTGTCGCCGTCAATCAGCGCAATCTCACCCGCATCGCGCAGCGTGGTCGAGAAGATGTTGCTGATGTTGTAGTTGTTCATCTTCTTCTTCGGACGCTGGTCCGGAGGAATCACAACCTTCCACGTCTTCTTCATGTCTGCCATACCGAATTCCGGCGGGACAGGGGGATCTTGCTGCACGTAGCGAGCCATCAGATCCACATCGGCTTCGGTCATTTCACCGGAGGTTTGCCAGTTAGGCATACCAGCGGGTGAGCCGTAGGCAATGAAAACCTTGAGGTAATCCGTGCCCTTTTCCAGCGTGATATCGGGTGTCAGGGGTTTGCCGGTAGCACCTTTGCGCAACACGCCGTGGCAACCAGCGCAGCGCTCGAAATAGATTTGACGGGCCCGATCAAACTCGGCCTGCGTCATCTTCGGCGCCTTGGGGTTCGAACTCTGGTACATGGGCACGTCACCCAATGGCGACGAACCTGCCTGGTAATTCACCTCAGGGGCAGACATGCCCGGCTTATTCGTGCCTTGGGCCGTGGCAGCCAGTGCCAGCGTGGAAAGTGCCAGGGCCGTGAGTTGCGCCAGCTTGCGGGTTGTCATGGAAAGACTCCTTATATGCCGCTGCCCAGAAGGAGAGACCCTTCAAGGGACTGCCCGCTGAGGGCTGCGACGACTAATCCAGCGGGGCTTTCCTATATTATTCCTACTGATGATAAGGTCATTCATTGATCCAGAGCAAATTCACACGTGATCTGCAACTTTATGCAATCACGACCCCCAATAATTCAACAACGGCGCCACTCGGACGTGCCGACCACTCCCAAAACTCCATGTTCGCATTGAATTTTCACCGCCGACAAAAGGCTGCGCCCCTGCGCAGCTTGGTCGCACTGCTTTGGCTTGCCGGCCTGGCCCTGAGCACGGCCCAAGCACAGAGCAGCGCGCAAACCCATAGCGCACCAGCTACCCTGGGCGAAGTGGTGGTCAGTGGCTCACGCAACGAAAAAGCAGCGGACGATCTACCGCTGTCGTTCGATGTGATCGACGCGCGTGCGATGGGTGACCAGCAAAACCGTACCCTGCGGGAAGCCCTGCAGGATTTGCCCAATGCATCGGTCAAGCGATCCCCCTCCCGGTTTTCGGTGGGCGGCACCACCGCCAGCGCTGGGCGGGATGGCAACGTGGGCATCAACATCCGCGGCTTGGGGGGCAACCGGGTTTTACTGATGGTCGATGGTGTGCGCATGCCGCGCAGTTATGCCTTCCGCACCACCACATTCGACCGCGAATACCTGTCGCTGGAACTGCTCAAGCGGATTGAAGTGGTGCGTGGCCCGGCGTCCGCCCTGTATGGCTCCGACGGCATGGCCGGACTGGTCAACTTCATCACGATGGAGCCAACCGATTTCCTGGCGTCCAAAGATGGTGGCGCGCCACGCACCCTGGGGGGCCGCGTGTCTGCAGGCTGGAGCGGCGATGACAACGGTCACACGCTGGCTGGTACGGTGGCCGGTCAAGCCAGCGATACCCTGCAGTGGATGCTGACCGCCACCACGCACGGCGCCCACGCCATGGACAACATGGGCAGCAATGGCGAGCCCAACAGCAACCGCACCCAGCCCAATCCACAGCGCGACCGCGACAACGCATTACTCGGAAAGATCGTGCTGCGGCCACATGCCGGGCAACGACACATCTTCACGCTGGAACATGTGGAAAAGAAAACGGATGTCAACCTGCTTTCAAGCCGCGCACCCTTGCCGCTGCGGGGCACACCCGCCCAGATCGCAGGAGCCATCGTGGACGAATACTCTACGCGCTCGCTAGAGCGCGACCGCCTGACCTGGAATGCCCACTTCGACCTGGGCGCGCCTTGGGCCGACACCGCCCAGACGTTGATTGCCGTGCAGCATGCCGCATCGCGCCAACTGGGTACCAGCGTGCGCAATACCCTGCCCTTGCGCGTACGTGACAATTCTTACAGCGAAAAGACTTGGCAAGCCGGTCTACAGGCCGACAAAACACTGCGCAGTGGCGACTGGGCCCACAAAATCACCTACGGACTGGACCACGTGCGCAGCGACATCAGCAATGTGTACACAGGCCTGGAGCCACTGCCGCCCGAGGTGTTTCCTCTCAAGCGATTCCCCGATACCCGTGAGACCACGAGCGCGCTGTATCTGCAGGACGAATCGGTGTATGGAAATTGGAGCTTGACCCCCGGTTTGCGCTTCGACCACTTCGATCTCAATGTCACCAGCCAAGCCGGTTTCTCCCCACCTGCGAAACAGCCCGGCCAGTCACTCTCGGGATCTGCCCTGTCACCGAAAATCGGTGCGCTGTACCGTGCCACACCTATCTGGAGCGTGTTCGGCCAGTACTCAGCCGGCTTCCGTGCCCCTGACGCGGGTCAGGTCAATGGCTACTATGAAAACATGGCGGAACAGGTCGTCATCATCCCCAACCCCAACCTCAAGCCTGAGAAGAGCCGGGGATTTGAAGTTGGCGTACGTGGCCGAATGGAGCGCCTGAGCCTGGATGTGGCAGCGTTCACCAGCAACTATTCGAACCTCATCATGGACACTGTGCTTATACGGGGCACAGGCACGGCTGCAGATCCTCGCATTTTTCAGACCATCAACACTGAGCGTGCGCGCATCAGCGGCTTCGAAGTCAAGGGCCAATACGATTGGGGACGTTATGCCGGCGGACGCTGGGCAACCCCGTTCTCTTACGGGAAAACGCGCGGCGTAAACCGCGCTACCGGAAAACCGATCAACTCGATTGACCCGGCGCAGCTGGCCCTGGGCGTCAAGTACGACACCGCTGCCTGGGGCATGCGTCTCGACATGCGCCACCATGCAGCCAAAGCAAGCAAGGACATCGACAGCGCATCTTCTGTCAAGCTACCCAACACGCAGTTCACCATTCCATCGGCAACAACGCTCGACCTGTCCGCGCAATGGCGCTTTCAGAAGAACATGCGCTTAAATCTGGCAGTGCACAACCTCACCAACCAGAAATACTGGATGTGGCCCGACGTCTATGGCCTGACGGCAGCATCTACTACCAACGATGCCTATACCCAGCCTGGGCGCAGCTTTCACGTCGCTTTGGTCATGGATTTCTGAAGGCGCACGGCGCGTTCCGCGCGTCGGCAATAAAAATGCCGCTGCGCTCTCGATAGAGCCAGCGGCTTTTTATTGGGGAATATTTTTGGAGGCGCGGTCCGGAGTCGAACCGGACTAACCGGATTTGCAATCCGGGGCATAACCGCTTTGCTACCGCGCCAGAGAACCGTGTAATTTATAAAAAAGGGAAGCAATTGCTTCCCTTTTTTGAAAATTGGAGCGGGAAAAGAGTCTCGAACTCTCGACCTCAACCTTGGCAAGGTTGCGCTCTACCAACTGAGCTATTCCCGCATTTACTACAGCCTCACATTGTATAACGTTTGTCTGCAGTGAAGGTATTGTAGCGCAATTTTTTAAGGGCGCCAGAAAAAATCATCAATGTTTTACAGATTCCACCGACACGGCCACTGACGGTGCCGCCGCGACCGCCACCACAGCAGCAGCGGCAGCCACCTCGGCATCGGTCAGAGGCACGGGCTGGCGCTCCAGCGCCACGTCCAGCACTTTGTCGATCCACTTCACCGGCACGATCTCCAGGCCGCTCTTGACGTTGTCCGGAATCTCCTGCAAATCTTTGACATTTTCTTCGGGGATCAACACTGTCTTGATGCCTCCACGCAGGGCGGCCAACAGCTTCTCCTTCAAGCCCCCGATGGCCGTGATTTCACCGCGCAGCGTGATTTCACCAGTCATTGCCACATCACCACGCACGGGAATGCCAGTCAGCGCCGACACAAAAGCCGTAGCCATCGCTGCGCCAGCACTCGGGCCATCCTTGGGAGTCGCGCCATCGGGCACATGGATGTGCACGTCCTTCTTTTCGAAGGCTTCGTCCTTGATGCCCAGCATGCGCGCACGGCTGCGTACCACGGTGCGCGCTGCCTCAACCGACTCCTTCATCACATCACCCAGTGAACCCGTGCGGGTAATGACACCCTTGCCTGGCATGGTCACTGCCTCGATGGTCAGCAAATCACCACCCACCTCGGTCCAGGCCAGCCCAACGACCTGACCAACCTGGTTCTTTTGCTCTGCCCGCCCAAAGGTGTACTTACGCACGCCCAGAAAATCTGGAAGGTTGTCAGCCGTGACCACCACCTGTGGCTCCAGCTTCTTGAGCAACAGTGCCTTGACCACCTTGCGGCAGATTTTGGAAAGCTCACGCTCGAGCGAGCGCACACCGGCTTCGCGGGTGTAGTAGCGCACCATGTCGCGCACTGCAGCTTCGGTGATCTGCAGCTCCTCGTCCTTCACGCCATTGTTTTTGAGCTGCTTGGGCAGCAGGTACTTCATGGCGATATTGGTTTTCTCTTCCTCCGTGTAGCCCGACAGGCGGATGACCTCCATACGGTCAAGCAGCGCCGACGGAATGTTCATCGAGTTCGAGGTGGCGACGAACATGACGTCGCTCAGATCGAAATCCACCTCCACGTAGTGGTCGCCAAAGGTATGGTTCTGCTCGGGGTCCAGTACCTCCAGCAGGGCGCTCGACGGATCGCCCCGGAAGTCTGTGCCCAACTTGTCGATCTCATCGAGCAAAAACAAGGGATTGCGCGTTTCGATCTTGCCCAGGCTTTGCAGCACCTTGCCCGGCATGGCACCGATATAGGTGCGGCGGTGGCCACGGATTTCAGCCTCGTCGCGCATACCGCCTAGCGCCATGCGGACATACTTGCGCCCTGTGGCCTTGGCAATGGACTGGCCCAGCGAGGTTTTACCCACACCCGGTGGCCCCACCAAACACAGGATGGGCGCCTTGACCTTGTCCACGCGCTGCTGCACGGCAAGGTATTCCATGATGCGGTCCTTGACCTTCTCCAGTCCGTAGTGGTCCTCGTTGAGCACCGTTTCGGCATGGCCCAGGTCGTGTTTGATCTTGGTTTTCTTGCTCCAAGGCAGCGACACCAGCACATCGATGTAATTGCGCACCACGGTGGCCTCGGCCGACATGGGCGACATCAACTTGAGCTTCTTGAGCTCGCCCTCGGCCTTCTTGCGCGCTTCGGCCGGCATCTTGGCCTGCTTGATTTTTTTCTCGACCTCTTCCAGGTCAGCGCCCTCTTCACCTTCACCCAGCTCTTTCTGAATGGCTTTGACCTGTTCGTTCAGATAGAAGTCGCGCTGATTTTTCTCCATCTGGCGCTTGACGCGGCCACGGATTTTCTTATCGACGTTGAGGATGTCCACTTCACGGTCGAGCTGCTCGAACAGGTTTTCAAGCCGATCCTTGACATCCGAGAGATCGAGCACGGCCTGCTTGTTTTCCAGCTTGAGCGGCAGGTGCGCGGCAATGGTGTCGGCCAGGCGGCCCGGGTCATCAATGCTGGAGATCGAGGTCAGGATTTCGGGCGGGATCTTCTTGTTGAGCTTGACATACTGGTCAAACTGCTGCATTACGGCTCGGCGCAGTGCCTCAACTTCGCTAGGGCGGTGCTCGCCTTCTGCCAGTTCAACCGGCGTCACCGTCGCAGAAAAATGGGAATCGGCATCCTCGATCGCACCCACCGAGGCACGCTGCTGACCCTCGACCAGCACCTTCACGGTGCCATCAGGGAGCTTGAGCATCTGAAGGATGGTCGAGATGCAGCCCACATCAAACATATCGGTGACCGAGGGCTCATCCTTGGCTGCTGCCTTTTGAGCCACCAGCATGATGCGGCGGTCGGTCTCCATGGCCAACTCCAGCGCCTTGATGCTCTTGGGGCGCCCCACGAACAAGGGAATGACCATGTGAGGGAAAACAACGACATCGCGCAGCGGCAACAGCGGCAGCTCGAGGGGTGTAGCAGAAAGGGGGACGTGTCCGGACATGGAGATCCTCATGAAACTACAGGGAATATGGTCCGCAGACAGAAACTTTCAACCCCTGGTGCGCAAAATGCCGACACAGGGGCTCGTGACGGGCATGGGCGCCACAACGCCCACGCCGTGTAGTCAAGCCTTTTTCGCTGCTTCGCGGTACACCAGCAGTGGTGGCTTGTTTTCATCGATGGTGGACTCATCCACCACCACCTTGTCCACATTGCTTGTATTGGGCAAGTCAAACATGGTGCCCAGGAGCGCCTGCTCCAAAATAGAACGCAAACCACGTGCGCCCGTCTTGCGTGCCAGGGCCTTGCGGGCAATGGCTTTGAGGGCTGCAGGCCGGATTTCCAGCTCGGCACCCTCCATGGCCAGCAATTTGCTGTACTGCTTAACCAGGGCATTCTTAGGCTCGATCAGGATCTGCACCAGTGCATCTTCATGCAGCTCGGCCAGGGCCGTGACTACAGGCATACGCCCGACCAGCTCCGGAATCAAGCCGAACTTGATGAGATCTTCGGGCTCGATTTCCTGGAACACGTCCGACAATGAGCGTTGCTTCTTGCTCTTGACGGCCGCGCCAAAACCGATGCCTGAGGCCTCGGTGCGGTTCTCAATGACCTTCTCAAGGCCCGCGAACGCGCCGCCGCAAATGAACAGGATGTTGGTCGTGTCGATTTGCAGAAAATCCTGGTTGGGGTGCTTGCGCCCGCCTTGGGGCGGCACGCTGGCCATGGTGCCCTCGATGAGCTTGAGCAAGGCTTGTTGCACGCCCTCACCCGACACATCCCGCGTAATGCTGGGATTGTCGGATTTGCGCGAGATCTTGTCGATCTCGTCGATATAAACAATGCCGCGCTGGGCGCGCTCGACCTCGTAGTTACAGCTTTGCAGCAGCTTTTGGACGATGTTCTCCACGTCCTCGCCGACATAGCCTGCCTCCGTCAGCGTCGTGGCGTCGGCCATGACAAAAGGCACGTCCAGCATGCGTGCCAAAGTCTGCGCCAGCAGCGTCTTGCCCGAACCCGTGGGACCAATGAGCAGGATATTGCTCTTGGACAGCTCCACCTCGTCCTTGCCTGCCTTGTCTTTGTAGCGCAGGCGCTTGTAGTGGTTGTAAACAGCCACTGCCAGAGTGCGCTTGGCAATTTCTTGGCCAATGACGTAGTTGTCCAGGTTTGCCTTGATTTCGGCGGGCGTCGGCAAATCGGTACGCGCCTCGCGATTCGCGTCGCCCGGGGGCAATTCGTCCCGGATCACCTCATTGCACAGGTCGATACATTCGTCGCAGATAAAGACCGACGGACCGGCGATCAGCTTCTTCACTTCGTGCTGGCTTTTGCCGCAGAACGAACAGTAAAGCGTTTTTTCGCTGGAGGAGCCTTTTTTCTCGGCCATGGGGGCTTTACCTTGTATTACAGATAGTGGTCAGAATGATACCCAATGAAAAACAGGGTTGCCCGGAACGAAAAAAGTCCGGGCACGCCCTGCGCGCCACGGTCAGGGACGCTTGGAGATCACCTGGTCGATGATGCCGTAGTCCTTGGCTTCATCGGCGGTCATGAAATAGTCGCGCTCGGTGTCACGCTGAACCTTCTCCAGCGTCTGGCCCGTGCGCTCGGCAAGAATGCGGTTCATTTGGTCCTTGGTGCGCAAGATGTCGCGCGCATGGATCTCGATGTCCGTGGCCTGGCCGCGTGCGCCGCCCAGCACCTGGTGGATCATGACCTTGGAGTTAGGCAACGAAAAACGCTTGCCCTTGGCCCCTGCAGCGAGCAGGAACGCGCCCATGCTGGCGGCAAAGCCACAGCACAGCGTGGACACATCGGGCTTGATAAAGTTCATGGTGTCGTAGATCGCCATGCCGGCTGTAACGCTGCCCCCGGGCGAGTTGATGTAGAACGAAATGTCCTTGTCCGGATTCTCACTCTCCAGGAACAACAACTGTGCCACCACCAGGTTGGCCGTCTGATCATTGACCTCGCCCACGAGGAAGATCACGCGCTCTTTGAGAAGGCGCGAATAGATGTCGTAAGACCGCTCACCGCGGCCCGACTGCTCGATGACCATCGGGACCATTCCCAAGGCCTGTGTTTCCAGTGCACTCATATTTACTCCTGTCAGGCGGGTACTGTACCCAGAAATGAATTGGGGCTTGTGAACGTTGTCACAAGCCCCTGAAGGCGCAATACCCGGACACGGCCACCAAAAATGGGCCGCGTTCAAGCAGTTATCAGCCCTGTCCAGCCATCAGTTCGTCAAAGGACATGGCCTTCTCGGTCACCTTGGCCTGTGCCAGGACGAAATCGGCGACATTGTTCTCGATGACCACAGCCTCGACTTCGCCCAAGCGCTGGCGGTCGCCAAAATACCAGCGCACCACGTCTTCGGGCTTCTCGTAGCTGGCGGCCAGTTCGTCGATATGGGCCTTGAGCTGCTCAGGCTTGGCATGCAGGTTGTTGGTCTTGACCAGTTCTGCCACCACCAGGCCCAGGCGCACGCGGCGCTCGGCCTGGGCGCGGAAGATGTCGTCAGGGATTTCTGCCTTGTCGGCATCCTTGACACCACGCTGCTTGAGGTCAGCGCGTGCGCCTTCCTTCAGGCGATCGATTTCACCCTGCACACTGGCATTGGGCAGATCGAGTTCGGCCTTGGACAGCAGGGCTTCCATCACGGCTTGCTTGTTGCGTGCCAGCAAGCGGAACTTGACCTCACGCTCGAGGTTGGTCTTGATATCAGCGCGCAGGCCCGCCACGGTGCCGTCGGCAATACCGAGCGACTTGGCCAGGGCATCGTTCACTTCAGGCAGGTGGGCGGCTTCAATCTTTTTAACGGTGACCAGGAAGTCAGCGGTCTTGCCTGCCACATCCTTGCCGTGGTATTCCTCGGGGAAAGCCAACGGAAAAGTCTTGCTCTCGCCCGGCTTCATGCCGCGCACGGCATCTTCAAATTCCTTGAGCATCTGGCCTTCGCCCACCAAGAACTGGAAGTCCTCGGCCTTGCCGCCCTGGAAGGTCTCGCCGTCGAGCTTGCCTTCAAAGTCCACGGTGACGCGGTCGCCGTCCTGCGCTGCGGCGTCCATGGCGCGCTGTGCGAAGCTGCGGCGCTGCTTGCGCAGGATGTCAACGGTCTTGTCGATGGCGCCATCGTCCACAGCGGCCGACAGTTTTTCGATTTCGGCGCTGGTCAGGTCCCCAATTTTGACTTCAGGAAACACCTCGAACACCGCGTCAAAGGCGACCTCGCCCTCGGGCGCACCGTCTTTTTCAGTAATGCGCGGCTGACCGGCCACGCGCAGACTGGCTTCGTTGGCCGCCTGGGCAAAAGCCTCGCCGACCTTGTCGTTGAGCACTTCGTACTGCACCGAGTAGCCATAGCGCTGCGAAACCACATTCATGGGCACCTTGCCGGGACGGAAGCCGTCCATCTTGACGGTGCGGGCCAGGCGCTTGAGGCGCGTTTCCACCTCGCTCTGGATGGCGGACAGGGGCAGGCTCAGCGTGATCTTGCGTTCGAGCTTTTCAAGGGTTTCAACGGTAACAGCCATGGCTACTCCTAAATTTTTGGTTAAACGTGACCACTGCCGTGCAGTGACACCGTGTCCGGACTAGTTTCAAAAGGGGTGGTGCGCGGGGGGGGACTCGAACCCCCACAGTGTTGCCACCGTCAGGACCTAAACCTGGTGCGTCTACCAATTTCGCCACCCGCGCGGTCATCAAACAAGCAGGCGGCAAGAAAAACTGCCGCCTGCATGAAACTGGTTAACTTTTAATTTTAACCTGATACTGGCCCATCTCCGATGACAGGTTCCGGTCGGCGCACGCGGAACCAGGCCGCATACATGGCGGGCAGGGCCAGCAGCGTCAACACCGTGGCCACAATGAGCCCGCCCATGATAGCCACAGCCATAGGGCCCCAAAACACGCTGCGGGACAGCGGAATCATGGCCAGAACGGCCGCCGCAGCGGTCAGTACGATGGGGCGCAAGCGGCGCACGGCCGCCTCGACAATGGCGTCCCATGCCGGCACGCCGCGTGCGCGGTCTTTTTCTATCTGGTCGATCAGAATGACCGAATTGCGCTGGATCATGCCCATGAGCGCAATCACACCCAGCAGCGCCACAAAGCCGAACGGACGCCCCAGCAAAATCAGCGCCCCGGCCACCCCGGCGATGCCCAGCGGGCCGGTCAGGAAGACCAATACAGCCCGGCTGAAGCTGTGCAGTTGCAGCATCAGCAGGGTGAACGTGATGAACAGCATGATGGGCACACCTGCCGCGATGGACGACGAGCCCTTGGAGCTTTCCGCCACGGCGCCAGCCACCACGATGCGATAGGCCCCCTGCCCGCTTTGCTGCCATGCGGCCTCGATCTTTCGCAAACCAGGCAGCAGCATCTGCGTCACCGTAGCGCCCTGCATGCCCTCGACCACATCGCCCTGTACCGTGATGGCGTATTCACGGCCCTCGCGCCACATCACGCCTGGCTCCCAGGCAAACACCGGCTTGGCAATCTGCGTCAGCGGTATCGACTTGCCCGACGCCGTGGGCAGATAAGCGTTGCCGATATCGGTGATGGCGCGGCGCTCGTCCTCGGGCTGGCGCAGCACGATGTCGATGAGCTTGTCGTCTTCGCGGAACTGGCCTACCGTCATACCCGACTGCATGACCCGGGAGGCCTGGGCGATGGACTGGCTGCTCACGCCCAGGGCACGCGCCTTGTCCTGATCGACCTTCAGGCGCAACACCTTCACCGATTCGTTCCAGTTGTCGTTCACGCCGCGCATCTTGGCGTGTTCGCGCATCACGGCTTTCACTTCGTCGGCATGTGCGCGCAGCACCGTCGGGTCCGGCCCCACCACGCGGAACTGCACCGGATAAGGCACTGGCGGCCCATTGGGCAGCAGCTTGACGCGGCCGCGCACCTCAGGAAACTCCTGCGCCAGAACGGTCGGTAGCGTCCGCAGCAAGGCACCGCGTTTTTGGAGATCTTGCGCCAGCACAATGAATTGCGACACATTGCTTTGCGGAAACACCTGGTCCAGCGGCAAATAGAAACGTGGCACGCCCGAACCCACCCAGCCACTGACCGATGCCACGCCGGGTTGCTCCATCAGGCGCTTCTCCACGCGGCGGGTGACCTCCTCGTTTCCTGCAAAAGAGGTGCCCTCGGGAAACCACAGGTCGACCAGCACCTCAGGCCGGTTCGAATCGGGGAAAAACTGCTGCTGCACCACACCCATACCGGCAATGCCCAGCGCAAAAGTGAGCAGCGTGGCACCAATGGTGGCCCAGCGGTGCTCCACGCACCAGTGCACCAAACGGCGGAAGGCTTTGTAGAACGGGCTGTCGAACACCTCGCGCGGATCATCAGTGATGCCCGCTGCGGCCACATGCGCAGGCAGATCACTGGCCCCCACACTCGCCACTGCCTGTGCTTCGCTGCCCCCCAAGGGGGCGCCAGCCGCCTTGGGGCGGCCCGGCGGCGGCTGGAGCAGCAATGTGCCCAGGTACGGCACGAAATACACCGAGGCCAGCCAGCTCAGCACCAGCGCGATCACCGTCACGGCGAAGATGGCGAAGGCGTATTCGCCCACAGACGACCTGGCAATGCCAATGGGCAGAAAACCTGCCGCCGTGATGAGTGTGCCCGTGAGCATGGGCATGGCCGTCAGCTCATAAGCGAAGGTGGCGGCGCGCATCTTGTCGTAGCCCTCCTCGAGCTTGAGCACCATCATCTCCACGGCAATGATGGCATCGTCCACCAACAGGCCCAGGGCGATGATGAGCGAGCCCAGCGACACCTTGTGCAACCCAATCCCCCAGTACCACATGGCCAGAAAGGTCACGCCCAGCACCAACGGAATGGTGATGCCTACCACCAGCCCCGGGCGCGGGTCGATATACCAGCGCCGCCACCAGGGCTGCTGGCCTGCCCGCTTGTGCAGGCCCAGGCTGACAAAACTCACAGCCAGCACGATGGCCACGGCCTCGATGAGCACCTTGACGAATTCATTGACGGAACGGGCCACGGCCTGGGGTTGGTCCTGCACATTGGCCAGGCGCACTCCGGCGGGCAGTGTTTTTTCGATATCCGCCGTCGCACTGCGCAGGGCCTTGCCCAGACGGATGATGTCGCCGCCCTTGGCCATGGAGACCCCCAGGGCGACCACCTCGCGCCCCTCATGCCGTACCTTGACGGCGGTGGGCTCGACATACCCGCGCTGGATCGTGGCGATATCCCCCAGGCGCAACTGCGCACCCGAAGCGCCGCGAATCGGCATGGCGCTCAAGTCCTCCATGGCCCGGAACTGCCCGGCCACACGCACCTGCAACTGGTCCTGCGGCGTCTGCACAATGCCCGCACTTTCCACCGCGTTCTGCTGGCCCAGTTGTGCCAGCACCTGGTTCATGTCCAGCCCGAGCTGGGAGAGGCGGCTTTGCGAGATCTCGATATAGAGCTTTTCATCCTGCACGCCAAACAGCTCGACCTTGGCAACATCGGGCACACGCAGCAGCTTCTGGCGCACGTCGTCGGCAAACTGTTTGGCCTCGGCATAGCTGAACCCGTCGGCCTCCAGCGCATAAATCACGCCGAATACATCGCCAAAGTCGTCGTTGAAGAACGGGCCCTGCACGCCTTGTGGCAAGGTGTAGCGCATGTCGCCCACCTTCTTGCGCACGCTGTACCAAACGTTGGCGACCTCGTTCGAGCGCGAGCTGTCCTTGATTTCCAGAATGATCTGCGACTCGCCCGGCTTGGAATAGCTGCGGATCTTGTCGGCCAGCGGCACCTCCTGCAAGGTGCGCTCGATCTTGTCGGTCACCTGTTCGGCCACCTGCTGCGCCGTGGCGCCAGGCCAGTAAGTGCGCACCACCATGGCGCGGAAGGTGAAGGGCGGGTCCTCGTCCTGGCCAAGCTGGAAATAAGCGGCAATGCCCATCACCATCAGCACCACCATGAGGTAGCGCGTTAGCGGGGCATGGTTGATGGCCCAGGCCGAGAGGTTGAAGCCGTTGTTCTGTGGCGTTTGCTTCATGGTGCGCTCACCGGGTCGCCGAAGCAGAAGCCGCCGCAGCCGACGCTGGGGGCACAGACACTACATTTTTTGTAGCTGCTTGCGCTTTACCAGAGAGTGATTGAGCCGATTTTTGCTCAAAAATACTGACCTTCTGCCCTGGCGTCAGCACATGCACGCCGGTACTCACCACCTGCATGCCGGGCACCAGTCCGTCCGTAATCACAGCCTCATTGCCATCGGCCGTAACCACTTGCACCGCTTGTGAGCGCACGGTGCCTGTATCCGGCTCATACACCCACACAGCGGTTGCCGCGCCTTCCTGGCGCAGTGCCGTGGTGGGCAGCTTGATGGCGGACCGGCCTACCGCGCCGAGGGCTTCCGGCGTGACATGCACCGTGGCCCCCAGGGGCGGCACCTGGCCCGCCTCGATACCGGCCTTGACGACAAAGGTGCGCGTCACCGGGTCGGCACTGGCCGCCACCTCGCGCACGCGGGCCTGCAGGGTCTCGCCCCCGGACCACGAACGCACAGTGACTGCCTGGCCCACCCGCAGACGGGTGACCTTGTCTTCGGGCACGGCAAACACCACATCGCGTGCACCGTCCTGGGCAATGCGCAGCACCGGCGTGCCCGCACTCACCACCTGGCCCACCTCGGCATCCACGGCAGTGACGACACCGTCCACATCGGACACCAGCCGGGTGTAGGTGGCTTGGTTGCCCTGCGCCGAAGCCTGTGCCCGGGCCTGCGCCAACGTGGCCCTGGCGGCCTTGAGCGACGCTTCGCGCCGGTCCAGCTCGGCACCGCTGATGAAGTTCTGCGCTTTCAGGGCCGCAAACCGCTGGAAATCCGCTGCCGCCAGATCATGCTGCGTCTGCGCGGCGGACACCTGGGCCTGCGCTGCCGACGCGGCCAACTGGTAGTCCTGCGGATCCAGCTGGGCCAGCGCCTGCCCGGCACGCACGCGCTGCCCCAATTCGGCCTGGCGCTGCACGATCTTGCCTGCCACGCGAAAGCCCAGGCGCGACTCGGTGCGCGCGCGCACCTCACCCGAATAATCCTGGTACGCCTGCAAGGCCTCCACGCCAACGGTCACCAGTTTGACGGCCCGCACAGGCTCTGGCGGAGGCTCCGCAGGCGTGCAGGCGGCCAAAAACAAGGCGACTGCACCCACGCCACTGGCGTACCGCAGAAGTCGAAACGGGCCGAAAAAAAGCCCCTGCTGGGGCAACGGTGCTTGCGGTGTGCGCATGGAATGGGTCCGGAATATTACTGACTGACTGGTTAGTAATCTATGTGATCGTCCTTTTCTTGTCAAGCGACAATCAGCACCGTGAACACCCCCGCCCCTCAGCCCCCAGCCCCGCCCCAGGCCATTACTCACTACGAGAACTTTCCCGTGGCCTCGTGGCTGTGCCCGCCGCATCTGCGCACGCCCATTGCCGCCATTTACGCCTTTGCCCGCACCGCCGACGACCTGGCCGACGAAGGCAACGCCAACCCGGCCGAACGCCTGCACGACTTGGCCGCCTACCGGGCCGACCTGCATGCCACCGCCACGGACAACGCCGTATCGGCCCGCTGGCCCGAGGTGTTTGCACCCCTTGCAGGCGTTCTGCGCAGCCACCACTTGCCCGTACCCCTGCTGGACGACCTGCTCAGCGCCTTTGTGCAAGACGTGGAAAAAACCCGCGACAGCGCGGGTTATGCCAGCCGTGCCGAGCTGCTGGACTACTGCCGCCGCTCTGCCAACCCGGTGGGCCGTCTGCTGCTGCACCTGTACGGCGTGCACAGCGCGCAGGCCCTGCAGGAGAGCGATGCCATCTGCACCGCGCTGCAGCTCATCAATTTCTGGCAAGACCTGAGCGTGGACATTCCCCGGGGGCGCTTCTATTTGCCCGACGACGACTGCGCCGCCCACGGCGTGAACCGTTCGCAGTTGCAGGCACTGCAGCCGACGCCTCGTACCACCGCGCTCATCACCGAACATGCCCGCTGGGCACGCGCCACGATGCTGGAGGGCGCGCCGCTGGTGCACCGCCTACCGGGGCGCATCGGCTGGGAATTGCGGCTGGTGGTGCAAGGGGGCTTGCGCATCCTCGACAAGGTGGATGCGCTGCACGGCCACAGCCTGTGCCAGCGGCCGCGCATCCGGGGGTGGGATGCGCCGGTGATGCTGGGGCGGGCGCTGGGGATGTGAGAAGCTGGCCGGTTTTTGGTGTTTTTGGCAT
Source organism: Simplicispira sp. 125 (assembly GCF_003096555.1). Lineage (NCBI taxonomy): Bacteria > Pseudomonadati > Pseudomonadota > Betaproteobacteria > Burkholderiales > Comamonadaceae > Simplicispira > Simplicispira sp. 125. The sequence continues at coordinate 533,200 of NZ_QEKM01000001.1, read as the reverse complement.
CTGTCGCTTGTTGGTCATACGTCAGCAGCTATATTTTTTGCAGCTATCAGCGTGCCTTTGCAAGGGGCGGGAGCCGGGGTGTGCGCCCGGCGGCGCAGTAACTTTCTTTCGCTTCGCCGAAAGAAAGTCACCAAAGAAAGGGCGACCCTACAGTCTGCGTCCCTTCGCTTCGCTGCGGGCAACCTGCGGTGCGCGGTCACGGGGTGCGCCGTGGAACTCGCTTTGCGCCTTCGGCGCGCCGCTCGAACAACCACGGCGAGTCAGATCACGAAGCGGGTGTGTCCTGCGGCACACCCGCCACCCCGCGCCCTGCGCTCCTCGGCGCATACAGAAGGGGCAGGGAAAGTCCAAACAGCCGCACGGGCCATCGCTTTGCTCGGCCTGGCCTGCGCAGCGCGAGGCGCTTGCGCCCGCGAATGCAGGGGCGAGCGCAGCGATGGCCCGTGTGGATTGCGGTCTTCAAACCCCCTTCTGGCTGCGCCTGCGGCGGGGCGTTTGCGGGGTGAGCATGCGCGCCCCCGCGCGCATGCTTCGTGAACTGACTCGCCGCGTCTGTCTGAATGGAGCGCCGCAGGCGCGCAGTGAGTTACGCGGCGCACCCCGCAAGCGCCCCGACGCAGGTTTGCCCCTTCGCTGCGCGAAGGGGTCGCAGACTGTGGGGCGCGTTTCTTTGCCTCCTTGCTTATCGCGCGACAAGAAAGGAGGTCGCCCGCCGGGGCGAGACCCGGCCTCCGCCCTCAACCGCCCCACCCGGCGCCTCTAAAAGAAAGATTCATGCCCCGCAATCCCAGCTGAAGTAAGTCCCAAATATTTGAGGCAGAACAGCCTCTAACGCTTACCAATAAAGCGCAAAAAGCTATTTATTTCATAGCAACCACACCACCTCCACCGCACAAGGCGCCCCACACGCTCAGGGATAGCGATCTTGCAGCCCCACTCGCACACACCTACCGTCAGCACCACCGATCCACGGCACCCACGGGGTGCCTTTTTGTTGGCCCCTTTTGCGCCCGGCCCCCGCGCACCCCACACACCATGACCGTCAGCGTTTTCGACCTCTTCAAAATCGGCATCGGCCCGTCCAGCTCCCACACCGTGGGCCCCATGATCGCGGCGCGCCATTTCGCCTGCCAGCTGCAACAGATGCCGGGGCTGGCCGCCGTGCATGGCGTGCGCGTGGAGCTGTTCGGCTCGCTAGCCGCCACAGGCATCGGCCACGGCACCGACCGCGCCATCCTGCTGGGGCTGGCCGGACACGAGCCCGACCAGATCGACCCCGAGCACATCACCCCGGCCATCGACACCATCCGCAGCCAGCAACGGCTGGCACTGCTGGGCGAACACCCTGTGCGCTTTGTGGAAAAGGAACACCTGCTGTACCGCCGCAAAAGCCTGCCACGCCACCCCAATGGCATGCGCTTTGCAGCCCTGGACGCGCAAGGAGCCGAAACCACCGTGGCCGAGTACTTCTCGATCGGCGGTGGCTTTGTGGTGGATGCGGCGGGTGAGCGCGTACTCAATGGCAGCGCGCCTGGCAACGCCACATCCACGGCACCCTACCCCTTTACCAGCGGCGCACAGCTGCTGGCACAGTGCCAAACCAGCGGCCTGGGCATCGCGCAGATCATGCGTGCCAACGAAGCGCAGTGGCGCAGCCCCGACGAAGTGCAGACGCAGTTGCGGGCCATCTGGCACACCATGGCTGGGGCCGTACGGCGCGGCTGCGCTACAGGCGGTACCCTGCCCGGGCCAATGCGCATCCGGCGCCGGGCTGCAGAGCTGCAGCGCAGCCTGAGCAGCAACCCCGAGGCTGCGCTGCGCGACCCGCTCTCCATGCTGGACTGGGTCAACCTCTACGCCATGGCCGTGAACGAGGAAAACGCTGCCGGGGGCCGCGTGGTGACGGCGCCCACCAATGGGGCGGCCGGGGTGATCCCGGCGGTGCTGCACTACTACATTAACTTTGTGCCGGGCGCCAACGAGGCGGGCATTTTCGACTTCCTGCTCACGGCAGGCGCCATTGGCAGCATCTACAAACTCAACGCCTCGCTCTCAGGCGCCGAAGTGGGCTGCCAAGGGGAAGTGGGCGTGGCCTGCTCGATGGCAGCCGGGGCTCTGGCCGCCGTGCTGGGTGGCACACCCGCGCAGGCAGAGAATGCGGCCGAGATCGGTATGGAGCACAACCTGGGCATGACCTGCGACCCCGTGGGCGGGCAAGTGCAGATTCCCTGCATCGAGCGCAACGCCATGGGCGCCATCAAGGCCATCAATGCCGCGCGCCTGGCACTGCGCGGCGACGGCCAGCACGTGGTGTCGCTCGATCAGGTGATCAAGACCATGGTGCAAACTGGCGCCGACATGATGTCCAAGTACAAGGAAACCTCGCGCGGTGGCCTGGCCGTGAACGTGGTGGAATGCTGAAAGATAGACACACCCCTATATCGCTACACGCTGCAAGAGAAGGGGGGGGAGCCACCAGCGCGCAGGGCAAGCCTTTGCGCGGTGGCCCCTGGCACAGGCTTGCCCATTTCACGCGCCGAGCAGCACGCTTACCAGCGGTCTGACCGCATGCGCAGCTCCCAATTGCCGCGCCGCAGTTCATACACGCCCACGGCGGCGTAGCGCTGCTCGCCTTTATCGTCCCAGGTCATGGTGCCGGTCACCGGTGCATAGCCGTTGATGGAATGCATCGCGGCCGTCACATCCTTGGGCTTGGCCGACTTGGCCTTCTGCAGCGCTGCCGACAGCACATACATGCTGTCGTAGGTGTAGTGGCCGCCATACGCCGGGGGCTTCTTGAAAGCCTCAAGGTACTTCTCCAGGAACTGGCGACCGGTGACGAATTCCTTGGCCTCCAGCACCGGCGAGGTGGCAAAAATACCTTCGATGATGCCGGCCGCCTTGGCCATATCGGTGGTTTTGATCGTGTCACCGCCGAGCAGGCGTACCCGGGTGTAGTCGATCTTTTTAAGCGCCTCAATCAGGGCCACAGCCTGAAAGTCATTCAACGTGGAGACGATGACCTCGACATTTGCGGCCTTGATTTCCTCCGCCAGCTTGTCAAACGCCACCGTCTTGTCGTCAAACGACTGGCGCAGCACCACCTCGCGCTTCTCGGCCTTGAGCTGGACCACGGCGCCATCGGTCAAGCCCTTGCCATAAGGCGTCCCATCGTCCAGCGCGGCATAGCGCACAGCCCCAAACTGCGACGCAGCAAACGAGCCAATGGCACGTGCCTGCAGATCGTCGTTAGCCACCATGCGGAAAGTGGTGGACAAGCCCAGCTGCGTGAACTTTGGGTTCGTGGAGATCGCAATCTGCGCAATATCCTTGGCACCGTAAATGGGCGCTGTCTCGATGCTCACGCCCGAATTGAGGTGCCCAATGACAGCCACGATCCCCGCATCCACCAACTGCTGCGCCACGGCTTTGCCTGTGGCAGCGTCGGCCCGGTCGTCCATTGCAACCACCTCCAGCGTGACGCGTTTGCCGTCAATGGCGTAGTTGTTCTTATTCAACTCGCTCACGGCCAGGTTCACGCCATTGAGCAAATCCTGCCCCAGGGCGGCCAGCGGGCCACTCAACGGCTGCGCTACCCCGATCTTGATGATGTCAGGGATATTGCTGCAGCCCGTCAGCAAGCCGCTGGCCGCCAAAGGGGCAAGCGCCAGTCCGGCAGTGAAATGGCGCCGTTTCAAAGAAGTCGTCATGCAGGAAACTCCGTCCAAAAAATGTTTGTGACTGGGTGTATACAAGGGCCTTGACCTCAGGCGTGACCGGGAAAGCCCTGCCATTAGCAAGTTTCAGGCATGAAAAGGCCGTGCAATACATCTTTCTGTACGGAACTTGCGATAACACCGCCATAAATGGCTTACGTATCGTGGCGAAGATCCTGGCCGTGACCGGCCTATTAGCATGCCCAGCCGCTGGCCAATCGCTTGCGGCAGCAGGCCACATTACCCATCAAACAAGGTGACTTGGAGTGTCAAATCCGCTGATTCATCCCGCATCAGCTGCATCGAAGGCTGATCTAAAGCCAGTGGACTACCCTCAGTCAAAGAGGCAAACCCGACCCAGGGGGGCTTGCCGTCGTTCAGCGGCGACCACCTGTGATGTAGTGCTCCAGCTGCTCGATGATAAATTTCTGCTCGGAGATGATGTCTTTCACCAAGTCACCGATGGAGATCATGCCCAGCAGCTTGCCGTCGTCCACCACCGGCAGGTGGCGCAGGCGCTTGCTGGTCATCAGCTGCATGCACTGCTCGCTGGTCTGGGTGGAATGCACGCACAGCACAGACGTCGTCATCACGTCGCGCACCAGGGTTTTGTCCGAGGTACGGCCCATGAGGGCAATCTTGCGGGCGTAGTCGCGCTCGGTGATGATGCCCACGATGGCGTCGTTCTCCATGACCAGCAGTGCGCCAATGCCCTTGTCGCCCATACGGCGCAGCGCTTCTAGAACAGTGTCCGTGGGCCCGATGGACTGCACGATGGAATCCGGTTTGGACTTGAGAATTTCGGCTACGACGGTCATGGAACACCTCCCTCGGGATAACAGGCTGCAAAAGCCTATTTCAGCCCATCCACGCCCATAGCGCAACGGGGCCTTGTACCAAGTTGTGTGCTGCCGTGTATACGCCCGATTTCTCACCCCAGACACGCCAATTATTCCAAATACCGGAATAGTCAATTATAGACTGAGTAGTTTTTTCATGACCAATAGGGGCGTACAGTTCAACCCATCGATGAGACGAACCCGCTAAGGCGACTCACCGAAACCGCCCCGCAGGACTCGATGGCTTCTGCGGCCAGCGGATCCACAGAGTACGTTTGAAAGGACACCATCATGAACACCGCACGCATTCTCTCTATTGCCGCCGTTGCCGCTTTTGCCTCGATCGGCGCACAAGCCGCCGAACTCAATGGCGACCTGTACGGCACCGACTTCGAAGCCCGCGTCCAGTCCACCCGCAGCAGCGCCGATGTGCGCGCCGAAGGTCAGCAGGCACTGGCTAGCTTTGCCAAGGGCCCTGTGGCCGACCACGCAGCCCGCGCTGTCAGCACCCAGGACCGCACCGCTGTGCGTGCAGAGGCCGTGACCGCCGCCCGTGCAGGCCTGATCGCCACTGGCAACCGCAGCTAAAAACCCCGGCGCCTGCAGACCTGGCAGGCGCCTTGAGCACCCCACCATTTTTTCTGCATCAAGGACACCACCATGAACACCGCACGCATCCTCTCCATTGCCGCCGTTGCCGCTTTTGCCTCGATCGGCGCACAAGCCGCTGAACTCAATGGCGACCTGTACGGCACCGACTTCGAAGCCCGCGTCCAATCCACCCGCAGCAGCACCGAAGTGCGCGCCGAAGGCCATGCAGCACTGCCTAATTTCGCCAAGGGCCCTGTGGCCGACCACGCAGCCCGCGCTGTCAGCACCCAGGACCGCACCGCTGTGCGTGCAGAGGCCGTGACCGCTGCCCGCGCCGGCAAAATCGCCACCGGCAACCGCAGCTAAACACTGCATTCCGACGCCAGAATTCTGGCGCCCCACAAGGCCCGCACCGTGCAAACGGTGCGGGCCTTTCGCTTTCTCTCTCGGTATGTGCGCCGCCATGGCGCAGACGCACCTTGCGACGCACCAGGCGCTGGCACAGCACCCCAGCATGGTGCAAACGCCTCAGGCACCGCACGGTTCTGGCCTACCGCACTGCCAGGGTGCGCACTCCTGTACCCATAGACAAAGCACACAAGCATTTCAACGCTGGCACGGTCATTGCATTGCAGTGCATACAGGCGCACATCCAACGCGCCCATGTTCTGCAATGCAATTGCCCAGGGAGGGGCTCCGATGAAAAAACCCAGGCTGGTCATGGTAGGCAACGGAATGGCCGGTGTGCGCACGCTCGAAGAGCTGCTCAAGATCGCACCCGGCCTGTACGACATCACGGTGTTCGGCGCCGAGCCGCACCCGAACTACAACCGCATCCTGCTCTCGCCCGTGCTGGCGGGGGAGCAGACGGTGGACGAGATCATCCTCAACGACTGGTCCTGGTACCAGGACAACGGTATCACCCTGCACACGGGCTGCACGGTCACCGATGTAGACCGCGTGCACCGCGTGGTGCACGGCACCAGCGCAGCGGGCGAGCAGATCAGCGCCGAATACGACCGCCTTATCCTCGCCACGGGCTCCAACCCGTTCATCCTGCCCTTGCCGGGCAAGGAGCTCGACGGCGTGCTGGCCTACCGCGACATTGCCGACACGCAGGCCATGATCGATGCGGCGGCCACCTACCAGCATGCGGTCGTCATTGGTGGCGGCCTGTTGGGACTGGAGGCCGCCAACGGCCTGATGAAACGCGGCATGCAGGTGACCGTGGTGCACGCCAGCGAATGGCTGATGGAGCGCCAGCTCGACAGCGTGGCCGGCAAGATGCTGCAAAAGTCGCTGGCCGAGCGCGGCATGCAGTTCCTCATGCAGGGCCAAACTGCTGCGCTGCTGGGCAACGAGAACGGCCGTGCAGACGGGGAAGAGGCCCCGTCGAAACAACGGGTCCGGGCCGTGCAATTCAAGGACGGCACCGAGGTGCCCGCCGACCTGGTGGTGATGGCCGTGGGCATCCGCCCCAACACGCAGCTCGCCGAAAAGATGCGCCTGCACGTGAACCGTGGCATTGTGGTGAGCGACACGCTACAAACCACCACCGACGCGCGCATCTACGCCGTGGGCGAGTGCGCGGCGCACCGGGGCATTGCCTACGGTCTGGTGGCGCCGCTGTTCGAGCAGGCCCGCGTGTTGGCCAACCACCTAGCGGAGTTTGGCATTGACCGCTACCAGGGCTCGCTCACGTCCACCAAGCTCAAGGTGACGGGCATCGACCTGTTCTCGGCCGGGGACTTCCAGGGCGGCGCGGGCACCGAGGAGATCGTCATGAGCGACCCGAGCGGCGGCGTGTACAAGAAACTGGTGCTCAAGGACGACAAGCTTATAGGCGCTTGCCTGTATGGCGACACGGTGGATGGCAGCTGGTACTTCAAGCTGCTGCGCGACGCCCGCCCCGTCGGCGACATCCGCGACAAGCTGATGTTTGGCGAATCCAACATGGGCGACGCCGGCCACCAGGGCCACAACAAGGCCGCCGCCATGCTGGACAGCGACGAGGTGTGCGGCTGCAATGGCGTCACCAAGGGCACCATCTGCAAGGCCATCAAAGACAAGGGCCTGTTCACGCTGGACGAGGTGCGCAAGCACACCAAGGCCAGCGCGAGCTGCGGGTCGTGCACCGGCCTGGTCGAACAGATTCTGATGTTCACCGCCGGGGGCGACTACTCGGCCACGCCCAAAACCAAGCCCCTGTGCGGCTGCACCGACCACGGCCACCAGGCCGTGCGCGACGCCATCCGCACGCACAAGCTGCTGAGCACGGGCGCGGTATTCCGTTTCATGGACTGGAAGACCCCCAACGGCTGCCCCGGCTGCCGCCCGGCCATCAACTACTACTGCATCAGCACCTGGCCCAAGGAGGCGCAGGACGACCCGCAAAGCCGCGCCATCAACGAGCGCAGCCACGCTAACATCCAGAAGGACGGCACCTATTCCGTGGTGCCCCGCATGTGGGGTGGCGAAACCACGGCCGACGAGCTGCGCCGCATCGCCGATGTGGTGGACAAATACAAAATTCCCACCGTCAAGGTCACGGGCGGCCAACGCATCGACCTGCTGGGCGTGAAGAAGGAAGACCTGCAGGCCGTGTGGCGCGACATCGGCATGCCCAGCGGCCACGCCTACGCCAAGGCGCTGCGCACGGTGAAGACCTGCGTGGGCAGCGAGTGGTGCCGCATGGGCACGCAGGACAGCACCCAAATGGGCAAGGACCTGGAACGCGCCTTTGTGGGCATGCACGCACCGCACAAGGTCAAGTTCGCCGTCAGCGGCTGCCCGCGCAACTGCGCCGAGAGCGGCATCAAGGACGTGGGAATCATCGGCGTGGACAGCGGCTGGGAGATGTACGTGGCGGGCAACGGTGGCATCAAGACCGAGGTGGCGCAGTTCTTCGTCAAGCTCAAAACCGCCGAGGAAGTCATGGAGTACACCGGCGCCTTCATGCAGCTCTACCGCGAGGAAGGCTGGTACCTGGAGCGCACCGTGCACTACGTAGCGCGCGTGGGTCTGGACTACGTGAAAAAGAAAGTGCTCGACGACCACGAAGGCCGCAAAGCCCTGTGGGCGCGCCTGCAAGGCGCGCTCGAAGGCGCGCCCGACCCCTGGTTCGATTTCGACAAAGCGCGGGTGGACCAGCGCCAGTTCACCCCCATCGCCGTAGTCTGAACAATATTTATACAAAAACAGCCCATAGCGCTTTATAGATAAGCGCTACCAGCTACAAAAGGAATAGCGATGACCACATGGAAACCCATTTGCCGCGTAGACGACATCCCTGTGCTGGGCGCACGCCGCGTTCAGCGCGCCCAGGGCCTGGAGGTGGCCGTGTTCCGGACCGAGGCGGGCGAGATCTTCGCCCTGCTCGACCGCTGCCCGCACAAGGGCGGGCAACTGTCGCAGGGCATCGTGTTCGGCCACAGCGTGGCCTGCCCGCTGCACAACTGGACCATCGGCCTGTGCGACGGCCAGGCCGCAGCGCCCGACGAGGGCTGCACGCCGAAGTTCCAGGTCAAGGTGGAGGACGGCCAGGTGTTCCTGGACGCCGACGAACTGGCGCACCACGCCACCACCGAGACGCGCCCTCTCGCCGGGCCCTGCCAGCGCAGCGCCACTACAGCCACCACGGCGTAACACCTTTTCGACCCCGACTACCGCAGAAAGAACACCATGGCCTACCTCGTCCCTTCCGAATTCGTCACCAAGATGGTGGATGCCGGTGAATCCAAGGTCTACATGTCCACCCGCGACACCCTGATTCGCGCGTATATGGCGGGCGCCATCCTGTCGCTGGCAGCCGTGTTTGCCGTCTCGGCCACCGTCATGACAGGCTCGGCGCTGGTGGGCGCCATCCTGTTCCCCGTGGGGTTTTGCATGCTCTACCTGCTGGGCTTCGATCTGCTGACCGGCGTGTTCGTGCTCACCCCGCTGGCCTGGCTCGACAAGCGCCCCGGCGTCACGGTCAAGGGGGTGCTGCGCAACTGGGGGCTAGTTTTTGTCGGCAATTTTCTGGGGGCGCTGACCGTGGCCTTCATGATGGCCTTCATCTTCACCTACGGTTTTTCGGTGCCCCCCAACGAGGTGGGCACCAAGATCGGCCACATCGGCGAGGCGCGCACCCTGGGCTATGCGCAACACGGCTTGATGGGCTGGATCACCATCTTCATCCGCGGCATGCTGTGCAACTGGATGGTGTCCACCGGCGTGGTGGGGGCCATGATTTCCACCACCGTCAGCGGCAAGGTCATCGCCATGTGGATGCCGGTGATGGTGTTTTTTGCCATGACCTTCGAGCACTCGGTGGTGAACATGTTTCTGTTCCCCTCGGGCCTGATGATGGGCGGCAACTTCTCCATCCTCGACTACTTCCTCTGGAACGAAATCCCCGTGGTGCTGGGCAACCTGGTCGGCGGCCTGGCGTTTACCGGGCTCACGCTCTACGTCACGCACATCCGCACGGCCCCCAAGCGCAAGCTGGTCTGACCAGTGGCCGACACCCTGCGCGTGCACATCGGTCAGCATTCGGACAAGGGCCACCAGGAGATCAACCAGGATTTCCATGGCGCCTGCGTCCCCGAAGGCCCGGCCCTGGCCAGCAAGGGCGTGGCCCTGGCGCTGGCCGACGGCATCAGCAGCAGCGACGTCAGCCACATCGCCAGCGCAGCCGCCGTGCATGCATTGCTGCAGGACTACTACTGCACGTCCGACGCCTGGAGCGTGCGCCGCTCGGTGCAGTGCGTGCTGGCCGCCACCAACTTCTGGCTGTACGCACAAGACCGCAATGGCCCCCACCGCTTCGATGCCGACCGGGGCCATGTGTGCACCCTCAGCGCACTGGTTCTCAAGTCGGCCACCGCGCACCTGTTCCATGTGGGTGATGCACGCATCTACCGCGTGCAGGGCAAGGCGCTGGAGCAGCTCACGCAGGACCATCGCGTGCAACTGCCCGGTGGCCACAGCCACCTGGCCCGCGCCATGGGTTTTCACCCCCAGCTCGACATCGATTACCGCGCGCTGTCCGTCGAGCCTGGCGACACCTTCGTGCTGGCCACGGATGGCGTGCACGAGCATGTGCCCGCCCCCTTCATCCTCCAGACGCTGCAGGACCACGCGTGCGACCTGGACCAGGCCGCACGCGCCATCGTGGCCGAGGCACTGCACCGGGGCAGCCCCGACAACCTGACGCTGCAGGTGGTGCGCATCGACGCACTGCCCCTGCAGGACAGCAGCGAACTGCAGCGCCAGCGCGCGGCCCTGCGCCTGCCGCCGATACTGGCCCCGCGCGACACCCTGGACGGCTACCAGATCGTGCGCGAGCTACATGCCAGCCACCGCAGCCACATCTACCTGGCCATGGCCCCGGAAAGCGGCGAACAGGTGGTGCTCAAGACCCCTTCCATCGACCTGCAAAGCGACGAGGACGCCCTTGACCGCTTTCTGCTGGAGGAATGGATTGCCCGCCGCATCCACAGCCCCCATGTACTGCGGGCCGTGGCCAGCACCCACCGGCGCGAGCACCTGTTTGTCGCACTAGAGCATGTGCAGGGCCAGACACTGGCGCAGTGGATGATCGACCACCCCCGCCCCGCGCTTGCCGAGGTGCGCAGCATCGTGGTGCAGATCGCACGCGGCCTGCAGGCCTTTCACCGCAGGGAGATGCTGCACCAGGACCTGCGCCCCGAGAACATCATGATCGACCACACCGGCACGGTGAAGATCATCGACTTTGGTGCGGTGCACGTGGCCGGGCTGGCTGAGACCGCCGTACACGGTGACAGCACGGCCATTCTGGGCACCGTGCAATACACCGCGCCCGAATATTTCTGGGGCGGGCCCAGCACACCGCAATCAGACCTTTTTTCACTCGGCGTCATCACCTACCAGATGCTCACCGGGCGCCTGCCCTACGGCACCCAGATGGCGGGCCTGCGCAGCCGCGCCGCCCTCACGCGGCTGCGCTATGCCAGTGCACTGCACGACGAAAGCCGGCCCATTCCCGCCTGGATCGATGCCGTGCTGGAACGTGCGGTGCACCCCAACCCGCTCAAACGCCAGGCCGAGCTGTCCGAGTTCGTGCACGAACTGCACCAACCCGGCGCAGCCACCCTGGCCCGCACGCGCCCGCCCTTGGCCGAGCGCAATCCGCTGATGTTCTGGCGCGCCACGGCATTGGTGCTGGCGATCACCGTCATCGCGCTGCTGGGTGTGCTCCACGCGCGGGGCTGAAGCCCAGGCACAAGGCTTGCCTGGTGTCCGGCACAGCACCGCACAAGAAACACCGCCATGCCCCACACGCATCCCGACCCACTTGGGGGCCGCCTGTACAGCAAGGCACCAGCCTGCACCACGCACGGCAGCGCCGCCGGAGCTTCATGGTGCGGCTGCAATCTGGCGCTGTACCCGACCGGCGCACTCCCCCCTGCGCAGCGCGCGCTGCAGTGCGGCTGCACTTGCACGACAATGCGCTCCCCACAGCAATACAGGCGTCAGACCCATGGGCATTAGCCAATACCTCAAAGTGATCGGACGCGGCAAAGTGGGTGCACGCAACCTGCCGCGCGACCAGGCCACCGACCTGATGGGCCAGGTGCTTGACGGCACGGCCAGCGACCTTGAAGTGGGCGCCTTCTGCATCGCCATGCGTATCAAGGGCGAAACACCAGAAGAAATGGCGGGCTTCCTCGACGCCGTGCACGAGCGCCTGGAGATGCTGCCCGCCAGCGCCCGCCCGCTCGTGGTGCTGCCCAGCTACAACGGCGCGCGCAAGCTGCCCGTGCTGACCCCGCTGCTGGCCCTGCTACTGGCACGCAACGGCCTGCCCGTGCTGGTGCACGGCACGGCCACGGAAGACCGCCGCGTCTCCAGCCAGGACGTGCTGGCCGCGCTGGACATTCCGGCATTGCAGGAACTGGACGAAATCGACAACGGTCAGGTGGCCTTCGCCCCCACCGCGCTGCTGCTGCCGGGCCTGGAGCGCCTGCTGGACGTGCGCCGCACGCTGGGCCTGCGCAACAGCGCCCACAGCCTCGTCAAGCTCATGGACCCTCTCTCGCCCGTGGCGGGCGACAGCCTCATCGTGGGCAGCTACACGCACCCCGAGTACGCCGAGTCGATGGCTGCCACCATCGCCCTCACGGGCGCCGATGCCCTGCTGCTGCGCGGCACCGAAGGCGAGCCCGTGGCCGATCCGCGCCGCACGCCGCAGATGGATGGCTTTCTCTCCGGGCGCGCCGTGCGCCTGCAGGAAGCCCAGGGCGGCCCGCTGACCGCACTGCCCACACTGCCCGCCACCACCGAAGCTGCCAGCACTGCGGCCTACACCCGCGCCGTGCTCAGCGGCGAACTGCCCGTGCCCGAGCCCATCGCACGGCAGGTGGAACATCTCTTGCATCTCGTCCAACAGATTGCACGATAGGCACCCCATGGCCCTTCCGCACAGTCCACTCCTCGGGAACGGACCACTGGGTACCCAAAAGCACTGGGCCAACCGGGGCGACGGCCACTGCGGCGACCCACACAGCGTGCACCTGAAACTGCGCGCGAAGTTCTGTGCGTGCCTGTTCAGAGTCCTTCCAGCTCCTTCTCCAGCGCCTTGAGCTGCTTGCGTAGCTCCTCGGAGCGCGCCTCGCAGGCAGCCTTGTCCTTGGTGCTGGCCGCCTCCAGCTCTTGCACGAACTGGGAGCCTTGCGGCAGGTTGCCGCGCCGCAGCGGCCCCGCGTGGGCGACGGCCTCTGCCGACGCCGCCGCGCATTCACTCTGGTTACGCTCAAGTGCCGCGCGCGCCTGCGGGATGCCCTGGGCTTGTAGGTAGTTCTTGCGCTGCCAGGTCGGCCCGAACGCGCCTTCTTGGGTGATGGAACGCGGGGGCTGGATGGGGGCGGCGCCCTTTACGACTGGCCGCACTTCAATCTTCTCGCCCTGGCCTTCGCAGGGTGCGTCTTGGAAAGACACCTTGCCATCGGAGGCGGTGCATTTGTTGATGGCCCACGCCGGGGCCAAAAAGCCCAGCGCCAGAGCGCAGACGGCACAGCGGATTTGATGCATGGAACATGCCCTCGGCAGATCAATGGCACATGCTAACGCACCGCACAACAAGCGGCGAACTCTGCAATCCGCCGCCCCATGACCGCAATGTCCCTGTACCAGGGGCGCTGTGCCAATGGGAGATAGGTCTGAGGCGTATACAAGGCCTGCGGACCCCCTGCAACCATCTGCACCTGCCCATTGGCATCGATCGTGCCAACGAGGGCATTGCCGTTTTCTCTCTCGTTACTGATCGTGTTGAGAAACGCAAAATAACGCTTGGCAAACCACAGCAGCCCCGCCGTCTCGGTCCGCAGGACTTGTACGTCCAGGTTGAGGAACATCCCTGTGGAAGCAAAATGGCTGGAACTTGTCCAGGTCAGCCAAGCAGCCAGCAGAGACGGCACAATCAGCGCCTTTGCCTCACCGCTTCCGACTGCCGTGCCGACGCTTCCCTTTTTTGATACCGTGATCGTCGGCGCAGGCGCCGCCGGTTTGTTTTGCGCAGGCCAGGCGGGCCAGCGTGGCCTCAAGGTGCTGCTCATTGACCATGCGCAGACAGTGGCCGAGAAGATCCGCATCTCGGGCGGCGGGCGTTGCAACTTCACCAACCGCGATCTCGACCCCACGGCCCCGCACAAATACTTTGTGGGGCAGAACCCGCAGTTTTGCCGCTCAGCCCTGTCACGCTATACCCCGGCAGACTTCATCGCCCTGCTGCAAAAGCACGGCATCGCGTTCCACGAAAAGCACAAAGGCCAGTTATTTGCCGACCGCTCGGCCGAGGACATCATCGCCATGCTGCTGGCCGAATGCGCCGCAGGTGGCGTGACGCACTGGCAACCCTGCAGTGTCAAAAAAATAGCCTTTTTGGCTTCTAGGGCAGAAGATACAAGCGCTGGAAGCTATCAAATTGATACTGATCGCGGCACGGTGCAGGCGCGCAGCGTGGTCGTGGCCACAGGCGGGCTTTCCATTCCAAAAATCGGCGCCACTGATTTTGGCTACCGGCTCGCACAGCAGTTCGGCATTCCGCTCATCGAACGCCGCCCCGGCCTGGTGCCGCTCACCTTCGACGGCGACGCCTGGGCGCCTTACGCGCAGCTCGCCGGCCTGGCGCTGCCGGTGCAGATCAGCACGGGAATCCAGGAAGGCCCCCACGCTCCACCGCTTCGCGGGTCGCTGCCCCCCGAGGGGGCCGCTTTTGCCTTGGGGCGACCCAGCGGCAAAAGAAAAACGCGCATGGCTTTTGACGAAGATCTGCTGTTCACGCACCGGGGGCTGTCGGGCCCGGCGGTGCTGCAAATCTCCAGCTACTGGCAGGAGGGCACGCCGCTGTCCATCAACCTGGCACCGGGGGCCGACCTGCCTGCCGCGCTGGCGCAGGCCAAGCTGCGATCACGCAAACTGCTGGCCAATGAACTGGCGCAGTGGGTGCCCAGCCGCCTGGCCGACGCCTGGGCTGCGCAAAGCAGCGACTGGCAGCGCCCCGTGGCCGAGGCCTCGGACAAGGCCCTGGCGCGGCTGGCAGAGCAACTGGCGCACTGGCAGCTCACGCCCACCGGCACCGAGGGCTACAAAAAGGCCGAGGTCACGCTGGGCGGCATCGACACGCGCGCCCTGTCGCAACAAACCATGGAGAGCAAGGCGCAAAGCGGCCTGTACTTCATTGGCGAGGTGGTGGACATCACCGGCTGGCTGGGGGGCTATAACTTTCAGTGGGCCTGGGCCAGTGCACATGCGTGCGCGCAAGCGTTGCCTGCCGCTTGATGCCTGGACACCCGCCGGACAAGCGCTATAATGTCCGGCTTTGCTGGCATCGCCCCGTCGGCCAAATACTAGTTACAGACGGGGAACACCGCCACGCAAGGTCTTGAGGCCCGATCTCCCCAAGACCCTCTGCGGGCAAAATTTTTGGAAACCATTAGCTAATGACCACCATCCGTGTAAAAGAGAACGAGCCCTTTGACGTTGCCCTGCGCCGTTTCAAGCGCACCATCGAAAAGCTGGGCCTGCTGACCGACCTGCGTGCCCGCGAGTTCTACGAAAAGCCCACCGCCGAGCGCAAGCGCAAGAAGGCAGCCGCCGTCAAGCGCAACTACAAGCGTATCCGCAGCATGCAGCTGCCCAAGAAGATGTACTGATCTTCGGCTCCGGGCTCTGCTTGGAACCTGGACTTGTCACCACAGGTCCCAACCCGCGCTAGGGACGCCAAGCGCGGGTTTTTGTTTTTTTGGGTCTGCACAAAGCCCCTCTGGCGTCGTTACAACGCCTTGCCGTAGCAACACTACTGTCTGCGGCGCTGCGCCTAGCCAGAGGGGCTTTGTGCAAACCCGACACCTCTGCCTAACCCACAAAAGGAAGCCGCCATGAGCCTCAAGGACCAGATCACCGAAGACATGAAAACCGCCATGCGCGCCAAGGACAGTGAGCGCCTGCTGACCATCCGGGGCCTGCTGGCCGCCTGCAAGCAAAAAGAGGTGGACGAGCGCGTGGTACTCGACGATGCGGCCGTGGTCGCCATCGTCGACAAGCTCGTCAAGCAGCGCAAGGACTCGATCGCTGCCTTCGAGGGCGCGGGCCGCCAGGACCTGGCCGACAAGGAAAAAGCCGAAATGGCGGTGTTGCAGGGCTACCTGCCCGAGCGCATGTCGGCCGAGGAAACCGCCGCAGCGGTGCAAGCCATCGTGATCGAGCTGGGCGCCAAGGGCCAGGGCGATATGGGCAAGGTCATGGGCGTGGTCAAAACCCGCCTGGCGGGCAAGGCCGATATGGGCCAGGTGTCTGCCGCTGTGAAAGCCGCGCTGGCGGGCTTGAGCGCCAACTGATGGGGGGGCCGCCATAGCGGCCCGGCGTGTCAAAGGCCTGGCGCTACGATAGCGGTCTGATCGTCTTTTTTGAGCGAACCCCACCGCCATGCCCGCCCACAATCCCTTTAAATCCGCCCTGGCCGCAGGCCAGCCCCAGATCGGCCTGTGGCTCTCCATGGCGGACGCCTACCTCGCAGAAGTGGCCGCCACGGCCCGCTTCGACTGGCTGCTGATCGACGGCGAACACGCCCCCAACGACCTGCGCAGCATGCTGGCGGCGCTGCAGGCCATCGCGCCCTACCCTTCGCACCCCGTGGTGCGTGTGCCGCAGGGCGACACAGCCCTCATCAAACAGGTGCTCGACATCGGCGCCAGGTCGCTGCTGGTGCCCATGGTGGACACGGCCGAGCAGGCCCGCGCCATCGCTGCAGCCACACAGTACCCGCCGCAGGGCGTGCGCGGCGTGGGCAGCGCCGTGGCGCGCTCGTCGCTATGGACCAGTCGCGCCGACTACATGGACATTGCCGATGACGAAATATGCCTGCTGGTGCAGGCCGAAACCGTCACCGCGATGCACAACCTGCCCGAAATCTGCGCGGTGCAAGGCGTGCACGGCGTCTTCATCGGCCCGGCAGACCTGTCCGCCTCCATGGGCCACCGCAGCAACCCGGGCCACCCCGAAGTGCAAGCCGCCATCGACAAGGCCATCGCCACCATTGTGGCCAGCGGCAAGGCGGCCGGCATCCTCACATCGGACCCCGCGCTGGCCCAGCACTACCTGCAATTGGGCTGCACTTTTGTGGCAGTGGGCGTAGATGTGCTGGTGTTTGCCCAAGCGGCGCGCCAGTTGCGCGCGCAGTTTGGTGCCCATCCCCTGTCCGCTGCTGTCAAGGCCACGAGCGCTGCGTACTGAAGCTCACAGCCGACCTGAGCACCACAACGGCCCCTCCAACCACGAGAGTGGCACCGGGGATTCAAATCCAAGGCCCGACAGACGTCGCCATCAGCTCCCAGCCACCGTCATGCGATTGACCAGAATCGACCCCACGGTCTTGGCACCGTAGTTATAGGTGTCGGCACCCACGGCCACAATGCCCTTGAGCATGGTCTTGAGGTTGCCTGCGATGGTGATCTCGTGCACCGGGAAGGCGATCTCGCCGTTTTCCACCCAGAAACCGCTGGCGCCGCGGGAGTAGTCGCCCGTCACGTAATTGACACCCTGGCCCATGAGTTCGACCACGAACAGGCCGGTCCCCAGCTTTTTCAGCATGGCGTCCAGATCGTCGCCTTTTTTGGTACGGCGCGATGTCAGCACCAGGTTGTGCGAGCCACCGGCGTTGCCGGTGGTTTTCATGCCCAGCTTGCGGGCCGAATAGCTGCTGAGGAAGTAGCCCTGCACGCGCCCGGCGTCCACCACCTTGCGGGGCTGCACGCGCACGCCTTCTTCGTCAAACGGCGAGCTGCCCTTGCCGCACAGGATGAACGGATCTTCAAGAATGTCGATATGCGCAGGAAAAACCGGCTTGCCCAGCGAATCGAGCAGGAATGTGCTCTTGCGGTACAGCGCACCGCCGCTGATGGCCTGCACAAAACCGCCCAGCAGGCCTGCGGCCAGCGATGACTCGAACAGCACCGGGCATTCGGTGGTGGCGATTTTGCGGCTACCCAGGCGGGACAGGGCCCGCTGGGCCGCATAGCGGCCTATCGCGGCAGGCGCTGCCAGTTCGGCCGCGCTGCGCTGGGAGCTGTACCAGGCGTCGCGCTGCATTTCGCCGTTCTTGCCCGGCAGCGAGGCAATGGGCGAGACCGACAGGCTGTGGCGCGAAGTGGCATAGCCACCGCGAAAGCCCCGCGTGTGCGCGCTGAAAAAATGGCTTTGCTGCGCCGACACGCCCGCGCCTTCACTGTTGGTGATGCGCCGGTGAGTGGCAAACGCTGCCGCCTCGCATTCGAGCGCGATGCGCGTCGCCTCTTCGCTGGTCAAGGCCCAGGGATGGAAAAGGTCAAGATCGCGGTGGGTTTCCGGCGGGGCGATGTCGTCGGCATCCGGCAGGCCGGCCATCGGGTCTGCGGCGGTGAAACGGGCGATGTCGTAGGCGGCTTGCACCGTGCGCTCGATCGCGGCGGACGAAAAATCGGACGTGCTGGCATTGCCCCGGCGGTGGCCGATGTAGACCGTCACGCCCAGCGATTTGTCGCGGTTGCGCTCCACGGTTTCCAGCTCGCCCTTGCGCACGCCCACGGAGAGGCCGCACCCTTCGGAGGCCTCGGCACCCGCATCGGTGGCGCCCAGCTTCTTGGCGTGCGCCAGGGCATGGTCCACGAGTTGTTCAAAAAACGGGCGGGAATAGCTGAAGCCCGTGTCGGCGGAGGAATGCGTATGGTTCATGGCGACGGCTATGATACTTGCCGCAGTGGCACCCGCCTGGCACGGCACCGTCGCCCGCTCCACGAGACCCTTTTCCCCCGGATTCCACCATGTCACGCAAACCCACCAAAGGCTACTTCGTGAAGGGCCAGTTTGTTGCCGAAGGCAGCGAACTTGACCTTGAGCTCAAGGCCGAACTCAAAGGCACCCACGATGCCAGCCGCACCGATCTCAAGCGCGAGAGCGACGAGCTGCAAGAGCTGGGCAAAGAGCTGTTGACCCTGCGCGCCGACCTGCTCACCCGACTGGACCTGCCCGACAAGCTGGCAGAGGCCTTGCGGGAAGCCCGGCGCATCACCAACTTTGAAGGCAAGCGCCGCCAGATGCAGTTTGTCGGCAAGCTCATGCGCAAGCTCGATCCCGAGGCAGTACAGGCCGTGCGCGACGCGCTGACCGAACAGCGCAGCGGCTCCGCCAAAGAAAAACTGGCCCTGCACCAGGCCGAGCAGTGGCGCGACCAGTTGCTGGCCCAGGACAGCGCCCAGGCCGAATGGATTGCCCACTACCCCGGTACCGACATCCAGCAGCTGCGCGCCCTGATCCGCCAGGCACGCAAGGACGCACCCACCGAGAACAACACCACCGTCTCGCAAGGCCTGGCCCCCCGCAAGGGCCGCGCCTACCGCGAGCTGTTTGCGCTGGTGCGCGAGCAGGTGTCAGGCGCCAGCACCGAGGAGCCCGACACCGCCTTGGACGAGGATTCCGATGGCAAATGAAACACTGGCCTGCGACCCGGTCAAGATCGGCATCGTCTCCGTGAGCGACCGCGCCAGCAGCGGCGTGTACGAAGACAAGGGCTTGCCCGCTCTGCAAGACTGGCTGGCACGCGCACTGAAAAACCCGCTTACGTTCGAACCCCGGCTGATTGCCGACGAACAGGACCGCATCAGCGCCACACTGATTGAGCTGGTAGAAGCGGGCTGCAGCCTGGTGCTGACCACCGGCGGCACGGGCCCTGCGCTGCGCGACGTGACCCCCGAGGCCACGCTGGCCGTGGCGCACAAGGAAATGCCGGGCTTTGGCGAACAGATGCGCCAGATCAGCCTGCGCTTTGTGCCCACGGCCATCCTCTCGCGCCAGGTGGCGGTGGTGCGGGGCCACAGCCTCATCATCAACCTGCCCGGCCAACCCAAGGCCATTGCCGAAACGCTGGAGGGTCTGAAGGACGCGGACGGCCAGCAGCTCGTGCCCGGGATTTTTGCTGCTGTGCCCTACTGCATCGACCTGATTGGCGGCCCCTACCTGGAAACGCACGACGCCGTGTGCAAGGCCTTCCGGCCCAAGAGCGCTGTGCGGCCCAGGGCGGCCTGAACACCCCCCTTTTTCCATCGCATCCACCATGCCGATTTACCGCTGCAACCAATGTGGTTTCGTCTCCGAAGAAGCCAGCACCCCCATCGGCACCCAGATGCCTTGCGCCCGCTGCGGTACCGCCGCAACGGTTTTTGGCACGGTCTTTTATGTGGAAAAGCTCGTGGAACGGTATTTTTCAGCCATGCGGGAAATCAAGGCGCTACAGCAGCCCGACGCGCCGCCCGAAGGCATGATGGATTCCCACGCAACGCCGCAGGCCACGCAGGCGCCCGAGAGCCCTGCGGCCGACGCCTCGCCGCTACAAGACGTCAACCTGCACAACACCAGCCTGCTGGCCACGGCAGAGCAGCACGCACCGCTGCAGGCCTGGTTCGCCGCGCGCCAGATCGAGGCGCAGTTTGACTATGCGCAGGTCGACACCAGCGGCTTCTTTGACGACGCAGCGCGCATGGTGGGCACGGGTTACACCCTGTTTTCCGAACTGATGGACCGCGTGTGCTTCGCCTATCGCAAAAGCCATAGCTGGGTCAACCTGGAACTCGCCAGCCTGTCCCAAAAGGATGCGCAGGCCATCAACACCCTGTGCCGCCAGCTCTATAGCCACACGTTTTTTGCCCGCTACCACTACCAAAAACCCGAGAAAATCGTGCGGCTCACACTACAGACTGCGCCCGCCGTGCGCCAGTTTTTCGATGGTGGTTGGCTGGAGTGGCATGCCTTCATCACCCTGATCGAGCTGGCCCAGCAACGCGGCAAAGATTTCTCCTGCGCACGCGGGGTCAAAGTGGTGTTCCCCAACGAAGACCTGCATGAACTCGACGTGGTGTGCCTGCCTGCAGGCCAGCCCCCGATCTGCATCGAATGCAAATCGGGCGAGTTTCGCCGTGACATCGACAAATACCTGCGCCTGCGCAAGCGCCTGGGACTGGACCGCCAGCGCTTCGTGGTCTGCGCCGCCGACCTCACACAGGAACAGGCGGCAGGCCTGACGGCCATGTACGAACTGACGTTTGTCAACCTGGAAACACTGACACCCCACCTGGCCACGCTGCTGTAACGGGTGCGTGCACCCTTGCTACGTTGTACTTAATTGATAGCACGTAGCGCTTGAATCTATTGGGTTTCAGATATTTTTCTATCTAAAACCCAATAGATTCAAGCGCAAGCAGCTCTCTTTTCAGAAGCAATCACTCGCCCACGAGGTCGTTGAGCTTTCCTGCCTCGAAGTGTTCTTGCAGCGCCGCATCGCGGGGCACGCAGTCGCGGGCTTGCTGGGGGCCGGACGACAGCTTTTCGATGGCCTGCCACAGCAGCGCAATCTGGTGCTCTTGTGACGAGGCGTTGTCGATCAGGCCGCGCAGGGCCTGGGAGAGCGGGTCGTCTTCCTGGGTGATGCCGTAGGCCGTGAACTTGGGCGCCTGCTGCGGCTCGGTCACGTCGGCGCTCTGGCCTTCCTTGGAAGGGATGATGCGCGCCGGAATCCCCACGGCGGTGGCGCCCGCAGGCACGGGCTTGATGACCACGGCGTTGCTGCCAATCTTGGCGCCATCGCCTATCTCGAAGCCGCCCAGCACCTTGGCACCAGCGCTCACCACCACGTCACGGCCCAGCGTGGGGTGGCGCTTGCTGCCTTTGTAGAGCGAAGTGCCGCCCAGCGTGACGCCCTGGTAGATGGTGCAGCCATCGCCAATCTCTGCCGTCTCGCCCACCACCACGCCCATGGCATGGTCGAAAAAAACACGCTCGCCAATTTTTGCGCCAGGGTGGATTTCAATGCCGGTCAGCCAGCGCGAGCTATGCGAAATAAAGCGCCCCAGCCATTTGAACCCGTGGTTCCAGCACCAGTGGGCGCGCCGGTGCAGCACCAATGCGTGCAAGCCGGGGTAGCAGGTCAGCACCTCCCAGCGGCTGCGCGCGGCAGGGTCGCGCTCAAGAATGCATTGGATGTCGGAGCGCAGGCGGGTGAACATGAAAGATGGTGCTGTGCAACAAAAGAACGCTCAGTCTAGCGCTTTGAATCGGCCGTCTCGATCATGGCCTTGGCAACACCGCGCAGGATGTGGATTTCTTCAGGCGCCAGTTGCGCACGGTTGAAAAGCTGGTTGAGCCGGGGCATGAGTTTTTTGGGCGCTGCCGGGTCGAGAAAGCCGATGGCGGTAAGCGCCTGTTCCCAGTGCGCCAGCATGCCCGCCACCTGGGCGGCATCGGCCAGCGTCGCCGTGGGCGTAGCCTCCTGCACACCAAAACCACCCAAGGCCTGGCGCCATTCGTAGGCCACCACCTGGATGGCCGCCCCCAGGTTGAGCGATCCAAAGCCGGGATTGGTGGGGATGGACAGCGCCACATGGCAGCGGTACACGTCTTCATTGGTCATGCCAAAACGCTCGGAGCCAAACAGGAAACCGATGCCAGCCTCGCCAGGCGACTCCGTGTTTTCTTGATTCATTTTTGCCTGCAAAGCTTTACCATCAAGCGCTGGCAGCTCCTTTTTCAATAGCATTTCAAAATGCGTACGCGGCGCGCGCGTGGGCGGGCCAAAGTCGCGCGGCGTCATGGCCGTGGCGCACAGGTGGCTGATGCCGTCCAGCGCCTCGTCCAGCGTTTCGACGATGCGCGCGTTGTGGAGCACGTCCAGGGCTCCGCTGGCGCGCTGGATGGTCTCCTCGCGCCGCAGCACATTGGGCCAGCGCGGGGCAACCAGCACCAGGTCGTCAAAGCCCATGGTTTTCATGGCGCGGGCGCAGGCGCCCACGTTGCCGGCATGGCTGGTATGGATCAGGATAAAACGGGTCTTCATGGGCGCGCAGGCACAGTCGATGGTGGGGGCGGGTAAAATACCGGGCTTATTGTCGCCGCCCGCATCGCCAGGCTGCGATATTTTCTGTTCCTGGCCCGCGCAACCACGCCACAAGCCGTGTTGCGCACACCTGCACAATCTATGTCGTCCAACCTGCACCCCATGCTCAACGTGGCCATCAAGGCCGCCCGCGCCGCCGGCGCCATCATCAACCGCGCGGCCCTGGACGTGGAGGCAGTGCGCATCTCGCAAAAGCAGATCAACGACTACGTCACCGAGGTGGACCACGCCAGCGAGGCGGCCATCATCGAGACGCTGCTCACAGCCTACCCCGGCCACGGCATCCTGGCCGAAGAGTCGGGCAACCAGCATGGCGCCAAGGATTCGGAGTTTGTCTGGATCATCGACCCGCTGGACGGCACCACCAACTTCATCCACGGTTTTCCCGTCTATTGCGTGAGCATTGCCCTGGCCGTGCGCGGCAAGATCGAGCAGGCCGTCATTTTCGACCCCTCGCGCAATGACCTGTTCACCTCGACCAAGGGACGCGGCGCTTACCTGAACGAGCGCCGCATCCGCGTGAGCAAGCGCACCCAACTCAAGGAGTGCCTGGTCTCGACGGGCTTCCCGTTCCGTCCGGGTGACAACTTCAAGAACTATCTGAGCATGATGGGCGACGTGATGCAGCGCACCGCCGGCCTGCGCCGCCCCGGCGCGGCCGCGTTGGACCTGGCCTATGTGGCCGCCGGTTACACCGATGGTTTCTTCGAGACCGGCCTGAACATCTGGGACGTGGCGGCCGGTTCGCTGCTGGTGACCGAGGCGGGCGGCCTGGTGGGCAACTTCACGGGCGAGTCTGATTTCCTGGAACAGAAGGAATGCCTGGCAGGCAGCCCCCGCATTTACGGGCAGCTGGTGCAAATCCTGGGCAAGTACAGCAAGTTTGCCGGTGCGGGCGACAAGGCCGCACTGCGCCAGGCGGCGCAAGAGCCCACTGCAGAAGATGCTGCGGAAGTGCCTGCCGACAGCGCAACCGACACCAGCGCCCCCGAAGACGACGCCCACGTCTGATCTGGCGGGCTGCGCGTAGCCCTGTTCAGTCCGGGTACTTCAACGCGATGTCGCGAAACTCTTCTGCGATATCAATGAAGGCATCCACCACATCGGGGTCGAATTGCGTGCCCCGCCCCTTCACAATGGCGCTGCAGGCCTGTTCGTGCGTGCTGGCACTTTTGTAGATGCGCCGGCTGATGATGGCGTCGTACACATCGGCCAGCGCCATCAGGCGCCCGGGCACGGGGATGGCATCACCCGCCAGGCACAGCGGGTAGCCCGTGCCGTCCCAGCGCTCGTGGTGGCAGCAGGCCATGTCCTTGGCCACGTTCAAAAACCGTACCCGCATGCCCAGGCGGCGCTCGGCACCCTCGATGGCCTTGCGGCCCAGCAGGGTGTGTTCTTTGACGACCTCGAACTCGTGGTCGGTCAGTTTGCCGGGTTTAAGCAGGATGTGGTCCGGGATACCAATCTTGCCAATGTCGTGCAGTGGCGCTGATTTGTAGATCAGATCAATCATCTGGGTGTTCAGAACGGCCTCGAAACGCGGGTGCGTGCTCAGCCGCTCGGCCAGGGCTTTCACGTAGAGCTGCGTGCGCCGGATGTGGTTGCCCGTTTCATCGTCGCGCGTTTCGGCCAGCGACGCCATGGCCATCATGGTGACGTCCTGCAGAGCCTGCACTTCGAGAGTGCGCAGTGTCACTTCGCGTTCCAGGTACGCGCTCTTGTCGCGCAGGAAATCAGCCGTGGCCTTGAGTGCCAGGTGGGTCTGCACCCGCGCCAGCACAATGGGCGGGCTCATGGGCTTGGTGATGTAGTCCACCGCGCCCAGCTCCAGGCCCAGGCGCTCGTCGTCGCGGTCGGCGCGTGCGGTCAGGAAGATGACGGGAATATCGCGCGTGGCTGCCGACGCCTTGAGCTGGCGGCACACCTCGTAGCCGTCCATCTCCGGCATCATGATGTCGAGCAACACCAGATCGGGCACGGGATCAGTCTGCGCGGCCTTGAGCGCACGCGCCCCACTGTTGGCCACCTTGACGCGGTAATGATCACCCAACAATTCGGACACCAGCACCAGGTTGTCTGGCGTGTCGTCTACCACCAGCACGGTGGGCGTCTGGCGGTTGCGCCAATCGACAGGTAGATCCTGCATTTCTTCACGCTGCATGGCTGCTCCCTTTTCGGCTGTGCCCGGTGGGGTGCCCAGGCCTCTGCGGTGGTTGTGCCAGCCACCCGGTCAGGGCGGCCAGCGCGGGCTCGAAATCAAACTGATCGATAGGGCCTTGCACGCCCGCCAGCGCCGGACCCAGCGCCTGGGCCAGCAGCGCCGCATGTTCCCGGACAAAACTGCGGGCGGCCGGGTCGTCGCGCTGCAAGAGCAGGTGCAGCTGCGCGACCGCCGCATGCGCCTGCTCATGGGGCGCGCAGGGGGCCTCGTTGCTGTGCTGCGTCTCAGCGGCCTGCGCACTATGCCAGGCCAAGAGCGGTTGCACCAGCGCATCCAACGCCGTGCGCAGCGTGTCCAGCAGGGAGTGGACTTCGTCAGAGGACATGGCGACCGGGCTGCGCAGGCCATCTTCCAGACGAGCGGCAGCATCTTGTAAGGCGATGGCTCCCACGGTGCCCGCCAGGCCGCGCAGGGTATGTGCGTCGCGCGCCGCCTGTTCCTGGTGGCCCTGTGCCAGGGCTTGCGCAATGCGCTCCGCCACGCCTCCCTGGCTGTCCATGAAGCGGTGGAGCAACTCGGCATAGAAGGCGGGCCGGCCCAGGGCATTGCGCAGGCCCTGGGTCATGTCGAGCTCCGGCAGGGGGGGCGGCAGCAACCCATCGGGCAGCGGGCCACGCTCAGCGCGCAATGCGGGGGCGGCCAGCGCACTGGACGCCGAGGCCGCAATCCAGCGCTCAAGGGTTTCCCACAACCGCGCGGGAACAATCGGTTTGGCCAGGTGGTCGTTCATGCCGGCGTCCAGGCAGCGCTGGCGGTCAACGTCCAGGGCGTTGGCGGTCATGGCGACAATCGGCAGCTTTGCCAGGCGCGGGTCGGTGCGCAGCTGGCGCGTGGCCTCCAGGCCGTCCATCACGGGCATCTGCATGTCCATCAGCACCAGGTCGTAGGGTTGGCTGCGCGCCAGGTCGACGCCTTGCTGGCCATCGGCGGCCACATCCACCTGCACACCCGCTTCCTGCAACAGCTCGCGGGCGACCTGCTGGTTGAGTTCGTTGTCCTCCACCAGCAGCACGCGCGCGCCCTGCAGCACCGGGCAAGCCTGCGGTGCGCTGGCCGGTTGTGCCGCGTCGTCCGGCAATAGCTGGCCCAGCACCTGCATGAGGGTGTCGAACATGACCGAGGCGCTCACGGGCTTGATGAGCACCTCTTCGATCCCCTGGCGCTGCGCCGAGCGCAGCACATCCTCGCGGCCAAAGGCGGTCACCATGACGCGGTGAGGCAAGCGGGGCAGACTCAATTCACCAATGCGCCGCCCGAGCTCCAAGCCATCCATACCGGGCATCTGCCAGTCGAGCACCACCAGGTCAAAAGGCCGCTCCTGCGCAGCCGCCTGCTGCACAGCCTCCAGCGCCTGGGCGCCGGAATGCACCTGCTGCACATCAAAGCTCATGGACTGCAGCATCTCGGCGATCACCGTAGCGGCATGGGCGTTGTCGTCCACCACCAGCACGCGCAGGCCGCGCAGATCGGGCGCTGGCAGCAAGGGCCGCGCAGGCGCACCCCGCTGCAGCGGCACGGTAAACCAGAAGGTGGAGCCCTGTCCCAGCTGGCTGTGCACGCCTACCTCGCCGCCCATCAGTTCGGCCAGACTTTTGCTGATGGCCAGGCCCAGACCGGTGCCGCCATAGCGGCGCGTGGTCGAGGTGTCGGCCTGCTGAAAGCTCTGGAACAGGCGCTCGATTTGATCGGCAGCGAGGCCAATGCCCGTGTCGCGCACCTCGAAGCGCAGGAGCACCTGGTCACCCTGCTGCTCCTGCATGCGCACCACGATGCCCACGTCGCCGCGCTCGGTGAACTTGATGGCGTTGTTGGTGTAATTGATGAGAATCTGCCCGATGCGCAGGGCATCACCCACCAGATTGGGCGGCACATCGGCCGCCACATCGCAAATCAGTTCCAGCCCCTGCGCACTGGCCTTGTGGCTGATGACGTCCACCACGCCACCCAACACCTGGTCGAGTACAAAGGGACATGTCTCGATATGCAGCTTGCCCGCCTCGATCCGCGAGAAATCAAGAATATCGTTGATCACGCCCATCAGGTGCTGACCGGCCTGCTGGATTTTGCTCACGTAATCGTACTGGCGTTGATTGAGCCCTGACTTGAGCGCCAGGTGCGACATGCCAATGATGGCGTTCATGGGCGTGCGGATTTCATGGCTCATGTTGGCCAGAAAATTGGACTTGAGCGCCGTCGCCTCCTCGGCCAACTCCTTGGCACGGCGCAGCTCCTCTTCTGCGTGCTGGCGATCGGTAATGTCGGCAAAAGTCCCGATGACCCCGCCCGGCGCACCATCGGGCCGGCGAAAACCCTGCAACCAGAAAAGCGTGCGGTGCATCTGGCCATCGGCATAGGGCATGTCCACCTCACGGTGCACCGCTTCGGTGCCATGCAGTGCAGCGATGGCATCCGCCTGAAACAGGTTGCGCTTATCGGCGGACAAGTGTTCCAGGCTCTGCACGGTCTTGCCCAGATAATCCTCACGCCGGATGCCAAATGCCTGCTCGTAAGCCCGGTTGAACCCGAGGTAGCGGCCTTGCTCATCCTTGTAGAAGATAGGCACAGGAATGGTGTCCATCAGCACATGCTGGAATTGCACCTGGGCCGCCACCTGCTCTTCGAGCTTCTTGTAGGCGTCGATGTCCACGTTGACGCCAACGATGCGTTCGGCTTTGCCTGATGCATCGCGCAGGATGTGGGCCGTGCAGGCATACCAACGCACACCGCCTTCAAAACGCTGCAAACGCCAGGCGTCGTGGAAACTGCTGGCATTGCCCTGCAGCGCGGCCTCCATGCGCGCCATGGCCGTAGCGACGTCTGCCGGCCACAGGCGCTCTTGCCAGGTGGTTCGCCAGTTTTCAAACACCCGCTCGGTAATGCCCTCCACGCCATCGACTTTCTGGCGCCAGATGCAGCGCCCGGTGCGCAGGTCGATGTCAAACACACTGGTTTTTCCCGCCTCCTGCACCAGCTCCAGGCGTTCGCTTGTCTCGCGCATGACCTGCTCGGCAAGGCGGGCCTCGGTCACGTCCTCGATCACCCACAGCGCGGCGCTGGCGTGGCCATCGACCTGCACAGCACGGCCCGACATGCGTACCTCGATCATCTGGCCATCAAGCCGCCGCACCCACCAATGCTCGCGCACCTGCAAGCCCTGCGCAAGCTGCGGTCCCACGCGCGCAGCGAATGCCGCATGCTGCTCCAGGCTGCCAAAGAGCATGCTCACACGCTGGTTCTGCAACTGGGCAGATGTACCTCCCACCAGGGCGATAAAGGCCGGGTTGAAGAG
This sequence comes from Simplicispira sp. 125, assembly GCF_003096555.1. Lineage (NCBI taxonomy): Bacteria > Pseudomonadati > Pseudomonadota > Betaproteobacteria > Burkholderiales > Comamonadaceae > Simplicispira > Simplicispira sp. 125. The sequence goes on along the minus strand of NZ_QEKM01000001.1, from coordinate 505,101 downwards.
ATGCATGACACCGTCACACGACAACAACACGGGCGGCGCACTGTCAAAAATGGCGTTCTGCTGTTCCAGCAGCTCCTTGAACCTGCGCTCGCTGCGCTGCAGCTTTTCCTGCTCGCGCATACGCTGCGTCACTTCCTCATGCAGACCCACCATGCCCACACAAACGCCGCGCGCATCGAGCACGGGCGAAAGCGTCGCCTCCTCGTGGTATTCGGTTCCGTCCTTGCGCCGGTTGATAAAGTGCCCCTTCCAGGAGTGGCCCGTCACAACGGCCGCCCACATCTCGCTGAAGGTTTCCATTGGCGTCTTGCCGCTGGCCAGCAGCGAGGGTTTTTGGCCCCGCACCTCGTCCAGGCGATAGCCTGTATTGCGCTCAAACTCGGGATTGACCCATTCGATCGTGCCCTGGGCATCGGTCACCACCACGGCCAGCGGGCTGTTCTCCAGCGCAGCGCCCAGCACCAACAGGCGCTGCTGCGTGGCCACCATGCGGGCCCGATTGCGCAGCAGCTCGAGCACCAGCATGCCCAGCAGGGCCAGCAAGGCAAAGGCCACGCCGCCATAGCGCCAACGATCGGGCAGCGGCATCACCTGCGACACATCTTCCAGCACCACCAGCGACCAAGCTCCTCCCGGATCGCTCCAGTCCACCACACGGCGCTGCACGGCATGCTGCACGCCGTCCATCAGCACCTCGGGCGACAAGGGTGAAAACGGCAGAGCCGAGGCGACCCCGTTGTCAAAATGGTGGCCAAACTGGCGCAGCCGTGCGATGTCGTCAATGCGGCTCTGGGTCAAAGGGGGCGCCACGGCATACATCCACTCCGGGCGGGTGGCTGAGATGACCACGCCTTGGGGCGACAGCAACAGGGTGGGCAAACCGGTGTGCGCCAGCAAGGCATCAATGGGCGCAAACGGCATCTTGAGCATGACCACGCCCAGTACGGGCGTCTGCGCGCTGGCCCCGGCATACAAAGGCGCTGCCACGTACAGGCCCCGTTCGTACGTGTGCGAGCCAAGGGCGGCATACACATTCACCCGGCCTTGCATGGCCTGCTGAAAATACGGACGAAACGCCACATCGGTACCAGTGGAATGGGACCCGGTCGTTTCGTGCGCCACGATGATTCCATTGGCGTTAATGACATAAGCGCCGTCCAGCCCAAAACGCTCCCGCGCTGTGGCAAGGGCTTCGAGCGCCGCTGGCGCATCGGGCACCTGCACGCCTTGCGCCACGGCCTTGAGTACCGGCTCAGTCAGGCCCATGAGTGCAGCCGCTCCCACCAGTGGGCCCCGGGTGGTTTGCTCATCCAGGGCAGCACCCGTTTGTTCGAGCACCTTCTGCCGCTGCACCTGCCGCTCGTCCAGGCGCTGGTTCTGCAGCACATCGACCATCAGTACCGCGCCGGCCAAAGACAGTGCCAACACGACCAGCACTCCGCTCAGCCAGGAGATGCGCTGCTTCGGGGCGTCACCCATCAACATAGGCAACTCCTGAGGGAATCGCACAGCGTAGCCGTTGCGGCCTTAGATCGTGCCATCGGCCAGCGCCTCCACATCCGAGGCAGGGCCAGGCCGCCCAAACAAAAACCCCTGGAACTGCTCGCAGCCATGCAGCCGCAAAAAGCCCAGCTGCCCCGCCGTCTCCACCCCTTCGGCCACCACGTCCAGGTCCAGGCTTTGCGCCAGCGCCAGGATGGTGCGCACGATGGCCGCGTCGTTCGGGTCGGTCAGCACGTCGCGCACGAAGCCCCGGTCGATCTTGACCTGGTCCAGCGGCAGGCGCTTGAGGTAGCCCAGGCTCGAATACCCGGTGCCAAAGTCGTCCAGCGCAAAGCCCACGCCTTCGCGCTTGAGTTGCACCATGCGCTCGATGGTGTCGTCCATGTCGCCCAGCAGCAGGCTTTCGGTCAGTTCGAGTTTCAGGCGCTTGGGGTTGGCACCGGTCTCGCGCAGGGTGTGCAAGACTTGCGCGGCAAAGTCGGGTTGGCGAAATTGCCGGGCGCTGACGTTGACGGCAATGCTCAGGTGGGCGGTTGCCTGCTGGGCGGCCCAGCGCACGAGTTGCTGGCAGGCGGTGTGCAGGATGTGCTGGCCCAGCGGCAGGATGAGGCCGGTCTGCTCGGCCAGGGGGATGAATTCCATCGGTGCGATGGCGCCGCGCTCGGGGTGGTTCCAGCGCGCCAGGGCTTCGGCGCCTTTGACGTGGCCGTGGTGGTCGACCACGGCCTGGTAGTGCACGAAGAGTTCGCCGCGCTGCAGGCCCTGGCGCAGGTCGGCTTCCAGGCTGGAGCGCTCGTGCAGGGCTTGCTGCATGCCAGGGTCGAAGAAGCGGTGGGTGTTGCGCCCGGCGGCCTTGGCTTCGTACATGGCCAGGTCGGCGCGCTTGAGCAGTTCGTCCACGCTCTGGCGTTCCTGGCCAAAGAGGGTCAGGCCGATGCTGGGGGTGCTGTAGTGCTGCTGGCCTGCCAGCTCAAAGGGGTTGTTCAGGGCCAAAAGCAGTTTGCGTGCCACGGCTTCGGCCTGGCGGGCGGCGTGGTCGGTGTCGGTGTCCAGGCCTTCGAGCAGGATGACGAATTCGTCGCCGCCAAAGCGCGCCACGGTGTCGCATTCGCGCACGCTGGCCGAGAGGCGGGCGGCCACTTGCGTGAGGAGCTGGTCGCCCATGTCGTGGCCCAGGGTGTCGTTGAGGTCTTTGAAGTTGTCCAGGTCGATGAACAGCAGGGCGCCGTGATGGTGGGTGCGCTGGCTGCTGAGCACCAGACGGTGCAGGCGGTCGAGCAGCAGGCGGCGGTTGGGCAGCTGGGTGAGGGCGTCGTAGAAGGCCAGGCGTTCGATTTCCTGGGCAGCACGCTTGCTGTCGGTCACGTCCAGCGTGTAGCCGTGCATCAGCACCGCACCATCGGGTTCGGCCTGCAAGGCCGCACTGGTCATCTGCCAGCGCACGTCACCGTCGGGCGCCCGCACCCGGTATTCGCAATGCCAGGGGCTCAGGTTGCGCACGGCACGGCGCATGGTACGGCGCACCCTGGGCAGGTCTTCCTCCAGCACATTGCGCTCCAAGGCCTGAATGTCTTGCCGCACCAGTTGGTCAGACACCCCCATCAAATCGTTCACGGCCTCGCTGACATAAGGCAGGCTCGGACTGCCGTCCGGGCGAATGCGGCACTGGTAGATGAAGCCGGGAATGTTGCTGGCAATGCTCTGGATGAAGTCCAGCTGACCGCGCAATTGCTCAGCAGAGCGGTGTTCCTCGGTCACATCCTGCACCACCCCCATCTCCACCATCACCCCGCCCTGCTGCGACGGACGGCGCACGCGCGAGCGCATCCAGCGCACCTGCCCGTCGGGGCGGCGCCAGCGGTATTCAATGTCGCCACCGTCCTGAGCGGCCTGGGCCGATGCGACGATATGCCGATCTTCGGGCAAGATACCGCTGAGGGAGCGTTCGGGACTGATCCATTCCTGGCGCTCAAAACCGGCGATGTCACACAGCCCGGGCGACCAAAGCAACACGGTCTCGCCCTCATCCCAGATGCGGCGCCAATAGCCCGTTCCCGCCATGCTCTCCATGGTGCCAAAGACCTCGGTCTGCTCGTCCAGTTCACGCCGTGTGTCTTGCAACGCCTCGTCGGTGCCCGCCAGCGTGATGCGCAGCAGCTCAGCCTCTGAAACGTCCTGCACGGTCACCAAAATACTGCCGATGCCGGTGGACTGGGCATGGATCTTCCAGGCCAGCACCAGCCGCCCCTGGTCGCGCAGCACGTGGCGGCACTCCAGCGGTTCGCCCGTGCGTGCCGCGGCATGGAGCTGCTCCAGCACATGGGTTTGCGCCAACAGCAAAAACACCTGGGCGGCAGACACTCCACTCGTACTCGCCGAACGCAGCCCATGCAGGCGGCGAGCGGCCGCGTTGGCGGAAACCAGTCGCAAGTCCCTGCCTTGCAAATGAAAACCCAGCAAGGCCACAGGAACAGCATCCAGCATGGACTGCAGGCTGGACTGCCCCACCTGCGCGGCAGTGGCTTCTGTAGGCAGGATGGAAGGCTCTGGCTGTACTGACGGGGTGACGTTCACGTAGAAGCCTCTCACAAAAAACACATGACACAGCAACGCAAAAATACTGCGCCCGCGACCCAAGCAAGCCATCGTATGGCAAAGCGTAACAACATGTACTGCCGTCGTAACAACTTACGGGTAAACACGCACATGCAACCATGGGTCGGTTGGCAGCATAGCCTCTGTACGGCCAGCCCCTCCCCACCGCCGCTAGACCCCTGCATCGAGAAGCGGGCCCAGGCCAGGTCTGCCTTCTGCCGCACGGCCTCCTAGAATGCGCATTCTGCGACCAGAACCCAGCCGCCCGGCAACCGCCTCTCCCACCATGCAAGAAACTGTGCCCCACGGCGCCCACCAACGCCCCCTGCTCTGCGTCAGCGAACGCGCTGCCATTGACCGGGGCCGCTGGTTTGCCGCGCTCTCCCCCTCGCTGCGGCACGACATCTTTCGCCTGGGTACCGTCACGCGCTATTCCCATGGCGAGATGATCGTAGAGCAGGGCCAACTGGCGCAGCACTGGTTTGCCTGCGCCAGCGGCGCCATCCGCTTTCGCCGTACCTCTCCAGGAGGACGGCAGGTGACCCTGGCCTATGTGGAGCCGGGCATCTGGGTCGGCGAAGCCGAAGTGCTGCACCGTGGCCCCAACACCTACGACGCCCATGCCCACGGAAACACCACCCTCCTGGGCGTGGCCGAGACCGTGTTCCGGCAACTCCTGCACGAACATGCCGAATTCGGCGAAGCCCTGCTGACCTTGCAGGCGCGGCGCATGCGCTTTCTCTACTGGATGATGGAAGACATGGCCACGCTGCCGCTGCGTGCCCGGCTGGCCAAGCAATTGCTGCACTTCATGCGCCGCTTTGGCCCCCGTACCCCGCAGCCCACGTGCGAGATGCCGGTCGGCATCAGCCTGGTGCAGGACGAAATGGCCCAGTTGCTGGGCTGCTCGCGCCAGCGCGTCAACGTCGAACTCAAAGCCATGGAGCGCGACGGCGTGATCCGCATGGCCCAGCGCGGCATCACCATCCTGGACCTGGCGCAACTCGAAGCTCTGGCACAACAGGAAAACCAGGCCTGACCCATCCCGCATGACCGACGACCGCAAAACCGCCCTGCCCACGGGGCTTGAAAACCACACCCCCATGATGGCGCAATACTTGTCCATCAAGGCCGGGTACCCCGACACCTTGCTGTTCTACCGCATGGGCGACTTTTACGAGGTGTTCTGGCAAGACGCCGAGAAGGCCTCGCGCCTGCTCGACATCACCCTCACACAACGCGGCCAGTCTGCGGGACAGCCGGTACTGATGGCAGGCGTGCCCTTCCATGCACTGGAAAACTACCTGGGCCGCCTGATCAAGATGGGCGAATCGGTGGCCATTGCCGAACAGGTGGGTGACGTGGCTACCGCCAAGGGGCCGGTGGAGCGCAAGGTGGTGCGCGTGGTGACCCCCGGCACGCTGACCGACGCCGAACTGCTGTCCGACAAGGCCGAGGCCCTGCTGCTGGCCGTGCACCAGGGCGCGCGGGCGCGCTGCGGTCTGGCGTGGCTGAGCGTGACGCAGGGCCGCGTATACCTGGCCGAATGCGCGCACGACGAGCTGGGCGCCTGGCTGGCGCGGGTGGCTCCGAGCGAGCTGATTTACAGCGCGGGCGTCACCGACCGCTTCGAGCAACAACTGCAGGTGCTGCGCCAGAGCGGCAGCTACGCCTGCCCCGCCAGCCCCCGGCCCGACTGGCAGTTTGACGGCGCCCTGGGCGAACGCAAGCTGCTCGAACACCTGGGCGCGGCCAGCCTGCAAGCCTGGAGCGCACAAGACCTGCACCACGCCCACGCCGCAGCCGCTGCCCTGCTGCAATACGCCGAACACACCCAGGGCCGCGCGCTCACCCATGTGCACAGCGTGCAGGTGCAGTGTGCGGACGACCTCATCGACCTGCCCGCCAGCACGCGGCGCAACCTCGAACTGGTGAAGACCTTGCGCGGCGAAGACGCCCCCACGCTGTTCTCGCTGCTCGACACCTGCATGACCGGCATGGGCAGCCGCTTGCTCAAGACCTGGCTGCTCGAACCCCCACGCGACCGCAGCGCCGCCCGCCAGCGCCTGGCGGCCACCACCGCCCTGCGCGGCCCCGGCGGTGCAGGCGGCGGCCACGGCCCCTGGAATGCCCTGCGCAGCGAACTCAAGGGCGTGAGTGACGTCGAGCGCATCACCGCCCGCACCGCACTGCGCCAGGTGCGCCCGCGTGAATTGGTGGCACTGGGCAATACGCTACAAAAAGCAGAGCTTCTAGCGCACAACGCACAAGCGCCAGAGTCCTATTTGGCTCAAATTTTCAGTCACCTGCAACCGCCGCCAAACTGCACCGACCTGCTGCAGCGTGCCATTGCCCAAGAGCCCGCCGCACTGGTACGCGACGGCGGCGTGATCGCCAGCGGCTTCGACGCCGAGCTGGACGAACTGCGCGCCATCCAGAGCAACTGCGATGCCTTCCTGCTCGACCTGGAAACCCGCGAGAAAGCCCGCACCGGCATCCCCAATCTGCGCGTACAGTTCAACAAGGTGCACGGTTTCTACATTGAAATCACCGGCAGCCACCTCGACAAGGTGCCCGAAGACTATCGCCGCCGCCAAACGCTCAAAAACGCCGAGCGCTTCATCACCCCCGAGCTCAAAGCCTTCGAAGACAAGGCGCTGTCGGCCAGCGAACGCGCCCTGGCGCGCGAGAAGTGGTTGTACGAGCAGGTGCTCGACCAACTGCAACCGCATATCCCCCAGCTCACCCGTCTGGCCCAGGCCCTGGCCACGCTGGATGTGCTGTGCACCCTGGCCGAACGCTCCCTCACCCTGGGTTGGTGCGCGCCACAGTTCGCGGGCGACCCCTGCATCGAGATCGAAGGCGGCCGCCACCCCGTGGTGCAAGCGCGCCTGGCTGAAACGTCGAGTGGCGCCTTCATCGCCAACCACACGCGGCTCAACGCCAACACCCGCATGCAGATCATCACCGGCCCCAACATGGGCGGTAAATCGACCTACATGCGCCAGGTAGCGCTCATCGTTTTGCTCGCCAGCATGGGCAGCCATGTGCCGGCCACCAGTTGCCGCCTGGGCCCCATCGACGCCATACACACCCGCATTGGCGCCGCCGACGACCTGGCCAACGCGCAATCGACTTTCATGCTGGAGATGGTGGAGGCCGCGCAAATATTGCACGCCGCCACGCCGCACAGCCTGGTGCTGATGGACGAAATCGGCCGCGGCACCAGCACCTTCGACGGCCTGGCGCTGGCCAGCGGCATTGCCACGCACCTGCACGACAAAACCCACGCCTTCACCCTGTTTGCCACGCACTACTTCGAGCTGACCGAGCTGCCTGCCAAGGCGCGCCACGCGGTCAACATGCACGTTGCCGCCGCCGAGGCAGGGGCCGACATCGTGTTCCTGCACGAACTGCAACCCGGCCCCGCCAGCCGCAGCTACGGCATCCAGGTTGCAAAATTAGCCGGGGTGCCCGCCCCCGTGCTGCACCACGCGCGCCACGCGCTGGCGGCACTGGAAGAACGCGCCAGCGAAGGCGAACTGCAGGTCGACCTGTTTGCCGCCCCCGCCGCCCTGGAGACCGCAGGCGCCAGCCCGGTCGAAGCGGCCCTGGCCGCCATCCACCCCGACCAGCTCAGCCCCCGCGAGGCGCTGGATGCGCTGTACCAGTTGAAGGCAGTCATGGGGAAAACGCCCCCGGCTTGACCCGCCCTTTTTCATGCCGCATGATGGCATGAAATTATTTGAAGGAGCACGCCATGCTCAAGGAAGTCGGGGCCAGCGGCCAGATATCGCTGGGCAAGAAGTACGCCGGGCAGTTGTTCGAGGTGCAAACAGCACCCGACGGCACCATCACCCTGATGCCGGTCAAAGTAGTGCCCGCGCCCCTCCCCGCACAGGAAGAGCCCGCCCGCTACGCAGCAGCGGCGGGCACTGCAGACGGCCGGCTCACCCCCGAACGCCTGGCCCGCCGTGCCGCAGCCGCTGCACGCAGCCCGGCTGAAAGGGAAGCAGCACGCACCCAATGGGAAGAAGACAACAAGGAAGCCATTGAGGCCATGAACCAGCGCATGGCCAACATTGGCTCCATGGCGCGCCGCATTCACGAGTGGCGCAAGGCCAAAGCGCAGCAGGCAGTGGCGATCGATGGCGCAGTTTGACGTTTACCCGCACCCGTTGGAGGAATTGCGCGCCACCCACCCCTACGTGGTGCAAGTGCAAAGCCATTTCCTCAAGCGCCCTGTAGCCGTCATGGCCGTTCCACTCGCCCCCCTGGACACCCCACAACACGCCACCGTGCTGAACCCCATGCTGGAAGTGGCAGGGCAAGCTTTCGTGCTGGAGACTTTGGCCATCGGTTCCTTTGAACCTGGCGAACTCTGCAGCCCACTGGCCAATCTCGGTCAGGATGCCCAGGCCATCTGGGACGCACTCGACTACGCCCTGCACGGCTACTGACCACCCACGGTGCCCCCATGTGGCCGAAGACCAGCCCGACAAGCTCGCCCTGCTGCGCCGCATCTGGACAGCGCCGGGCAGCTTCAAGCCACGCCAGACCAGCCGCGACATCACCGAAGCCGCCGCCCAAAGCTTTGCCGCCCTGGCCGAAAACCTGCGCCAGCGCGGCGCCACGGACGGAGAAACCGCCGCCGCCCGCCAGCAGCGTGCCAACCAGGAGGCGCACTTCCTCACGCAATGCCTGTTCTGCTTCTTTGCCGAAGACGTGGGACTGCTGCCGGGCCGCATGTTCGAGCGGCTGGTAGCCCACAAACAAATCACCCCCGAGCGACTCACCCAAGGCCTCACGCAGCTTTTCACCACCATGCAGACCGGCGGCCTGTATGGCGTGGACGACATTCCCTGGTTCAACGGCGGCCTGTTCCAGGCCATCGCGGTGCCCGCCCTCTCGGCACCCGACCTGGACTGGAGCGCCATCGACGTCTCCATCTTTGGCACCCTGTTCGAGCGCGGGCTCGACCCCGCCAAGCGCAGCCAGCTCGGCGCCCACTACACCAACCCGGCCACCATTGAGCGCCTGATCGACCCCGTTATCCGCTGCCCATTGCTACAAAAATAGGAGCTAGTAGCGCTTAATCTAAAAGAGCTTGCAGCCAAAATCACCAAAAAAAGCGACAAGCACTACCGCGCAGCGCATGCACTGTTCGTCACCTGGCTCGACGAACTCAAAAACTACCGTGCCCTCGACCCGGCCTGCGGCAGCGGCAACTTCCTGTTCCTGGCCCTCAAGTGCCTCAAAGATGTGGAGCACCACAGCCACCTGCAGGCCGCCGAACTGGGCCTGGACCGTGAGGCCGACCTGGTGACCGGCCCGCACAACGTGCTGGGCATCGAACTGAACGAATACGCCGCCGAACTCGCCCGCGTCACGGTATGGATCGGCGAGCTGCAATGGCGCCTGGCGCACGGCTACGAGTTCAAGACCAACCCCGTGCTCGACACCCTGGAACACATCGAATGCCGCGATGCGCTGCTGGACTGGGGCACAGCCCCGAGGTGCCCGCCGCCGTGCGCGCCAAGGTGCAGGCCCTGGCCCAACCGGGCGACCACCTGTGGCGCTGCCCGCGCCGCGCGGGCAGCTCGGCATTCTGGGTGTGGGCCAGCGCGATGTGGTGATCGAGTGGTGGCTGCTGGATGCGCAGGGCGAGCTGATCGAGGCGTTCTGGGAATTTTGAATGAAATAAACCTCTGGCGCTTACTGGATAAGCGTTAGCAGCTATTATTTTTATACCAACCTTCCGTAAAACGGAATCAGTGCAGGCTTGTTCTGGCGCAGCACTACACTCAGGGTTTTTCCTCTTTCACGCATTTCCCCATGACGTATTGCGTCGCCATCAAACTCAACGCCGGGCTGGTTTTCCTGTCCGATTCGCGCACCAATGCCGGGCTCGACCAGATCAGCTCGTTCCGCAAGATGATGGTGTACGAGAAAGCGGGCGAGCGCTTCATGGTGCTGCTGTCGGCGGGCAACCTGAGCATTTCGCAGTCGGTGCGCGAGATTCTGCAAACCACGCAGATCAAGGACGAGGTGGACGGCGAGCCCATCACCATCTGGAACGCGCGCAGCATGTTCGACGCCGCGCGCGTGCTGGGCGCAGCGGTGCGCCATGTGCACGAGCGCGACGGCGCCTCGCTCAAGCGCTCGGGGGTGGATTTCAACGTTTCGCTGGTGCTCGGCGGGCAAATCCAGGGCGAGGGCATGCGCCTGTTCCAGGTGTATTCGGCCGGCAATTTCATCGAGGCCACGTCCGAGACGCCGTATTTCCAGGTGGGCGAATCGAAGTACGGCAAACCCGTGCTCGACCGCGTGCTCACGCCTGAAACGCCGCTGGACGATGCGGCCAAGTGCGCGCTGGTGTCGATGGACAGCACGCTCAAATCCAATCTATCGGTGGGCCTGCCGCTGGACCTGGTGCTGTACGAAGCGGACCGCTTTTGCTCCGACAAGATCGTCTGCATCACCGAGGACAACCCCTACTTCCGCATGCTGCACGACAGCTGGGGCGAAAAGCTGCGCCAGGTGTTCGACAGCATCGAAAGCCCCAACTGGGGCGGCGAGGCGACCGAGGTGCCCATTTTGGTGGCTCCGGTGCGCTGCAAGCCACTCAAAAAAATCACTACGCCGCGCGACAAGCTCATCTGAGCGCGGCCCCTGCATTCACAAGGTATGACAAAAATCGTTTTCTCCCACGGAAACAGCTTTCCCTCGGGCACCTACAGCGTACTTTTTGACCACCTGCGCCAGCGCGGTTTCGATGTCAGCGCGGTGGACCGCTTTGGCCACGACCCGCGCTTTCCTGTCACCAACAACTGGCCCAACCTGGTGGAGCAGCTGGCCGAGTTCGCCGCCGAGCAGGTGCGCGCCTCGGGGGGACCGGTGTACCTCGTGGGCCATTCGCTGGGAGGCATTCTGAGCGTGATGGCCGCTGCCATGCACCCCGAGCTGGCACGCGGCGTGCTAATGGTTGACTCGCCCCTGATCAGCGGCTGGCGTGCCACCACGGTGGGCATGGCCAAGCGCACCCAGGTGGTGGGTTCGGTGTCGCCCGGCCGAGTGAGCCGCCTGCGCCGCAACAGCTGGGCCAGCACCGAGGAGGCCTTCGAGCATTTCCACAAGAAAAAGGCCTTCGTCCGCTGGGACCCGCAGGTGCTGCGCGACTATGTGACCCACGGCCTCTACGATGAAGAAGACCGCCGCGTGCTGGCCTTCGACCGCGCCGTGGAGACGGCCATCTACAACACCATGCCGCACCACCTGGGCGGCCTGCTGCGCAAGCACCCGCTGCGCTGCCCGGCCGCCTTTATTGGCGGGCGCGCATCGGCCGAGCTGAAACAGGTGGGCATGGCACTGGTGCAGCGCATCACCCAGGGGCGTATTTCCATGGTCGACGGCAGCCACCTCTTTCCGATGGAAAAACCGAAGATGACTGCCGCCGCCATTGAGGCCTCGCTGCTCAACCTGGCATCGCTGAACGGTTCGGACTGACCCGCTGCACTGCAGGGGCCGCCCAGCCAGAGTTTCGCTTTTAATTTACACTTTTTCACACTGGCCGCCTTGGCGCTGCCACAACCCCGACCCGCACACCTTCGCCCTACCCGCCATGAACCGCTCTCTTGCCTTGCGGCGCCTGATGCTCTTGACTGCAGGTACACGGTGCAGGGCGGGCATCCAGGGGATGGCCGTGTTGTGGGTGCTGCTGGCGCTGCTGCTGACAGCGCCCTGGGCCCGGGCGGACCAGGCCCTTGTGGTGCTGGACGACAACGCGCGATCCATCACACTGTGGTCGGCTCTGGCCATGTTGCCCGACCCCGAGCGCCGCTTCACGGCCCAGGAGCTGCTCGATCAAAACACCGATTTTGTCCCCATGCCCACCACCCAGGGCACCCTGGGCGTGCGCCCCGAGGCCGTCTGGCTGCGCGTTCCGCTGGCTCTGGCGCCCCAGTCGGACGGGCAATGGATACTGTCTATCGATTACGCTCCGCTCAACCGCATCGATGTGTTTCTGGCACGGGACGGACGCATCGTCCAGCAAACGGCTCTGGGCAACCTCGTTGGGTCGGCGCTGCGCCCACTGCCCAGCCGGGTGCCTACGGTGGCGCTGAGCCTGGCGCCGGACGCACAGCACGAACTGCTGCTGCGCGTGCAGGCCCAGGGCGCCATGATTTTGCCCATCACCCTGAGCAAACCCCCGGCATTGCTGCACCAGGCGTTGCAGGAGCAAATGCTGCAAGGTGTTCTCACCGGTCTGGCACTGTGCCTGCTGGCTTACAGCCTGGCCCTGTGGATCAGTCTGCGCGATGTGTTGTTCATCCAGTACGCCGTGCTGATTTCGGGAAGCCTGCTTTTTTCACTGCAATTCTTCGGTGTGGGTGCGCAGTACCTTTGGGGCAGCAACCTCTGGATGGAACAGCATGCCAGTGGCCTCTCAGCCCTCCTGGCCACCTGTGGCTCCTTTCTGTTCTTCGGCCAGGCACTGGCCGCAGACGACCCACGCAACCGACTCATGCGGGCCATGCGCGTAGGCGCTGCATGCACTGCCGCTCTGGCCGCAGCTTTTGCGCTGAACCTGTACGACACTCGAAAATTGACCGCCATCGTCAGCATCCTGGGCCTGTTGCCCGCGCTCATGGGCATTCCCGGTGCGGTGGCACGCATGCGCCAGGGCGACGCCGTGGGGAGCACGCTGCTATGGGCCTGGTTGATTTACTTTACGACCACCGCCACGGTGATTGGCGTCATCCGGGGCTGGGTCCCGGTGAACTTCTGGACTCTTCACTCCTTCCAGTTTGGCGCGACGATCGACATGCTGCTGTTCATGCGCGTGCTCGGCCTGCGCTCCAAAGCCCTGCGCACCGCTGCTGAAAGTGCCCGCGCCGAGCGCGACACCTTGCATTCACTCGCACACACAGACCCCCTGACCGGCCTGCCCAACCGCCGTGGCCTGGGCCTGGCCTTGTCAAGTGCCCTGGCGCACTGCAGCACCGAGCACATGGTGGCGGTCTTCGTGATGGACCTGGATGGGTTCAAGCCCGTCAACGACTTGCACGGCCATGATGCGGGTGATGAGCTGCTGGTAGCCGTGGCCCAGCGGCTGCAGGGCCAGGTGCGCCAGAACGATCTGGTGGCTCGCCTGGGCGGCGACGAGTTCGTCATCATGGTCAGCCAGATCACCAGTGCGCAGCAGGCACACGACCTGGGGCACAAGCTGCTGGAGTCATTCCATGTGCCATTCTCGCTGGGAGCGCAGCAAGTGCAGGTCGGGCTGACGATCGGCTACGCGCTGGCCCCGCAGGACAGCCAGGACGCTGTGGGCCTGCTCAAGCTGGCCGACGCCGCGATGTACGCGGGCAAACAACGCGGCAAGTTCTGCGTGCAGCGCAACCGGGGTGACCTGGCGCTGGCTTCGCGTTGAATACCGGCAACGCTGTCAGCGGCAGCAGCGGTAGGCCAGCCCGAACGAAACCCCATAACTGTCGGGCTTGACGGCCAGCGGACTGCGCCGCGCGTCGCCGCGCAGTTGCTGGTAACGCACGCCGCCAAACACCACCCAGCGGCCCGCCACGGCGGTCTTGATTTCCAGCCCCAGGTCGGTGCTGTGCATGCCGCTGCCAGGCCGGTACGCGGGCAGCGGGGTGGTCACACCGGCAGCGCCCACCGGCACGCCCATATAGCTGCGCATGTAGGTGGCATCCGCCATGGTGAAGCCCGCCGCGAGCGAGATTTCGGTACGGTCGCTGATGCGAAATTCGTAGCGTGCCGACGTCTGCAGCGTGGCCCCGCCCCCATGGCCCAGCAAGTCCTGGTTCAGGGTACTGCGCAGCGACAGGCGCCCTGGAAATTCATAAATGGCGCTCAGGCGTCCGCGCAGAGTGCGATCCACATCCGGCAGACCGCTCAGGATGGGATCGCCCTCACCCTTGCGGCCGCCATCGAGGCGCAGACCGGCACTCAGGCGAAAGTGGTCCCATTCAAACAGGCGGGCGGTCAGCCCGGAATCGCGGGCATCCAGGTCAAAATCAAGCAGCGAACCGCCGCCACCCGAACTGATGGTGTAGCGCCCCACCTCCAGGCCAATGACGGGGCGCACACCGGTGCTGCGCTCAGTGCTGCCCGGGTAGCTGGGGCCGTTGGCCAGATAGGCACCCAGCGCCCAGGTGTAGCCCTTCTCAGTCTCCTGGGCAGGCACGGGCCGCAGTTGGGCCATGGCAGCCAGGGGCAGCACCAGCAGCAATGCAACGGCAAGCGGTCGCCCAGGGTGAAATGCAAATAGATTCATGCGAACGATTATCAGCCTTCCCAGCGCACCCAGCCCATGCCCGCTGTCACAAGAACAAGCACCCCAAACACGATGCGGTACCAGGCAAAGGGCACAAAACTGTGGCTGCTGATGTAACGCAACAGCCAGCGCACGCAGATCCAGGCACTCAAAAAGGAAAACAGCAAACCAACCGCAAACAGCGGCGCATCCCCCATAGACAGCAGCGCACGCTCTTTGTACAGACTGTAGACACCCGCGCCGATCAAGGTGGGCATGGCCAGAAAAAACGAGTAATCGGTGGCCGCCTTGCGCGAGAGCCCCAGCAGCATGCCGCCAATGATGGTGGCGCCGCTGCGGCTGGTGCCCGGCACCATGGCCAGGCACTGCACCAGGCCCACCTTGAGCGCATCCAGCGGCGACATGTCGTCCACCGACGTCACCCGCGTGGCTACGGGTGAGCGCCGCTCGGCCCACAAAATGATGAAACCGCCCAGAATGAAGGTGCTGGCCACCACCACCGGGGTGAAAAGGTGCGCCTTAATGACCTTGCCAAACGCCAGGCCCAACACCACGGCGGGCAAAAAACCAATGAGTACATTGAGCGCAAACCGCTGCGCCTGGCGCGAGTTGGGCAACGCGGCCACGGTGGCGCGAATCTTTTGCCAATACACCAGGATGACGGCGAAGATGGCGCCGGTCTGAATGGCAATGTCGAACACCTTGGCCTTGTCGTCATCGAAACCGAGCAGTGCGCCCGCCAAGATGAGGTGGCCCGTGGAGGAGATGGGGAGAAACTCGGTCAGGCCCTCGACCACGCCCATGATGGCGGCCTTGACCAGCAAAACAATATCCACGCGCGCGTCCTTTGGCTTGAACAGCCGGATCAAAAACGTGGATTATCCCTTCTCCGTCACGGACGAAGCCGCCCGCCGGTGCATTTGCAGCCGCCGCAGTCAATGGAGGAGCACCACGGCCGCAACGGCACCTCGCCACTGGCGAGCCGCCCAGCGCAACTGGCGGTGCCAAAGCCGCATTTCGTCGCAGCCGCATAGCCAAGCCCGGCTTTGGCGACGACAGTCAGGCCTTCGCTCTTCCATTCGAAAGGTTTGCCATGCTTTTGACCCTTGCAACGCAGCAGCCACGCATGCTGATCACCATCGTCCAGCACACACCCACCTGGGTGTGGCTGCTGCTCGCCGCCCTGGTCTGGCTGGGCGCCAGCCAGTTTTTCGCGCGCAGCGCCGGCCTGCGCCGTGTGCTGTTGATGCCCATCGCCATGGCCGTCTTTTCCGCCTGGGGCTTGGGCTCTGCATTTGGGGCAGCGCCGCAGCTGGCGGGCGTGCTGGGCGCCTGGCTGGCTGTGGCCTGTGCGGTGGCCGGGCTTTCACTATGGCTGTTCCGTACACCGCCCGCAGGCACCCACTACGACGCCGCACACCAACGCTTTGCGCTGCCGGGAAGTGGCTGGCCTATGCTGCTCATCGTCGGCATCTTTCTGGTGAAGTGGGCGGTGGGTGTGGAGCTCGCATTGCAGCCGCCACTGGCACGCGATAGTGGCTTCGCGCTGCAGATCGCACTGGTCTATGGCGTCTTCAACGGTGTGTTTGCCGCCCGCACCGGGCGCCTGCTGCGCCTGGCAAAAGACCGCGCCCCGGCACAGCGCGTTATGGCCGCCTGAAAGGACAAGCCATGGCCCACGCCCCTTCTTCCAAAAGCGACGATCTCGAACGCCTGGCGCGCAAGCGCGCGGGTGCCAAGCTGGGCTGGTACGCCCATGCCTGCGTGTATGTGCTGGTCAACCTGTTTCTGGCCTTTCTTTCCTCGCGCAGCAACTACCCCTGGGCTGTGTTCCCGGCGCTGGGCTGGGGCCTGGGCCTGCTGATCCACGGCGCCGCCGTGTGGGTTGCCATGCCCGGCGGCAGCCTCTATGCCCAGTTGCTGGAGCGCGAACGCGCTGCGCTGCACCGCCAGCCACCGCTATGAGAACGCGGACGGCCTGCCGCACAATGGCAAGCCACACCCGCCCACCACGCCTCATGCCGCACTTTGACCTTCGCCCGCTTGCGCGCCACGGCCTGATCACGGCCGTGCTCTGCTGCCTGATCGCGCTGGCACTCACGCTGTCCAAAAACGGTGCCTGGGATGTGCAACTGGTGTATTCGCTCGGCATCGGCCTGACCAGTTGGCTGGTCATCGAGCTGGGCCGCCATGGGCTGCGAGGGCCCAGCAACACACCCTGGCCCATGGGCTGGCGCGGCATCGTGCTGGTGGCCTGCGGCATGGGCGTTGGCTTCGTACTCGGCACGGCCCTGGGCGATGCCTACAGCGGCAGCACCGCAGGTCTGCTGCAGGGCCGCGATGTGGTGCCTTCGTTGCTCATCACCGTCGCTGCCAGCGCCGCCATTTCGTTCTTCTTCTACAGCCGGGGCAAGGCCGCCTACCTGCAGGCCCATATCGCCCAGGCCCAGCGCGACGCCACCGAGGCACGGCTCAAACTGCTGGAGGCCCAGCTCGAACCCCACATGATGTTCAACACCCTGGCCAACCTGCGCGTGCTGATCGCTACCGACCCGCCGCGCGCCCAGGCCATGCTGGACCACCTGATCGCCTACCTGCGCGCCACCTTGGGCGGCGCGCGCTCTGCGTTGCACCCGCTGGCCGACGAGTTTGCACGCCTTGCAGACTATCTGGAGATCATGGCCGTGCGCATGGGTTCGCGCCTGGCCTTCACACTGGACCTGCCCGAGGCACTTCAAAGCACACCTGTACCGCCGCTGCTGCTGCAGCCGCTGGTAGAAAACGCCATCCGCCACGGACTCGAACCCCAGGTGGGGGGTGGCCACATCCATGTGCGTGCCAGTACCTTGCCCGGCCCATCCGGCACGCTGCTGGTCCTCGAAGTCGCGGATACGGGGGTAGGCTTGGCGCCGCTGCACACAGACCACACCGACAGCACCGCCAGCCACTTTGGGTTGGCGCAGGTACGCGAGCGCCTGGCCACTTTGTACGGCCCGCAGGGAACTCTTGAATTGATAGCTACCAGCGCTGGCGGGACAAGCGCCAGAGTCACTTTTCCCTTGAATTTTTCAGCCCCATGAACACCCCCGCCCCACGCGCCCTGATCGCCGAGGACGAGCCCCTGCTGGCCGCAGGCCTGCGCCACGAACTGGCCCTGGCCTGGCCTGCGCTGCAGGTGGTGGCCACCGTCGGCGATGGCCTGGCCGCCGTGCGCGAAGCATTGGCGCTGGAACCCGACGTGCTGTTTTTCGACATCCGCATGCCCGGGCAGAGCGGTCTGGACGCAGCCGCCGAACTGGCGGACGCCTGGCCGCAGCACAAGCCCTTTCCTGCGCTGGTCTTCCTCACCGCCTACGACCAGTACGCCGTGCAGGCGTTTGAGGCGCAGGCGGTGGACTATTTGCTCAAGCCCCTGCAGGCTGCGCGCCTGCAAAAAACGGTGGCGCGCGTGCAGCAGCACCTCACCGCGCGCACCGCCAGCACGCCGCTGGGCGATGACCCCGCGCTGGAGCAATTGCGCAAACTGCTGGCCAGCGCCGGCACGCCCGCGGCCGCCGCGCCGCTGCGCTTCATTCAGGCAGGGCACGGAAGCCGTATCGAAATGGTGCCGATGGACGATGTGCTGGTGTTCGAGGCCGCCGACAAATACGTGCGCGTATTGACCGCCCAGCGCGAGCATCTGATCCGCACGCCGCTGCGCGAGTTGCTGGCGCAGCTGGACACGCAGCAGTTCTGGCAAATTCACCGCGGCACGCTGGTGCGCGCGTCGGCCATCGCCAGCGCGGTGCGCAGCGAGAGCGGCAAGCTCAGCGTGCAGCTGCATGGCCGGTCAGAGGCATTTCCCGTCAGCCGACTGTATGCGGCGCAGTTTCGGGCCATGTAGTAAAAACTTTGGATCTTTTCGCCTGATTAGCGACATACCTCAGTTCGTCGTGAACGTTCCGCCATTGCCAGCCCTCCAACAACCAGTGCCGAGTCATCGGCCAAGGAGCAGGCAATGTCAATGAATGCCATCCAGTTCCAGCGCGGCCTGTCGCTGCCCCAGTTCCAAGCTCTCTACGGCTGTGAAGAACAGTGCGAGCGCGCCTTGGTGGCCGCCCGCTGGCCCCACGGCTGGCAGTGTGCCCACTGCGGCTGCAAGCGCTTCTTTCTCACCCGCAATGGCATCGGCCGCCAGCTGTGGGAGTGCTTTATCTGCGGCTACCAGAGTTCGAGCATCGTGGGCACCGTGATGGAGCACACCCATCTGCCCCTGCGGCTGTGGTTCCTGGCCATGTATTTGCTCACCCAGCACAAGAACGCCATCAGCGCCCTGGCGCTCAAGCGCCAGTTGGGTGTGTCCTACAAGACAGCGTGGCTGCTCAAACACAAGCTGATGCAGGCCATGGGCCAGCGCGATGCGCGCTATCTGCTGAGCGGGCGTGTGGAGATCGATGATGCCTACCTTGGGGGCGAGCGCGCAGGCAGTATCAACGGTGGACGCAAGGCGGCCAACAAATCCGCCTTTGTAGCTGCCGTACAGACCAGCGAGAACGGCAGGCCGCTGTACCTGCGCTTGGTGCCAGTGGCGGACTTCACGAATCAGGAGATGGCGCAGTGGGCGCAGCGCTATCTGGCGCCCGGCTGTCATGTGGTCAGCGATGGCACACCTGCCTTTGCCCAGGTGCGCCAGGTGGGCGCTATTCATGAGCCCCACGTCACGGGAGGTGGCCGCCAGGGGGCGCAGACGCCCCAGCTGCACTGGGTCAACACCCTGCTGGGCAATCTCAAGACCAGTGTGGCGGGAACGTACCACTCGTTTGATCATGCCAAATATGCTGCACGCTACCTGGCGGAGTTCTGCTACCGCTTCAACCGCCGCTTTGACCTGCCCGCCATGCTGCCAAGGCTGCTGCGGGCGCTAGTAACCACAAGGCCTCTTCCATTGAAAATGTTGCGGGTGTCTGAGGTACGTAGCTAATCAGGTCTTTTCGGCCTCCAGCGCAATACCATCAAGCGCTGACAGCTATCTTTTTTGAATGGGTTTGCACCGCATTGGGCAACACCCGTTGCGCAGCCCAGGGCGCGACCTCCAAAGGCACACCGTGCGCCACCCCGCTGATGCAGCCCAGCCAAGACACGCCATGCACCCACCTGTAAGGGCCTTGCACGGGAGCGACCTGGCGGCCCCACCACGGTAAAATCGCCCCTCTCACGCACAGCCGCCCTACGGCTAAAGCTCTTTATTCAGAAGCGACCAGCGCAATACCCGCAGGACTTCGACACCCCCTAGAAGGCTCCTTCATGGTCACCATCCCGCTCGACATCGCCCAGACCGTAGGGCTTTCTGCCGTATTGCTCGTGCTCGGTGAATTCATCAAAAAGCACGCCAGCATCCTGGCGCGCTACTTCATCCCCGGACCGATCATTGGGGGCGTGCTGTTTTCGGTGCTGACGCTCGTCGGCCACCAAACCGGCAGTTTCGAGTTCATCTTCAACGACAGCATCCGCGCCTTCTTGCTGCTGGTGTTTTTCACCACCATTGGGTTTTCTGCCAGTTTCGAGCTGCTGAAAAAAGGCGGCGTAGGCGTAGCGCTGTTTCTGGGCGCTGCGGTGGTGCTGGTGCTGATCCAGAACACCGTCGGCGTGGCCATGGCGAGCAGCATGGGCGTGCACCCGCTCATCGGCCTGGCCGCAGGTTCTATCTCGCTGACCGGTGGGCATGGCACTTCGGCGGCTTTCGGCCCGCTGCTGGAACAGGCCGGCGCTGTGGGCGCGCTGCCGGCCGCCATTGCCGCCGCCACCTACGGGCTGGTGGCCGGCTGCCTGATCGGTGGGCCGGTGGGCACGCTGCTGATGCGGCGCAACAAGCTGCAGCCGACCGTGGCGGCAACATCTGCAAGCGCTTCACCGCTGATCAAGGACACCGGCGAAGCCGATTCGCACGATACCGTGATGTACGCCACCATTTTGCTGGCACTGTCGATTGGCGCCGGCACCCTCCTGGTCAACTGGCTCAAGGACCTGGGCGTCACGCTGCCCGCCTACCTCGGCCCCATGCTGGTGGCCGCACTGATGCGCAACGTGATCGACTGGCGCGACTGGCACCTGCCGCTGCGCCAGTTCGAAGTGGTGGGCAACGTTTCGCTGGCATTCTTCCTGGCCATGGCACTGATGTCGATGAAGCTGTGGGAGTTGGCCCAGGTGGCTGGCCCGCTGCTGGCCATCCTGCTGGTGCAGACGGTGGTGATGTTTGCGTATGCCTACTTTGTCACCTTCCGCGTCATGGGCAGTGACTACGACGCTGCAGTGATTGCCGCCGGTCATTGCGGCTTCGGCATGGGCGCCACGCCCAACGCCATGGCCAACATGCAGGCCTTTGCGGCAGCCAACGGGCCGTCCATCAAGGCGTTTTTCGTCATTCCGCTGGTGGGCTCCCTGTTCATCGACTTTTTCAACGCCGTGATCATCACCGGCTACATGAACTACCTGCGCTGACCGCGCACGGGCAGCACACCCGTCAAGGGGCATCGGTCCAGCCGCCGCCCAGATTCTTCAGCAAGGTATTCACCGCCACCAGCTGCTGGCGTTGCAGCTCGATCAGACTGCGCTGACCCGCCAGCAAACTCGCCTGGGCGGAAAGCACATTGAGGTAGCCGACGATACCGGCCCGGTACTGGTTTTGCGCCACGGCAAGCGCACGCTGCGCAGCCGCCACGGCAAGCTGCTGCGCCTGCGCCTGCTGCTGCACGAAGGCACCGGTGCTCAATGCATCTTCCACCTCCTGCAAGGCGGTGATGACCACACCCCGGTAAATGGCCGCAGCCAGGTCCACATTGGCCATCGCGCCCTCCACGGCCGCTGTGCGTGCGCCGTTGTCGAACAACGCCAGTGCCAACTGTGGCCCCAGCGACCACACCAGGTTCGGCGCCGAAATGAGCGACGCGAAGCTGCTGGCACGGTAACCCGCGCTGGCCGAGAGCGTAAGGGCCGGGAAGAAGGCGCTGCGCGCCACACCCAGCTGGGCATTGGCAGCCGCCACGTTCAGTTGAGCGGCTGCGATATCAGGGCGGCGCTGCAGCAGTTCTGCGGGCAGCGCCAGCGGAACGGCGGGCGGTACTGGCAGTTGCGCCGTGGGCTCCAAAGAAAAAGTGGAAGCTGCCTCACCCAGCAGCGCGGCCAGGGCGTGCTCCCACTGGACGCGGGTGGCCTGCGCCTCCAGCCATTGGGCGCGCGTGCTCTGGTACTGGGACTCTGCCTGGTCGGCGTCGGACGGCGACGCCACCCCGGCCTGCACGCGGTTGCGCGTGAGCGTGCGGCTTTCGTCGTAGGCGGCAAGGGTGGCTTGCAACATTTGCTGCTGCGCTTCGGCGGTACGCAGTGCGAAGTAGCTTTGTGCCACCAGCGCCTGCAGCGACAAGAGGGCCGCTGCCAGGTCGGCGCTGCTGGCCTGGGCGTTGGCCTGGGCCGCATCGACCATTCCTGCCACGCGCCCCCACAGGTCGATTTCCCAACTGGCGGAAACACCCAGCGACTGGCTGTTGACCGGGCCTGCACCCGGTGTCGCCTGTGCACGCTGGCTGCTGGCCGAAATGCCCAGCTGAGGGAGCAGCGGTGCACGCGCACCGCCCACCGCCGCCTGTGCCGCCCGCAGGCGCGCTGCACTTTGCGCCAGGCCCGGGTTGCCGCTCTGCGCCCTGTCTTGCAGCGCATTCAGCGCCGGGTCGCCATAGCGCATCCACCAGTCGGCCTGCACGCCCTCCCCCGGCGTTGCCGGGTGCCAGAAGCCGGGCTGCGCGGCGGCACCCTCTTTCCATGCGGCGGGCACCGGCGCGTCGGGCAGCGCGTGCTGCACGGGCGCGGCGCAACCCGCAAGCAGGCCTGCGAGCGCCAGCGCAGCCGGGAGTGCGCCCGGCACACACCGCAATGATAAAAATTCAGACCACAGGGGCAGGACAGCCATCAGAGAGTCTCCAGACGGGGCACGGGAGCCCGCGGTCGCGGCAAGCGCCGCATCTGCACACGCTGGCGCAGGCGCTCAAACACCAGGTACACCACGGGCGTGGTGTAGAGCGTGAGCAACTGGCTCACCAGCAGCCCCCCCACCACGGCAATGCCCAGCGGCTGGCGCAGCTCGGCACCGTCGCCCCGCCCCAGCGCCAGCGGCAGCGCGCCAAAAATGGCGGCCATGGTGGTCATGAGGATGGGGCGCAGGCGCAGCCCGGCCGCGCGGTAAATGGCCTGGGCCGCACTGGCATGGCCACCGCGCTGGCGTGCCAGGGCAAAGTCGATCATGAGAATGGCATTTTTCTTGACGATACCGATCAGCAAGAAGACGCCAATGAGCGCGATGAGCGAAAACTCGGTTTTAAACAGCATCAGCGCCAGCAACGCGCCAACACCCGCCGAAGGCAGGGTCGAGAGGATGGTCAGCGGGTGCACCAGGCTCTCGTACAGCATGCCCAGCACCAGGTAAATGGTGGCGAGCGCCGCGAGAATGAGCAGCGGCTGGTTGGCCAGCGTCTTTTGAAAGGCGCCCGCGTTACCGCCAAAACTGCCACGCACCGACACCGGTACGCCCAGGCTGGCCACCGCCTGCTCGATGGCACTGGTGGCATCCGACAGCGACATGCCTTGCGCCAAGCCAAAGCTGATGGTGCTCGCCGGGGAGCCGCCTTCGTGGCTCACGGACAGCGGCGTGACGGTGCTGCGCAGCTTGGCAAAGGCCGAGAGCGGCACGCGCTGGCCGGTTTTTGAGATAAAGAAGAAACCGTCCAGCACTTTGGGGTCTTGCAGAAAACGCGGCGCCGCCTCCATCACCACGCGGTACTGGTTCAGCGGGTTGTAGATCACGCCCACCTGGCGCTGGCCGAATGCGTCGTTCAACGTGGCGTCCACCTGCGCCATCGTGAGGCCCAGGCGCACGAGAGCATCGCGGTCGATGTCCAGCGTCGTCTGCTCGCCGTGGTCCTGCACATCGCTGTTGACGTCTTCGAGCTGCGCCAGCGCCGCCAAGGCTTCGCGGATGCGTGGCTCCCAGGTGCGCAGGTCGGCCACGTCGTCGGCCTGCAGCGTATAGTCATAAGAGCCGCTGCTTTGGCGCCCGCCGATGCGAATGTCACGCTGGGGCACCATGAACAATCGCGCACCGGGCTCGTCCTTGAGCTGGCCGCGCAGGCGCGTGATCACGGCGTCGGAAGACTCTTTTCGATCGGTCTTGAGCGTCATGAACATGGCGCCCGCGTTGCGCTGGCCGCCGCCGGTAAAACCCGTCACATTTTCGACCGCGGGGTCGGCCTCCACAATGGCCAGAAAACGCTTGATACGCCGCTCCATCGCCTGGTAGGAACTGGCTTGGTCGGCGCGAATGAAGCCCATGATGCGGCCCGTATCCTGCTCGGGCATGAAGCCCTTTTCGATGGTGGTGTAGAGAAACACATTGAGCACGATGACACCGCCCAAGAGCAGCAGCACCAGCGGCTGGCGGCGCAGGCACCACGCAAGGCTGCGGCGATAGGCGCGCATGCCGCGCGCAGCCCGGGCGTCCACCCAGCGACCGATGCGCGTAGGAGCGTGCACCGCGCGGGGTTTGAGCAACAGCGCGCAGAGCGTGGGCGTAGTGGTGAGCGAGATAACCAGCGAGATCAGGATGGCTGCCGACATGACGACGGCAAACTCCCGAAAGAACCGCCCCACCACATCGCCCATGAACATGATGGGCACGAACACGGCCACCAGCGAAATGCTCATCGAGAGCACCGTGAAGGCAATCTCGCGCGAACCCACCAATGCCGCCTGCAGTGCGCTCTTGCCGTTCTCCATGTGGCGGGCAATGTTCTCCAGCACCGCAATGGCATCGTCCACGACAAAACCCGTGGCAATGGTGAGCGCCATGAGCGAGAGGTTGTCCAGCGTATAGCCGGCCAGGTACATCACGCCAAACGCACCCATGAGCGATGCCGGAACGGCCACGCTGGGCACCAGCGCGGCGCGGGCACTGCGCAAAAACAAGAAAACCACCATCACCACTAGCGCCACCGCCATGACCAGCGCGCGCTGCACCTCGCGCACCGAGGCGCGCAGCGTGGGCGTGCGGTCCGAGACGATCTGCACGTCGATCGCTGCCGGGATGGAGGCTTTGAGCTGCGGCAACAAGGCCCGCACGCGGTCCACGGCATCGAGAATGTTGGCACCCGGCTGTTTGTAGATCTGCAGCAGGATGGCCGGTTTGCCATTGGCCACGCCATAGTTGCGCGTGTCCTGCACGCCGTTGGTCACCTCGGCCACATCGCGCAGCAGCACCGCGCTGCCATTGGCGTTCCAGCGCAGCACCAATGGCGCGTAGTCGGCAGCAAGGCTCGCCTGGTCGTTGGCAGCAATCTGCCAGTAGTGGTCTTCGCGCTCTACGCCCCCCAGCGGCCTGCGGCCATTGGTGTTGCTGATGGCGTTGCGCACCTGCTCCAGAGAAATGCCGCTGGCCGCCAGACGCACCGGGTCAAGCTCGACGCGCACGGCCGGCAGCGCGCCCCCGCTGACCGTGGCCTGGCCCACGCCCTCCACCTGCGAGAGCTTTTGCGCCAGCACGGTCGAGGCCGCGTCATACATCTGGCCCCGGGTGAGCGTGGACGAGGTCAACGCCAGCATCAGGATGGGGGAATCCGCCGGGTTCACCTTGCGGTAGCTCGGGTTGCTGGGCATGCCGCTGGGCAGCAGCGTGCGCGAGGCATTGATCGCCGCCTGCACATCACGCGCCGCGCTGTCGACGGTGCGGCTCAGGTCGAATTGCAGCGTGACGCGCGTGCTGCCCTGGGCCGAGCTTGACGTCATCTCCGTCACCCCGGCAATGGCGCCCAATGCGCGTTCCAGCGGCGTGGCCACGGTGGCGGCCATGGTGTCGGGGCTGGCGCCGGGCAAGCTGGCAGATACGGAAATGGTGGGGTAATCGACCTGCGGCAGCGGCGCCACCGGCAGCTGAAAGTACGCCACGCTGCCTGCCAGGACCAACGCCAACGTCAGCAGCAGGGTGCCTACCGGGCGGTGGATGAAGGGGGTGGAGAGGCTCATGGGTTGAGCTTTCTTCCAGATTTATAGTGTTTTTGGCCTCTAGCGCTTATGGGTATTGCGGTAGCAGCTATATTTTTTGACGGTTTGTTTTTACTGAAGGCAGAGGCCGGGGTGTGCGCCCTCAAACCAGGCAAGAAATTGGAATCAGCCCCCACTTCCAAATCACTATGCTTTTTGACTGCCTCACGCAGGCAAGACGTGCGCTGGCGGCCGATTTTGCCTAAAAAATCAGGCAGGTGCATGGCCCGATTCCTTACGCGCCCGGCGCGCGTGCCAACGCTCGGCGGCATGCTCAAACGTCAGATAAATCACCGGCGTCGTGAACAAGGTCAACAGCTGGCTGACGATCAGCCCGCCCACCACCGTCACCCCGAGCGGAAAGCGCA
Organism: Simplicispira sp. 125; assembly: GCF_003096555.1. Lineage (NCBI taxonomy): Bacteria > Pseudomonadati > Pseudomonadota > Betaproteobacteria > Burkholderiales > Comamonadaceae > Simplicispira > Simplicispira sp. 125. Next base: position 479,277 of record NZ_QEKM01000001.1, on the reverse strand, counting down.
ACTCGCTGCCCACACCACCACCCAGCATCATGGGCAGCGCGCCAAACAGTGCCGCCAGCGTGGTCATGAGGATGGGCCGAAAGCGCAACCGGCAAGCCTCCACAATGGCGGCGCGGGCGGGCAGGCCGCGCTCGCGCTGCGCATCGAGTGCGAAGTCGATCATCATGATGGCGTTCTTCTTGACGATGCCAATGAGCAGCACGATGCCGATCACGGCCACGATGTCAAGCTCGGCGCCCGCCAGCTTGAGCGCCAGCAGCGCCCCCACCGTGGCCGAGGGCAAGGTCGAGAGAATGGTCACCGGGTGCACCACGCTCTCATAGAGCACGCCCAACACGATGTACATCGTGACCACCGCCGCCAGAATGAGCAGCAGCGTATTGGACAGTGACGCCTGAAAAGCCAGTGCGGCCCCCTGAAAGCGGGCATCCACCGCAGCGCTGACATCACCGCTGGCACGGGCATCCCCCAGCGCCTTTTGCACCTGGACAACCGCGTCGCCCAGCGCTACGCCCGGCGCAGCGTTGAATGACAGCGTGGCGGCCGGCAACTGGCCCACATGGTTCACGGCCAGCGGCATGCTGCGCTCTTGGACACGCGCCACCGCCGAGAGCGGTACCGGCGCACCACCGGCCACCGGCACATAGATACCCGCCAGCGCCTCAGGCCCAACGGCAAAGCGCGGCGCGACTTCCAGCACCACGCGGTACTGGTTGGACTGCGTAAAGATGGTGGAAATCAGGCGTTGGCCAAAGGCGTTGTAGAGCGCGGTATCTATCGCCGCCACGGTGACACCGAGCCGGCTGGCCTGCGCACGGTCGATGGTCACATAGGCTTGCAGCCCCTTGTCCTGCAGGTCGCTGGCCACATCGGAAAGCCCTGGCAACGCGCGCAGGCGCTCTTGCATCCGTTGCGTGGCCGCCTTGAGCGTGGCCGCGTCGGGCGACGACAGCAGCAACTGGTACTGGGTGCGCGCAACGCGGTCTTCAATCGTCAAATCCTGCACCGGCTGCACAAACAAGCGGATACCGGCAAGGCTCTGCGTGGCGGTCACCAGCCGCTGCTGCACCACCGGGGCGGCGTCGCGGGTACTGTGCGCCTTCAGGTTGATCAGCAGGCGGCCGCTGTTGAGCGTGGTGTTCTGGCCATCGACTCCAATGAACGAAGACACGCTTTGCACCGCAGGGTCTTGCAATATGCGCGCGGCCACGGCCTGCTGGCGCTCGGCCATGGCGGCGAAAGAAATGGACTGATCGGCCTCGGTGGTGGCCTGCAGCAGGCCCGTGTCCTGCGTCGGGAAAAAACCCTTGGGCACCCAAAAATACAGCAGTACGGTGAGCGCCAGCGTGGCCATGAAAACCACCCAGGTCAACACACTGTGGTCCAGCACCACTTCGAGCATGCGTCCATAGGCGGCGATGGTGCGGTCAAAGAAACGGCCGGTGGCGTGGTACAGCCATCCGTGGCGTTCATTTTCTGGTGCGCGCAGCAGGCGGGCACTGAGCATGGGCGTGAGGGTGAGCGAGACGACGGCGGAAATCACGATGGACACGGCCATGGTGATGGCAAATTCGTGGAATAGCCGCCCCACTACGTCGCCCATGAACAGAAGCGGAATCAGCACCGCAATCAGCGAGATCGTCAACGAGATGATGGTAAAGCCGATCTGGCGTGAACCCTCCAACGCAGCCTGTAGCGGCGTGAGGGGCACGGCGCCGGGCTCCTCCAGGTGCCGGGCAATATTTTCGATCATGACAATCGCATCATCGACCACAAAGCCCGTGGAAATGGTCAGCGCCATCAGCGTGAGATTGTTGATGGAAAAACCCGCCAGGTACATCACGCCCAACGTTCCCACCAGCGACAACGGCACCGCCACAGCGGGAATCAGCGTGGCCGAGGGGCTGCGCAGGAAAACGAAAATAACCGCCACTACCAGCGCAATCGCCAGCAACAGTTCGTACTGCATGTCGCGCACCGAGGCGCGGATGGTGACGGTGCGGTCGGTCAGCACCTGCACGTCGAGCGAGGTCGGCAGCGTGCTGCGCAGCTGGGGCAGCAGCGCCTGGATGCGGTCCACCGTGTCGATCACGTTGGCGCCAGGCTGGCGCTGGATGTTGAGGATGACACCGGCGCGGCTGCCCATGTCCGGCGTACCAGCCCATGCCGCCAGGCGCGTGTTCTCGGCGTCGTCCACGGTGGAGGCAATATCGGCGAGGCGGATCGGCGCGCCATTGCGAAACGCGAGCACCAGGTTGCGGTACTCAGCCGCCGACTGGAGCTGATCGTTGGCATCGATGCTCGACGCGCGGTCTGGCCCGTCGAACCCGCCCTTGGCCTGGCGCACATTGGCAGCAGCGATGGCCGTGCGCACGTCGTCCAGCGTGAAGCCCAGGCCCGCCAACGTGGCGGGGTTGACCTGGATGCGTACCGCAGGCCGGCGCCCGCCCGCCACCGCCACCAACCCGACACCAGGCACCTGCGACAGGCGCGGTGCCAGGCGGTTTTCCACCAGATCATTGACGCGAATGACCGGCAACGAAGGCGATGTGATCGCCAGCGTCATGATGGGCGCGTCCGCCGGGTTGACCTTGCTGTAGAGCGGCGGCATGGGCAAATCTGGGGGCAGCAGGTTGCTGCCGGCGTTGATGGCCGCCTGCACCTCCTGCTCGGCCACGTCCATGGCGATATCGAGTGAAAAACGCAGCGTGATCACCGAAGCACCACCCGAGCTGGTGGACGACATTTGCGCCAGCCCCTGCATCTGACCGAACTGGCGCTCCAGCGGCGCAGTGACGGTGGCGGTCATCACATCCGGGCTGGCGCCAGGGTAAAGCGTGGTGATCTGGATGGTCGGGTAATCGACCTCGGGCAGGGCCGACACCGGCAGCAGGCGCATCGCCAGCAAGCCGCTGAGCAGCAAGGCGAGCATGAGCAGCGAGGTTGCCACCGGCCGCAATATGAAGGGGCGCGAGATATTCATGCGCGAAACCGTCTGGACTGAGGCCGCCGCGCTTCAGGGCTTGGCCTTGCTCTCGGGGGCGCTGGCCGGGGCACTTGCGGCCAGCGCAGGCGCCGAGGCAGCAGCCTTGGCCCGGCGCTCGGTAATAAACGCGCGGCGCTCCTCTGGCGACATCTTGGCCAGCTTCTCACGCACCTCGGGCGGCAGCGTGGACGGATCAAACCGGCGCGCCTTCGCTACCGGCGCAGCACCTGGCACGGGGGGCGTGATCACGTTCACCTTGGCGCCATCGCGCAGGCGGTCGAGCCCGTCGGTCACGACCTGCGCGCCCACCGACAAGTCGCCCTGCACGCTCAGGCGATCACCATCCTGCGGGCCGGCGCGCACCGCCGTCCAAGCGACGGTGCCGTCATCCTTCACCAAGTACACATGGCCGTTTTGCAGGGCGGTGGCAGGCACGGTCAGCGCGTTCTTGAGCGTATCGAGCTGCAGCTTGATGTTGACGAACTGGTTGGAAAACAGCGCACCGTTCTCGTTGGGAAAGGCCGCCTTGACGCGGATGCTGCCCGTAGTGGTGTCAATGGCGTTGTCCAGCGCGCTGACCACGCCTGTCCCCAGGCGTTGGCGCATCTCACGGTCCCACAGCTCGACGGGCAGCGGGGTTTTGTCCGCCAGACGAGGGGTTATCTGCGACAGCAGACCCTCGGGCACCGAGAACACGGCGTCAATGGGCCGCACCTGGGCAATGGTGACGATGCCGTTCACATCTCCTGGCGACACCACGTTTCCGCGGTCAGCCTGGCGTAGGCCCAGGCGCCCGGAAATCGGTGCTGTGATGCGCGTGTACGAAAGCTGCAGCTGCGCTGCATCGCGCGCGGCGCGGTCTGCGGCTACAGTGCCTTCGAGCTGGCGCACCAGGGCAGCCTGCGTGTCCACCTGCTGGCTGGCAATGGAGTTCTGCTGCTGCAAATCACGGTAGCGCACGAGATCGATGCGTGCGTTGGCGAGCAGCGCCTCGTCGCGCGCCAACGCGCCCTGCACCTGGCCCAAGGCGGCGTGGTAGCTGCGCGGGTCCATTTCAGCCAGCAAAGCACCGGCCTTGACCTCATCGCCTTCCTTGAAATGCAGCGCGATCAACTGGCCCGTCACTTGTGCACGCACCACCGCCGTGGCGCGCGCGTTCAGGGTGCCAATGGCGCTCACCTGCACACGCACGTCCTCACGCCGCACCTCGCCGACCGATACGGGCTGTGCCGGGCTGCCACCAAACCGACCCGGGCCACCGGCCTTGCGTCCGTCGGAACCAGGGGCACCCGCAGGGGCGGCAGTCGCACCCTCACCCGCCTGACGGTGCATCCACCACCCACCACCACCGGCCAGCGCCACCACGAACAGGCCCAGGAGCCACCAGCGTGCGCGTCCCGACTGGCGCAATGCAGGGCTGCGGGGCCGGTGGATCAGACGGGAGGAGCGCATGGTAAATGCATGGCAAAGTGAAACCAAGGCGTATGGTAGCCAGCGCACCGCACCTGCGCTTGGCACGCCAGCGGGTTTACCTGGGCTTTACCGAGGCGCCAGCCAGCGGGCTCCCGCGGGTTCTGTGCGCAGCGAATGGCACGCCGCAAACGGCAGTCCAGTATCGTGGGTCGCATCAAGCATCAGGCAACTCCAGAACCTGGGACCAGGGAACGCCCGGCAGAGCCTCGTAATGGGCAACGACCAGGGCGCGTGGCTGCTGTGCATGGCGGGTCAGCGCGCGCTGCAGGTAGATCACCGAGGGCCGGTCCAGGCCCCCCACGGGTTCGTCGATCAGCGTGAGCGCAGCCCCCGAGGCCAGTGCCGCCGCCATCAGCACCTTGCGCCGACTGCCCGTGGACAGCATGTAAAAAGCCTTGTCCAGGTGAGGCTCCAACCCAAAACCGCGCACATGATCGGCCATCGCCTGCGCATCCCAGGCAGGATGCAGTGCGGGCAACGAATCCAGCCAAGCCTGCACAATGAGCGGATCAATGGCGTCCGCACGCGGATCGACCCAGAACACCTGCTGCCGATAGGCTTGTGGCGCATCGGCCAGCACCGTGCCGCGCAGCGCCAGACGACCACCATCGGCCGCCAGAGCACCTGCGAGCAAGCGCAGCAGCGTGGTTTTTCCGCTGCTCTCTCCCCCTTGCACCAGTATCACGCCAGCGCCAAATCGGGCAGACAAGCCCGCAAAAAGCGGGTGCTGCGGGTAAGAAAAACAAAGGCCCTCGACCTGCAGGACCGGTACCGTATCGTTCATGGTTTCACTTTCCGTGTGGCATGGTTCAGGGCCTGCATGCGCTTGCCGGACAATGCCATTTTCTGTCTTGCATCGCCGCACACCATGACCCTGCTTTACCTCGATTTTGACTACAGCGAAGACGATGAGGGCACAGGTACCTGGGATGCCATGGCATCGGTCACTCCCAAGCAGCTTTCAGCGCTGCTGGCCGAAATCGAGTGGGTGCTGGCGTGGGCCCACGAGGTTTTCCCTGGACGCTGCGGCGCCATCGAGGACGGAGGTGACTGGGACTATGACCTGCAAACCCTCTGTGAGGCGGCAGACACAACACCCTTGCACTTGGGCTACGACGCAGCCGAACATCACATCACCGTGCAGGGTGACCCCGCCCATGCTAGCTGCCATATCGTGACGCTATCGCTCAGCGGAAGGCCTGCTTTTGGCGCTGCGCTGCGCGCGCGCTTCGCCATCGACTGACAAATTTTTTTGGCTATGCATCGCCCCGGTCGCGATGCGCAACGCCGCTGTCGCTTACGAGACTTTGCTTTACGTCACCAACGGAAAACCCTTAACGACAAGACTGCGATGCCCCGCTATAAACCGGGACGCATTCACAAAACAGGGAGTCAACAGCGTGCAGTTTTTGCAGTTGGTCATCAGCGGTGTCTCGCAAGGCTGCATTTATGGCCTCATCGCGCTGGGTTTCGTGCTGATTTACAAAGGCACAGAAACCGTGAGCTTCGCCCAGGGTGAACTCATGATGCTGGGCGCCTTTGGCGGCCTGGCATGCATGACGCTGATGGGGTTTCCCTTTTGGCTTGCCGTGCTCAGTTCCATTGCGGGCATGGCACTCTTTGGCATGGCGATCGAGCGGGTCATCGTGCGCCCCATTCTGGGCCAGCCCGCGTTCTCCATCGTGATGCTGACCATCGGTGTGGGCTACACGGCGCGCGGCATCATCACCATGATTCCGGGCATCGGCACAGAGACCTATGTGCTGCCGGTGCCCTACAAGGACGAGATCTGGACCCTTGGCACACTGGTGGTCAACGTCGAGCAGTTCGTCATCATTGCCGCCACGGCCGTGCTGTGCATTCTGTTGTTCGCCTTGTTCAAGTACAGCAAGCTGGGCATTGCGATGCAGGCGTCTTCGCAGAACCAGCTGGCGGCCTACTACATGGGCATTCCGGTGCAACGGCTCAACGGCCTGGTGTGGGCACTGGCCGCAGCGGTGGCAGCCGTTGCCGGTCTGCTGCTGGCGCCCATCACCTTTGTGCATGCCAACATGGGCTTCATCGGCCTCAAGGCTTTTCCCGCCGCCGTGGTGGGGGGCTTTAGCAGCCTGCCCGGGGCCATCGTTGGCGGGCTGGTGATTGGCCTGGTCGAATCGTTCTCGGGCTTTTACTTGCCCGATGGCTTCAAGGATGTCGCCGCCTATGTGGTGGTGCTGATCATGCTGATGGTCCGGCCCAACGGGCTGTTCGGCGAAAAGCTCCGCAAGAAAGTCTGACGGGGCCAAACAACATGCGTTTCATTTTCAAAACCGATTACCGGCAGGACATCCGTCTTGCCAAGCACCCTGGCCACGTCTTCTGGTACAGCGCCCTGGGGCTGCTGCTGCTGGCCGCGCCCTGGCTGTTTGCCGAATACTGGCTGGCGCAGCTGACCTTTGTACTCATCTATGCCATCGCCGGCCTGGGCCTGATGCTGCTGGCGGGCTTCACCGGGCTGTTTTCGCTCGGCCATGCCGCCTTTTTGGGCGTGGGGGCCTACACCCAGGCGGTGTTGGTGGGCATGGGCTGGCCCTTTCCCCTGGCGCTGGCTTGCGCCGCCGGACTGTCGGCGGCCGTGGGGCTGGTGGTGGGGTTGCCTGCGCTGCGCGTCAAGGGCATCTACCTGGGCATGGCCACACTGTCCTTTGGCTTCATCGTGGAAGAAGTGTTTGCCCGCTGGGAATCGGTGACCGGCGGCAACGCGGGCATGCACGTGAAGGCGCCAACGCTCGGGGGATGGTCACTGTCGGGCGGTGATGCGTTTTATTTTCTCTGTCTGGGCATTACTGTGGCGGCCACGCTGGGCCTGCTCAACCTGCTGCGCGCGCCCACAGGACGAGCGTTCGTGGCCATCCGCGACTCGGAAATATCGGCGCAAAGCATGGGTATTCACCTGGCGCGCTACAAGACACTGTCGTTTGCCCTGTCGGCCGGGCTGGCAGGCATTGCGGGTGCGCTGTATGCGCACAAGCTGCAGTTCATTTCGCCCGACCAGTTCAACATTCTGCAATCGATCGACCTGCTGCTGATGATCGTGATTGGCGGCCTGGGTTCGGTGCATGGCGTATTCCTCGGCGCCATCTTTTTGATCACCATGCCGCAGGCCATTGGCATGGTCAAAGACCTGCTGCCCGATGCCATCGGTCAGGCGCCAGGTCTGCAGGCCGCCATCTACGGCATGGTGCTGGTTTCCTTCGTGCTGTTCGAACCCAACGGCCTGTATGGCCGCTGGCTGAAGATCCGAACCTGGCTGCAACTCTTTCCGTTCTACCGCAAAGGCATGTTCAAGCGGCAGAAGTCCTTCCAGAAATCGGACCGCCTCAAGTGAAACACTCCCCTATGTCGCTTCGCTCCTCCGTGCAGCCGCCAGAGGCAGCGGCCCCTCGGGGACGCCCCCAGCGCGGCGGGGCAGCCCTTGCGCGGGGGCCACTGGCCTGGGGCGCGCCGGTTTCCTGCGCCGCGCGTGGCACACGCATCGAAAGAAATCTTTGAGATGAGCGATATCCTCCTTTCTGCCCGCAACCTGAGCGTACGCTTCGGTGGCGTACTGGCCGTCAACAATGTCAGCTTCGACGTCAAGCGTGGTGAGGTGTTCACACTCATCGGTCCCAACGGCGCCGGCAAGACCACGGTTTTCAACCTGATCAGTCGCATCTACCAGCCCACCACGGGCGAAATCACCTACCTGGGCAAGAAGCTCACCGACCAGCCGGCGCACGCCATTGCCGCCATGGGCATTGCGCGCACCTTCCAGAACATCGAGCTGTTTGAGCACGCCACGGTGCTGCACAACCTGCTGATCGGACGACACACCCACCGCAAGACCGGTTTTCTGCGCGACATGTTTTTCACCGCCACGGCGCGCGAGGCCGAACTGCAGGCCCGCCTGAAAGCCGAGGAAGTGATCGACCTGCTGCACCTGCAGCATTACCGCGACACCCTGGTGGCCGGCTTGCCCTATGGCGTTCGCAAAGTGGTGGAACTGGCGCGCGCACTGTGCACCGAACCCCAGCTGCTGCTGCTTGACGAACCCTCATCGGGTCTCAACGTGGAGGAAACCGACGATATGGCGTTCTGGATCCAGGACATCCAGCAAGAGCTGGGCATCACGGTGCTCATGGTGGAGCACGACATGTCGCTCGTCTCCAAGGTGTCCGACCGGGTACTGGCCATGAACCAGGGCGAGGTGCTGGCCATGGGTACACCACGCGAGGTGCAGACCGACCCGGCCGTCATCGAGGCCTACCTGGGCACCGTGGACGATGTTTCTTCATTGCGGAGGGTTGCATGAGTACGCTGACCGACCGCGACGACGGCGCCCAGGCGCCCATGCTCAAGCTGCTGAACGTCGAAAGCTCCTATGGCCCCATCAAGGCCATCCGGGGCGTGAGCCTGAAGGTGCGCCGGGGCGAGATTGCCACCGTGCTGGGCTCCAACGGCGCCGGCAAGTCCACCATTCTCAAGACCATCTCGGGCATCCTGGACCCGCGCAAGGGATCGGTCGAATTCAAAAGCCAGGACATCACGGCGAAAGACCCCGCGTTCATCGTGCAGCAGGGCCTGGTGCACGTACCCGAAGGGCGCGAAGTGTTTCCGCTGCTCTCGGTGCACGACAACCTGCTCATGGGCGCCTACACGCGCAAGGACCGCGACGGCATGGCCCGCGACATGGAGATGGTGTACGGCTACTTTCCCATCCTGAAGGAACGCTCACAACAGGATGCCGGACTGCTGTCGGGCGGGCAGCAACAGATGCTGGCCATCTCGCGCGCCCTCATGGCCAACCCCGATCTGATTCTGCTCGACGAGCCCAGCCTGGGACTATCACCCAAGCTCACCAAGGAGATTTTCGAGATCGTGGTGCGCATCAACCGCGAGCGTGGCACCACCATCCTGCTGGTCGAACAAAACGCCAACATGGCCCTCAACGCCTCGGATTACGGCTATGTGCTGGAGAACGGCCGCATTGTCATGGAGGACTCCTGCGAGCGCCTGCGTGAGAAGGACGACATCAAGGAGTTCTACCTCGGCATGAAGGAAACAGGCGTGCGCGGCGAGCGGCGCTGGAAAAAGAAAAAGACATGGCGGTGAAGCAATGAGCAATTTGTGGGATGTAAGCCATATCCAGCCCCGGCAAGATATCGTCGTGCCGGGCGAGACCATTTCCGCTGTGTTCTGGAACGCGGTGGCCCTGCGCGGCGATCAGATCTGGATGCGGCAGAAAAAACTGGGCATCTGGCGCAGCTGGACCTGGCAGGAAACCGGCGTGGCGGTGCGCGAAATTGCGGGTGGCCTGATGGCCCTGGGGTTTGAGCGTGGCCATACGGCCTCGATCCTCGCCAACACCGTGGTCGAATGGGTGCTGGCTGACGTGGCCGTACTCAGTTGCGGTGGTGTCTCCAACGGCATTTACCCCACCGACGCGGCTTCCCAGGTGCATTACCTGTGCGAGGACTCGGCGACGCGCGTATTGTTTGTGGAAGATGACGAGCAACTGGACAAGGCCTTGGAAGTGCGCGAGCGCCTGCCTTTGCTGCAGAAGGTGGTCGTATTTGACATGAAGGGCCTGCGCGACCTGGACGACCCCGGCGTGATGTCGCTCGACGCCCTGCGGGCCCTGGGCCGCGAATGGCTGGAGAAGCGCCCTGACGCTGTGCAGCAAAGTGCGGCCGACTGCCAACCTGACGACCTGGCCATTCTGGTCTACACGTCGGGCACCACAGGCAAGCCCAAGGGCGCCATGCACAGCCACCGCGGACTGGTCTACACCACGCGCGGCTTCAACACCCTGGTGGCGCAAGACGAGCGCGATGAACGCATGTGCTTTCTGCCCCTGTGCCACATTGCAGAGCGCATGGGGGGCGAGTACTTTGCGCTCTACACAGGCGCCAAGCTGAACTTTGTGGAGAACCCCGAAACCATTCCCGAAAACGTGCGCGAGATTGCGCCCACCGTTTTTACCGCCGTTCCCCGGGTTTGGGAAAAATTCTATTCGGGCGTGATGATCACGCTCAAGGAGTCGAGTGCACTACAGCGTGCCGCCTACGCTTGGAGCATTGGTGTAGGCATGCGCATTGCCGAGAAGGTCATGGCCGGCGAAGCGGTGAACACCGGGCTGCGGCTGCGCTTCACGCTGGCGCGCTGGCTGGCCCTGAACAACACCCGTAAACTGATCGGCATCCACCGGGCGCGTTTTTGCGTCACCGGCGCGGCGCCGATCTCACCCGAGCTTGTCAAGTGGTACATGGCCCTGGGCGTTCCCATGCTGGAAGTGTGGGGCATGACGGAGACTTGCGGCGCCTCGACCGGCGTGCCGGCCACGCGCATGAAGCCTGGTTCCATCGGCCCGGCCGCCAGTTTCAATGAAGTGCGGCTCGACCCTGCCACAGGCGAGATCCTGGTGCGTGGCACCAACGTCTTCATGGGTTACCTGAACCTGCCCGAAAAAACAGCCGAAACCATTGATGCAGACGGCTGGCTGCACACCGGGGATGTGGGCGTGGTGGACGATGAAGGGTTCTTCCGCATCACCGACCGCATGAAGGACATCATCATCACGGCCGGTGGCAAGAACATCACGCCCAGTGAACTGGAGAACGAACTCAAGTTCTCGCCCTACATCACCGATGCCGTGGTCATCGGCGACAAGCGCCCATATCTCACGGTCATCGTCATGATCGACCAAGAGAACGTAGAAAAATTCGCCCAGGATGAGGACATACCCTTCAGTAATTACGCCAGTTTGACACGCGCCCCTGAAGTGCAAGAATTGATCCAGAACGAGATCAATCGGGTGAACCAGAAGTTTGCCCGCGTGGAGCAGATCAAGAAATTCTTCCTGCTCGACACCCAGCTCACGGCCGAAGATGAAGAACTCACTCCGACCATGAAGCTCAAGCGCAAGCTGGTAGAACAGAAGTACGCGGCACAGATCGATGCCATGTATTGACACAATTCAAAAGGAGACAGGACATGAAAATGACATCGACCGCAGCCTGGGCCGCGCTGGCATGCGCTGCCGCCATGAGCACGTCCGGGGTACAAGCCCAGGAAAGCCAGGGCGTGAGCAAAACCGAGATCACGCTGGGTTCCATCCAGGATCTGTCTGGTCCTCTGGCAGGCTTTGGCAAACAGTTGCGCAACGGCATGATGCTGCGCGTGAACGAAGTTAACGAGCAAGGCGGCGTCAACGGACGCAAGCTCAACCTGCTCGTGGAAGATTCAGGCTACGACCCCAAGAAAGCCGTTCTGGCGGCCCAAAAGCTGGTCAATCAGAACAAGATTTTCATGATGGTGGGCCACCTGGGCACGGCGCAAAACCTTGCCGCCATGCCCGTACAGTTTGAAAAGAACGTCATCAACTTCTTCCCGGTGACGGCTGCGCGTGAGATGTACGAGCCTTTCCACAAGCTCAAGTACGCTTTTGCTGCCACCTACTATGACCAGATGAAGGCTGCTACGCCGAAGCTGGTCAAGGAAAAGAAGGCCCAGAAGGTGTGCTCCATGTACCAGGACGACGAGTTCGGCCTGGAAGTACAGCGCGGCGCAGAAGACGGCCTCAAGGCCATCGGCATGACCATGGTCGAAAAAACCACGTTCAAACGCGGTGCCACCGACTTCTCTTCGCAAATGTCCAAGCTCAAGGCGGCCGAATGCGACATGGTGGTGCTGGGCACCATCATCCGCGAGACGATTGGCGGCATTGGTACAGCGCGCAAACTGGGTTTCAACCCGATCTTCCTGGGTTCCAGCGCAGCCTACACCGACCTGATCCACAAGTTGGGCGGCAAGGCCATGGATGGGCTCTACGCCACGATGACGGTGCAGAACCCCTACCTGGACGACGCATCGCAACCCATCCGTTTCTGGGCCACCAAATACAAGACGGCCTTCAACGAAGACCCTGCTGTGTTCTCGGTCTATGGCTATCTTGCGATCGACAGCTTCATCCGCGTCGCGCAGAAGGCGGGCACCAACCTGAGCACCGACAGCTTCATCAAGGCCATGGACACCATGGAAATCCCGCGCGACATCTTTGGCAGCGCAGTGCAGAAGTTCGGACCGCAAAAGCGCCTGGGCAGCAACCTCTCGCGCCTGTCGCAACTGCATGACGGCCGCTGGGTCATCGTGTCGAACTACATTACCGAATAAGTTCGCAAGTGTGCGCCCATGCTGGGCGCACCACAAAAAAACACCGCCCGGCTTGAACCGGGCGGTGTTTTTTCATGGACGCAAACAGCGATTCACTGGCCGTACCAAACCACCTTCTTGCCCGAGGTTTCCCAGCGCTCATAGTTGGCGGAATAAATGTCTTCGATGCGGTTGCGCTTGACCTTGAAGGTGGGCGTAATCAGATCGTTGTCCACCGTCCAGGGCGTGGTCACCAGGACGATGCATTGCAGTTGCTCATGCGGGTCCAGCGTGGCATTGACACTCTTGAGGTGCGCTGTCAGCGAGGCCTCCAGCGCGGCTTTTCCCTGCGGTTGTTCTGCCTTGGCCACAGCATCGGCATTGAGCATCACGATTCCGAGTGGCTGGCCCAGGTTGGCACCCGTCACCACACACGCTTCGACCGACTCGTGCGTGCCGAGTTTGTCTTCAATGGGCGCGGGAGCCACATATTTGCCCTTGCCGGTCTTGAACAAATCCTTCACGCGGCCCGTGATGTGCAGGCAACCCTGGGCGTCGATGCGCCCCTTGTCGCCGGTGCGCAGCCAGCCATCAGCAGTGAAGGCGTCGCGGCTTTGTTCCGGCTCCTTGTAGTAACCCAGCATCAAGGCAGGGCTGCGCATCTGGATTTCCCCGGTCTGCGGATCGGTGCGGTGTTCCACACCGTCGTAGGCCGGGCCTACGCTGCCTTGCTGGTTTTTGCCCGGCACGGTAATGTGCGAGACGGCCAGATTTTCCGTCATGCCATAGCCTTCATTGATATCCAGGCCCAGCTTGCTGTACCACTGCAGCAGGGACAAAGGCATGGGCGCCGCGCCCCCTGCTGCAATACGGCAATGGTTCAATCCCAGGGCTTTTTTCACCTTGCTGCGCACCAGGCCGCCAATCAGTGGGATGGACAGCAGGCGGTTGAGCTTGGCCGGTGGCATCTTGTGGTGAATGCCCTGCTGGAATTTGACCCACAGGCGCGGCACCGAGAAGAAAATCGTGGGCTGGGCCCGCTGCAAGTCCAGTGCAAACGTCTCCAGCGTTTCCGCAAAAAACAGCTGCATGCCCGTGCGCAGCCAGCCATGCTCCACCAGCACACGTTCAACCACGTGCGCCAGCGGCAGGTAGGACAGCATGCGGTCTTCCTGGCCCATGGGAATGCGCTTGATCCCCGAGCCCAGTGCCCAGGCGAAATTGCCGAAACTGTGCATCACCCCCTTGGGCTTGCCCGTGGTGCCCGAGGTGTAGATCAACGTGGCCAACTCGTCCGCACCGCGTACCGGCGCACCCTGCAGTGGCGGGGTGCGTGCGCAGATGGCATCCCAGCCTTCGTAGTTCTTGCGTGCATCTTCAGGCGACAAAGCGTAGCTGATGCAGGGCATGCCTTCAGGAACACCCGGCTTCATGCCTTCCCAGCCATCGAGCTTGCCAATGAAACACGCCTTGGCTTCGCTGTGCGTGAGAATCTGGTTCACCGTGTCGTGCGCCAGTGTGGGGTACAGCGGCACCGACACATACCCCGCCATCCAGATCGCCAGGTCGCTCATCAGCCACCAGGCACAGTTTTTGGACAGAATGGCCACCCGCGACCCGGGCTCCCAGCCTTGGGACTGCAGGTGTGCGGCCATGCGGCGCACCTGGTCGGCCAGCTGACCCCAGGTGAAATCCTGAACCACGCCCTGGCCCATGGGCTGGGTCAACGTCACGCGGTTGGGTGCTGCCTGCTCCCAATGGTAAAGGCGCTGCAATGCCAGCGTATCGGGTGCTACAGAGCTCATGAGTGCGTATCTCCTGTCATATGGGTTACAGGCGGGTCTGCGCCCACCCCGGGGCAGTATAGGAGTGCTTGGGCGCCGAAAACCCTCCTTATCCGCCCCCCGTGCTAGCGATTTACCCACCCCCGCCAAGGGGGCCACAGGACATGAAACAAGGCGTTTTACACCCTGGTGATAACCCTTATAGCTACAAAATCAATAGCACAGAATCAAGTCATTGCTGCGGGATAACACCGTCACGCTGCCGTCAGACTCCTATTAGAGTGCTCCGTAGAATCGCGCCGTTGCAAAAAGTTGCCGTACCCCTTGCCATACCTACGGCAAATCTGCAGCGCGACGCGCCCACATTTGATTGGAGACACCATGCAGGCATTACTGAAACTATCCAGAGGAATCGACTGGCTCAGTACCCAGATCGGCAAATACGTCATCTGGCTCATCCTGGCCTCGACGCTTATCAGCGGTCTGAACGCCCTCTCTCGCAAGCTGTTCAATCTCAGCTCCAATGCTTTTCTGGAAGTGCAGTGGTACCTGTTCGCCGCTTCCTTCCTGATTGCGGCCGGCTACACCCTGCTGCAGGGCGAGCACGTGAAGGTGGACGTGATCACCAGCCGGTTCTCCAAGCGCACCCAGATCTGGATCGACGTCGTGGGCTTTACGACCTTTCTGACGCCCATGTGCCTGGCCATCCTGTGGTACGGCATCCCTTTCTTTGTGCGTGGTTTCGAATCGGGCGAGATGTCGAACAACGCCGGAGGGCTGATCCGCTGGCCGGTGTACGCCATGATGCCGCTCGGCTTTGCACTGCTGCTGCTGCAAGGCTGGTCTGAACTGATCAAACGCATCGCTTTTCTCATGGGTCTGATCGAAGACCCGACCTTAAAGAAGGGCGACGAAAAAACCGCAGAACAAGAGCTTGCTGAATCCATCCGTCGCCTGGCCGAAGCGGCCAAGAGCAACGGCAAGGCCATCTGAACGCAGAGCACACACCATGGAATTCTTCACCACCAACCTCGCCCCGATCATGTTCGGGGGGCTGATCCTGTTTCTGCTCATGGGCTTTCCGGTGGCTTTCAGCCTCGGCGCCTGCGGTCTGTTCTTCGCATTCATCGGTATCGAGCTGGGCGTCCTGCCCGAAGCCCTGCTGCAGGCCCTGCCCTTGCGCATTTTCGGCATCATGCAGAACGACACTCTGCTGGCCATTCCCTTCTTCACCCTGATGGGGCTGATACTGGAACGCAGTGGCATGGCCGAGGATTTGCTGGAGACCATTGGCCAGCTCTTCGGCCCCATACGCGGCGGACTGGCACTGGCCGTGATCTTCGTGGGCACGCTGCTCGCTGCCACCACGGGCGTGGTCGCTGCCTCGGTCATTTCCATGGGCCTGATCTCATTGCCCATCATGCTGCGCTACGGCTATGACCGGCGCCTGGCCGCCGGCGTGATTGCGGCCTCGGGAACGCTGGCACAGATCATTCCTCCCTCGCTGGTGCTGATCATCCTGGCCGACCAGCTGGGCCGCAGCGTGGGCGACATGTACAAGGGCGCCTTCATTCCCGGCCTGATGCTGTGCGGCTTCTATGCCACCTACGTGATCTTGCTGGCCATCTTCAAGCCCCAATGGGTACCTGCCTTGCCACCTGAAGCGCGCACCCTGCGTGAAGACAGCGGCAAGAGCGGCATCACCTCGCTGCTGATCCTGACAACCATCTGCACCGCCGCATCCATCTACGTTGCCAAGAACATGCCTGCGCTGCACAGCTGGTGGTCGGGCGAGGTGGTGGAGAAGGTGGCACTGGACGAAACCATTGTCGTAGCCATGTGCTTTGGCGTGATCCTGGCTTTCATGGCCGCCAGTATCAACAAAATCACCCGCATGGGGCTGCTCTCGCGCATGGCCGAGCGCGTCACGTTTGTGCTGATCCCGCCGTTGCTGCTGATTTTCCTGGTGCTGGGAACCATTTTTCTGGGCATCGCCACACCGACAGAAGGCGGCGCCATGGGTGCACTGGGTGCCTTTGTCATGGCCATGGCACGCAAACGCCTGTCGATGAGTTTGCTCCGCCAGGCACTCACCACCACCACCAAGCTCTCGTGCTTCGTGTTGTTCATTCTGCTGGGGGCCACGGTCTTTGGCCTGACCTTCCAGGGCGTGGATGGCCCGCGCTGGGTGGAGCACCTGTTGTCGGGCCTGCCTGGGGGGCAGTTGGGCTTCCTGATCGTGGTGAACGTCATGGTCTTCTTCCTGGCTTTCTTCCTGGACTTTTTCGAGCTGTCGTTCATCGTCGTGCCGCTGCTGGCCCCCGTGGCAGAGAAGCTGGGCATTGACCTGATCTGGTTCGGCGTTCTGCTGGGCATCAACATGCAGACCTCGTTCATGCACCCGCCCTTTGGCTTTGCGCTGTTCTATCTGCGCAGCGTGGCCCCCACGGTGGAATACCTGGACAAGGTCACAAAGAAAATGGTCAAGCCCATTACGACCCTGCAGATCTATTGGGGCGCCGTACCGTTCGTGCTCATCCAGATCGTCATGGTGAGCCTGGTCATCATCTTCCCTGGCATCGTCTCCAGCGGGTTGGACAAAAAGGTGGTCTACGACCTGGACAAGGTGCGCCTGGAGATGGAGGCCTCGATGCCCGATCCAGGCGGCTTCAATACGCCCGACCCGGCCAGCGGAATGGAGGGTGCTGCTCCAGCGCCAGACGCCGCCTCGGACGCCGAACCGGCCTCCGGCAACGATGACCCCCTCAAGGCCATGCAGGATTCGCTGGCCGAAGAGCCCAAGCAGAAGTAAGCCTGCGGGGCCTCTGGCTCCATCCCCAAAAGCCCCTGCACCTTCCTAAGGTGCGGGGGCTTTTTGCATGGCGCTCGTGGCCCTGGCACATCGATACAGATCGGCGGGCTTCACATGGATTAAAAATTCAAAATTGATAGCTGCTACCGCAATATCCATAAGCGCCAGAGGCTATTTAGACCGCAATTTTCTGCAATACATCGGCCAGCATCAATTTCTCCAGCCCCGCCCGCTCCCACAGTGGCTGCAGGCTGGGTGAGCGCTCGACCAGCAAGCGCGCCAGCAGCGGCGCCAGTGGCGTGGTCTGCGGGTTGGCCAGCAGCACATAGCGGGGCTCGGCCTGGTGGGGAGAAGCGGCATCCACCTCTTCCAGGCGCCCCACCCAGTCCAGCCCAGTGAGCACATCCAGGGCGGGTTCCAGTTGCAGCGCTTGCACGCGCATGCGCTGTGCCAGTTCATCGGTGCGCAGGCCGCGCGCGCTGCCCTGGTGTGCGGCGTGCAGTTGCTGAACCACCTCCACCGCCAGTTCGAAACTCCAGCCCTGGTGGCCCGAGCGGCGGGCTACACCAGCGAGCAGACTGGGCAAGTAGGCTGCCACCACAGCACCGAGCAGGACGATGACCCAGGCCACATAGATCCAGATCAGCAAAATGGGCAGCGTGGCAAAGGTGCCGTAGACCGCCGAATAAGTGGGCACCTTGGCCAGGTACAGGGCCAGGCCTTTCTTGGCCAGCTCCATGCACACCGCCACAAAGATGCCGCCCGCCCAAGCGTGGCGCCAGCGCACCTGGGTATTGGGCACGTAGCGATACAAACCGGCCATGCCCGCGGCCAGCACCAGAAACTCCATCGAATCGAGCAGCAGGCGCAGCATCCCGGGCAGCGTTTCCACCAGGCCACGCGATTCCGACAGCGCATACGACGTCAGCGCCAGGCTGGCCCCGAGCAGCAGCGGCCCCAGGGTCATGGCGGCCCAGTAGATCAGCACCCGCTGGGCCAGCGGGCGCAGACGGCGCACGCGCCAGATGTTGTTGAGCGTGCGGTCAATCGTGAGGATCAGCGCCAGCGCCGTGGCCAGCAGCACGCTAAAGCCCAGCAGGCCCAGGCGGCTGGCCTTGGTCGAAAACTGCGTGAGGTAGCCCAGCACCTGGCGCGCAATGCTCTCGGGGATCAGACTATCGAGCAGCCAGCGCTGCAACACATCCTGCAGCTTGCCAAACATGGGAAAGGCCGTGAACACCGCCAGCACCACGGTAAAAAAAGGCACCAGGGCCAAAATGGTGGTGAAAGTCAGGCTGCTGGCTGTCAAGCCGAGGCGGTCTTCGCGAAAGCGCTCGCGCAGGGTGAGTGCGGTGTTCGCCCAAGGAAAATGCGAAAGATCAGCGGGCAATGACTCCAGGCGCTGCACCACGGTCTGTAGGGAAAAGGGCATGCTCGCTATGATGCCATCGCCATGAACCCAGTCGAACCCCCGCTTGCCCGCCCCACCACGACCCACCCGCTGGTACACGACGCCCGCCGCGTCGCTGTCGCCAGCTTGCTGGCCTTGATAGCGCTGTGCCTGGCTTGGGAGCTGTTCCTGGCGCCGCTGCGCCCCGGTGGCTCGTGGCTGGCGCTCAAAGCCTTGCCGCTGTGCATTCCTCTGGCGGGTTTTTTGAAGAACCGCATGTATACCTACCGCTGGGTCAGCCTGCTGGTGTGGCTGTATTTCACCGAAGGCGTCGTGCGTGCCTGGAGCGACCGCCCTCCAGGGCAATGGCTGGCGTTGCTCGAAGTTGTGCTGTGCCTGGTACTTTTTACCGCCTGCACGGCGCACATCCGCCTGCGCCTGCGCAGCGCCCCGGCGCCAGAGCCCGCTCCCACCGCCCCCTGATCCGGGCCACTGCCGTGCGCAGCCGCCCCACTGGAGAACCTGCCCCATGCAATACCTGATTGAAACCTTGCGCCTTGCCGTCGGCGAAGCCCATGTACTGACGGAGGGAGACCTCAGCGCCTGGGAGCAAGACTGGCGCCGCCGCGTGCACGGCAAGGCCCTTGCCGTGGTGCGCCCCGCCAATACGCAAGAAGTGGCCGCCGTGGTCAAGGCCTGCGCTGCAGCCGGGGTGCCCATCGTGCCGCAGGGCGGCAACACGGGCCTGTCGGTGGGCTCCACCCCCGACACCTCGGGCCGCGAAGTGGTGCTCAGCCTCACCCGCATGAACGCGGTGCGCGCACTGGACAAGGATAACCTCACGCTGACCGTGGAGGCTGGCTGCATTTTGCAGAACGTGCAGGATGCCGCCGAGCAGGCAGGCCTGTTGTTTCCGCTCTCGCTCGCCGCCGAAGGCAGTTGCACCATCGGCGGCAACCTGGGCACCAACGCCGGTGGCACCCAGGTGGTGCGCTATGGCAACACGCGCGACCTGTGCCTGGGCCTGGAAGTGGTCACGCCCCAGGGCGAGGTGTGGGACGGCCTGCGCGGCCTGCGCAAGGACAACACCGGCTACGACCTGCGCGACCTGTTCATTGGCAGCGAAGGCACGCTGGGCATCATCACCGCTGCCACGCTCAAGCTCTATCCCCGGCCCGCCGCCCAGCTCACCGCCTGGGCCGCGGTCGCCACGATGGAGCAGGCTGTACAACTTTTGGCACTGGCACACCAGCACCTGGGCGCAGGGCTGACGGGCTTTGAGGTGATGGGCCGCTTTGCGCTGCAACTGGTGGACAAGCACATGCCCCAGCTGCGCGTGCCCTTTATCGACCAGGAAGAAGCGCAGTGGGGCGTGCTGCTGGAGAACTCCGACAGCGAATCGGAAGAACACGCCCGCACCCGCTTTGAATCCCTGCTGGAGACCGCCTTCGAGGCCGGCTGCGTGCAGGACGCCGTCGTTGCCGAGAACATCGCACAGGCGCACCAGCTCTGGCATATCCGCGAAAGCATCCCGCTGGCCCAGGCCGAGGAAGGCCTGAACATCAAGCACGACATCTCCGTGCCTATCTCGCGCATCCCGGCCTTCGTGGAGCATGCCGACGCGCTGCTCACACGCGAGATCCCGGGCGTGCGCCTGGTCAACTTCGGCCACCTGGGCGACGGCAACCTGCACTACAACGTGCAGGCGCCCGAGGGCAGCGACGCCAAGGCCTTTCTGCGCGACCAGGAAGACCAGGTCAACCACCTTGTGTACGAGGCCGTGGCCGCCTTCGGTGGATCGTTTTCGGCCGAGCATGGCGTGGGCGCGCTCAAGACCGACAAGCTCGCGCGCTACCAGTCGCCCGTGGCGCTGACCATGATGCGCGCCATCAAGCAGGCGCTGGACCCGCAGAACACCATGAACCCGGGTCGGGTGCTGGGCAGCCAGGCCACACCACCACAACCTTGAGTGCTCTGTTTTTTATAGCTACCAGCGCTTACCCAGTAAGCGCCAGAGCCCTATTTCATCAAAACTATTAGAATAGTGCCCGGCCTACGCCGCCGCGCCTTTTCCGGGCGTTTCTTATCGCCTCGCAGAGACACCCCCATGCCCGCCCGCCCCATCCGCTCGCAGTACGAAGACTTCATGCGCCATGTGTTTAAACACGGCGTAGCCAAAGGCGACCGCACCGGCACGGGCACAAAAAGCGTGTTCGGCCACCAGATGCGCTTTGACCTGCGCGAAGGCTTCCCGCTGGTCACGACCAAGAAGGTGCACCTCAAGAGCATCATCGTCGAGCTGCTGTGGTTCCTCACCGGGTCGAGCAGCAACCTGTGGCTCAAGGAGCGCGGCGTCACCATCTGGGACGAATGGGCGCGCGCCGATGGCGACCTGGGCCCCGTGTACGGCGTGCAGTGGCGCAGTTGGCCGACACCGGATGGTGGCCACATCGACCAGATCCAGCAGGTCATCGACACGCTCAAGACCAACCCCGACTCGCGCCGCATCATCGTCAGCAGCTGGAACGTGGCCGAACTGGACAAGATGGCGCTGATGCCCTGCCACGCCTTCTTCCAGTTTTACGTAGCGCCCGCCACCGCGCCGGGTGGCAAGGGCACATTGAGCTGCCAGCTCTACCAGCGCAGCGCCGACATCTTTTTGGGCGTGCCCTTCAACATTGCCAGCTACGCACTGCTCACGCACATGGTGGCGCAGCAGTGCGACCTGGACGTGGGCGACTTCATCTGGACCGGCGGCGACTGCCACATCTACAGCAATCACCACGAGCAGGTGCAAACGCAGCTGGCGCGCGCACCCTACCCCTACCCCACGCTGCGTATCAAGCGCCGCCCCGACAGCATCTTCGACTACCAGTACGAAGACTTCGAGGTGCTCGATTACCAATGCCACCCGGCCATCAAGGCGCCGGTGGCGGTGTAGGCATGCGCATCGCCCTCATCTACGCACGCGCCGCCAACGGCGTGATCGGCAAGGACGGCACCATGCCCTGGCACCTGCCCGAAGACCTGGCGCATTTCAAGCGGCTGACCAGCGGTTGCCCGGTCATCATGGGGCGCAAGACCTGGGACTCGCTCCCGCCGCGCTTTCGCCCGCTGCCGGGGCGCAGCAACATCGTCATCACGCGCCAGCCCGATTGGCATGAAAATGGCGTGCAGCGCGCATCCAGCCTGCGCGAAGCGCTACAAATGTGTGAGTTATCTGAAACGGTGTGGGTGATTGGCGGCGCGCAAATTTACGCCCAGGCCTTGCCCCTGGCCGATGGCATTGAAGTCACCGAGATTGCCCAGCCCTTTGACGGCGACGCCTTCGCGCCCGAACTGGGCCCCGAATGGGTAGAGACAGCCCGCGAGGCGCACACCAGCGCCAGTGGCCTGCCCTTCAGCTTTGTGCGCTACGAGCGCCAGCGCTGAGCGACTGCCCTGCATCTCATTCCATTTCCAAATCATTCGTGTCTAGGCGAAGCCGCAGACAGTGCTGCAGCAAGGCAAGGCGAAGCAACAACAGCACGGGTGATTCAGAAATGGAATCACGCAGGCGCACCCACGATCACGCTGGAGGCCTTGAAAATAGCGGTGGCCGTGCCGCCCACCGCCAACGCCAGCGACTGACAACTCTCGTTGGTGATGATGGCCGCCACAGCGGCGCCGCCTTCCAGGTCGATCACTACCTCGGTATTCACCGCACCGGGCACCAGGCGTGCGATGGTACCGGTGAGCCGGTTGCGCGCCGAAAACTTTGCCCCTTCGGCATCGGTCACCACCACGATGGACGAGGCCTTGACGAGCGCAAACGCCTGCGCGCCCACATCCAGGCCCAGGTCTTGTGCGCTCTCGTGCGTCACGATGGCCACAATTTTGTGGCCGCCTGCAGCCTGGATTTCAATTTCGTCGTTGACGGCGCCGCGCTGAACGTGGGTCACGGGGCCTGCAAAATGGTTGCGTGCGCTGGTTCTCATGCTGATTCTCCGAATCAATAAAAAATCATCGGCAATACCGTTGGCCTGCGCGCTCAACTGCGCAATGAAGCGGCGGTGTTCGCTCTCAATCAGGTGAAAGTTCTCGACCAGTTGCGCACCCCGGCGCGTGAGCACCGTGCCGCCACCGCCCTTGCCACCCGTC
This sequence comes from Simplicispira sp. 125, assembly GCF_003096555.1. Taxonomy (NCBI): domain Bacteria; kingdom Pseudomonadati; phylum Pseudomonadota; class Betaproteobacteria; order Burkholderiales; family Comamonadaceae; genus Simplicispira; species Simplicispira sp. 125. The sequence goes on along the minus strand of NZ_QEKM01000001.1, from coordinate 456,523 downwards.
ACGCGCTGAACCAAGGGCTCGCCCGCCAGGTTGTTCATGGTGTCGATGGCATCCCACGCGGCCTTGTAGCTCATCTTCATGGCCTTGGCGGCGTGCGTGATGGAGCCGCACTCGGCAATGTGTGCCAGCAAGGCGATACGACCCGGCCCGCCCAGGCTTTCACCGCCCACCGTCATCCACACGGAGCCGCCCAGTTCAATGCGTTTGTCTTTGGAAGGCATCGTTGTTTGCTGCAAAGGGTGAAAACACCAGTGTAGAACAGCCGCGGCGGGCATCTGGGCCAGCGCGGCCATTGCGGTTATTGCGGCTCCATCTGCACACCCACATCGGCCGGGTGCGCGTAGTGCAGGCTGCTCGTCACCAGCGCATCCACCCCGCTGGCGGCGTAGTCGGCGGCGTTCTGGCCGTTCACACCACCGGCCGCCAAAAGCCCGAGCTTCGGGTGCCGTTCACGCAGTTGCGGGCACCATGCGCGCAATTGCTCTGGCATCACCTTGTCGAACTGCAGCACATCAGCTCCCGCGCCAATGGCGGCACAAGCGTCTTCGAGCGAGGTTACCTCCACCACGCATTTTTTCTCGGCCAGCGCGGGCGCAGCAAGTGCAAGCCGTGCCCGCACTGCATCCCAGTCACCCACCAACGCGCGGTGCTGTGCAAACACGAGCACCGTCTCGCCCACACCCAGCCGGTGCGGAAAAGCGCCGCCACTGAGCGTAGCCTTGAGCGCAATGCGCCGCAGGCCCGGCGCGTGCTTGCGCGTGGTCAGCACCGCTACCCCAGGGGCTGCGGCTTGCACCGCCTGCACCATGCGCGCCGTGGCGCCGGCCACGCCGCAGGCGTATTCGAGCAGGTTCTGCGCCACCTTCCAGGCGCGCAGCAGGCCAGCAGCCTCGCCCGTGGCCACCAGCAGCGCCGTGCCAGGCCGCACGCGCGACCCACTGGCCACGCAGCTTTGCACTTGCCCACCGCAGTGCTGCACCACACGCGCAGCTTCTTCAGTGCAGGCAGCCACCGTATCGCCACGCACGGTGAAGGTCATGCGCGCAGATTGCCCGCCGATGGCCAGCAGGTGCGTGGTGAGGTCGAGCAGCGGCGCGTCCTCGGCAATCCAGGCGTCGATGGTGGCGTGGTCGAAAAAGACAGAAGGCAGGCTGGTCATGGGTTCACACACAGGCTGACGCGCTCCACCGATTTGCCAAAGAAGTGGTAACCCGAGCCCCCCTCGGACAACAGATCCAGCAGCGCATCGGCGTCTGTCACGCGTGTGCCGCCCACCACCGTGGTCCCACGGCGCGCAAAGGGCGCAGGCCACAACGTAGCCGTGGGGCCCACCACAGCGGCCTGCGCGCCGGGGCGCAGGTGCTGCAGCAGGCCGTCGAGCGTGCCGTTGATGAGCGTGGTGCCGGTGGTGATGAGCACGTCGGCTTCGGCAATGGCTTGCGCTGCGCGCTCTTGTGGAATGTGAAACACCCGCTCGTCAGGCCGCAGGGTGGAGAGATCGAGCTCCAGCACACCAAACGACTGGCCCCGTTTGCGCAGCTCGCGCATGTAGGGCACAAATGCGCCCACCAGCACCACGCGTTGGCCGGGTGCGATGCCGAGCGCATCAAATGCATCGCCAGCCTGCCCCCGGGCGCCCGGGGGCGGGCCATCCCGCAGCCACAAGGTGTCGACCAATGCGTTCAGCGTGGCGATGGCCAGCGCACGGCGCAGGTCTTGCGGGCGGTAGAGGTCTTGCAGCCATTGCACCGCATTGCGCCCGGCGATCTTGCCCGGCACCGGCATGGCCATGGCTGAGCTGGGGCAACACACGGCCTCGGGCACACTTTTGATGGGCGTGGCGCACAGGCCACCCACGCCGTTGGACAGCTTGACGCCCGTGAAAAAGACGCCGAGCACGGCGCGCTCGATGCGCAGGGTTTGCGCCAACTCGGGACCCAAAGCGGCCACCACTTCGGCGTGCAACTCGGCCAGCAAGGTTTCGCCTTGTGTGGTGGGCGGCGCATCGAGGCGGGTGGCCGTGGTCAGCATGGTTCTTTCTCCCACGCAATAAACGCCCAACGCATGGGCGTACCCCTGCGCTCCTGCGGCGTAGCGCGTTCGTACCAGGTGCGCAGGCGCGTCCGTTCGTCGCCATCGAGGTCACCGACGGACCACGCGACACGGCGTGCAAAGTCATCAAAGTCCACCGCATCGGCCAGCCGGTCTTCGTGTGCGATGTAGTCCAGCCGTGGGTGGATGCCCATGCGGTGCAGGATGTTGAGCAGGTAGATGTAGTCGGGCACGCTGGGCACCTGGCGGCCGATGACGGCCTGGAGGGCCGGGTCGGTGAAATGGCCACCCACCAGGTGCGTGAGGTACACCCGCAGCCTTGCCTTGGCGTGCAACTGCTCCAATGCGGTGGCGATGTCTTCGACCGTGGTGGAGCGTGATGCCACGACGATGTCGCACTCGGGCACGTCGCTCCAGTCGTCTTCCCAGGCGCGGTGCAGGGTTTCGACGTTGGCAAGCTGCATCTCCGCCGCTTTGGCACGCATGGCGCCCAACATGGCGCTGCTGTAGTCCAGGCCCACCACGCGCTGCAACTGGTGGGCCACGGCCAGGCCGATGGTGCCGGGGCCGCAGCCCACGTCCAGCAGCGAGGTAGCGCCCTGCAGATCCATGCGCGCCACAAATTCCTCGGCATAGCGGCTGTTCAGGGCCTTGCTGGCCATGCCGGCGGCGCGGCTGTCCCATGCGCTGGCGGTTTTGCGGGTGCGGGCCGTGGTGGCCAGGTGGTCGCGGTAGAGGCGGCCAAAGTCGATGGCTTCGATGGTCATGGGGTGGTTTCCGGGGGATGGGATATGGCTGTGGTGGTGCCCAGGCTGGCGGCGAGGCTCGTGGTGACAGCGCGTTCGCTCACGCCGTACAAGGCGGCCAGGCGTTCGGGTGTCGCGGTGCTGGCAGGCGTGCCGATGGCCACCAGGCAGCCACCGCCGAGCAGGGCAATGCGATCGGCAATGCGCAGCGCGTGTTCGGGCTGGTGGGTGGAGAGCAGCACGGCCATGCCTTGCTGGCGCAGCTGGGCAATGTGTTCGAGCACGCGGATCTGGTTGCCAAAGTCGAGGCTGGCGGTGGGCTCGTCCATCACCAGCAGCACGGGCTCTTGCGCCAGCGCGCGGGCAATCAGCACCAGTTGGCGCTCGCCGCCGCTGATGGCGGTGTAGATGCGCTGGCGCAGGTGGGCAATGCCGAGGGTGTGCAGGCAATGCTGGGCATGGTCGCGGTCCTGCTGCGCAGGCGCTGCAAAACGGCCGATGCGGGCGGCGCGGCCCATCAGCACTACGTCTTCGACCGTGTACGGAAAGATGCCGGCATGCGCCTGCGGCACATAGCCCACATGGCGCGCAAAGGCGCTGCGGGGCCACGCGGCCACGGGCTCGCCCAGCACCAGCACCTCGCCCGCCAGCGGCGCCAGCAGGCCGAGCAGGGTGCGGAACAGTGTCGTTTTGCCGCTGCCATTGGGGCCGAGCAGGCACAGCACTTCGCCGGGCGCCATTGCAAAATCCAGGTCGCTGCCCACGCGCCGCTGGCCGTGGCCGATGGTGAGGGCGCAGGCTTGCAGCACCGGCGCAGTGGCTTTCGTCGATTGCGGCGCGGTGCTCATTCGCCCCGCCCCGGCCGCGCCAGCAAGAACAAAAAGAACGGTGCGCCCACCAGCGCCGTGAGGATGCCCAGCGGCAGCTCGATGCTGGCGACGGTGCGTGCCAGTGTGTCGGTAGCTACCAAGAAACCGCCGCCCAGCAAGAGTGATGCTGGCAGCAGACGCGCAAAGTTGGGCCCCACCAACAGCCGCGCCACATGGGGAACCACCAGGCCAATCCAGCCGATGATGCCGGTCAGCGACACCGCCGCCGCCGTGCTCAAAGTGGCAGCCGCCACCAGCAGCAGACGCAGGCGCACGACGGAGATGCCCAGCGCCTGCGCTTCTTCGTCGGCCAGGCTCAACAGGTTCATGCGCCAGCGCAAGAGCGCCATGGGTACCAGGCCCACCAGCATGACCGGCGCCGTCACCGCGAGGTCGGCCGTGGTCACGGCGTTCAGGCCACCCAGCAGCCAGAAGGTGATGGAAGGCAGTTGCGTGGTCGGGTCGGCCAATATCTTGATGAGCGAAATGCCCGCGCCCAGCAGTGCGCCCACCGCAATGCCCGCGAGCACCAGCACCAGCACCGGGTCGTGCCGCCGCACCAGCCCCGCCACGCCCACCACCGTGCCGACTGCGAGCAATCCGCCCACGAAGGCCAGCGCCTGCACCACCGCCAGCGGCAGGCTCAGGTAGATGCCCAGCACCGCGCCCAACCCGGCACCGGCCGACACGCCCAGGATGTCGGGCGAGACCAGCGGGTTGCGAAACATGCCCTGGTAAGCCGCGCCCGCCGCCGCCAGCCCCGCGCCCACCAACAACCCGGCGGCAACGCGCGGCAGGCGGATATTCCAGACCACGGTTTCCTGGGCGGGCGAGAGGCCCGATTCCGTCCCCGTGATGCGCGCCAGCACGGCGCGCAACAGGTCGGCCGGGGCCATGGGGAACTTGCCGAGCGCAAACGCGGCGACCACCACGGCCGCCAACAGCACGCCTGCCACGGCCCAGGGCAGCCAGATGGCCCGGGCTGGCGGGCAGAGCATGGCGCTCGCCTGCGGAGCCTCTTTCACGCAGGTTGTCATAGGCGTATGACTACCAAATTGATAGCTAATAGCGCTTGATACATAAGCGCTAGAGGCCAATTTATTATCAATTTCACGCCGTACCTTCCAGCAAGGCCGCCACCGCTTTCTGCGACAGATCTGCGCCGTAGAACAGGCGGTAAAAGCGCTGCACAGCCACGGGCAAAGGTTCGAGCGCACGCACCGCCGGGTGCGCGGGGTGCAGCAGTTGCACCAGCCAGTGCACGCCGATGAGCCGGTTCACGCCGGGCGGGCCATCGAGCCAGCCAAACGGCATGCTGGGCGCGCAGTGCACGCGGCGCTTGCGCACGGCGGTGAGCGATTGCCACAGCGGGTCGCTCAAGGCACGGCGCGCAAAGGCAGGGTCTTGGGTGACGATGACCTCAGGGTCCCAGCCCAGGATCTGCTCCATCGAGACGCGGGTGAGCGAGCCCTTGCCGGCGGCAGCGGCCACGTTGCGGCCCCCGGCAAAGTCGAGCACCTCGAGGTTGATGGAGCCTTCCAGCCCTGTCTCCAGGCCGTCGGCGCTGCGGCCAAAGTACACGCGCGGGCGCTCACCCGGCGGCACGGTGACACGCACCTGGGCCGCCAGCGCCAACACCGTGTCGGCATAGGCGGCCAGGCGTTGGCCGCGTTCGGCCACGCCCAGCAGTTGCCCTACTTCGCGCAGCTGCGCTGGGTGGTCGGCCAGACGGCCGTGCACCAGCACGCAGGGCAGGCCGGTCTGCTCGGTCACGCGCTGGGCGGCCGAGATGTAGGTGGCGTCGGCCGTTCCGGAATCGAGGATCACATGGGGCTGCAACTGCACCAGGGTTTCCATGGGCACTGTGCTGCCCCGCCCGGCCAGGCGCCCCACAAACGGAAGATCGCGCAGCGGCGCGCCGAGCAGGCCGCGGGCGGCGTCGCTCAACTGCAGCGGCCAGCCCACCAGTTTTTCAGGGGCCAGAGCGGCCAGCAGCACGCCCGCAGGCGCACCCGCTGCAAACACCCGGCGCACGCGCTCGGGCGGTGGCAGTTGACCAAAACGGGCCGCGATGGTGCTGCCCGCCGGGCCTGCCCAGGCGGGCACACCCCACCAGGCAGCGGCCAGCCAAGGCAGGCCCGATTGCAAAAGGAGGCGTCGCTTCATCGTTCCTCCCACTCCATCGCCGTTTGGCTCTTTTGCATGTCGATGGCCAGGGAAAACCAACTTTGCAGCGCAGAAACGCGGGGCGGCAACTCTTCGCCCAACCCGCCGGTGAAGCGGCGCCAGGCTGGCAAATGTTTTTCACCGACCACCGTCAGCAGCGGGCGCTCGTCGGCCATCAGCGCCAGCAGCTCGGCGGCAAAACCACCGCCCGCCGCCTCCAGCGCGCCAAAACGGTTGGCCACGGTCAGATCAACCCGATCGCGCAGCGCCTGGCGCAGCGCACCGCTGGCTTGCGCCACACCGGCAGGGTCGATGCAGCACGATTGCGACTGCGCGCCCAGGTCTTGCGAGATGGAAAACTCCTCCCCGGTGCGCAGGTCCTGCAACAGCATCCATTTGCCGCCCCCGGGGCGCACCCGGTTGGCCTGCACCACCCCGCCCACGCACCAGCCCTGGGCCTGGAGGCTGCGGCAGAAGTCGGCAAGCAAGCTATCGGCACCGCCAAGATGGTCGGGGTGCACGATGGCGGCCAGAAGGGATGGCTGGATCACGTTCATGGTTTTGTTTCCTCGTAACTTGCGGGAACCGTGTTGCGGCCAAAAATCCAGGTGCCGGTGGCAGGCGGCTGTGCCTGCAGCAGTGCGGCCTGCCCGGCTGTAGACACCAGATGGTCGGCCAGTTGCTCGGCACGGCGGCGTGTTTCCGCAGAGGCAGGATGGCGTGGGCCGGGGGTCAACACCACATAAGGTCTGCGCATGAGCGGGTCGCCCTGCAGCAGCACCTCGATACCGGGCGCAGCCATCCTGCCGAACGCCACGGGGATATGGCCCACCACGGCATACGCACCCAGGGCGGCCGCCTGCTGCAACACGTCCTGTGGTGTGTTGCCCGTGTCGATGCGTGCCCAGCGGGCATCGGGCCGGATGCCTGCGCGGCGCCACAGGCGCTGCACCACGGAGTAGCTGCCGGGGTCACGAAATGCGATAAACGACGCCTTGGCGTTGGCAATGCGGCGCAATGCGTCCTGGCCATCGCGTGCGTTGCGCACCTGGGCTGGGTCGGCAGCGGGCCCGACCAGCACATGTTCGTTCCAGGCCCAGACGCGCACCGGCGCTGCCAATGCGCTGGCCTCCAGGGCCATGGCCTCGTCGCTTGCGTGGATCAAGAGCACATCGACATCGCCGCGTGCAAACACGGGCACCACACCCTCTTTGGGACTGGCGGCCACGGTGAGCACCTGCACCCCCAAGGCTTTGCCCGCCTGCGTTGCCACCCGGGGCCAGACGCCGCTGAGCACCAGCCCACCCACCGCAGCCACGCGCACGGCGGGCAGCACCGCAGGTGTTTGCGCCTGTGCGCAGGCCGCGCCCAGCAGTACGCAGGCCAGCGCCCTGCGGCAAACGGTGTGCCAGCGATTAGAAACGGTAGCTGCCACGAACAAACCAGGTGCGTCCGGGCAGCGGGAAGCCATCCGACAGTTCATACCATTTGTCGCCGAGGTTGCTCACCCCAAAGTCCAGCGCCATGTCTTTGCGCGGCTTCCAGGTGGCCTTCACTCCCACAATCCCAAAGCCAGCCAGGTCGCGGTAGATGGTCTTGCCCGATCCGGCAAAAGCGACCTTGCGGCCTTGCTCGGTCTCCAGCGTAGTGCGCAACTCCCAGGCGTCACTGGGCGCCCAAGTCAACGCCGTGTACAGGCGGTGGCGCGGTGTGTCGGTGAGCTGCACGCTCGCATCGCTGAGGTTGCGGCGTGCCAGATAGGTGTAGGCACCGGTCAGCGTCCACTGGCGCGCAAGGGCCTGGTCGAGCGACAGCTCCAGCCCCGCGTGGCGCGCGCGGCCCACGTTCTGGGCCTGTGCGCAGGTGTTGCTGCCCGCGCCACAGGTGCCCACCGGCGCCGCCACATAGACGTTTTGCATCAGGTCGGTGATGCGGCTGTAGAACACCGCCGCCTGGCCCTTGCCACCGGTCCAGGGCGATCCTTTGATGCCCAGCTCCAGGTGGTTGGCCACCTCGGGTTTGAGGTCGGGGTTGGGCAGCGCCGCGCCCATGCGGGCAGAGTAGCGGTCCTTGATGGTGGGAAAGCGCGTTTTGTGCGAGGCAATGGCATAGGCCTCGCTGCCGTGGTCATCGAGCAAGCGGGTCAATTCGACCAGGCCATTGGTGGCGCTGGTCGAGCCGGTGGGCCAGTCATACACCTCTTTGGCATCGCGCTTGTCGTGCGACAGGCCCACGCGCAAGCGCCAGTTTTTGGCGAGCGTGATGCTGTCTTCGACCGCCAGCGACGTGGTGGTGTCGCGGTAGTTTTTGGTCGGCGACGAAGGGTTGGAGTCGTTGTGCTTGTCTTCCTTGATGTGCACGGCCAGGCGCAACTCGTGGTTGGCCACCGCGTAGTTGGCCAGCTCCAGCGATGCGCCGGTGGAGCTGTCGTTGTACACGCTGGGGAAGCTGGTGTTGTTCAGCTGCGTGGCGTAGCTGGCGTTACTGAAGGCAAGAATGCTGTTCTTGTAGGTGTCGTGGAACACCCGGGCCTTGAGCACATTGTTCTGGCCGATGCGGGTGCTGCTGATGAAGTACACACTGTCCTTGTCCCAGAAAGGCCACTGCCAGTAGCGGATGCCGCTGGTGGACTGGCCGGTGTACACCGGGTTGCCTTTTTCGCCGTCCTGGCGCACGTAGCCCAGCGCGTATTCGTCGGTCGCATTGGGCGTGAGGCCCACTTTGAACGACAGGCGCTGGTCGGTGCGGTAGGCGTTTTCGCGCTGGCTGCCGGTATCGGTGGGCTTGGCCTTGTAGTCCTTGAAACCCTTGGGCAGCGGAAAGCCGTCGGCATCCAGGTACGACAGGCCCAGCTGCGCGTACCAAGCACCCTGCTGGGTGCCGAGGTTGACCGCACTCATTTTTTCGGAACCCGAGCCCACGCCCAGCCGCACATCGCCTTCAAAAACGCGCACCGGCTTGCGCGTGACCAGATTGATGGCGCCGCCCAAGGTGTTGGGGCCATAAAGCAGCGATGCGCCACTGGTGGCCACACGGATCTCGGCCAGGTCAAACGTGGTGAACCGCCCAAAGTCCACATAGCCGTCGTAGGGCACATAGAGCGGCACGCCATCGACAAACATGGGCACCTGGCGCGCATCAAAACCGCGCAGGTACACCGTGTCCTCGTTGCGGCTGTTGCGCGAGAGGCTGGCACCCGGCAAGGCCACCACGGCGGAGCCTACGGTGTCGGCGTTGCGCGTCTGGATGGCATCCTTGCCCAGCACCTGCTCGGCGCCCTGCTCTGCGCCTTGCGCCGCGCCCGTAACCACCACCGTGCCCAACTGAAAGCTGCCGTCTTGCGCGGCGACAGGTGCAGCCGCAAAAGCCGCCAGCAACAAAGCCGTTAGCAACCGCAGCCGGGGAGGGGTGTGTGCCCAGGTTGTTGTGGTTGCGGCTTTCTTCCCGCCAAAGGGGTGGCAATACCTATCGCGCTTCGTGTTTTCCATGGGTGTTTCCATTTCGTTATGTATTTTTTTATACAACGGTAGTTAAAAAATTTTTACGCTGCGGATGTTGCCTGCATGCACTCTTGCGATTCGATTTCCCCATTGCGCATGTGTAGCACCTGCCCACCAAACACCTCTACGTCCTGCGGGTCGTGGGTGATGAGCACCATGGGCACCTGCAGGCGGCGCTGCAGGGCGTCGAGTTCGGCGCGCAGGGTAATGCGCAGGACCGGATCGAGTGCGGCAAAGGGCTCGTCGAGCAACAGCGCACGCGGCTGCGCCACCAGCGCGCGGGCCAGGGCCGTGCGCTGGCGCTGGCCGCCCGAGAGTTCGTGCGGCGCCTGGTGCGCCACCTCGCCCAGGTGAAAAGCATCGACCCAGTAGTCCACCGCTGCGCTGTCATGGTCCTGGCGCGGATTGCGCCAGCCGCGCGCCAGGCCAAAGGCAATGTTCTGGCGCACGCTCAGGTGCGGAAACAGCGCGTAGTCCTGGAACAGATAGGCCACGTTGCGCGCCTGCGGTGCCAGGTGGGTACGGGTGCGTGCGTCAAACAAGGTCTGGCCATCAAGCCGCACATGGCCGCTGTCAGGCCGCACCAGCCCGGCAATGGCCTTGAGCAGCAGGCTTTTGCCCGCCCCCGACGGCCCCACCACCACCACGCGCTGGCCTTGCGCACTGAAGCGCGCATTCAACTGGAACACACGCTGGCCCGAGCGCAGGGTTTTGCGGATGTCAATGTCGAGCTGCATGGCTTTGCCTCAGGAGCGGTGCGCAATGCGCCCCGGAGCCAGGCGCCCGGCGCCCAGCAGCACGACGATGCACACCAGCGACGTAATCAGCACCAGCGTGTTGGCCACGGCATCCTGCCCGGCCTGCACGGCTTCGTACACGGCGATCGACAGGGTTTGCGTCTTGCCCGGAATGCTGCCCGCCACCATCAGCGTGGCACCAAACTCGCCTAAAGCGCGCGCAAAACCCAGCAGCACACCGGCCAGAATGCCGCGCCAGGCCAGGGGCAGCGTAATGCGCAGAAAGATACCGATTTCTGAAACACCCAGCACGCGCCCGGCCTCTTCCATCTGGCCGTCAATGGCCTCGAACGCCGCACGCGCCGGTTTGAACACCAGCGGAAACGCCACCACCGTGGCCGCAATCACCGCGCCCTGCAAAGAAAAAATCAGGTTGATGCCCCAGGTGTCCTGCAGCCATTGGCCCAGCCAGCCCTTGCGCCCCAGCAGCACCAACAGGTAGTAGCCCAGCACCGTGGGCGGCATCACCATGGGCAGGGTCAGCACGGTGTCGAGCAGGTCGCGCCCCACAAAGCGCTTGCGCGCCAGCAGGTAGCCCACGCCAATGCCCAGCACCAGGTTGAGCAGCGTGGCCCAGAGCGCCACTTGCAGCGACAGGCTGAGGGCTGACCAGGCGACGTCCATGGTTCAAATCAAAGAAGTGAGAAGGCCAACAACCCGCGTCAGGGCTTGGCAAAGCCGTACTTGCCCACAATGGCTTGGGCCGCTGGCGTGGCCAGGTAGTTGATGAACGCAGTGGCATCCGCCGCGTTGCGGCTGGCCGCCGTCTTGGCGATGGGGTAGAGGATGGCGGTTGCCAGCGGCACCTCAAAGGCCACCTTGACCTTGTCCTTCATGATGGCGGCGTCCGTCGCGTAGACAAACCCGGCATCCACCTCGCCGCGCGCCACGTAGTCGAGCGACTGGCGCACGTTGAGCGTGCCCACGGCCTTGGCCTGCAGGGCGGGCCACAGCTTGGCCGCCTCTAGCGCGCTGTGCGCGTAGCGGCCCACCGGCACGCTGGCCGGATTGGCGATGGCCACGCGGGCAAAGCCGCTGTGGGCCAGGTCGCTCAGCTGGGCGGGCACGGTCTTGGCGTCCATCGGCACGATGAGCACCAGCGTGTTGCGCACAAAATCCTTGCGGTCTGCAGCGTGCACCAAACCCTCTTTTTGCGCCTTGTCCATGGTCTCCTGGTCGGCCGAGGCAAACACATCCACCGGCGCGCCCTTGGCCATCTGCTGCAGCAAGGCGCCCGATGCGCCAAAGTTCAGCAGCACCTTGGTGCCGGGGTGCTGCGCCTCGTAGCTCTGCGCAATGTCCTTGAAAGCATTGGTCAGGCTGGACGCCGCCGACACCACCAAGTCTCCCGCCATCACGGTACCGGCACAACCAGCCAAAAGACAGACAGCAAAGCTGCGTTGGAGGAAAGAGAGGCGCATGGGACGGTGCTCCGCAGTGTGACAAACAGGCGAAGTATACGCTTGGTTATAACGAAAATAACGGCACCGAACCTTGTCTTTGATACACCGCAATACCCTCCCCTTCGTCCCCCTGCGCCGCAACCACAGCACTACGCGCCGTGCGCACGGCAGACCCCGCACGAGCCCCACCCCAAGAACACTCTGGGAGATGACGCAGCGGTCACCAGGGCGCGCCGCCGCTGGCGGGCCATCAGCCGCAGTGCAGTGGGAAATATGGGTCAAATAATCTGCTAACGCTTACTGCATAAGCGCTAGCAGCTATCAATTTAGAATTTTCAGCTCAAAGCCGACCGCACAAGCAGCGGGCACGGCAACGCGCAACCGCTTCGGTCACACCATCAATGCGCGAATGGAGCCGCAAACCGAAAGCAGTTGCGGCGCATCCATGCGGCCGATGATGTTGCGGGCCACAGCCCCCATCACCTGCTGCGCACCCATCAGGCCCACATTGGCGGACTGCTCAATCAGAAAGCCCGCCTTGGCCTTCTTCAGCGAGGCGACGAAATAGCCGTCGAACCCGCTCTTCATCAGCTCGATCACCACGTCCGCCAAAGCGCCCCGGTGGGCAGTGGCATCGGGCGCGCCTTCGATCAATGCCAGCACCGCCAGCGTCTTTTTGCGCAGATCCGCAGAATGGTAGAAGCGCAGAAACGGCTGGGCGGGTTTGGCGGGCGCGGCACGGCGCGGCGTTGGCGGGCGGGCACTTTTTACCGCACCAACGGCTTTGGGCTTTGCGGGCTTTGCCGCAGGCTCAGGGGTTTTCTTCGTCGGCATGCGGCGCTCAGCCTTTCTTGCCGCCCATCACCAGCAAGAGCCCTCCCACCACAATGGCCCCGATGCCAGCCCACAGTGGAATATTGACCGTCTCCTTCTCCTTCGCGGAGATCTCGAACGTGCCAATCTTGACCACCGTGGTGTCTTTGGTATAGCTAAAGCCCCCATAGGCAAGACCAAGGATACCGGCCACGATCAGCGCGAGCGCTACGATTTTGATTGAGTTCATGGTGAAAGACTCCTGCGTTCAGCACCAATACCCTGGCGTCGAGGACGCAAAAGCTGGTGCCATTGCGCCCATTGAAGCACGAACGCTGCCGATTGAGACGGGAACAGGCAAGACCTGCTTGAAGCGCTTCTATGGGATCGATGCGGTAGCCGAGGGAGCGCCGCTGCGGGCGGAATGGCCGTGGCAGGGTATACGGGTAAAAATCGGGGTCAAATAGGGCTGTAGCGCTTATTCAATAAGCGGTAGCAGCTATTGATTTGATAGTTCTACATTTCTGGGAAAGCGCCATCGCCCATATTGCGGGCAAGTCATTGGTGTGCGGGTAAGGTTGGACCCCATACCTGTGGCCCGGCACCGCACGGGAAATAAGTAGGCGCAATAGGCGTCCTATCCCGTACATCACGATTGGGGCAACAACCTGCATCGGCCAGATACAGCTATTCACATTTCACGGGGATACGTCTGGTTCAGGCTGAGCTGCGACATTGGGGCTATCTATGCGAACAGCGCCCCCCCGCGCGAAGCAGTCATTCGAGGACCGCAATCTTGCTCGACCGCAGCACCTCCATCACCGGCCACTCGAATGTCACCGACTGACGCAGGTCGCCAACAGTCTCGATCTCGGCGTCACCGGCAGGCGGCGAATGGAAGGTTGCATAGGCGATACTCATCCGTCTTCTGACATTGATCAGCGACCTCGTACATGCAAAAAAATGATGGCCAAGGGAGGCTCAAGTGATTGCCATTCATCCGCAATACCTTACGTTATCCAAGCTGCTCGCTGGACGTTTATTCCGCATTCCAGAGTATCAACGTGCTTACAGCTGGACGAGCAAGCAGCGGACCGACCTGTTCGGTGACATCGACAAGACGCAGGCAAAGGGCAAGGACGCGGGCCACTTTATGGCCGCGACAGTCTGCCTCCGGCGTGCAAAGCAAGTCTTAGGAACCGATGAGTTTCAGGTGCTTGAGGTAGTTGACGGGCAGCAGCGCCTCACAACGCTAATCATCTTGTTCAAGGCTATCGAGCTGGCTCTCGATCGGGCCGTTGGAGTAGAAGCCAGACTCGCCGATGAGATCGCAGGATTGTTGATCAAGCAGGACGGCGACGAGTTGCTACTTTTGCAGACAAACCACGACAGCAGTCACCACTTTGAGAGGTTTCTACGCGAGGGGACGAGGCCTGACGTCGACACGGCAAAGACTCTAGCGGACCAAGAACTGCTCAAAGCCATATCTGAGTGCATGGCTTACGTTGATGGCTGGAGACGGCGTCAGGCGGACCTTTCGTCGCTGTTGGCGCTTCTTAAGAATCGGCTCCATTTTCTACTTCATGAGATCGACGAGGAGAACGCGGTCTACACGGTGTTCGAAGTGCTGAATAGTCGTGGGTTGGATGTGTCTTGGATCGACCGATTGAAGAGCATATTGATGGGCGCAGCATTCGAGTTGAAGGCCGCCGCGAATAAGACCCTGATCAAGGACCTTCATACAAAGTGGCGCGACATCTACGTGACCATAGGTCTGCGACAGGGCATGAGCACGGAGGCCCTACGATTTGCCGCAACCCTCCGTACGCCAGACATTCCTAGCAGACCGTTGGGTGAAGAAAGTTCAGTAGAGCTGCTGCGTGAGCAGGCCCCAGACGCTAAGGGGATTCGAAACGTTTCTGCCTGGTTGTTAAAGGTAGTGACGGCGCGCGATGCCGTCGCGGCCAATCCAAGAATCAACGCAGTCACTAGGATTTCCCAAGCACGGCTGCTAGCCGTGGCCATTCACTTGCGAAGTGACTTCAGCCCGAAGCAACGTGACGAGCTACTTGCGAAATGGGAGCGCGTGACCTTCCGGATATACGGAATGCTCTCGAACGACGCGCGTACACGGGTAGGTGACTACGTTCGCCTAGCATGGCGAATCATCAATGAGGACCTAGCACCAAAGGAGATTAGTCGAGGACTAGGGGAGATCGGCAGTGACTTCTCGATCTCGGATGCGGTTGATGCAATGCAAGCGAGGAACTGCTACGAAGATTGGGGTGAGGAGTTGAGGTACTTCATGTACCGATATGAGGAGCACCTGTCAGCAAAGAATCGTCAGAAATTCAGTAATGAGCAGTGGGAGCGCATTTGGATGGCAAGTGTTTCGGACTCCATCGAACACATTTGGGCCCAGAGCAAGGCTCCGGAGAAATCGAAGCACCGCCTTGGAAATCTGGTGCTCTTGCCACCTCGATTGAACTCCAGCTTGCAGGATAAGGAGCCAGCGGACAAGGCTGACGACTATAGAAAAACTGGCCTGCTCATCGCTCAGGAGGTCGCTGATGCCATCGGTGCAGGCAAATGGTCGACTAAGGCCGTGGCGGCCAGGGAAGATGCCTTGCTCAAATGGGCGAAGTTGGAGTGGGCTGACTAGTTCTATGGCCGCATTACCTCGAAGAACCGCCGTTCGGACAAGCGTTTGCCGCCGCGTCTAACGACTGCTCAATGCCCGGCTGCGTGAGTACGCCTGCCGGCAACCGCCGGCTGCACTCGCTGCAGAACAGACCTCCGGCGTGGCGGCTTCAGGCTGGATGCGGCCGGTAGAGTTTTGAGGCCCAACGACCGCTGTGTCCGAAAGCCTTCAAACGTAATTTCAATAGTTAGTATCCCGCTGTGGGAACCAAATCGGTCGCTCGGCCAGATGCAGTCGCTGGTGCATCAAAGACAGCTGTGGGCAAAGCAATGACCGAGCGCTCCGCAATCTGAAGGGACATATGGGGCATTTAACTGGGCACCTCGAAGCGTTCGTCCGCAAGAAGTCTGATCCGTCAAGACGTATGACGTTGATCGTATCGCGACGTCCAGCCGTCCCGTGCTAGCTTTTTGAGTTCAGATAGTGCAGCCACCATGGCGCATGGCCCGGCGTTCCGCTGGCGTTGGAAGTGAGACGCCACTTCGATCAAAGCGTGGTTCTGCTAGTCAGGATAATCGGCAGTCATGCACCATCCCGCCGTCACTCGTCTCTACAAGTACACGGCCTTAAACGCGCGCGCGATAGCAGCGCTCGCCACAGAGAAACTCTGGTTCGCCAACCCTAGCACGTTCAACGACCCTTTCGACTGCATGATCCCCAACCACGCAGTTGTTCACTTGGAGCGACTCCAGGGCCGCGCAACCAAGCAACGCGCCACGGCGGCGAGGCCACGTAAAGGCGAGAGTGCCGAGATCGCGCGGTTGATCCGTGGTCTGCACGACAGGGTCCTGAGCGGAGCCAGCGCAAAGGACATCGCTCTGGCGCAGAAGTTCGTCGATGGCCACGGTGCGCTGCAGTCATCCATCAACACCTTCGGCGTGCTCTCCCTGAGTGCCACGCCCAAAAGCATCCTGATGTGGTCCCACTACGGTGCGCAGCATGCGGGCATCTGCCTGGAATTCGAACGCACCGCGACCAACAAACTCGGAACCGATGCGCTGCCGGTGGTGTATTCCCGGCTGCGCGATCCTGACCCCGATCCGGTACTGGCAGTGCCGCCGAACCGCTTTTTCATGAAGTACAGCGGCTGGCGCTACGAACGCGAATGGCGAGTACTCGAAAGCACTGCGGGCCGGCACGATTTCCCGGGACGGCTGCTGTCCGTCATCTGCGGCGCAAAGATGCCCGGGCCGGAGCGGGAGGCCCTGGCGCGCATCGTGGCAGGGCTCAATGCTTCCCGAACCAAGCAGATCACCGTGCGAGTCGCCGCTATGAAACCCACGACGTACGAGCTGGTCATCCGTCCCTACCAGTGACTGCTGCCCGCGATCACGGGGGCGCGCCAGCGGGCGCGGGCGGCTCGACCGGCGACGGTTCGACGCCTGTGAAGCCAAGGAAGACGCCGCGGCCATCTCCGTTGGGGACGTTGCCCGGTCGCATGAATGCCCCATCGCTTGGGCGTGGCGTGATCGTGAAGCTGGATTCCATATGGGTTCCATCCGCGAAGCGCCGAATCGCATAGACGCGCTGCGGAACCATGGCAATGAAGTCTTGCTTGGCGATGCCGGCTGCCACATGGTTGAGGTCCAGCAGGCGTTGGTCCTTCGCCGCCATATGCCGCGTCAAGGTCGATTCCACGGTCTGCCCGTTCACGGTTTGGTGGAACCGCGCATGGATGGTCATCGCCGTCCAGTCCAGTTCGGCCAGGAACTCCCGGTCCGCGATCACCAGGTTGAAACCCGGAGCCAGGTCGTCCAGGTACCGTAGGCGGTAGCTCTTGTGCAGCAGGTCGATGAACTGGGCGTTGATCTGCTGCCCGAGCTGTGGATCGAAGTTCTTCAGGGCGTTGAACTGCGCCGCTTTCAGGTGTCCATGGGAAACATTGCCGCGGAAGGCCAGGATGGCCTTGATGTACTTCTCGATGGCGGTGCTGGCCAGCACCGCTCCCTGCGGCAGGAGGTCCGCCAACAGAAGCACCCTCGCTGCTACGTAGTCCTTGTAGGCCACGTCCAGGAACTCGTTGATCTGCTTCACACGTTCTAGTTGGTGGACAGTTTTCGGTTGTTTCATCATGTGGTCATTGTCAAGGCCCCGTGCCAACGAGCGGTCTAGAATCTTGCGCTCACCCTTCTGGCGCCTGCGACTCCAATCGGTGTGGAGCCGTCTGCTGTTTTAACTAGATCGGCTTCAGGCTGGGTCCAGACATTCGAAACTGAAGCCTGACGGTTTGCGAGCGCCGCATCCGGTCATTCGGCGAGCAAGACTTCAAGCTACCGCTTGACCCTCCAGACCGGTCACTCGATCGATGCCGGTTAGACCAAGTCCTTTGAGCGACGGCTCACGCCGGGAACGAACTGGCGCTCTCGACCCGTTGCAGCCGTTCGCGCAGACGACCGGAGTGACTGCTACGCAGCGGTTGCGGGTACTCGCCAGTGGCAGCTTTGTGGATGTTAAATTTCAACGATTGACTTGCCAGTCAGCGGTCGTTCTGCAATGCCCACTTCTCTGTTCGGGCACAATTTTCAAGCGCGCAGCGTCTTAGTATCCATTGGGTATGTCAAATAGAACGTCTCGGTGCAGCTTCTCTACGCAGTCGGGATCGGCCGCGAGGCCGATGCTGCACGCATTGGTCAGACGGAACGGAGACCTGCTGCCTCACGAAACGACGACCCTGCTGTCTAGCAGGCTCTATTCCGAGCCGTTGTCGTCGTGTCTGGAAGAGTGCGGCAGGTTCCACTTGTAGTGCAGCGATAGATAACGAAGCGCAAAGCACACCACTAAAGCAACCCAGGTTCGACTGCTCGACAACCATCCTAGGTGCTCGCCAAACACCTCGATGCTGGCACCCACCAGCGCAGCCGACGCATAGATCTCACGCTGAAGGATCACCGGCACCCGATTGAGCAGCACGTCACGCACCACGCCGCCGCCCACAGCAGTGACTATGCCCAGCAGAACCGCCACCTCCGCGTTATGGCCAAAAATCATGGCCTTCTGCGCGCCGGTCACGGCAAATAGACCCAGGCCGATGGTGTCGAAGAGGATCACCGGGTGCGCCAGGCGCACGACCAGCGTGTTTGCGGTTATCGTCATCGATGCCGCTGCCATGGCAACGGCGAGGTAGCGCCAATCGGTCAGCCCGGCCGGCGGCACAGCGCCGATGCACAGGTCGCGCAGCACGCCCCCGCCGCAAGCGACCGTGAACGCTATGGCGACGACGCCGAACCAGTCGAGGCCGCGGTCTCTGGCAGCGACGGCACCGCTGATGGCAAAGGCGAACGTGCCCGTCAGATCAAGAGTGGTGAACAGGCGGTGGTCGTTCAGGCCGGCAAGCGCCAATTCGTGGACGTTCATGTGTTCGTTTCAGGCCGTGGCGCCGGGGGGCACAGCCACGCGGCAGCGGCGGTCAGCATGGCCTGCAAGCCGGTCTCGAGCGTCGGGTGGATCTGCGGCGCGAACTTCGGCGAGTGGTTGCTGGGAATCTTGTTGACGGTCTTTTCCTGCTGGGCTTTGGCGTACACCGCTGGGTCGGTGCTGCCGACGAACCAGAACACATAGGGCACGCCCCAAGTGCGGCCGAAGATGCTGAAATCTTCGCTGGCCGACGCTGGGCTGGGCGCCAGTGAGGCGTTCTTGCCAAACTGGTGGCCGAACGCCTGCGCCACCTTTTGTGTCGCGACCAGGTCGTTCTCGGTCAGCGGGTAGCTGTTGATGGTGGTGAACTCGGGCGGCCGCTCGGCACCGGAGGCATCGCACTCGGCGCAGCAAATGCGGTGGATCGACTTGAGCATGTACTCGCGCGTATCCTCGCTGAAGGTGCGCATGTTCAGCTTGATGATGGCGTCGTCCGGGATGATGTTTTCCTTGGTGCCAGCCTGCAGCGAGCCGATCGTGAGCACCGCCGGCTCGGTTGGCGCGATCTCCCGCGAGACGATGGTCTGCAGGCGCAGCGTGGTCGCGGCGGCCATGATGACCGGATCTATTGAGGTTTGCGGCTGTGAACCGTGCGAGCCGCGCCCGAAGAGCTTGATTTTCAGGCTGTCTCCGGCTGACAGCGTGACGCCGGGACGGTAGTTCACGGTGCCGGCCGCACCGACCATCACATGCTGGCCGAGGATGATGTCAGGCTTTGGAAAGCGGTCTTCACCCCAATCGCGCACCATGGCGTTCGCGCCCTCGGCCGTTTCCTCGCCTGGCTGGAACACGATCATCAACGTGCCCTGCCAGGCGGCGCGATGCGTGGACAGGATGCGCGCGGCGCCGATCATCCAGGTCACGTGCATGTCGTGGCCGCAAGAGTGGGCAACGCCGACCTCGACGCCGTCCGCATCGCGTGCCGTCACGGTGCTGGCATACGGCAGCCCTGTGTTCTCGGCCATCGGCAGCGCATCCATGTCCGCGCGCAGCATCACGGTCGGGCCGACGCCGTTCTTCATCACGCAGACCACGCCGGTCACGCCGACGTTGCGCGTCACCTCGTAGCCGAGGCCCTGCATCGCGTCGGCGGCGATCTTCGCGGTGCGGACTTCCTGCATCGACAACTCGGGATGCCGGTGAAGGTCTTTGTAGAGTGCTTCAAGTTCAGTCATCAGGGCGGGTTCGGCGGAGCCGAGAGCTTGGGTGAGGACGTTCATGACAGCTCCAGAAGTGACGAAGCAAGGTTGAAAGATGTCCGGCAGAAAGCGTGCTTGAGGGAATGGTCGGCGCTTGAAATGATGGCTGGGGATTCAGGCTTGCGCCTTCGCTCCCTTGGGCACCGTGAGCATGATCGAGAGGATGGCCATCACGACCATCAGCACGTTGAAGCCCAGCGCAACGATGGCAGCCTCCCGCACGGCCAGGTTGTCCTGGCGGCCACTGAAGGTGATCACCCCCTCAAGCCAGTTCATGCTCGCGCTGTCGCCGCTGAGCGCAGTGAAAATGGCGGCGGAGATCCCCACGCCGAAGGCGGCGCCGAGCGACGAAGCCATCTTGTAGATGCCCGAGCCCGACCCCGTCTGGGCCGCCGGCAGGTTCGAGAGCGCCGCATCGGTCGAGGGGGTGGCGTAGAACGCGAGGCCGACACCGAACAGCGCGTAGCCGACGCTTGCGAGGATCTTGTAGTCCGACAGCAGCAGGTTGGCGGGCGACACCATCAGGATCGCCAGTCCCGTGATCAGGCAGCCCCAGATCATCGGCTTGCGTGGACCGAAGCGCTGTAGCAGCTTCTCGCCCACGCGAATGAAGGCGATGATGGCAATCGCGTAGCCCAGCGTCAGAAAGCCCGCCTGTTGGGCGTTCATGCCGCCGCCGATCTGCACCAGCTGCAGCGACACGATCAGCGTGCCGGCCGTTCCGTTGATCAGGAAGTTGGAAATCGTCGCACCGGTGTAGGTCGCGTTCTTGAACAGGCTGAAATCAAAGAACGCATTCAACGCCTTGTTCTCGATCCGCAAAAACAGCCAGCCGAACACCGCCGTTACCGCCAGCAGCGCCAAGCCCACCGGGCTGGCCCAGCCCAAATTGTTGCCCTGCGTCACCAGCACCTGCAACGCTACCATGGTGACCATGAAAGTCAGCACGCCGGTCAGGTCAAACTTGTACTCACCCGTGGTTTCGGCCTTGCTCTCGGGCGTGCCGTGCATCATCCACAGGCCGAGCACGCTTACAGCGATGGCCACCCAGAAGATCGAGCGCCAGCCGAAGTGCTGCGACATCAAGCCGCCGAAAAGCGCGCACAGGCCTGAACCGCCCCACGAACCGATCGACCACATGCTGATGGCACGCTGGCGCTCGGGGCCGTCCCAAAACGCCTTCACCAGCGCCAGACTGGCCGGCATGATGCAGGCAGCCGACAGGCCTTGCAGCGCACGGCCCAGCAGCATGACAGGTGCGGCCAACCGCCCCTGGGGCGTGATGGCCACCAGCAGCGAGCCGGCGATGCTCAGATAAAAGCCAATGCGAGTGATCTTCAGCCGACCAACACGGTCGGCCAAGCCGCCCATCACCACGATAAAGATGCCCGAAAACAGCGAGGTGATGGCCACCGCGACGTTCATCATGCTCGCATCCATGCCAAGGTCGCGGCCCATGTCGGGCGCGATATTGAGCGTCGTCTGGGCAAACAGCCAGAACGCGATGACGCCCATGATGATGCCGAATAGCAGCCGATCGTTGCCCTTGTATGCCACCTTGGGTTGAACGCTGGTATTCATCTCGTTCTCCATTACGCCTAGACAACTGGGCTTATCTCGACGGCTGCGTTACTGAGAAGCAGCGTCCGATCGGCCACTGCCACCGGCATCGGCGGTCATGCGTCGCGCGGCAGCACCGCCATGACGCGCGCGATGAACTGGTGGAAATCCGACATGTAGTTGCGCAGAAACTCCGCCGTGCTTGCGTTGGTGACGTCGCCATCTTCCGTGATGAGGCCGGGGGTGAAATGGATGTAGGCCTCCGGCGCGTTCATCTGCGGCGCGTTGCAGAAGCCGAGCACGCTGCGCAGGCTCTGCTGGGCCACCGCGGTGCCAATGGCGCCGGGCGATGTGCCAATCACGGCGCAGGGCTTGTGCGTGAAGGAGTTTTTCCCCCATGGCCGACTGGCCCAGTCGATGGCATTCTTCAGGCCGCCGGGGATCGAACGGTTGTATTCCGGCGTGACGAACAGCAGCGCATCGACATCGGCGATGGCCTCCTTGAAGGCGCGTGCCACCGGTGGATAGTCGGCGTCGTAGTCGTAGCTGTAGAGCGGTAGGTCCTTGATCGGTATCTCCGTAAAAACCAGCGCGGGCGGAGCCAGTTTCACCAGCGCCTTGGCGAGCTGACGATTGATGGAGGCCTTGGCGAGGCTGCCGATCAGGTAGCCAACTTTGTGTGTAGTCGTCATACGAACTCCCCTTTCAACATGAGACGTCGATGCGATCGTCCGGCCGGCTGTCGGCGCTCGGATTTCCATGACTGCATTTGCGGAAGCCGGTCCGGTCAAGGCCGACGAATCACAATACGCCTCTTGGCATTTCTGAGCAATACGTTTCTAATAGTTCTGACCGTTGATCAGCCAAGTCAGACACAGCTTGCTATCAGACGAACCTCTCCTTAAGGTCCTCAAGAACAATAGCCGCGAGCACTCCGGCCTCGCGCGCTTTGTTCGCCCTGTGGAAAGCTTCCGCATGGTCCAAGAAGTCGTCGAAAGTGGTAGCCACTACAACATCCTCAAGTCGCCGAAGCAGGCCATGCTCCGCTTCGTCCTTCAGCGAGGAGAGGAGCACGTGCATTTTTTGTACGAGCGCCCAAGGGGCTCAGCCTGCAAGCTCCTTGTTCGTGGTGATTCGCTCGAGTTCGTCGCGGAAGTAGCTCCCCGGAATGGTGGTCAGCGACACCAGGTTCGCAGAGGACGTCATCCACGCTTGCGCGTCCGGGATGAGGCCGGCATCCATCCAATATTCCGGGCCGTAATCCCTTTCGTGCCTGCGCCGGGAGAGAAGGCCCCCGCCGCGCTCAAGCAGTGCGTCGATGCGTTTCGAGAGGTCTGGAGTAAGAGACACGGCTGGCTCCTGGGGACTGACGTAATTGAGACCGCAAAACCTGCGGGATAAACAGGCCGATGCGGGATATTTTGAACACGGCGTCCTCCTGGAAGTCGCTTGCAGCCTAAGTTTGCAGCGGCCTTGCTGTGTAAACGTCCAAGTATAAAAATTCCGTGAAACCCGGCATGCTTGCAGCGGGGAAACTATAGCTTGCGAAGAGGTGAAATCTGGGCGCTCGCAGGGCAAGTTCTGGCTGTGGGAGCGCTGGGTAGCGCATCGCAGACCCCTTTGGAGAGTGATGCTCACCGTCGCCTTCGGGTCGGTACCGCCCATCCAGATGTCGGGGAAGCGGTCGGCGGCACAGCTTCACCAAGGTATCGGGGTACCTACGACCGCAGCACCTCATACAGCCGCCGTTCGCACAAGCGCCGGGTGCAGGATCCAACGGCCGCTTGGTGCCAGTCAGCGTGAGTTTGCCTGTTGGTGGCCACGGGCCGCAACCGCTGCAAAGCAGCCGACCAAACGTCAGGATCAAAAACCGCCGTGGGTCAAAACCAATCAAATTCGCCCCATCGCTCCCGCACCAAACCACCACGCCACTCCCGCCCTACCCCTCGCACCCCCACAATCCATCCGCCCGCACCCGCCACAGCACCGGCGCGATGAACACGCACAGCAATCCAAACGCGGCCACCCAGCACAGCCCGGCCAGCGCCATCCAGGCCACTGAAGAGTCCCCCGCCCACGCCGCCCCTGCGCGCAGCAGCGCGGCCAAGGCGATCAGGCCTGCGCCCCACACACCCCACGCACGCTCATCCATCGCCAGGCCGCAGTGCGCGCGCCCGGCGATGCAGATGACAGCGTAGATGGCCAGGCCCATGGCGCCCACAGTGAGCAGGTGGCGCCCCGCCGTCACGCCTGGGCCACCGGCCAGCAGGGCCCAGCCCATGAGCCCGTAGCCCAGCGCCATGCACAGGTACACGGTGTAGAGCATGAGCGGCCAGCGCCGCAGCAGCGGGCGGCCCACGTGCCAGTCGCCCAGCAGGTTGAACAGGGCGGCGGCACTGGCGCAGGCCAGCCAGCCGGAGGTAGCGCTGCCTTCGTGCACAAACTCGGCCAGGGTGAACAAGGCAATGCACAGCACGGCCAGGTTGCGCCGGGGTGGGCGGGCCAGATACGGCTCGGCGCCGGTGCCTGCCTGGTCGATGGCGCGGTTGACGATGCGCATGGAGATGCGGCTCATGGCGATGACGATGAGCACCATCAGCAGGCCCAGAAAGGCGTGCAGCCAGCGCATGGGGTAGGCGCCGCGCAGCGCATCAAGGTAAAAACCCGCCACCAGCAATACCATGCCTGCCAGCGCCCAGCCAAAGGCGTGGTGGCGCTGGCCTGCGGGCGTGCGCAAGGCGGGCCACAGCAGGGCGATGAGGGTACCCAGCAAGGCGAGCTGCGCCGCACCCGCCACGGCCAGTGCGGGCCACCCGGCCACGCCTGAGAGCCAAAAGCCCGCGCGGCCCAGCAGCCACAGCGCCACCAGTTGGCGCGCCGTGCGCGGGTTGGCACTGGCGGTGGCCGTGAATTCGGGCACCGCAGTCAGCACAAAACCCGCCACCGCCGCCAGGCCAAAGCCCAGCAGCAGCTCATGCGCGTGCCACACCAGCGCGCCGCCTGCCACGGGCGGCGGCGGCAGGCCCAGCGCCAGCACGGCGCTCCACAGGCCGATGAGCAGCACCGCCGAGCCCATGGTGAGCAGAAAGAAGGGGCGCATGGCGCACATCCACACCGGGTGCTGGGGCGACAGCAGGCCGGGCGGGGTCATCACGGGGGCGGTCATCCGCATCGCATCCTCCGCGCGGCGGGGGTGGCGTCGCCCGCCTGCGGCGCCAGTGGCAGGGGCAGCACGCGCGCATCGGGGGGTGGCAGGGTTTCGGCGAATTCATCGGCGCCACAGGCTTTTTCGTCCAGCAGCGCATCGAGCCCGAAGGCCGCACGCACGGCGGGCACGCGCAGCAGCTCGGCGGTGTCGTGGTAGACCATGGCATCGCTGCGCGCCAGCGCGGGCGCGGCAGGCGTGTGCCCGTGCACGATGCGGCCCGGCCCTGCGGCCATGACGAGCACGGTGTCGGCCAGGCGGACGGCCTCCATCAGGTCGTGCGTGATCATCAGCACCGCCGTGCCCATCTCGGCCTGGTGGCGCAGCAGCAGGCGGTGCAGCTGCGCCTTGAGGCCGATGTCCAGCGCGGCGAAGGGCTCGTCCATCAGCAGTAGATCGGGTTCGAGCACCAGGGCGCGCGCCAACGCGGCGCGGCTTTGCATGCCGCCCGAAAGCTGGTGCGGGTAGGCGGCCAGCGCCTCGGCGTCCAGCCCCAGCACGGCGCCCATGGCGTGGGCTTTGGCGCGGGCGTCGGCACGGGCCATGCCCCGTGCGCGCAGGCCCAGGGCGATGTTGTCCATCGTGGTCTGCCAGGGCAGCAGGCGCGGCTGCTGGAACATCAACGCGGGGTTCACAAAGGAGTTGTCCAGCCGACCCTCCTGCAGGTCGAGCAGGCCCGCGCACAGGTGCAGCAGCGTGGTCTTTCCGCAGCCCGAGGGCCCCACCAGCGCCAGCACGCCGCCCGCAGGCAAGGCCAGGCCCACGCAGCCCAGCACTTCGGTCAGCGCGTAGCTGTGGCGCACGTCTTTCAAAACAAGATTCATCGCGGTGCCTCCCGCCAGCGCTCGACTTCGCGCTTGAGCGGTTCCAAAAATCCATACTCGACCACCAGCAGGCAGCCCACCACGGCGGTGATCCAGCCCAGGGTGGTGGCGGTGTCCAGTTGCGAGCGGCTGGCCGCCAACGCGGCGCCCACGCCGTCGGTGCTGGCCAGCAGTTCGGCCATGACGGTCACTTTCCAGGCGCTGCCCAGCGCCGTCACCCAGGCCGGGAACAGGTACGACAGCACATGCGGGCCATACACCTCGCGCAGCGCCATCCAGCGCGGCAGGCGGTAGGCACGCGCCATGTCGCGCAGCTGCAAATCCAGCGTGCGCGTGCCCTGCAGGGCACTGGCAAACACCACCGGAAAGCAGGCGATGAACACGGTGAACACGGGCGTGCCGTCGCTCATGCCGAACCACAGCATGGCCAGCACCAGCCAGGCGATGGGCGGCGTACCCAGCAGCACCGTGACCAACGGGCGCGAAAGGACGGACGCGGTGACCGACAGGCCTGCGGCCAGCCCCAACAGGCTGCCCACCGCAACGGCCAGCGCCAGCCCCATGAGTGCACGCCGTGCGGTGGCGGCCAGCGCGGGCCAGGCACTGCCCTGCTCTACCAGGCCCCACAGCGCGGCAAAGGCGGTGAGCGGGTCGGGCAGGATGAGTGGGTCGTAGAAAGCAGCCACCGCCTCCCAGGCGGCCAGCAGCAAAAACAGGCTGGCGCACGCACCCCAGCCGCTCCACAAGTAGCCGGGCAGCCCCCGCAAAACACGCGCCAGCAGCCGCAGCATTACTGCACCACCCCTGCCGCTGCAGACTGCTCTGCACCTGCTTCGGGCACATACACCATGGAGCCATCTTTGAGGCGATAGGCCACGCCCGCCTTGTTGCCCTGGCCTTCGCCAATCTCGCCGCTGGCCTTGTAGCGCTCGATCTTCTGGCCGTCCTTGATCACGACTTCCATGTTGGGCTTGCCGGGGTTCTTGATGACGGTGACCGATTCGGTGCTGAACGGGTTCACCGGGTTGTTGGCCACCGCCAGCAGCAGCGCAGCGATGATGACCAGGAACACGTCGATCAGGTTCACCACCGACTGGATGGGGTCGTCGGCCTCCATGTCGTCCATCAAACGCAGCTTCATGCGGGCACCTCACTCACCAGGTGGCCCAGCATGTCTTGTGCGGGCGACTCCAGCGGAGCCACGCCTTGCTCAATGGCGGCCAGGTCGGTGGCGTACCAGCGCTTGCGCACGTTGACCACGCTGTAGCTGATGGCGGCGGCCAGCAGCGCCAAAATCACGGCGGAGAACGCCACCATCAGGCTGCGCGACACATCGGCCAGATTGCCATCGGCCAGTGCCATCAGCGCCGGGCCCATGGGGATCATGGTGGCCACCAGGCCCAGCATGGGCGCCACGCGGGTGGCGATGCGGGCAAATTCGAGCCGCTCTGCTGCCAGCACTTCCAGGTCGAGCACGGTGATGGCGGGGTTGGCGCGGCGTGCGGCCAGCATTTCAAAACCTGCGGCTTTGCCGCTGCGGCGCTGCCAGGCCTGCCAGGCAAAGGCGCCTGCCGCGTAGAAGGCATGCACGAACAGCGCGGCAATGGCCAGCAGCACGGGGAACAGGAAGAACTGGCTGACGCCATACATCATCGATTCAATGGGATTGCTCATTGGAAAACTCCAGAAAGTGAAGGGATTCGGTGGGGGCGCACCACGCTGCTGCGGCGCGCCTGCCGCATGGCACCGGCGCCGGTGATGCCCGCCAACATCAGCGCCAGCAGCGCAGCCTGCGTGGGGCCCACGCTGACCGGCTGGGCTTGCGGCACGGGCGCCATCAAGAGGCCGCTGACCACCGGGGGCTCTGCCGCGGGGGGCTCGGCGGATTGCGGCGGTGTGGTGGACTGCGATGGCTCGGCGGGCGGCGGCGCTGGCGCAGCGGCCTGTGCGACGGCAGGCGGTGCAGCCTGCGCCAACGGGGCATCGAGGCCGAACCCCGGTGCAGCGGGCGCCGCCGGGTTGTGGGCCGCAGGCGCTTTGCCTACATACGCTTGAAAGCGTGCGTTATCGGTGCGCACATCAAAGCGCTCCGCCAGGTCGCGCCAGCGCGCTTTCAGCTCGGCCACGGTTTTCGGGTCGGCCTTCCAGTAGCCCTGGCGGGCGGCTTCGAGCATGCGCTCCATGGTCTGCGCCAGCGCATGCGGGTTGTGCGCCTCGAACCAGCGCCTGAGGCCCAGTTGATGCTTGTCGCGCACGTACACGTCGGCCATCTCCTGCCACTGGTCGTCGCGCACGATCTCGCGCGCCACCGCTGTCCAGCCCCAGAAGTTGTTGGTGGCATCCAGCACCTGCAGCGTGCCCGCGTAGCCCTCGGCCATCAGACCTTTGATGTAGCCGGGGTGGAACTGGCGCGTGGCCAGCTCTTTGGCCAGGAACTGCGCCGCGCCTTCGACCTTGCCACTTCCTGCCCCGCGCAGGTTGCTGATGTAGAGCTGCGGCGCCTTGCCGTCCAGGTGCCGCACGGCCAGCGCAATGCCGCCCAGGTACTGGAACGGGTCGTCGGTGGTCAACATGCCATAGAGATTGGAGCTGCGCGAGAGCACCGCGCCCTCGGTGCCGCGCAGGTGCTCGGCATACAGGTTGAGCGCTTGACCGCCTTGGCCGCCTTTACCGCTTTTCCCCTCCTGGGCCGCGGTGGGCAGGCTGCCCCAGGTGGATTCGTCCGGTCCATAGGCGTACTGCATGCGCGAGAGGTACAGCTGCGCGAGCTTGCGGTCGCCCTCTTTCTTGCCCTGCCAGCTGTCGGTGGCCAGCGTGGCGTTGTCCAGGCCCGTGCCGTAGTTGCCCGATTCGGACGAGAAGATGCGCGTTTGCGCCGCCGCCAGCGCGGCCTGCTCGCCCATGCCCTGGGCGCGCAGCTTGGCGGCCATGCCGCGCGTGTGCGCCGCCACGGGGTTGGCCTCTTCGCCCGGCCCCTCGGCCTGCGCAGCCAGTTGCACGGCACGGGCCAGCTGCTTCATGGCATTAGGGAAATGGTCGCGGTACAGGCCGGTGGCCGACAGCACCACGTCCACCCGCTCGCGCCCGAGCACGTTGCGCGGCACCAGCTTCACGCCCGTCACGCGCCCGCCGTCGTCCCACACCGGTTCCACGCCCAGCAGCCACAGCGCCTGTGCTTCGAGCAAACCCTGGTGGCGCATGGTCTCCACCGACCACAGCGACACGGCCAGCTTCGTTGGCGCCTTGCCGGTCAGGCGTTGGTGCTCAGCGATCAGTTGCTCGGCAGCGTCCTTGCCGGCCGCCCAGGCCTGGGGCGTGGGCACGCGCGAGGGGTCAAAACCGTACAGGTTGCGCCCTGTGGGGTAGGCGTCGGGGTTCTTGATGGGGTCGCCGCCATACGACGTGGGCAGGTGGCGCCCGGCCAGCACCTGCAGCAAGGCAGGCAGCTCCTGGTCGGCGCCAATGTGGGCGTAGGCGGTGCGGGCCTTGGCGATGCCGGTTTGCAACGCCGCTGGCAGGGTCTCAAAGCTCTGGCCCTCGATCACATGGCGCTGTAGCAACTGGTAGGGCGCCGTTTGCGCCAAGCGGCTGTAGTCGCCAATCAGCGCCTCGTCCACATCGGCAGCCGGTGCTCCGGCGTGCAGTGCCGCAGCCTCCCAGAACGGGCGCCCCAGCATCAGCAGCACGGTGGCCAGGCGGTGCTGCTCCTCGGGCGCACGGCCCAGGGTGTGCAGGCCCAGCGGCTGGGCGGTTTCGGCCAGTTCGTGCAGGTGGTTGTGCAGCAGGTCCACAAAGGCCGGGAACGCGCTGCGCGTGCGTTCGGGCGTCCAGCCCATGTCGCGGTCGATGTGCTCTTTTTGCACGGCGGCCAGCAGGTCGGCCTTGATTTTTTCCTTGACCACGCCGTCGTCCTGCGCCAGCCAGGCGTGCAGCAGGTCGTGCATGTGGGTCAGCGCCTGGTGCAGGCCTGCCGGTTTGAACGGCGGCGTCTGGTGGCTGACGATGACCGCGCGGCCCCGGCGCTTGGCCTGCTGGGCCTCGCCGATGTTGTCGGCAATGTACGGGTAGGCCACCGGCACGTTGCCCACGGCGAGCATGCCGGGGTCGAACACCGACAGGCCACGCTCCTTGCCGGGCAGCCATTCCTGGCTGCCGTGGGTGCCAAAGTGCACCAATGCGTCGCTTTTGTGCTGCTCGCGCGCCCACAGGTAGGCGGCCAGGTAGTAGTGCGATGGCAGGGCGCTGGGCGAGTGGTACAGCGCCTTTTCCTTGTCGTCCCATTGCTCGCCGCGCGGCGGCTGCGGCAGGATGGCGACCTTGCCCAGCATCAGGCGCGGCACCACGAACACGGCTTCGCCGCCGCGCCGCAGCACCATGCTCGACGCTTCGGGCGCGCCCCAGCGCTCGCGCAGGGCTTCTTGCGTGGCCGCAGGCAGCGTGGCCAGCCACTGGCGGTACTGCGCCACGGGCAGGGTGGCGGCCAGGCCATCGCGCAGCAGGGGCTCCAACTCGCCTTGGCGGTAGGCCGGAGCCAGCAGGCGCTGCAAATTGCCGATCAACAGGGGCTCGGCAGGCGACTCGGTGTCGTAGCCCGCTGCCTGCAGCGCGGCCAGCGTGGTGTGCAGGCTGCGCGGCACGTTCAAAAACGAGGCAGACAGGTTCTTCTCGCCCGGTGGGTAGTTCCAGAAGAAGATGGACAGGCGCTTGTCGGCGTTCTGCTTGCGCTGCAAGCTAGCCAGGTTGAGCGCCTTGCCCACCACGGCGTCGGCCTGCGCGGCAATCGGCACGATCTGCTCATCCGAAGCACGGGTGGCGGCCGCCACCTGGATGTCGGTGACGCCCGCGTATTCGGCCTGCGCCAGGTAAAACGGCACATCCATCAGCGCCACGCCCTGCGGGTTGGCGGCCCAGGCGGCCTCGTCGCCGCGCCGGTACGGCATGGCCTGCAACACGGGGATGCCCAGCCGCTCGAACTCGGCGCGGCGCTCCTCGGCGTTCAGCATGATTTGCGTGTTGATGAGCACGTCGGCCAGCCGCGTGCCCGACGGCTTGAGCATCTGCTCCAGCGCGCCCGCCTCCAGCATGGGGCTGTAGAACGGCAGCGCCACGGCGCCGCCGGCTTCGATGCGCGCAATCAGGTCGTCGATGAAGGCGGTCTGCATGGCGGCGATGTACTGCTGGTGCAGCGCCAGCGCCACCACAGGGCGGCGGTTGGTGGCGGCTGGATCGACGCCTTGCGAGCGCAGCCACGCCACAGGGTCTGCCATGACCAGGCCCGGCGCACGCGGGTGGTAGACGGCGGTTTTGGGGAACACCACGGGCTCGGGCACGCCCTGGGCCTGGCGCCCCTGCAGCTGCGCGGCCAGTGTGGCGAAGAAGCCCTCGAAGTTCTGCTTGCCGCCATTGCTGTAGTAGGTGATGAGCCGCCGCGCCACGGGCTCGGGCAAGCCGCCGCCCCAGGCGGGTTTGGCGTCGTACAGCCAGGCGTGGGGCGCACGCAGGCCCGGTAGCGCATGCGCCAACCGGTCTTGCACCACATCCTGCAAATAGCTGTCGATAAACACCGCGTCGAAGCCCTTGAACAGGCCTTCGTCGGTCTCGGCGGGCAGCCTTTCCAGGTAGCGCACCTGCAGCTCGATGCCGTGGGGCCGTGCGATGTCGGCCAACTGGCGGAACTTGCCTGCGGGCACGTTGGACGTGGCGATGAACAACACCTGCGCCGCCTGCGCAGCGCCAAAGGGCGCCAGCACCAGCAGGCACAGGGCCAGCCAGCGCCGCACGCAGGCGATGGTGTTTGCAATAGTTTTATGAGTCAAATTGGCCTCTATCGCTTATCTATCAAGCGGTAACAGCTATCAAAATAGTAGTATTTGAATATTGATACAACCGGCCCCTGGCCCACACTTCCCCACCAGAGAGGGGGCCAGGGGAGGTTCAAAGAGTCCTTGTTGTCAGAAATCAACCCTTGCGGTCACGAACACACGGCGCGCGCGCTCGGCATAGCCAAAGCTCTCCGACTTCTCGGCCAGGTTCACGTTGCCAATGTTTTCCAGCCCGGCGCGCAGCACCAGCTTGCGGTGGGCGTCCAGCGCAAACTGCTTGCCCACGCTGGCGCTCCACAGTGCGTACGAGGGCAGCGCCGCGCCGTCGGTGCCGGTCTGGCTGCCGGTGAATTCGCCGGTGAGGCGGGCGCTCCAGCCCTCGGCGCCTTTCCATTCCAGGCGCGAGGTCAGGCTGCTCGATGGCCGGTCGGCCAGCTTCTTGCCGGTGCTTTTGTCGCGCGTGTGCAGCAGCGTCAGGTCGTTGCTCCAGGCAAGCTGGCGCGTCATGTCCCAGGTCATGCCCGCCTCCAGCCCCTGGATGCGCGCGGCGTCCACGTTGTCGTATTGGTAGAAGCGCCGCACGCCCTCCTGGCGCAGCAGGCGGTAGGTGATGAGGTCTTTGACCTCGGTGTTGAACACCGTGGCGCGCAGCGACCAGGCGGGCGCAACCTGCCAGTCGGCACCCACTTCAAACGAGTTGGACGACTCGGGCTGGATGTCGCCGTTGCCTGCAAAGGTGTGTGGTCCTTCGGCCCCCACGTAGTTGGGCGAGATCTGCTTGAGCGTGGGCGCCTTGAAGGCGTGACCAAAACCGCCCTTGACCACCAGCGCCGGGGTGGGCTCCCACACCAGGTAGGCGCGCGGGCTGACTTCGCTGCCAAACAGTGCGTGGTGGTCGGCACGCAGACCGGCGGTGAGCATCAGCGTGTCGGTCAGGGCGATTTCATCTTGCGCAAACAGGGCCTTGTGCGCCGCGTCGTCCACACCGTTTTTCAGGCCGGCGTTCTCCAGCGTCTCGCGGCGCCATTCGCCGCCCACGGTGATCTGGTGCGCGCCCAGGGCAAAGCTGGCATGGCCGTCCAGCACGTCGTCCACCATGTTCTGCGGGCGCGTGGGCGTAGCGCCGTTGCTGGCGCGGTTGGCAATGTCGATCTCGCTGCGGTAGGCGCGCAGCTTGCCGCGCCAGTTGTCAAACTGGCCCTCCCAGCCGACATGGGCCTGCGAACGATCGATGTCGTAGGTGCTGCGGTACACCCCCTTGGAGGTAGAGCTGGTGTCGTACACACGCTGCTCTTTGCCGCCACTCCACCCCGCCTCCAGGGTTTGTTCCGGCGTCAGCGCATAGCGGGCAGCCAGGCCACCGTTCTTGGCGTGGCTGCCTTCGATTTCCGACAGCAGCGGGCTCTGTCGATCGGCCACGGGGGCGCTGTGCGCCAGCTCGGCGTTCACGCGCAGGCTCAGGCGTTCGCCCACGGGCCCTGCGGCAAACACCGAGGTGGCGCCCGTGGGTTCGCCTTCGCTGGAGCGGGTAGGGGCGCTGGCCGAGACGCCCACCGAGCCGATCCAGCGGTCCTTGGGCTGGCGGGTAATGAGGTTGATGACACCGCCCAGCGCCTCGGAGCCATACAGCGCCGACATAGGCCCCCGGATGATCTCGATGCGCTCGACCGCCGACATGGGCAGCCAGCCGTATTGGTAGTCGGAATGGCCCACCACATCGTCCGTGGCGCTGATGCGCCGCCCGTCGATGAGAGTGAGCGTGTGCTTGCC
Organism: Simplicispira sp. 125; assembly: GCF_003096555.1. Classification (NCBI taxonomy): domain Bacteria; kingdom Pseudomonadati; phylum Pseudomonadota; class Betaproteobacteria; order Burkholderiales; family Comamonadaceae; genus Simplicispira; species Simplicispira sp. 125. The sequence goes on along the minus strand of NZ_QEKM01000001.1, from coordinate 423,682 downwards.
TTCCAGCCCCCGCAACGCCAGCGTCTTGCGCCCGCCCACCTGGCGCGGCGAGAGCGTGAGGCCGGGGGCGCCGCGCACGGCGTCGAGCAGATCGGACGCATTGCGCGCAGCCAGCTCCTCGCGATCGATCACGGTGACGCTGGCGGGCGCGGTGCGCGCGTCCTGCTCGGTCAGCGTGGCCGTGACGGTGACCGCAGGCAGGGCCGCAGCGGCCTGCGCCACCTGCTGGGATGGTGCTTCCTGGGCACCCGCACCCGTCGGGCTGACGCCCTGGGCCTGAACGCCCGCGCCCGCAAACAACAGCATTGCGGCCCATGCCGCGGGACGGGGACGCAAGGAGTGCGAAAAGTTCAGGGCTGCGCTGGGCGCGCCGTGGGCCTCGGGGGAATACGTCATGACTGCAAACTCCTGGAATCAAAAAAACAAAGACCCAGGTGGCGGCGGCTGCCGGGGACAAACAATGAAAAACAACGAAAAGGAATACGAAGGTGTGCCCGCCGCAGCTAGGTCATCCCGTAGAACGCGCTGGCAGGCAGCTTGCCGCCCACCAGCGCCGGGTTGCGCACCATCAACTGGCCGAAGAAGAACTCCAGCTCGGGGCGCGCTGCGGCGGCAGGCACCGCATCGAGCTGGCTCACGGCAATGGCGTCGGCCACGGCCTCGGGGATGAGCAGGTCAATGTGTTGGGCCATCATGGCGCCGCACTCCAGGGGGTGTGCGCGGCACCAGGCGAGCGACTGGGCATAGGCGTTGGCCACGGCAGCCAGAACCTCGGGCTGCTGGCGCACCGTGCCCACGGCAGCGATACCCGCCTGCGGCAAGCGGGGTTTGCGCTCAAAAAGACGCCCCCACTCCTGCTGCAGGTCGGCACCCCGGTGCAACTCGGGCGCGATCAGGCCGATGGGGAAGGACTTGGTTTTGCGCAGCGCCAGCGATACGGCGGGCTCGGCCAGCAGCGCATGCGAGACACGGCGCGTGATGAGCAACTGCATGGCCTCCATGGGCGTGGGCACGTAGCGCACGCGAAAATCCTTGTGCAGATCCAGCCCCTGCTTCGCGGCCAGCAGCTGCAGCACGATGTCGGGCATGTCGCCCCGGAAGGGCACGGCAATTTCCTCGCCCCGGTAGTCGGCCAGCGCCTTGCGGTGGGCATCGCGCGTCACAAGCCACAGCGCGCCCCAGGTCGAGATGTTGAGCAGCGTGACGCCCGCGCCCCGGTTGAACAGGTTGGCGGCCACGTTGCTGGGCATGGCCAGCACGTCGGCCTTGCCGCCCATGGCCATCATGCGCAGTTGGTCGGGGTCGCGCCACGACACAAAAGCGGTTTCGCCCGCCACACCCGCCAACGCATGGGTCTCGGCCATGTGGATCAAGGGCGCCGACACAATCGCCGGAGGGCCCGACAGGGTGATGCGCGGCAGGCGCGGGGCAGAACACGCCACAGCGGGCAGGCCGGAGGCGGCCAGCGCCGCCAGCACCTGGCGGCGTGAGAGGGTCGGCACAGGCAGGGATGGCAGCATGGCGGGCCCTCAGAACTGGTAGCTCAGGCCTGCCGTGAAGCTGCGGCCCAGGCCCTGCAAGTAGCCCGGCTGCGCTGCGGTGGCCTGGTTGCGGATGGCGTAGGCGCTGGCATAGCGCCGGTCGGTCACGTTGTCGGCCTGCACATACAGCGCCAAGGGTCCATCGCGCCATTCGAGCTTGAGGCCCAGCAGCGCGTAAGCGTCTTGCTCGGCACCGGGCGTGTTGGCATGGTCGGTGGGCGTACTGACGGGCATCCAGCGCACATTGGGGCCGAAGCGCCAGGCGCCCATGCGGTAGAGCACTTCGGCATTGATGAGCTGGCGCGGCACACCGGCAATCTGCTTGCCCGCGTACTCACCGCCGCGAAAGCGGAAGTCGCTGTAGGTCCAGCTGGCACGGACGTCGAGCGCGCCCGTGCCCACGCGCTGGCTGCCCGAGAGGCCCAGCTCCACGCCCTGGTGGCGCGTGCCGCCCGCATAGTTGTACGTGCCCACCTTGATGCCGTTGGCGTCGGTCGTCGAGATCAACTCGTCGGCCAGCACGCTGCGGTACACAGCGGCCGTCCAGTGCACGGCATGGGCGCCCTCGCCCCAGCGACCGGCACCGCCGAGTTCGAAGGTGGTGGCGCGCTGCATCTTCAGGCGCACCAGTTCGGCCTGGGCCGTGGCCGGGCTATTGGGTGCCACGGTGGCGCTGACGATTTCCCAGAAGGTGGGCGCCTCGTGGCTGCGGCTCAGGTTGGCCCACAGGCGCGTGGTGGGCGTGGCAGCCCAGTTCACACCAATCTTGGGCGTGGCAAAGCTCCAGTCCTGGTCGAGCTGCGCGGCGCTGCTGCGGCTTTGCGCATCGCGCGTGAGATGGCTCCATTGCACGCTGCCCAGCAGCGTCCAGCCCGGCGCCAGGCGCCAGTCGGTCGCCGCCAGGGCCTGCAGGTTTTGGGCACCCAGGTCATAGCTGCCAAAGCGCTGCATTTGCTGGCCATTGGCCGGGTTGGTGGCGTACAGGTCGCGCTGCATGGCACTGTCGGCCCACGACAAAGCCGTGCGCCAGCCCAGGGCGCCATCACGGCCTGCGGGGCGCCCGGTCGCCTGCCACTGCGCGCCAGCGGTGCGGCTGTGGGTGACGGTGTGGCTGGTCATGTTGTTGAACAGGTCGTCCGTGTCTTGCCAGTACACGCCCACTTCCTGGCGCAGGGTGTCGCTGCCCCAGCGCGAGCGGTTGGCCAGGCGCAGTTGCGTGGCAGCGCGGCGCGGGTCGCGCTTGTAGACGTTGAGCAACTGGTCCTGCGGGGTGGCGCCATCGCCCATCACGCCGCGCGGGTCCGATTCGATGCGGTCCTTGGGCACCACGTTGGGGATCTGGAAGGCCAGGTCGGTCCAGCCCAGGTAGGTGCGGTTCTCGAAACTGCCATCGCCCTGAAAACCCACATTGGCCTGCACGCTGTCGCGCCGCGAGGCCGAGTGGTGGCGGTAGCCGTCGTAGCGGTCACTGCTGACGGACACCCGGCCATCGACCCTCTCGCCCACACCTCCCACCGCAGCCTGTAAGCCCTGGCGGCCAAAGCTGCCGTATTCAGCACGCACCCGGCCGCGCTCGTCGGCACCGGTCATCGACACAAAGTCCAGCTCGCCACCCAGCATGGTGGCGCTGGGCGACGTGGCGTTGGCGCCGCGCCGCGCGCTGACCAGGGCCGCGTTGCGCGGTTCGATCAGGCCGATGATGAAGGAGCCATCGGCCTCGTTGAGCGGCAAGCCGTCCTGCAGCAGCAGCACGCCCCGGTTCACCGGGTTGCTCTGGATGCCCGAGCCACGAATGCCCAGGCGCGGCTGGTCGGTGCCACCAAAAAAGTCCTGCAGCACGATGCCGGGCTGGTAGTCCAGCGCATCGCGCAGCGTGGCCAGGCGCGCTTCTTTCTGCGGCTCGGCCAGGTTGGTGCCGCCGGGCACTTTGTCCAGTTTTTCGCGTTCGGCCTGCACGGTGCTGCGCAGAGGCACCGTGGCGCTGGCGCGGGTGGACTGCACGGTGACGGATGGCAGCGCCATGCCCTCTTGCGCCAGAGCAGGCGTGCCGAGGGCGGCGACCATCACAGCGCTGGCGGTGGCTCGCAAAGGGAAACGATGGGTTTTAGGATTCATACAAAACTTATTGGGATTCATTCGCATTTGCAATATCATCCTTGAAACCACCGGTATCCGGCAATGACATTTATCAACGTTTCTCCCGCCACGCCCCAATCCATCCTGGCGGCGCACCCCTTGTTCCAAGACCTGCCAGCCGCTGTGCTGCAGGCCATGTGCCAGCAAGCCGACTTGCATTCATTCCACCCGGGTGAAGTGGTTTTCCACGAAGGCGACGCTGCCCGCCACTGGTTTCTCGTGGTGCAGGGCCATGTGGAGGTGGTGCGCTTTGGCTGCGATGGCGATGAGCGGGTGTTTCACCGCTTTGGGCCGGGCCAGTGCGTGGCCGAGGTGGCCATGTTCATGGCCCATGGGCGCTACCCCATGCAGGCGCGCAGCGTGGGCACCACCGCTGCCTGGCGCCTGTGCCGCTGCGCCCTGCAGTGTGCCTGCGAAGCCCACTCTGCCCTGGGTTTGTGCCTGCTGCAAGACCTGAGCCGCAGGCTCTACCACTACATCAATGAGGTGGAATGGCTTACGGTCAGCAGTGCGCCGCAAAGGTTGGCCGCCTGCCTGCTGCGCCTGTCGGCCGACCAGGGCACCCGGCTGGAGCTGCCGGGCACCCAGCGGCAGGTGGCCGCCCACCTGGGCATTCGTGCGGAAACCCTCAGCCGTCTGTTGTCGCAATGGCAGTCACGCCGCTGGGTGCAGGGCGAGCGCCGCCACTGGACGGTGCTGAACCCGGCCGCCCTGGAGAGCCTGACGGGCGCATTGGCGCGGGCCTTTTAGAACCTGCTTATTCCATTTCTAAATCATCCGTGTCGTTGTTGCTTCGCCTTGCCGTGCTACAGCACTGTCTGCGGCTTCGCGCCTAGACACGAATGATTTGGAAACAGAATTACGGGGTGCCGGGGGCCGTGCAGGCCACGATGCGGCAGGCTTTGCCGCTGCGCCCACGCGGCACGGGCTGGCCCAGTTCGGCCTTTACCTGCAAGGGCGCCAGCCCTTGGGCGAGCGCAAAGGCCTTGAGGGCGGCACGGCAGCGCGCCATGGCGGCGCGGCCTTCCTCGCCGTGCAGGGGCAGGCGCAGCGCCAGGCTGTGGTCGTCCAGCTGGCGCAGGTGAAAGTCGAACACCCCCGCAACATCTTCCAGCACAGCCGTCAGCGCGAGGGGCAGCAGCGTGACCGTGCCGCCGTGCCGTCCCGCCATGTGCAGCGGATCGTCCTGGCGACCGCGCACCGTGATCATGGGCAAGGGCGAGCCGCAGGTGCACGGTTCGGCGTGCACGGTGACATGGTCGCCCAGTTCGTAGCGGATCAGGGGCTGCACCGTGTTGGCCAGGTTGGTCAGCAGCACGGCGTAAGGCGGCTCGCCCGGTGGCACCGGCCGGTAGCGTTCGTCCACGGGCTCCAGGATGACCCAGTCGGCATTGAGGTGCATGTGGCCGTTCTGGCACTCCCAGCCCATGGCCAGGAACTCCGAGGCCCCATAGCTGTTGCGCAGCGCACAGTCCAGGCTGCGCTCGATGTGGGCGCGCACGGTGGGTCCCAGGGTTTCGCCACCGGTCCAGACCTCGCGCGGGGCAATGCGCAGGCGACCGGCGCACGCTTCATCGGCCAGCAAGGCCGCCACGGTCGGGTAGGTGATGAGCACGCTGGGTGCAAAGTCGTTGAGGGACTGCACCAGTTCGGCCGTGGGCGCCTGGATGGAAAAGCTGCGCGTGCTGGCAGCCAGCCAGGGGTTGATACCGCACAGGCGCCGCAGCGAGACCAGGCTGGCGAAATGCCCGCCCGTGGCGCCCACAAAGGCATAGCGCTCGGCCAGTTGCAACGGGTCCATCCAGTGCGCCAGCGGACGCGGTGCGCTGCGGCGCAGGGCTTCCAGCGCGTCGTACACGGCCATGGCCTGCGCGTCTTGCACAAACATGCCGGGCTGGCCGGTGGTGCCCGAGCTTTCCCACACCATGTAGCGGCCCAGCCAGGGTTCGGCAATGCGTTCGGGGTCGGCGGTAAAGGCGCGCAGTTCGTCGAGCTTGAGGCGCGGATCGGTCACCCAGTCGTCAAAGCGCTCCATGAGCTGGCCGCGCGTGACCACGGGCAGTTGCTGCAGCGGCGTGCGGGCGCTGCAGCCCGGGGGCAGCAGTTCCTGGTACAGGCGCGATTCGCGCAGTGCCACGTCGAGCAACTGCGCCAGGCGCCGCTGCTGCAGCTGGGCAATGCCCTGGGCCGTGCCCCGGTGGGCTGCCGCCACGTCGAGCGACACGGTGGACAGGCGCAGCAGATCGAACACGGCGCTCATGGTGCGCTGGCCCCCACGGTCTGCGACAGCAATATCTGCTGGTCGGTACCCAGGGACATGGCCTGGGCCAGTGCCTGGCGGTCGATCCAGGCCCGAATCACGGTGGACAGGCCCGCGCTTGCGCAATACAGGTAGACGTTTTGCGCCATGGCACCGGCCGCCACCGAGGCATAGGATTCACGCTGCGCCGCAGGCACGAGTTTCATGCGCGCATGGTCGGCCACATACACCAGGTCAAGCGGCGCGGTGTCCACGAAGTCCTGGTAGCCCGTCACACGCCGCACGTCGGCCGCCACCACGCGCTGCAGGGTGTGGGCCACGGGGTCGTAGCGGTACAGACCCTCGGGCAGGGCGACGTACACATCGATCTCCTGGGCGTTCAGGGCGCTGGGGGTGGTGCGGCCTGCGTGGTCGGCGCGGTTGATGCCGGCCGCGGCCCACAGCAGGTCGGAGAGGGTTTGCAGCGGCAACGCAGCCGGGTCAAAAGTGCGCGCCGACTGGCGCCGTGCCAGCGCCTGCATCAGCGGCACGCCGCCCGCCCTGTCGGGTGGCGGCAGCAGCAAAGCCGGGCTGCCATCGCCGGTGGGGGCCTCGGGGCGCAACTGCCCGATCAGGCCCAGGGCCATCTTGGTGAGCGTATTCATGGGCCCTCCTTGCGCAACAACGATAGGGCCATCATAGAAGCCCTCATTCCGCACCCCTTGCGGCAAGTCACGTATCGCATAAATGGAGGGGCCACGACCTATCATGGAGACAGGACTCAACCCATCCCGACACACCATGGCCCAACGCACTACTCCCACGCCCCCCCTCCCCGGCCAGTACACCGCGCCTGCCACGGAGACCCCGACCCAAAAACTCGACCGGCTGACGCAGGCGGCCATCGCTCCCCTCACAGGCGGGCTGTCGCCGGTATCGCTGGGCCTGGCCACGGCGGACTGGGCCTGGCATCTGGCGCTGTCACCAGGCCGTCAGCTGGAGCTGGCAGCGCTGGCCACCCGGCTCGCTGGTGACACCCTGCGCTCGGCCGTGACCAGCACCACCGACGAGTCGGCCCCGCCCGACGAAGACCCGCGCTTTCGGCACCCCGCCTGGTCCCAATGGCCTTTCAACCAAATGCGCACAGGTTTTCACAACACCGAAGCGTTTTGGCGCGAAGCTGCCCAGGTGCCCGGCATGACGGCGCACCACACCGACCTGACCCAGTTCTTTGCGCGGCAGTGGCTGGACATGCTTTCGCCAGCCAACATGCCCACCACCAACCCGGTGGTGCAGCGCGACGTGCTCGAATCAGGCGGTGCGCACCTGCGCAAGGGGTTGCAGCACTGGCTGGCAGATGCCACGGGCATGCCCACACCGGACAAGGACGAACAAGCCGAGCGCTTTCGCGTAGGGCACGACGTGGCCGTGACGCCGGGCAAGGTGGTGTTTCGCAATGCACTGATCGAGCTGATCCGCTACGCGCCGCAAACCCCTCGGGTCCACCCCGAGCCGGTGCTGATCGTGCCGTCGTGGATCATGAAGTACTACATCCTCGACCTCTCGCCCCACAACTCGCTGGTGCGCTATCTGGTGGGCCAGGGCCATACCGTCTACATGCTGTCATGGCGCAACCCCGACGCCGCCGATGCAGAACTTTGCATGGATGACTACCTGCGCCTGGGCGTGTTCGATGCGCTGCAGGCCGTGGGAGCACAAAGCACCCCCAACACGCCGGTGCACGCCATGGGCTACTGTCTGGGCGGCACGCTGCTGGCCATTGCCGCCGCCGCGATGGCGCGCAAGGGCGGCGTGCAGGGCCAGGAAGAATTCCCGCCCCTGCAGTCACTCACGCTGCTGGCGGCGCAGACCGACTTCTCCGAGCCGGGCGAGCTGGGCCTGTTCATCGACGAAGGCCAGATCGCCCTGCTGGACCACATCACGCGCGGTCAGGGCTACCTGTCGGGCAAGCAGATGGCGGGGTCCTTCCAGTTTCTGCACTCACGCGACCTGGTATGGGCGCGGCGCATGCGCGAATACCTGCTGGGCGAGCGCGACCAGCCCAACGATCTGATGGCCTGGAACGCCGACACCACGCGCATGCCCGCCCGCATGCACCACGAATACCTGGTGGCGCTGTACCTGAAAAACGCCCTGGCGGCACACACTTACCGCGTGGAAGGGCGTGCGGTGTCACTGGGAGACATCCGGCTGCCCCTGTTCGTGGTGGGCACACAGCGCGACCATGTGTCGCCCTGGCGCTCGGTCTACAAGCTGCACCGTCTTTGCGATGCGGAAATCACCTTCGTGCTGACCAGCGGCGGACACAACGCCGGCATCATCTCCGAGCCTGGCCACCCACGCCGCAGCTACCAGATGGATACCCGCCCGGCGTACGGCACCTGGGTAGAACCCGACACCTGGGCCGCCACCGCGCCCCAAACCGAGGGTTCCTGGTGGCCGGCCTGGCATGGCTGGTTGGCGGCCCATTCGTCCACTCCACGGCCCGCCAAGCCGCTGGGCACGGCCCACACCCTGGGCGACGCGCCCGGCAGCTATGTGCTCCAGCGCTATCAAGAATAATATGAAAAATGGCTCTAACGCAATACTGCAAAGCGCCAACAGCTATTATTTATATAGCATTTAGCTATGCACCAATAGGAGGGCGTTCCACTTGGTCGTGCGCCACGGTGGTGCGGGCACCGGGCATGGCCTTGCGCACCTGTAGGTACTCCCCGAACCGGCTCAACACACCTGGAAAGGCTCCAGTCTGTAGCCTGCCCTTACAAAATACCGAAGCGCTTCAACGCTGGCCCAACGCCTGTTCCACACCATAGTTGGCCAGGGCATCGGCCCGCTCGTTGCCGGGGTCGCCCGAATGCCCCTTCACCCAGCGCCAGTCGATCTGGTGGCCGCCCTGTGCCACCAGTGCATCAAGGCGCTGCCACAGTTCCACGTTTTTGACGGGCTGCTTGGCGGCGGTGCGCCAGCCCCGGGCTTTCCAGCCGTGGATCCACTCCGTAATGCCCTTGCGCACGTATTCGCTGTCGAGAAACAGCGTGACAGCACAGGGGCGCTTGAGGGCGGTGAGCGCCTCAATCACTGCCAGCAATTCCATGCGGTTGTTGGTGGTGCCCAGTTCGCCGCCGAAAAGCTCTTTTTCAGTCGAGCCCGAGCGCATCAAAACGCCCCAGCCGCCGGGGCCAGGGTTGCCCTTGCAGGCCCCGTCGGTATAAATCTGTACCTGGTTCACTCAATGTTCCTGTCGGTCAATGTTTCCCGTGGCGCCGTGCAATCGGCATGGTGGCCGTAGCGCGCTGTGGGCTGGCGCGCCACGCGGGTTCCAGCAAACGCATGCCGTGCACCCGCTTGATGCCCACCACGAAATAGACGGCGCCCAGTATGGGCCAGCAGCGGTCGCCCACCGCGTCCATCCATGAAAATTTTTCCAGCCACTGCTCGGTGCGCACCGCCGGGCGGTAGCAGCCAAACTGGGTGTCGTCCACTTCGAAGTTGAGCAGGCGCAGCCAGTCGCGCAAGCGCCAGTAGCCAATGAACTCGTTCACATCGGGCAAAAACGAACGCCCTCGCCGGCCGCTCAAACGTTGATACAAGCGAATGCGGCGCTGGCGCAGCCCCCACAGGCTGGCCGGGTTCAACCCGGTGATGACTACACGCCCTTCGGGCACGAGCACCCGCGCCACCTCACGCAATGCCGTGTGCGGGTCGTGGCTCAGTTCCAGCGCATGGGGCAGCAGCACCAGATCGAGGCTGTTGTCCGGAAATGGCAGCGCAACGGCATGGCTCAGCAGGTCGGGAATGGGGCCCGCACCCGGGGCCGAGGCCTCATCCAGCGCCAGCCAGCGGTGCGGCATGCGGTTGGCGCGCAGGCCATCGAGCAGCGGCATTCCCAGCTGCAGACTGTGGTAACCAAAGACATCGGCAACGGCCTCGTCAAAGCGCGCCTGCTCCCATCCCAGCACGTAGCGCCCTGCCGGTGAATCGAACCAATGGTGCAAACCTATAATTTGATTGCTCATGAACCTGCTTGCATTGCCCGCCTTCTCCGATAACTACCTGTGGCTGCTGCACGATGAGCGCCATGCGGTGGTGGTCGACCCCGGCCAGTCGGAGCCTGTCCTGCAGGCCCTCGAAGAACGGAATCTGCAGTTGCAGGCCATTCTAGTCACCCACCACCATGCCGACCACGTCGGTGGTGTGCAGGCGCTGCGTGAAGCCACGGGGGCTGCCGTGTACGGTCCGGCGCGCGAGCGCATTCCCGCCCCGTTCGTGCCGCTGGTGCAGGGCAACCGGGTCGAAGTGCTGGGCCTGGGCTTTGACGTCATCGACGTGCCGGGCCACACCGCCGGGCACATTGCCTACTATTGCCCACAGATGGACGGGGCGCCGCTGCTGTTTTGCGGCGACACGCTGTTTTCTGGCGGCTGTGGCCGCCTGTTTGAAGGCAGCCCGGCGCAGATGCTGGCATCACTGGATGCCCTGGCAGCCCTGCCCGGCGATACGCGGGTGTGCTGCGCCCATGAATACACACTTTCGAACCTGAAATTTGCCCGCGCCGTGGAACCCGGCAACACAGACCTGCTCCACTACAGCAGCCGCTGCGAAGCGCTGCGTGCACAGGGCCTGCCTACGCTACCCTCGCGCATCGCCACCGAGCGCGAGATCAACCCCTTTCTGCGCACCCGCACGCCTGCCGTGGCAGCGGCTGCAGCAGGTTTTGACCCATCCACCCCCACGCAGGATGCCGTCGCTGTATTGGCGGCGCTGCGCGCATGGAAAAACGAGTTCCGATGAAGTTTCTGCACATTGCCTGCCTGTCAGGCCTGCTCTGGCTGACCGGCTGCGCCACCCCCGTGGGCACCCAGGACACCACGAGCAACACGCCTGCAATCCCTTCCGAGGCCCCGGCAGCACCCCTCTCCCCCATCATCCCCTCGGGCCCACTGCGGCCCATCACCGCAGCGCAGGCCACGGGCCAGCAGGTCATGCCGCTGTTCACGCCGTCAGACCTGTGGGACCGCATCCGTCGTGGCTTTGCCATGCCCGACCTTCAGCACGAGTTGGTGCAGGACCGCGAGCAGTGGTATGCCACCCGCCCCGAATACATGCAGCGCATGACCGAGCGCTCACGCAAATACCTGTTCCATATCGTCGAGGAACTGGAGCGCCGGGGCATGCCGACCGAACTGGCGCTGCTGCCCTACATTGAAAGCGCTTTCAACCCGCAGGCGGTCTCCACGGCCAAGGCTGCGGGCATGTGGCAGTTCATGCCCGCCACAGGCAATTATTTTGACCTCAAGCAGAACGCTTTCCGCGACGACCGACGCGACGTACTCGCTTCGACGCGGGCCGCACTGGACTATCTGCAAAAGCTGTACGGCATGTTTGGCGACTGGCACCTGGCCCTGGCTGCTTACAACTGGGGCGAAGGCAGCGTGGGCCGCGCCATCGCCCGCAACCAGAAAGCGGGCCTGGGCACCCGCTACACCGACCTGACCCTGCCGGGCGAGACGCGCATGTATGTTCCCAAGCTGCAGGCGGTGAAAAACATTGTGGCCCGCCCCGACGCCTATGGCACCGAACTGCCATTGATTGAAAACCACCCCTACTTCCAGACCGTAGACATCACCCGCGACATCGACGTGGCCCTGGCAGCCAAACTGGCCGGTGTGCGCGAGGAAGATTTCAAGGCCCTGAACCCCTCTTTGCACCGGCCCTTGATCCTCGCTGCGGGCACCCCGCAGATTTTGCTGCCCTGGGACAACGCCAAGGTCTTCGAGCGCAATTTCGAGGCCTACAACCAGGGGCAGTATGCGAGCTGGACTGTCTGGACCCTGCCCTCGACCATGTCGACGGCCGAAGCTGCACGCCGGGTGGCCATGGACGAGTCGGACTTGCGCAATCTCAACGGCATCCCGCCGCGCATGCTGATCAAGGCAGGGTCGGCACTCATCGTGCCCCGCTCCACTACATCGCGCGCCGACGTTGCCGAAAGTGTGGCCGACAACGGCCAGATCTCGCTCACGCCCGAACAGGTGACGCGCCGCACCACGGTGCGCGCACGCAAGAACGAATCGGTCGCCAGCATTGCCCGCCGCTACCGCGTGAGCGCAGCCAGCGTGGCCGACTGGAACGACGTCAAGGCCAATGCGGCCTTCAAGCTGGGCCAGCAGGTGGTGCTGTTCGTGCCGGTTCGCACCGGCCCTTCCACACAGGCCCGCGCGGGCAAGCGCACTGCGGGCAAAAGCGCGCCCGTGCGCCGGGGCGGCAAGCCGTCCAAAGTCAAGCGTCGCTGAGTTCAGAGGCCCTGGTCAGGCGCTTCGTCCCACACGCAGACGAAAAACGACACCAGGGGACGCCTGTGCGCCGCTCTAAGGCGATGCTGAATAAGTCACCGATGATGCGCGCCGCCGTGCATCGGGATGGGATGCAAGGCGCACACCGCAGCCATAGCCGCAGCTATGGCGAGGATTTGCAACGCCGCAGACCGCCCGAGGTACGGATGCGCAGCGCGTGAGGGACTTGTTCAGCATTGCCCTAAAGACGCCACTGGTGCAATCCGAGCAAGCCAATGATGCCGATGGCGATCAGGTACAGCGCCACGATGGTGCTGAGCAGGCGCGGGAACACCAGAACCAGGATGCCTGCAATCAGGGAGATCAGGGGAGCAATGCTGAGATGAAGCGTCATAGGGGCAAAAGAGCAAAAGGGTTCATACAATCCGAACCCAGGAGTATCGGCGCATCAGGCGCTGAATTGTTGCTTGGCCTTGCGCGCAAACTCTTGCGTGTAAGCCCGCGCCAGCAAGGAGCGGCGGGCGTCGAGGGTCGGGTCCAGCATGGCCAGGGTTTTCGCAGCGGTCAGCGCCCCTCCCTCGGGCACTAGGCCATCGGGCGAGATGGATTCGCGCACACGGTCCAGCGCAGCCAGAAACAGGCGGCGGTCGCCCATCAAAGACTCCGCAGGAATCACTTTGACAATATCCGCTGGGGCGGCTGTCTGCAGCCACTTGAGCGCGTGCACAACGCCATCAGCCAGCGACTGTGCCCGCGCAGGATACGTTTGTAGAAACTGCGGCAGCGCGGCCAGGCAGCTGCCGGGCAGGCTCCCGCCGAACACGGCCTGCGCACCCGCCAGGCTGCGGGTGTCGTACACCATACGCAACTCGCGGCTGCGCTCCAGCCGGGCCAGGACCGGGGCACCGTGGCACAGCGCCTGCACCTTGCCGGCCCGCAGGGCCGCCACAGCCTGAACCCCATCGCCCACGACCACGAAACCCACCTCCTGCATGCCTACCCCGGCCTGCTCCAGCACCCGGCAGGCCATTGCATGCGCAAGCCCGCCCCATTCGTCCACGCCAATCTTGCAACGGCGCAGATCCTGGGGGGTGCGGTAATGGGGTAATGCGCGGGTCGATACGGCCAGGACCAATTGCGGCGTCCGCGCCTGCAACACCAGCGAACGCACAGCCTGTGAGCGCCCCTGGGAACGCAGGGCCTGCTCGAAACCCATCGCACCCACGTCTGCCACACCTTCCTGCACGGCCTGCAAAGCCAAAGCGTCATTGGGGTAGGAGAGCCAGGTGACATCCACACCCTTGGGTCGAAAATAATCCAACTGGGTCGCAACGGTCAGCGGCAAATGCCGCAGCGCCTGTCCCTCACCACCTCCGACCGCTACCCGCACCCGCGCCGGTGGTGCGGCGGCACGCGCCCACAACGTCGGCAACAGGCCGGCCACCGCCAAGGCAGAGACAGCCCCTAGAGTGCGACGACGGGAAAAGGAGAAAGACACAGCGGGCAATTCAAAATTGGTGCAATGCAGCAATTTTGCCCAAACCCCACGCGCAGCACATCAGGGTGAGCCCGTCAGGATTACTACGTACCGCCGATTTGGCTCAAGCCAGTCACCACTGTTTATTAGCGATAACCAACAAAGAAAATGGCAATGTTCACCAACAAAGCAACGCCCCAGACCGCACTGCGCGCCCTGGGCATGTCGGACACATACATCATGATGTAGAACAGGCGCAGCAGCACATAGAACACGGCCAACAGGTCGAGCACCGTTTGTCCCGCACCAAGCTGGTGCGCCACCAGTACGGCGCCAATGAAGAACGGCAGCGCCTCAAAACTGTTGGCCTGCGCGGCATTGGCCCGGGCCGAGGCGCCTGATTGCTGCGCCAGCCAGGTCCGCGGATCGTGGTTGTCATACCCGCCTTGGGAGCGCTTCTTGCCAAAGCTCCCCCGCTTGGCAAGGACAGAACACAGCAAGGGCAGCATCGCCGCCACGAAAACGCACCAATAGGCAACGGTGAAATGGGGCAGCATGGCTGTACTCCTGGCATTCAAAAAGGCTTCAAACGCTTAACTGTCAAGCGGCAATAGCTATTGTATCAATAGCACATCAGCGGCGATCGGCCAAGGCATGGGCGATGGTCCCCAAGTCCACGTATTCCAACTCACTGCCCACGGGTACCCCCCGCGCCAGGCGCGTGACGGTCAGGCCACGGGCCTTGAGCGCCTCGCCAATCACATAGGCTGTGGTTTCACCCTCGGCAGTGAAATTGGTGGCCAAAATGACCTCTTGCACCACACCGTCGGTGGCGCGCTCCAGGAGCTTTTGCACACCAATGTCCTTTGGGCCCACGCCATCGAGCGGCGACAACCGCCCCATGAGCACAAAATAAAGCCCTTGAAAGGCCCCAGTGCGCTCCAGTGCCGATTGGTCGGCTGGAGTTTCCACCACGCACAGCCGCGTCGCATCACGCCCCGGGTCAAGGCAGGCATCACACACCTCGGCCTCCGTGAAAGTATGGCAGCGCGTGCAATGCTTCACATGGTCTGCCGCATGCGCCAAGGCCTGCGCCAGCACCTGGGCCCCTGCACGGTCGTGCTGCAGCAAATGGAAAGCCATGCGCGCAGCCGACTTCACCCCCACCCCCGGCAGCCGTCGCAGGGCCTGGACCAGCACCTCAAGCGCGTTGGTGGTCGACATGAAAACCAGAATCCGTCAAAAAGGGAATTTCATTCCGCCAGGCAAACCGGGCATGCCCTGGGTCAGCTTACCCATCTTCTCGGCCGAGGTGTCCTCGGCCTTGCGCACTGCGGCATTGAACGCGGCAGCCACCAAATCTTCGAGCATGTCTTTGTCTTCGGCCAACAGGCTCGGATCAATGGTGACGCGCTTGACGTCGTGCTTGCAGGTCATCAGCACTTTCACCAATCCGGCGCCCGCCTCGGCTTCGACCTCGATGTGGGCCAGCTCGTCCTGCGCTTTCTTGAGGTTGTCCTGCATGGCCTGCGCCTGCTTCATGAGACCGGCGAGTTGTCCTTTGTTGAACATGGAAAGAGTCCTTTCGTGATGGGAAATAAGGGATCAGAGGGGCTGAATGCTGCCGGGCACAATGCGGGCGTCAAACTCGCGCACCATGGTCTGTACGAAGGGATCGTTCATGACGATGTCGAGCGCACGCTGCTGGCGTTCGTTCTCAAGGGCGGCATTGCGACGGGCGGGGCTGTCGATGACCACACCCAACTCCACGCTGATGCGCTGCGCGTGGCCCGCCGCAGCCAAAGCACCGCGCAAGCGCTCGCGCGTGGTCGGTTGATTCAGAGATTCGCGCTCCACGCGCAACAGCCAGTGGTCACCATCGCGGGCCACCAATTGCGCCTGCAGAGCAAGTTCGCGCACCAGCGCGGTGATCGCCTCGCTGGCGACCAACTGCTGCACCGTGGCGTGCCATATTTCGCCCTCTTCAGTCGGTGTGAAACGCGCCGCAGCGCCGCGCCCTTCTCCACTGGCCTGGGCTTGCAGGCGTGCACCCGGTTCGGGCGTCTGGCGTACAGGAATCGCAACGACGGTCGGGACTGGTTCGGCAGGTGCAGGCCCAGATACCGCCCCTGCGTCCGCAGCCACGCCCTCCACAATACGCGCGGGCAGCACCTGCGCTGGGGGTGAAGGCAGCGCCGACACGGCCATGGGCGCCGCAGCTACCGTTGACTCCACCGAAGAAGCATTTACTATCAAAACAGTAGCTAACGACGCTTTATCAGCGGTCGCGAAAGCCTGTTTTTCTCCATATTCTGGTGCCTCTGAAACCATGTACTCAGAGACTGGCGCAGATCCCTGCGCAGCGGCGGGCGCGGCCACCGGTGCTGTAGAAATCGCCGGTGATGGCGTTAACGCGGGACGGTCAGGCTGCGACAGTGTTTTTTTTTCCAGGGCGCCGCCTACAGGCTTGAAAGCCAGCAGGCGCAGCAACACCATGGTGAGCGCCGCATATTCGTCGGGGGCCAGACCCAGGTCACCACGCCCATGCAGGCAGATGCTGTAAAGCAACTGGGTCTCGTCAGCCGGCAACAATGCCGCCAGGCGTGCCGTTTCAGCAGCATCGGGGTCTTCGGCGTCGGTCGGCCTTCCTTCCATGCCCGGAACCGCCTGCAGCACGGCCATGCGCTGCAGCACGGTCGCCATGTCCTCCAGCGTCGAGGCCGCCGACAAGCCATTGAGGCGCAGCACATCCACAGTTTCGACCACCGTCCGGCCATCGCCTTGCGCCAACGCATCCATCAGCCGGAACACATAGCTGCGGTCCACGCTGCCCAGCATCTGGCGCACAGCTGCTTCTTCGATCTGTCCACAACCAAAAGCAATGGCCTGATCGGTCAGGGACAGCGCATCGCGCATCGAGCCACGCGCCGCCTGTGCCAGCAGGCGCAATGCCTGGGGTTCAGCCGCCACGTTTTCGGCCTGCAACACCTGCACAAGATGCTCCCGCACGGTTTCAGGCGCCATGGGACGCAGGTTGAACTGCAGGCAGCGGCTGAGCACCGTGACCGGCACCTTCTGCGGGTCGGTCGTAGCCAAAACAAATTTCAGGTACTCGGGCGGCTCCTCCAGCGTTTTCAGCATGGCATTGAAAGCGGTGTTGGTCAGCATGTGCACCTCATCGATCATGAAGACCTTGAAGCGCCCTTGCACCGGCTTGTACACCGCTTGCTCCAGCAAGCTCTGCACCTCGTCCACACCCCGATTGGAAGCTGCATCCAGCTCGGTGTAATCCACAAAGCGGCCGCTGTCGATGTCCCGGCACGCCTGGCATTGTCCGCACGGTGTGGCTGTGATGCCACCTTGCCCATCCAGCCCCTGGCAATTGAGCGACTTGGCCAGGATGCGCGACACCGTGGTCTTGCCCACGCCCCGCGTTCCCGTGAACAGGTAGGCATGGTGCAGCCGCTGCTGGGTAAGTGCGTTGGTCAGGGCCTGCACCACGTGCTGCTGCCCCACCATCTCGGTGAAGTTGCGCGGACGGTACTTGCGGGCGAGCACGAGGTAAGACATCGGGGCGATTCTACGGGCTGCGCAAGCCCCGCGGGCTCAAACGGTACGCCAAGTCAGCGTACAATCGACCCTGACGGGCCTCCCCGCATGGTGAAGCGGCCAACCGGGTCAGGTGGGGAACCAAGCAGCCCTAACTGTGGAGCCAGTGCCGGGGGTAAGGCTCGTCAACTTCTTCTGGCTTTCACCAGCCATCCATCAGCAGCCCTCTCGTGGCTGCGGTGCCTGCAGCTCAGCTCCAGCGGCCAAGCGCATCATCCCCACGATCCAAAGACAATTCCCTCTTGGAGTGCAACCCTGTTTTGGGGGTGCAGAATCCTGAGCAAATACCACCAACAAAAAAAACCCGAACTTCTTTCGAAATTCGGGTTTTTCTTTTACTTGGGGTGGCTGATGGGGCTCGAACCCACGACAACAGGAATCACAATCCTGGACTCTACCAACTGAGCTACAGCCACCGTAGCTTTAAATTATAACCTGTAAATAGATGCCTTCCGCACTAGTACATCATTTTTCGGCGCCAGCCGGTGCCGGGCGTGGCACCTTGACCTGCGCTTTGTAGCGCTGCTTGAGCGTTTCATAGTAGGCAAGGCCTTCGGCCTCCGACCACCACTGTACGTATTGCTGGTGGCGCTGCGCATTGACTTGCGGCTCGGGCGTGACCTGGGGCAGTACGCGGTTGACCTTGGCTACCACGTAGCCCATGTCGCCCATGTCCACACCGGTCCATGCAGGCAGTTCGTCCGCACGAACGCTCAAAACGGCATCCACCACCGCACGTGGCTGGTTTTGGGGCTGGTCACGCGCGACCACAGTCGGTGCGGAAAGGCCCGTTGCGCTGCCGGCCTTCTCTGCCCACGCTGCGCGCTTGGATTCACCTTCCTTGCGCGCCAGTTCTGCAGATTTTTCGGCGACATAACGCTGGCGTACCTGGGTTTGCACTTCATCGAACGCCAGTGTGCGCGCTGGGGTGTACTCCGTAACCCGGCCTGCAACCATCTGGCTAGGGCCAAACTCCACGGCTTCGGTGTTGCGCTTGTTCTCCAGAGAATCCGACGAGAACAGGGCCTCCAGGAATTTGGGGTTGGCCAAGGCACCCGCGACTCCGAGCGCTGGCGTGCGTACCACGCCCTTAGCGGTCTGGATCTTCAGCTTCAGTTTGTCCGCCACAGGCTGCAGGCTATCGGACTGCTCATAGACCGTATTGGTGAAAGACTCGGCCACCTCAGCAAACTTGCGTTGCGCCTGCTGCTGCTTCAACTCGGCTTCCATGCTCGGACGCAATTCGTCGAAAGTGGGGGTGCGCGGTGCTTTGATGTCCGTCAGTTGGATGACGTGGTACCCGAAATCGCTCTCCACCACATCGCTGATGTCACCTTTATTCAAGGCAAAAGCGGCATCTTCAAAGGGCTTGACCATAGCGCCCCGTGCAAAGAAGCCCAGGTCACCACCTTGTGTGGCCGACCCCGAATCCTGGGAATTCTTTTTGGCCAAATCAGCGAAGGCGCCAGGGGTCTTGCGCGCCTGCTCGAGCAATTCGGTGGCGCGTGCGCGGGCCTTTTCGCGCTCAGCCGCTGGGGCATCCTTGCCCGCAGTAATCAAGATGTGGCTGGCACGGCGCTCTTCTTTGCCGGCCATGCGCGCCGCGTTTTCCTTGTAGTAGGTGCGCAGGTCGTCTTCGTTGAGCACCATGCCGGCGCGCAGACTCTCGAGGTCTAGCACTACATACTCCACCGTGGCCTGCTCGGCCTGCTGGAACTGGTCGGAGTGCTCCTTGTAGTAGGCCTGCAATTGCTCGCCGGAGGGTTTGACCTGGCCGGCGAAATCGGCTGGCTTGAACCATGCCACCTGGATCTCGCGCTGCTGGAACAGCGGGCCGATGGCTGCATTGGTTTGCGCATCCGTGGCAAAACTGGTGCTCATGACCCCACCGAGCACCTGGCTCACGGCCAGGTCACGCCGCATGGTGGCTTCAAAGCCTTCCGGTGTCATGCCCTGGGTGGCGACCAGGGCACGATAACCTTCGCTGTCCAAGGAGCCATCGGGCTTGCGCAGCGCCGCGATTTGCGGAATTTCCTGCAGGCTGCGAGCCAGACGGGCGTCACTGGTCGCCAGGTGCATCTTCTGCGCAGCGATTTGCAGGACGCGATCCCGCACCATGCGCTCCAACGTGGCATAGCGCGCCTCAGGTGAATCGAGCAGCTTGGCATCCATCGTGGGCTGCTGCGACCGCATGCGATCCGACTCCATTTTGTGGGCGGAATCCCATTCCGCTTGCGTGATGTCATGGCCATCAACACGGGCAACTACCGGGCTGCTGCCGGAGAAGTAGCTACTGTCGATACCGACAAGCACGAACGAGGGAATGATCAGCAAGAACAGCAAGAACATAGCGATCTTGGTGTGCTTGCGGATGGATTCAAACATGGTCAATCTTTCTGTGACATAAAACAAAAGGCGAACTTTCGTTCGCCTTTGCATCGGTGGTGGGTGCTGACGGGTTCGAACCGCCGACCTACGCCTTGTAAGGGCGCCGCTCTACCAACTGAGCTAAGCACCCCACCGTTAACTTGCCATCAGTTCAAGGCATCCTTCAATGCCTTACCTGGACGGAACTTCGGAACTTTAGCAGCCTTGATTTTAATCGCATCGCCCGTACGGGGATTGCGACCCGTGCGCGCGGCACGCTTGCCCACGGCAAAGGTGCCAAAACCGACGAGTGAAACAGTACCGCCCTTTTTCAGCGTCTTCTTCACGGCTTCGATCGTGGCCTCCAGTGCCCGCGCAGCCGCAGCCTTGGAGATATCGGCATTGTTCGCAATATGCTCAATCAGTTCGGTTTTGTTCACAAGAAGCCTCTCGGGAAAAATGGTTGGATTGTCTCTGGATGGTCTGGTCACCATACGCCAATGGGCTCTTAAGCGGCATTGTGGTGGCGAATGATTGACTGGTGGGCACAGCAGGCGCCGCCGTGTCAGATTAAAGCCATCGACTCTCCGGGTGTCAATACAAGGGGCCGGAATGCAACGGCGTTGCGGGCAATTCTAGACGCATTTATGGCACCCATTGCCCTTGCGTGCGTTTTTTGACACCTCTGCCACGCTTGGCATCTTTACGGATTGACAACGCGCTTTCACAGTGCATTGGCAATGGCGCGCCCCAGATCCTGCGTGGACGCCCGACCACCCAGGTCCGGTGTTCGGGGGCCGTCCGCACGGGGATCCAGTACGGTTTCGATGGCGGCCAGGATCGCATCGTGCGCGGCCCGGTAACCCAGAAAGTCGAGCATGAGCGCTCCACACCAGATCTGGCCAATGGGATTGGCAATGCCCTGGCCCGCAATGTCCGGCGCTGAGCCATGCACAGGCTCAAAAAGCGAAGGGAACAAACGGTCTGGATTGAGGTTGGCGCTGGGCGCAATGCCAATCGTGCCGGTGCAGGCGGGCCCCAGGTCCGACAGGATGTCGCCAAACAGGTTGCTGGCCACCACCACATCAAACTGATCGGGCCGCTGCACGAAGTGCGCCGTCAGAATGTCGATGTGGAACTTGTCCACCCGTACTTCAGGGTAGTGCCGCGCCATCTCGGCCACACGCTCGTCCCAGTAGGGCATGGTGATGGCGATACCGTTGGACTTGGTGGCACTGGTCAGGTGTTTTTTCGGGCGCGCTTGCGCCAGATCAAACGCATAGCGGAGCACGCGGTCCACGCCATGGCGGGTCATCACGGTTTCCTGCAGAACGATCTCTCGCGGAGTGCCCTCGAACATGCGCCCGCCAATGCTGGAATATTCGCCTTCGGTGTTTTCACGCACGATGAGCATATCGATCTCACCTGGCAGGCGCGCACTGCCGTCTCGCCGCACCACAGGTGCCGTGATGCCCGGCATGAGGCGGGCCGGGCGTAGGTTCACGTACTGGTCGAACTCGCGCCTGAACAGCAACAGAGAGCCCCACAGCGAGATGTGATCCGGGATTTTCTCGGGCCAGCCTACGGCGCCAAAGTAGATGGCATCGTGGCCGCCGATCTGCGCCTTCCAATCGTCGGGCAGCATCTTGCCGTGGCGTTCAAAATAATCCCAACTGGCGAAGTCGAAATGGTCGAATCGCAGGTCGATGCCCTGTTTGCGGGCCACGGCGTCGAGCACCCGCAACCCCTCGGGAACGACCTCTTTGCCAATACCATCTCCGGCCACAACGGCAATGCGGTGCGTGGGCATGGAATACTCCTCTATTGATAGCTGCTTGCGCTTATCCATCAAGCGCTCAAGGCTGATTTCGCTTTAAAACTGTTGAGAACTGAGCGGAGCAACCCAGCCAAGGGCGCTTTCAGCCGCGTTGACTACTTCACGCGGGCGCGGATTTCCGGCAAGGCCTTTTGCAGGTAATACACCATGGACCACACCGTGAGCACTGCCGCAATCCAGATCAGCCAGGTGCCCCAAACGCCGGTGTCGATGCGCTCGAACACGCGCCCGTCGTAGAGCAAGAAGGGGATGGCCACCATCTGCACCGTGGTCTTGAGTTTGCCCAGCATGTGCACGGCCACGCTCCTGCTGGCACCGATTTGTGCCATCCATTCGCGCAGGGCCGAGATGGCAATTTCGCGCCCGATGATGATGAGCGCCACGAACACATCAGTCCGCTGCAGGTGCACCAGCACCAGCAGCGAGGCGCAGACAAGGAACTTGTCGGCCACGGGATCGAGAAAGGCGCCGAAGGCCGAAGTCTGGTTGAGTTTGCGGGCCAAAAAACCATCGAGCCAGTCGGTGGCCGCGAACACCACGAACATCACCGTGGCGATGAGGTTGCGCATCGCCGGGTCCAGTGGCAGGTAGAACACCCCCACGATCAAAGGTATCGCGACGATGCGCGTCCAGGTCATGATGGTGGGAATGGTCCAGAACATGGCTGCGATTGTGTCACGCCCCAGCGCCCTTGGCGTCAGGCATTGCGGCCTTGTCAGCGCAGCGCGCGGTAAATCTCTTCGGCCAGCTCGTGCGAGATTCCGTCTACCGTGGCCAGGTCGGCTACGCTGGCCTCGGCCACGCCGCGCACGCCACCAAAGCGCTGCAGCAGGCGCGCACGTTTTTTCGGCCCGATGCCGGGAATATCTTCCAGCCGACTGCCGCCCACCCGCACCTTGGCGCGCGCTGCGCGCATGCCAGTGATGGCAAAGCGGTGCGCTTCGTCGCGGATCTGCGCGACGAGCATCAGCGCAGCGGAATCCTTGCCCAGGTACACCTTCTCGCGCCCGTCGGCAAACACCAGTTCTTCCAGGCCGATCTTGCGGCCTTCGCCTTTTTCTACGCCAATGATGCGCGTGACATCCAGCCCCAGGGCGGTGAACACCTCGCGCGCCATGGACACCTGGCCCTTGCCGCCATCGACCAGCACCAGGTCGGGCAAGCGTGCCTGCGCCCCCGTGGGCTCGGCGCCGCCTGCTTCGCGCTGCGCCTCGGCCACCTTGCTGTAGCGACGTTCGAGCACCTGGCGCATCGCAGCGTAGTCATCCCCGCCGGTAATGCCCTCGATCTTGTACCGGCGGTATTCGCTGCCCTGCATCTTGTGGTGATGGAACACCACGCACGAGGCTTGGGTTGACTCGCCCGCCGTGTGCGAGATGTCGAAACATTCGATGGTGAGCTGGTCCAGATCTTCCCCCGGCAGGTCCAGCGCCTCGGCCAGCGCCCGCGTGCGGGCCTGTTGCGAGCCTTCCTCGGCCAGCAGCCGGGCCAACTGCAGCTCGGCATTCTTTTCCGCCATGTCCAGCCACGCACGGCGCTGCGCCCTGGGCTGGTGCACCGCTCCCACCTGCACGCCGCATTGCTCCGACAAGGCCTGCAGCAGCCCTTTGTCCACCGCCTCGGTGGTCACCAACACCGGCGGCACAGGCACCCCAATGTAGTGCTGCGCAATAAATGCATGCAGTACCAGGGCTTCCACCGGACGGTCTGGCATGGCGGCGTCTTCGGCCTCGAAAACAGCGGCGGCATCTTCCACATGCACGGGAAAATAGGCCCGGTCGCCCAGGTGCCTCCCGCCGCGCACCATCGCCAGGTTCACGCACGCGCGGCCCCCTTGCACCTTCACGGCCAGGATGTCCACGTCCTTGTCGGAAACGGTTTCGATGGACTGCTGGTGCAGCACACGCGCCAGTGCCGTGATCTGGTTGCGCAGTTCGGCCGCCTGCTCAAACTCGAGACGTTCGGCGTGCGCCATCATGCGCGACTCCAGCGTCTGCAACAGCGCCTGTGTTTCGCCGCGCAAAAGCGCCTCGGCGTGCGCCACGTCCTGTGCATAGGCTTCGGGCGAGACCAGACCCACGCACGGGGCCGTGCAGCGCTTGATTTGGTACAGCAGGCAGGGCCGGGTCCGATTGGCAAACACCGTGTCTTCGCAGGTACGCAGGCGAAACACCTTTTGCAGCAGCTGGATGGTCTCCTTGACAGCCCAGGCACTGGGGTACGGCCCGAAATAGCGGTGCCGCCGGTCGATGGCGCCCCGGTAATAGGCCATGCGGGGAAACTGCTGGCCCGGCGCATCGCCCTGGCCATCCTTGGAAGCCACGCCCGTGATCTTCAGGTAGGGATAACTCTTGTCGTCGCGGAACAGGATGTTGTACCGGGGGTTCAACGACTTGATGAGGTTGTTCTCCAGCAGCAGCGCCTCGGCCTCGGAGCGCACCACGGTGGTCTCCATGCGCACGATCTTGCCCACCATGTGGCCGATGCGCGTGCCGCCATGGGTTTTCTGGAAATAGCTGGACACCCGTTTTTTCAGATTGCGCGCCTTGCCCACGTAAAGAAGCGCGTCCTCGGCGTCGAAATAGCGATAGACGCCGGGCAGCGGAGGTAGCGCGGCCACCTGGGCCAGCAGTTCGTCGGAATGCAGATCGGGCATCGCGCCTATTGTGGCGCCACACACGGCGCCACCCTGGCCACGGGGGTACTTCACCAACCCCCACCCACCTGCGCCGCGCCTGCGGTACGACAATGCCCCGACAATGCGCCCCTATGCCACCTCTGTACTGGGACATTTTTTGCCAAGTCATCGACAACCACGGCGATATTGGCGTGTGCTGGCGACTGGCCAGCCAGCTCGCCGGCCACGGCCACGCCGTGCGCCTGTGGGTGGACGATGCATCTGCCTTGGAGTGGATGGCCCCCGCTGGCGCACCAGGCGTGGAACTGCGCGACTGGGCCTGCCCGCTTGGAACCGGCGACGCCGCGCCCGACGTGCTGGTGGAGGCCTTTGGCTGCGACATTCGACCGGATTTCATCGCAGCCTGCGCAGACCGGGTCAGCGCTGGCGCCCGCAAACCCGTATGGATCAACCTGGAATACCTCTCGGCCGAAAACTGGGTGCCACGCCACCACACCCTGCCCAGCCCGGTAATGCAGGGCCCCGCAGTCGGCTGGACCAAGTGGTTTTTTTATCCGGGCTTCACCCCTGACACTGGGGGGCTGCTGCGCGAGCCCGGTCTGCTGGAGCGCCAGGCACGCTTTGACGCCGCAGCATGGCGCAGCCAGCACTCTGGCGCCCCGATCGATGCGAAGGAACACTGGATTTCGCTGTTCTGCTACGAGCCGGCAGCCCTGCCCGCCCTGCTGGCACAGAGCACGAAACAACCGACACACTTGCTGGTCACCCCTGGTCGCGCGGCCCAGGCTACGCGCATGGCCTTGCCGAAGGCTTTGAATGAAACAAGCCGCCAGGGCTTACCCATCAATCGCGAGCAGCTATCAATTTCATATCTGCCGTACTGCACCCAAGCAGCCTTTGACGAAATGCTCTGGGCCAGCGACCTCAATTGCGTACGCGGCGAAGACTCGTTGGTGCGTGCGCTGTGGGCAGGGCGCCCGCTGGTCTGGCAAATCTACCCCCAGCACGACAACGCGCACCACGACAAACTGCACGCCTTTCTGGACTGGCTGCAGGCTCCCGCCTCGCTGCGGCAGTTCCATGCCGCTTGGAACGCAATCGGCGATGCGCCGCTGGTTTTGCCAGACGCATCCACGCTGACGGAATGGGCCCTGTGCGTGCAGTCCGCGCGGGCCCGCTTACTGGAGCAAGACGACCTGGTGACGCACATTTTGGGGTTCGTTTACGAAAAACGGTAAAATCCAAGGCTTTGCGCAAAATGCTGTGATCCACTGGCACAGCGACCCTCGCGCATTCCCGCCGCGGAACATGCGTCGGCACAGCAGTCCATCGGGCTGCAGGCCTGCGCATTGAGCGGCCCCAACCCAGGCAATATGCTATGAAAATCGCTCAAGAAATCCGCGCCGGCAACGTCATCATGCACGGCAAAGACCCCATGGTTGTGCTCAAGACAGAGTACTCGCGCGGCGGCCGCAACTCAGCCACCGTGCGCATGAAGCTCAAGAGCCTGATCGCCAACTTCGGCACCGAAGTCGTGTTCAAGGCCGACGACAAGATGGACCAGGTCATTCTGGACAAGAAGGACTGCACCTACTCCTACTTCGCCGACCCGATGTACGTGTGCATGGACGAAGAGTTCAACCAGTACGAAGTGGAAGCCGAAAACATGGGCGACTCGCTCAATTACCTCGAAGACGGCATGGCCGTGGAAGTGGTGTTCTATGACGGCAAGGCCATCTCGGTCGAACTGCCCACCAGCGTCGAGCGCGAAATCACCTGGACCGAGCCCGCTGTCAAGGGCGACACGTCCGGCAAGGTGCTCAAGCCCGCCAAGATCGCCACCGGCTTTGAAGTGCCCGTGCCCCTGTTTGTCTCGCAAGGCGACAAGATCGAAATCGACACCCGCACGGGCGAATACCGCAAGCGCGTGTAATTATTCTGTTTCCAAATCATTCGTGCCTAGGCGCGAAGCCTACGATCAGTGCTATTGCACGGCAAGGCGAAGCAACAACAACACGGATGGTTTAGAAATGGAATTACGCCCTGCGCCCGCCACGGGCGGCAAAAACAAAAAAGGCTTCCCGAGGGAAGCCTTTTTTATGGGCACTGCGCTGATAAGCGCTATGGAAAAATGAGCTAGTAGCGCTTTTCATGCAAAGGATTCACTGTTAAAACAGGTCGAAATCCACTGCCATCAAGCGCGACTAGCTCACTTTTTAGATGGGTTGCGCCACCAAGTCGTGGCCTTGCACGCCGACGATGCGGGCCTTGGTGAATTCGCCCACTTTCATGGTCTTGCTGATCTTCTCGGGCGGCAGCAGGCGCACGGTGCCGTCGATCTCGGGCGCATCGGCGTAGCTGCGGCCCACGCCCCCCTTGCGCCCCAGGCCCGGAGCCGAATCCACCAGCACCTGCATGGTCGCGCCCACGCGGCGCTGCAGCTTGGCAATCGAGACCTCCTCGGCCACCGCCATGAAGCGTGCCCGGCGTGCCTCACGCTCCTCCAGTGGCAGCATGCCGGGCAGCTTGTTGGCCTCGGCACCCGTGACGTCGCTGTAGGCAAAGCAACCGGCGCGGTCAATTTGCGCCTCGCGTATGAAGTCCAGCAGGTGCTGAAATTCTTCCTCGGTCTCGCCGGGGAATCCGGCGATGAAGGTGCTGCGGATCACGATGTCGGGACAGGCTTCGCGCCAGCGCTGGATGCGCTCCAGGTTCTTCTCGCCGCTGGCCGGACGCTTCATGCGGCGCAGCACATCGGGATGGCTGTGCTGGAAAGGTACGTCCAGGTACGGCAGCACCCGGCCCTGCGCCATGAGCGGGATGATCTCGTCCACGCTCGGGTAGGGATACACGTAATGCAAACGCACCCAGGCGCCATAAGGCTCTGCCATTTCGCCCAGCGACTGCACCAGTTCCAGCAGACGGGTCTTGACGGGCTTGCCGTCCCAGAAGCCGGTGCGGTACTTCACGTCCACGCCATAGGCCGAGGTGTCCTGGCTGATGATCAGCAGCTCTTTCACGCCGCCCTCGAACAGCGCCTTGGCCTCCTTCAGCACGTCGCCAATGGGGCGCGAGACGAGGTCGCCGCGCATCGAGGGGATGATGCAGAAGGTGCAGCGGTGGTTGCAGCCTTCGCTGATCTTGAGGTAGGCGTAGTGGCGCGGCGTGAGCTTGATACCGGCCACGCCCATGGCACCGGGTACCAGGTCAATAAAGGGATCGTGCGGCTTGGGCAGGTTGTGGTGCACGGCATCCATCACCTCCTGCGTGGCCTGCGGGCCGGTCACGGCCAGCACGCTCGGGTGCATTTGCTGCACCATATTGCCGCCGTCCTTGCCCGCACGCGCCCCCAGGCAGCCGGTGACGATGACCTTGCCATTCTCGGCCAGGGCCTCGCCAATGGTGTCCAGGCTTTCCTTGACGGCGTCGTCGATGAAACCGCAGGTATTGACGATAACCAGATCCGCGCCTTCAAACGTCTTGGCGGTCTCGTAGCCCTCTGCGCTGAGCTGGGTGAGGATGAGTTCGGAGTCGGTCAGGTTCTTGGGGCAGCCCAGGCTGACAAAACCGACCTTGGGAATTTTCGTGGGGGAGGAGACTTCAGTCATCCCCGTATTGTCCCAGTATTGCGAAACCAGTGATCAGCGCTTGAGTCCCAGCACGCCCATCATCTGCTCGGTCTGTTTCTGCATCTGTTCCTGCATCTGCGTGAACATGTTGCGCGACTGATCGGCATAACTGCCCATCAGCCCCTGCACCATGGGCGACTGCGCGCCCATGAACTGGGACCACATCTCCGGGGTCACGCTTTGCGATTGTTCCTTCAGGCGGGTCTGCATGTCGGTGAACATTTGCACGTTCTTTTCCAGATAGCTGCCCATGAAGCCCTGCATGGCATGGCCATAGAAGCGGATGATGTTGGCCAGCACGGCCTCGGTGAACATGGGCGCGCCGCCCGCCTCTTCTTCCAGAATGATCTGCAGCAGGATGCTGCGCGTGATGTCTTCGCCCGTCTTGGCATCGCGCACCACCACGGGCTCGCTGGCCATCACCAGATTTTTGACTTCCGCCAGGGTGATGTACGAAGAGGTCGTGGTGTCATAGAGGCGCCGATTGGGGTATTTTTTGATGACCCGCTGGGCTTGCTTGGGGGCTGGCGCGGCATTTTGTTCTTGCACTGTGGAGTCTCCTCGGGCCATCGCGCCCATGTATTGCACTGCAGCAGATTTTAGGCGGGTGACTCTATCGCCCCGCGCAGGAATACCCTGACTGCCCCAGCACTGCGGTGCGGCGCCTCCCGACAGGTGCGCCCGGTTAGGGCATGTGCTCTACCCGACAACGCCGGGCCCTTCGTGCGTCCGTGATACCGTGGCGCCACCTTCCCATTTCGCCCCGATAGCAATGAACCAGATCTCTCCCAGCGAATGGCTGGAAAACGTCACCTACGACGAAATGGTCGTCGGCCAAAGCGCGCGCCTGCTGCGCACCCTGAGCACGAGTGACATCCAGGCCTTTGCCGCCGTCTCGGGCGACACCAACCCGGCCCACCTGGATTCGGACTACGCCAACGACACCTTGTTCCACGGCGTGATTGCCCACGGCATGTGGGGCGGCGCCCTGATTTCGGCTTTGCTGGGCACCAGCTTCCCCGGCCCTGGCACCATCTACGTGTCGCAAGACCTGCACTTCACCCGGCCCGTGCGCATCGGCGACACCCTGACCGTCACCGCCACCGTGGTCAGCAAGGACGACAGCCGCAAGCGGGTGGAACTGGCCTGCCAGGCCATCAACCAGAAGGGTGAAAGCGTGCTGCACGGCATGGCCCAGGTG
The DNA here is from genome assembly GCF_003096555.1 of Simplicispira sp. 125. Lineage (NCBI taxonomy): Bacteria > Pseudomonadati > Pseudomonadota > Betaproteobacteria > Burkholderiales > Comamonadaceae > Simplicispira > Simplicispira sp. 125. The sequence continues at coordinate 394,691 of NZ_QEKM01000001.1, read as the reverse complement.
ATTGCGCCCACGCAAAAGGTGCGCCTGCCCAAGCCCCAAGCCCCCCAGATCCAGTTGTTCGATCCCCAGGCGCGCTTTCAGGACCTGCTGGCCCTGGGCCAGGGCTTGTCGGCCGAGCGCTGCGCGGTGGTGCACCCCTGCGACACCGATTCGCTGCGCGGCGCCATCGACGCAGCGCAGTACGGCCTCATCATCCCGGTGCTCATCGGCCCGCAGGCGCGCCTGCGCAGCGTGGCCGAAGCGGCGGACATCGACCTGAACGGCATCGAAATCATCAATGTCCCGCACAGCCACGCCGCTGCCCAAAAAGCGGTGGACCTGGCCGCGCTGGGTGATGTGGGCATGCTGATGAAGGGCAGCCTGCACACAGACGAACTGATGCATGCCGTGCTCTCCAGCCCGGCGTTGCGCACCGGGCGGCGCATGTCCCATGTGTTCCGGTTTGACATTCCGCTGTACCCCAAGCCGCTGCTCATCACCGACGCAGCCCTGAACATCCGCCCCAGCCTGGCCGAAAAGGCGGACATCATCCAGAACGCGATCGACTTCGCACGCATTCTGGGGGTGGAGCAACCCAAGGTGGCCATTCTCTCTGCGGTGGAAACGGTCAGCCCCAATATTCCCTCCACCCTGGATGCTGCGGCGCTGTGCAAGATGGCAGACCGCCACCAGATCACGGGTGGCCTGCTGGACGGCCCGCTGGCCTTCGACAACGCCATTTCGGCCCAGGCCGCGCTGATCAAGCAGATTACATCTCCAGTGGCAGGCCAGGCCGACATTCTGGCCGTGCCGGACCTGGAAAGCGGCAACATGCTGGCCAAACAGCTGGAATACCTGGCCGGCGCCACAGGCTCGGGCGTGGTGCTGGGCGCGCGCGTCCCCATTGCACTGACCAGCCGGGCCGACGGCCCGCTGGCGCGCGTCTCTTCAGCCTTGCTGGCCAAGCTCATCGCCCACCATGGCCGCGAAGCCATGCGCGCCAACCCAAGCAACGCCGCCTGAAGGGGGTTCGCGCACCATGGCTATTCTTGCGATCAATGCGGGCTCGTCCACGCTCAAGTTTTCGGTCCACCCCCTGCAGGGAAAGCAGGTTCAGCCCGCTGTCCTGACAGGCAGCATCCAGGGGCTGGAGCCGGGCGGCACCCCTGAAATGCGCTGGACGTTGAACGGCGAGCGCGCGCACCGCGCTCTGCCCCCCTCCCAACACAACCCCTTTGGCCAGGCCCTTGAAGCGTTGCGCGAGCTGCTCACGCGCGAGTTGTCGTTGCCGGTGCTTCAGGCCGTGGCGCACCGGGTGGTGCATGGCGGCCAGGATTTCCGCTCCAGCATCATCGTTACGCCCGCCACCCTGGCCGCGCTGGAGCGCCTCAATTCACTGGCGCCGCTGCACCAGCCGCACAACCTGGCAGGCATCCGCTCCTTCAGCCAGACATTTGCCCATCTGCCCCAGGTGGCCTGCTTCGACACCGCCTACCACGCCACCTTGCCTGCGCTGGAGTATTGCTATGCCCTGCCGCAAGCCCTGAGCGCACAAGGCGTTCGGCGCTATGGTTTCCATGGTCTGTCCTACCAGTTCATCATGGGCACGCTGCAACAGCGCAGCCCGCGTGCCTACGGGCGCACGCTGATGGCCCACCTGGGCAATGGTGCCAGCCTGTGCGCTGCCCTGGAAGGGCACAGCCTATCGACCACCATGGGTTTTTCGGCACTCGATGGTTTGATGATGGGCACGCGCTGCGGCTCCATCGACCCAGGCGTACTCTTGTATTTGCTGGAACAAGGCTGGAGCCACGACCGTATCCAAGGTTTGCTGTACAAGCAAAGCGGCCTGCTGGGTGTCTCCGGCATCGCCGCCGATATGCGCGCACTGCGCGCCGACAACAGCCCATCGGCCCAGTTTGCCATTGACCTGTTCACGCACCGCATCGTGCGCGGCGCCGGCGAACTCACCGCCAGTATGTCGGGCATGGACGTACTGGCCTTTAGCGGTGGAATCGGAGAAAACGATGCGGTTCTGCGCGCGCAGGTTTGCCACAAACTGGCCTATCTGGGCGTGCGCATGGACGAGGCAAGCAATCAGCAAGCGGGCCGCCAGAGTGCCCGGCCCATCCACACCAAAGACAGCGCGGTGGAAATCTGGGTGGTACCGACCGACGAAGGCCACGTAGCCGCATCGGAAGCAGCAGCACTGGTCTTGCCAGATTGAAAAAGGAAGCGTAAAGCGGAGGCCCACAAGCAAAAAAGCCCTGCATCGTGATGATGCAAGGCTTAGTGCGATCTGTCTGGTCAACAGAAATTTGGTAGGCGCGATTGGACTCGAACCAACGACCCCCACCATGTCAAGGTGGTGCTCTAACCAGCTGAGCTACGCGCCTGTGTATTCGAGAGATGAGATTGTAGCAGCAAAAAAATGGCTCTTTTGGCTCAAACGCTGAAAAACCGCCAGCACTCTCTTCAACGCCTGCGCGCAGAGCGCACGCCCGAGACCGAGGCCACGATGCCCAACACTTTGTTCAGGCGTCCCGAGTCAACCACTTCGACGGTAAACGTCATCCAAGCCGTTCCCTTGACCGATTGGGTCTGCACACCGATCACGTTCATCTTCTCCTTGGCGAAGACTTCCGAGATGTCCCGCAGCAGGCCCTGGCGGTCGGCGGCCTCAATGGCGACATCCACCGGGTACACCGATGCCGCGGCCGTAGCCTTGGGCGTACCCCATTCGACCTCGATCACGCGCTCGCCATTGCGCACCTCCAATTCGCGGAAATTGCTGCAATCGGCGCGGTGAATGCTGACGCCCTTGCCACGCGTGACGAAGCCCCGGATGTCGTCGGGTGGCGCCGGCTTGCAGCACTTGGCCAGCTGCGTCATCAGCGATTCGACCCCCACCACCAGCACACCACCCTTGGCCGTTTTGTCATTGCTGCGCGGTTTTTTCAGCAGCAGATAGTCGTCGGGCTGCAAAACGGGCTCGGGGGGGCGCAGCAGGGTTTCGATGTTGCGCAGCGAGAACTCGTCCTTGCCCACCACTTCAAACAGCGCGTCGGCCGACTTGAAACCCAGCTGGCTGGCAAGGTCTTCCAGCCGCATGGCGGTCTTGCCTTCTCGCTGCAGCAACTTTTCGACGGCTTCACGTCCGCGCGCAATTGTTTCGTGCTGCGCCAGCGCGTTGAACCAGGCACGCGCCTTGGCCCGCGCCCGGTGGCTGGTCAGATACCCCAGATCGGTGTTGAGCCAGTCGCGCGATGGCCCACCCTCCTTGGCGATCGTGACCTCCACGGTCTGGCCGTTCTGCAAAGGCGTATTGAGCGGCACCATCGCACCATCCACCCGCGCACCCCGGCAGCGGTGGCCGACGTTGGTGTGCACCGCATAGGCAAAGTCCACAGGCGTAGCGCCCTGCGGCAGTTCTACGATGGCGGCGTTGGGGGTCAGCACATAGATGCGGTCGTCAAACAGGTTGGCATGTTGGGGCGCTCCGGCCAGGTCGCGCTCCCAGGCCAGCAACTGGCGCAGCACGGCGATCTTGGAGTCGTAATCCCCGCTGGCCGACACCCCTGCATAACCCTTGTTGCCCGCTTCCTTATAGGCCCAATGCGCGGCCACGCCATGCTCGGCATGATCGTGCATGGCCTGGGTACGGATCTGTATCTCGGTCGCCTTGCCGCTGTCGTCGCGCACGATGGTGTGCAGCGACTGGTAGCCATTGGGCTTGGGCTTGGCGATGTAGTCGTCAAATTCTTCCACCACGGGCGTGAACTCGGAGTGCACCCAGCTCAATGCGGCATAGCAGTCCTTGACGTTGGGAACGATGACACGCAGCGCACGGATGTCCAGCACCTGATCGAAGTTGAGCGACTTGCCGCGCATCTTTTTGACGATGCTGTAGATATGCTTGGGCCGCCCGGTCACCGTGGCGCTGATGCTTTGGGCACGCAGCTGCGATTCGACGCGCTCGCGCAGTTGCGCCATGTTCAGCTCGCGCTCGCCGCGCTTTTCATCGAGCAACCCCGCGATCTCGCGGTAGGTCTCGGGCTCCAGGAAGCGAAAGGCCAAGTCCTCCATTTCCCATTTGATCTGCCAGATACCCAGGCGGTTGGCCAGTGGAGCGAATACATGCAATGCCTCGCGGGCGATGCCGGGCGATACCGGCTGCTTGCTTGCGGCGTAGTAGCGCAGTGTTTGCAGGCGAGACGCCAGCCGCAGCATGACCACGCGCAGGTCGCGTGAGAAGGCCAGCAGCATCTTGCGCACGTTTTCCGTCTGGACCACGGAATCGTCCACCAGTTGCCCCGAGGCCTGCGCCACGCGGGCCTGCTGCTGCACGCGCATCAACTGCGTGGTCTCCACGGCCAAGGTGGCAAAGTTTTCACCAAAGGCCTTGGCGATCACCTCGCGCGGCTTGCTCAGGTGCGTGCAGGCGTGCACCAGGTAGCTGGACGCCTGCATGGCCTCGGAGCCGCCAATGGTCTTGAGGATCGCGGCGACCGCATCGGCGTGCTCCAGGGCGTTCTCGCCCGTATCCAGCGATTCACCGGCAATCAGGGGTTCGGCAAAATTGCGCGCACGCGCCAAGGCATCCACCTGTTCGGGCAAGGTGTGGGCCGTGGCCGCAATGAGTTCGGGTACCGCTGCCGCGCCTTGCACGCCTGCGCCTTCAGCCACCGGCCGCGCGGAATGGTTTTTCATGCAGGGCTCTTGTCGCAGGGATCTAAAAGAAACGACGCCACAGCGTCGATCTGATCCGACGCTACCAGCGTAGGGGCATGGCCCACGCCCGCAAATTCCACCAGCCGGGCCTGGGGCCCACGCTGGCCCATGGCCTGCGCTGTCTCGGGCGACAGCAGATCAGACTGCGCGCCGCGCAGCAGCAAGGTCCGCGCCGTGATCTGGTCATACAGTTGCCACAAGGCGGCCCCACCTGCCGCCGCAGCCTGCGCATCAATAGCGCGGAAAGGCACGGCAATGGCCGGATCATAATGCAGGCCCAGTCCGCCTTCGGGCAGGGTGCGCAGCATAGGACGCGAGAGTTCCAGCCACTGCTCGGGCGTGTGCGGCCCAAAGGTGGTGGACAGGCTCCAGAGCATGTCGGCCGCCTGCTGCACCGACTCAAAACGCACGGGCTGGCCCAGGTATTGACCAATGCGCTGCAGCGCCTGCCACTCGATCACCGGCCCCACATCGTTGAGCACCAGGCGGCGCACGGGCACGGGCAGCGGCAGGCCGGGCTGGCCACACACGGCCATGCCAATCAGCCCGCCCATGCTGGTACCCACCCAGTCCAGCGTCTGCAGGGGCGACTGCTGGTGCAGGTGGCCCAGCAGCGCCAGCATGTCGCCCGCGTACTGGCCCAGCTGGTAACCCATGGGGTCGGCCAGCCAGTCGCTCTGGCCACGGCCCACCACGTCCGGGCACACCACGCGCACCTTGTGGCATATCGCCCGGGCCAACGCATCGAAATCGCGCCCCTGGCGCGAGAGGCCGTGCACGCACACCACCACATGGGGATGTTGCGGGTTGCCGGTGGCATTCCACTCCCACCAGGCCATACGGTGCTGCTGCGCGGCAGCGCCCTCCGGCGGGTGAACGGCAGACCCGGGGCAGGATACGTAGTTCAGCCTAGGTTCAATCATGGATGCGGATTCCAAAAGCACTGTTTGATAATTCTTTCATTGCATCGTAATTGATTTGTTTCGGAGAAAAATCCATGCTCAAAGGCAAAACGGCTCTCGTCACCGGCTCCACCAGCGGCATTGGCCTGGGTATCGCCATCGGCCTGGCGCGCCAGGGCGCCAACATCGTGCTCAACGGTTTCGGTGATTCGGAAGGCCCCCGTGCCGAGGTGCAGGCCGCTGGCCAGCACGCTGGCGTGCGCGTGGCCTACCACGGCGCCGACATGAGTCGCGCCGCCGAGATCGAAGACATGATGGCGTTTTGCGCCCGCGAATTCGGCACGGTCGACATCCTGGTCAACAACGCCGGCATCCAGCATGTGGCCAACGTCGAAGACTTCCCGGTCGAACGCTGGGACGCCGTGATCGCCATCAACCTGACCAGCGCCTTCCACACCACCCGCCTGGCCCTGCCCGCCATGAAGGCGGCCAACTGGGGCCGCATCATCAACGTAGCCTCGGTGCACGGCCTGGTAGGTTCGGCACAAAAATCGGCCTACGTGGCCGCCAAGCACGGCATCGTGGGCCTGACCAAGGTGACCGCCCTGGAGAACGCCACCACAGGCATCACCTGCAACGCTATTTGCCCAGGCTGGGTGCTGACGCCCCTGGTGCAAAAGCAGGTGGATGCCAAGGCTGCCGCGCTGGGCGTTTCGAACGAAGAGGCCAAGAAAGTGCTGCTGGGCGAAAAAGAGCCTTCCATGCAGTTCACCACCCCCGAAGAGCTGGCGGAACTGGCCGTGTTCTTCTGCTCCGCCGCAGCCAACAACGTGCGCGGAGTGGCTTGGAACATGGACGGCGGTTGGACGGCCCAATAACACTATCTTTTCAATAGCTTCTGACGCTTAACCAGTAAGCGCTAGAAGCTATTTTCATTGAAATTAGCGCATCTGCACCGAACCGGAGACGGTGACCTCCACCGTGCTCTTGCCCGCCTCCACCGGCACGGGCGCGTCGGCACCACCGAGCTTGGCTTCCATGGCCATCATGCGCGGGCGCGGGCCAGGAGCACTGTCATGGCTGCTCACCACCACCTCGCGCAGGCTGTAGTCGGCAAAACCAAACGCCTGCGACAGGCCGCTGGCCTGGTTCTTGAAATTATCGATCGCCTGGGTTTGGGCCTGACGCTCCACACGGCTGCGTTCGGCTTTGCTTAATCCAAAACCGGTCTGCGTGATCGCCATGGTCGACATGCGCGCCGCGGTGCCCGTGATGCGGGCAAAGTCCAGCCCCTCCAGGACTACTTCGGCCCGGCCCTGCCAGCCCACAATCTCGCTGTTCTTGCCATAGCGCGGGAACAGGCTGAACTGGCCGGTGCGCACATCCATTTTTCCGGGCTCGGCGCTGCGGCGCGCCTCTTGCAGGGCGGCGTCCAACGCCTGGCGCAACTGGGCCTGCACGGCCCCCGCCTCCTTGCCATCACGCGAAGTGCCCAGCGTCAGCACCAGCAAGTCTTGCTGCACCTCCACCGAACCGGAGGCAGACAGCTGCAGCACATTGTGCGGTGGCGGCACGCTCGATACTTGAGAAAAAGCGGCTCCATAGCCCGTAATTAAAGTGCAAACAGCTATTGTTTTAATAGCAAAATTCATGTTTTGACATCCTGAAAAAAGAGATCTGCGCAACACAATAGCGGGGATTGGTGTGCTTCGATGTCAGCCGACGCCGCGATTTCAAAAAACTCTGTGCATCCCCGGCAAAACATGTAACCGTTGGTCAGCCTCCGGTAAGCCCCCCGGTTTTTCACCCGCAAACTGGTAACAATGGCGGCTGTTACAAATTGGACCGAGGTACACCATGGCCACAACAAGCACACGCACCGACAAAATTCTGGTGGTGGACGACGATGCCCGCATCCGCGACCTGCTGCGACGCTACCTGACCCAGGAGGGCCTGGAAGTCATCCTGGCCGAGGATGGCAAGGCACTCAATCGCATTCTGCTGCGCGACACGGTCGACTTGATCGTGCTCGATCTGATGATGCCGGGTGAAGATGGCCTGTCGATCTGCCGCCGCTTGCGCGCCGCCAACGACCGAACCCCGATCATCATGCTGACCGCCAAGGGCGAAGACGTGGACCGCATCGTTGGTTTGGAGGTGGGCGCCGACGACTACCTGGGCAAGCCCTTCAACCCGCGCGAGCTGCTCGCCCGTATCCATGCCGTGCTACGCCGCCGCCCACCCCAGGAGGCTCCGGGCGCCCCATCGGGCGACAACGAAGTCGTCACCTTTGGGCCCTTCAGCTTCGACATGGGCACCCGTGCTCTGCAAAAGAGCGGCGAAGAGTTGCCACTGACCACAGGCGAATTCGCCATGCTCAAGGCCTTGGTGCGCCACCCCCGCCAGCCGCTGTCGCGCGAAAAACTGGCACTACTGGCCCGCGGCCGCGAGTTCGAGCCTTTCGACCGCAGCCTGGACGTACAAATCTCGCGCCTGCGCAAGCTCATCGAGGACGACGCCGCTGCACCCCGCTACATCCAGACGGTATGGGGTGTGGGCTATGTTTTTGTTCCAGACGGATCCAGCTGAAATCCTTTGGGCCTCCATGAAACGCTCCCGTCCCCTCGACAGCGAAGCCACCAGCCCTGCGCCCCTCGAATACACCGAGCGACGCAAGGAGGTACGCGCGCGGGTCGGCCTGAACCTGTTTTGGCGCACGTTTTTTCTGCTCAGCATGCTGCTGGTGGGCAGCATCCTGGCCTGGCTGCAGACACTGCGGGCGCTGGAATTTGAGCCGCGTGCACTGCAAACAGCGCAGCAGATCGCATCGCTCGTCAACCTGAGCCGCGCAGCGCTGGTTCACGCTGATGCCATTGCGCGCGTTTCACTCATCAAGACCATGGCCGACCAGGAGGGCGTGCGCATTCTGCCGCGCGAGCCGGGCGATCGGTTCGAAGCGCTCGATGATTCGGCGCTGGGCCAACGCCTGACCGAGCAGCTCACGTACCGCCTGGGGCCAGACACCATCGTGGCCCAGAGTGTCAACGCTGAAAAAGGTCTGTGGGTCGGTTTCACCATCAATGGCGACCCGAACTGGCTGCTGATGGACCGTTCGCGTTTCAGCCCAGCCGGGGGACGCACCTGGATGATCTGGCTGGTCACGGCGGCCGCGCTCTCGCTGGCCGGCGCCGCCGCCATCGCACGGTTGATCAACCAGCCGCTCAAGCAGTTGTCAGATGCCGCCAACCGCGTGCGCGACGGCGACTTTGCAGCCAGCCATCTGGACGAAGAAGCGGTAACCAGCGAGATCCGCGAGGTCAACATCGGCTTCAACCGCATGGCACAAAAACTGGCCAAACTGGAACAGGACCGCGCTGTCATGCTGGCTGGCATTTCACACGACCTGCGCACGCCCCTGGCACGTTTGCGGCTGGAAACCGAGATGAGCGTGAACGACGAAGTAGCCCGCGAGCACATGGTGGCCGACATCGTGCAGCTCGATGCCACCATTGATAAATTTCTGGACTACGCACGGCCCGACCATGTGACGCTTACGCCGGTCAACCTGAATGCGGTCGTGTCGTCGTGCGTATATGCCGTGCAGGACCACCGCGAGTTGCAGATCCACACCGCCATCCCCGAAGACCTGAACGTCCTGGCCGACGAGGTGGAACTCGCCCGCATCATCTCCAACCTGCTGGAGAACGCACGTCGCTACGGCAAATCGAGCGACACCGGCATCACGCAGGTGGACATTGCCGCCAAGGGACGCGAGGACTGGGTGCTGCTCAAGCTGCGCGACCATGGCGCGGGCGTTCCGCCCGAGCAACTGGCCAACCTGACCAAACCGTTTTTCCGCGGCGACGCGGCACGCACGGCAGCAGCTGGGGCAGGCCTGGGGCTGTCCATCGTGGACAAGACGGTGCAGCGCATGGGCGGCATCTTTGCGCTGGCCAATTCCACTTCTGGGGGACTCGTGGCACATGTCCAACTGCAACGCGCAGGCGACCAGCCCGCGGGCACCGACCTGCACCAACGCCTGCAACGCCCCCAGATCAAGCGCAACCTGCCGCAAAAAAAAGGATGACATCCCCCTGTGGCGCTGCGCGCCTTCCCCCTTCTCTCGGCTATCGCCGGGAAGGGGGACGCCACCAGCGCACGCAAGTGGAGCGCCGCCTACGCGGCATGGCGGCCCTTGCGCGGTGGCCGCTGGACCAGGCCGCGCCAGCAACATGCGCCGCTGACGGTGGAGTCAGACCTTCAGCAACAAGGCTACGGCCCGTGCCTCGATGGCCAGACACTGGCCCACGGGGCCCATGCGCTCGGCGGTCTTGGCCTTGACGTTCACCTGGTCCAGGCCCAGGCCGAGCGCACTGGCGATGCGCTCGCGCATGGCCGGGATGTGCACTGCGAGGCGCGGCGCCTGCGCCACCACGGTGCTGTCGATGTTGCCGATCGCATGGCCCTGCGCGCGCACACGGCGCGCCGCCTCCTGCAGCAGCACCACCGAATCGGCGCCCCGAAATTGCGCATCGGTGTCGGGAAAATGCGTGCCGATGTCGCCCAGCGCGGCCGCGCCCAGCAGGGCGTCGGTGATGGCGTGCAACAGCACGTCGGCATCGGAATGCCCGAGCAGGCCCGCCGTGTGCGGAATGTCCACCCCGCCGATGACGAGTCGGCGCCCCGGCACCAATGCGTGTACGTCCCAGCCTTCTCCGATCCTGAAATACATGTTGTTGCCCTGGCAATATCAAAAAATGGTTTTCATCGGCGTGTCGCTGGCCTGGCCGCGGGTTCCGCCGAAACGCTCCAGTGTCGCACCATGCATGCGCTGCGCCAGCACGGCCTGGGCCAACAAGAAGTCCTCCGGGTAGGTCACCTTGAAATTCAGGGCGCTGCCTGGCACCAGGCGGGGGTGTAGCCCCATGGCCTCCATGGCGCTCGCCTCGTCGGTGGCGGACGAGCCCACATGCTCCAGTGCAGCGCGCAGCGCGCCGATGCGGAACATCTGCGGCGTCTGGGCCAGCCACTTGTCGGCGCGGTCCACCGTGGACGCCACGCGGATTCCACCCGGCCCCGAAATCGCCGTTTTGAGGGTGTCGGCCAGCTTATGCGCCAGCAGACCGCCCACGCCATCGTGTGCGCAGGCGTCGATCAAACCATCAATCTGGGCCGAAGTGACCAGGCAGCGTGCGGCATCGTGTACCAGCACCCAGTCGTTTGCCTGGGCACCACGCTCCAGCAGGGCCCCCAGTCCGCCCAACACCGTATCGGCGCGCGTCGGACCGCCGCAATCGACGGTAAAAAAGGAGGGGTTGGCGTAGGCCTGTAAAAAGCGGTCTCCGGACGCCACGGCCACCAGCGTGCCGCGCAGGCGTGCCACCCCGGCAAAGGCCGCCAGCGTGTGCAACACCATGGGCTGGCCCGCCACCGGCTGATACTGCTTGGGCAGGCCGGGGCTGGCAGCCGGTGCCGATACGGCACGCGCGCCCACACCCGCACAGGGCAGCAAAGCCCAAAAGTTTCCGGGCACAGACGGCGGCACGCCAGCGGGGGCCTTCAGTGGCGGTATCAGGGGTTCTGTCATGGGAGCATTCTAAAATCGCTCCTTCCGTTGCGCCCGGCTGGCGCATTTGTTGCACGGCTGCATGGGCGGCGCAACCCTATTTTCTGCGCATGGATCTTCCCAAACTTCCCCCCGGCAAACGTTTCACTGTGCCCCGCCCCACAGGTAGCGCCGATGCCCTGTTGCTGGCACGCCTGGGCGAGCGTGAAAAATCTGCGCAACGCACCACCGTGATCGTCACGGCCGATGCCAGCGATGCCCAGCGACTCATCGACGAAATGGCGTTCTTTGCGCCAGAACTGCGCTGCGCGCTTTTCCCCGATTGGGAAACCCTGCCCTACGACCAGTTCTCGCCGCACCAGGATCTGATCAGCGAGCGGCTCGCGGCGCTGTGGCGCATCAGCCAGAAGGACCGCGAAACCGGCGCCGACGTGGTCATCGTGCCCGCGACCACAGCACTCTACCGGCTTGCCCCTCCCTCGTTCCTGGCGGGCTACACCTTCCAGTTCAAGGTCAAGCAAAAGCTGGACGAAGCAAAACTTAAAGCCCAGCTCACGCTGGCCGGCTACAGCCATGTGACCCAGGTGGTGAGCCCAGGTGAATACGCGGTGCGCGGCGGCCTGATCGACCTGTTTCCGATGGGCTCGCTACAGCCCTTCCGCGTGGACCTGTTCGACGATGAGATCGACAGCATCCGCACCTTTGACCCCGACAGCCAGCGCAGCCTGTACCCCGTGCCCGAAGTGCGCCTGCTGCCCGGGCGCGAATTCCCCATGGATGAACCGGCCCGGGCACGCTTTCGGGCCCGCTGGCGCGAGCTGCTGGAGGGCGACCCCACCAAGAGCCGCATCTACAAGGACATGGGCGCAGGCGTCGCCACGGCTGGCATCGAATACTACCTGCCGCTGTTCTTTGACGAGACCGCCACGGTATTTGACTATCTGGGCGATGCAGCCACAGTAGTCCTGCATGGCGACCTGGAACCCGCGTTTCAGCGCTTCTGGCAGGACACGCGCGACCGCTACCGCCTGCTGCAGGGCGACCCCGAACGCCCGGTGCTACCGCCCGAGGCCCTGTTCCTGAGCGCCGACCAGTTCTACACCCGGTGCAAAACGCTCCCGCAGCTGTCCATCCGCCCGGGTGTTGACGATGTGATCGACAACGCGCACTTCCAGCCCCACACCGACCTGTCCGTGGTCCGTGGTGCAGAAGACCCGCTGGCCCGGTTGCACGCCCACATTCGCAACACGCCGCACCGTGTGCTTCTGCTAGCCGAAAGCGCCGGGCGGCGCGAAAGCCTGCTCGACTTCCTGCGTGCATCGCACCTGAATCCACCTGCCTTTGACACGCTGACTGAATTCCAGGCCAGCACCGATGAAAAAGTGGGCATCGCCACGGCGGCTCTCACCACGGGGTTCAAGTGGATGGAGGAAGGCATCGATTTCGTCACCGAGACCGAGCTTTTTGCCGCAGGCCCCACCACCCGCCGCCGCAAGAAACAGGAACAGGTGAGCGATGTCGAGGCGCTGATCAAGGACCTCTCGGAGCTCAACGTGGGCGACCCCGTCGTGCACAACGCGCACGGCATCGGCCGCTACCGGGGCCTCGTCAACATGGACGTAGGCAACAAAAACCCGGACGGAACCCCTGCCCTGCAAGAATTTTTACACCTGGAATATGCGGGTGAAGCGGTGCTGTACGTGCCTGTGAGCCAGCTGCAACTTATCAGCCGCTACACGGGTGTGAGCGCCGACGAAGCCCCACTGCACAAGCTGGGCAGCGGCCAATGGGAAAAAGCCAAACGCAAGGCCGCCGAACAGGTGCGCGACAGCGCGGCCGAGTTGCTTAATATTTATGCCCGGCGCGCCGCACGCGAAGGCCACGCCTTCCGCTACAGCGCGCAGGACTACGAGACTTTTGCCAACGACTTCGGCTTTGAGGAAACCGCTGACCAGAACGCAGCCATCCACGCGGTGATCCAGGACATGATCTCGCCGCGCCCCATGGACCGCCTGGTCTGTGGTGACGTGGGCTTTGGCAAGACCGAGGTGGCGCTGCGCGCTGCGTTCGTGGCCGTCACAGGAGGCAAGCAGGTGGCGCTGCTGGCGCCCACCACGCTGTTGGCTGAACAGCACTACCGCACGCTGGTGGACCGCTTCAGCAAGTGGCCCGTGAAAGTGGCCGAGGTGTCGCGCTTTCGCTCGGGCAAGGAGATCACCGCGGCCATCAAAGGCATTGCCGACGGCACGGTGGACATCGTGGTCGGCACGCACAAGCTGCTCAGCGAATCGACCAAGTTCCATAACCTGGGCCTGCTCATCATTGACGAGGAACATCGCTTTGGCGTGCGCCACAAGGAGCAGATGAAGGCGCTACGCGCCGAGGTGGACGTGCTCACCCTCACGGCCACGCCCATTCCACGCACCTTGGGCATGGCACTCGAAGGCCTGCGCGACCTCAGCGTGATTGCCACCGCGCCGCAGCGCCGCCTGGCGATCAAGACTTTTGTGCGCAACGAGGGCACGGGCGTGATCCGCGAGGCGGTGCTGCGCGAATTGAAGCGCGGCGGGCAGTGCTACTTTTTGCACAACGAGGTCGAGACCATCGAGAACCGCCGCCAGAAGCTCGAAGAAATCCTGCCCGAGGCCCGCATCGCCGTGGCCCACGGCCAGATGCCCGAGCGCGAGCTCGAGCGCGTGATGCGCGACTTCGTGGCCCAGCGCTACAACATCCTGCTGTGCTCGACCATCATCGAAACCGGCATCGACGTGCCCACGGCCAACACCATCATCATGAGCCGCGCCGACAAGTTCGGCCTGGCCCAATTGCATCAGCTGCGCGGTCGCGTAGGCCGCAGCCACCACCAGGCGTATGCCTACCTCATGGTGCCCGACACCGAGGGTCTGACCAAGCAGGCAGCTCAGCGCCTGGATGCCATCCAGCAAATGGAAGAACTGGGCAGCGGCTTCTACCTGGCCATGCACGACCTGGAGATCCGCGGCGCTGGTGAAGTGCTGGGCGAGAACCAGAGCGGCAACATGCTGGAGATCGGCTTCCAGCTCTACAACGAGATGCTGTCCGAGGCCGTGCGCTGCTTGAAGGCAGGCAAAGAACCCGACCTGCTCAGTCCCTTGTCCGTCACCACCGACATCAACCTGCACGCTCCCGCCCTGCTGCCCGACGACTACTGTGGCGACGTGCATCTGCGCCTGTCGTTCTACAAAAAACTGGCCACCGCGAAAACCAGCGAGCAGATTGACACCTTGCTCGAAGAAATTGTCGATCGTTTTGGCAAGCTGCCCCCGCAGGCGCAAACGCTGATCGACGTACACCGACTGCGCTGCCTGAGCCAACCCTATGGCGTCATCAAGGTGGATGCAGCGCCCGGCATCACGAATATCACCTTCCGGCCCCAACCACCGGTAGAGCCGATGCGCATCATCGAACTCATCCAGAAGAACCGGCACATCAAGTTGGCAGGCAACGAAAAACTGCGCATCGAACGAGAGCTGCCCGACCCCAAGGCCCGTGCGCAGATGGTGCGCGACATTCTGCGCAGCCTGGGACAGCCCACGACGGTCTGAGTAAAACGGCGTGAACAGCATGCTGCTCGAATGGCTCATCGTCGCCCTGGCCCTCGCGGCTGCCCTGGCCACCCGGCCCTGGCGTCTGCTGGCCAGCAGGCCGGGAGCCGCCGGTGCAGCCGCCACCGCCAGCCCCTTACTCACCCCCTTGCTGGCCACGCTGGTGCTGCTGCCTTGGCTGTGGGCTCTACCGGCCTTGCACGCCATGCCACTGCAATTGCAGTGGTCGGGCGCCTGCCTGGTAGTGCTGATGCTGGGCTGGCCGCTGGCCATTCCTGTGCTGCTGGTGGTGGGTTGCGCCACTGGCCTTGTATCGCCCATGGAATGGTCGCAAAGCCTGGTCACCACGGTGTGGCAGGGCCTGGTGCCCGCCACGCTGGCCCTGCTGCTGGGCACAGCCCTGCGGCGCCTTACCGGCGAAAACATGTTCGTCTATATCCTGGGGCGCGGCTTCCTCGGCACGGCGCTGTGCACCTTTGCAGCATCCGTACTCGCCCAATGGGCGAGCAACCCGCTGCCCGGCGTGGGTGGTCCACTGTCCCTGGTAGCGCATTGGCTCATGGCCTGGGGCGATGCCATCGTCACCGGTATGCTCTGCGCGGTTTTCGTGGCCTTCAAGCCCGAATGGCTGGCGACATGGTCAGACCGGCTGTACCTGCACCCCTGAAAGTTAAGATCCTTCCATTTCCGCTGCTCGGCTCTTCCATGAAACACGCTACCGAATTCGCACCCGGCCTCATCGTCCAGAGAATTGTTGCGCCCCTGCGCCTGTCCGATTACAAGCTCATCGCTTTTGACATGGACTCCACGCTCATCAACATTGAATGCGTGGACGAGATCGCCGACGCCGCCGGCCGCAAGGCCGAGGTGGCCGCCATCACCGAAGCGGCCATGCAGGGCGTGATCACCGACTACAAGGAAAGCCTGCGCCAGCGTGTTGCCCTTCTGAGGGGCGTGCCGGTAGCCCACATGGAACAAGTGCTGCGCGAACGGATGCAGTACAACCCTGGCGCACAGACGCTGGTCGCTGCATGCCGCAACGCGGGGTTGGCCACGTTATTGGTGTCCGGCGGGTTCACTTTTTTCTCCAGCCACGTCCAGTCCGCACTGGGCATACAGTACGCGCGCTCGAATGTGCTGGAGGTGCACGACGGCCACCTGACAGGCCGCATGGTGGACCAGGACTGGGGCGATATTTGCGACGGCCAGGAAAAACGCCGCACCGTGCTGGAACTGGCAGCGCTCCTGGGCATCAGCCGGGCGCAGATCATCGCCGTGGGTGATGGCGCCAACGACCTGCCCATGATGGAGATCGCCGGGCTCTCAGTGGCTTTCCGGGCCAAACCCTCGGTACGCGCACAAGCCCGTATCGCCATCAACAGCGGCGGCCTCGACCGTTTGCTGGAAGTGGTTCAGCCTTGACGGCATCGCTGTGGCAGCGACTTGCCACGGTACTACGGCGCCAGCGCTGGCGTGCACACCTGGGCACCCTGTTGACGGTCATGGCCGTATTGGTGGGCGCACACCTTTGGCAGACACGCCATGTGCCGTCCGGGCCCGTGCCCGACCTGCCCCTGGTGCTGACTTCCGGCGAGACGACCACCTTGCACGCATGGCGGGCGCGACACCCCGGCCAACCGGTGGCCCTGCATGTCTGGGCCGAATGGTGTCCCATCTGCCGCACGGAAGAACACAGTATCACGCGGCTGCACCAGGACTGGCCCGTGCTCACGCTGGCCATGCAGTCTGGTAGCTTGCAAACGGTTCAGAAGGTTCTGGAAAAACGCCAGTTGCCCTGGAACACCGCCATTGACAGCCAGGGCACGCTGGCCCGCAGCCTGGGCGTGCAGTCGGTGCCCGCCCTATTGGTGATCGACGTTCACGGCCATGTCCGCGCGGCAACGGTGGGCTACACCAGCGAAATCGGCATGCGGCTTCGCATGCTCTGGGTGCGAATGGTTCAGTGAGGCGTGCGCGGCAGACCCGGCACGAGCCGGATCGTGCCCGGGCGCTGCTCGGTCGGTGGCGCCATCAGATCTTCAAGAGTGAGCGCGTCAAGCACCCCAAAAAAACTCTGCATGGCCTTGCCCAGCACACCCTGCAAGCGGCAGTGGCTGCTGAGGCGGCACTGGTTGTTCTCGGGGTCGAAGCACTCTACGACGGTGAAGTCCGTCTCGGTCGAGCGAACGACAGCGCCGATGTTGATCTCGCGGGCCGGTTTCATCAGGCGCATACCACCGCCCCGGCCACGGGTGGTTTCCAGCAGGCCACTGGCTGACAGTTCCTGCACTATTTTTGTCAGATGGCTGCGTGAGATGCCATAGCTCTCGGCCACCTCGCTGATGGTGACCGGCTGCTCACGCCCCTCGCAGGCGGCGCAGTACATCAGCACCCGCAATGTGAAGTCGGTCCACTGAGTGAGCCTCATGGAGCTTGCCGCAGATCAAGAAGAATACGCATACGGTATAGATCTTATTCGATAAAATATGCAATCACAATGCATCTTTATAAGGACATTCCCCATGAACGCCCCCATGTCGCCCGCTGAAACCTCGGCATCTGCTCTCAATGTCGGCCAATCCATTGGGCAGATTGCCGTCGAATTGCCGGGCTCCACGGCTGTTTTTCGGCGCCTGAAGCTGGATTTTTGTTGTGGCGGCCACCTGAGCCTGGCACAGGCCGTGGCCGAAAAAGGGCTTGACTTGCAGGCCGTTCTGGGCGAATTGGCGCAGCTGCAGCGCCCGACCAGTCTGCCCGAGGTGACTGAACCCGGCGCACTGATCGACCACATCCTGGTGCGCTACCACGAGGTGCACCGCGCCCAGTTGCCCGAACTGATCCGCATGGCCCACCGTGTGGAAAGCGTGCACCGGGCCAACCCTGATGTACCGGCGGGTCTGGGCGACCTGCTGGAAGAAATCCAGGCGGAGCTGTTGGGCCACATGCAGAAGGAAGAGAACATTCTGTTCCCCATGCTCAAGTCGGGCGGCAACCCTTTCGTTCAGCACCCGATCAGCGTGATGCGCTCCGAGCATGTGGACCACGGCGCCGCCCTCGACAAGCTCAATGCCCTGACCAACGACGCTACCCCTCCGGCGGGCGCCTGCAATACCTGGCGCGCGCTCTACAGTGGCATTGCCCAGCTCAATGACGACCTGATCAACCACATCCACCTGGAAAACAATGTCCTGTTCCCGGCTTTCGAGGCCCAGGCCCAGAAGGCCATGGGCGGTGGCGGATGCGGTGGCAGCGGTGGCGGCTGCCAGTGCGGTTGAGCTGAACCCCTGATCAATATTTATCTGCGCGGGCGCAAGGGATCGAGCAAGGCCGACAGGCCGTTGTGATCGATCTCATGCATCAGGGCTAGCAAGCGGCCCAGTTCGCCCCGCGGAAAACCCTCCCGCGCAAACCAGTTCAGGTAGTTGCCGGGCAGGTCGGCCAGCAAGCGCCCTTCGTATTTGCCGAAAGGCATGCGCGTCTCCACCAGTTTTTGCAACTGCTCCGGGTGCATGGGCGCCATGCGTTCAGCCTCCGGCCCGCTTGGCAGCGTGGCCCTGCTTGCGCAACAAGTCCAGCACCTGGTCGGCATGATCGCCTTGCACCTCGATCACGCCGTCTTTCACCGTACCGCCGCTACCGCACCCCGTTCTGAGCAGCTTGCCCAATTGCGCCAGCGCGGCATCGTCCAGCACCAGCCCGCGCACCAGGGTGACTGTCTTACCCCCACGCCCCTTGCTTTCGCGGCTGACGCGGGCGGTGCCATCGCCCACCGGGCGGGGCGGTGCCTGGCGGCAGGTGCAACTGGCGACCGGCTGGCGGCAGTCGGGACACATACGTCCCGCATCGGTTGAATAAACCAGGCCACCTGCCTTGGACGTCGATCTCATGGCGTACCGCCCTTGTTCAGCAAGGAAAAATTGAGCAGGCGCGTGGCGATCACGGTTTCGGTCAGAAAGCACACCAGCGCCAGCAGGAAACACACCACGCCAGCGAGAAAACCCGCCACCGCCAGGCGGTTGGCCTGAAAGCTGGTGGTCTCCCCCAAAAACAGCAAAATGATGGTGAGCCCGATCAGGAAGGCGCAAAAAGTCAGCAAGGCGATGCAGCCATTGGCCAGCCGCCCGCGTGTGCGCAGTTGGGCCAGTTCCCGGTAGGCGGCAGCCACAAAGCTGGCGTCCTTGAGGGCCCGGTCTTCCACCACGCGCGCGCGGTCAATGATGCGGGCCAGCCGCCCGGCCACCGCGCCGATCATCCCCGAGACTGCGGTAAGCAGGAACACCGGCGCAACCGCCAGCTGGATGCCGTGGGTGATGGCACTGGAATCAAGGGCAAGGGCCATGTTCTGGGTCTTTGTAAAAAGCAGGCGTGGATTATCGGCGGTGCAGCACAATGACTGTCTTTGTTCCATGTACGCCTGCAGGCGCCCGTAGTGGCTCCAGCGCTTATTCCATGCCTTTTGCCTCTCTTGGTCTTTCCCCCGCCCTGGCTGCCGCTGCTGCTGCACAAGGATTTCAGTCGCCAACCCCGATTCAGGCCGAGGCCATTCCCGCCATCCTGCGCGGCGCCGACCTGCTGGGCCAGGCGCAAACGGGCTCGGGCAAGACCGCAGCCTTTGCCCTGCCGCTGCTGCAGCGGGCGCAAGAGGCCCGCCTGCCCGGCCAGCGGAGCGTGCAGGCCCTGGTGCTGGTGCCCACGCGGGAACTGGCGGCCCAGGTGGGCGGCGTGCTGCGCGACTTGGCTGCGGCGTTGCCCTCGCCACCGCGCATCGCCGTGGTGTTTGGCGGCGTCTCCATCAACCCGCAGATGATGGCGCTGCGCGGTGGTGCGGATGTCGTGGTGGCCACACCAGGGCGTCTGCTCGATCTGGTGGAACACAACGCACTGGGCCTCTCGGGGGCCACGTTGCTGGTGCTCGATGAAGCCGACCGCCTGCTCGACCTGGGTTTTGCCGAAGAGTTGCAGCGCGTATTGGCGCTGCTGCCGCGCCAGCGCCAGAACCTGCTGTTCTCTGCCACCTTTCCGGCCGACGTGCAGCAGCTGGCCACTGGCCTGCTGCGCGAACCCGTGCGCATTGAAGTCGCACCGACCGAGGCGGGCGAAGATGGTGCGGCCACCATCCTGCAACGCGCCATCGCGGTGGACGAGAAGCGGCGCACGCAGCTCTTGCTCAAGCTGATCAAAGACGAAGGCTGGGAGCGCGTGCTGGTATTTGTTGCCACCAAATACACCGCCGAGCATGTGGCGGAAAAACTCTACCGCGCCAAGGTGTTTGCCACGCCCTTCCATGGCGACCTGAGCCAGGGCGCACGCACGCAGGTGCTCGACGAATTCAAGGCCGACCGCTGGCAAGTGGTGGTGACCACCGACCTGGCGGCGCGCGGCATCGACATTGCGCAACTGCCCGTGGTGGTCAATTACGACCTGCCGCGCTCGGCCGTCGATTACATCCACCGCATCGGCCGCACCGGCCGTGCGGGCGAAAGCGGCCTGGCCGTCACTTTGGTCACCCCCGCCAGCACGGCGCATTGGCACCTGATTGAAAAGCGCCAGGGCCTCAGTCTGCCGCTGGAACAGGTGACAGGCTTTGAGCCCACCGAAGCGGCGCCGCCCCCGCAGCCAGGCAGTGGCGTCGGCGGTATCAAGGGCAAGCGCCCGAGCAAGAAAGACAAATTGCGCGCTGCAGGCTTGCTGCCACCGCTCGATCAATCCTCAGAGTAATTCCATTTCTAAACCATCCGTGTCGTTGTTGCTTCGCCTTGCCGTGCAATAGCACTGTCTGCGGCTTCGCGCCTAGACACGGATGATTTGGAAACAGAATAAGGCGCAGCGACAAGCGGCGTGTGCCGTTGACGCTTTAGGCCGAGAGGGCTGGCGGCGGGCGCTTGGCGGCGCGCGCCAGAACTTCCAGGTAAAACTGCCCGGCCTGCGCTGCAGCAGCGGCATCAATCAAACCCATGATGTCCGCCAGTGCCACCGGTTCAGGCGCGGCCGGCGGTACAGCGAAACGGCAGTCAAAATCCCAAAAATCCATGCCTTCGGGCAGCGACTTGCCACGTTCGCGGCGCAAGTATTTGCGGATTTCGTGCTTGATGGCGTCAAGGCGCCGGTCGGGGTGTAGACCCTCGACATGCAGGGCAAATGTTTTTTTCATGGCCAATGGTAGCGCGCCGCGTAGCCACAACAAGCGCCCAAGTGCCACAATGGATTGCAAATCAAAGAATGCCAGGGCCATGCCGAGCGATACAGAACTGATGCAAGCCTTGCCGGTGGCCGCGCTGATCACCCAGCAGGGCGTGATCTGCCGCGCCAATCCGGCCGGAGTGGCGTTGCTGGAGGCGGACACGCAGGAAGACCTGCAAGGTCGACGGCTTTCCGATTTTGTGCACACGCTGGACAAGCTGCGTTCCAGCGACCGCGTCCGCCAGGCCAGCGCGCCAGAGCAGATCGGCCATGCCAACAAACCGGCCGAGTTCCGCGTTCGCACCGCCAAGGGCCATCTGCGCATGGTGTTGGTCTCGACCGTCGGCATCACGCTCGACGGCGTTGCATCCTTGCTGATCTGCGGCATGGACATGACGCACCAGAACGAGATCCAGGAGCAGCTGCGCGACAGCGAGCGCCACTTTCGCCGCCTGTTCGAGAGCATGCAGGATGTGTACTACCGCACCGACGCCCACGGCGTAGTGCAGCACGTGGGCCCGGGCGTGCGCCGCGTGCTGGGCTACGAGCCCCATGAGATCGAGGGACACACCGCCGAGTCGTATTACCCGCACAGCAGCGACCGCGATGCCTTCAAGGCCGCGATTCTGGCGCACGGTGAGGTGTCTGATTTTCCGGGCCAGATGGTGCGCAAGGACGGCACCGTCATCGACATTTCCATCAGCAGCCACGCGCTGTTCGACCACAACGGTGCGTTTGCCGGCGTCGAGGGCATGTACCGCGACGTCACGCAGCGCAAAAACCTGGAGCGCGAACTACACCGCCTGGCCACCACCGATATGCTGACCGGCATGGCCAACCGCCGCTCCTTTCTCGAAGTGGCCGAGGCGGCCTTCCAGCGGGCCCAGGAAAGCCAGCTACCGCTGACCTTGCTGATGCTTGACCTGGACCATTTCAAGAGCATCAATGACCGCTTCGGCCACCTGGAAGGTGACCGGGTGCTGGCGGAGTTTGCCCGGGCCACCAAACACCAGTTGCGCGCCACCGATACCATGGGCCGTCTGGGCGGCGAGGAGTTTGGCCTGCTGCTGCCACAAACCACCTCTACCGAGGGTGCCGACATCGCGTCCCGCATTCTGGAGGCCATTCGCGCCCTGTCGCTGACCGACAGCACCGGGCAGCACTACGGCATCACCACCAGCGTTGGTCTGGGCACGCTCAGCCCGGGCGACCGCAGTCTGCATGAGCTGCTGGACCGCGCCGACCAGGCCCTGTACCTGGCCAAGCACCGGGGCCGCAACCAGCTCGCAGTGCTGGACGCCGGAAGCGGCGGCGCCATGGCCGCCCCCGCTGCAGCGCCCTGACCGCGCCTCCCCACGGGGGCCTGGGCGCTGGGTTCACAATGCCCTCCATGCACAATTTTCACCGGGTTCCCGACAAAGAGCAGATCGCCCTGCTCGAACCCTTTGAACGCCTGGGCCTGGACCGCATCTTCCTGGTCCACACCGCCGCGCAAGCCGAGCGCGCCTGGGATGCGCTGGCCGCCAGCCGCTTCTGGGGTTTTGACACCGAATCGCGCCCTACCTTCACCAAAGGCCAGGCGTCCGAGGGGCCGCACACCGTGCAGCTGTCCACCCTGGACCGCGCCTGGGTGTTCCAGCTGCACGACCCCGATTGCCGCGCTGTGGTGGCACAGCTGCTGGCGCTGCGTGGTGTGACCAAAGCGGGTTTTGGCCTGGGCGATGACCGCAAGCGCATCCAGGCGCGGCTGGGCGTGGAGACGGCCGATGTGCTGGAACTCAACACCGCCTTGCACCAGCGGGGCTACCGCAAAGACATGGGCGTCAAGGCCGCCGTGGCCGTGCTGTTCCAGCAGCGCTTCATCAAGTCGAAAAAAGCCGCTACCTCCAACTGGGCGCAGCGCCAGCTGAGCGAAGGGCAACTGGTCTACGCAGCCAACGACGCCTACGCAGCAGCGCGCGTTTTCGATGCACTGGGGTTCAATGGCTGAGGAGTTTTTGCTATCAATACGAGAGCTTCTAGCGCTTGTCCATATTTATATTCAATATTAAAAATAGTTGAACCCCAACAAATACAAGCGTTAAATGCTATTTTTTCAGTAGCGCACACCACTAGCGTGCGCTACGGCCCTGAAACCTCAAAGAGCCTGCGCCAGCCGCGCCACGCCTTCGCGGATCTTGTCCACATCGGCCGTGGCAAACGACAGGCGCAGCGTGGCGTGATCGGGGTGGGCGCAGAAGAACGGCGTGCCGGGCACAAAGGCCACGCCCTTCTCGATGGCGCGCTTGGCCAGCACATTGCCGTCATTCACCTTGCCGCCCTCACCCGTCAGGCGTGCCCACACAAACAGGCCGCCCTGGGGCTGCACGAACGCGATGGCATCACCCAGATCTTTGCGCAATGCATCGCCCATGGCCTGGGCGCGCTCGGCGTACACCTGGCGCACATGGGCCAGCGTGGCGGGCATGCGGCCGGCCTTGAGGTATTGGGCTGCCGTGGCCTGGGCAAAAGTGCTGGTATGCGCATCGCTGAACTGCTTGCACATGGTGGCCTTGGCCAGCAGCTCGGGCGGGGCAATCATCCAGCCCACGCGCAGGCCGGGCGAAAGCACCTTACTCAAACTGCCGCAGTGCGCCAGCAGTTCGCGGCTGCCCGGCACCGTGGCCGAGAGCGCCAGCAGGCTGGGCGGCGGGGCCTCGCCAAAGTACAGGTCGCCGTAGGGGTCGTCCTCGACAATCAGCGTCTGGTGCCGGGCGGCCATCTCCAGCACCTGCTTGCGGCGCTCCAGGCTCAGCATGGCGCCGCTGGGGTTGCCGAAGGTGGGGATCAGGTACACAAACTTGGGTTTGTGCTCGGCGATGAGCTTTTCGAGTTCGTCGGTCTTCACGCCGTGGGCGTCGATGGGCGCGCTGATCAGCTCGGCGCCGTACAGGCGAAAGCATTGGATGGTGGCCAGAAAGGTCGGGCCTTCGACAATGACTTTGTCACCGGGGCTGATCAGCGTCTTGCCCAGCAAATCGAGCGCCTGCTGGCTGCCGGTGGTGACGATGAGCTGCTCGGGCGCCACATCTAGCGCGCCCTTGGCTGCCATGAAGGCGGCGAGCTGCTCGCGCAGCGGCTGGTAGCCCTCGGTGGCGCCGTACTGCAGCGCGGCGCCGGGTTCCTGGTCCAGCGCTGCGTTGCTGGCGGCGCGGATGCCGTCCACATCAAACAGGGCGCTGTCGGGGAACCCCCCGGCAAAACTGATGATGCCGGGCTTGCCCAGCAGTTTGAAAAGCTCACGGATGGCGGAGGTTTCTACGTTGTTCAGGCGATCGGCAAATTGCAGCGGCATGGTGGTGTCCCGTAAAGTCTGGCCCCGATTGTCGCCAATCCCACACGCTCGAATCCTGCGTTGGGGTGATCCTGGGAATTGCGGGGCCGTTTTAGACTGCGCGCATGACCATCGAACTCACCAAAGAAGTACGCACCCAAGCCATCGCTTCGATTGAGCGCTATTTTCTGGAAGAAAACGGCGAACCCATCGGCAACATGGCCGCGGGTGCGCTGCTGAACTTCTTCCTCGCCGACATTGCTCCCGCCGTGTACAACCTGGCCGTGGCGCAAGCACAGGAAAGCATGCAGGCGCGCATTGCGGAACTGGACATCGATCTGCACGAAAACGCATTTACCTGGTGGAACAAGCGCGCCAGCAAGCGATGACACGCTGTCCCAAGCGCCAAAACCAGCCCTTCACGCGCCCGGAGCCCGCTGGGGCCGCATGACCACCAGCGCAATACCGCCCAAGATGGCCCGTCCAGCCCAGGCGCTAGTGCCAGTCCTCACCCAGCAGCACGGTGTACCCAACGATGCAGCCCCAACCCGAGGCAATGGCACCCTGCTTCTTCTATAGTAGTTGCGCTGCGACCCGCCTCCCACCCTTCATGCAAACCGCCCTGATCGAACCTTTCTTTGCTGCACTGCAGGCAGCCAACCCCCACCCGCAAACCGAGCTGGAATACACCACCGTGTTCGAGCTGCTGGCCGCTGTGCTGCTCTCGGCCCAGGCCACCGACGTGGGCGTGAACAAGGCCACGCGCAAGCTGTTCCCGGTGGCGGCCACGCCGCAGGCCATCCTGGATCTGGGGCTCGATGGCCTGGAGGGTTACATCAAGACCATCGGCCTGTACAAAAGCAAGGCGCGCCACCTGATGCAAACCTGCCGCATCCTGGTCGAGCAGCACGGCGGCGAGGTGCCGCGCACGCGCGAGGCGCTCGAAGCCTTGCCCGGCGTGGGCCGCAAGACCGCCAACGTGGTGCTCAACGTGGCCTTTGGCCAACCCACCATGGCGGTGGACACGCACATCTTCCGCGTCAGCAACCGCACGGGCCTGGCCCCCGGCAAGAACCCGCTGGAGGTGGAAAAGCAACTCCTCGCGCGCGTACCCCCCGCCTACGCGGTGGATTCGCACCACTGGCTCATCCTGCTGGGCCGCTACGTCTGCCAGGCACGCAAGCCGCGCTGCTGGGAGTGCCTGGTGGCGCCGTATTGCGACTTCACGCCCAAAACCCAGCGCCCCTGAGATGTGCCAAATTGCTATTGCATTGATAGCACATTGCGCTTGCCAGATAAGCACCACAATCTCCATGAGCCTCCATGGCGGCCATTTCCCCACGGGGCCTCTTGAATACACCTCTCGATATACTGAATTGCACTGACCACGCCTCTCGCCCGCCCCCATGAACTCACTTGACCCGCGCTCCCTGATTGCCATGGGTGGTTTTATGGCCTTGGTGATGGGGCTGGTGCTGGGCTTTATGCGGCGCTACTACCCGCCCGGCATCCTGGGGCTGGGCTACTGGGCACTGGCACCCGCCGTCTGGCTGATTGCCACGGTTTTCTTCGCAATTCCCAGCCCATGGCATCCAGAAGTGTGGCGCTGGTTCGGCAACGGCCTGGTCTTGCTGGGTTTCGTCCTGTTCCATGTGGGGTGCCGCCGTTTCTTCGGGCAACGCGTTCAATGGCGCCGAATCGTGGTTCCATTCGCGCTGGTCATGCTGTCCCTGGCCTGGTTTGCCGGGCCCGATCCGTCCTACCGCATGCGCGTGGCCATTGTCACCGCCGCCATCGCCGTGGCACATACCAGCACGCTGGTGTTCCTGTGGCAGCGCGGCAACCGCAATTTCCCGGTGCGCATGGTGCAGGTGACTTTGGCACTGCACTTGTGCGTGCTGTTGGTGCGGCTGCAAAGCGTGCTGTCTGTCCCCGAAGTGGGCAACCTGATGGAAGCCTCTACCTTGCAGACCTTCTACCTCGGCGCCTATGTGCTGGCTGTTCTGCTGCTTTCCATTGGCGCAGTGCTCATGGCCACGGACCGTGTGCGCACCGAGCTGGAACACATGGCCACGCACGATGTGCTCACCGGCACGCTCAACCGCCGCGCCATTCTCGGTTTCTGCGAGGACGAGCATGAGCGCAGCCTGCGCTACAAGCAGCCGTTCTCACTGATGATGATCGACCTCGATCATTTCAAGGCAGTCAACGACACCCACGGCCACCAGCATGGCGACCAGGTACTGGTGCATTTTGTCGAATGCACCCGCGCCGCCCTGCGCCGCGCCGACCGCTTTGGACGCTATGGCGGCGAGGAATTTCTGGTGCTGCTGCCCAACACCACCACGGACGCAGCGCTGCCCGTGGCCGAGCGCATTCGCGCCGCACTCTCCACCGGCCATGCCCTGGACTGCACCGCCAGCATCGGCTTGACCCACTGGCGCGGACCCGAAGACACGCTGGACGCCATGCTGGGCCGCGCCGATGCCGCCCTGTACCGCGCCAAGGCGCAGGGGCGCAACAAAACCTGCACAGCCTGAAGGCGGTGTACTGCGGCAGCCCACACACCGGCCTTTGAGCAGGTTCACGCGCCTCTTGCCAAATCAAGCTGTACACGCATACAGTATTAGTGTGCGGCATGCACACGACCAACCCACACAGGAGCCACCCCATGCTTGACCACATGACCTTCCGCGTCACCGACATCCAGCTCGCCAAGGCGTTCTACAGCGCAGCCCTTGCGCCCCTGGGCTACAGCGTTTGCTTCGAGGGCAACTACGGCATGAACATCCTCGGCTTCGCCTACCCCGACCCCGCCGAACCCGACGGCAAAAAGGCCGACGTCTGGTTCATCGACGGCCCCTCCCCCTACGGCGGCCCACCGGCCACCACCGGCTGCCACCTGGCCTGGAAGGCCCAGACCCGCGCCCAGGTGGACGCCTTTTATGCCGCCGCCATCGCCGCCGGCGGCAAGGACAACGGCGCCCCTGGCCTGCGCCCCGAATACCACGCGCACTACTACGGCGCCTTTGTCATCGACCCCGAAGGCAACAACATCGAGGCGGTGTGCCATTTGGCGGGGTAGGGGGTCTACGGTGCTTCGGTGTCAATGGCCGTGCATATCAACGGCAAAATTGCACTGAAACGATTGATAAACATACGCTATAAATTCAATAGCAAATGGAATATTCCGTTGCCGCTGACCAGCGACAGTCCGCGCATTCGGTGCCGGAGCCACACAGCATGCGACAACTTGATGCTGCCCCGTGCCTGTGCACGCGTTTGCATCCAGTGACATCAAACCATCAGGTACGCAAATCAAGACTCTTCCAAGCCTCGAACACCTCCACTTGCTTTTTCAGCCAATCCACGGGCATCGGACTTGTTCCCCAATGGTGCAGGCGCCCGATTGCCTCACCCATGTTCCACAAGTGCCGCAACTGCACAAACAACGGCAGTGCAGCGATGTCAGCCTTGCTTATCTCGCTATCCCCTGATCGGTATCCGCGAAGATAGTGCCTCCAGCGCTCCAAAAGCAATTCATCAGGTTCTTTAAGGTTTTTGCGCGTCAGATACGACCAAGGCAGCACGCTTAAGTCATAGGCCAAGAAACCTGGCCCGGCATCGTCGAAGTCAAAGAACGTGGCCCTGCTGACCCCGGCTGCGTCCGTGCTCACGTGATTGTTGAAGCCATGCGTGTCGCCATGACAGACAACGCGCGTGAGTCCATCTTCAGCTTCGGCCAACTCTTCAAGCAGGCGGCTCACCAGATGCCGGTACGTCTCCAGCAATTCGGTGCTCAGTTCCGGGTGCCTTCTCAGATAGTCGAACGTTCTGCCCGCTAAGTGGTGACCATTCAGCGTATAGCGACTTTGGGGGCCAGCGTAGTCGCGCGCCGCCCTGTGGATGTCGGCGAGCATCCGGCCGGTGAGCTCGAATTCTTCCAGCGTGTCTGGAACAGTGCCTTCGACATGCTGGAAAAGAGCCAAGGCACGCGGCCCTTCAGGAAACTGCAGTAGGGCATGGGTGCACCCCTCAGTAGTCAACGCCGGAGCAGCCACTCCCACGCCTTTGGCCTTGAGGTGCGCCAAAAGAGAAACTTCAAAATGAACGTTGAAATCACCTCGAGGTCGGATCGAATACAAGCGAACAACATAACGGCTTCCGTCTATGGACCGTAGTGCGTAGTTGTCATTCAGTCCCCGCCGAATCAAGTGGCACTGCTGAACTTCAAGGCCATAGTGCTGCTCCCCCCAACGCACGATGGAGGAGGAGTCGGCAGTCGTGTGGGTGGGGACGAGATCAGGATCGCATTGGACGGGTTTGGGCATGGCGTATTTTCCATGCGGCGCGGCACCTCGCTACGGGATTCTCTTCCAGACTGCGCATCACAGAAAGAAATGGAGCCCGCTCCTGACCGAAATCTAACTCGCAAATCTCGCCATTTCACACCCGCCACGGCTCCTGGTTTCCGCGTAGTGCAAATCAGCAGACAAATCGCCATGTAGCGCTTATCCAGCAAGCGCAAACAGCTACTTCTTTAATAGCGTCTGGCGCATTCCAGACCCCTCCAACCAGCATCAACCCTGCAGTTCCGGGGCAACCCATCACGCTGCGGTTTGCTCCGACACCCCCGCCGCCTCAAAGCTGGCCATCTCGCGCAGGATGGCGCAGGCCGATTGCAGCAGCGGCCAGGCCAGCGCGGCGCCCGAGCCTTCGCCCAGGCGCAGGCCCAGGTCCAGCAGCGGCTCGGCCTGCATTTGCGCGAGCATGAGCTGGTGGCCGCGCTCGCCCGAGCGGTGGGCGAAAACGCAGCGTTGCAGCATCAAGGGCTGAATGCGGCTGGCGACGAGCACGGCGGCGCTGGTGATGAAGCCGTCCACCAGGATCACGCGGCGCTCCTGCGCGGCCTGCAGCACGGCGCCAACCATGGTGGCGACCTCGTAGCCGCCCAGCGCGGCCAGGACTTCGAGCGGCGTGGTGGCGGCGGCGTTGGCGTCCAGCGCCTGTTGCAGCACGGCGCGCTTGCGCTCGATGCCCGCGGCGTCCAGCCCGGTGCCCGCGCCGGTGCAATCCTGCAGCGAAAGGCCGCACAGGCGCGCCAGCAGGAGCGAGGCCACCGAGGTGTTGCCGATGCCCATTTCGCCCAGCAGCAGCACGTTGCCAGGCAGTTCGCGCACCAGTTCGATGCCGTGGCTGAGCGCCTGGGCGCATTGGTCAGCGCTCATGGCTGGGCCGGTGCTGGCGTCTTGCGTGCCGGGCGCCACCTTGCGCATCAGCAGGCGTGGCTGACCGGGGGCGGCTTCGCGCGGGGCGATGTCGCGCGCCACGCCGCAGTCCACCACGGTGAGCGCCAGGCCGTGCTGGCGGGCCAGCACGCTGACGGCGGCGCCGCCGGCGAGGAAGTTCTCCACCATCTGCCAGGTCACGTCGCTCGGGAAGGCCGAGACGCCGCGCGCGGCCAGGCCCTGGTCGCCCGCGAAGACGACCATCTGCGGCTGCTCCAGCCGGGGGGATGCGGTGCCCTGGATCTGGCCCAGGCGCAGCGCAAGCTGCTCCAGGCGGCCCAGAGAACCCAGGGGTTTGGTCTTGTGGTCCAGCTTGTGCTGCAGGGCCTGGGTGAGCTGCGGGTCGGCGATGTCGGCAATCAGGGGCAGGTGGGCATTCATGGCTTGTTCAACTTTCAATCGGGATGGGGCGCGGCCCGTGTGCACCGGGGCCTGCGCCTTGGATGGGGTGGTGTACAGCGGGCCAGCCCGGCACGCTGCGGTGGGGCCAGGTGCGGGTCAGGCGGTGGCTTCACGTCCGCGCTGGGCGGCGGCCTGGTCGCGCTGCAAATGGGCGATGAGCGGCTGCTGGTCGTCGCGCTGGCCCCATTGGTTGAAGTACACGAGGTCTTCCATGGGCAGGCGCGGCAGCCAGCCGGCGGTTTCCAGCTCGGGCTTGGCGTGGAAGTGGCTCACGTAGCCCACGCACAGGTAGGCAATGGGCGTGATGCCCTTGGGGATGCCCAGCGCCTGCTGCAGGTCGGCCTGGTGGAAGATGCTGACCCAACCCACGCCCAGCCCCTCGGCGCGCGCGGCGAGCCACAGGTTTTGCACGGCGCAGACGCTGCTGTACAGGTCCATGATTTTCATGTGGGTGCGCCCCACCACCACCGGGCCGGTGCGCCCACGGTCGCAGGTGATGCAGATGCCGATGGGCGACTCGACGATGCCTTCGAGCTTGAGCTTTTGGTACACGGCGCGTCTGTCACCCTCGAACATGTCGGCGGCTTCGGCATGGGCCTTGGCGAAGGCGTCGTGCACCCGGCGCTTGGTGTCTTGCGACTGCACCACCAGAAAGTTCCAGGGCTGCATGAAGCCCACCGAGGGTGCGTAGTGCGCGGCGGTGAGGATGCGGCTGAGCACCTCGTCGGGCACGGGCGTGGGCAAAAACTGCCCGCGCACGTCGCGGCGTGAAAAGATGGTTTGGTAAATGGCGTCGCGGGCCTCTTGCGTGAAGGCGTGAACGCTTTGCGTGGCTTGCGCCGGTGCGGTATTCATTGCAGTCCCCTGTGCGTGAATAGGTAGCGCGCTGCCTGGCCTTGCAGCGCGTTGGATATTCAGGCCGGTCTTCTGGCTTGGAGTCGTCTGCCTTCACACACCTTCCCGGCCAGTGCAGTGTTTTACGCTGGATGACACGAATAAAAAGGATGGATTTTTGGTCCTAGCAAGGCGCAAACCACAGCGATACCAGGCGGTATCGCGAGGATTTGCAACGCAGCCAGGGCCGAAAAGACGCCTTTTTATGTGTCAGATAGCGTGAAACACTGCACCATGCAGCCAGTGGTATTTGTGCGCGGCATCGTCCTTACAGCGTTGGGCACGCGGCGGATTTGCACCGCCTTCCCGATTCTCCCTTTGCCATCATGGCATTGGGCACCTGAGGGGCGCGATGATAGCAGCCGCCCACTGCGAAATGCTTACGCGATCAGCGCGTCCAGCACGCCCGGGTTGAAGTGCCGGGCCACGCCCTCAGCCAGGCCGTTGAACACCGTCTCCAGCGTGGGCGCCTGGGCGCCAAACAGGGCGTGCAGCACGGCGGCGTCCTCGAACAAACCGTGCAGGTACACACCCAGCACATTGCCCGCCGGGTTCTGCCAGGCGATGCCCGGCATGACTTCCCGCGCCACGTCGCCCTTGGCGGCCATGGCCGGGTGCTGGGCGGTCTGGCCGTGGTGAATTTCGTAGCCGCAGGCAGCCACGCCCGAGAGCGGCGTCCAGGCACCGGCCAGCGGGCCAAACTGCGCGGCCGTGCGCCGCACGGTCTTGGCGGGCTCGAACACGGTGACCAGCGGCAGCAGGCCCAGGCCGGGGCCGTTGCCGTCGATGCCCTCGGGGTCGATCAGCGCCTCGCCCAGCATCTGCAGGCCACCGCACACGCCCAGCACACTGCCACCCTGCCCCGCGTGCGCGGCGATGGATTGGTCCAGCCCCTGCGCGCGCAGCCAGGCCAGGTCGGCGGCGGTGGCCTTGGAGCCGGGCAGCACGATCCAGTCGCTGGGCCGCAGGCCCGCCACGTCGGCCGGGCTGCGCACCCACTGCAGGCGCAGGCCGGGCACGTTCTTGAGCGGCTGGAATTCGTCGAGGTTGCTGATGCGCGGGTAGGCCACCACGGCCACGGTGGTGTGCACGGCGCCGGGCGTGGTGCTGCGGTCGTCGAACACGCCATCTTCCTCGGGCAGGCCGTGGTGCCACTGCATGGGGATGGTGGCCACGGTGGGTACGCCGGTCAGTGCCTGCAGTTGCTCGGGCGCGGGCGCCAGCAGCGCGGCATCCCCGCGAAACTTATTTAAAACAAACCCGTAGATGAGCGCACGTTCGCCCTCGGGCAGCAGCGCCCAGGTGCCGTAGAGGTGGGCGAACGCCCCGCCCCGGTCGATGTCGGTGACCAGCAGGCAGCGCGCGCCGGCATGGCGCGCCACGCGCATGTTGACGATGTCGCTGGCGTGCAGGTTGGTTTCGGCGGGCGAGCCCGCGCCCTCGATCACCACCACGTCGTTCTCGGCGCGCAGCGCATCGAGCGCGGCGGCGATCTGCGGCCACACCACGGCGCTGCGGCCACGCCAGGGCATCGCGGTGAGCGGCGCACTCACCTGCCCCAGCAGCACCACCTGGCTGTGCGTGTCGGCCTCGGGCTTGAGCAGCAGCGGGTTCATGCGTACCTCAGGCACGGCCCGCGCGGCCAGGGCCTGGAAGTACTGCGCCGAGCCGATCTCACCCCAGGCGCCGTCGATGCCCTCGACCACGCGGGCGTTGTTGCTCATGTTCTGCGCCTTGAACGGCGCCACCTTCAGGCCCTGGTTGCTGTAGTAGCGGCACAGCGCGGTGGTGAGCCAGCTTTTGCCGGCGCCGCTGGTGGTGCCCAGCACCATCACGCAGACGGCGGGGCGGCGACCTTGAAAGGGAGATGTCATTGCATGTTCTCGGTAGAGGGATGGGCGCTGCAGGCCGCCCGCCAAGCCGTCTGCAGCGCATCCTGCGCGGGCGGCGGCAGCACGCCCAGGCGCAGAACGCCGCTCAATCCAAAGGAGCTGCATTCGCGCAGCTTGATACCCGCCTTGCGCAGGGCGGCAAGCCGCTCAGGCAAATGCGGTTGCGGTGGACGGGCACAGAAAAAGTTGGCCGTGCTGCCCGGCAGCACCGCCCAGCCCAAGGTTGTGCACAGTGTCTGCTGGCGTGTTTTCCAGCTGCGCAGCCGTGGCAGGCAGTCGGCCAGCCAGCGCTGCACCGACGGCTGCACCCAGGCGGCCAGCAAAGCCACACCGTGCGCGCCCAGGGGCCAGGACGGCGCCAATGCGGCGAGGCGGTGGGCCGCTTCGGCATGCGGGGCAATCGCATAAGCAGCGCGCACGCCGGTCAGGCCCAGAGCCTTGTTGGGCGTCCAGAGTTGCCAGACGCCGGGCGCCGCAGCAGGCCAGGGCGTGCCATCGAGCCGCAGCGGCGCATAGGCGCAATCGAGCACCCGCAGCGCCTGCGCCTCTCCCGCATGGGATGCATCGGGCATGTCGGGCGCCAGCAGCCAGCGGGCACGCTGCAGGTCCCCATCGCCCAGCGGGCTGGCAGGCTCGCATGCCCATTGCAGCCCCACGTCCGCGGCAGGTTCGTGCAGAACGGCCAGACCCCGGGCCTGGGCGGCCTGCGCGTAGTCGCCATAGCTGTGCCGGGGCACGCTCACAAGCCGGGCACCTTGCAACGCAGCCAGCGCCGTGAAGCGGTGGATGCATTCGCTGGCGCTCGCTGCCAGCACGATCCGCTCGGGCGCCACCGCATGGAAAGCGCCCAAAGCCTCGCGCAGCGCCGTGTAAGTCGGGTCCGGGTAGCGCGTGGCATCGGCCTGCTGCACGGCGGCCAGCGCCTCGGGGCACGGCCCGCAGGCGTTGGCGTTGGTGGAGAAGTCGTACAGCGGCACACCTTGTGCATCCGGGCCACCGTGCATGAAACGTGCATGTGGCATCAGGCAAGCATTCCAAAAGCCACAAAAACAATAGCTGCCAGCGCAATCAGGACAAGCGCCAGGGCCACTTTTAATACTAATTTTTGCGCGTGCTCGGCATCCTTATGGGTGGGCACGCGGCCCGCAGCATTGAGCTGGTACACACCCGGCTTGGACAGCCGCACACCCAGCGCCAGCGCCATCGCCGCCATGGGCCAGCCGCTGTTGGGCGATGGCGTCTTGCGCGCTTCCTGCGCCAAGCTGCGCAGCGGCACGCCCCCGGCCACCAGCGCCAGCAGCAACGCGGTCAGCCGCGCGGGCAGCCACGAGAGCACATCGTCGGCCCGTGCCGCCCACTTGCCTGCCCATTGCCAGTAGCGCCCGCCGCGCATCCCTGGGTAGCCCCACATGGCGTCGGCGGTGTTGGCGAAGCGGTACAGCGCCGCGCCGGGCAGGCCCGCCAGCACAAACCAGAAAATAGGTGCCACCACCGAGTCGTTCAGGTTTTCGGCGAGCGACTCGATGGCGCTCTGGCGTACCTCGTCGGCACTCAACGGCGCCACATCGCGGCTCACCAACCAGGCCAGGCGTGCGCGGCCAGCGGCCAGCGATTCACCCAAAGCCGCTTCCACGGCGCGCACTTCGCTTTGCAGCAGGGCCAGCGCCAGCAAGGGCTTGAGTGCCAGGCCCATTGCCGTGGCCGTCAGCAACGCGGCCAGCGTCGTTTGCACCGAACGGGCACCGGCCAGGCCCACGCCCGCAATGTCCAAAGCATGGGCGCTGGAATGCACCGGGCAGCCCAGCCACCACAGCAGGCCTTGCACCGCTGAAAACGCTATAAAAACAAGAGCTGCCAGCGCACACCAGGCAAGCGCAGCAAGCCAAAAAACCTTCAAATCCTGGCCCGTCTGCGTCGCTGGCGCAATGCGCGCGCCGCAGGCCGCAAGCGCGCTGCCCATCCACACCACCGGGTGCCAGCGCGCGGGCGGCTCACCCCACAGGCGGTCTACCGCCAGCGCCACCAGCACCGCCCACGCCAGGCAGGCCGCGCCCTCCCAGGGCGAGGCCGCGAGGGGATAGAGCCAGTGCCAGGGCATGCGCCAGCTCAGTCCTCGATGCCGCGCTGCGCCGGAACGCCGGCCTGGAACGCATGCTTGATGAGCGCCATCTCGGTCACGGTGTCGGCCAGTTCGATGATCTCGGGCGGGCAGCGGCGGCCGGTGAGCACGACGTGCACGTCCCTGGGGCGTGTGCGCAGCGTCTCCAGCACGGGTTCGAGCGGCAGCCAGCCGTAGATCAGCGGGTAGGTGATTTCGTCCAGCACCACCAGGAAGTGCTCGCCCGAGAGGATGGCGGCGCGCGCCTTTTCCCAGCCGTCGCGGGCGAGCTGCGCGGAATGCTCCAGGTCCTTGCTCTTCCAGCTGAATCCATCGCCCAGGCCTTCAATGGGGATGCCAAGCTGCTCGAACATGCGGTGCTCGCCAAAGCGCGCACTCGGCACTTTCATGAACTGGAAGATCCGCACCGCTTTGCCGCGCCCGTGCGCGCGCAGCGCCAGGCCAAAGGCGGCCGTGCTTTTGCCCTTGCCGTCGCCGGTGTGGACGATGACCAGGCCCCGGCGTTCGCCCTCGGGTTTTTCATAGCGTTTCTCGGTGGGAGCAGTTTCGATTTCCATAGGGGTTTCCTCAAGTAGCGAATGCAGGGGCGTGCAACCGGGGCAAGGCCAGCCACTGGTCCTGCACGCAGTGGATGGCGATGCGCTGGCCGAACACGGCTTCCAGCGCGCGGTGGGTGGCCGGATCGTGCGCGGCGCCGTGGTGCTGTAGGCGGCCGCCTTCCAGCACGGCCACGTCGTCGGCCTGCAGCGCCATCGACAGCTCGTGCAGCACGCTGACCACGGTGCGGCCCTCGGCCACCAGGCTGCGCACCAACAGCAGCCAGTCGGCCTGGTGCGGCGGGTCGAGGTTGGCCAGGGGCTCGTCCATCAGCAGCACCTGCGCGTTGACGGCCAGGGCGCGCGCCAGCAGCACGCGCTGGCGCTCGCCGCCCGAGAGCTGGCCCAGCGGCCGCTCGCGCCAGGCCCAGGCCTGCGTCTGGCGCAGCGCCGCTTCTGCCGCGGCGTGGTCGGCCAGGCTGGGCGGCTGCAGCCAGCCCTGGTGCGGCAAACGGCCCAGCAACGCCACGTCGAGCACCGTCAGGTCATCGGCCGCCGCTTCGTTCTGGCCCAGCCAGGCCATCTGGCGGGCGCGCTCACGGGCCGACCAATCGTGCAAGACGCGACCGAACAAGGCGACCTGCCCGCTCTGCGCCGGCAGCAGCCCAGCCAATACCTTGAGCAAGGTCGATTTGCCCGCGCCGTTGGGGCCGACGATGCTGGTCCAGCGCCCAGCCGCCAGCGGTAAGGTGATGCCGTGCAATATGGAGCTTTTTCCTATGCCAGCGCTTATTTCTCGGGCGTTGATAGCTATCATTTTTGCAATCCATTGCGCTGTGCGCCACCCGCGACATACGAAACCGGCACGGCCCAGGCCAGCGGCCCCCGCGCAAGGGCCGCCCCGCCGCGCTGGGGGCGTCCCCCTGCCCGCAGCGCGCAGCGCTGCGAGAGCGGGGGGAAGCGGCGCAGCCGCTCAGGGGGGTGTTTCACAATGTCCTTCGGTGCATCAGCCACAGCAAATAGCCGCCGCCGAGCACGGCAGTGAGCACGCCCACGGGCAGCTCCTGCGGCGCCAGCAGGCCGCGCGCCAGCAGGTCGGCGCCCGCCAGCAGCGCGCCGCCCATCAGACTGGACAACAGCATCAGCCGCCCGTGCGGCACCGGCACGGCGGCGCGCACCAGGTGCGGCGCGGCCAGGCCGACAAAGGCAATCAAACCGGTCTGCGCCACTGCGGTGCCCGTGGCCAGCGCCAGCACCGCCACCAGCACCGCGCGCAGCGGCGCCAGCCGCAGCCCCAGGCTGAGCGCAGTGGCTTCGCCCAGCGCCAGGCCATCGAGCCCGCGCGCCAGCAGCCAGGCCACCACCAGACACAGCCCCCAAACGACGGCCATCAGCAGGCACGACGTCCAGCCGACAAAGCCGGTGGAGCCCAGCAAAAACGCCTGCATGGCCTGCAGCGAATCGGGCGACAGCAGCAGGATGAGCGAGGTGAGCGCCCCCAGCACCACGCCCACGATGACGCCCGCCAGCAGCAGGCGCAGCGTGTGCTGCACGCCGCGCGCCAGCACCAGCGTCAGCAGCACCGCCAGCACCGCGCCCACGAAGGCCGCGCCCGTCAGCCCCAGGCGCACCAGCCAGTGGCCGGAATACACCGAAATGGTGACGGCGCTCTGCGCCCCGCCCAACATGCCGCCCGCCCCCCCCATCAGGGCCAGCGCCAGCGCCACGCCCAGCGAGGCGCCCGAGGCACTGCCCAGCAGATACGGGTCGGCCAGCGGGTTGCGAAACAGCCCCTGCGCCACCGCACCCGCCAGCCCGAGCAGCGCGCCTGCACACCAGGCGCCGAGCGTGCGCGGCAGGCGAATGTCCCAGACGATTTGCTGCGCCATGGCGTGCGCCGCGCTGTCGCCCTGCGGGTTCCACAGCGCGGGTAGGAGGTTTTCAAACCCGCTGCTGCCCACCGCCGTGCCCAGCACGAACAGGCACAGCGCCAGAGCGATGAGCACCAGCGCCAGCCAGCGGCCGCGCCGTGCGTGCACGGTGCTGGCGCAGGGGGGCAAGCGGATGGGCGGCAGGGGCATGACGGCGCTCATGGTCGCACTTCTTTGCGGGGCGCCTTGTCGGTGAGGCAGGTCGCCATCAGGCGCGCCGCTTCGGCCATGCGCGGGCCGGGGCGGATCAGCACGTCGGACTGCGCTGCGTCAAACCGGCACAGCCGGCCGTCCCGCAGCGCGCGCATCTGGCTCCAGCCGGGGCGCGCGGCCAGGCCCTCGGCGCTGCGCGCACCGACCATGATCAGGTCGGGGTCGGCGCGCACCACGAATTCGGGGTTGAGTTTGGGGAAAGGCCCGAGCGCTGCGGGAATGATGTTGCGGGCCCCCAGCCGTGCGAGCGTCTCACCAATAAAGGAGGACGGGCCTGCCGCGTACGGCCCGCTGTTGACTTCGAAATACACCCGCGTGCCGCGCACGGTGGGCGGCACCGACTGGGCAGCAGCCTGCACCCCCGCGTCAATGGTGCGCCAGACCCGCTGCGCATCCTGCACGCCCAGCACCTGGCCCACCTTGCCCAGCACGCGCTGCACGTCGGCATGGGTCTTGGGCTCCAGCGCCACCACGGTCACACCCAGCGATTCGAGCCGCGCCTGCGCGCGCGACGAGGTCGCCATCAGCACCACGTCGGGCCGCAGGGCGACGATGGCCTCGATGTTCGGGTCCAACCCGCCGCCCACCCCCTGCAGCGGCACCACACTGGCCGGCCAGTTGGAATAGCGGTCCACGCCCACCAGGCGCTCGCAGGCACCGAGCGCGCACACGGTCTCCGTCAGCGAGGGCAGCAGGCTGACGATGCGCTCGGGCGGGTGGGCCAGCGTGACGGTTCGGCCCCGATCGTCCACCACGCTGATGGGCGCAGCCTGCGCCAGCGTGGCCATGGCCAGCACCAGCACCAGCAAAATCGCCAGCACGATAAGAATGCGTTTGATGGGCGTGGGTTTCATGGGGTGTCCTTCAAGGTGAGCGGCAGGCCGGAGACCATCAGCGTGGCGCGCGCGCAGGCCTGCGCTGCCTGCTGGTTCAAAACGCCCAGTGCATCGACAAAGGCGCGCACCTGGCTTCCTAAGGGAATGACCCCCAGGCCGATCTCGTTGCCCACCAGAACAACGGGCCCAGGGGTTTTCGCCAACGCTTCAAAAAAGAGAGCTGCCTGCGCAGGCCAGTTGTGCGCTGGAGCCTCTTTTTGCATTAAATTTTCATCGAACCCAAACATCCAGTGGGTCAGCCACAGCGTCAGGCAATCGACAACGATGAGGGTGTCCGGCGCGCCGCGCTGCACCAAAACCCGAGCGAGGTCGCGCGGCTCCTCCAACGTCTGCATGCGCGGCACGCGCGCGGCGCGGTCGCTTTGGTGGCGGGCAATGCGCTGGCGCATTTCCTCGTCGTGCGCCTCTGCGGTAGCAATCAACAGCGCGCGGTGCGCGGGGCTGGCCGCCAGCCATTGGGCCGCCAGCGCCTCGGCGCGGCGCGATTTGCCGCTTTTCTGGCCACCCAGAATGAGCTCGCTGCGGGCCACGGAGAGGGTCATGCTGCGCCTCCGAGCAACTGCGCCACCGCCACGGGGTTCGAGGCAAACCAGGCGTGAAAGTAGCTGGCACGCAGGCTGCCCAGCGCATACACCGGCTCGCCATCGGCATCCGCCCCGCCAGGCCGGCTGCTGCGCGCCAGCACCGGGGCGCTGCAGTCGGCAGTGGAGTAATGAAAGCTGTGGCCGCGCAGCACCTGGCCCGCCAGGTTGACTTGTCGCGGCCCGAGCGATGCCAGGCGCGGCTGCATGGCGGCCTGGCCGGGCAACAGGCCCCACATCGCCTGCACGCTGCCGTCCTGCAGACGCAAGGATTCGAAAAGCGCCAGCATGCCCCCGCATTCCGCCCACAGGGGTTTGCCTGCGGCCAGGTGCGCGCGCAGGTCGTTCTGCAGGCCTTGGTTCGCCGCCAGTTGCGCAGCGTGCAGCTCGGGATAGCCGCCGGGCAGCCACACGGCATCGCAGGCTGGTAAGGCATCGCCTGCCAGCGGCGAGAAAAAGCGCACCTGGGCGCCGAGTTGCGTCAGGGTGTCGAGGTTGGCCGGGTAAATAAAGCTGAACGCGGCATCGCGCGCCACGGCCACAATACAGCCTGCCAGCAGCGGCGGCACGGGCTGCGGCGCAGGTGGCGCCGGAAAGTCCACCGCCCAGCGCTGCAAATTCGCCGCATCCATCTGCCCCAGGGGCGTCAACGCCAGCGCATCGGCGGCGGCGTCGAGCCGGTCCATCGCGTCGGGGAGTTCGTGCGCGGCCACCAGGCCCAGGTGGCGCTCGGGCAGCAGGGCGGCATTCTTGCCTGCGGGGGCGGCATGCGCCAGCGCCACACGCGGCAAGGCGCCCAGCCAGTCACCCGGCTCGCGCAGGCCGCGCTGCAGCATCTCGGCATGGCGCTCGCCCGCCACGCGGTTGGCCAGCACGCCCGCCCAGGGCAGGTCGGGCTGGTAGTGCTGCAGGCCATGTGCCAGCGCGCCAAAGGTGCCGGCCATGGCGGCAGCATCGACGACGGCCAGCACCGGCACGCCAAAGCGCCGCGCCAGGTCGGCGGCGCTGGGTTCGCCATCGAACAAGCCCATCACGCCTTCGATCAGCACCAGGTCGGCCTCCTGCGCGGCGGCGTGCAGGCGCGCGGCGCAATCCTCGGCGCCGTTGATCCACAAATCCAGCGAATGCACGGGCGCTCCGCTGGCGAGCTGGTGCCAGTGCGGGTCGAGAAAATCGGGCCCGCACTTGAACACGCGCACACGCCGCCCCTGGCGCGCATGCAGGCGCGCCAAGGCCGCCACCACCGTGGTTTTTCCCTGGCCCGAGGCCGGGGCCGCCACCAGCAGTGCGGGGCAACGCGTCATCACACAAACTCCTGGCGTTGGATAACACCCACAACGCTTGATCCTAGCCCGCACCAGGCGCGGGCCGCCGTGCAAGGGCCGCCCCGCCGCACCGGCGGCGTCCCCCTTCCCACGCGAAGCGTGAGAGAAGGGGGAAGGCGCGAAGCGCCACAGGGGGTTGAGCTCACAATGGCTCCCACTTCAGGCCGATGTAGAGTTGGCGCCCACCAGTCGCGTAGGTACCAGCCGTCTCGTAGTTTTTGTCCGCCGCGTTGTCGATGCGCGCCAGCAGCGTGTAGTCGCGGGCAAGGCGTGTGCTGGCATACAGGTTGAACAGCGTGTAGCCGCCGAGCACCTTGGTATTGGCCGCATTGTCAAAGCGGCGGCCCGAGGCCTGCATTTCGGCGCCCAGGGTCCAGCCGGAAAGCACTGTGTCGGCGCCCAGCGTGGCGTGGCGCTTGGCGCGCCGTGCCAACTGCTTGCCGGTGTCGCGGTCGTGCGGGTTCTGGAAGTCCACCGAACCACGCAGTTGCACGCCGGCGAGTTGGTAGGAACCTGCCAGCGTCACGCCGCTGTATTCGGCATTGCCGGTGTTGAGGTAGCAGCCAAACGGCTCCCCACAGGTGCCGCCTGCGGCAAAGTTGATCAGGTTGGCCACGCGGTTGCGGTACACCACCGCCGAGAAGGCGCTTGTGCCCTGCCCATAGCGCAGGCCCAGCTCAGCGTTGCGGCTGGTCTCGGGTTGCAGCGAGGCGTCGCCGTACTGGCTGAAGCGCTGGTACAGCGTGGGCGCACGAAATGCCGTGCCCGCCGATGCGGTGGCGCGCCAGCCCGGTGCAAAGGCGTAGCCGTAGGCCAGGCTGCCGGTGCCCTTGCCGCCGAATTCGCTGTCGCTGTCGTGGCGCAGGTTGGCTTGCACGCTGTGCGCGCCTGCGCTGAAACCGTAGCCCAGCGCCAGCGCGTCCTGCGAACGGCTGCGCGTGGTGCCACCCACCAGCGAGGCGTTTTCAAGCTGGTCCTCACGGCGCTCCAGCGCAGCGCTCAGACGGTGCGCGCCCAGACGCCAGTCGTTTTGCCACAGGTAGCCGCGCAACTGCGTTTGCGTGAGGTAGGGCGAGGGTGTAGTCTCGTAGCGGCTGAGCGACTCGTTCACCGAAACGCGCGTGCTGTAGGAGTCGCTCCACTGGGCGGCCCAGTGCGCGCCCGCCGTGTGCAGGCGGTTGAGGTTGCGATCGTCGTCGGGCGCCGTAGGCTTGTAAGTAAAGCCGTCGTAGCCTGAGTTGAGCCGACTCACGAGCAGGTTGGCGCCGATGCGGTGCTGCGCATTCACGCGGTAGCCCAGGCGCGCGGTGGCGCTGGTGCTGCGGTAGCCGTCATCGTCGGGGTTGTGCGCGCCGCTGGACTTGCTGTCAAAGCCGCTGCTGCGCGCATGGGCCAGGCCCAGCGCATAGTCCAGCGCGCCCTCGGGCCCGGTCGCGCCGCTCACGCCGGCCTCGACCTTGCGCGTACCCTGGTTGCCCAGGCCGATGCCGACATAGGGCGCCGCCGGGCCTTCACCCTTGCGGGTGAACAACTGGATGACACCGCCAATGGCGTCCGAGCCATACACCGCCGCGGCCGGGCCGCGCAACACCTCGATGCGTTCGATCTGCGAGAGCGGAATCTGCTCCCACACTGCGCCGCCAGTGGACTGCGAGTCGATGCGCACACCGTCGATATACACGGCTGTAAAGCGCTGCTCGGCACCGCGCACATACACGCTGCTGGCATTGCCCACGCCGCCGTTGCGCGTGATTTCGACGCCGGGCAGGCGCGCCAGCAGGTCGGCCACCCCGGTGGCGCCGCTGGACTCGATGGTCTCCCGGTCGACGATGGACACATCGGCCACCAGGTCAGACAAAGCTTGCTCGGTGCGCGTGGCCGTCACCACGGTTTCGGAGAGCTGCGGGGCGCGCAGGTTTTGCGCGAGAAGGATGGGAGCGGCAACCTCCTGAGCGTGCGCCGCATGGGCAGCGAAAAGCGACAGCGTAGCAAGGACAACAGGACGCAGCGACGCAATAGGGCGCACGTGGGGCAAATGATTTTTCATGGAAAACACAAGGTCTGCAAACAACCCGGGCCGGCTTCCCCGCCAGCGTATGGGTGATACGGCCACGCACGCCAGAAGGCGCACGCAACCACCGTGTTGGCCGGTATCCGGGCTGGCGGCGCGCCTTTCACGGCCTTCCCAGGCGCTTGTTCAAGGCGCCCAGTGGCACTGGGTGTGAAAGGTGAATCGAACGATTCGGCCGCTGACCGTTGCGGGGGCAGCGCAGGCTCGGGGGGCGCCGCGTGCGGCACGCTCCTCCCTGCTTCCCGTTGAACTGCAGCATGTGAACCACACTGCGAGCACCAACACCGTGGATTTTACGGCGCTTTGTGATGCAACTGCCTACAATCCAGGGCTGTATGGCCTCTTTGTCTCCTCTCGACCAGATTGCCGAGCGCGTAGAGCGCCTGCTGGTTCGCCACGAACAGCTGCAGCGCACCAACGAACTCATGGCTGAACAGGTGGCCGCACTCACCCAGGAGCGCGATTCGCTGCGCTCACGCCTGCAGGCCGCCCGCGCCCGGGTGGACTCCCTGATCGAGCGCCTGCCCACATCACCCGACCCCAAGGACTCCGAATGAAACAGCTGGAGGTGCAGATCATGCAGCAGAGCTATCTGCTTGGCTGCCCCGAAGGCCGTGAGTCGCGCCTACTGGAAGCGGTGGAGCGGGTGGACACCGCCATGCTGCGCATCCGCGATGCGGGCAAGGTGCGCGCACGCGAACGCATCGCCGTGCTGGCCGCGCTGAACATGGCGTTTGAGCTGGCCGACCGCGAGTCCGCCGACTTGGCCGCCGCCAGCGCCACCCCAGCAGCAGAAACCGTTGCACTGCCGGCCACAGACCCCCATGATGGCGATGATCGCCTGCGCGCCCTGGTGCAGCGCCTGGACGAAGCCCTGGGCAATGACGGCCGCCTGATCTGAACGCACAGCCCCCGTGCTGCGCCTACAATGCAATGGTCTGCGGTGCCGCCGGGCTTTATATTTCCTTGAACCAATGCTCATTGAGCACGGGCTTGGTACATCGCCCGGTGAGCGTGATCATCTCGCGTCAGATGAACCCAACGCCTGGCTGCCCTCGCCCACCTGAACCCCCGGTTCAGGATGAGGGTCCGGTGGCATTCGCAGACACCTCTTCTGCCCCGCTCCGGCGCACCCCGCCTTTTCTCCCCCGCGCCGCATGCTGCTCGACCCCCTTTTGATCGCTGAACTGGCTCTGCTGGGCCTGGGCACTGGTTTTCTCGCTGGGCTGCTGGGCATTGGCGGCGGCATGGTGCTGGTGCCCTTCCTGACCTATTTCCTCGGCCAACAGCAGGTGGCCCCGGGGCTGGCCGTGAAGATGGCCATTGCCACGTCCATGGCTACCATCGTTTTTACGTCCATTTCCAGCGTGCGCGCCCACCACCAGCGCGGCGCCGTGCGCTGGGACATTGCCCGGCGGCTGGCCCCCGGCATTGTGCTGGGCAGCATGGCCGCAAGCCTGGGCGTTTTCGCACTGCTCAAAGGCTCGGTGCTGGCCATCGTATTCGCCTGCTTTGTCAGTTTTTCGGCCTACCAGATGCTGCGCAACAAAAAGCCAGCGCCTACACGCCAAATGCCCGGCACAGCAGGGCAACTGGCGGCAGGCAGCAGCATCGGTTTTCTCTC
Organism: Simplicispira sp. 125; assembly: GCF_003096555.1. NCBI lineage: Bacteria > Pseudomonadati > Pseudomonadota > Betaproteobacteria > Burkholderiales > Comamonadaceae > Simplicispira > Simplicispira sp. 125. The sequence continues at coordinate 350,664 of NZ_QEKM01000001.1, read as the reverse complement.
GGGCATGGTGGGCGCTGGCGGGGGATTCGTCAGCGTGCCTTTCATGGTGTGGTGCAACATACCCATTCACAATGCCGTAGCCACCAGTGCTGCGCTGGGTTTTCCCATTGCTCTGGCCAATGCCGTCGGTTATGTGGTCAGCGGCCAGTCCGCCACCGGGCTGCCCCCAGCATCCCTGGGCTATGTGTGGCTACCCGCCCTGGTCACGATTGCGATGTTCAGTGTGCTCACAGCACCACTGGGCGCCCGCGCCGCACACCAGCTGCCCGTGGCGCAGCTCAAGCGGGTGTTTGCCGCCCTGCTGCTGGGGCTGGCGGTTTACATGCTCTGGAAGGGCCTTACGGCGGCGTGACCACGATGCCTGAGCCCGATGCTTGCCGGGCCAGCAAAGCCGCAAATTCCAGCGCCGGCAGTGCAGGCGAACACAGATAGCCCTGGTACTGGTCGCACTGCATTTGCTGCAGCGCTGCACGCTGGGCCAGTGTTTCCACCCCTTCGGCCACCACGCACAGACGCAAGGATCGGCCCAGGTACACGATGGCACTGACGATGGCGTGGTCGCCGTCATCATCGGGCAAGCCGCGCACAAAAGACTGGTCGACCTTGAGCTTGTGGATGGGCAGGTTTTTGAGGTAGGCAAGGCTCGAATAACCGGTTCCAAAATCGTCAATGGCCAGCGCCACGCCCAGGGCGGCCACCACCTCCAGCCGCTGGGCGGCTTCCTGGGCGTCCTGCAACAGGATGGATTCGGTCAACTCCAATTCCAGCAACTCGGCCGGCAACTCGTTTTCTCGCAGTACCCGGGTCAGGCGCTCGATGAAATCGGGCTGCCGCATTTCCAGTGCGGAGACATTCACCGACACCACGATGGGTGTGCCCGCCTGTTTCCAGCGCACGGCCTCCTGCACGGCCTGCTCCAGCACCCACGCCCCCAGGGGGACGATATAGCCTGTTTCCTCGGCCAACGGAATGAAAACGCCCGGCCCGACACAGCCCAGGTCCGGGTCCGTCCAGCGCAAAAGGGCCTCCGCACCAATGATGCGGCCTGAGGCCATATCCACCTGGGGCTGGTAGTGCACACTCATGCGCTGGTTCTCCAGAGCGTGGCGCATGGCGTGCTCCATCTGCATCCGTTCCAGCAGATTGGCATTCATTTGCGGCTGGTAAAAACCAAAACTGCCGCGCCCACGCTCCTTCACCCGGTACATGGCTGTGTCGGCCTGCTTGATCAGCTCGTCCAGAGACCGGCCGTCCTGGGGATACAGGGACACTCCGATGCTGCACTGGATGGAAAACCCCATGCCATCAAGTGTGAAAGGGTGGCGCATGACATCGAGCATGCGGCGCGCCACCTGCTCGGCGCCCGAAGCATCGCCTGCATGCAGGTACATGGCAAATTCATCACCACCAATGCGGCACAGCATGTCGGTCTGGCGCAGGCAGGTTTGCAAGCGTGTGGTGACCAACTGCAGCACCTTGTCACCAAAAAGATGGCCCAGAGAATCGTTGATGACCTTGAACCGATCGAGATCCAGGAACAGGATGGCGAAGCCCGTGCCGTCTGGCCGTGCCGCGCGGATGGCGGAGTCCACTTTTTGCGACAGCAAAAGCCGATTGGGTAGCCCGGTGAGGGCATCGCTGTAGGCAAGTTCGTCGATACGTTTCTGCGCGGCATGCTGCTGGGTCAGGTCACGCACGAAGCCAATGCTTTGCTCAATCCTACCCTCCTTGTCGCGCAGCACCACCCAGGAGAGATGGATCGCACAACCACTGTCGTCTTCGCGGGGCAGCCATAACTCGCCTTTCCACAGGCCTCCATGCTGCCACTCGGCCTGCACACCCTCCATGAACTGGCGGGCCGCGCCTACACCCAGAAAACCGACCACATCGCACCTTTGCAGGCTTTGGCTGGTGCGTCCAAAAAGCTGTTCGCAGGCTGGATTAAGTCGTACCAGGCGATGCTGGTCGTCGGCAATGAAAATTGGATAAGGGCTCGAATCAAACACCCTGGCCGCCAGGCGCAAGGCGGTTTGCGCCTGTACCTCCAGCGTGATGTCACGAAACGAATAGACCCGTCCCGTCACCCCGCCATGGCTCCACTGGGGCACGCTGCGCCGCTCCAAGAGCCGGCCACCCTGCAGTTCGATCACGTCCTGGCTCTGCCCCTGAGCGTCTGTGGCAATTGCTTCCAGCCGAGCCCGGTAGGTATCAGGATGCCGTACGCGCGAGGCCAGAAAGGCATGCACCTGGTCGTCATTGCGTTGCAGCAGCAGTTCTTGGGGCATGCCCCATATTTGTACCAGGCGCTGGTTGAAAGCCCGTACTTCCCCGTGCAGCCCGCAGACCAGCATGCCATCGGCAGCCGAATCCAGCGTGGCGCGCAACTCTGCCAGCAAGGTCTCCAGGTCGCGTTCGACCGCCTGGCGGGCGCTGCAATCGACCATGCTGACCAGCAGCAACACCCGGGCTCCCTCCGCACGGAACGGCACCACCTTGCGCTCGACCGGAACCAACTGGCCGTCGCCCCGCAGCAGGCTGGTCATGGAATGAATGCCCTGGGTCAGCACCTCTTCAGTGTCGGACCAGAAACACTGGTCTTCGGGGGTAGCCGCCAGACGCTCCACCGGCACGCCTATCAGGGCGGCTCTGGGCAAACCCACCAGCTGCGCGGCACGCTGGTTGGCAAAAACGATGGTGCGCGCGCATGCATCCACCAGCCAGACAGCTTCTTGCAATCCGTCAAACGCAGCTTGCCAGAGACTCTCTTGCGCGCCGCAGCTCACACCCGTTCCCCGACAGCAGCCTGGTCTACGGCTCTTTCGAAGAAGTAGCAAATGCGCTTGCGCGGCGACAAATATTCAAGTGACTCCCGGGGCAATTGCGAGGGACGAAGACTGCGACGAATACCCAGTTCAGGCATGCTTTCCAGATCCAGAATCAGTGCCTCGTCCCGGGGGACGCGGTCATCATGAACGATCACCCGGGGGCGCAAGGGCCGCGAGGAATTGACCGACACCACCATGGCATAGCGGTCATTGACCAGCTGCACCACCGAGCCCGGGGGATACACGCCCATCATTCGAATGAAGGTGCCCAGCACAACGGCATCGAAATACCCTTTTTGCTGCGCAAACATGACGGAGAGGGCTTCATGGGGCGTCAGGGCCGGGGTTGTGCGACCCGGGTTGCACAAACGCTCGTAGTGATTCACCAACGACAGGGTACGCCCCGCCTGGCACAACTCCTCGCCCTTGAGCCGCAGGGGGAAACCACTGCCATCGGCCATTTCATGGTGCTGCGCAATGGCCAGCAGCACGCCGCTGGACAAACCCATGCTTTGGCCCAGACGCACAGATTCACCCACATGGCTGCGGTAGCGGGCCTGCTCTGCCGGTGTCATCCCCTCCTGCGGGCCATTCACGGATTCTGGCAAGCGCATCTTGCCGATGTCATGCAACAACCCGGCCATACCCAGGTCCTGCATGCCCTCGGGCGACAGTCCTTGCGCCTTGCCCATCAGCAGACAAAGCACCATGACGTTGACCGGATGCAAGGCATTGCGCTCGCCCACGCCCTCGGACAGCAGACTGATCACGGATTCCGTGTTTTGCAGTAACTCCTGCACACAGTCGGTGACCAGCGCCTCGCTTTCAAGACGCGCCAGCATAGGCCCGCCCTCCACCTTCTCGACGAGCTTGCGGTAGTTGCGCGTGGCCGCCATGAACCGCTGGTCACAGGCGTCCAGCCGACGATGCTGCTCCAGCAACTGCAACCGCAACCGCAGGGCCGAATCTTCCTGCTCTGTCGCAGGGCTGGCCGACGCCGTGCCATTTTTTTGCTGGCGCTGATCAAGGGACGTCGCCGCCTTCTCTAGTAGCGCTGTAGCGGGGGCAGGATCGCTCTTGGCAGGAACGTAGCGGACTTCTGCAAGACCCAATCCGCGCAGAATCTCGATCTGGGACTCTGAGGCAATGCGGAAGCTGCTGACGGGAAAAGGATGGCTCATCCAGTTCAGTCCGAGCTGGATGTACATACCAATACGCAATTGGTCTATGGCGATAGGTATGGCGGTGTTGTCATCCATTGCAGAGGTGCGTCGCGGAAAAGGCCCGTGAAAGGAATGCGCGCCCCATTATCAAGCCATCTGGAGATACTTTTGCTGACATCGCCCCAATGGCGCTTTTGCGCCACAAAAGGACTGAGATAACGCGGTTTCTATTACTGACAGATCAGCGACGGCCGGTATACCAGGTCCATCCACAAGGCCCAGCAGGCCACAGCCATCAACAAGAAACCCGCAAACCGGGTCCCCCAACTGGCGCGCAGGACATTCATGCGTACACGCAAGTGCTGCCACAGCCACGGGCCAGCCAACAACCACAAGCCGCTACCCACGCCAAACAGCGCCATGCTCAGCGCTCCCTGCCACGCGCCACCACTCAGGGCCGCCACCAGCAAGGCCGAATACAGCAGCCCGCAAGGCATCAAGGCCCATAGAAATCCGGTGACAAACACGCCTCCCGGCGCCTGCACCAATGGCCGGACACGATTCCACACGCTGCGTCCTGCCTGCTCCACCCATGCCGGCTGGCGTGCCTGCAGCACCATCATCAGGCCCCAGGCGAGCACGGCCACATGCATGAACGTCCAGACCGGGCGCAACGCTGCCGTGTGTTGCGTCATCCACGCCAGACTCTGCATGGCCATGGCAGCCAACGCACCCACGGCCGCATAGCCTAATAATCGCCCGCTGTGGTATGCCACCAGTCTGCGGGCCAAACCGCCCGGGCGGGGCAGCCAATGCAGTGTATGTTCGGTCGCCTGGTCAGGCACCTGCGGCAGCGCCTGGCCGGTCACGACAGAGCACGGCGCGGCGCACATGGCAAGACAATGAGGCCCGCCTGCGAGCCCCATGAGCAACGCAGTCGAGGCCAAGGAAGCCAACATGGGGTTTAGATGATGCGGGAAAACCGCGCTCTGTTCTTGTCGGCTTGCAGATACCGGTCAAACACCATGGCAATGCCCCGCACAAAGTACCAACCCATTGCCGTCACTTCGATGCCCTCAGGACCCAGGACAACAAGGCCTTGCCCCTCCATCTCCTTCAACTGCTCCAACTCGGTGGCAAAGTAAGTGCGAAAGTCAATCAGCCAGGATTGCTCCATGGGTTCAAAAAGCAATTCTCCCTGGCACATCAAAGCCATGATGACGGCACGGCGCACCAGGTCGTCGCGCGTCAGCGCCAGGCCGCGTACCACCGGCAGGTGGCCCTGGTTGAGCCGATCGTAATAGTCGTCCAGGGTTTTGGCGTTCTGGCTATAGGTAGCGCCCACGCGGCCAATTGCAGAAACCCCCAGGGCAATCAGGTCGCAGTCGGGCTGCGTGCTGTAACCCTGGAAGTTGCGGTGCAGACGCCCCTGGCGCTTGGCGATGGCCAGCGCATCGTCCGGCAGTGCGAAATGGTCCATGCCCACATAAACATAGCCCGCTGCGCTGAATGCCTCCAGCGAACGCGACAGCATCGACACCTTGGCCGATGCCATGGGCAGGTCTGCCCACACAATGCGCCGTTGCGGCTTGAAGCGCTCGGGCAAATGGGCGTAGGCATACAGCGCAATGCGGTCGGGGCGCAACTCGGCTACCTGCGCCAGCGTGCGGTCGAATGAATCAGGGGTTTGCTTGGGCAAGCCGTAAATCAGGTCGACGTTGATGGAATCAAAGCCAATGGAGCGCGCCGACTCGACCAGGGAAAAAACCTGCTCCTTGGGCTGGATGCGGTGCACGGCTTTCTGCACTTCAGGGTCGAAATCCTGCACACCGAAGCTCAGGCGGTTGAATCCCAGTTCGTGCAGCAGGGCCAGCCGATCTGCATCCACGGTACGGGGGTCGACCTCGATCGAATACTCACCGCCGGGCACCAAAGTGAAATGGTTGCGCAGCATGCCCATGAGGTCACGCAGCCCCTCATCGGAGAGAAAGGTGGGCGTGCCGCCACCCAAGTGGATCTGGCTGACCACCTGGCCCACGCCGCAGTGCGCCGTGTGTAACTCAATCTCGCGGTTCAAATAGCGCAGATACACATCAGCACGATCATGGTGCTTGGTAATGATCTTGTTGCAGGCGCAGTAATAGCACAGCGACTCGCAAAACGGGATGTGAACGTACACCGACAAGGGCAAGGCCTTGCCCACGGCGCTTTGCCTGCGCTGCTGCAGGGCCAGCACGTATTCGTCCTCACCGAAGGCATCAACAAAGCGGTCAGCGGTGGGGTACGAGGTGTAACGGGGTCCCGATACATCAAACCGGGTGAGCAATTCAGGGGTTACAACAGTCATTTAGGTTCCTAGCTGGCTTTTCTAATGTGCCCCAGATTAGCGGCTCGAATCTTGATTTTGGTCAAGCACCTGTTGGAGCTACTGGCTCTGTTCTGGCAAAAATGCAGAATGGGTGATAATTTGACTTATGTCAGCCCCAACCCGCATCTCCATCGTCCCCGCATCCCATGCCGACGAGTCGTCGGGCGCTCTGTCTGAAACCGGACAGGTACCCGTTCACATGACACCCCAGGCGTTCAAGGTTGCGTGTTCGAACTGCAATTTGCGTGAATTGTGCATGCCGGTGGGTCTGAACGACGAACAACTCAAGCGCATTGACGATGTCGTGGCGGTACGGCGAAAGATCAAGCGTGGCACCACGCTGTTCCGCAATGGCGAACAGTTCACCTCGCTGTTTGCCATCCGCACAGGCTTCTTCAAGACCTGCGTAGCGACCGAGGACGGGCGCGACCAGGTCACAGGCTTTCAAATGGCCGGCGAGATCATCGGCCTGGACGGCATCGTCAACGACCACCATACCTGCGATGCAGTGGCCCTCGAAGACGCCGAAGTCTGCGTCATGCCCTTCGACCGCATTGAAGAACTGTCGCGCGAAGTCAACGCCCTGCAGCACCACGTGCACAAAATCATGAGCCGCGAGATCGTGCGTGAGCACGGCGTCATGTTGCTGCTGGGCAGCATGCGCGCTGAAGAGCGATTGGCCGCCTTTTTGCTCAACCTGGTGCAGCGCCTGCATGCACGCGGGTTCTCGCAGTCAGAGTTGGTGCTGCGCATGACGCGCGAAGAAATCGGCAGCTACCTGGGCCTGAAACTTGAGACCGTGAGCCGCACTTTCTCAAAATTTGTGGAAGAAGGCATTGTCGAGGTCAAGCAGCGCCATGTGCGTATTTTGAGCCCCGATGCCCTCAAACGCATCGTCAATAGCCAGCAAGCCTGTCACTAGCGCGCCCACAAAAGCGCCGCCATCGCAATGCTGCAACATGGCGAAGCAAAAAAACCCTGAACCCGCTTGGAAAGCCGATTTTTTACCAGTAGCATTCCGTATGCCAGTGGAAAAGCAGGTTTTCGCTGGTGCATTGACCCATCCCAACAAGGAAATTCCCAACATGGCAACTGCAAAAAAAGCCCCGGCCACACCAGCCGCTGCTGCCAAGACCGCTGCTCCCGCCAAGAAGCGCACCCCTAACGCCGCGTTCATGAAAGCCCTGACGCCCAGCCCCGCCCTGGCGGCTGTCGTGGGTGCAGCACCGCTGCCACGCACCGAGGTCATCAGCAAGCTGTGGGTCTACATCAAGGCCAACAACCTGCAGGACGCCGCCAACAAACGCATGATCAATGCCGATGCCAAGCTCAAGGAAATCTTTGGCAAACCCCAGGTGTCCATGTTCGAAATGGCCGGCCTGATTGGCAAGCACGTGAAATAACGAGCGACTGCGCTCCCCAAAGCCGGCTTTGCCGGCTTTTTTTCGTCTGTTTGATCTGATCCTGTGGCGAAAATACATCAACACGAATGATAATGACTATCGTTTGATTTAACATCCTTGTGCGCGATACCCGCACAGCCACGCCTTTGCCAGCCACTGCCTAGCGCTCCACCTTGGCGACACCTTCTGCGGTGTCCATTGCATTTCCAACCAACGGAGGCCACTTTGGCAAAGAAACCCACGCAGCAGCGTTCCGCAACGCTTTTGCACAACGCATATTCCCCTGCTGCTGAAAAGGCCCTGATTCCGCTGGGCGCACTGATGCTCGCAGCGTCCATGAGCAGTTGGGCCCAAACCACCGATAACGCGGCCACCCTGTCCACGGTGACCGTGAAAGACACGGCGGAGATCCAGAGCAAGGACACCGTGCGGGTGAAGAAAACTACCGTGGGCAAGGGAAATCAGGACATCCGCGACATCCCGCAATCGGTCACCGTATTCACCGAAAAGTTGATGAACGACCGCAACCAGGATGACTTCCGCGAAGTGCTGCGCACCACGGCGGGCGTGACCTTCCAGTCCGGCGAAACGGGTGAAGAAGACGTGCGCCTGCGCGGGTTCTCGCTCGGCCAGGCGGGGGACATCTACACCGATGGCATGAAGGATGCTCCACTGTACGAACGCGACACCTTCAACCTCGACCGCGTCGAAGTGCTCAAGGGCTCGGCCTCCATGTTGTTTGGCAAGGGCTCGACCGGCGGCGTGGTCAACCAGGTCAACAAGGCGCCTTTGCTGATCGACCAGCACGAAGTCTCGTACACCCTGGGCACCGGCAAGGAAAACCGCCTCACCGGTGACTTCAACTTCAAGACCGGCGAGAACGCCGCACTGCGCCTCAACGCCCTGGTACACGACTCCGACAACGACGGTGCCAAGCAGGACAAGCGCGGCATAGCGCCGACGTTTGCCTGGGGGATCGGCACGCGCGATGAGTTTTCTATCGGCCTGTACGCCTTGGATGTCAAAGGCCGCCCCAGCTACAACAGCCCGTGGATCAACGACAACGGCAAGATCGTGCCCACACTTCCGGCAAAAAACTACTACGGCCTGGCCAGCGACCACCTCAACACCTCGTCGCAGTACGTCACGCTGGGCCACATTCACCGCTTTGGCGACGGTGGCGAGCTGCAGACGCGCCTGCGCCACGGCAAGTATGAGCGCGACCTGCTGGCCAGCGTAATCCGCTTTGGCACGCCCATCACCGCTCTCGACCAGATCAACGCCAGCACGCCGCTGACGCGCACCTCCAAAGGCCGCATCGGCGACAGCACGATGACGCAGCTGCAAAGCGACTACACCCACTCGTTCAATTGGGGTGGCAAGAAGCACGACATCCTGGCCGGCGTGGATTACTACCACGACGACGCCAACCGCAACTCGAGCTATGCCAACGCAGCGGGCAATTCGTCGGCCACCAACGGCCTGGGCACGACCGTGGGCACGCCCAACAACGGAGCCTGGGCACCCGATATGCGCGCTCCGGTGGCCTATAACACCTTCAAGGCACAGAATATTGGCCTGTACCTGCAAGACACGATGTCGCTGAACTCGACCATCAAGCTGGTCGGCGGCCTGCGCTACGACCAGTTCAAGGCCTCGTACCGCAACGCGAACGGCTCTTTGAGCGATGAAACCTCGGACGGCTTGTGGAGCCCCCGTGTGGGCGTGCTGTTCCAACCCGATGAACTGGCGTCTTACTACGTGTCGTACGGCTCCTCGTTCAACACCTCGGCCGACACCTACCAATTCGGCAGTGTGAACGCCAATACCGGTTCACTGGCCGACACACCGCCCGAAAAAAGCCGCAACTTTGAGATCGGCGGCAAGTGGGAACTGTTCGAGCGCCGCGCCCTGCTGGGCGTGGCCGCTTTCTACAGCGAAAAATTCAACGAGCGCAACACCGACCCCGACAACCCTGGTTACCTGCTCTCGGGCAAGCGCCACGCCACCGGCATGGAGTTCAACCTGGCGGGTCGCATTTCGCCGAAGTGGGAGATCTTCTGGAACCACACCTGGATTCCCAGCGCAAAAATCGACAAAAGCACTACGGTGCTCGCCGCCAACGGCGGTGGCGCACAGGTGCAGGGCGATCGCCCGGGCCTGACGCCCAAGCACAGCGGCAGCCTCTGGAGCACCTACGCGGTGACGCCCAAAGTGCGCGTAGGCGGCGGCCTGACCTACCGTGGCGCACAAAACCCCGAAGGCTCGCGCGCCATGGAGGCCAGCAGCTTTGTCACGGCCGATGCGATGGTCGAATACAGCTTTGATGACAAAACCTCCCTCAAGCTGAACGTCCAGAACCTGACCAACAAGCTCTATGCCGATGCGCTGTACCGCGGCTTCTACGCCCCTGGCGCCCCGCGCTCGGTGCAACTGGTGCTCAAGACGCGCTTCTAAGTCCCTGCCTGCCTGCTGCATCCACCATGTTCCTGCATCTCAAAAACATTCTCACCCCCCAAGAGGTCGCCACTGCCCGCAGCCTGCTCGGCGACGATGCTCCTTGGGTGGATGGACGCAGCAGCGCAGGGGCGCAGGCCCTGGCGCACAAGCGCAACGAGCAACTCGCGCAGGACAGCACCCAGACGCAGCAACTGCGCGCCCTGGTGCTGTCTGCATTGCAGCGCGATGCCGTGTTCTTTTCTGCCGCGCTGCCCAAAAAAATATTCAACCCGCTGTTCAACCGCTACCGCGGCGAAAGCAACTTCTACGGCGCCCATGTGGACGGTGCCGTACTGCGCTCCAAGGTACCCGACCAATGGGTACGCAGCGACATTTCCTGCACCCTGTTCCTCACCGACCCGCAGGACTACGACGGCGGCGAGCTGCTCATCCAGCACCCGCAGGGCGAGCGCGTCGTGCGGCTGCCTGCAGGCGACATGGTGCTCTACCCCAGCTCCACGGTGCACCAGGTCACGCCCGTCACGCGGGGTGCCCGCGTAGCCAGCTTTTTCTGGATCGAAAGCATGGTGCGCTCGACCGAGCAACGCCAGTTGCTGTTCGACATGGACATGGATTTGCTCAAGCTGCGCAGCGCCATCGGCGAGAGCGCGCCCGCCGTCGTCGGGCTGACGGGCACCTACCACAACCTGCTGCGCATGTGGGCTGATGCCTGACTTAAAAACAATAGCTGCTTGCGCTTGATGGTATTGCCCTAGAGGCCATTTTGACTAAAACTTTTTCACTGCAGCGCCAGCCTATTCCAGAAGACACCGTGGCCCTGGCCGACTACGCGCAGCATGCACGCCAGCGCCTGGACGATCCCGCCTGGGCCTATTTCAGCGGCGGCGCTGCGGACGAAATCACACTGCGCGCCAACCGCAGCGCCTGGGACGGGCTCACCCTGCAGCCGCGCATACTGCGCTCTCTTGCCGGCGGCCACACCCGCACCACCCTGCTGGGGCGCACGCTGGCCCACCCCATTTTGTTGGCCCCGGTGGCCTACCAGCGGCTGGCCCACCCCGACGGAGAACGGGCCAGCGCCTATGCGGCCGCTGCGCTGGGTGCAGGCATGGTGCTCAGCACCCAGGCCAGCACGCCGCTGGAAGAAGTGGCCCAGGTCTTTCTGGACGACCCGGCGCGTGGCCCGCTGTGGTTTCAGCTCTACCTGCAGCACGACCGGGGCTTCACCCGCGCGCTGGTGCAGCGCGCAGAGGCCGCAGGCTACGAAGCCCTGGTGCTCACAGTAGACGCCCCCACCAGCGGTGCACGCGACCGCGAACGCCGCGCAGGCTTTCACCTGCCACCCGGCATTGCAGCGGTGAACCTGGCCGGGCTGGCTCCGCCGCCCCCTCAGCCGCAAACCACGGACGGTACCCACCTGCTGTGCCAGGGCCTCGTCGAGCACGCCCCCACCTGGGACGATGTGCAGTGGCTGCAATCACAGACGCGCCTGCCGGTGCTGCTCAAGGGCGTGCTGCACCCCCAGGATGCGCTGCAGGCGGCCGCCCTGGGCGTGGCTGGTCTGATCGTTTCCAACCACGGCGGCCGTACGCTTGACACGGCACCTGCCTCGGCCCATGCACTGGCGCGGATTGCCGATGCCCTGCAAGGCGCTCTACCGCTGCTGGTCGATGGCGGCATCCACCGCGGCACCGATGTGCTCAAGGCCCTGGCACTGGGCGCAACGGCCGTGCTGCTGGGCCGCCCCGCCATCTACGGGTTGGCCACCGCCGGCGCCACCGGTGTCGCCCATGTGTTGCGCCTGCTCTGCGACGAACTGGAAATGGCCATGGCCCTGACCGGCTGCGCCACGCCCGCGCATGCCAGCCGCGCCCTGCTCGAATAACCTGTGTTTATCCATCCCAAAGATCCACACATATTGCTAATGCGATGGATTCGCATTTATAATTTCATCACTTTATCCACCACTGACTGCCATGATCGTCTGTGTCTGCCGCCGGGTCTCTGACCGTGAAATCGCTCGCCACGTTCGTGCGGGCATGGGCTTTGACGAAATCCAGTTTGAACTGGGCGTGGCCACCCAGTGCGGCCAGTGCGAAGGCTGCGCACGCGATGTGGTGGCCCAGTGCCAAAGCAGCCACCCGGTTGCTGCATTGCACAATACAGCCGCATGCACACCGTCAACCTGCGCCTGTGCAGGTTGAGCCGCCATGGAGCTTTTCACTACACTGCTGATCTGCCTGCTGCTGGTAGTGGGTTCCCTGGGCTGGATTTTGCGCCGTTAAAAAACGCCTCATTTCTGCCGTGGTGCAGGCCTGTACTGCGCTGACTGCTATTCATTTTTTATGTCAACCTACGATCGATTCGAGCAACCCGGAGGGCTGAGTCGCACCGCTGTCATCGCCATCGGCGTGGTATTGCTGCATGTGGCTGGCCTGTGGGCCCTGCAAACCGGCCTGCTGCGCCGCGCCGTGGAAGTGGTCGTTCCCGTCGAGTTGTTGAGCGAGTTCATCACCCCGCCCGCGCCCAAGGTGGCACCGCCCCCGCCCCCCGCGCCCCCGCCGGTGCAGCCCGCGCCCAAAATTCAAAAGCCCCGCCCAGCCCCCATGCCCATGGCGGTGCCCGACCCCACGCCTGCGCCCAACGCCCCCCTGGGCGTGACGACACCACAGCCACCCGCGCCGCCCATCGAGGCGCCTGTGGAAGTGGCGGCACCACCGGCGCCCCCTGCCCCACCGGCCCCCGCGCGCATCGAACTGCCATCGAGCAACGCCGCCTACCTGCAGAACCCGGCGCCCAGCTACCCGGCCATCAGCAAACGCATGGGCGAACAGGGCAAGGTCATGCTGCGCGTACTCATTGGTACCGATGGTCTGCCGCAAAAGGTGGAGGTCCAGAAATCCAGCGGTTTCGACCGCCTCGACCGCCAGGCCCAGGACACCGTCAGGCGCTGGCGCTTCGTGCCCGGCAAGCGCAACGGCGTGGCCGAAGCCATGTGGTACCAGGTGCCCATCAATTTTGTTCTCGAATAATTTTCAGGAGTTCTCATGGAATCGCAATTCGGCCTTGCCAACGTCTGGACCCAGGGCGACTTCGTCACCCGGGCTGTCGCCGTGCTGCTGCTGGGCATGTCACTGGCCTCGTGGATCGTCATCCTGGTAAAGGCGCTGGACATCGTCAAATACAAGAAGCACGCCAGCGCGGTGCAAACCTTCTGGCACAGCGAAGACTTTGCCGCCGGGCTGACCCGGCTGGGCAGCGACCCCTCCAACCCCTTCCGCCAGCTCGCCATGGAAGGGCGCGAAGCCACGGCGCACCACCGCAACACCAAGGGCCAGTTGCATGAGAGCCTGGACATCAGCGACTGGATTACGGGCAGCCTGCGCAACTGCATCGACGGTTTTACCGCCCGCCTGCAATCGGGCCTGGCGATCCTCGCCTCGGTCGGCTCCACGGCGCCTTTCGTCGGCTTGTTCGGCACGGTCTGGGGCATCTACCACGCGCTGCTGGCCATTGGCACCTCGGGCCAATCCACCATCGACAAGGTGGCAGGCCCCATTGGCGAGGCCCTGATCATGACGGCGCTGGGCCTGGCGGTGGCCATTCCAGCCGTGCTGGGCTACAACGCCCTGGTGCGCGGCAACAAGCACATACTCATGCGCCTCAACAGCTTTGCCCATGACCTGCACGCCTACTTTGTGACCGGCGCCCGGGTGAATGCCCAGGGCGACAGCGGCAACGTGCGCCCGCTCAAGAAAGGCGCCTGACCATGGCCTTTGGTACCCAGGACGAAGCCGACGAGGTGATGAACGAGATCAACATGACGCCGCTGGTGGACGTCATGCTGGTGCTGCTCATCATCTTCATCATCACCGTACCGGTGATGAAGCATTCGGTGAATGTCGATCTTCCACGCGCAACCAACACGGCCGAAGAACTCAAGCCCGAGACGGTGCGCTTGAGCGTAGCGGCCGATGGCACCTACTACTGGAACGGCCAGACCATTGACGATGCCGAACTGGCCACCCGCCTGCAAGCCGAAGGCGCCCGCGAGCCGCAGCCCGACCTGCACATCCGCGGCGACCGCGAAGTGCGTTACGAACGCGTGGCCCAGGCTCTGGCCGCCGCCCAGCGCGCGGGCGTGCGCAAGATTGGTTTCGTGACCGATCCCCAAGAATAAAAAACTTCAAAATGTGCTGGACAGTTTGTTGAGAATGGTTATCATTACCTGCATCGCACAGCACAGCTTTTTGTTCCATGCACGCCACCACCCTGCACCTTCCCGTCCTGTTCAGCCAGACCCCGCCCGCAGCCTCCCCTGCCGCAGTGCCCCGTGAAGACCATCTGCCAGCGGTAGAAAGCCATGCCCTGCTGCAAGGCCAGAAGGCAGTCACCATCCACCACAACGGCGCTCTCTACCGCTTGCAGGCCACGCGCCTGGGCAAGCTGATTCTGACCAAATGAATTTCAGCGCGCCTGCCACAGCAACCCGCGTGCAGGGCGCAACGATCATCGTGGGGCGACTCCCGGACTGACAGTCCAGTCCGTGAGAGTCGTTTTTGCCAGCCAACGGTACTCCCGCGTAGCCAGGCTTTTTTTCCACCGATCCAGCAAAAAACCGGCCATTGGCCGGTTTTTTAATGAAAAGTGGCTGTAACGCCCTTCCATTAAGCGCTAGCAGCTCTTTATTCCATAGCAAAATATCGATTACAACCCGAGCGCAGCAATCCCGGCCTTGGCAATCTGAGCGTCTTCAGTCGATTTGACGCCGCTCACGCCCACGGCGCCCAGGCACTGCCCGTCCTTGAGGATCGGCACGCCACCTTCCAGCAAACCATCGATCGTTGGAGCGCTCAGGAAAGACGTGCGCCCGCCATTGACGATGTCTTCATACACCTTGCTCTCGCGGCGCCCCAGGGCTGCCGTGCGGGCCTTGGAAGGCGCGATGTGGGCAGAAATGGCCGCCGCGCCGTCCAGCCGCTGCAGTGAGAGCAGGTGGCCGCCGGCATCGACGATGGCAATGGTTACGGCCCACTGGTTTTTCAGGGCTTCGGCTTCGGCAGCGGCGGCAATTTTCTTGACGTCGGCCAGTTCAAGTTCAAAGGTGGTCTTCATGCGGTATGCGGCCTTGTGGGCCGTTGTTCAGTGGCCCGTGGGCCTGGGTGATGGAACCGAAAGGATAGCGCGGGGTCACACATCCGTCATTGGCTTGCAGGGCAAAAGAATCCTGACCCAAAACGAGGTAGTGCCCGCCATTGCAAATGGCTGTATGCATCACCATCTACAATCATGCGGCCTGCGCTGTGCAGGTCACTCAGGAGAGAAACGATGAACGATCGGGTCACCACCCTCCCCTCTGCGGACTATGGCTACGGCATTTCGCAGGAGCAGCGCCACAAGGTGATGCGCAATACCTACTGGCTGCTGGCGCTGAGCCTGCTGCCCACCGTCTTGGGGGCATGGCTGGGCGTGGCCACGGGCATCACCCAGTCGCTGCGCGGCGGCGTGGGCCTGATTGTCTTCATGGGCGGCGCCTTCGGCTTCATGTTCGCCATCGAGAAAACCAAGAACTCTGCCGCCGGTGTCCCCGTGCTGCTGGGCTTTACCTTCTTCATGGGCTTGATGCTGTCGCGCCTGATCGGCATGGTGCTGGGCTTCTCGAATGGCACCGAGCTCATCATGACGGCGTTTGCCGGCACGGCCGGTGTTTTCTTTGTCATGGCCAGCCTGGCCAGCGTCATCAAGCGTGACCTCTCGGGCATGGGCAAATGGCTGTTCGTGGGCGCCCTGGTGCTCATGGTGGGCGCGATGGTCAACGTGTTTGTCGGCTCGTCGGCCGGCATGATGGCCATCTCGGTGGCGGCCATTGGTATTTTCAGCGCCTACATGCTGTACGACCTCAAACGCATCCTGGACGGTGGCGAGACCAACTACATCAGCGCCACGCTGGCCCTGTACCTGGACCTGTTCAACGTGTTCCAGAGCCTGCTCGCTCTGCTGGGCATCATGGGCGGCGAGCGCGACTGATACCGCACCCAACCATCCTCGCAAAGGCTCCCTCGGGAGCCTTTTTGCTGGGCATATACCCGCAGCATGCCTCAACCCTGGCGCCGGGTTGCCGATAATGGAGAAAGATGTTCCCTCAAAAATCTGCCATGCCCCGCCGCATTCTTCTGGCCGCAACCGTGGTGTCACTGCTCTCGGGCTGTGATATTCCCGGGCTGGGCCCCGACCCCCGCATCGCTCAGCGCGAGGAGGAGGCCAAGGCCATCGGCGGCGCCTGCCGCCATGCGCTGCGCGGCCTGGAGGACTGCTACGCGCTCAACCCCAAAGCCAGCAAGGCCGCGGTCTTCAACGGCTGGAAAGACATGGATCTGTACATGCGCGAAAACAAGATCGAGGGCTCGCCCTCGGTCATGGGCAAGGCACCCGGCGCCGCGAAACCTGCGAGCGACATCGAAACGGAACCTGCAGAGAAAAAGTCCTGACCGCTCAGTCGGCATCCCGCTCGAACACCGCCATGCTCTCCACATGGGCCGTGTGCGGAAACATGTTGACCATGCCCGCTGCCGTGCAGCGGTAACCCGCCAGATGCACCAGCAACCCGGCATCGCGCGCCAGCGTGGCGGGGTTGCAACTCACATAGACGATACGCTTCGGAGGTGTCCAGTGTTCAGCCCCCGCAGGCAGCGGCGCAGCACCCTCGACTCCGCGGCGTGCCTGCTCGATGGCGGCCAGGGCCTGGGCCAGCGCAAAAGCGCCATCGCGCGGAGGATCAACCAGCCATTTGTCCGCCACCCCATCCTGCACCAGCATTTCAGGCGTCATCTCAAACAGATTGCGCGCTACAAAATTAGTAGCTGCCAGCGCATTACCTTCCTGCCTTAGGGCCGAATTTCTATCATAATTCTCGCGGGACCGCGCCACCAGAGTCTCACTGCCCTCGATGCCCAGCACCTCGCGGGCCTGGGTGGCCAAAGGCAAGGTGAAGTTGCCCAAACCGCAGAACCAGTCGATCACGCGCTCGTGCGGCTGCACATCGAGCAGGCGCAGGGCGCGCGAGACCAAAACGCGGTTGATATGCGGGTTGACCTGGGTGAAATCGGTGGGCTTGAAGGGCATGGTGATACCGAACTCGGGCAGCGCATAGGCCAGTTGCTCGCCGCCTTCATCAAGCAGGCGCACTGTTTCGGGGCCTTTGGACTGCAACCACCATTGCACGTTCTGCTCGGCAGCAAAACTGCGCAGGCGCACCAGATCCTCGCCGCTCAGCGGCTCCATGTGGCGTAGCACCAGCGCCGTCACGGTGTCGCCACAGGCCAGTTCGATTTGCGGGCAGGTGTCACGCGCATCGAGCGAAGTGATGAGTGCGCGCAGCGGCATGAGCAGGGCACTGACATGCGGCGGCAGCACCGGGCAAACTTCCATGTCGGCCACATAGCGGCTCTTACGCTCGTGAAAACCCACCAGCACGATCCCTTTTTTGATCACGTAGCGCACCGACAAGCGCGCCCGGTAGCGGTAGCCCCAAGTAGGCCCCTCGATGGGGCGCAGCAGCATTTCAGGCTTGACCTTGCCCAGGTGCCACAGGTTGTCTTCCAGCACCCGCTGTTTGACGGCCACCTGGGCGCCCACATGCAGGTGTTGCATCTTGCAGCCGCCGCAGGCGCCAGAATGCAGGCCGAAATGCGGGCATCCCGGCTGCACGCGCTGCGGTGATTCGCGGTGAATCGCTGTCAGGTGGGCCTGTTCCCAGTTGTTCTTCTTGCGGTAGGTGCTGGCGCTTACCCGCTCGAACGGCAAGGCTCCTTCCACGAAGACCACCTTGCCATCACTCTTGTGGGCCACGCCCTGGGCTTCAAGGTCCAGGGATTCAATCTCCAGCCAATCGGGCGTGGGGGAGGGCTGTTTTTCTGTCGGTTCACTCATGCTCTGATTGTCTCAGAGCCTCAGCGCGGCCGCCGCCGACCCCAAGGCGGGCTCAGCGGGATTTTTCCTGCCCGGCCTGTCGCGCCACGGGCAGCTTGTGCACTTCCACATCGCATCCATAGTCTTCGAGCGAAAACACCAGAGTGCCGCCAGGAAGCACCTCGGCCAAGGTCTCGTGCAGGGGACGGGACAAATCCACCGGTGGCTCGGGCGCGCGGTACACCACGCTTTTGTCAGGGCCATACACAACATAGCAGGCGGCAAAGGCGCCTTGGCTGAACAGGCCAGCCGCCAGGACAGCGGCGGCCATAGAGAGCATGCGCATTGGGTTTTTCTCCTTCTCTGGGGTTCTCTGGGGTTCTTTGCGGGCCATTATGCAGGCAGGCACCGCTGTTCAAAAGCATGGATTCAGTCCAGTGGCAGACGGGTGCTGTGCTTGACCTCTTCCATCACGGCATAGGTGCGTGTCTCGCGCACCCCCGGCAGTTGCCACAAAACGGCACCGGCAAACTCGCGGTAGGCATTCATGTCGGCGGTACGGGTTTTGAGCAGGTAATCAAAGCCCCCAGCGACCATGTGGCACTCCATGATTTCGGGGCGCACCTGCACCGCGGCCTTGAACTGGTCGAACACATTGGGCGTGGTGCGGTCGAGCAAAACCTCGACAAACACCAGCATGCCAGCCCCCAGCTTGAGCGGGTTGAGCCGTGCTTCATAGCCCACGATGAAGCCGTCGCGTGTGAGCCGCTGCACCCGTGCGAGCACGGCAGTGGGCGACAAGGCCACGCTTTCAGCCAGCTTGAGGTTGGCGATGCGTCCGTCATCCTGCAGGATTGCAAGAATTTTTCGGTCGATACGGTCCAGATCGGCCCCAAAGTCGCTCATGAATAGTGAATTGTTTTGTTTGTTCGGCGATATTTGACCATTAATTTTGCGCCCCACCGATGATGATCTCGCTGTATCGGGATCACTCTCTTCTTGCACGAAACCATCGCCATGAACCAGCCCCTCCACGCGCCTGCCGCCCCTGCCCTGCCCTTCGCCGCCTTTGCTCCACGCCCTGCAGATCAAGGTCCGTTGCGCGAGGCCATTACAGCGGCCTACCGCACGCCAGAGCCCGAGGCACTGGCCCCTTTGCTGGAGCAAGCTCAACTGCCGCCGGACCTGGACGCCGCCGCCCAGGCACTGGCCTTGCGCATTGCCGGCACACTGCGCCAGCGCAAAAGCTCGGCAGGCCGGGCAGGCATCGTGCAGGGGCTATTGCAGGAATTTGCCCTGTCGTCGCACGAGGGCGTTGCGCTGATGTGCCTGGCCGAAGCGTTGCTGCGCATCCCGGACAAGGCCACGCGCGATGCGCTGATCCGCGACAAGATCAGCAACGGCCAATGGGAGCAGCACCTGGGCAAAAGCCCCTCGCTGTTCGTCAACGCCGCCACCTGGGGCTTGCTACTGACCGGCAAGCTGGTCTCCACGCACAACGAGGGCAGCCTGTCGGCCTCGCTCGGCCGCCTGACGGCCAAGGGCGGCGAGCCGCTGATCCGCAAGGGCGTCGACATGGCCATGCGTATGATGGGCGAGCAGTTCGTCACGGGCGAGACCATTGGCGGAGCACTGGCCAATGCGCGCAAGATGGAGAGCGAAGGTTTCCGCTATTCCTACGACATGCTGGGCGAGGCCGCACTCACCAGCGAGGATGCGCTGCGCTATTACGCCTCGTATGAGCAGGCCATCCACGCCATCGGCAAGGCGTCCAACGGTCGGGGCATTTATGAAGGCCCCGGCATCTCGATCAAGCTCTCGGCTTTGCACCCGCGCTACAGCCGCGCACAGTGGGAGCGCGTGATGAATGAGCTCTACCCGCGCGTGCTGCGCCTGACCGAACTGGCGCGCCAGTACGACATCGGCTTGAATATCGATGCCGAAGAAGCCGACCGGCTCGACATTTCGCTCGATCTACTCGAACGCCTGTGCCATGCCCCCAGCCTGCAGGGCTGGAACGGCATCGGCTTCGTCATCCAGGCCTACCAGAAGCGCTGCCCGCGCGTGATCGATTTTGTGATCGACCTGGCCCGGCGCACACAACGGCGCCTGATGGTTCGGCTGGTCAAGGGTGCGTACTGGGACAGTGAGATCAAGCGCGCCCAGGTCGATGGCCTGGACGACTACCCGGTCTACACGCGCAAGACGCACACCGATGTGTCTTACCTTGCCTGCGCGCGCAAGCTGCTGGCCGCGCCTGAGGCCATTTACCCGCAATTTGCCACGCACAATGCGCAGACGCTGGCCGCCATCTACCACCTGGCCGGCAACAACTACTATGCCGGCCAGTATGAGTTCCAGTGCCTGCACGGCATGGGCGAACCGCTGTACGAGCAGGTGGTAGGCGCCGTCACGGTCGGCAAACTCGGGCGCCCCTGCCGCATTTACGCGCCCGTGGGCACGCACGAAACTCTGCTCGCCTATCTGGTGCGCCGCTTGCTGGAAAACGGCGCCAACACGTCGTTCGTGAACCGCATTGCGGATCATTCCATCGCATTGGACGAACTGGTGCGCAACCCCGTCGTGACAGTACAGCAAGCGGCTGCAGCAGAAGGCGCTTCAGGCCTGCCCCACCCACGTATTCCACTACCCCCGCAGCTCTACGGCACTGAACGCCCCAATTCCCGGGGGCTGGACCTGTCCAGTGAACACGAACTTGCCCGCCTGGCCCCCGCCCTGCAAGACAGTGCCCGCCAGCCCTGGCAGGCAGGCCCTCTGCTGGCGCAAGACGTAGCGCCCGCCCTTGCCGTGCCGGTGCGTAACCCGGCCGACCACCGCGACGTGGTGGGCCAGGTGTGCGAGGCTACCGAAAGCGATGTGGACCATGCCGTGGCCTGGGCCCACCAAGCCGCACCGCAATGGGCCGCCACGCCGCCCGCAGAGCGCGCGGCCACCCTGGCACGCGCGGCAGACTTGCTGGAGCAGCAAACGCCAGCACTGCTGGGCCTGCTGATGCGCGAGGCCGGAAAGACCTGCACCAACGCCATTGCCGAAGTACGCGAAGCGGTGGACTTCCTGCGCTACTACGGCGCCCGGGTGCAGCACAGCTTTGACAATACGACCCACATCCCACTGGGCCCCGTGGCCTGCATCAGCCCCTGGAATTTCCCGTTAGCCATCTTCATGGGCCAGGTGGCTGCAGCGCTGGCCGCAGGCAACACGGTGCTGGCCAAACCGGCAGAACAGACGCCTTTGATTGCGGCCCAGGCAATACGCACCCTGTGGCAGGCCGGCATTCCCCGTGCCGCCGTGCAACTGCTGCCCGGCCAGGGCGAGACGGTAGGCGCACGCCTGGTGGGTGACGATCGCATCATGGGTGTGGTGTTCACCGGTTCAACCGAGGTGGCGCGCATTTTGCAGCGCAGCATTGCGGGCCGGCTCGATACCGCAGGCAACCCCGTGGTGCTGATTGCCGAAACGGGTGGCCAGAACGCCATGATTGTCGATTCCTCGGCCCTGGTGGAGCAGGTGGTGGGCGATGCCGTGGCTTCCGCTTTTGACAGCGCAGGCCAGCGCTGCTCCGCATTGCGCGTGCTGTGCGTGCAAGAGGACGCTGCCGATCGGGTAGTGGCCATGCTGCAAGGCGCCATGGGCGAGCTGCGCCTGGGCAACCCCGACGCCCTGAAGGTCGACGTAGGCCCTGTCATCGACGCGCAGGCGCGCAGCGGCATCCTGGCGCACATTGATGCGCTGCGGGACAAGGGCCATCGTGTGTTCCAGCACCAGGCCCGCACAACGTTCGTGACGGAAAACGGCACTTTTGTACCGCCGACACTGATCGAGATCAGCAGCATCGTCGAACTTGAACGCGAAGTGTTCGGTCCCGTCCTGCACCTGGTGCGCTACGCCCGCAAAGATCTGCCGCGCCTGCTGCAACAGATCAACGCCACCGGCTACGGCCTGACACTGGGTGTGCACACGCGCATCGACGAAACCATCGCCCAGGTGGTGGACCAGGCCCGCGCAGGCAACGTTTATGTAAACCGCAACATGGTGGGCGCCGTGGTGGGTGTGCAGCCGTTTGGCGGCGAAGGTCTTTCAGGCACAGGACCCAAGGCGGGCGGCCCCATGTACCTTCTGCGCATGCTGTCCCGCTACCCCGCCGATGCACTGGCCACCACATTGGCACAAGACGACGCAGCGAGGCCGCGCAACGAAGCGCAGCGCCAGCCCCTGCTCGCCAACCTGCAGCTACTGGAAGACTGGGCACGCAGCCACAAGAACACAGCGCTGGAACACACCTGCCAGCACCTGGCCGCCACCACGCCCAGCGGGGTGCTGCGCACCCTGCCCGGCCCCACCGGCGAGACCAACAGCTACCAGATCCTGCCCCGCGAGCGCGTGCTGTGCCTGGCGAGCCAGGATGGCGATCTGCTGACCCAGCTGGCCTGCGTGCTCGCCACCGGCGGTCAGGCCCTGTGGCCGGTGCAGCACACCGACCTGCATGCCCGCCTGCCCGCCGCGCTGCAGGAGCGCGTGGCACTGGTGGCGCAGTGGCAGGCCGACGGCGTGTGGTTTGATGCCGTGCTGCACCACGGCGACAGCGATGCGCTACGCTCCGCCTGCCGCACCATCGCCATGCGCCCCGGCCCCATCGTGGGTGTGACCGCTCAGCCCGCAGGCGGAACGGAGGTGCCGCTGGAGCGTCTGGTGCTGGAACGCTCGCTCAGCGTGAACACGGCGGCGGCCGGCGGCAATGCCAGCCTGATGACCATCGGCTGATCCCCCGCCCAACAGACAAAACAGTCCGGGTGGTCGCATGCAGAAAAAAATAGTGGGAACAACTCCTGTGGCCGACCGTTGAATCAGACAAGGGTCGGCCTACGTCGGTCCCCATCCTTCAACTCTTGGAAATTACCATGCGATCTCCCCGCTTCCTTATCTGGACCCTCGCCATCGCGGCACCAATGGTTTCGTTTGCCGCCCCCCCGCACAGCCCGGATGCCATGGACCGGCACTCGGCCGCGTCACAGGGTGACCTCTACGGCCTGGATTTCGAAGCACGCTTCACGCCCTACCGCGACAGGGTCGCAGTACGGGCCGAAGCCCGGATGGCAGCACCCCATTTCAAGAACGAATCCGCCCCGCCAAGCATGGATACCCCTTCCCGGACCAATCGCGAGGTGGTTCGGACCGAGGCAGCCGCTGCCCAGCGCGCTCGCCAGATTCCGGTTGGTAACCTAGGCTAGGC
The DNA here is from genome assembly GCF_003096555.1 of Simplicispira sp. 125. Classification (NCBI taxonomy): domain Bacteria; kingdom Pseudomonadati; phylum Pseudomonadota; class Betaproteobacteria; order Burkholderiales; family Comamonadaceae; genus Simplicispira; species Simplicispira sp. 125. The sequence goes on along the minus strand of NZ_QEKM01000001.1, from coordinate 327,286 downwards.
CCACACGGCCGGGACACATGGGCGAGGCGGCCTGTACACAGTAGTCTCATGACCCCGGCTGCGCGCAAAAATATGGAACTTTTGCGCGTCCCGTTCGTTGACACTGGCAAGCACCATGAGATCCTTTCGCCATCTCGATGACGACGACTGCATCGCCCACGCACAGCGGGGCGACCGCGCAGCGTTCTCGGAGCTGGTGGGGCGCTACCAGGACCGCATCTACCGGTTCCTGGTGCGGCTCACACGCTCCCAGGACGACGCACGGGAGCTGACCCAGGAAACCTTCCTCCACGCCTACGAAGCGCTGGAGCGCTGGCGCCCCGAGGCGCGCTTCACGACCTGGCTGTTCCAGATCGCGCGCAACCAGGCCTTTGACTGGCTGCGGCGCGGCAAGCGGGTCGAATTCGTGGCGCTGGAAGACGACGACGAGGCCTCCCTGCCCGACCCGGCCCCCGCGCCCGATGCGGCGCTGGAAACCCGGCAGCGCTTTCATGCGCTGGAGCGGGCACTGGCACGCCTGCCCACCGAGCACCGGGAAATCCTGCTGCTGCGGGAGATCGAAGACATGTCCTATGAAGATATCGCGGCCGTGCTGGACATCGGCCTGGGCACCGTGAAATCACGCATCGCCCGGGCCCGCGCCGGACTGCTGGAAAAAATGCCGCGCTGACAGGAGGAAATGCCATGACTTGCCCCGGAACCGAAGAACTGTCCGCCTACGCCGACCACATGCTCGCACCGCGCGATCACGCGCAGCTCCAGCAGCACCTGCAGGGCTGCCCTGCGTGCCAGCACCGGCTTGGCGAACTGACGTCACTGCAACACGCACTGCGCGCGCTGCCGTCGCCCACGCTGGGCTTTGACCTCGCCTCCCGCCTGGAAGGCCGCCTGCGCCCCAGGCCACAACACCCACCGACCCGGCACTGGCTGGGCGACTGGGGCGGCTGGCTACCGGCGGGCCTTGCAGCCGGCATGGCGCTGGCCTCGGGCGTCTGGATGGGCGGCCTGCTGCTTGGCGGCGGGGCCGCCAGCACACGCCCGGCCACCATGGCGCGGGTGTTCGATCCGGTGCCGCCAGGCGGGCTGTGCGCCGCCGCTGAACTGTGCCGCCTGACGAAAGGAATGCCATGAACCGCAACCACTGGACCCGCTCTCTGCTGGCCATCTCCCTGTCGCTCAATCTGGGCATCGCTGGCGCCCTGCTCTGGCAATCATCCAGGCCCCGGCCGCAGACCGACCCGGTGCATCCAGCACCCCTGAACCTGCAGGACCACCTGGCGCTGAACGCCGAGCAGCGCGCGCGCTGGCAGGCACTGGAGCCAGACTTTCTGCAGGCACTGGCGGCCAACTGGCAGGCCATCCGCCAGCACCGCGAGGCGCTGGTCCGGCATATCTTTGCCGCCACACCCGACCGTACCGCCATCGACGCAGAGCAGGCTGCCATCGCTCGCCTGCAGGGTGCCCAGCAGCAACGTGTCATCGCGCAGCTGCTGGCTGAACGCGCCCTGCTGGACGAACACCAGCGCACGCGCCTGATGGAGTTGCTGCTCAACCGCTACGCCCAGGAAAGCACGGAGGAAGAACAGCTGCACCGGGACTGAAGCAGCGGCTCTGCAGCCCGCGGCAGCCATACAGAGAAAAAAGATGCAAAGAAAATGGAACATTTTCGGAGGCGGCTCGTTGAAACCAGTAAGGCCCCGCAATCGCGAGGCCCCAGTTTCCATCCACCCTCACGGAGTCCCCATGAAATCACCCATCGCCCTGATGCTCGCCGTTGCCCTTTCGTCCCCCCTGGCCGCGCTGGCCGCTACCGACGCCCATGACCACGGCAAGTCCGCCCCCCACAAGCTCGAACTGAATGCGGGCAAGAAATGGGGCACCGACGACGCGCTGCGCCAGGCCATGTCGACCATCCACCAAACGGTTTCGCAGACGCTGCCCACGGCCCATTCAGGCAAGGCAAAGGTTGCCGATTACGAAGCCTTTGGCAAGGACGTCACAGCGCAAATCACCTATATCGTGGAGAACTGCAAACTCGACCCCAAGGCCGATGAGCAACTTCACATCATCGTGGCAGACATGATGAGCGGCGTGGAAGCCGCCGAGGGCAAGGAAGGCGAGAAGAAACGCGCTGCGGGAGTCGTCAAGGTTGCCCAGGCCGCCAATGCATACGGCAAGCACTTCGACCATGCAGGCTGGAAGGCGATCAAGGTGCCGCACTGAAGGGCAGGTTGAACCGGAAAGAGCGGTGGAACTTACGCTCCCCGCTCGTTGGAATCTTCAATCCCAAAAACCGAGGTACGCACCATGTTCATTGTCATTATCGATTTCCCACCGATCCAGCCGGGCAAGGATGCCGAGTTTCGTGAGTGGTTTATCCAGACCAACGATGAGTTTGGAAAACATGAAGGATTCATTAGCCGACGGCTCTTGAACCCCCTCAAGGGCGGCAACTATGCGGCCATCGTGGAGCATGAGAGCCATGAAATTTTCATGAAAATGCACAGCACCCCCGCCCATGCCCAAGCCAGTGAGCGTGTTGCGCCCCTTTTTGATGGCCGCCGGACACCTCAGTTCTACGATGTGATCATTGGCTGAAAAACCGCACCCTGCCTCGCTAAAGCGTGTGCGTCACCATCTTGAATTCCGGATCATCGGCATAAGCCTTGATCGAGAAACCCAGGTTGCGCATAAGCTTGAGCATCTCTGGGTTGTTCGCCAGCACCAATCCTTCGATTTCAGCAAGCCCCTTGTCACGGGCGACATCCATGATGCTGAGCATCAGCCGTGAGCCCAGGCCTTTGCCACTGAAATCATCCGCGACCACCAAGGCAAACTCACAGCTGGAATGGTCGGGGTTGGTGATGTAGCGTGACACGCCAACAATGCGTTCGGTTTCGACGATTTCGCCATCCGGCCCTGCCTTGCGTTCCTTGAAGATGGCCACCAAAGCCATCTCACGGTCGTAGTCGATCAGGGTAAAGCGGGCCAGCATCATCGGCGGGAGCTGCGCCATGGATGAGATGAAACGGAAATAGCGACTCTCTGGCGAGAGGTTCTGCACCAGCGTCTGAAGCATCTGCGCATCGTCCGGCCGGATAGGGCGCACCGTGTATTCACCACCGCCGCGCAGCGGCCAGATCTGCTCGTAGCGCGCGGGATACGGCAGGATGGCCAAGTGGCCATACTGGCCGACACTGCCATTGCCGGAATGCGGGGCATGGTCGATCACAATGCGGGCGTCCACCGCCACGGCGCCTGACTCATCCACGATGATGGGGTTGATGTCCATCTCGCGCAGCTGCGGCAGCTGGCACACCATTTCTGACACACGCAGCAAAATTTGCTCCAGCGCCTCATGGTCTGCGGCCGTGGCACCGCGCCACTCTCCCAGCGTTTCGGCAACGCGCGAACGCTCGATCAAACGGCGCGCCAGAAACTGGTTGAGGGGCGGCAGTTCCATGGCACGGTCATTGATGAGCTCGATCATCGTGCCCCCGGCACCAAAGGTAATGACTGGACCAAAGGGATCATCCGTCACCAACCCAATGCACACTTCACGCCCCCGTCGTGCGCGCACCATGTTCTGCACGGTGACGCCATTGATGCGGGCATGGGGTTGCAGGCGCGCTACGCGCGCCACCATATCGGTATAGGTATCACGAGCGCTTGCGCCGTCTATTACGTTCAAGGCCACGCCCTGCACATCCGACTTGTGACTGATGTCGGGCGAGTCGATCTTGAGCGCCACCGGAAAACCCAGTTGCGTGGCGATCATCATGGCTTCGTGCGCGCTGCGCGCCAGAATGGTTTTGGTGACGGGTATGTGGAATGCCGCCAGCAGCGTCTTGGATTCCATCTCGGTGAGCACCTTGCGGCGCTCGGCCAACACACTCTCGATGACCAAACGCGCACCCTTGATATCCGGTTTGGCAAGGGCCGAGAGCGGTGGCGGCGTTTGCTGCAGCAGTTGCTGGTTCTGGTGGAAGGCGGCGATGTTGCCAAAAGCGCCAACCGCCGCCTCAGGAGTACGAAAACTCGGGATAGAGGCTTCAAGCAAGATGCCCCGGGCCGGGACCACGGTGGCGTCACCCATCCAGCAGGTCAGTAGCGGCTTGGTCATCTGGCGTTTGACTTCGGCCAACACGCGCGCCACGTCTGAAGGGTCCACACCGGACTTGGGTGAATGGATGGCCAGCACACCGTCAATCTGCCGGTCTTTGGAAGCGGCTTCAACGGCGATGCGGTAATGCTCGGCAGTGGCATCCTCCGACACATCAATCAAATCCGACAAGGAGGCCAGTTCTGGCAATTGCGGCTTGAGTGCAGCAGCTGATTCTGGCGAGAGCTTGCCCAAATCCAGAAAAATCTCGTTCACCCAGTCGGCCGCGAGGACACCGGGGCCGCCGCCATTCGTGACGATGGCCAGCCGCCGCCCCACAGGACGGTAGCGCGATGCCAGGCACTTGGCCGCAGAAAACAGCGCCACGAAGGACCGCACCCGCACAGCACCCGCCCGCCGCAAGGCGGCATCGAACACATCATCACTGCCCACGATGGTGCCGCTGTGGGTCTGCGCGGCTTCATTGCCCGCCGGCTTGCGCCCAGCCTTGAGCACCACCACGGGCTTGGCGTTGGCTGCCGACCGCAGAGCGCTCATGAAAGCACGGGCGCTGGTAATGCCCTCCATGTACACCACAATGCTGTGGGTTTGGGGGTCATTGGCCAGGAAATCCAGCACCTGCGCAATATCAATATCGGTGTTCGGTCCCAGCGACACCACGGAAGAAAACCCCACGGCATTGTTGCGCGCCCAATCCAGGATGGACGCTGTGAGCGCCCCCGATTGCGACACCAGTGCCAGTGAGCCGGTTCTGGCCAACGGCCCCGCAGCACTGGCATTGAGTTGCAAGGCCGGCCGCTGCAGCCCCAGGCTGTTGGGCCCCAGGAGGTACATGCCCTCGCGGTGGGCAATCTTTTTCAGTTGTGTGGCCAGGTCGGGGCCAATGCCACTCGAAACAATCATCGCCGCCCGGCAGGCCATGCGTCCCGCCACTTCCAGTGCCGCCGCCACATCGGCCGCAGGCAGTGCGATGACCGCCAAATCGGCGCGTGTCTGAACCAGATCGGCCAAGGAGCCCGTCGTTTTTTGCAGATCCACAAAGACCAGGCGTCCCGTATAACGCTGCGCTCTCAACGCTTCATGCAGCGCTTTGGCCTGAGAAGTCAAATGGGCGTCGTCTTCGCAGTCTCCGGCAAAGACAGCAACAGTTTCGGGAGAGAAAAGAGGGGTGAGGTAATGCTTTTCCATGATTTTCTCCGACAGCCGTATCAACGCACATCCGGCCTAGCTTCCTGCAGACTACAGGACACGGGCGCAACTTGCGCAGAAATGAAAACGGGCTACAGCATTTCTACTGTAACCCGTTGTCTTCTTTATATTTGGTCGGCGTGAAAGGATTCGAACCTTCGACCCCTTGCACCCCATGCAAGTGCGCTACCAGGCTGCGCCACACGCCGACAAGCCTGTGATTATAGGCCGAAAATTATGCGTCCAACGAAAGAAGCGCCCGAATTTCAAACAACTCTTTCTGAACAGCTTCCCAGCTCTGCAATCGACCCGTCAAAACCTCTTCGGGTGACGGGTCCATGGGCAACGCTGTATCGACTTGCATCTCCAAGGCAGGTCGCTGCGCATGGTGTGAATCCTGTAGTTGGTTGCGGGCGCCACTGATGGTGAACCCCTGGTCGTACAGCAAATCCCGGATGCGGCGGATCATCAACACTTCGTGGTGCTGGTAGTAGCGGCGGTTTCCACGCCGTTTCATGGGGCGCAACTGGGTAAATTCCTGCTCCCAATAGCGCAGCACATGGGGTTTGACGCCGCAAAGCTCGGCCACTTCACCAATAGTGAAATAGCGCTTGGCCGGAATGGAAGGAAGCAGCGTGCCCATGAATTCAGATCAGAAACAATGCAGCGACGGAAAACCCTTAAGCCTACTGCAGACGCACGTTAAACGCCACCCGGCTGCAGCAAATGAGCCACAACAACGGGGCCCGGCCCCCATCACTCAGGAGCGCCCTGGATCTGCTCCTTGAGCTTGCTGCTGGCATGGAAGGTGACAACGCGGCGCGCGCCAATGGGAATGGCTTCCCCCGTGCGCGGATTGCGGCCAGGGCGAGGCGCCTTGGTACGAATCTGGAAATTGCCAAACCCCGACAGTTTGACGTCCTCACCCTCCACCAGGCTTTGCGCGATCAGGTCAAAGAAGGCATCCACCATGTCCTTGGACTCGCGCTTATTAAGCCCGATGTGGTCAAACAACAGGTCCGCAAGCTGCGCCTTGGTCAGGGCCGGCGTTTCGAGACTCTCTACCGCAAATTCGATCACGTCACTGCTCCATTCCTGTTTTACACGCGCAGTCTTGCGCCGACTTGCTCTACCAGGCGGGTCAACACCGCTTGCATGGCTGCATCGATTTCAGCGTCCGTCAGGTTGGCGTCACCGCCTAACGTCAGGCGCACTGCAAGGCTCTTTTCGCCTGCTGCCAGGCTGTTGGATCCTTCGGCAGCGCCTTCATGCTTGGCGGGCTTGGGCCGATAGACATCGAAAAGCACGGCATTGCGCAACAGGGTGCCCGGCAATGCCGCCCGAATGGACGCCATGATATCGGCATGGGTCACCTGCTCGGCGACCACCACCGCCAGGTCGCGCTCGACCGACTGGTGCTTGGAAACCGGCTTGAACCGCGGCACCACGCGCCCCTGCACGGCGTTCAGGTCCAGTTCAAACAGCACGGGAACCTGGGCCAGCTCCCACGACTGGCGCCACTGCGGGTGCAACTCGCCGACAAAGCCGATGGCTTCGCCATCGAGCAGCACGCGGGCGCAGCGACCCGGGTGCATTGCAGGGTGTGCGGCCACTTCAAACTGCGGCTGCAAGGGTGCCAGCAAGGCTTCGATATCGCCCTTGACGTCGTAGAAGTCGACCGCCTGCTCCTTGCGTCCCCACTGCAGCCTATCGGCCGGGCCGCACGCCAGACCGGCAACGCGCACCGGCTGGTCGAACCCCTCCACCGTCGTATCGGTGTTTTCCACGGACGAATCACGCAGAAACACGCGGCCCATCTCAAACACACGCACACGCTCGGTGCGGCGATCAAGGTTGAACTTCAGCACCTGCAGCAGCGAACCCAGCAGCGTCGAGCGCATGACACCCATCTGGCTGGCAATCGGGTTGAGCAGCTTGATCGGGTTGGGATTGCCTGCCAGCCCATGCTCCCAGCGCTCCTCGACAAAGCTGAAATTGATGGTTTCCTGGTAACCCAAGCCGGCCAGCTGGCGCCGCACCGCAAACGGGCCGCGCCGGTTTTCAGCCTGCAACTTGGGGGTGATCGGGGCCAGCGGCGGGGTGGTGGGCAGCTGGTTGTAACCCACCATGCGTGCAACTTCTTCGATCAGGTCTTCTTCGATCGCAATGTCGAAACGGTACGAGGGCGGCACCACCGTGACCGTCGCATCGCCCAGCGACACGGACAACCCCAGGCGCTGGAGTGCGTCGGCGCACTGCGCCTGGGTGAGTGGCATGCCAATCACCTTGGCAGCGCGCGCTACGCGCAGCGTGACGGGCTGTGGAACAGGCATCCCTGCCTGCTGGTCCACCACGGGGCCGCAAACGGTTTCGGGTGTACCGCAGATCTCAAGGATGAGTTGCGTGATGCGCTCGATGTGTTCCACGGTGAGCTGTGGATCAACACCGCGCTCGAAACGGTGACCGGCATCGGTGGAGAAGTTGTAGCGGCGCGAGCGACCGGCAATCGCCTTGGGCCACCAGAAGGCGGCCTCGACGTAGATGTGGCGCGTGCCGTCGGACACGGCCGTGGCGTCACCGCCCATGATGCCGGCGAGCGATTCGACCTGTTGCTCGTCGGCGATCACGCCGACCTTCTCGTCCACTTCGACGGTGTTGCCGTTGAGCAGCTTGAGCTGCTCGCCCGCGCGGCCCCAGCGCACCTCCAGGCCGCCATGGATCTTGTCGAGGTCGAAGATGTGCGAAGGACGGCCCAGCTCGAACATCACGTAGTTGGAGATGTCCACCAGCGCGGTCACGCTGCGCTGACCGCAGCGCGCCAGGCGGTCCACCATCCACTGCGGGGTCTTGGCCTGCGTGTTGACGTTGCGCACGATGCGGCCCGAGAAGCGGCCGCACAGGTCGGGGGCGCTGACCTTGACGGGCAGCTGGTCGTCCAGCGCAACGGCCACTGCGGGAAACGCGGGCGCCTTGAGCGGCGCGCCGGTCAGGGCGGCGACCTCGCGCGCCACGCCGTAGACGCTCAGGCAATGCGCCAGATTGGGCGTGAGCTTGAGCGTGAACAGGGTGTCGTCGAGATTCAGGTACTGGCGGATGTCCTGGCCCAGCGGGGCGTCCAGCGGCAGCTCCAGGAGGCCGCCATGGTCTTCGGAGAGCTTGAGCTCGCGCGCCGAGCACAGCATGCCCTGGCTTTCCACGCCGCGCAGTTTGCCGACCTTGATGAGAAAGGGCTTGCCGTCCTCGCCGGGGGGTAGCTCGGCGCCCACCAAGGCGCAGGGCACGCGGATGCCCACGCGCGCATTGGGCGCGCCGCAGACGATGTTGAGCAGCTCGCCCTGGCCCACGTCCACCTGGCACACGCGCAGGCGGTCGGCATTGGGATGCTGCTGGGCGTCCTTGATCTCGCCCACGACGATTTTCGTGAACGGCGGCGCCACGCTCTGCAGCTCTTCAACCTCCAACCCTGCCATGGTCAGGGTGTCGGCCAGTTCTTGGGTTGTGAGCGGCGGGTTGCAGAATTCGCGCAACCAGGATTCAGGAAATTGCATAGTCAGACTTCTTTGGCGTGCTCTTAAAAAATGAGCTGCTTGCGCTTGTCAGGTATAGGTTTGATCAACAAAACAAGTTGAAAACCAATCAATATAAGCGCTGGCAGCTCACTTTTTTGTATTACTGGAACTGCGACAGAAAACGGATGTCACCGTCGAAGAACAGGCGCAGATCGTTCACGCCATAGCGCAGCATGGTGAGCCGGTCTGGCCCCATGCCGAAAGCAAAACCAATGTAGCGCTCGGGATCGAGCCCCATGTTGCGCACCACGTTGGGGTGCACCTGGCCGGAGCCAGCCACTTCGAGCCAGCGGCCGGCGAGCGGCCCGTCCTGGAACTGGATGTCGATCTCGGCACTCGGTTCGGTGAACGGGAAAAAGCTGGGGCGAAAGCGCAGCACCAGGTCATCGCTCTCGAAGAAAGTACGGCAAAACGCCGTAAAGATGACCTTCAGATCTTTAAAGCTCACGTTCTCGCCGATCCACAGGCCTTCACACTGGTGGAACATGGGCGAATGCGTGGCATCGCTGTCCACACGGTAGGTGCGGCCCGGCGCGATGACGCGAATTTCGGGCATGGGCTGGCCGGCGTCGAGCAGTGCGCGGTGGCGCTTGACATGCTGCACCGCGTGGCGGATCTGCATGGGGCTGGTGTGCGTGCGCAGCAGATGGGGCGCCTCGGGCGATCCGCCCTCGACGTAAAAAGTGTCGTGCATGGAACGCGCTGGGTGGTCTTCGGGCGTGTTCAGTGCGGTGAAGTTGAACCAGTCGGTCTCGATCTCGGGGCCCTCGGCCACGTCGAAACCCATCGAACCGAAGATACCCTCGATACGTTCGAGCGTCAGGGACACGGGGTGCAACCCACCCTGGCCTCGCTGGCGGCCCGGCAGCGTGACGTCCAGCGCCTCGGCCTTGAGCTGCGCCTGCAGTTCGGCGTCCTGGAGCGCCTGGCGGCGCGCCGTGAGCGCGGCCTCAATGGCCTGCTTGGTCACATTGATGGCGGCGCCGCGGGATTTCTTCTCTTCCACGGAAAGCTGTGCCATGCCTTTCATGAGTTCGGTCACACGACCGGACTTGCCCAGAAACTGGGCTTTGGCATTTTCCAGATCAGCGGGCGTGGCGCTTTGCGCGAACAACTGCTGTGCGCTTTCGACCAGAGAGTCCAACTCGTTCATATGCATTCTTCAAAAGAAACAAGGGCTAGTGCCTTTTCAAGCCCTAGCCCTTGTTGTTTAAGCGCTTGCAGCTATCAAAAAGATAGTTGCTCGCCGTGAACTCAGGCAGCCAGCTTGGCCTTGACCTGTTCCACGATGCTGCCGAAGGCAGCCTTGTCGTGCACCGCGAGGTCGGCCAGCATCTTGCGGTCGATCTCGATGGACGCCTTCTTCAGGCCGTTGGCGAACTGGCTGTAGGTCAGGCCCAGTTCACGGGCACCGGCATTGATACGGGCAATCCAGAGGCGGCGGAACACGCGCTTCTTGGCACGGCGGTCACGGTAGGCATATTGCCCCGCCTTCATTACCGCCTGTTTGGCGATCCGGAAAACATTACCGCGACGACCGCGAAAACCCTTAGCGAGGGCCAGAACCTTTTTGTGACGGGCATGGGCCGTTACACCACGTTTAACGCGAGGCATGTGAGTACTCCTTGTTCGTCAGTTGATTACAGGCCAGCGGAAGGCAACATCTTTGCGATGGAGCCCATATCGCCATCATGCACGCCGACAATGCCACGCAGGTGGCGCTTGTTCTTCGTGGTCTTCTTGGTCAGGATGTGACGTTTGAAGGCTTGGCCGCGCTTGACGGTGCCACCTGGACGAACGCGAAAGCGCTTTTTAGCGCTGCTCTTGGTCTTCATTTTGGGCATTTGAATGCTCCTATTTTTTGTGCTCGTGAGGCGTTTGCAAAACGATTTGCAAACTTGTTGGCCCCGAGCCACTTTTACCGGCAGGCTTTACAACCCACCGCAGAAAGGCGCTAGCGCCCCTCCTATGCCTGGTTTCATCGTCGCCAATGAAACCAGCCCATCTTGTGAATATCCCGCAGGCAAAGACTCAATCCGCAGAATCCGCACCTGCTGCGCCATCGGCAACAGGTTTGGGCGCAGCGGCCTTCTTGCGTGCCGGTGCAATCATCATGATCATCTGGCGACCTTCAAGGCGGGGAAACTGCTCCACCAGAATGGTATCGGCCAGATCATCACGCAGGCGATTGAGCAGGGCCAAGCCCAGATCCTGGTGCGTAATCTCGCGACCGCGGAAACGCAGCGTGATCTTGCACTTGTCGCCTTCCGCCAAAAAACGGCGAATATTGCGCAACTTGATGTTGTAGTCGCCATCGTCCGTACCGGGACGGAACTTGACTTCCTTGATCTCAATGACCGTCTGCTTGGCCTTGGCTTCCGCTGCACGCTTTTGTTCAATGTATTTGAACTTGCCGTAGTCCATCAGGCGGCAGACAGGCGGATTGGCCGTAGCGGCGATTTCTACCAGATCCACATCCAGTTCACCCGCCATGCGCAGCGCCTCCATGAGGCTGACCACACCGAGAGGCTCGTTTTCCGGCCCGGAAAGACGGACTTCCGGGGCCATGATTTCACGGTTCAGGCGGTGCTTGCGCTCTTCACGGTGGCGACGATCACGAAATTCAGTAGCTATGGCTTTCACCCTTAAATCAAAACGCTACAAAAAGCGTAGCTGCTAGCGCGCAACCAGCTTACGCTGGAGCGCATTTCAACCAAAAATTAGGTCTTGGATGCAATCGCCTGGGTGATGAGTTCAATAAACGCATCGACCGGCATCACGCCGAGGTCTTTGTTGCCACGGGCGCGTACTGCGACGGCACCAGCTACCCGCTCCTTGTCGCCAGCGACGAGGATAAAAGGCAGCTTTTGCATGGAATGCTCCCGTATTTTATACGTAATCTTTTCGTTACGCAGATCCAGCGCCACACGCAAGGGGTGTTGGGGCAGTGCTTTTTCCAGTTTTTCGGCAATTTCACGACAGTAATCGCTCTGCGCATCGGTGATATTGAGCACCGCCACCTGCACTGGCGCCAGCCAGGCCGGCAAGGCACCGGCGTGCTGCTCGATCAGAATACCGATGAACCGCTCCAGACTGCCGACGATGGCACGGTGCAGCATGATGGGTCGATGGCGCGCGCCATCCTCGCCCACATACTCCGCGCCCAGTCGCTCGGGCATGTTGGGATCCACCTGGATGGTGCCGCACTGCCAGGGGCGCCCCAATGCGTCCTTGAGCGTGTATTCGATCTTGGGGCCATAGAAGGCGCCTTCACCCGGCAAGTACTCGAACGCGCAGCCGGAAGCCCGCAAGCCTTCGGCCAACGCCTGCTCGGCACGGTCCCAGCTTTCTTCGGAGCCAATGCGCTGTTCAGGCCGGGTGGACAGCTTGTAGACGATGTCCGTAAAGCCAAAATCCTTGTACACCTTCTGCAGCAAAGTGGTGAACGCCACCACCTCGCCCTGGATCTGCTCTTCGGTGCAAAAAATGTGGCCATCGTCCTGTGTGAAGGCACGCACCCGCATGATGCCGTGCAAACCGCCCGTGGGTTCATTGCGATGGCACTGGCCAAACTCACCAAAACGCAGCGGCAGATCGCGGTAGCTTTTGATGCCCTGGTTGAAGATGATGATGTGGCCCGGACAGTTCATCGGCTTGAGCGCGTAATCGCGCTTTTCGCTTTCCGTGGTGAACATGTTCTCACGGTACTTGTCCCAGTGGCCCGTCTTCTCCCACAGGCCCTTGTCCAGAATTTGTGGCCCCTTGACTTCCTGGTAGCCGTTGTCGCGGTACACACGGCGCATGTACTGCTCCACCTCCTGCCACAGCGTCCAGCCCTTGGGGTGCCAGAACACCGTGCCGGGCGAATGCTCGTCGATGTGGAACAGGTCCAGTTCACGGCCCAGCTTGCGGTGGTCACGCTTCTCGGCCTCTTCCAGCATGGTCAGGTACTGCTGCAGCTCGTCCTTGGTGGCCCAGGCTGTACCGTAGATGCGCTGCAGCATTTCGTTGCGGTGGTCGCCGCGCCAATAGGCACCAGCCACCTTCATGAGCTTGAAGAACTTGAGCTTGCCCGTGCTCGGCACGTGGGGGCCGCGACACAGGTCTTCAAAAGCGCCCTCGCGGTACAGGCTCACATCTTCATTGCTGGGAATGCTGGCAATAATTTCTGCCTTGTAATGCTCGCCCAGGCCCTTGAAGTACTGTACGGCCTCATCACGCGGCAGCACCCGGCGCACCACAGGCTCATCCTTGGCCGCCAGTTCAGCCATGCGCTTTTCGATCGCAGCCAAATCTTCGGGTGTGAAGGGGCGCTTGTAGGCAAAGTCGTAGAAGAAACCGTGTTCGATCACAGGGCCAATCGTGACCTGCGCCTCAGGGAACAGCTCCTTGACCGCATAGGCCAAGAGGTGGGCCGTGGAATGGCGAATGACCTCCAGCCCATCGGCGTCCTTGGCCGTCACGATCGAGAGCGGGCTGTCCTGCGCAATCAAATAGCTCGTATCGACCACCTTATCGCCAATCTTGCCGGCCAGCGCCGCCTTGGCCAGACCGGCACCAATGGAAGCGGCGACCTCGGCCACCGTGACCGGGCCGGGATACTCGCGCTGTGAGCCATCGGGGAGCGTGATGTGAATCATGGAAGTCCTTGTCAAATCTTGTGTGGGTGCAATGCAGCGCTTCTCATGCAGAAACAAAAAAGCGCGGAACATGTCCGCGCTTTTTCAGGGAGAGGGTACAAATCCTGTGCAGGCGCGAACGGCCAGCCTCAACGGCCGGTAAACATCTCCGATGTAGTTCGCGGTGTCATAACCAGCATGCCTTTCTCGCCCTTGTGCATTAGTAACTGCGGTTATTTTAGCCTGTACGGGCAATTCCGGAAATCAGACAGCAATCAACATGCGTCGGTATCATGGCTCGTGGCCCATGGAACGGCACAGGAATCGTCGCATCCCCCTGTCAAAACTGACGGGAATAGATGAATCCCACATACGAGCGCCCGATCACAGGCATGAGGACATATTTATCGGTGACCCATGCCCCCAAGGCAGCACCTGCCGCATGGGAACCAATATCGAGCAACTGGCTTGACCGCTTCGCGCCACGCGAGATCTGGTAGGCCGATTCAAGCACGATGGCAGAGGTACTCAGGGCGAAGCCAATCCAAGCACGGTTCTCGGATTCGCTATAGAACCGCGTCACCGCACTGGCCAGCAACGCACCACCTGCGGCATGGCTCAATTCGCTCGTCAGGCCATCGTACGCATGGGCACTGCCCATCAACAGCCAAAGCGTCAGTATCCAAATTTTCTTCATATCGGCCTCGCTTGCAGCACATCGCGCCTTTCCATTCTAGGACTGCAATGGAGGATCGCAATATTCCAAGCGCGCGGCCGACACCAGCAGGGCACCAAAAGCAAAACCACCGGATGCCAAGGCACCAGGTGGTTTGCTGAGTTCTACTTTGGCATCCCCATGGACGCCAAAGCATCAGATCAGTGGAACTGCTCTTCTTCGGTGGAACCAGTCAAGGCCTTCACGCTGGAAGAACCGCCTTGGATCACGGTAGTCACGTCGTCGAAGTAGCCTGCGCCCACTTCTTGCTGGTGCGACACGAAGGTGTAGCCCTTCTCACGTGCTGCGAATTCGGGCTCTTGCACCATTTCCGTGTAGTGCTTCATGCCTTCGCCGCGTGCATAGGCATGGGCGAACTGGAAGGTGTTGAACCAGTTGATGTGGATGCCAGCCAGCGTAATGAACTGGAATTTGTAACCCAGTGCCGACAGATCTTCCTGGAACGAGGCGATCTGCTTATCGTTGAGGTTCTTCTTCCAATTGAACGAAGGCGAGCAGTTGTACGACAACAGCTTGCCAGGGCAGGCAGACAGCACGGCTTGGGCGAATTCGCGTGCGAAGCCGATGTCAGGCACGCCGGTTTCGCACCACACCAGATCGGCATAGGGAGCGTAAGCCACACCACGGCTGATGGATTGCTCCAGACCATTTTTGACACGGTAGAAGCCTTCTTGCGTGCGCTCGCCAGTCAGGAAAGGCTTGTCATTGGCGTCGTGGTCGGACGTGATCAGGTTGGCGGCTTCTGCGTCGGTGCGTGCCAGGATGATGGTGGGCACACCCATCACGTCGGCAGCAAAACGGGCCGAAATCAGTTTCTCGCAGGCTTCCTGCGTGGGCACCAGCACCTTGCCACCCATGTGGCCACACTTCTTCACGGCAGCCAGCTGGTCTTCAAAGTGCACACCGGCAGCGCCTGCGGCGATCATGTTCTTCATCAACTCAAAGGCATTGAGCACGCCGCCAAAACCAGCTTCCGCATCGGCCACGATGGGCAGGAAGTAGTCGATGAATTCCTGGTCGCCAGGGTTGATGCCACGGCTCCACTGGATTTCGTCCGCACGCTTGAAAGTGTTGTTGATGCGGCGCACCATGGTGGGCACCGAGTCGTAAGCGTACAGGGACTGGTCGGGGTACATGGTTTCCGACGTGTTGCCGTCAGCGGCCACTTGCCAGCCCGACAGGTAGACAGCTTCCAACCCAGCCTTGGCTTGCTGCATGGCTTGGCCGGCAGAGATCGCGCCGAAAGCGTTGACGTAACCTTTCTTGGCACCACCATTGACTTTTTCCCACAGCTTCTCGGCACCGCGCTGGGCCAGGGTGTGCTGGGGCTGCAGGCTACCGCGCAGGCGCACAACGTCGGCAGCGGTGTAACCGCGCTTGACGCCCTTCCAACGGGGGTTTTGGGCCCAGTCTTTTTCCAGGGCAGCAATTTGCTGTTCGCGACTCAGTTGTTGGGTCAGGGATTGGGGCATTTAATTACTCCGTCGGTTGATTGAAATTTATCGGTACAGCAAGTGCTGCGCATGGGTCTACTTTAAGTCTTCTATAAGACTTGCGCAATATCTTATGTCTTATAGAAGACTTAAATTTTCCACATAAAATCAACAACTTAGGTAAGTTATTCCATATTATGGAAGCAATTTTCTCTTAACGATAATCCACCTTGCAAGATCACCGGATGAAATTTCATATAGCAAAAACAAAAGATCACGATGCAGAATCTCCATAGACCTGTTTTTTCGCCCATCCAGATTGCCAGATCAGGGATGATGTGCGTCTATTCATCTCAGACGGTTTCGCATTGAGTCCACCTCCCAGCCGCCCTCTCGCCTATGGCTACCTGGCACTGAGCATGACTCTGGTGGGTTGCTACGTGGCGCTGTCCAAACCCCTGGCCGCCGTATTGCCCGTGTTTCTGCTGGCTTGGCTGCGGTTCGGCATCGGCGCCGTAGCCATGCTGCACTGGCTGCCCAAGCCGCCGGAAGAAGCGCCACTGGATGCACGCACCCGTTGGCTGCTGTTCGCCGAGTCGTTCCTGGGGAATTTTCTGTTCACGGTGTGCATGATTACCGGCGTCAAATGGGCGGGGGCCGTGACTGCAGGCGTCATCTTGGCGGCCATTCCAGCGGCGATTGCGGTCATGGGCTGGGTTTTTCTGAACGAACGGGTCACGCAGCGCACTGGGCTGGCAATCGCTTGTGCCATTCTTGGCATTGCACTTTTTTCACTCTCAAAACAAGAGCAGCTACCGCTTGCTACAAAAGCGTTTGGGACCGAAAACACCCAAGGAATGATCTGGCTGGGTCAGTTGCTTTTACTGGCAGCAGTGGTGTGTGAAGCAGCGTACTCGGTGATCGGCAAGAAGCTCACGGACACGCTGGGACCCAAGCGGATTTCGTCACTCATCAATCTGTGGGGGTTTGCGCTATCCACTCCGCTGGGGTTGTACGCGGCGTGGGATTTCGACTTTGCATCCGTGCAATGGAACACCTGGGTGCTCCTGGTGTTCTATGCACTCGCAGCCTGCATCTGGACCGTCTGGTTGTGGATGACGGGCCTCAAGACCGTGCCCGCCGCTCAAGGTGGTATTTTCACGGTCTTTCTACCTGTCAGCTCCACCCTGGTGGGTGTTGTGTGGCTGGGTGAGACGCTGCACGCACTGCAGTGGCTGGCCTGCGCAATTGCCTTGGCTGGAGTGCTGTTGGCCACCCTGCCGTCCCGGCTGGCGTGGCGAATTCGATCAGTGCAATGAGGTGGCGCCGACCACGATGCCGTCGGCATCGGCGTACAACCAATCCCCAGGGCGCACCACCACACCCTGAAGCACCACCACCACATCACGCTGGCCTTCGTTGCGCTTTTCCGTGGGCAAAGGCATCAGCGCCAACGCACGCACACCCACTGGGGCAGCATGAAGTTCGGCCGCATCCCGCACACAGCCATCCACCACGATGCCGGCCCAGCCATTGCGTGCAGCAGCAGTGGCCAGGTTTCCGCCCACCAAGGCGCGCCGCAGCGAGCCGCCCCCATCCACCACCAGCACTCGGCCATCGCCCGGGGTATCGAGCGCTGCCTTCACGAGCGAATTGTCTTCAAAGCATTTGACGGTCGTCACCATTCCAGCAAAAGCAGCAAGCCCGCCAAAGCTGGAAAAGACGGGCGGCAAGACCCGGAATGTGCCACTGTCGTTGCCCTTATGGGCATCACACAAGTCGCAGGTACTGAAGGCGGTAAGGAGGGTCATAGAGCGTCAGAAAAGTGAGGCTTCATCCATGAAATTTCAAACATATCGTTTGTGCAGCGCGGGCGACCGCCACCACGCCATGACGAAAAGGCTATGGCAGGTGGGTATTTCGTGGATTTAATTACAAGGGCTGGATTTGTGGCAGCCTGCCGGGCGCTGGTCTATGGGAAACGGGCAGCGATTCACTTCGAACGGTGACATCGCCAGCAAGGTCGTCATGGCACTTGAAACCATGGTAACGATCCAGAACACAAAGAATGCAATCGTGTAAACGCCTTCGCGCGACAGCGTGATGGGCTGACCGAACCAATGGAGATCCTGCGGATCGATGAAGGCAAAAACCAGCGCTTCGAGTACACCCGCCATCAAAAAGGCGGGCCAGGCAATCCACATCAAGCGTTGGGTCCACATCGTGCATTTCTCCTTGTCAGATCGATCGGGTAGAGCGCTGGTCCAGTGCCATGCACACTCAACGCGGCAGGCTGTGCTGCGGAGTGGCCGCATGGTTGCGACCCTTCATGGCAGGCACCAGGTTTTTTTCAGGCGACTCCAGCGTCTGGTTGATATTGATTCCACGCTGGTAATAATCTTCCGCAATCACTGGATCGGGCGTGCGTATGGCCAGCCAGAGCGTGATGAAGCTTGCGACAACCACCACGGTGGGTCCCCCCACGACCAGCCACATATAGCCAAACTTCCACCACGGCCGTGCATCGGTTTTGCGATCAGGGTTCAACGCCATAAAGGTGCTTTCAAATAAGAGGACATACAGGCGGTTGATGCCGCAGGATCAGCGGGGCACCAGAAAAACTGCTTTCTCATCGACGCGCGCGGCTGAATCAACGGCTGCGATATTGAAATGCACGGTATGCGAGCCCGGGGCGGCCGACCCATAAGGGATCTGCAACCGCACGACCACCCAGCGCGACTCCGCGGCCGCAATCTCGAATTCGGGCTCGGAGACCACTTCCAACCCCGTCAACCCTTGGGCACTGATGCGGTAACGCTGCGTTGTCTCGGTGGCATTCATGATTTGCAGGCGGTACGTGTTCTCCAGCTTGCCCCCCGCGACGATGCGCGACAAGGACGCCCGGTCACGCACCACGTCCACCTTCAAAGGCGTGCGCACCACCAAGCTGACCAGCATGCCCACACACAAGGCAACCAGCACTGCGCTGTAGATCAAAACCCGCGGACGAATGACCCGGCGCAGTATTTCTGCTTTTCCCCAACCCTTGCTGACACCGTTTTGCGTAGAGAAACGAATGAGCCCACTCGGGTAATGCATCTTGTCCATGACAGTGTTGCAGGCATCGACACACAGGCCACAGCCAATGCATTCGTATTGCAAGCCATCGCGGATATCGATACCCGTCGGACACACCTGGACGCACAACGTGCAGTCAATGCAGTCCCCCAGACCCTTGGCCTTGTGATCTACGGTTTTGATGCGTGGCCCCCGAGGTTCGCCGCGTGCAACGTCGTAGGTCACGATGAGGGTGTCGGGGTCGAACATCGCGCTCTGAAAGCGCGCATAAGGGCACATGTACATGCACACCTGCTCACGCAGGAAGCCGGCATTGCCATAGGTGGCAAAACCGTAAAACAGCACCCAGAAAATTTGCCAGCTGCCGCTCAAAGCCAGCAGCTCCGCACCCAGCTCACGGATGGGGACGAAATAACCTACAAAGGTGAAACCAGTCCAGACTGAAATCACGATCCAAGTGAATTGCTTCAGGGACTTTTTCCAGACCTTCTCAAAGGTCCAGGGGCTGCCATCGAGGCGCAGGCGTGCACTGCGATCACCCTCGATCTTGTGCTCGATCCACATGAAAATTTCTGTGTAAACCGTTTGCGGACAGGCAAAACCGCACCACAGACGCCCCGCCACCGCTGTAAACAAAAACAGCGACAGCGCCGAGATGATCAACAAACCCGTGAGGTAGATGAAGTCCTGTGGGTACAACACCAACCCGAAAATGTAAAAGCGCCGTGCCCCCAGATCGAACAGCACCATCTGACGCTGCCCCCATTCAAGCCACGGCAGCCCATAGAAAACCAACTGCGTCAAAACCACCATGAACCAACGCCACCGGGCAAAAAACCCGCTGATGGAGCGTGGATAGATTTTTCTCTGCGCTTCGAACAAGCTTCCCACGTCACTGTCCGTGGCGATGGGGATGACCTTGCGGGGTTTTCCGCTGGGTGTATTCATGGTGCAGACTTCTCAGAACAGGGAGGCAATCACAGCGCGATGGCGCCCACCGGCGCCACCGCTGTCAAACCAGGCATCAAGCCTTATTGTGCCGCCGCACCCGCCTTATGAGAGAGCCCCCACACATAGGCGGTCAGAACGCTCAGCTGTGCGTCCGTCAGCTTACCCGCCTGAGCGGGCATTTCGTTGACCTTGCCCTTGTTGATCATCGCAGTAATGGCCTCTTCGCCCCAGCCGTGCAACCAGATGTCATCGGTCAGATTGGGGGCACCCAAGGCCTGGTTACCCTTGCCGTCCATGCCGTGGCACGCGGCGCACGCAGCAAACTTGGGCTTGCCCAAGGAAGCGCGGAGCGAATCGTGCGGGCTACCCGACAGACTCAGCACATAGTGCGACAGGTTGCGCACGTCGTCTGCATTACCCACGGCCTCGGCCATGGGGGGCATGTTACCGACCCGCCCCTGGTGCAGGGTCTCACTGATCTTCTCGGGTGTACCGCCGTGCAGCCAGTCCCTATCGGTGAGGTTGGGGAAGCTCTTGCTGCCACGGGCATCAGAGCCGTGGCACTGGGCGCAGTTGTTCATGAACAGACGCTCGCCAATCGCCATGGCCGGACCATCGGCCGCGATTTGCTCGGGTGTCATGGCAGCAAAACGGGCATAGAGAGGTTCGATCTCGGCACGTCCCTTGTCCATTTCCTGTTGGTACTCACCCAGCTGAGTCCAGCCCAGCTTGCCAGCAAAACTACCCAGCCCCGGGTACAAGACCAGGTAGCCCAGCGCAAAAACAGTGGTCAACACGAACATCCACATCCACCAGCGGGGCATGGGGTTGTTCATCTCGGTCAGGTCTTCGTCCCAGACATGGCCCGTGGTGTTGTCACTGGTGGATACGACCTTCTTGCGCGCCGTGATCCACAGCAGCAGCATGCAGGCAATGATGCCAATGAGGGTCAGCCCGGCCACATAAACCGACCAGAAATTACTGGTGAAGTCACTCATGGTGTGTTCTCGTTCTGGTGGAAATCAATCTTGTTCAAAAGGAAGCCGTGCTGCTTCGTCAAACCGGGCACGGTTGCTGCGCGAATAGGCCCAGATTCCGATCCCGATGAAGCAGGCAAACGACAGCAACGTAAAAACGATGCGCAACGTAGTGATGTCCATAACCCGCTCCTATTTCAGCGCGCGGCCCATGCCCTGCAGATAAGCGACCAGGGCATCCATTTCCGTCTTCCCCTTGATTTCATCCGGCGCAGCAGCAATCTGCGCGTCGGTGTACGGCACACCCACCGTGCGCAAAGCCTTCATGCGCGGAGTCACATCCGAAGGATCCAGAGTGGTCTTCTCCAGCCAGGAATAGGCGGGCATATTGGACTCGGGCACCACATCGCGGGGATTGTTCAGGTGGATGCGATGCCATTCATCGCTGTACTTTCCACCCACACGGTGCAGATCGGGGCCGGTGCGCTTGCTGCCCCACTGGAACGGATGGTCGTACACGAACTCACCCGCCGTAGAGTAATGGCCATAGCGCAGGGTTTCTGCACGGAAGGGACGAATCATTTGCGAGTGGCAGTTGTAGCAACCTTCGCGCAGATAAATGTCGCGCCCCATCAGAGGCAGCGCTGCATAAGGCTCCACGCCCTTGACGGCCTCGGTGGTGGACTTCTGGAAGAACAGTGGAACGATTTCCACCAATCCACCGACAGCAACCACCAAGACGATCAGGACGATCATCAGGAAGTTGTTGGTTTCCACCGTCTCATGCGTGAAACCTTTGGAAGCATTGTTGTTTTGTGACATGTCGATTTACCTCGAATCTCAGGCGTGGGCAGGCTTGACTGCGGGGATGGTCACGGCCACCGAACGACCGGAAATGGCGGTCACCCACACATTCCAGGCCATGATCAGCATGCCCGTCAGGTACAGCACGCCACCCATGACACGGATCACATAGAAGGGATAGGTCGCCTTCACGCTTTCAACAAAGGTATAGGTCAAGGTGCCGTCGGTATTGACAGCGCGCCACATCAGGCCCTGCATCACACCGGCGATCCACATCGCTGCGATATACAACACGATGCCAATGGTGGCCAGCCAGAAGTGCAACTCAATCGCCTTGATGGAGTGCATTTTTTCTCGGCCAAACAGACGCGGAATCAGGTAGTACAGCGAACCCATGGTGATCAGACCCACCCAGCCCAAGGCACCCGAGTGCACGTGGCCCACGGTCCAGTCGGTGTAGTGCGAAAGTGCGTTGACAGTCTTGATGGACATCATCGGGCCTTCGAACGTGGACATGCCATAGAACGACAGCGAAACGATCAGGAAGCGCAGGATGGGGTCATCACGCAGTTTGTGCCAGGCCCCCGACAGGGTCATGATGCCGTTGATCATGCCGCCCCAGCTGGGCGCCAAAAGAATCAGCGAGAAAGCCATACCCACGGACTGCGTCCAGTCGGGCAATGCGGTGTAGTGCAGGTGGTGCGGACCTGCCCACATGTAGGTGAAGATCAGCGCCCAGAAGTGCACGATGGACAGGCGATAGCTGTACACCGGGCGGCCTGCCTGCTTGGGGATGAAGTAATACATCATGCCCAGGAAGCCTGCGGTCAGGAAGAAGCCCACGGCATTGTGGCCATACCACCACTGCACCATGGCATCCTGCACACCGGCATAGGCCGAGTAGCTCTTCATGAAGCCCGCCGGAATGGCCGCGCTATTGACCAGGTGCAAAAGTGCCACCGCCAGAATGAAGCCACCGTAGAACCAGTTGGCCACATAAATGTGCTTGACCTTGCGCATGCCAATGGTGCCGAAGAACACGATGGCATAAGAAACCCAGACCAACGTGATCAGGATGTCGATGGGCCATTCGAGTTCAGCGTATTCCTTGCCCTGGGTGTAACCCAGCGGCAGGCTGATGGCGGCAGCCAGAATGACCAGTTGCCAGCCCCAGAACGTGAACGATGCCAGAGGCCCGGCGAACAGCCGCGTCTGGCAGGTGCGCTGCACCACGTAATAGCTGGTGCCAATGAGTGCACTGCCGCCAAAGGCAAAAATAACCGCATTGGTGTGCAAGGGGCGCAACCGCCCATAGCTCAGCCATGGGATGCCGAAGTTGAGTTCAGGCCAAGCCAGCTGCGCGGCGATGAACACGCCAACCAGCATGCCCACCACCCCCCAGACCACGGCCATGATCGAAAACTGGCGCACTACCGTGTCGTTGTAGTGCGCCATTTGAGTGCTTTTTGGTGAATCCATCGGGTACCTCTTAGTTCTGTAGAAATAATAACCTTACTTACACTGTTGACATATTGACGCGCGTCAACCGTCCCGAAGAATCCGCTCGCCCTCTTGCTCGACGTTTTCGAACTGCCCGCGATAAACAGCCCACCACAGCCCCAGCAAAATCAGTAAAACCAGCGCTACTGACAAAGGAATCAGGAGATAAAGAATGTCCATAGCGTCAATCTCCACGTATCAGGCAGGTTGGGCCGCTACAGAGGCGGCCGACAGGGCAGTTGGGCTCGAACCGGCAACGCCCGGAAGAGCCGCCAGGGGCGATGTCAGGCGCGCTGCATTGAGAACGACGAGCAGCGAACTGAGCGCCATGCCCAGCCCCGCCAGCCAGGCTGGCATATAGCCCGCAATCGCCAGCGGCACGCACAATGCGTTGTACCCTGCGGCCCACCACAGGTTCTGGCGTACCACACGCAAAGTACGCCGGGCCAGGTCAATGGCCTGGGGCACGAGCGAAAGATCATCGCCCAACACCACAAAATCAGAGCGCGATTGCGCAAGAGGCACCGCGCGGCCAAAGGCGAACGATACATGCGCTCCGGCAAGCACCGGCCCGTCATTCAACCCATCGCCCACCATGGCGCTGCGGTGGCCTTGCTCTTGCAGACGCAGCAGCGCATCGAGTTTGTCTTGGGGTGAGCAATCGCCCTGCCATCGTGCAATGCCCGCCTGCGCCGCCAGCCGCGCCACGGCAGGCGCACGGTCGCCCGAGAGCAATTGCACGCCAATGCCCGCCTCGCGCAGAGCATTCATGACTGCTGCGGCTTCGGGACGCAAGTCTTCACTCAGGTCAAAGACAGCCAGTTGCTGCGGCACCTGACCCTCCTGCTGCCAGGCCAAAAACACTTGCTGGAGAGCTCCAGGCTCCTGCGCAGCAGCACTCCCCACGTGGCGCGCCGAACCCAACAGCAGGCGCCGTGCGGTACCCGCCCCGTCGGCGCTGTGCACCAGGGCGCTCAGCCCGGCGCCTGCCTCTTCCTGCACTTCATCGAATGACCAACGCGCAGAGTTCTCAAGCTTGCGGCGCGTGGCTTCAGCCACCAGGGCGCGCGAAACAGGGTGCAGCGAATGGCGCGCCAACGCAGCCGCCAGCGCCAGTGCTTCGTCGGCGGCCAGTTCCGCCTTGCCATGCACGCCGCGCACGGCCATGCCGTCGCGGGTGAGCGTACCCGTCTTGTCAAACACCACGGTATCAATGGACGCAAGGGCTTCCAGCCCCTGCAGGTTGCGCACCAGCACGCCCTGGCGCGCCAAGGCCCCAGCAGCCGACAGCATGGCCACGGGTGTCGCCAACGACAAGGCGCAGGGGCAGGTCACGATCAGCACTGAAACCGCCACCATCAAGGCATGGCTGGGATCGGTAGGCCACCACCACAATGCGGCGGCCCCTGCTGCCAGCAGCACCAGCACCAAGAATGGGCGCGCAACCTGGTCCGCAATGCGCGCCAGGCGGGGTTTTTGCAGCGAGGCGCTTTCCATCAGGGACACGATCTGACCAAACCGCGTCTCAGCCCCGACCTGTTTCACCTGCACCAGCACTGCCGACTGCAGGTTATAACTGCCCGCTGCCACTGTGCCACCCACGCCACGCGCCAGGGGCACGGACTCGCCCGTGAGCAGCGCCTCGTCTACCCGTGTGGTGCCTTCGGTAATGCTGCCGTCGCCCGGAAAGGCCTCGCCCGGCAGCACCCGCACGACATCGCCAGGCACCAGCCTACGCACCGCCACGCGCTCAAAGCTGCCGTCAGCACCACGCCGCTCCACGCTGTCGGGCAGGCGGTTCATCACCGCTTCGAGCGCGCCCACTGTGCGGTCGCGCAGGCGCAGCTCCAGCCAGCGCCCGGTGAGCAGAAAGAAAACAAACATGGTGAGCGAATCGAAATACACCTCGCGACCAAAAACACCATCGGGCTCAAACGTGCCCGCTGTACTGACCACAAAAGTGATGGCCATGCCCAACGCTACTGGCAGATCCATGCTCACGCGGCGCTGGCGGATGTCGCGCAGCGCATTTCCAAAAAACGGGCCACAGGAAAAAATCACCACGGGCAGCGTAATGACCCAGGATGCCCAGCGCAGCAAGTGCTCCATTTCGGCCGTCAAATCCCCGGGATCGGCGATGTAGGCAGGCCATGCGTACATCATGACCTGCATCATGCAGAACCCGGCCACCAGCCAGCGCCACAGGGCCTGGCGGTGCTCGCGCACGCGCTGCTCACGCGCCATGGCGTCCATGGCCGGCAAGGCCTGGTAACCGGCCTTGCGCACCGCGGCAAGCCACTGCGAAGGCAGCACCTGACCGGGCTGCCACACCACGCGAGCGCGCTGCGTTGCGGCGCTGACTTCGGCCTGCGCCACACCGGGGACGGCACGCAAGGCTTCTTCAATGGTCAGCGCACAGGTAGCGCAATGCATGCCCTTGACGACGACATGCGACTCCCATGCCGCGCTCTGCTGCGCCGTGTCGGCGCACTGGCGGCCAAACGACGCCCACTCCTGCGGGTCGTCGAGCAGCGTTTCCGCGCCCGGTCCGACAGGCAAAAACGGCACGGACGAGACAGCCGACGCCTCTCGCGTATCCGGAGCCGTTATGGAAATCATTGACATGGCGCAAGCTTACCGTCTTTGCACCTGGAATTGATTGACTTGAATCAACTCAAAAACCGAACTTTTTACTTTAATCAAAGCATTGCCACCCAAGGAGCCCTTATGTACAAACGCATTCTGATTGCCACCGACGGCTCGGAGCTGTCTGACAAAGCCGTGGAAAGCGGCCTCTCGCTCGCCGCGCTCACGGGAGCGACCGTGATCGCGCTGAAAGTGGTTCCCCGCTACCCACGCAGCTACTTTGAAGGGGGCCTGCCCGTAGACGCCAGCGATATTCGCCGCATCGAGAAGCAATGGAGCGATGCTGCGCAAGCCATGGTCGACGCTATCAAAGACAAGGGCGAAACCCAGGGCCTGACGGTGAAGGCCATAGTGGCCAAGTCCGACCTGGTAGCCGAGGCCGTGATTGCCGCTGCCAAGAAACACAAGTGCGACCTGATCGTGATGGCCTCACATGGCCGCAAAGGTATCAAGCGCTTGCTGCTGGGCAGCGAGACACAGCATGTGCTGACGCATTCGCACATCCCGGTGCTGGTGCTGCGTTAGAGCGACTCACAAAACTCTTCTGGCGTTGTTGCCGCGTCTTGTCGTACTACTCAGGTTGATCTGAACGTGCTGCCCGTGGCGGCACAACCATTGCATCACTCCACAAAGCCTGCACAAACGGGCGGTTCATCAGCACCCACAAAAGAACGGGTGCGAGAGCGGTAAAAATAAAAAGGTTGAAGTGGAAACCAAACTCCACCGCCTCCACCAGCCAAGTGGGCGCCCGGGTTTGCGCAAGCACATGGGCGCCGGAGCGATTGAAAACTTCATTGAGCCATTGCAGCGCCACGCTCACAGCCGAAACAACCAACATAGCCCCGGTTCCCAGCAACAGTTTTTGCACCAGTGCCGCAGGGCGTGAAGCAAGCAACATGGCCCACAGCATCACCAGGCCATAACCGTGGATTCGATACTCCACCACCGGCGCCAGCTTGCCCGATCGGCCCTGCCCTTGTTCGGCAATGAACTGCAGGCTGGTCAACAGCGTCGCCTGGGTTCCTGTGGGCTGGTAAATCACCACCCAATGGAACAAGTTGGATAAAGCCTCGCCCGCCATGTAAAACACTGGAACGGCCAGCCAAGGCGCAAGAAAAAAATACCACACCGGCATCAGGCACAGCAGCCCGGCCAGCGACAACAACAGGAACAGCGGCAAAGAATTAGATCGCATGGGCAGTGCGGGAAATTTCGGCCCGGGCCGCTTGCCGACCCACCCAGCGCATCCATAGCAACCAGACCACCAGCACATCGAGCATGATCAAAGCCTGCCACAAATAGAGGTGGGCAAACTCGAACCACTGCATGTTCCAGCGCCCCAGGTAATACAGGCTGATGATGCGCAGCAGGTTGGCCACCTGTATGGCACCAAAGCCTATGGCAAAGCCCCAGGCCTTTTGAGTCCAGGTGGCGGGGAAGGCCAAAACGCCCGCAATCAGCACGATCGCCGCCTCGATGCCATTGCACCCCGCTTCGATGGACACAGCAAAACCCGTCGATGGGCTGTAAAGCAGCCGCCCGGAATGCATCACATCCGGGTCGAAAGGGGTCATACACAAGAAGCTGAGGACGGCAAGCCAGTCCGACCAGGGGGCAATCACCGTGCGCTGCACGCTCTCGAGCATGTCGATGCGAAACAGGACCAGCAGGGAGACACCAAAAATACTAAAAAAACGCAACATGAGTCCACAAGTTTAAGCGCAGCATCACCCGTGCCCGCACTGGCCGACAGGATCAAGAGCAGATCACAAAACCCAGCAAAACGTTTCTGTTCTGGCGAGGCGCTGCGCTGCGCCGCAGGCAGTACAACCAGACGCAGCAACAACGCCAGAAGAGTTTTGTGAGTCGCTCTCAAAGACAGTGAAACGAATCGAACGGCCATCACCGCCTGCGCAGCACCCCCAGCGCGGCAATACCCATCAGGCCCGAGAGCAGCAGCATAGCCCATTCACCCAGGGTCGGAATGGCCTGCGCCGGCGCAAACTGCGCTGTGACGCTGGTGGCCGAAGTCACCGCAGCCAGGGTGCACGACGGGGTATTGCCGCTGCATTGGCCGCCCCAAGCCGTCAAGCGGTAACCTGTGTTGGGCGTGGCGGTGCAGGTGGCGCTGGCGCCATGCGGCACGGGGTTGGGGCTGCACACCACACTGCCACCGGCGCTGGCAGAAATGTTGATGGGGTACCTGGTCGGGGGCACGACACCAAAGCTCGCGTTAACCGTGCAGTTGGCCGTAACGGCCCCAGTGGTGTAGGGTACCGCCTGGTGCTGTCGGCAGCGGCCTCCATTGCGCTCCAGAGCCGCCAGCGACGGGGCATTTCGTCCGCTGATGCATTCGCACATTCGGGTGCTAGCGCTACGTTGATTTCGGGAATTTTTGGCCTCTATCGCTTATTCATCAAACGATAATAGCTACCACTTTAATAGCATTCATGCCCTTTATGTATACAGGGCGGCGTGTGCATTTTTTCAGGCAAACAGCCCCTGGTACTGCGCGCGCAGCAGGTTCTTTTGCACCTTGCCCATGGCGTTGCGCGGCAGCTCGGCGGCCACGAAGCAGCGCTTGGGAACCTTGAAGTTGGCCAGCTGGGACTTGAGCTGCGCAAGAATCACCTCGCCGTCCAGCACGGTACCCGGTTTGGCAATGACCACAGCCACGCCCACCTCACCGAAATCAGGGTGCGGCACACCGACCAGGGCGCTTTCCATCACGCCGGGCAGCTCGTTGATGGTGCCCTCGACCTCGGCCGGGTAGACGTTGTAGCCGCCGCTGATGATCAGGTCCTTGCTGCGGCCGACGATGCGCACGTAGCCGCGCTCGTCCACCACGCCCACGTCGCCGGTCTTGAACCAGCCATCGGGCGTGAACTCCTCGGCCGTCTTCTCGGGCATGCGCCAGTAGCCCTGGAACACGTTGGCGCCGCGCACCTGGATGTGGCCGGTCTCGCCCACGGCCAGCTCCCGGCCGTCGTCCCCCACCACACGCAGGCCCACGCCGGGCAGCGGGAAGCCCACGGTGCCGCCACGGCGCTCGTCCTGGCCTCCGTGGCGCGCATCGGCTTGGTAAGGGTTGGAGGTGAGCATGATGGTCTCGCTCATGCCGTAGCGTTCCAGGATGGTGTGGCCGGTGCGCTCCTGCCAGTCGCGGAAGGTTTCGATGAGCAGCGGCGCCGAGCCCGAAATGAACAGCCGCATGTGGCGCGCCGCCGCGTGCGTGAGCCTGGCCTCGCCCAGCATGCGCACATACAGCGTGGGCACGCCCATGAACACCGTGGCGCGCGGCAGCGCGGCGATCACGGCCTGAGGGTCGAACTTCGCCAGCCAGATCATCTTGCTGCCGCCCAGCAGCGCCGCATGGATGGCCACGAACAGCCCATGCACATGGAAGATGGGCAGCGCGTGGATCAGCACGTCGTCCTGGCGCCAGCCCCAGTAGTCATTGAGCACCACCGCGTTGGACAGCAGGTTGCCGTGCGTCAGCATCGCCCCCTTGCTACGGCCCGTGGTGCCGCTGGTGTAGAGAATGGCGGCCACATCGTCCGGGCCTTTGCGCGCCACCTCGTGCGTGTCGGCATAGTGCACGGCGCGCTCCAGCAGGCTGCCGTCGCGGTTCTCGCCCAGCGTGAACACATGGCGCGTGCCCGCCGTGAAGGCGATCTTCGACACCCAGCCAAAGTTGCCCGGCGTGCACACCACCACCGCAGGCTCAGCGTTGCCGATGAAGTATTCGATCTCGGCGCTCTGGTAGGCGGTGTTGAGCGGCAAAAAGACATAGCCCGCACGCAGCGTGGCCAGGTACAGCAGCAAGGCCTCGACGGATTTTTCCACCTGCACGGCGATGCGGCTGCCATCGGGCAGACCCAGCGAGCCCAGCAAATTGGCCATGCGCGCACTGGCGCGGTCGATGTCGCCCCAGGTGTAGTACAGCGGCGTGCCATCGGGCGCGGTGGTTTCGATGGCCGTGGCGTCCAGGTCGGCGGGAAAGGCCGCGCGCAGGGCGGCGAAGAGGCTTTCGTTGGGGGGCATTGTGGTCATGGCGGGGTCAAAACACAGGCGGGCGTTTGGCAAGGAAGGCGGTGATGCCCTCACGGTGTTCGGCACTGGGCGCGTAGGCGTATGGGTCCGCAGCGCTATGTGCTTCATTTTCGATAGCTGTTGGCGCTTGACCATCAAGCGCTGGAGGCATTTTTAATGCCCGAAGTGTCTGCTTGTTCAGGCGGGCGGCCTGGGGTGCCAGCGCGGCCACGCGCAGGGCGGTGCCCAGGGCCTCGGCGCCGAGCCGCTCGTCGGGCACCACGCGGCTCAGGAATCCACGCGCCAGCATCTCGGGCGCCGTAAAGGTGGCGGCTTCCAGCAGCATCTGGCGCGCCGTCAGCTCCCCCACGGCGCCCGCCACGAGCTGCGCCTCGCGCGGGGCCATCGGAAAACCCAGGCGCGCAATGGGTGCGCCAAAGCGCGAACCTGCTCCGGCAATGCGGATGTCGCAGCAACTGGCGATCTCCACGCCCGCGCCCATGCAGGCGCCATCGATGCGCGCCACGATGGGCACGTCGCAGTCGAGCATGGCCTGCAGAGCGCCCCAGACATCGTTCTCATGAAAGTCTCGCAACGCCGCCGGGTCGAAGCGAAAGGCTGGGTATTCCGAAATGTCTCCGCCTGCGCAGAAAGCGCCGCCCGCCCCTTCGATGAGCACGCAGCGCACCCTGGCATCCTGCTGGATGCCCAGAAAAACACTGCGCAACTGGCGCCACATGGCTCGCGACATGGCGTTGAGCCGCCCGCTGTTGCGCACGGTGACCAGCACTACACCGGCATCGCCGGCCTCTCCAGCGGCCCGCGCCGCCGCCACTTCTGCGGTTGTTTCCATGGATTCCTTCACTCCCCCACCCCCTGCGCCCGTTCAGCGCAAGGCGCTCAGACTTTCGATCTCGCGCGATGCGGCCACCTTGCCCTCGGCCAGCAGGCTGCGGTGCTTGTCGATGCGCTTGAGGTCGTACAAATAATTCACCATCAGTCCGTACGACTGCTTGTGGCCCTTGGCTGACGGGTCTCCCGCCCAATTGAGGCGCTCCACCCGTGCACCATTGCCCAGGTGGAAGCGCGCCACCGGGTCTACGGGCTTGCCATCCACCAGCTCGCGTGCCAGGTAGTGCGCAGCACACTGCAGCAGCAACTGGCGCACGGGCGAGCGTTCATCCAGCGCCTGCGCCTTGTCCACAGCTTCCAGCAGGTGCGAGGCCTGCGGCGGCTCGAAGCCCACTGCGCGGCCCAGCTCAGCGCGGCGCCGCTCGTCCAGGCGCTCGAGCATGGCGCCTGCATTTTTGCCCAGCCACGCACGGAAACCCGGAATCGGCGACAGCGTGGCAAAGGTGCGCAGGCGCGGAAACTCCTGCTGCAGCGTCTCCACGACATGCTTGATGAGCGAGTCACCAAAGCTCACGCCGCGCAAGCCGGTTTGCGTGTTGCTGATGGAATAAAAAATCGCCGTGGTGGATTTGCCGATATCCATGTGCGCGGCTGTCTCGTCGAGCAGCGGCGTAATGCTGCCGGAGATATGGTCCACCAGGGCCACTTCGACAAAAATCAAAGGCTCATTGGGCAGGCGCGGGTGGAAAAATCCATAGCAGCGGCGGTCGCTGTCGAGGCGGTTCTTCAAATCGGCCCAACTGCGGATGTCGTGCACGGCCTCGTACTGGATGAGTTTTTCGAGCAGCGAGGCCGGCGAATCCCACGAGAGGCGGCGCAACTCCAGGAAGGCCACGTCGAACCAGGTAGAGAACAGGTGCTCCAGCTCGGCATCGAGCGCCAGCAGGCGCTTGTCGCCTTTCAAGGCGCGCAGCAGTTCGGCACGCAAGTCCACCAAAAACCGCATGCCTTGCGGAAACACCGCAAAACGCTGCAGCAGGCGCGTGCGGGGCGAAACCATCGCGCGGCGCAGGCCGATTTCGGCCTGGCCCTGCTCTTCCGTGCCCGCCGCCGCCTCGTAACGTACACGGGCGGATTTGAAGCGCGTGGCGTCGGGCGCAAACTGCTCGCTCATCAGCAGCCACATGTCGCGCCGCTCGCCCGGTTCGGCCTGCGCGTACCAGGCGGCCACCGCCTGGGCGCGGGTCCCCCCTTCCATCTCGCTGACCCGGGGCGCCACCACCTCCTGCAGGTCGGCCAGCAGGCGGCGCAGGGCACGCGGCGCGAGTGCCTCGGTGCCACGGCGCAGCGTGGCCTGCAGGCGCTCATGGGTACTGCGCTCGGCCGCGGGTTTTGCGGCTACGGAGGCCGGGGCTGCATCGGCTGCGGGTCGGGCACCGCGCAGGCGCGAAACATTGCGGGTGATCCATTCGGGTGCGGTGGTCATGGGCTCCATCGAAAAAGACTGCGATTCCCCCGATTGTGTATCACCGCCATTGCGACAACACCAAAGCAAAAGCGCCGACCTGATCCGCAGATCCGTCGGCGCTTTCAGCAACAGTCCAAGTTATTCCAGTGGAGGCAGCCCCAGGTTCTGGCGCACGTTGCTGTTGATGATGCGCAACTCGGCCAGGCTGCTTTCAATGTGGGTGAGCTTTTGCTCCAGCTCGGCAATGGCGCCATCGGTGCGGGCAAGCACATAGCGCAGCTGCTGCTCGCGACCTTCGCCCGCCTGGCCATACATGTCCAGGTACTGCTTGATCTCGGCGAGCGACGAGCCAATGACCTTGGCGCGCAGGATCAGCGCCAGCCGCGCGCGGTCGCGCCGACTGTAAACACGGGTGCCATTGATGCGGCGCGGGCTGAGCAAGCCCTTGTCTTCGTAAAAGCGCAGGGTGCGCGGCGTCACATCAAAGGCATTGCACAACTCGGTGACGCCGAACAGCTCGGAGTCCTTGTCGTCCGAAAAATGATCGGCCAGCACCTGGCGCGCCGCCTCCGTGGCGGCGGCCTGCCGGTCGGCAGAGCCGGGGGTGCGGCCAGCCACCATGGTCAGACCACCCGCTGCAGCTTCATGGCGAGGCTCATGTCGCCGCTGACCTTGAACTTGCCACCCATGAAGCCGGTCACCGGATCGAGCTTGCCGGTGAGCAGGTTGTTCAGGTTTTCCAGCGTGATGGCCACGGTGCAGTCGGCATCACGGTCATTGTTGTCCACGGTATTGGGCGCCGCCGCACCGTCGATGACGATCTGGCCGTCAGCGCCGCAATCGAACTTGAGCACGGCGTTCAAACCGCTGTCGTCGCCCACTTTGGCGCGGATGGCGTCGGTGCATTCCTGGATGTTCATGGTGTTCCTTGTGAAGATGGGGTAAACAAGGTCAGCATCATAAGTGCAATGAGTTCCCATAACCAAAGGGAAAATACCTATAAGAAACTAGGTTGACGTAAACGTCATGCATTAGTCTAATACGTCATCCTTGATCTGCAATCGACATGAACCAGCCTACCCTTCCCCTTCAGACTCCCGCCCCGGCGCAGTACCACAGCATCTTTCGCGGCGGACTTTTCCAGGGCCGCACCTTGTGGGTGACCGGCGGCGGCAGCGGTATTGGCCGCTGCGTGGCGCATGAGCTCGCCTCGCTTGGTGCGCGCGTTGTCATCAGCGGGCGTACGCAGGAGAAGCTCGACCGCGTGGCGCAAGAGATCCGCGACGACGGCGGCCAGTGCGAAACCCAGGCCTTCGACATCCGCGACGAAGACGCGGTAAAAACTGCGGTAGCCGCCGTGGTGGCGCGCGTGGGCCGTATCGACGGACTGGTCAACAACGCGGGCGGGCAGTTCCCGGCGCCGCTGCAGGCCATCAGCAAGCGCGGCTTTGAAGCGGTCGTCAGCAACAACCTCACCGGTGGCTTTTTGATGATGCGCGAGGTGTTTCTGCAAAGCATGCAGGAGCATGGCGGCGCAATCGTCAACATGACGGCCGACTTTCGCAACGGCATGCCGGGCATGGGCCACTCGGGCGCGGCCCGCGCCGGCATGAGCAACCTGACCATGAGCGCTGCGTTTGAGTGGGCACAAGCGGGTGTGCGCGTCAATGCCGTATCGCCCGGCTGGGTGGCCTCCTCGGGCATGGACAGCTACGAAGGCCCTGTCCGGGCGATGATTAAAAAGCTGCGACAGCATGTGCCCATGCGGCGCCTGGCCACCGAGGCAGAAATCAGCGCGGCCATCGTCTTTCTGCTCAGCCCCGGTGCGGCCTTTATCAGCGGCGTCACGCTGCAGATTGACGGCGCGGCATCGCTGGGCAGCCCGGTCTTCCCGACCATGGACCACGACCGCTGCCCGCCGTTTGAGGGTTTTCACCGCGCGCAGACACCGGAGGTGCTGAACCCATGACTGCTCTGCGCACACTGATCGACGCACACAGCGACAGCTTTCGCCGCAATGCCGAGCGCATGGCCGAACGCCTCGCGCAGGTGCAAGGCCTGCAAGGCAAGGTGGTGGCCGAGTCGGCCTCCAAGCAAGGCAAGTTCGAGAAAAAAGGCCAGTTGCTTCCGCGCGAACGGGTTGCACGCCTGCTCGACCGGGGCAGCAGCTTTCTGGAACTCAGCGCCCTGGCCGGCTTGGGGATGCACGACGACGACGGCAAGAAGGCCGTGCTGGGCGGCGGCTCCATCGTCGGCATCGGCCAGGTGGCCGGCAAGCGCGTGCTCATTTCCGCCAGCGACAGCGCTGTCAAGGGCGGCACCGTGGCGCCCATGGGCCTCAAGAAAGGCCTGCGCGCGCAGGCCATTGCGTTGCAAAACAAGCTGCCGCTGATTGCGCTGGTCGAATCGGGCGGCGCCAATCTGATGTACCAGGCCGATATTTTTGTCGATGGCGGGCGCAGTTTTGCCAACCAGGCGCGCCTGTCGGCTGCGGGCATTCCGCAGATCGCGGTGGTGCACGGTTCGTCCACGGCAGGCGGCGCCTACCTGCCGGGTCTGTCCGACTATGTGGTGCTGGTGAAAGGGCGCTCAAGCATCTACCTGGCGGGCCCACCACTCGTCAAAGCAGCCATTGGCGAAGATGCGACCGACGAGGAACTGGGTGGCAGCGAGATGCACGCCAGCGTGACAGGCTTGGGCGAATACCTGGCCGAGAACGATGCGCACGCCATTGCACTGACCCGCGACCTGATGGACCACCTGCCCTGGGACGAGGCCAGTGCGCAGGGCGCCAGCGTGCGTGCGCCTTTGTTTCCCGCCGAGGAGCTGCTGGGCATCGTCCCGGCAGACGAGCGCGAGCCCTACGATGCCCGCGAGATCATCGCCCGCATCGTGGACGGCTCGCACTTCCTCGAATTCAAGGGGGCCTTCGACAGCGACACGGTGTGCGGCCATGCACGCATTGATGGCCACCATGTCGGCATCATCGCCAACAACGGCCCCATCCAGCCCACGGGCTCGGTCAAGGCGGCGCAGTTCATCCAGCTGTGCGACCAGAGCGGCACGCCGCTGGTGTTTTTACAGAACACCACAGGCTACATGGTGGGCACGGCGGCCGAGCGCGCCGGTGCCATCAAGCACGGCAGCAAGATGATCCAGGCCGTGGCCAATGCGCGCGTACCCAAGTTCACCATCGTAGTCGGCGGCTCGTTTGGCGCGGGCAACTACGGCATGTGCGGGCGCGGGTTCGATCCCGACTTCATCTTCACCTGGCCCAGCGCACGCACCGCCGTGATGGGCGGCGCGCAGGCCGCCATGGTCATGGAGATGATCAGCCGCAGCAAGCTCGAGCGCGCCGGTGTGCCGATGAACGAGCAGGCCGAAGCCGGTATCCAGGCCATGAGCGATCAGCTCAAGCGGCGCCTGGACCTTGAATCCGACGTGCTGTTTGGCACCGCCCGCCTGTGGGACGACGGAATCATCGACCCGCGCGACACCCGCAACGTGCTGGCGCTGTGCCTGGCGATGGCACGCGACGCCAGAGCGCGCGTGCTGCACCCCAACACCTTTGGCGTGGCACGCTTCTAAGCACCCTGCGCCGATCCCCCCTTTTTCTGGAGAAAACACCATGCAATTCACCCCCGAGCACGAGCAGATTTCCGACACCGTGCGCAAGTTTGTCGCCAACGAGATCAACCCCTTCACGGCCGAATGGGAAAAGGCAGGCATCTTCCCCGCGCGCGAGCTCTTCAAAAAGATGGGCGACCTGGGCCTGCTGGGCATCAAGTACCCCACCGAGTTCGGCGGCATGGGGCTGGACTTCAGCTACTCCATGGTGATGGCCGAAGCGCTGGGCGACTGCAACGTGGGCGGCGTACCCATGGCCATTGGCGTGCAGACCGACATGTGCACCCCAGCGCTGGCGCGCTTTGGCTCGGACGAACTGCGCAAGGAATTCCTGGCCCCGGCGATTGCCGGCGACATGGTGGGCTGCATCGGCGTGAGCGAAGTCACCGGCGGCTCGGACGTGGCCGCGCTCAAGACCACGGCCAAAAAGGACGGCGGCGATTACGTCATCAACGGCTCCAAGATGTGGATCACCAACGGCATGCAGGCCGACTGGTGCTGCCTGCTGGCCAACACCAGCGAGGGGCCGGTGCACTCGAACAAGTCGCTCATCATGGTGCCCATGGATGCACTCGGCATCACGCGCCAGAAGATCGAGAAGATCGGCATGCATTCGAGCGACACCGCGCAGCTCTTTTTCGACAACGTGCGCGTGCCCCAGCGCAACCTGATTGGCCAGGAAGGTGCGGGCTTCATGTTCCAGATGCTGCAGTTCCAGGAAGAGCGCCTGTACGGTGCGGCCAGCAGCCTGCGGTCCCTGGACAAGCTGATCGACCAGACCATCGAATACACCCGCCAGCGCCACACGTTTGGCCAGCCCATCCTGAACAACCAGGTGGTGCACTTTCGTCTGGCCGAGCTGCGCACCGAGGTGGAATGCCTGCGCGCGCTGACCTACCGCGCCGTCGAATCCTACGTTGCGGGCAAGGACGTGACCAAACTCGCCTCCATGGCCAAGCTCAAGGCCGGGCGCCTCTCGCGAGAAGTCACCGACAGCTGCCTGCAGTACTGGGGCGGCATGGGCTTTACGTTTGACAACCCGATCTCGCAGGCCTACCGCGACAGCCGCCTGATCTCCATCGGCGGCGGCGCCGACGAGATCATGCTGGGCATCATCTGCAAGCTGGAAGGCACCCTCCCCGGCAAGAAGAAATGAACACCCCCCTGAGCGGCTGCGCCGCTTCCCCCCGCTCTCGCATCGCTGGGCGATGCGGGCAGGGGGACGCTCCCAGCGCCCGTACTGGAGGGCACTGGCGGCCCTTGCGCGGGAGCCCTGGCCTGGGCCGCGTCCAATCACACGCTGCGCACAAGACAAAGTGCGATGCCCTCATCAACAACAAGCAACAAATGCTATGTCTTTTATAGCTATTAGCGCCGTATCTACGGGCCCCGT
The DNA here is from genome assembly GCF_003096555.1 of Simplicispira sp. 125. NCBI lineage: Bacteria > Pseudomonadati > Pseudomonadota > Betaproteobacteria > Burkholderiales > Comamonadaceae > Simplicispira > Simplicispira sp. 125. The sequence continues at coordinate 290,290 of NZ_QEKM01000001.1, read as the reverse complement.
GCTCAAAATCACCTTGAACCGTCCCGACGTGCGCAATGCCATGTCGCTGGCCATGGTGGAGGAGCTGCGGCGCGCCCTGGCGCAGGCCGAAGCCAGCGTGGGCAGCGCCCACCCCACCCGCGTGGTGGTGTTGCGCGGCGCGGGCGGGCATTTCTGCGCGGGGGGCGACCTCAAGGACATGGCCATGGCCCGCATGCGCGCCCTGGAATCGCCAACGGGCACCGACCTTGTCCACGATCCTGTGGCCGAGGTCAACGCCGCTTTCGGCCGCATGTGCGCGGCTTTTGCCGACACGCCGCTGGCCGTGGTGGCGGTGCTGGAGGGCACGGTGATGGGCGGCGGCTTTGGTCTGGCCTGCGTGGCCGATGTGGCCATTGCCACCGAAACGGCCCACTTCCGACTGCCGGAAACTGCGCTCGGCGTGGTACCCGCGCAGATTGCACCTTTCCTCGTCGAGCGGCTGGGCTACTCCCAGGCCAAGCGCCTGGCCGTCACCGGCGGGCGATTGGATGCGGCACAAGCCCTGGCCATTGGCCTCGTGCACCAGCAGGTGCAAACCACCGAAGTGGACAGTGCCGTACAGGCCGTGCTGGCCGACATTCTGGCCTGCGCACCCGGGGCCCTGGCCGCCACCAAGGCGCTGATGGCCAAGGCGCGCTGGAACCCTCCCGCCGATTTGGTGGACGAGGCTGCAGCGCTCTTCTCACGCGCTGTGCAAGGCCCCGAAGGCCAGGAAGGCACCAGCGCATTTCTGCAGAAACGCAAACCGACTTGGGTTCCGGCATGACTTTTTCGAAAATACTGATTGCAAACCGGGGGGAGATCGCTTGCAGGGTTATTAAGACCGCTCGCGCACTCGGCTACCGCACCGTCGCCGTGCATTCCGACGCCGATGCCCAAGCTCCCCATGTCGCCCTGGCCGATGAATCGGTGCACATCGGCCCGGCACCGGCGACCGAAAGTTATCTGTCGATCGATGCCTTGTTGCAAGCCGCGCGCCTCACCGGCGCCGATGCGGTGCACCCGGGCTACGGCTTCCTGTCCGAGCGCGCCGATTTTGCGCAGGCGTGCGCGGGCGCCGGTCTCGTCTTCATCGGCCCACCCGCATCGGCCATTACGGCCATGGGCGACAAGGCCGTCGCCAAGCGGCGCATGGTCGACGCCGGTGTGCCCTGCGCGCCTGGCTACCTGGGCGAAGACCAGAGCGACGAATGCCTGCTGCGCGAAGCCGCCCGCTTGCAAGCCCCTTTGCTCGTCAAGGCCGTGAACGGCGGCGGCGGTCGCGGCATGCGCCTGGTGCGTGACCTGGCCGAGGTGCCCGAAGCCTTGGCGGGAGCCCGGCGCGAAGCCACCAGCGCGTTTGGCGACGGCTCACTGATGCTGGAGCGCCTGATTGAAGGCGGGCGCCATATCGAGATCCAAGTGTTTGCCGACGCGCATGGCAACGCCGTGCACCTGGGCGAGCGCGACTGCACCGCGCAGCGCCGCCGCCAGAAGGTCATTGAAGAAGCGCCCTCCCCCATCGTCTCGCCGCAGATGCGCGCGCAGATGGGCGCAGACGCCGTGGCCGCCGCCCTGGCGGTGGGCTACCGCGGCGCGGGCACGGTGGAGTTCATCGTGGACAGCGAAAACCGCCACTACTTCCTGGAAATGAACACCCGTCTGCAGGTGGAGCACCCGGTGACCGAATGCATCACCGGCCTGGATCTGGTCGAGTGGCAGTTGCGCGTGGCAGCGGGCGAACCCCTGCCGCTGCAGCAGCAGGACATCCGCCTCGACGGCCACGCCATCGAGGTGCGGCTCTACGCCGAAGACCCCTACAACGGCTTTGCCCCGCAGACCGGCCCGGTGCAGTTCTGGCGCCCCGAGCTCGCCCTGGCAGGCCGTGCACGGGGGCAATGCGCCTTTGGCGAGGTGCGCATTGACGCTGGCATTCGGGAAGGTGGCTCCATCACCCCCTGGTACGACCCCATGGTGGCCAAGCTGATCGCGCACGGCCGCGACCGCAACGACGCTATCCGCCGCCTGATGGCCGCACTGGAAGACAGCCCGCTGCTGGGGGTGCGCAACAACGCACGCTTCCTGCGCGATCTGTTGGACCACCCCGACTTTCGCGCAGCGCGCATGCACACCGCGACCATCGACCAATGGATGCAGGAAGGCGTTGCTCTGCTGCAAGCGCCGCAAGCGGACGCCAATACCTGGGCCCTGGCTGCTGCTGCACTGGTGGCGCAAACCTCGGACGCCTTGCGGCCCGACAGCGTGGCCGCCTGGAGCACCACGCTGGCTTTGCAAGGCACGGCCGAAAGCCAGGCCGTGCGCATCCGCCCCCACGGTGCGCGGGTGACGGTGGAGCTGGCCAGCGGCGAGGCCTTCGACTTTGAGCACATTGCCTTGCAAGACCACCGCCTGCACTACCGCCGGGGCGGTGTGCAGCGGCAGGCCCTGTGCTTGCTGCACGGTGGCCGGGTCACGCTGGCCTTGGGCGCTGCGGTGTTTGTGTTCGAAGAAAAATCACCCTTCCCGCAAACCGACCAGGCCCTTGACCCGCGCAAACTGCGCTCGCCCGTGGCAGGTACCGTCTGCGCCATCTCCGTGGCCGTGGGCGACCAGGTCAAGGCAGGCCAGCCCCTGCTCTGCGTAGAGGCCATGAAGATGGAAATGTGGCTCAGCGCCCGCGCTGATGGCACCGTTACCGCCCTGCATGCAGCGCTCAAAGGCAGCGTGGCTGCAGGCAGCGTGCTCGCAGAACTTGAACTCACCACCGAAGAGACCACACCATGAGCAACAACAAAGCCATCCTGACCTGCGCCCTCACCGGCGTGCTGACCAACCCCTTGCAGCATCCCGTACCCGTCACGCCCGAGCAGATGGCCGCACAGGCCCGCCAGGCATTTGATGCCGGTGCTTCCATCATGCATGTGCACATCCGCTCCCAGCAAGAAGGCATGGGCCACATGCCCAGCTGGGACCCCGATGTGGCACAAGAAATTGTGGACGCCATCCGCCAGGCCTGCCCGGGCGTCATCATCAACCTGACCACCGGCGTCGTCGGCAAGGACATCAGCGGGCCACTCGCCTGCATCCGCCGCGTGCGCCCCGAAATCGCTGCCTGCAACGCGGGCAGCCTGAACTACCTCAAGCTCAAGGAAGACGGCACCTGGGCCTGGCCGCCCATGGTGTTCGACAACCCGGTGGCCAAGGTGCAGCAGTTTCTTGACGTCATGGCCGAGTGCGGCACGCACCCCGAGTTCGAGTGTTTCGACGTGGGCATCGTGCGCTCGACCACCATGTACATCAAGAACGGCATGCTGAGGCCCGAGATGGGCCGCCCCGAATACAACCTGGTGATGGGCGTGGCCTCGGGCATGCCCTGCGATGCGCAATTGCTGGAGCTGCTGCCCCAGTGGATGGCACCGGGCGCCGTTTGGCAGGCCACGCTGATCGGCCGCCAGGAAATCTGGCCTGTGCACCAAAAAACCGCCGACATGGGCGGCATGCTGCGCACCGGGCTGGAAGACACCTTCTACCTGCCGGACGGCAGCCGCGCTGGCGGCAACGGCCCGCTCATCGAGGCCCTGGCGCAATGCGCGCAGAACGCCGGGCGCGGCATCGCATCGCCCGCTGAGGCGCGGCAGATGCTTGGGCTGAAAGCCTGACAACGGTGGTCAAGCCAAGGCCCCATAGAAGGGCCAGGCCAAGCGCGGCGACGCCGCGCTGAATAAACAAAAGCCAAGGAGACAAAAAACATGCCCATCACCGACGCGCGCAAGGCGCCCCTGGCGGCCCGCGACAGCCAGTTCGCCAGCATTCCTGCACGCCTTTTGCGCACCGCTGCGCGCCAGCCCACGCATCCCGCCTACTACGTGCGCGATGCCACTGGCTGGCAGGCCACGAATTGGGGCGACTATGCCGCCCAGGTGCGCCAGGCCGCGCGCGCCCTGGTGGCGCTGGGTGTGCAGCCGGGCGACGCCGTGTGCATCCTGGGCTTCAACCGGCCCGAATGGACCACGATGGATCTCGCAGCGATGATGGTGGGCGGCGTGGCGGCCGGCATTTACTGGAGCAGCGCGGCCAACGAAATCGCCTACATCGTGGAGCACAGTGGCTGTGCGGTTCTGTTGGTGGAAAACCCGCAGCAGTGGCAGAAGGCGGCAGCGGAGCCCCAATCCCTGTCCCGCCTGCGCGCCACGGTGATGATGCGGCGCGCCAGCACTGAACTGCCCGCACAGGCCTCCAATGGCATCAACCCTCCCATGGACTGGGAGGCTTTCATGGCGCTTGGCGCCGACATGGAGCACGATGGCGAGGTGCAGCGGCGCCTGGACGCCATTGAAGAAAGCGGCATTGCCACGCTGATCTACACCTCCGGCACCACGGGCCACCCCAAAGCCGTAGAGCTGAGCCATGCCAACCTGAGCTGGACCTCGGCCGGGCTCTCGGCCGCGTTCGCGGTGACGCCACAAGACCGTTTGATTTCCTACCTGCCGCTGGCCCATGTGGCCGAACAAATGGGGGCCATCTGCAACCATGTATTGGCGGGCTATCAGGTGTACTTCGCCAATTCGCTGGAGACCCTGGGCGAGCATTTGCAGGAGGTACACCCCACCATCTTCTTTGGCGTACCCCGTGTCTGGGAGAAGATGCAGGCGGCCATTACCAGCAAGCTGGACGCCGCCACCGGCACCAAGGCGGCCCTGGCACGCTGGGCGCTGCATGCCGGGCGCGACTGGCATGCCAAGGCTTTGCAAGGACAGGAGCCCGGTGCCTGGCGGGACATGAAAAAGCGCTTGGCGGGCAAGCTGGTGCACAAAAAGGTGCAAAAGGCGCTGGGTTTTGACCAGGCGCGCATCCTGCTCTCGGGCGCTGCACCGATCTCCGTGGAGAACCTGCAGTTCTTCACCAGCCTCGATTTGGTCATTGGCGAGGTCTATGGCCAGTCGGAAGACAGTGGCCCCACCGCCATCAGCCTGCCGGGCTTCATCCGCATCGGAGCCGCAGGCAAGCCCCTGCCCGGCGTACAGGTGCGCATTGCCGAAGACGGCGAAATCCTCGTCAAAGGGCCCAATGTGTTCAGGGGCTACAAAGGCCGCCCGGAAGCCACGGCCGAGACGCTGCAGGACGGCTGGCTGCACAGCGGCGATCTGGGCCGTATCGACGAAGACGGTTTCATCTACGTGACCGGCCGCAAGAAGGACCTGCTCATCACCTCGGGCGGCAAAAACATCTCACCCGGCAACATCGAGGCCGATCTGATGAACCTGCCCCTGGTGGAGCATGCGGTGGTCGTGGGCGACTCGCGCAACTACCTGGCCACGCTGCTGACGCTCAAAACCGATGTGCTGCAGAGCTTTGCGCAGCAGCACGACCTGCCAGGCACGCTGGCGCAATGGCGCACAAGCCCCCAGGTGCACGAAGAACTACAGCGCGGAATCGATGCCGTCAACGCGCGGCAGGCGCGCGTAGCCCACATCCGCAAGTTCAGCGTCATCCAGGACGACTTCTCCATCGACAACGGCTGCCTCACGCCCACGCAAAAAATCCGCCGCAACGTGGTGCAGCGGCAGTACGCGGCCGAGATCGAAGCGCTTTACCGCGATACCGCGAACCCGGTCTAGTTGCGCGCAGCACGCCGGCCGCAATACAGCCACATCCCGGTTCCTGCCAGGACCATGGGCAGGCACAGCCACTGGCCCATGCTCATACCCAGGGACAACAGCCCTAAAAAGCTGTCGGGTTCACGGAAATACTCGGCAATGAAACGCAGCACGCCATACCCCACCAGGAACGCGGCGGCCACCTGGCCCTGCGGGCGTTCGCGGCGGGCGTAGAGCCACAAGAGAACGAACAGCAGCAATCCTTCCAGCAGAAACTGGTAAATCTGCGAGGGATGCCGGGGCTGCAAGGACCCGCTCTGCGCAAACACCATGCCCCAGGGCAGATCGGGGCTGGAAAAGCGCCCCCACAGCTCCCCATTAATGAAGTTGCCCACCCGCCCCGCCGCCAGGCCCGTGGGTACACAAGGCGCCACAAAATCCGCCACCTGCATCCAGGGGCGTTTGCGTGAATGGGCAAACCACAGCATGGAGGCAATCACGCCCAGCAGGCCGCCATGAAAGCTCATGCCACCTTGCCAGATGGCGAAAATTTCCAGCGGATGGCTGGCGTAATAGCCCGGCTTGTAGAACAGGCAGTAGCCCAGGCGCCCGCCCAGCACGACGCCCATCACGCCCAGGAAAAGAATGTCCTCCACGTCTTTGCGCGTCCAGGCGCCAGGGCCAGTGATGGATGCAAAGGGTTCATGGCGCAGGCGCTGCAGGCCGAGGAACATAAACAATCCGAAGGCGGCGAGATAGGTCAGGCCATACCAGTGGATGGCAACCGGGCCCAGTTGCAAGGCGACGGGATCAATGTGGGGGTATGTCAGCATGTTGGGCGGTATTGTGCCCGCGCCTGCGCGATACTGGCACCAGAAATGGAGGAAACACTATGCAAGGCCACCCCGAAGTCATCGCTTATTTCAAGGAACTGCTGCGCGGTGAGTTGGCAGCGCGCGACCAGTACTTCATCCACTCACGCATCTATGAAGACCTGGGCCTTACCCGCCTGTTTGCCCGCATGGACCACGAGATGCAGGAAGAAACGCAGCACGCCGATGCCCTGCTGCGCCGCATCCTGTTCCTGGGCGGTACGCCCGACATGCGGCCCAGAGAGTTTGCTTTTGGCCGTACCGTGCCCGAAATGCTGCAAAAAGACCTGGCACTGGAGTACGAGGTGCGCGCAGCCCTGCAAAAAGGCATGGCGCTGTGCGAGAGCGTGGCCGACTACGTGGGCCGCGACTTGCTGCTGGCCCAATTGCGCGACACCGAGGAAGACCATGCCTACTGGCTGGAAAAGCAACTGGGCCTGATCGAGAAGATCGGTCTGGAGAACTACCTTCAGAGCCAGACCGGAGCATCGTCCTGACTGATCTGACAACGGCTAAAAATATCAGTCAAATTGGCCTCTAACGCTTACCCCATAAGCGCAACAAGCTATTCATAAGATAGCAAAATGCCGTCTCAGCATTCGCTGGAACGGCATTTTTTAGATGGACCTGGATGCGCCGAATCAGTCGTCCAGCAGCGACAAGTCGCGCACCGCGCCCTTGTCTGCCGACATCACCAGCTTGGCATAGGCCTTGAGTGCAGCCGACACCTTGCGCGGGCGCGGCTGGGCAGGCTTCCAGCCCTTGGCATCCTGTTCGGCGCGGCGTTTGGCCAGTTCTTCATCGGACACCAGCACGTTGATGCTGCGGTTCGGGATATCGATGCGGATGCGGTCACCATTGCGCACCAGGCCAATCGCACCACCGGCTGCGGCCTCGGGTGAGGCATGGCCAATGGACAGACCCGAGGTTCCGCCGGAGAAGCGCCCGTCGGTCAGCAGTGCACAGGCTTTGCCCAGGCCTTTGGACTTGATGTAGCTGGTGGGGTAGAGCATCTCTTGCATGCCGGGGCCGCCTTTGGGGCCTTCGTAGCGCACGATCACGATGTCGCCCGCCTTGACCTTGTCGTCCAGAATATTGGCCACCGCTTCGTCTTGCGATTCGGTCACGTGGGCCGGGCCTTCAAACACCATCAGTGCGTCATCCACACCTGCCGTTTTAACCACGCACCCCTTGAGCGCAATGTTGCCCACCAGCACGGCCAGGCCACCCTCTTGCGAAAAAGCATGCTCGCCGGAGCGAATGCACCCCTGGGCGCGGTCCAGGTCCAGGCTGGGCCAGCGGGTGCTCTGGCTGAAGGCCGTCTGGGTAGGGATGCCACCCGGGCCAGCCATATAGAAGGTTTTGACGGCATCCGACGGGTTGCGGGCAATATCCCACTCGTCCAGCGCATCCTTCAGGGTCTTTGCGTACACCGTGGGTGTATCGGTGTGCAGCTTGCCTGCGCGGTCGAGCTCACCCAGGATGGCCATGATGCCTCCAGCGCGGTGCACGTCTTCAATGTGGTACTTGTCGGTATTGGGCGCCACTTTGCACAGCTGCGGCACAACGCGCGAGAGGCGGTCAATGTCGGCCATGGTGAAGTCGATCTCGGCCTCTTGCGCAATCGCCAAAATGTGCAGGATGGTGTTGGTCGAGCCGCCCATGGCAATGTCCAGCGTCATGGCGTTCTCAAATGCCTTGAAGCCCATGGAGCGCGGCAGGATGCTGCTGTCCTCTTGCTCGTAGTAACGTTTGCACAGGTCCACCACCAAGCGCCCGGCGCGCTTGAACAGCTGTTCACGGTCGGAGTGCGTCGCCAGCGTGGTGCCGTTGCCGGGCAGCGAGAGGCCCAGGGCCTCGGTCAGGCAGTTCATGGAGTTGGCGGTGAACATGCCCGAGCAGGAGCCGCAGGTGGGGCAGGCGCTGCGCTCCACCTCAGCCACGTCGGCGTCGGACGCTGTGTCATCAGCCGCCATCACCATGGCGTCGATCAGGTCGAGTTTTTTGAACGTCAGGGAGTGCGTGCCTGGCGTGGCCAGCTGGACCTTGCCCGCCTCCATGGGGCCGCCCGACACGAACACCACGGGAATATTGACGCGCATGGCGGCCATGAGCATGCCGGGGGTGATCTTGTCGCAATTGGAGATGCACACCATGGCGTCGGCGCAGTGGGCATTGACCATGTACTCGACCGAGTCGGCAATGATGTCGCGGCTGGGTAGCGAGTACAGCATGCCGTCGTGGCCCATGGCAATGCCGTCGTCCACGGCAATGGTGTTGAACTCCTTGGCCACGCCGCCTGCGGCCTCGATCTCGCGCGCCACCAGTTGCCCCATGTCCTTGAGGTGCACATGTCCAGGCACGAACTGTGTGAAGGAATTGACGACCGCGATGATGGGCTTCTGGAAGTCATCATCTTTCATGCCGGTGGCGCGCCACAGGGCACGCGCACCGGCCATGTTGCGTCCGGCGGTGGAAGTTTTGGAACGGTAGGCTGGCATGGTGTCGAATCGTCCGTGGGGCGGTTAAATAAAAGGGAATTTTTGATTATGTCGCAGGGATTTTCCGACCAAGCCGTGCGACAAAGACCAGCACAACCGCAACAGGGTCATGCACAACGCGAACCGGGTTCGCTCGCGGTATCAAAAGACTACGCCAGCACTACAGGCACCGGCTTTTAGAGCGGATCACAAAACCCAGCGAAGCGGTTCTGGCGAGGCGCTGTGTCGCAGGCAGTACGGGTATTACGACAAGATGCGGCAACGACGCCAGAAACGTTTTGTGAGTCGCTCTTAGCGCGGCTTGCGCGGGCGCATGCCCAGCGCTTCCTTGTGCTTGTCGATACGGTCCTGCTTGCGTTGGTCCATTTTTTCCATCGCTTTGCGCTTGGTATAGCCGGTGCTGTCGGCCCAGGCCCACCACAAAAATGTCAGGCCAAACGGTGTCAGCACCCACCACCAAGACCATGCGGCAACAGGGCCGATTTCAAGGTATTTGAGAAGTGCCAGAATGATTCCCAAGCCAAGCATGTACATGATAATCCTCAAAAGATGCCGTAATGGTATGGCTGCAGTCAACCTGAGTCATTACAATCGCGTTGCATCAATGTAACCCAACCCAGAGGAAAGACCACGATGAAGCGCACCCTGATTACCCTCGCTATGACGCTGGCTGTTGCCGCTCCTGCCTTGGCCGATGAGGCGCTGGCCAAGTCCAAGAACTGCATGGCCTGCCACGCAGTGGACAAGAAGCTCGTGGGCCCTGCCTACAAGGAAGTGGCAAAAAAGTATGCTGGCCAGAAAGACGCTGAAGCGACCCTGATCACCCACGTCATGAAGGGCAGCAAAGGCGTGTGGGGCCCAGTGCCCATGCCCGCTAACGCCCAGGTCAACGAAGCCGAAGCCAAGAAGCTGGTCGACTGGGTTCTGTCGCTCAAGTAATTCGGTCTTTGGTCACACGGTTTGCCAACCCGTTGGCAGCCCCCCCCGAAACCGCCGCAACCCTGCCAAGGACGCGGCGGTTTTTGTTTGTGGTTGTCGCCACATAAGAAAAAGGCGCCTCGCGACGCCCCTTTTTTATTCAGCCAAAACGCGCTGCGCGCTGCCGCCTTGCGGCGGCTGCTTGATCAATTGGTTTCAGCCAATTGATTGAAACTAACGGGATTTTGGCGAACACATCACGTCGCTGCGCGACATGAGTGCTCTCCGAATCCGGCGAAGGCGCCATGCGCCTGCCGCCTTGCGGCGGCTGCTTGATCAATTGGTTTCAGCCAATTGATCAAGAATCGCCGGATTCTCCAACGTACTTGTGTCTTGGGTGATGGCTTCGCCCTTGGCGATGGAGCGCAGCAAGCGGCGCATGATCTTGCCGCTGCGGGTCTTGGGCAGGTTGTCGCCGAAGCGGATGTCCTTGGGCTTGGCGATGGGGCCGATTTCCTTGGCCACCCAGTCGCGCAACTCCTTGGCGATCTGCTTGGCTTCCTCGCCCGTGGGGCGGCTGCGCTTGAGCACCACGAAGGCGCAGATGGCTTCGCCCGTCACATCGTCGGGGCGCCCCACCACAGCGGCTTCTGCCACCAGATCCGTCTTTGCTACCAGGGCCGATTCGATTTCCATGGTGCCCATACGGTGGCCCGAGACGTTGAGCACGTCGTCGATGCGGCCCGTGATGCGGAAGTAGCCACGATCAGCGCTGCGCACCGCGCCATCGCCAGCGAGGTACGTCGTGCCACCCATCTCATCGGGAAAATAGCTCTTCTTGAAGCGCTCCGGGTCACCCCAGATCGTGCGGATCATGCTGGGCCAGGGGCGCTTGATGACCAGCATGCCACCCGAGCCATTAGGAATGTCATTGCCCGTTTCGTCCACGATGGCGGCCATGATGCCGGGCAAGGGTAGCGTGCAGCTGCCGGGCACCAGCGGCGTCGCGCCAGGCAGCGGAGTGATGACATGGCCACCGTTTTCGGTCTGCCAGAACGTGTCCACCACGGGGCAACGCTCGCCACCGACGTTTTTGTAGTACCACATCCAGGCTTCGGGATTGATAGGCTCGCCCACGCTACCCAGGATGCGCAGGCTCGACAGATCCGAACGCGCAGGATGCACCGCGGGATCAGCATCGGCCGACTTGATGAGCGAGCGGATCGCTGTGGGGGCTGTGTAGAACACCGTGCACTTGTGGCGCTCAATCATCTGCCAGAAGCGACCAGCGTTCGGGTAGGTGGGGATGCCCTCAAAAATGATCTGCGTAGCCCCTGCAGCCAAGGGGCCGTAGGTGACATAGGTATGGCCAGTGATCCAGCCGATGTCGGCCGTGCACCAGAACACGTCGCTGGGCTGGATATCGAAGGTCCACTCCATGGTGGCCTTGGCCCACATCAAGTAGCCCGCGGTGCTGTGCTGCACACCCTTGGGCTTGCCCGTCGAGCCCGAGGTGTAGAGGATAAACAGCGGATGTTCGGCGCCCACGGCGACCGGCTCGCAAATGTCGGACTGGCCTTCCATCGCCTGGCTGAAAGTGAGGTCGCGCCCGGCCACCATGTTGCAGGCCGTCTTGGTGCGCTCGAACACCAGCACGTTGCGCACGTTCTCGCAATTGCCCATGGCCAGGGCTTCGTCGATGATGGCCTTGAGGGGCAACTCCTTGCCGCCGCGCAGTTGGGCGTTGGCGGTAATGACGACACTGGCGCCCACGTCAATGACGCGCTCATGCACAGCCTTGGCCGAGAAACCGCCAAACACCACGCTGTGGATGGCGCCAAGGCGCGCACAGGCCTGCATGGCCACCACGCCTTCGATGGTCATGGGCATGTAGATCAGCACGCGATCGCCCTTGCCCACGCCCAGCGCAGCGAGTGCATTGGCGAAGCGGCTGACCCGCACCAGCAGCTCCTTGTAGGTGACACGGGTCACCGAGCCGTCATCGGCCTCGAAGATGATGGCGGTCTTGTTCTCGGCGGGCGTGCCCATGTGGCGATCGAGGCAGTTGGCCGAGGCATTGAGCTCGCCGTCTGCATACCACTGGTAAAACGGCGCATTGGATTCGTCCAGGGTCTGCGTGAACGGCTTGGTCCACTGCAGGTGCTCGCGGCCCAGGCGCGCCCAGAAGCCCTCGTAGTCCGCTTCGGCTTCGGCGCACAGGGCCTCGTAGGCAGGCATACCGGAAACGCGGGCGGCCTGCACGGTGGCGTCCGCAGGTGGGAAAACGCGGTTTTCCACCAGAGTGGATTCAATGGCATTCGATGGCGCGCTCATGGGTGTGTCTCCTGAAAATCGGTGAAGGTTCACCCGAGACTGTCCATGCACGCACTTACATGCTACTGACTGGGCCCTCACAGCCCCGTTTTGCCACCCGCCGAGTCGGCGGGACAGCCGCAGCCCGATCAGGCGGCCAGTAAACGCGCTCGCGCAGCCTTGTATTCGTCGCGCAAACGAGCCACCAGCGCCGCTGTGGTCGTCACAGCCTGCACTGCGCCAATGCCCTGGCCGCAGCCCCAGATGTCCTTCCAGGCCTTGGTGGAGTTGCCACCAAAATTCATCTTGCTCGGATCGGACTCGGGCAGATTGTCAGGGTCCATGCCCGCCGCTCGGATCGACGGTGCCAGGTAGTTGCCGTGCACGCCTGTGAACAGGTTGCTGTAGACGATGTCGTCTGAATTCCCATCGACGATGGCCTGCTTGTAAGCATCGCTGGCGCGCGCTTCTTCCGTCGCGATGAAGGCCGAGCCGATGTAGCCAAAATCAGCGCCCATGGCTTGTGCCGCCAGCACAGCATCGCCCGTGGCGATGGCGCCGCTGAGCGCCAGCGGGCCGTCGAACCACTGGCGGATTTCCTGCACCAGGGCAAAGGGGCTCTTCACCCCGGCATGGCCACCTGCGCCTGCTGCCACTGCGATCAGGCCATCGGCCCCCTTCTCGATGGCCTTGTGCGCAAACTTGTTGTTGATGATGTCGTGCAGCACGATGCCACCCCAGGCGTGCACCGCCTGGTTCACGTCTTCACGCGCACCCAGGCTGGTGATGACGATCGGCACCTTGTACTTGGCGCAGACCTGCATGTCGTGCTCCAGCCGGTCGTTGCTCTTGTGCACGATCTGGTTGATGGCAAACGGCGCTGCGGGTTGCTCCGGGTGCGCCTTGTCCCAGGCGGCCAGGGTTTCGGTGATCTCGGCCAGCCATTCGTCCAACTGTTCGGCAGGACGGGCATTGAGCGAGGGCATGGCGCCCACAATGCCGGCCTTGCATTGCTCGATCACCAACTGGGGGTTGCTGATGATGAACAAGGGCGACCCAATGACGGGCAGCGAGAGCTTTTGCAGAACCGGTGGCAGTTTGGACATGGCAACTTTCGCAGAATTAAAAATATGAGTGAAATGAGCCTGTAACGCCCTATTCAAGAGCGCAGCAAGCTATTGTTTTCATAGCAAAATTTAGAACGAATCCAGCGCAAGGGCCGTTACGCTGTCAGCGCCTTCAACGATGCTGTCGCGCAAACCGGCCGCCTTGACCAGGATGTGTTCTGCATAGAACTGCGCTGTGGCAATCTTGGCACGCATAAAGGCCTCGTCCTGTCCCTTGTGCAACAGTTCCTGCGCCACCAGCAGCGCGCGGGCCATTTGCCAGCCCGCCACCAAATTACCCGCCAACATAAGGTAGGGCACGCTACCAGCAAACACCGCATTGGGCGATGCCTTGGCGCCGCCGCAAACAAAGTCCACCACGTCCAGAAAAGCCTTGCGCGCAGCGCCCAGGCGACTGGCCATGGCCAGGGCCGCAGGGGTTCCACTGGCCTGCAATTCGCTTTCAGTCTGGGCGATCTGAGCAGCCACGCCACGGGCAGTCTGGCCACCGTCGCGCGCCGTCTTGCGGCCCACAAGGTCGTTGGCCTGGATGGCGGTCGTACCCTCGTAGATGGTCAAAATTTTTGCGTCACGGTAGTACTGGGCCGCACCGGTTTCCTCAATGAAACCCATACCGCCGTGCACCTGCACGCCCAGGCTTGCAACCTCGATGCTCATCTCGGTGCTATAGCCCTTGACCAGCGGCACCATGAATTCATAGAACGTGGCGTTTTCCTTGCGCACCTCGGCGTCCGGGTGGTGGTGCGCCGCGTCGTAGGCGGCAGCGGCCGTGCTGGCCATGGCGCGGCAGCCTTCGGTGGTGGCGCGCATGGTCATGAGCATGCGCTTGACGTCGGGGTGGTGGATGATGGCCGCGCTGGCGTTGATGCTGCCGTCCACGGGGCGGCTCTGCACGCGGTCCTTAGCGTACTGCACGGCCTTCTGGTAGGCGCGCTCGGCGATGGCGATGCCCTGGATACCGACGCCATAGCGGGCGGCGTTCATCATGATGAACATGTACTCGAGGCCACGGTTTTCCTGGCCCACGAGGTAGCCCACGGCGCCGCCGTGGTCGCCAAACTGCAGCACGGCCGTGGGACTGGCCTTGATGCCCAGCTTGTGCTCGATGCTGACGCAGTGCGCGTCGTTGCGCGCGCCCAGGCTGCCGTCCTTGTTCACCAGGAACTTGGGCACAACAAACAGGCTGATGCCCTTGACGCCCTCGGGCGCGCCCTGCACACGGGCCAGCACGAGGTGGACGATGTTCTCGGCCATGTCGTGCTCGCCCCAGGTGATGAAAATCTTGGTGCCGAAGACCTTGTAGGTGCCGTCGGGCTGCGGCTCGGCCTTGGTGCGCACCAGCGCCAGGTCAGAGCCGGCCTGCGGCTCGGTCAGATTCATGGTGCCGGTCCATTGGCCGGAAATGAGTTTTTCCAGATAGATGGCCTTGAGCTCGTCGCTGCCAGCTGTCAACAACGCTTCGATGGCGCCGTCGGTCAGCAGCGGACACAACGCAAAGCTCATGTTGGCGCTGTTGAGCATCTCCATGCAGGCTGCGCCAATGGTCTTGGGCAGGCCCTGGCCACCAAAGTCCTGTGGATGCTGCAGACCCTGCCAGCCACCTTCGGTGAGCTGACGGAAGGCATCCTTGAAGCCAGGCGTGGCTGTCACAACGCCGTCCTTCCAGGACGAGGGATTCTTGTCCCCCTCGAAATTCAGCGGTGCCAGCACACCCTCGGTGAACTTGGCGCACTCCTCGAGCACGGCGGTGGCCGTGTCCAGGCCTGCGTCCTCAAAGCCTGGAATCTGTGCGACCTGTTCGATGTGGGCCAGGTGCTGCATGTTGAACAGCATGTCCTTGACGGGGGCGGTGTAGCTCATGGGGTTCTCCGGGAGATGCAAAAGTCAAAAAAAAGGCATCGCAAGCGATGCCTTTTCGCGCACGACAGTGCTTTACAGGGCCTTGACCAGTTCCGGCACGGCCGTGAACAGGTCGGCTTCCAGGCCGTAGTCGGCCACGCTGAAGATCGGCGCTTCGGGATCCTTGTTGATCGCCACGATCACCTTGGAGTCCTTCATGCCGGCCAGGTGCTGGATGGCGCCCGAGATGCCTGCGGCAATGTAGAGCTGCGGCGCCACGATCTTGCCGGTTTGCCCCACTTGCAGGTCGTTGGGGGCGTAGCCTGCATCCACTGCAGCACGGCTGGCACCAATGGCAGCGCCCAGCTTGTCGGCCAGCGGAGTCATGACTTCGTCGAACTTTTCCTTGCTGCCCAGTGCCCGGCCACCCGAGACGATGATCTTGGCTGCGGTCAGTTCTGGGCGATCGTTCTTGGCTATTTCGCGGCCCACGAAGCTGCTCTTGCCGGAGTCGGCGACAGCGGCCAGGCTCTCCACGGAGGCGCTGCCACCGGTGGCAGCAGCGGCGTCGAAACCGGTCGTGCGCACGGTGATGACCTTGGTGGCGTCAAGGCTCTGCACGGTGGCAATGGCGTTACCGGCGTAGATGGGGCGCTCGAACGTGTCGGCGCTGACCACCTTGCTGATTTCGCTGATCTGGCCCATGTCGAGCTTGGCGGCCACGCGCGGGGCTACGTTCTTGCCAGCCGCGGTGGCGGGGAACAGGATGTGGCTGTAGCTGCTGGCAACGGCCAGCACCTGGGCGGCAACGTTCTCGGCCAGGCCCTGTTCGAGGGCTGCGCTGTCGGCGTGCAGCACCTTGGCGACGCCAGCCACCTGGGCGGCGGCGGCGGCGGCGGCGGCGGCGTTGTGTCCGGCCACAAGCACATGCACGTCACCACCGCACTGCACAGCGGCAGTGATGGTGTTGAGCGTGGCGCCCTTGATGCTGGCGTTGTCGTGTTCTGCGATAACGAGTGCGGTCATTTTTTGTTCTCCTTAGATGACTTTGGCTTCGTTCTTGAGCTTTTCGACCAGGGCGGCCACGTCTGCCACCTTGATGCCGGCGCCGCGCTTGGCAGGCTCGGATACCTTGATGGTCTTGAGGCGCGGTGCAACATCGACCCCCAGGTCTTCAGGCTTGACGATGTCGAGCGGCTTCTTCTTCGCCTTCATGATGTTGGGCAAGGTGACGTAGCGCGGCTCGTTCAGGCGCAGGTCGGTCGTGACCACGGCAGGCAGAGACAGTGACAAGGTCTCCAGGCCGCCATCCACCTCACGGGTGACGCTGACCTTGTCGCCATTGATCTCGACCTTGGAGGCAAAAGTCGCCTGGGGCAGATCGGCCAAGGCTGCCAACATTTGACCCGTCTGGTTGGCGTCGTCGTCGATGGCCTGTTTGCCCAGAATGATGAGCCCGGGTTGCTCTTTGTCCACCAGGGCCTTGAGCAGCTTGGCCACAGCCAGGGGTTGCAGTTCCTCGGTGGTTTCGACCAGGATGGCACGGTCTGCGCCGATGGCCATGGCCGTGCGCAGGGTTTCCTGGCATTGGGCCACGCCGCACGAAACAGCAATGACTTCGGTGACCACGCCTTTTTCCTTCAGGCGCACGGCCTCTTCGACGGCGATTTCGTCAAAGGGATTCATGCTCATCTTCACGTTGGCGATGTCTACACCCGTGCCGTCCGACTTGACGCGGACCTTCACGTTGTAATCCACCACGCGCTTGACAGGGACCAAAACCTTCATTGCTGCGGCTCCTAAAGTTGATTGAATTGACGTTTACGTAAACCAGAACATTTTATGCCGCAGTGCAGCGAAAGCACGAGACTCTTTGCCAGAACCTGATGACAAAAAAAAGAACGATCGTGCTTTTTGGCGATTATAGGCCAGCAGGCCCCCTGCTTGTCCAGCACTTTAGTCGGCCAGCGCCCGGTCTGAGCCCGCCAGGGGCATCTGCCCCGGAGCAGCGCCCGTCAAATGCAGCACCCGCTGGGGAAAGGGGATGTCGATACCGTGCGCCCGCAAGGACCGCAGAATGGCCAGATTAACCTGGGAGCGCAAACCCATCTGTCCATTCTCGGGGTCGGCAATCCAGAACCCCACGGTGAATTCGAGCCCGTCGGCACCGAAGGCCGACAGCGCCACGCTAGGGGCGGGATCGCGCAGGACGCGGCTGCTCTCCAGCGTGGCATCGGCAAGCAGGCGCAAGACCAAGTCCACGTCGCTGTCGTAACCCACGCTGACCACGGTCGAGGACCAGACACGCGGGTCCGCCAGGGTGAGGTTCTCAACCCGGCTGGTGGTGATCATCTCGTTGGGTACGACGGATTCACGGCCTCCAAGCGACCGGATGACCGTGTAGCGCGACTTGATATCCGTAACGCGCCCCTCAAACCCGTCCACGCGCACGTTGTCACCGATGCGTATGCTGCGTTCGGCAAGGATGACAAAGCCGCTCACATAGTTCGCCGCCAGCTTCTGCAAGCCCAAACCCACTCCAACGCCAATGGCACCGCCCAGTACCGACAGCGCCGTCAGGTCGATACCCACGGCAGACAAGGCCACGATCAGACCCACAAAAACCAGCAGCGCACGGGTAGCGTTGCTGACGGCCTTGCGCAGCGACAGTTCGCCGCCCGTGGCCGAACGCAGCAAGCGGGCCTCGATGGCGGCCGACAACCACAAGGACAGCAGCAGCACCGCCGCCGCTGTCAGCGTGCCTTCGATGAGGGTGCGTACCGACAGCGTGCTGTTGCCCACCTTCCAGGTGATTTCGCCCAGCTCTTGCAGCACCATGGGCAGCAAGCCTGTGACCCACAGCACCATGACCAGCCAGGCCAGCCAGGAAATGCTGCGCTCGATCGGCCGCACCCAGCCCGCCTGCGGAAAAGCGGCCTGCAGCACTTTGACCCCCATGCGGATGACCACCAAGGCCACCAGCACAGGGATCGCCACGGCAAACGCCGCCAGCGGCATCCATTGCTGCACCAGGGTGCGCGCAACATAGGCCAACGCCAGCAGCACCAGCGGAAACAAAACACCATCGATCACATTGCGGCCAAACAGTATGGAGCGGGCATCGGTCGTGCGTGCGCCCCGGCGCAGCACAGACACCAGCGCCCAAGCCAGCACGGCGCACAGGGCGAGCACGCCCAGTTCGATCAATACGCTGGGCTGCGTGAATGCCTCCAGCCATGCGTCCACCCCATCCACCAGCAAGGGCTGCACCCTGGTGGCCATCAGCACTTCCAGTGGGGTTTGCGTTTCTCCGCAAAAGCGCGGGCGCCCTCTTGTGCGGCTTCATCCATCATGTTCACGGCCATGGTCTGGCCCGCGAGCTGGTAGGCAGCGTCCAGGCCCAGTTCGCGCTGGCGGTACACCAGGGCCTTGCCCATGGCCACGGCAACGCGGGGTTTTTCCAGAATGGACTGGACAAGTTTCTCCACCTCGGCGTCGAGCGCATCGACCGGCACCACGCGGTTGACCAGCCCTTCGCGCAGTGCCGTGGCGGCATCGATGAAATCGCCGGTCAGGAGCATTTCCATGGCGCGCTTGGCAGGCACGTTGCGCACCAGGGGCACGCTGGGCGTGGAGCAAAACAGGCCGTAGTGGATACCACTGGTGGCAAAACTGGCGCTATCGACCGCCACCGCCAGGTCGGCCTGTGCAACCAACTGGCAGCCCGCTGCCGTAGCCATGCCATGCACCCGCGCAATCACCGGAACGTCGAGCTTTTGCAGCGACAGCATCATGCGGCTGCACTGGGCAAAAAGCTGCTGGTACCAGCCCAACTCCGGGTGCGCGGCCATGTCCTTGAGGTTGTGGCCAGCGCAAAAGGCCTTGCCCGCGCCCGCCAAAACCACCACGCGCACGGACCCATCGCCCACCAGCGCATCCAGCGCCTGCTGCAGGGCTGTCAACATGTCGGAGCCCAGGGCATTGAAACGTGCGGGATCGTTCAGGGTGAGCGTGACCACGCCCCGTGCGTCACGGGACGTGAGCAGTAATTCACCAGCGCTGGAAGTCGTCATGTGTATTTCTCCTGAGCGTTGCATTGGGCAAATTCGAAAAATGGGCGCTGTTTACGCCAGGGCCACCGAGGAGCTGGCTTTGCCAGGCCTCTGGTGGCGTTCCCCTGGGGGGGGGAAGACGCCGCAGGCGGCACAGGGGGAGCTATAAATCCGCCAGCACGCGCACATGGGCTTCCACGCTGCGCGCCAGAGCATTCATCACATAGCCGCCTTCCAGACAGGAGACGATGCGCCCATTGGAGAAACGGCGCGCCACGTCCTTGATGCGCTGCGTGATCCAGGTGTAGTCCTGCTCAGTCAAGCCCAGCTGACCCATGTCGTCATCGCGGTGCGCATCAAAACCGGCGCTGATGAAGATCATCTCGGGCTTGAACGCCTCCAGGCGCGGAATCCACATCATCTCGATCAGTTCGCGGATATCCATCCCGCGTGTGTAGGCTGCCACCGGCACGTTGAGCATGTTGGCGGCAGGGGCCTGGTCACCGCTGAAAGGGTAAAACGGGTGCTGAAAGAAGCCGACCATGAGCGCACGATCGTCACCTGCCAGGATATCCTCCGTGCCGTTGCCGTGGTGCACGTCGAAATCCACCACCGCCACACGCTGCAGGTTGTAGCGCTGCAGCGCGTACTTGGCAGCCACTGCCACGTTGTTGAAGAAACAAAAACCCATGGCCTTGTCGCGCATGGCATGGTGGCCTGGTGGGCGCACCGCGCAGAAGGCGTTTTCCAGCTCACCGGCCATGACCGCATCGGTGGCAGCCAGCGCAGCCCCGGCCGAGCGCAGCGCTGCGGCCCAGGTGTGCACATTCATGGAGGTATCGGGATCCACCTGCGTATAAGCCGGGCCGCCGGCCTCCACTTCTTCGCGCAGCCAGTCGGTCAGGCCGCGCATGGCCGCGATGTGCAGACGGCCATGGGCCAGTTCGATGTCGGCCAACGCCGCCTCAGGCGCCTCGTAGCGCTCCAGGGCGTCGATAACACCGGTCACCAACAGACGGTCTTCGATCGCATCGAGTCGCCCCGGACACTCGGGATGGCCTGGGCCCATTTCATGTTTCCAGCAGTCGCGGTGGGAAAAATAACCTGTCTTGCCCATTGCCTTGTCTCCACGCGTCAGAATTTCGGATAACGTCACGCCATGCCAACCCAGCACAAAATCAAATCCATTTTGGATCAGCTTAACACGGTGATCGTGGGCAAAAACGCCCGCGTACAGGACTGCGTGGCCTGCCTGTTGGCAGGCGGTCACCTGCTGATCGAGGATGTGCCTGGCGTGGGCAAGACCACACTGGCACACGCCCTGGCCCACACCTTTGGCCTGCAGTTTGCGCGCGTGCAATTCACGGCCGACCTGATGCCCAGCGACCTGATCGGCGTCTCGGTCTACGAGCGCGGCAAGGAAGCTTTCATGTTCCACCCCGGGCCGGTATTCGCCCAGGTGCTGCTGGCCGACGAGATCAACCGCGCCAGCCCGAAGACGCAAAGCGCCCTGCTCGAAGCCATGGAAGAAAAGCAGGTATCGGTCGAAGGCGCCACACGCGCACTGCCCGAGCCCTTTTTCGTCATTGCCACGCAAAATCCGCACGACCAATTGGGCACATATGCGCTGCCCGAGTCGCAGCTCGACCGCTTCCTCATGCGCATCTCGCTCGGTTACCCGGACCGCGCAGCCGAGCGCCAACTGCTCGCGGGCAGCGACCGGCGCGCCATGGCCAGCACCATGCTGCCGCTGCTTTCGGCCGAAGAGCTGGCCCACCTGCAACAGCAGGTGCTGGCCGTGCACGCGGCCGATCCGCTGCTGGACTATGTGCAGGACCTGATCACCGCCACGCGCTCGGGCCGCTGGTTTCTGCAAGGCCTCTCGCCACGCGCCGGCATTGCCCTGGTGCGCGCAGCCAAGGCGCAGGCGCTGATCAGCGGGCGCGATTACGTGGCGCCCGACGACGTGCAGGCCATCATCGCCCAGACGATCGCCCATCGCCTGGTACCCGTGGGCGATGCAGGGCGTGGTGCCGTCGAGCAAGTGCAGGCCATGGTCCAGTCCGTCGCGCTGCCTTGACGGCAGTGCCGCACGCAGGCCCGCCACACCCGATGGAACGCGCACACCCGCACCGTCCCTGGTGGCCTGACGCCCTCAACCCGTTGGCTGCCGTGCAACGGCGCTTTACGCGCTGGTGGCAGGCGCGCCTGCCGCTGGCCGACACCACGGTGCTCACGCAGCGCAATGTGTACATCCTGCCCACGGGGGCGGGTTGGATGCTGGCGCTCACCTTGCTGGTGCTGCTCGTGGCGTCCATCAACTTCCAGCTCAACCTGGGCTACCTGCTCACTTTTTTGCTAGCAGGCAGCGCCGTGGTGGGCATGCACATCTGCCACGCCACGCTGCGCGGCCTGACCCTGCACCTCAAGCCCCCGGAGCCCCATTTTCTGGGCCACAGCGCCACGCTGGAGGTGCAGCTCAGCAGCGAACGCCGCACCCCGCGCCACAGCATCGCGCTGGCCGTGCATGGCAGCGGGCACTGGGCCTGGACCGATGTGCCTGCCCAGGGCACGGCCAACGTGCAGGTAGCCTTTGCCGCGCCCCACCGTGGCCTGCACCGCGTGCCCACGCTGACGGCAGAGACCCGCTTCCCCCTGGGCACCTTCCGTGTCTGGACCGTGTGGCGCCCCGCCGCTGAAGTGCTGGTCTACCCCGCACCCGAACCGGGCGCTCCACCGTTGCCACCAGGCGAGCCCCGCGCGGGCGGCACGGGCAGTGCGCCCCACCAAGGCACCGGCGAATTTGAAGGCGTGCGCGCCTACCGCCGGGGCGATCCGCTGCAACTGGTGGTCTGGAAGAAGGCCGCACAGGCCCTGGCCAGCGGCTCCGACGCACTGGTCAGCCGCGATGCCCAGCAATCGCAGCGCCATGAACTCTGGCTGGACTACGCCCACACGGGCCTCGCCAACCCCGAGGCGCGCCTCTCGCGCCTGGCCGCCTGGGTACTGCAGGCCGACCGGCTGGGCCTGGACTATGGCCTGCGCCTGCCAGGCCAGGAAGTCGCCCAAGGCAACGGCCCGGCCCAGCGCCGACGCTGCCTGGAGGCGCTGGCGCTATGCTGAGAGAAATATCAATCAAATATACCTCAAGCGCTTATATATCAAGCGTGAACAGCTATATTTACAATAGCACATTGGGGGCTGTATGAGCCTGCGCCAAACCCTTGCTGCGCTGCCACGCGATGCCCGCGACACCCTGTTCCTGCTCGCCGTCATTGCCTGGGTGATTGCACCGCAGACCGACGTGCTGCCGCTCTGGACCACAGCACTGGCCGCCACGCTGCTGGTCTGGCGCGGCTGGCTGGCCTGGACGCTGCGCCCCTTGCCCCGCACCTGGCTGCTGCGCATTTTGCTGGTGCTGGCCGTGGCGGGCACGGTGCTTACGCACCGCACCATCCTGGGGCGTGACGCCGGCCTCACCCTCATCGTCGTGTTGCTGGCCCTCAAGACACTGGAAGCCCGTGCCCAGCGCGACGCAATGGTCATCTTCTTCCTGTGCTTCTTCACGATGCTCAGCAACTTTTTCTATTCGCAGTCCCTGCTCACCGCCGCCGCCATGCTGGTGGCGCTGCTCGGTCTGCTGACGGCCCTGGTCAATGCCCACATGCCGGTGGGTCGGCCACCGCTGATGCAGTCGCTGCGCACGGCCGCCACCATGGCGCTGCTGGGCGCGCCCATCATGGCGGCGCTGTTCATGTTCTTCCCGCGCATGGCGCCGCTGTGGGGCGTGCCGGGCGACACCCTGACCGGCCGCACCGGCTTGTCGGGCAGCATGAAGGTGGGCTCCATCGCCGAGCTGGCCCTGGACGACCGCGTAGCGCTGCGGGTGCGCTTTGACGACCCAAAAATCGAACCACCCCAATCGGTGTTGTACTTCCGCGGCCCGGTGCTCTCCAGCTTTGACGGGCGCGAATGGCAGGCCGACCCGGTACGCGAGGACAGCGCCTTTGCTGGCCGCATGGGCCTGCCCGCGCAGCTGCAGGTGCAGGGCCCATCGCTGCGCTACGAAATCACGTTGGAGGCGCACCAGCGCCCCTGGCTGCTGCTGCTCGAAGCCGCGCCCGAGAAGCCCGAGGTGGCAGGCATGAATGTCTTTATGACGCAAGACCTGCAGTGGGTGGCATCGCGCCCCATCACCGACATCGTGCGCCTGCGCGCCGAAAGCTACCCGCGGTTCAGCCACGGCCCGCGTACCGCCACCCCGGCCTTGCGCTTCATGACGGCGCTGCCGCAGGGCCTGAACCCGCGTACCCTTGCGCTGGCCCAGCAAATGCGCGCCAACCCGGCCCTGGCAGCCGGTGGCACCCAGGCGCTGGTGGACGCCACGCTGCAGCGCCTGCGCACCGGTGGCTACGAGTACACGCTGGAGCCCGGCGTGTACGGAGAGCACACGGCCGATGAATTCTGGTTCGACCGCAAGTCCGGCTTTTGCGAACACATCGCATCGGCTTTCGTGGTGCTGATGCGCGCCATGGATGTGCCGGCACGCATCGTCACCGGCTACCAGGGCGGTGAGCGCAACCCGGTCGATGGCTACTGGACCGTGCGCCAGAGCGACGCCCATGCCTGGACCGAAGTCTGGATGGAAGGCCGTGGCTGGGTACGGGTCGACCCCACAGGCGCCGTATCCCCCGGGCGCGTAGGCCAGTTCCAGCGCCTGCAAGCCCCCCGTGGAGCCATGGCCAATGCAGTGGGCACAATGCTGAGCCCCGGTACTGTGCAGCGCCTGCGCGCCGTATGGGAAGCCGCCAACAACCGCTGGAACCAGTGGGTGCTGAACTACACGCAAAGCCGCCAGCTTGACCTGCTGCGCGCCATGGGCTTTGACGCCCCCGACTGGCAAGACCTGGCCCGCGTGCTGGCGGGGCTGATCGTCGCCGCCGCAGCGGCCGCTGCCGCCTGGACGCTGTGGGAGCGCTTGCAGCACGACCCCTGGCTGCGCCTGCTGGCCCGCGCCCGCGCACGCCTGGAGCGCAGCGGCCTACCCACCACGGCCAGCATGCCGCCCCGCACGCTGGCGGCACACGCCCAAGCCCGCTTTGGCGCCCCTGCCGACGACGCCGCTGCCTGGCTGCTGCGCCTGGAGCAACTGCGCTACGCCCCTCCCTCCACATCCCGGGTGCAGGCCCTGGGCCAGCTGCGGCGCGATCTGCGCCGCCTGCGCTGGCCTGCCCCACGCCGTCCTTCATGATGCAGAAATTTCTCTCGATTGCTCTTCTTTCAATAGCTGCTACCGCCCTATCTACGGGCGTAAATGCCAAAAATCCCTCTAAAAAGCAAGCCGCAGCAACCCGCGCCGCCGAGCCGACCGGCACGCCCTACGCCCGCCGCGCCGACGCCATGCAGTTTGCCGACGACCTGGCCGAGCGCCGCGACCTGGACCGCGAATGGGTGCGCCAGGCCATCGGCCAGGCGCGTTTTCTGGCGCAAGTGCCGCGCCTGGTATTGCCACCGGCCAAAGGTACAGCGAAGAACTGGCAGGCCTACCGCAACCGCTTCATCGAGCCGGTGCGCATCCGCGCCGGGGTGCGCTTCTGGCAAGAGAATGGCGCCGCGCTGGCGCAGGCCGAGCGCGAATACGGCGTGCCCGCCGAGATCATCGTCGGCATCATTGGCGTCGAGACCATCTACGGCCAGCACATGGGCAACTTCCGGGTGATGGATGCGCTGGCCACGCTGGCCTTCGATTTCCCGGCCGAGCACCCGCGCGCGCAGGAGCGGGCAGCCTTTTTCCAGCGCGAGCTGGAGCAGTTCCTGAGCCTCATGCACCGCACGGACACCGACCCCTTCACCCCGCGCGGCAGCTATGCCGGTGCCATGGGCCTGGGCCAGTTCATGCCATCGAGCTGGGCGCGGTACGCCGTGGACTTCGACCGCGACGGCCACATCGACCTGTATGGCAGCGCTCAGGACGCCATCGGATCGGTGGCCAACTACTTCATCGCACACGGCTGGACACCCGGCATGCCCACGCACTTTGACGTACGGCCCGAGGGCAGCGCCGCGCAAACCGACGAACTGCTGGTGCCCGACATCCTGCCCACCTTCAGCGCCGCCAGCATGCAGGCCCGGGGCGCCGTGCTGGACGAGGCAGGCGCCCGCTACACCGGCCCGCTGGCCCTGGTCGAACTGCAAAACGGCGACAACCCGCCCAGCTACGTGGCAGGCACGGAAAACTTCTACGCCATCACGCGCTACAACTGGTCCAGCTACTACGCCATGGCCGTCATCGGGCTGGGCCAGGCCGTGGCCGCAGCGCGCCGTTGACCCCCAACCCGCCGTGACCGACCCGCACCTGCCTGCCCTGCACGCCACGGCCCCCGGCCTGTACCGCCACTACAAAGGCGGCTGGTACGAGGTGGTCGCCACCGTGCGCTGCAGCGAGACCCTGCAAGGCATGACGCTCTACCGCCCGCTCTATGGCGCAGGCCTGACCGATGGCACGCTATGGGTACGGCCCGCCGCGATGTTTAACGAATCGGGCCACTTTGCCGGCAAGGTACAGCCGCGCTTCGTGCGCCACGAACCCGCGCAGCTGCTACTGGCCGACCTGCCCACCGCGCACGCACTCATCGCCCACCTGCGCGGGCAGGCGCAGCGGCAAGGCAGCCTGCCGTTGGACACAGCCCTGCGCCCGCCACCGCCCGAGCCCAGCACTTGCTGCGGGCGCGGCTGCAACGGTTGCGTGTGGGAGGGCTTTTACACCGCTCTGCACCACTGGCGCGAGGACGCCATCGCCTTCTTGCAGCGCAACGAAGCACCTTCCGCAGCCCGCTGAACCGGCCGGGCATGGGAAATACCCTGAGCATTTTGGTTGCCCACGGGTAGAAAAAGCCGTCACCATGCAGGACAAGGAGACCCTGCATGCCGATGCCACAGCTGTCCGGACTGGACGCCCTGTTTCTCTACATGGAGAAGCCCGAAATGCCCATGCACGTGGGCGCCATGCACCTGCTCGAACTTCCCAAAGGCTACCGGGGCCGCTATGTCAGCGACCTGCGGCGGCTGTATGCCGCGCGCATGCCTGCCCTGCCTGCGCTGCGTCGGCGCCTGTGGTGGATGCCCTTGAACCTCGCCAACCCGGTCTGGGTGGATGCCGAGCCCGACCTGTCGTACCACATCATCGAACACAAGCTGCCGCGCCGCGCGGCAGGCGGACCACCAAGCGACGCCCGCACGCTGCTGGAAGAAAAAATTTCGTTGCTGCACCCGCAACTGCTCGACCGCAGCAAACCGCTGTGGCGCATGCATGTCATCGAAGGCCTGCCGCGCAGCGCGCAGGGCCTCAAGCAGGTGGGGCTGTATTCGCAGTTGCACCACGCTGCGGTGGATGGCCAGGCGGCGGTGGCGCTGGGCAATGTGCTGTACGACCTGACGCCTGAACCCCGCGCAATCGCACTGCGCCCCTCACGGCGCAGCAAGGTCTTTGGTATCGGCATGGTGGAGATGCTGCGCGGAGCCCTCGGTAACGAGGTTGGCCAGGTGGCGCGTCTGGTGCGCGAACTGCCGGCCACGCTGGGCACAGTGGCCGGTGCAGCCAAGGACGCATTGACCAGCCAACGCCTGCGCGGCAAAGGCTCGGGCAACGTCACGCTGGCCCCGGCCACCCCCATGAACGTGACCGTGGGCACCACACGGGCCTTTGCAAGCGCCAGCCTGCCGCTGCCAGAACTCAAGGCCCTGGCACGCGCGCACGGTGCAACGCTGAACGATATGGTGCTCATGCTGTGCGCGGGCGCGCTGCGCAGCTACCTGCTGCTGCACCAAAAACTCCCGCGCAAGAGCCTGGTGGCAGCCGTGCCCATTTCGCTGCGCCCGCAGGGCGACACCCGTCCGGACAACCAGGCCTCGATAAGCCTGATCAGCCTGGGCACGCACCTGGCCGATCCGGGCCAACGCCTGGCGCACATCCGTACCGCCAGCGGCGCGATGAAAACCACCATGGGACGCATGAAAAGCATCCTGCCGACCGACTTCCCGTCCATCGGCATCCCCTGGTTGATCGAGGCAGCGGCCACGCTGTATGGCAAGGCCCGCGCGGCCGACCGCTTGCCCCAGGTGGCCAACGTGGTGATTTCCAACGTGCCCGGCCCCCAGGTGCCGCTGTACCTGGCGGGTGCACGCATGCTCGCCAACTGCCCCACCAGCATCGTGGTACACGGCCTGGCCCTGAACATCACGGTGCAAAGCTTTGACGCACACATGGATTTCGGCCTCATGGCCGACGCGGCGGCGCTGCCCGATATAAAGGCACTGGCCAAAGCTCTGGACGCCGCTCTGGACGAGCTGCGCACTCTGCCCCACCCGCAGCCCGCCCCGCCAGCGGCCCGCCCACGCCCCCCTGCCCCGGCAGCTGCCAAGGTGTCGCGCAAGCGACCCGTCTCTCGGGTAAATGCCACCCGGAGAGGCGCTTGACATCTTTACCATGGTGCCATGGCCTCCACCTCAGAATGTGTCCCCATGCCCGCACATACCCGCCGCAAGACCCACGTCACACCCACCGAAGACGCCGGTCTGGACCTGATGCCACCGGGCCTCAGGCTGATGCTGCTCGAAGCCCGTGCGCCCTGGGAAGCCATGGCCATGGCCGCCGTCTCGCCATGGCTCTCGCGCATGCCGCCAGGCGACGGGCATGCGGTGCTGGTCTGCCCCGGCCTGGGCGCATCGGACCTCACCACCCTGGCCCTGCGCCGGTTTCTGAAAAAACTGGGCTACCAGGCCTATGGCTGGAAGCAGGGCCTGAACCTGGGCCCCCGTGAGGGCGTTGTCGAAGGCTGTCTGGAGCGGCTCGAGGCACTGCACCGGGAGCATGGCGGAAAAATCAGCCTGATCGGCTGGAGCCTGGGTGGCATTTACGCACGCGAAATGGCCAAGGAAATGCCGGACCTGGTACGCGGTGTCATCACCTTGGGCACCCCGTTCACCGGCCACCCCAAGGCCACCAATGCCTGGCGTTTCTACCAAATGGTGAGTGGCCAAAACGCCCACGACGAAGAGTTGCTGGCCGAAGTGCGCAAGCCCCCGCCAGTGCCCACCACGTCGATTTACAGCAAGACCGACGGCATCGTGTCCTGGCAGTGCAGCATCAACCCGGCGCGGCATGCCCACACCGAGAATATCGAAGTGCGCGCCAGCCACATCGGCATGGGCATGAACCCGCTGGCCATGTATGCCATTGCCGACCGTCTGCGCCAGGAACCCGACCAATGGCGGCGATTTGACGTACAGGGCGCGCGGCGCTGGTTCTTCAAGGTGGCGCACCAGCCTGAGGCCGTCACACGGTGGTATTGAACCTAGAAACAGCAGTTGACCGCTTTGTATCTCTTGCTGGGCCGCATGAAAGCTATCGTTGATGACTCCAATAACGTTCACCTGATGGGGGAGAGCGCTATGCACCCACCAGCACCGCGCTCAGGGCGCCATGCGGCGTTGTTCCTCCTTGCGGGCAGGAGCCCGCCGCGTCGTCTCGCCTTGCCTGACACCCAGATCACGGCACCGGCGGGCACATCCAACTGCCGTTTCTAGGTTGAAACAGCGGGCTGCCTGACCCATGCAAATCCAGGCCAATGGACTGCACATCGAGGTGGACGACCAGGGCCCCGCTGGGGGCCCGGTGGTCTTGCTCATCATGGGTTTGGGCATGCAGCTCATTGCCTGGCCGCAGGCGCTGGTGGATGGGCTTGTAGCGCGCGGCTTTCGTGTGCTGCGCCTGGACAACCGCGACATCGGCCTGAGCCAGGGTTTTGACCATGCGGGGGTTCCGCACATGGCACTGGCAGGCCTGCGCCACCTGCTGCACCTGCCGGTGCGCTCACCCTATTGCCTGGCCGACATGGCACGCGACGCCCTGGGCGTGCTCGACGCGCTGGGCATCGCCCAGGCCCATGTGTGCGGTGCCTCCATGGGCGGCATGATCGCCCAGCATCTTGCCGCCACCGCCCCGCAGCGCGTGGCCAGCCTTACGCTGATGATGACCACCAGCGGCGCCCGTTCACTGCCCAAACCCCGCTGGGTCCTGCAACGCACCCTGATGTCCCGTCCGGCGGGGCCTGGCGAAGATGCCGCCGTCGCCTGGATCGTGCACCTGTTTGGCGCCATCGGCAGCCCCGGCTACCCGGCCAACGCAGACACCCTGCGCGAGCGTGCCTTGGCCTCGGTGCGCCGCGCCTGGCACCCAGCGGGCTCGGCCCGGCAATTGCTGGCCATCGTGGCCGACGGCGACCGCACGCCCTTGCTGGCCCGCATCACAGCACCCACGCGCATCGTGCATGGCCTGGACGACCCGTTGGTACCCGTGGCCAGCGGCCAGCAACTGGCGCAGCACATTGCGGGCGCGCAGACGGACTTTATTCCCGGCATGGGCCACGATCTGCCGGATATGCTGCTCGGGCACTTCGCCACGGGCATCGCAGAGAACGCAGCGCGGGCACACCCCTGAGCGGACTTGGAGCGCCAAAGCCGCAGACAGTGCTGTAGCACGGCAAGGCGAAGCAACAACAAGGATGGTTTAGAAACAGCATCACCTTGCAATCCGGTATCACAAACCCCCTGCCCAGCGCCGCAATGGGGTTCGCGCCACAATGTGCAGCCCCGTTCTCGACGCTCCTCCTCCACCATCACCCTGCATGCCTGCCACTCCCCCCTTCGTTTCCGACGCAGACGCCATCGTCCGCGTGCGCGGCCTGAGCAAAACCTATGCGGGTGGATTTCAGGCGCTGAAAAATGTAAACCTGGACATCCGGCGCGGTGAGATTTTCGCCCTGCTCGGCCCCAACGGTGCGGGCAAGACCACGCTCATCAGCGTCATTTGCGGCATGAGCAACGCCACCGAGGGCACGGTGACCGCCGACGGCCATGACACGGTGCGCGACTACCGCACCGCCCGCGCCGCCATTGGCCTGGTGCCGCAGGAGCTGCACACCGATTCGTTCGAGACCGTGTGGGCGACAGTGAGCTTTAGCCGCGGGCTGTTTGGCAAAGCGCCCAACCCGGCGTTCATTGAGAAGATTCTGAAAGACCTGTCACTCTGGGACAAGAAGGACAACAAAATTCTTCAGCTTTCGGGCGGCATGAAACGGCGCGTGCTCATTGCGAAGGCCCTGTCGCACGAGCCAAAGATTTTGTTCCTCGACGAGCCCAGCGCCGGGGTGGACGTAGAGCTGCGCCACGACATGTGGCGCCTGGTGCGTGAATTGCGCGATGCCGGCACCACCATCATCCTGACCACGCATTACATCGAAGAGGCCGAAGACATGGCCGACCGCATTGGCGTGATCCGCAAGGGTGAGCTGATCGTGGTGGAAGACAAGCACGTACTGATGCGCAAGCTCGGCAAGAAGCAGCTCACGCTCACCCTGCAGCAGCCCATGGAGCGCGTGCCAGACGCCTTGGCACGCTGGCCGCTTGCCCTGTCACAGGATGGCCAGCAGCTCATCTACAGTTTTGACACGCAGCAGGAAGACACCGGCATTGCCGCACTGCTGCGCGCGCTGGGCGAACTGGGCATTGACTTCAAAGACCTGCATTCCAGCGAAAGCTCGCTCGAAGACATCTTCGTCAGCCTGGTCCACGACACGAAAGCACCGCAAGCATGAAGGGCCTCAATCTGCACGGCGTGCGCGCCATCTACGCCTTTGAAATGCACCGGGCGTTTCGCACCTGGATGGGAAGCCTGGTGGCACCGGTGCTCTCGACCGCACTGTATTTCATCGTCTTCGGCTCGGCCATCGGTTCGCGCATGGGTGACATTGGCGGCGTAAGCTATGGCGCCTACATCATCCCCGGACTGTTGATGCTGTCACTCTTGTCCGAGAGCATTTCCAACTCGGCGTTTGGCATCTACATGCCCAAGTGGTCAGGCACCATTTACGAGCTGCTGAGCGCACCGGTGAACTGGGTCGAGGTGCTGCTGGGCTATGTGGGAGCGGCGGCAACCAAGTCGCTTCTGGTGGGCGCTCTGATTCTCACAACAGCACGGTTTTTTGTACCCTACGAGGTCGCGCACCCGGTATGGATGGTGGGCTTCCTGGTGCTCACGGCGATCACCTTCTGCCTGTTTGGTTTCATCATCGGTTTGTGGGCCGACAGTTTTCAAAAACTGCAGATCATTCCGCTGCTGGTGATCACGCCTCTCACCTTCCTGGGCGGTGCGTTCTACAGCATCAACATGCTACCGCCGCTGTGGCAGAAGGTGTCGCTGTTCAACCCGGTTGTCTACCTCATCAGCGGCCTGCGCTGGGCGTTCTACGGTCAGGCTGACGTGCACATCGGCGTGAGCGCGGGCATGACACTCGCGTTCATGGCGATATGCCTTTGCGTGGTGTGGTGGGTGTTCAAGACCGGGCACCGTATCCGCAAGTGAGCCTTGAAACAGCCGTCACACCAGCTTGCGAATCGGTTGATGGCGCCAGATTTTTCGGTAGTAGGTCGCTTGCAACAACAGCATTGCAGCAAAGGCGATCGGGTAGCCCATCCACACGCCCCTCAGCCCGAACTTCTGGCTGAGCAACCACGCGGCGGGAACCTCAACCAAAGCGATACAGGCAATCGCAATACCAGTGGGCACCAGCACTGCGCCGCTGGCCCGCATGATTCCTGACAGGGCCGAGGCCATGCCGAAGATCACCGTGCTCCACAGCATGATGTGCAGCAGCTCCTGCGCCACCTCGATCACGGCCGGGTCGGTGATGAAAAAACCCATCAGCATGCGCGAAAAAAAGTAGCCCAGCAGCACCAGCGCGCCTGTGAGCACCACGTTCATCCACAGCGCCGTACGCACGATCGCGCCCAGCGTGTGCAGGCGTCCGGCGCCAATGGCCTGCGCACCCAGGATGGAGGTAGTGATGGCAATCGAGATGGCTGGGAACTGCACATAAGCCACCACCTGGTTCACCGCACCATAAGCGGCCGTGGCCTGCGAGCCATAGCCATTGACCAAGCCCAGCAGGGCCAACTCGGCGAGCGAGATCACGATCATCTGCACCCCGGTAGGGATGCCCACGCGCAGCACGCCGCGCAGCAAGGCGAGGTCAATGCGCAAATGTGGAATCAACGCACGCCCCGGCGCGAGCGGGCTATGGAGGCGCACCAAGCGCCAGCCCAGCCAGGTCGTGGCCACCACAAAGGACACCACGGTGGCAGCCGCGCCGCTGGCCACACCCAGCTGCGGCAAACCCGCCCAGCCACGAATGAGCGCGGGCGTGAGCACCAGCCCAATGCCCGCGGAAATCAGCAGCGTGTAGAGCGGTGTGACCGTATCGCCCACCCCGCGCAGCATGGCCGTGGCCAGCAGAAACACGAACAAGCCGGGCATGGCAATCAGGATGATGCGGGCGTACTGCGTGGCGTCTTGCAAAATGTCGGCCGGAGTGCCCAGCGCACGCAGCATGGGGCCGGTAAAGCTCCCGCCCAGCACCGCCACAAACACACCAAACACCACGCCCACGGTGAGCGTGGTACCGGCCACGGCACGCACACGGTCGACCTTGCCTGCACCCCAGGCCTGGCCAATCAGCACAGAGGCGCCCGCACCCAACCCGATCATGAAGGCGATGAAAAAGAACATGACCGGGAAGAAACCAGAGACCGCCGCCAGCGCTTTCACGCCCAGCATCTGACCGAGGTAAATGTTGTTGAGCGTGCCTGAGAGGGACTGCAGGATGTTGCTCGCCAGCATGGGGGCGAGGAACACCGCAAACACACGCCAAAGCGGGCGTGTGCCCGCAGGGGCCGCACCGGGCGCCTGCTCAGGAGGCCGCATTGTCTTCACTCCACGACGCAGCAGCCAGACCCTGCAAATAATGCGAAACATCCACAGGCCAAGGTGCTACCAACGCGGCAAAGCGCTTCTGGTCGCCCGCAAACAGCGCGCGTGCGGCCTCCTCGAAACCCTCCAGTGATCCTGCCATGGCGGTCATGAAGCGGTAGGTCGCTTCACGTGATTCGCGTACCGTATCACGCCCCTGGTGAATGCGCCGTGCTTCTTCCACCAAGCGGCGCAAGGCGACCGAGGCGCCGCCGGGCTGGCGGCTGAGCCAGTCCCAATGGCGCGGCAAGAGCGTGACCTCGCGCGCCACCACGCCCAGCTTGGGGCGGCCAACACTGCGCGGTGCACTTTCTGGTGCGGGCTCTGCATCTGCACCCAGCGCAGGTTCGCGCAGATCCAGATCCACCAACGCACCGCTGGTGTCGTCAAAAATCAAAACCGATGCACCGCCCTGGTATTGCCGCATTTGTGCAAAGACCTCTTCCCGGCTGCCATGGGCAATGCGCTCAAACCCGCCAAACGCGGTCAGGGTGCGGGCGCTCATGGACGATCCCCGTTGTAGCCGCTGTCGCCATGGCAAGGGGTCTCCTCGCGCCATAGTTGCAGCATGCTGTCGAGTTCAGCCGCGTAATCAAAAAGTGGATCGTCCCGCTCCTTGATGTGATCCAGCACGGCAAAGCTGAAAGCCTCGGCACCATGCGCAATCCAGTCTTGCTGCAGCGATTTGTTGCGGTGTGAGCGCATTTTCAACTCGAACCGCATGCGGTTCATCGCGCCATCGAGGTTGAGGCTGCCGCCCACGTAAACCCGGCCATTGGTCTGGTTCGTCAGGGCGAAAACACCCGCAGGCGGACGCGAGTCCTTGTATTGGCGCACCAGTGCGCGGCGCGGCGAAAGGGCGGCGTGGGCAGGCAATGAGGAAGTCATACCTTTTATTTTACCCGGGCAATATTTATTGCGCAATATACCCGGGTAAAAAACCGTTCTTTAAAAACGCTGCATCTGGCAGCTGTGCGGCTGCTGGGTCTGCGCTGCGGGAATATCGCGCACCACGCGGAAGCCATAACCCGAGCCTTCCACATCAAACTTGACGCCCGGAGCGCCCTGCTTTTCCATCAGGCCCACCACCAGCGGCTGCTGGAACTGGTGGTCGGCAGCGCGCATACGGCCACTGCGTCCGGCCAGTTGCACATGGGCTTTTTCCATCTGGCGTGCAACGGCTGTGGAGTCCACGCTGCCTGCAGCTTCGATGGATTGGGCCAGCGCTTCGACCATGAGCTGCATGCGCATGTGCACATAGTCGTCTTGCGGCTTGGGAAAGCGCGCCCGGAAGGACTGGTAGAACGCTTCGCTCTGGGCGCCCGGCACATTGGGCATCCAGTCGGCCACAGCGATCACTTTGTCGATGCCGGCATCGCCCATAGCCGCGGGGGCGCCCAGTGCGTTGCCATAAAAGGTGTAGAAGCTGCCGGTGTAACCCACCTCGCGCGCTGCCTTGACGAGCAGCGTCAGATCGTTGCCCCAGTTGCCGGTGATGACCGCCTGCGCGCCACTGGTCTTGATCTTGACGGCATAGGGAGCAAAGTCTTTCACCCGGCCCACGGCGTGCAGTTCGTCACCCACGATGGCCACATCGGGGCGCTGGGCGGCCAGCTGCTTCCTGGCCTCACGCAGCACGGCCTGGCCAAAGCTGTAGTCCTGGCCAATCAGATAGACACGCTTGAGGGCATCGTCGGCACGCAACACGCCCATCAGGGCGGCCATGCGCATGTCGGCATGGGCATCAAAGCGGAAATGCCAGAAGCTGCACTTCTCGTTGGTGAGGATGGGGTCCACCGCCGAATAGTTGAGAAACAGCACGCGCTTGTCCGGCTCACGCTCGTTGTGCTTATTGATGGCATCGATCAGCACGGCTGCCGTGGCCGATGAATTGCCCTGCATGACGACGCGCGCGCCGTCATCGATGGCGGCGCGCAGCGCCGACAGGGCCTCTTCGTTCTGGCCCTTGCTGTCGTAGCGCGCAAGCGCCAGGGCGCGCGCGCCACCGGCCTCTGACGGCAGCAGCACACCACCGCGGGCATTCACCCGATCCACGGCCCAGAGGATGTTGCGAAACACCGCCTCTCCCGTGTTGGCAAATGCCCCGGACAGGCTCTCGATCAACGCGACCTTGACGGGTTGTGCGGTACGCGCCACCGGTGCTGCCGTTTGCGCATGGCTGGCGGTCACGGCACACGCAGCAGCAAAGGCCACACCGACGGCAAAACGCCATGGTGTCTGGACAGCGATTTTCAACGGGGCCAGGTGAAAATTCAGCATATTTTTAGATCCTTGAAATCGGCATGGGCACACCTCAAGTCAAGGGCATGCGGTCAACACCACGCACGCCGCGCAGTTTATAGGAGTTAACCCTGATGCTTTTCTCGCCCATGATGACCCGTCGCGCAGCCTGCGCTCCCCGCTCTGCCGATATGGCATTGCAGCGTTTTTTGCTGGACGCAATGCCTGCAGCCCCGGCCCGCCGCACTCCGGGCTACACCGTGGCGCAGGATGAAAAGGCCACCACGCTGCAGCTCGACGTGCCAGGCCTGGCCCGCGAGCAACTCCAGATCACCATCGAAGGTGCGCAAGTGCAGGTCAAAAACACCGAAGGTGCGCCGCGCCAGGTGAATCGCGCCTGGGAGCTGCCCACGCCCATCGACGCCGCCGCCAGCTCGGCCAAGCTGGAGCACGGCGTGCTCACCCTCACCCTGGCCCGCCAGGCCCCCGGCGCGCGCGCCGTGGAGCTGACGGTGCATTGAGGCCCCCGCACCGTAAGCTATTTTTTCGATAGCTGCTAGCGCCCGCTGTGTATACGCTGCGGGCGTTTTTTATTCCAAAACCTGCAAGCGCCGCCCCGGCTGTGCGCCACACGCCCAGCGCAGGTCACAGCGCATCGAGCGGACTCAAAATACCGCGTCCGCCCTTGTTGAGCACATGGGTGTAGATCATGGTCGTGCCCACGTCGGCATGACCCAAAAGCTCTTGCACGGTGCGGATGTCGTAGCCCGCCTGCAGCAAATGCGTGGCAAACGAGTGGCGCAGCACGTGCGGCGACACCGGCTTGTCGATCTGCGCGCGCCGCGCCGCCTCGCGCACCGCGCGCTGCACCGATTCGGGGTACACATGGTGGCGCCGCTCCAGCAATTGGCCCGTGCGCGCATCCGGGCGCGGGTCGATGGCCCGCACCGGCGACGGAAACACCCATTGCCACGCCCAACTTTTGTCGGCATTCGGGTATTTGACGGCCAGTGCATGCGGCAAATACACGCGGCCCAGGCCTGCGGCCAAATCCTTCTCATGCAGCGCGCGCGCCTTTTGCAACTGCGCCTGTAGCGGGGCCATCAGGTTCTCCGGCAACACAGTGACGCGATCCTTGCCGCCCTTGCCCTCGCGCACCACAATCTCGCGCCGCGCAAACTCCACATCCTTGACGCGCAGGCGCAGCCCTTCCAACAGGCGCATCCCCGTGCCGTACAGCAACTCTGCCACCAAGCCAGCGGTTCCATCCATGTGCTGCAACAGCGTGCGCACCTCGGTAGGCGTCAGCACCACGGGCAGGCGGCGCGGCCGCTTGGCCTGCACCACCTCATCCAGCCAGGGCAAATCAACCCCCAACACCTGCTTGTACAAGTACAGCAGCGCGGCCTTGGCCTGGTTCTGGGTGGAGGCCGACACCTGCCGATCCACCGCCAGGTGGCTCAGAAACGCCTCGACCTCCGCCGCGCCCATATCCTGGGGGTGGCGCTTGCCGTGGTAGACAATGAAGCGCCGCGCCCAGTCGATATAGGCCTGCTCGGTGCGAATGCTGTAATGCCGGGTGCGCAGGTGAATGCGCAAACGCTCCAACAGCTTGGGCTGGCGCAGCGCCGGTGCATCGCCGGCAGTTGGCAGGTTTGCGGGATCGGTCGGCATCCGCAAAATTTTAGGTTTGCCTAAATAACAACCCATTGGGGTTTACCTGGGAGGACTGGGAGATGCGTTGCGTTATCAGACCGTTCCACGTAGCATCACTGTCGTCTAATTCTAGTTAGCCTGCGAAAAACCTGCATTATTTAGGCCCATGTTTTATTCACCAGCGTTTATCTTCTCAAGCGGTTATTCGTTGGGTTTTGGGTTTCTCGCCGGGCTTCGCCTTTGGGCGCTGCGCCAGTTTCAAGCCTTTTTGGCCGCTAGCCCTTGCACCGCTTGCGCCACCAGCTATCATTTTTCGAGCAGTGCGTCGCTTCCGTGGCACACTGCTTTTTCGCGGTTTGCGCTCGTCGTCAATTCAGCAGTTTCTGTTTTGGCTTCTGGGTCTAACTGCGCAGTCAAGCCGACCTGCCTTCGGCAGGCGTCTTACTTTCTTTCGTTAGGCCGTTTGATACACAAGCGTTATATTTGTCAAAAAAATCAGGATAGAACTTAAATGTCACAGAAGCTAATTCTTGTTAAATACGAGCTAGAGGATGACATCCCTATCGATGAAAGCTCAGAAAATTTGATGTCGTCATATGCTCCTCCTGAACTTATCAACTGGGCAATCGAGAAAGGCTTAATTTCCGAAATAAATATAAAAGAGTCATCAGGAGAGGTTGCCGATATACCAGTATCTATGATAGATGACAGGGAAAACAGCCACTTGGAAGATATTTTTCAACACATTGAAGCCGAACTAATTGGGCATGTAGAGAGCGCACACTCTTATATCTCTGAAGGCTTATTGATACCTAAAGAGCTTGATAAACATTTTTCTGAACTTCACATTTGGCTAGAGGTTCGCAATCTTCTCAAGGAAAAGAAAGAAAAATATAGCAACAACAATATCAAGCTTGTTGTAGGGTAGCACGATGTCAAAACATTCCGAAAAAGGTAGAAAAGGTGAGCTCGCGGTAACTGGCATACTCTCCAATATCGGCGTCCACGAGCCAAGCATAGAGGTTGTTAGGGCAAACACAACTACAACACCCGAAAGTGGCGTAGATATAGCACTCAAATGTCCGCACAATTTATCTCAGAAGCTTGATCAGATTGTTAGCAATGGAAGCTCAGAAATAGCCTTGGCAAACTCACAGATCGATGTTCGAGTGCAGGTTAAAAATTACTCCGGACCAATAAATAAAGCAGTCGCACAAAGTTTTGTAGATGATATTCAAAAAAATCAAAACTTTTCCGAACACTGGGGGGTCGGCGGAACGAGGCTAACAAAAGGCGCACATGAAGTTTTAGAAAAGGCGAATGAAATCGCTCCTGCAAAATGGTACACAGCTTCAGATATAGAAAAAATACAGGCCCAGTATCCTGCAATACCTTTCACAAGAATTAATAGCATTGATGAAAAATGAGAAATAGCCTAACAAATAAATCCAGCCGACGCCCGCAAGCGGGCGCGGCTGATTTCAAGCGTTAGAGATCACTACACCTGCACCACGAACTCATGACAGATACTGTTCCCCCATCTGATTACTACTCGCACCTTCTGAGCATTTGGGATACCGAAGAGTCACTGCGTGAGCGAGCTCGCTCTTTGTTTCTGGCACTACAAGGGGCGCTCTTAGCTGCCGCAACCATATTCTTTCAATCTAATCGCGGACTATTTATTTA
Organism: Simplicispira sp. 125; assembly: GCF_003096555.1. Taxonomy (NCBI): domain Bacteria; kingdom Pseudomonadati; phylum Pseudomonadota; class Betaproteobacteria; order Burkholderiales; family Comamonadaceae; genus Simplicispira; species Simplicispira sp. 125. The sequence continues at coordinate 251,624 of NZ_QEKM01000001.1, read as the reverse complement.
TTTTTCATTCCTCTTCGCATTTCTTGCATTTGAGTGGTTTAAGGTCACCACTGCTCGCGCACGACGGTTAGCGTTCGTTATATGGGCCGTAACCAAGTTCGAAAAGGAGGGTTTTGTCGTGGAGGGGGTGATGTCTTGTCTCCGCACTCTCACTGCAAAGTTGGAGTATGGCGATATCTCGCTGCTCAAAGACAAAACTTTCCCAAGTATCTTCCATGAATATCGTTCTGCAGACTTCTTTGTTCTTGGCGGCACCATTTCCCTATGGTGCCTCCTTGCATCAATTGCCTACTCGTCGCTATCCGAGGTGGAACTGTTTGGAAGTTGGATTCTTGAGCTCGTGGGGGCGAAGTGACCTCTAACCTTTCGTATATGGACTCCCCCACAAGTTCAAGAAACTGATCGATATTTTGGTTGTTGGGGAAGCGCCTGCAGTCGTATATCCGGCATCTAAAATGGGATCGTATTTGTCCCGTGCCGACATGGAATCTGCGTCACCAATGCGCCAGTCGCTACGAACGGCAGGCAAGCTGCCGGAAGAGTTATCGGCGTCTATCGGTGTGGGGTGAACCCTATTGGCCATGATGGTCGATCAATCTCGTCACAAGCGTGGATGGGTGTTCAGTTTCTTCTCGATAACGGCTGTTTTGGATGTTGGCATTCAAGCGGGCATCGCAAAACTCTCCCTGCTGATCTTCTTGCCTAGGCGCACGGTAGGTTCATCAAACGCCACCTTGTCGCGCAGCGTGGCATAACAAATCCGCGCCAGTTTGTTCGCCAGCGCGCACGCCGCCTTGTTGTGATTGCTGCGGGCTTGCACATCCAGTGCCCAGCGGCGCACCCCACAGACCTCGCGCCCCGCGTTATCCGCCACCTTGGAGGCGCGCAGCACGCTCCTGGCGCCATGCGTGAGCAACATACGCAAGTAGCGGTCCCCTTTCTTGGAGATGTGCCCCAGGTAGCGGGAATTACCCGAGCTGTACTCTTTCGGTGTCAGCCCAAACCAGCTGGAGAAATGCCTAGCATCCTTGAAGTGGCTCACATCACCGGATGTAGCTGCCACCATCGCAGTCGCGGTCAGCAGGCCAATACCGGGAATCGACAGCAGCGTAGTGCAGGCCGGGCTGAGCCTGGCCAGCGCAGCCAACTCGCGCTCCAGTTGGGCAATGCGTGCTTCCAAAAGACGAATCTCCTCAATCAACAACTTGGCGGTGCCGCGAATCAAGTCCGGCACGGCCGTGTTGGGGTCGGCCAGCACACGGCTGATTGCTTCAATGCCGGTGCGTGCTCCCACTGGGATGGCAATGCCAAACTCACGGCAGAACCCACGAAGGGCATTGATGCGCGAGGTGCGGGTACCCATCCAAAGGCTGCGGATGCGGTGCATACCCTGCAAGGCCTGTTGTTCCACCGACTTGATGCGCACCGGGCGCATGTCGGAAGCACGGGCGGCTTCCAGCAGCGCTGCCGCATCGGCAGCATCGGTCTTGTTGCGCTTGACGTAGGCACGGATGTACTGGGCGGGTAGCAAGCGCACCTCGATGCCCAGGCCGTTGAGCCAGCGTCCCCAGTGGTGGGCTGAGCCACAGGCTTCCATGATGACCAGGGAAACGTCACGGTTGACAAACCAGCGCTCAAACTGGGTGCGGGTGAGGCGATGGGTTTCAACCACGCGCCATTGATCATCGGCCACGGCGAGTTGAAACACGGACTTTGCAAGATCGACGGCAACGGTAGTAGCATTCATGTCGGACTCCTTACGTTGAACAACCTGATCTCCACGCCAATGAAAACCAGGACGCAAATGTTGCGCAAAAAGACGGGGGAGTCCATCCCATCACTCAAGCGGACCCGCATTCTGCGGGCCGCTTACCTTGGCCGTTAGCGCACTACAAGTGAAGGATTATTAAATGCCAAAAATTGATCTCCCAAGCAATTGGGTCTGCAACGGCACTGAACTCAAGCCTAAGGTCGGAGCATCTTCCTCAAATACTTGGCTTCTTTCTGGAAACGAAATCAAGCCTAAAACTGGTGCTTCGTCATCAAACACATGGGTATGGGACGGAAAGGAATTGAAGCCCAAAACTGGAGCAAGCTCATCAAACACTTGGGTGATAGATGGCAGCAAAGCAAAACCCAAGGTTAGCGCTAGTACATCTAACACCTATGACACGAGCGGGCACCCAATTTTGGTTATTGCAGGAAAACTGGTGTTACGCCTTTGGTGAACCGCTCTAACACTTCGTATATGGACTCCCCCACAAGTTCAAGAAACTGATCGATATTTTGGTTGTTGGGGAAGCGCCTGCAGTCGTATATCCGGCATCTAAAATGGGATCGTATTTGTCCCGTGCCGACATGGAATCTGCGTCACCAATGCGCCAGTCGCTACGAACGGCAGGCAAGCTGCCGGAAGAGTTATCGGCGTCTATCGGTGTGGGGTGAACCCTATTGGCCATGATGGTCGATCAATCTCGTCACAAGCGTGGATGGGTGTTCAGTTTCTTCTCGATAACGGCTGTTTTGGATGTTGGCATTCAAGCGGGCATCGCAAAACTCTCCCTGCTGATCTTCTTGCCTAGGCGCACGGTAGGTTCATCAAACGCCACCTTGTCGCGCAGCGTGGCATAACAAATCCGCGCCAGTTTGTTCGCCAGCGCGCACGCCGCCTTGTTGTGATTGCTGCGGGCTTGCACATCCAGTGCCCAGCGGCGCACCCCACAGACCTCGCGCCCCGCGTTATCCGCCACCTTGGAGGCGCGCAGCACGCTCCTGGCGCCATGCGTGAGCAACATACGCAAGTAGCGGTCCCCTTTCTTGGAGATGTGCCCCAGGTAGCGGGAATTACCCGAGCTGTACTCTTTCGGTGTCAGCCCAAACCAGCTGGAGAAATGCCTAGCATCCTTGAAGTGGCTCACATCACCGGATGTAGCTGCCACCATCGCAGTCGCGGTCAGCAGGCCAATACCGGGAATCGACAGCAGCGTAGTGCAGGCCGGGCTGAGCCTGGCCAGCGCAGCCAACTCGCGCTCCAGTTGGGCAATGCGTGCTTCCAAAAGACGAATCTCCTCAATCAACAACTTGGCGGTGCCGCGAATCAAGTCCGGCACGGCCGTGTTGGGGTCGGCCAGCACACGGCTGATTGCTTCAATGCCGGTGCGTGCTCCCACTGGGATGGCAATGCCAAACTCACGGCAGAACCCACGAAGGGCATTGATGCGCGAGGTGCGGGTACCCATCCAAAGGCTGCGGATGCGGTGCATACCCTGCAAGGCCTGTTGTTCCACCGACTTGATGCGCACCGGGCGCATGTCGGAAGCACGGGCGGCTTCCAGCAGCGCTGCCGCATCGGCAGCATCGGTCTTGTTGCGCTTGACGTAGGCACGGATGTACTGGGCGGGTAGCAAGCGCACCTCGATGCCCAGGCCGTTGAGCCAGCGTCCCCAGTGGTGGGCTGAGCCACAGGCTTCCATGATGACCAGGGAAACGTCACGGTTGACAAACCAGCGCTCAAACTGGGTGCGGGTGAGGCGATGGGTTTCAACCACGCGCCATTGATCATCGGCCACGGCGAGTTGAAACACGGACTTTGCAAGATCGACGGCAACGGTAGTAGCATTCATGTCGGACTCCTTACGTTGAACAACCTGATCTCCACGCCAATGAAAACCAGGACGCAAATGTTGCGCAAAAAGACGGGGGAGTCCATCCCATCACTCAAGCGGACCAGCTAAAGCTGGCCGCTTACCTTAACCGTTAGTCCAGAAGCCTCAAAAAAGGAGCCAACGTGTCAGCAAAACGGAAAGTAAAAGATGCTTTGAGCGCTGTAGAGGATGCATTACGTGCATTGCAACGGGCTTCGGCTACCGTACCAAATGAACCCAATATTTCCAGAGCAATCAGAGAGCTTCGTGATGCCGAAACGCTTTTGCAACGAGCGGCCCGGGAAGTCAGTCGTTTGGAATCTCAATAGCAACCACTGGGTCTCTCAAGAAACACCAGATAACTGATTGATTTTCATGGTGTTTTCAAGCGATGTTGTCGGAGGGCACGAGCTGCATGCCCATGGCTTTGGCCTTTTGGGCGAGGTTGTGCAAGACCCGCTGGCGGTAGCGCTCCTCGAAGTAATCCTGCCCCCGGTCGGTGTATTCCTGCCCGTGGGTGAGCATGGCGTAGATCAGTCGGGCCAGCTTGTGGGCAGCGGCCGTCACGGCCTTGGGTTTGTCCATGCGCGCGCACATGCGACGGTAGTACGCACCCAGCGCCGACTGGCTCGAACGCAGGGCCGCTGCCGCCAGCCGCAGCGCCTGGGCCGCGCGGTTGGCGCAGCGCTTGGTTTTGCCACTCATGACCTTGCCCCCGGTGATCTTGGTGCCCGGACACAAACCCAGCCAGGAGGCGAAGTGCTTGTCGCTGGGGAACTTGCACATGTCGGCGCCCACCTCGGAGACCACCACCAGCGCGGTGGTCACGTCGATGCCGTCGATGCGGGTGAGGTCCACACCGCACATCTGAAAGAGCTGGGTGCGCAGATCGAACTTGGGGGCATTGCGGGCGCGCCCGCGCTTCTTGCCTTGGGCCGGTTCGTCTTCGCGCAAATGCAGGGCCTGCAACTGCGCCTGAATCTGCGCGCCCCCGGGCGGACCGGTGCTGTGGTGGTTTTTCATTCATGCCGCAAGGCATCGATCGGGTCCATGCGCGCCGCGCGCCGCGCCGGGAAGTAACCAAACAGCACGCCAATACCCGCCGAGAACACGAAGGACAGCAGATTCACCCCCGGGTTAAACAGGTAGGGCACCCCCATGACCTTCGATAGAACGATCGATGCCCCCGTGGCCAGCACAATGCCCAGCAGCCCGCCCAGCGCGGCCAGCACAACGGCCTCGATGAGGAATTGCAACAGCACCTCGCGTTCCAGCGCGCCAATGGCCAGGCGCAGCCCGATCTCGCGTGTGCGCTCGGTCACGCTCACCAGCATGATGTTCATGATGCCGATGCCGCCCACCAGCAGGCTCACGGCTGCCACGGCACCCAGCAGCATGGTCATGACCTTGGTGGTACCTGAGAGCGTGTCGGCCAGTTGCTTGGTGTCAAGCACGTTGAAGTTGTCTTCGTCTGCGTCAGCCAGCTTGCGCCGCTCGCGCAGCAGTTGGGTCAGGCTGGCTTTCACACGGTCGGGGTCGCTGCCGTCCTGCATGGACACCAGCAAGGTCTGCACCCGCGTGCTGCCGGTCACGCGGCGCTGCAAGGTCTTGAGCGGCACCAGCACCAGGTCGTCCTGGTCATTGCCAAAAGCGCCCTGCCCTTTGGAGCCGAGCACGCCCACCACTTCGCACGAAAACGCCTTCACACGCACTTGCTGGCCCAAGGCGTCGCTTGTGCCAAACAGCTCGCGCTGCACGGTTGCGCCGATCAGGCACACGGCCGCCCCGGCACGCAGCTCGTCATCGGTGAACTCACGGCCCTGGCTGACCACCCAGTTGCCCGTCTGCAGCCAGGCGTTGGTGCTGCCAATGACGCTGGACGTCCAGTTGCGTCCACCGGCGACCACGGTGGCGCCGGTACGCCCCTCGGGCGCCACGGCGCGAACGCCACCGATCTGCTGGGCAATGGCATCGGCATCCACATCCTTGAAGGCGGGCGCCCCGCCACTGCCCGGCCCCATGCGCTGGCCGGGCCGCACCTGCAGCAAATTGGTGCCCAGACCGGAGATCTGGTTCTGCACGGCCATGGTGGCGCCATTGCCCAGCGTGACCATGGTGATAACGGCGCTCACACCAATCACGATGCCCAGAATGGTCAGAAACGAGCGCATCAGGTTGCGCCGAATGGAGCGCAGCGCCAGCAGCAAGGTGTTGAACAACATCAGGACGCCTCCAGCGCCGCAGCGCGCAGGTCTACCGGGTGCGGGTTGAGGGTGTCGCTGTCCACCACGCCATCGACAAAGCGCACGATGCGGCGGGCGTACTGCGCCATGTCGGTCTCGTGGGTCACCATGAGCACGGTGATGCCCAGGTCGTCGTTGAGCTTCCAGATCAGTTCCATGATCTCGTGGCTGCGCTGCGTATCGAGGTTGCCGGTGGGCTCATCGGCCAGCAGCACGGCCGGTTCGGTAACGATGGCGCGGGCAATGGCCACGCGCTGTTGCTGCCCGCCCGACAGTTCGCCCGGCGTATGGTGCTCCCAGCCTTTGAGGCCCACCGCATCGAGAGCGCGCGCCGCTGCAGCATGGCGGGCGCGGGCCGACTCGCCGCGGTACAGCAGGGGTAGTTCGACGTTTTCCTGCGCCGAGGTGCGTGCCAGCAGGTTGAACCCCTGGAACACAAAACCGAAATAGCGCCGCCGCAGGCGCGCCCGCTCGTCGCGCGAAAGCGACTCCACGCGCACGCCCTGAAACAGGTATTCGCCCGCAGTGGGCCGGTCCAGGCAGCCCAGCGTGTTCATGGCGGTGGACTTGCCCGAGCCACTCGGCCCCATGATGGCCACGAAGTCGCCACGCGCAATGTCCAGGTCCACGCCCTTGAGGGCCGCAAACGCCAGCGTACCTTCGCCGTACACCTTGGTCACCCCCCGCAAGCGGATCAGGGGAACATCCGCAGCCGCGCCAGCAGCGGTGCGCGTTGTGATGCCGGGCTCACTCATGGAGCCGCCCCCGCGCTGCGCTGGTCCGTAATGACCGCCATGCCGGGCGCTAGCTGTTCGCTGGCCACTTCGGTCATGCGGCCATCGCTGATGCCCGTGGTCACATCCACGGCCTCGGGCGATCCATCCTTGAGTATCCAGATCTGGCGGGTTTTCACTGCCGTATCGGTCTTGTCGCCGCCGCTCGGGCGGCGGGAACCGCTGCGCGGCATGCGCGGCATCAACTGCGTCATGATGCCGCCAGACGATGCGGCGGGACGGGCCCCAGCGGCGTCCCCGGCCGCAGACACGGGGACAAAGCGCAGCGCCGTGTTGGGCACCATGAGCACATCGTTGCGCTCGGTCGAGGTGATGGTGGCGGCGGCCGTCATACCGGGGCGCAGGCTGAGGTCGGAGTTGTCCACCTGCAGCCAGGCAATGTAGGTGACCACGTTGTCGGTCTTGGTCGAACCATAGGCCACGCGGGTGATGGTGGCCGGGTACTTGCGGGACGGGTAGGCGCTGACCGTAAAACTGGCCTTCTGTCCTTCGCGCACGGCGCCCACATCGGCTTCGTCCACATTCACCTGCAATTGCAGCTGGGCCAGGTCTTCGGCCACGGTGAACAAGGTGACGGCCTGCAGCGAGGCGGCCACCGCGTTGCCGGGGTCCACGGTGCGCGTGAGCACCACGCCATCGATGGGCGAACGGATGGACGCCTTGGACAGGTTGGTCTCATCGGTGGACAGTGCGGCCTTGGCGTCCTCCACGCTGGCACGGGCGCTGGTCTCGTCGGCCCGCGCACGCTCCACATTGGCGCGGCCGGTGTCCAGTTCGGCGGCCGATGGCACCTTGCCGCCCGACAAGCGGGCCACTTCTTCCAGCCGTGCCAGGTTGGCCTGCGCCTCGCGCGTCGTCGCCCCCGATTGGGCCAGCCGGGCATGCGCCGAAGCGAGCGAGGCGCGCGAGCGCAGCACCTGGGACGAAAGCTTGGCCGTGTCCAGCTCCACCAAGACCTGGCCTTTTTTGATCTTGTCATTCACGTCCACCAGAACGCTGCGCACCGTGCCCGACAACTCGCTACCCACGTTCACCGAGCGGGTGGGCTGCAGCGTGCCGTTGGCCGACACCGTGAGGGTGAGATTGCCACGCCGCACCTCTGCGGTCACATAGGTCGGCGCCGCCTTGCTGCGCTTTTGCACCTGCCAGTAATACAGCCCGCCGGCCAGCAGTGCGGCGCAAACCAGTGCCAGCCACAGCGCGGGGCGCTGCCACCAGCGGCGCGCCAGTTTGTCGCCCAGCAAGGCCTGCAAATCGGCGACGGCACTGCTGGAAGGGTTGTCGGTGTTTTTGTTGGATGTGGTCATGGCATGAATATCAAAGAGGTCACGCACAGCCCGTGCACGCTGCGCTGCATTGCAGGAAAAGTCACTGCCAGCCGCCCCCCAGCGCCTTGTACAGGCGCACATGGCCGGCCCCCGCATTGGCGATGGAAGTGGCCACGCTGTCCTGCGTGGAGAGCAGGGTGCGCTGGGTGTCCAGCACCGCCTGGAAGTCGATCAAACCACTTTCGTAGCGGTTCTGCGCCAGGAGCGCAGCATTGCCAGCCGCATCGGCGGCGGCCTGCAGGCGCACCAGGCGTGCGCGCTCGCCGCGCAGGGCGACCAGCGCGTCTTCCACGTCCTGGAGGGCGGTCAACACCGTGGCTTCGTAGCCCACACGGGCCTGCTCCAGCGCCGCCTCCTGCACACGCACCTGTGCGCGGGCGGCACCTCCATCGAACAGGGGCACCGAAATACCGGCCAACAAGGCCTGGGCCACAGAGGCGCCATCGCCCATTGCCCCCAAGGTCAGTGCCCGCAGGCCCAAAGAGCCACTGATGCGAAAGCTGGGGTAGCGCGCGGCATCCGCCTGCGCAACACGCGCCAGCGCAGCAGCGATGCGCTCTTCGGCCTGGCGTACATCCGGCCGCTGGCGCAGCGTTTCCGCGGGAATAGCCAGCACCAGATCGTCGGATGGCTGGGGCACGGGGCGCTGGCTGGCAAGCAGCGCATCGAGGGCGCCTGGCGCCCTGCCGGTCAGCACCGCCAGCGCGTGGCGGCTTTGCGCCAGGCTGGCTTCGAGCTGCGGAATCTGCGCCGCAGTCTGCTCTGCGGCGGCGCGGGCCTGCTCAGACACCAGCGATGTGGTCAAGCCGGCCTGCACGCGCCAGTCGGTCATTTGCAGGGTCTCACTTTGGCTGGCCAGGTTGCGCCGCGCAATGGACAGCCGCTCTTGCTGGCCCCGCAGGGTGATGTAGTTGAGGGCCACTTCGGCCGCCAACGACACCTGCACCTGCTCCAGGCTGGCTTGCGCGGCACGGGCGTCGGCCTCGCTGGCATCGACGCCCGCGTGCTGGCGCCCAAACACATCAGGCTCCCAGGCTGCATCAAAACCCAGCTGAAAACTATTGCCCGTGCTACCCCCCGAGCGGCTGCGCTGCGCCGAGCCCGAAGCATTCACGCTGGGCAGCAGGCCCGCCTGCTGCACCTGCGCCTGCGCCCGCGCTTGCTGCAAGGCGGCCTGCGCGCTTCGCACACTGGTATGGGCCTGCAATGCCTGCGCAACCAGGTCCGTCATCTGCGGGTCACCAAAACGTTCCCACCACTGGGCCAGGGAGGTGGCAGCAGCAGCGGGTGCGGTTCGGGTGTCGGACGCGGACCACGCAGCGGGAACAGGCGGCGTGGGCAGCGCCGTACCAGGCGGCACCGTGGACGCGCATCCCGCCAGTACGGCCAGTACGGCAGCCAGGCCGGCCGCAGCCATCGGCTCACGGAAATAACGGTAGGAAAAATTCATGGCCTTGGAAGAACAATCAAAAAACACCCGTAGGGCACACCACATGAAAGCATTGTGCCGGGGCGTCTTGTCGTGCTGGCTGCACGCAGGTGAAGTCTGTGTAAAGACCTTCGCCACCGCAAACAGGTCCATTCACAGGTTCGATGGCCGGCCTTTGGGCCCCAGTGTCAGTGTTTGCGTGCCTGTGCCCGCAGGGCGTGGTGGGCGGGTCGCTCCAGGCAGCGCGCCAGCCACTCCCGGGTGACTGGAAAGGCATCCATCAACGCGCGCGCAGGCCGCGCCCAGCCCAGCACGCTGGCCACGCACAGGTCGGCCACGGTAAACCGACCGGCCGCTAGAAAAGGCTGGCCCTGCGCGCTTTGCTGCGCCAGGTGCTGCTCGAGCACCCGCAGCGGCACACGCAGGCGTTTTTCAGCGGCCTCGGCCAAGTCGCTCTTGCGCTGCTCGGGCGGCATGGCCACGCGGTGCATCAGCACGGTCAAGGCGTCTTTTTCCACTTCGGTCACCGACCAGAAACTCCAGCGCAGCGCCTGCGCGTCTTCGCGCGGCGTGGCCGGTGCAAGGTCGCTGCCATCGCCCTTGCCATGGTGCCGCGCCAGGTACAGGGCGCAGGCCATGCTTTCCCACACCACGACCTCGCCCTCGGGCCGGTGGTCCACCAGCACCGGAATGCGGCCATTGGGATTGAGCGCCAGAAAGGCGGGCGTGCGCGTGGCGCCGCCCTGGTAAGGAGTTTCTACAAGGTCAAACGCCAGGCCCAGCTCGGCGGCGACCCACAGCGGGCGCACGGCGCGGGATGCGGCAATGCCGTAAATCGTCAAAGGCATGGAACCGGGCTCCTTTGATACGTGGCGGCACCAGTCATCGTTTTTCCAGCCACCACTGGATCACATACTTGGCCAAAAAACCCAGGAAACCCACGCCCAGGCCCAGGAAAATCACAAACGTGCCAAAGCGGCCTGCCTTGGACTCCCAGGCCAGATGTCCGATGATGAAAACCATGAACAGGATGAACGCCCCCACCCCGTAGGTAAGAAAAAATCCCGCGATCTGCGCCTCGGTATAGCCAAAAATCACGATGCTGCTCCGTTGCGTTGCTTCGCATCCGCCTCTGGGGGCCATACGCCTGGCTCGCGCAGCGGCAGGCTGGAGACATCCACCAGATCGCGGTACGCGTGCCAGCTGGCATGGCCCAGCACAGGCATGACCACGGCCAGGCCCAGCATCATGGGCACCATACCGAACAAGGTCAGCGCTAGGATCAAGGCCGTCCACATGGCCATCGTGGCCGGGTTGGCCAGCACAGTCTGCCAGCTCGTAAGCACGGCCTGCCACAGGCCCACACGGCGGTCGAGCAGCAGCGGCATGGCCACCACACTGGAGGCAAAAATGGGCGCTGCCAGCAGGCTGCCCAGCGCCAGCCAGAGTACGAAAAGTGTGTTGTCCGGCGCCAGCACCACATGCGTGATGAAATCGATGGGGCTGAGTATGGGCACCGGTGCCAGCAGCGTGATGAGCGCGGACGACACGAGCACCCAGCCCGTGCCCGCCAGCGCCAGCAGGGCGCCAAACTGCACAAGGCACCAGTAATCGTTGCCCCACTTGCTGCGGTGGCTGTTCTGCCAGAACAGCCAGGTGCGCACCACCACGGCCAAGCCAGCGGGCTCGCCGCGCTCCAGCGTCCGGCTCAGCACATAAAAGCTGGTAGCCAGCACGGGCGCCACCACCAGAAAACCCGACATTGCCCCGGCCAGCAGCCAAAAGCGGTCATGGGCCACCACAGCGATCAGCATGCCCAGCACCGCCAGCACCAGCCCATGCACCAGGCTGGCAGCGCCCGAGTGCAACATGTCGCGCCAGCCCAGCACCAGCCAGGTCAATGGCTGGGTGAAGGCAACGGAACGCACCTGGGGCAGCACAGCGGAGGGTTTGGGCATAACGCAATCAAAGGGAGGAAGTGACGGGGACAGGGGCCAGCAGCGGGACGAGCGCATGCAGGCTGGCCACCACGGCATGGGGCTTTGGGCCGGGGTGTGGCCAGTCTGCGCCCTCGCGGTTGAGCCACACGGTCTGCATGCCTGCACGCAAGGCGCCCAGACCGTCGAGATGGGCATCATCGCCGATGTGCAGGACCTGGGCCGCAGACACCCCCGCCGCCTGGGCCCCATGGTGAAAGATGCGCGCATCGGGCTTGGCGGCACCGACCTCGCGCGCGCTGATGGCCGCATGAAAATAGCGCCCCAGACCCACCCGCTGCAGGTCGGCATTGCCGTTGGACAGCGCCACCACGGGCCAGCGGCTGCTGAGGTATTCGAGTGCGGGCAACGCATCCTCGAACAAATCCACGCGCTGGCGCTCATCAAAAAACACTTCGAACGCAGGCTCGGCCAGCGCAGGATCATCGCCCGCCTGCGTGAGCGCCATACGGATGGACTCGCGGCGCAGCGCGCTCAGGTCGTGCCGCAAATCGGGGCGCAACTGTTCCATGCGGTTGCGAATGGCGCGCAGCGCCCCGGGCATGGCATACAGCGCATGGGTGGCGGGCGCATGCTCGGCCAACCAGGATTGCAGGACCGACTCGGCACGCGCGATCGTGGGCCAGATGGGCCACAAGGTATCGTCCAGATCCAGCGTAATGGCACGGATGCGGGAGAGATCGAGGGGGTTACAAGACATGGTGAAACAAGTGGCAGAGCGTTCAAACAAGAATACCCCACGGCACAAGCCCTTGCAGGGCGCAGGATGCCGCACAGTCGGCCCATCGCAATGGCTGGCCCTTGACACTCGACAAGAAAAACACCGATCGTTACCTCGATAATTTCACCGTGACGTTCCGCGCCCCTCGCTCCCGCAAACTACCGCTGTCCATGGTTTTGTCCATGGTGGCGCTGTTTGCCCAGCTCTGGATGGGGCAGGTCAGCGCCGGGCACATGGCGCAAATGCTCTCCGAGCAGTTCATGCTGGGCGACGTCTGCAGCGCGCAAACCATGGCCGGTGAGTTGCCCGGCAGCCTCCCCTCAGACCACACCATGGGCGGCACCCTGGGCTGCCCGGTGTGCAGCGTGGCCGCCGCCAGTTTCACGGCGGGTAGCAACCCGGTCGTGCAAGAGCCACCGCCCCTGCTGGCGAATTACGGCTCCCGTTTCACATCCGCGACCCCTCGGGCGCTGCGGCACAGCAATGTGCGACCGCCAGCGCAGGCCCCTCCGGCGGCCTGAACTGCTGTCTTACTCACTTGGTTTGCCCGCGGCCCTCCAGCCGCGGGCATAGCCGCCTGGGCCTGGGCCCACCCCCTCTTTTTGCTCCATTGCCATGACCTCCCACATCTGTACCCGCGCCCACCACGGCCGTGCGCCCACCCTGTCCCTGCGCCCCCTGTGCGCCTTGCTCGCTGCCCTGCCCTTCGCCGCCCTGGCACAAGATGCCGCACTGCAAACCATTACCGTCAAGGCACCCAAGGCCGCCGTACAGCCCGTGGGCGCCGCTGCGGCCGATGCCGAGGCCCTGCAGTCGGGCCGGGCCTCCAGCAGCGACACCGCCAGCCTGCTGCGCAACCTGCCCGGTGTGAGCCTGTTTGGCGCCGGTGGCGTCTCCAGCCTGCCCAGCGTGCACGGTCTGTCCGACGACCGCCTGCGCATCCAGGTGGATGGCATGGACCTGGTCTCGTCCTGCGGCAACCACATGAACCCGCCCCTGTCGTACATCGACCCCACGCGCGTGGGCAGCGTGCGCCTGTTTGCCGGCGTCACCCCGGTGAGCGTCGGCGGCGACAGCATTGGCGCCACCATCCAGGTTGACTCCCCCGCCCCCGAATTTGCCGCGCCCGGCCAGGGCCGTCTGCTCAAGGGACAAGCGGGCACCTTCTACCGCAGCAACGGCAACGGCATGGGCGCCAACCTCTCGGCCACCTACGCCACCGAACAAATGAGCCTGCGCTACGACGGCTCCACCGCCCAATCCGACAACTACAAGGCCGCGCGCGACTTCAAGGCGGCAGGCCCCGCCGCCAGCAACAAGCCCACGCAGTGGCTGGGCGGTGACGAGGTGGGATCGTCGAGCTACAAGACCCGCAACCATTCGCTGGCCTATGCACTGCGCAGCGACGAACACCTGGTCGAGATGCGCCTGGGCCTGCAGGACATCCCCTACCAGAACTACCCCAACCAGCGCATGGACATGACCGGCAACGACAGCCACCAGTTCAACCTGCGCTACCAGGGCCAATACGCCTGGGGCCAGCTCCAGGCACGGGCTTACCACGAGAAAACCCGCCACAGCATGAACTTTGGCGAGGACAAGCAATTTTGGTACGGCCCCGCCGGCAACGTACCCGGCATGCCCATGGACACCGAAGGCAAGACCACGGGCCTGCAGGTCAAGGGCGACATCGCCCTGTCGACGCGTGACACCCTGCGCGTGGGCGCCGAGCTGCAAAACTACCGCCTGGACGACTGGTGGCTGCCGTCCGGCGGCGGCATGGCGCCCAACACGTTCTGGAACATCCGCGAGGGCCAGCGCGACCGCGCGGATGTGTATGGCGAATGGGAAGCCCGCTGGACCCCGCAATGGCTCTCGCAAATCGGCCTGCGCAGCAGCCATGTGCGCAGCAACAGCGGCGCCGTGCAGGGCTACAACGCCAACTACAACATGGAGGCCAACGCCTTCAACGCCCGCGACCGCAAGCGCAGCGACAGCAACGTCGATATGACCGCCCTGGCGCGCTACACCCCCAGCGCCAACGCCAGTTACGAGTTCGGCTTTGCGCACAAGACACGCTCGCCCAACCTGTACGAGCGCTACACCTGGTCCACCGGCGGCATGGCCATGCGCATGATCAACCTGGCAGGCGATGGCAATGGCTATGTGGGCAACATGGACCTCAAGCCTGAGACCGCCAACACCCTGAGCGCCACCGCCGACTGGCACGACGCCACGGGCGAGCAGTGGGGTGTGAGGTTCACCCCCTACCTGACCTATGTGAACAACTACATCGACGCGCGGCGCTGCAGCGGCAGCGGGGCCATGTCGGCATGCACACCCGCCAACCAGACGGCCACGACCGGTTTTGTCTACCTGCAGTTTGCCAACCAGGACGCACGCCTGCACGGTTTTGACCTCTCGGGCTTTACCGACCTGGGCCGCACGGCAAACTGGGGCCAGTTCGCACTGAGCGGCGTGGTCAGCTATGTGCACGGCACCAACCGCACCACCGGCGACAAGCTCTACGGCACCATGCCGCTCAATGCGCGCGCTGCCCTCAGCCAGCGCCTGGGCGCCTGGACGGGGACCGCCGAACTGGTCATGGTCACCGCCAAGACCCGCGTCTCCGCCGTGCGCAACGAGCTGCCCACGGCCGGATACGGCCTGGTCAACCTGCGCGGCAGCTACGAATGGAAGCAGGTGCGCCTGGACTTCGGCATCGACAACCTGTTCGACCGCTTCTACAACCACCCCCAGGGCGGCGCCTATGTGGGCCAGGGCCAAACCATGGCAGGCACCGCCGTGCCATGGGGCGTGCGTGTGCCCGGCATGGGCCGTTCGTTCAACGTGGGCGTGACCGTGAAGTTCTAACGCACCAAGGGCCAAGGCGGCGGGGCCCTTGACCGCCGCCAAGTTACTCCAATATTCATAGCACCTCGCGCTTGCCAATCAAGCGCCAGGTGCTTTTTTTATGTTGAAAGACCATCACAGCCCTCCATGGAATTGCGTCGCTTCGACAAAGGTCAACTACCTGGCCAGGGTGCTATGCCGCTGCACCGATACAGGACATGCCAAACCCGGCAAAGCCATGGCCATCATCTCGGTACCTCTGGAGAAAACCGTGCTCTCGCACGAGAACAGGGCCTTGGTGCGCAGGCCGTTTTACACCCCGTAAACTGGTACGCTAGACACAAGCCCTGTGCGCGCTGCCCCCGCCCCGCCAGCACCCGCAGAACGATAGCGACACCATCGATCAAGGAATTCCCATGAGCAAGGAACTGACCCCCTCCCAGCACGAAGAAATCAAGGCATTGCTGCTGGCGCGCCGCAACGAACTCCAGGGGCAGATGCTGCAAAACCGCGAAAACCTCGCGCCTCCGACGTCCGATGAAGGCGGCATGGTGCAGCGCAATGTGGCACGCGAAGTGGACCAGGCCCTCACCGACATCGATGCAGGCGACCTGGCGCGTATCGACCGCGCCCTCGAAGCCCTGGCCGACGGCAGTTATGGCCATTGCGGTGAATGCGGCTGCGCCATCCCATTCGAGCGCCTGAAGATCGAACCCCAGACGCAGCACTGCGTGGCCTGCAAGTCCCGCTGGGAAAAATCGGCAGGGCAGGCCGGCACGCACCACTGAACGCATTGATCCCCGCATGGCCTGCACGCCCCGCAGGCCATGCCGTGTGCGCGAGAATGCGGCATGCCTTTTCAAACCGAACCCGCCTACACCCACGGGCAAGCCACCCGCACCGCCATCTTGCTGTGCAACCTGGGCACACCCGATGCGCCCACCGCACCCGCGCTGCGCCGCTACCTGGGGCAGTTTCTGTCGGACCAGCGCGTGGTCGAGATTCCCAAGGCCGTGTGGTGGCTCATTCTGCACGGCATCATCCTGCGCACCCGCCCTGCCAAATCGGCCGCCAAGTACGCCAGCATCTGGACGCCCGAGGGCTCTCCCCTGGCCGTGTGGACAGAAAAGCAGGCCAAGCTGCTGCGCGGCTGGCTGGGCGAGGCGGGCTACAACGTGCTGGTACGCCCCGCCATGCGCTACGGCAACCCATCCATCGCCAGCCAGCTCGACGCCCTCAAGGCTGCAGGAGCAACGCGCATCCTGATCCTGCCGCTGTACCCGCAGTACTCGGGCACCACCACGGCCAGCGTGTTTGACGCCGTGTATGCCTGGGCGGGGCGCCAGCGCCATGTGCCTGAGCTGCGCTTCGTCAACCGCTACCACGACGATCCCGGCTACATCGACGCCCTGGCCCGCCGCATCGAGGCACACTGGCGCACGCACGGCCAGCCCGATCAATTGGTGATGAGCTTTCACGGTGTGCCAGAACGCACCCTGCACCTGGGCGACCCTTACCACTGCGAAAGCCACAAGACGGCCCGCCTGCTGGCCGAGCGCCTGGGCCTGCGCAAAGGCCGCTACCAGCTCACCTTTCAATCACGCTTTGGCAAGGCCAAGTGGCTCGAACCCTATACCGAGCCCACGCTCATCAAAATGGCCCAGTCGGGCGTGGGCCGGGTCGATGTGGTGTGCCCGGGCTTTACCGGCGACTGCCTGGAAACCCTGGAAGAAATTGCCCAGGAAGCACGCGAAGCCTTCCTGCACGCAGGCGGCAAAGAGTTCCACTACATCCCCTGCCTGAACGATAGCCCGGAATGGATTACGGCCCTGAGCCGCATTGCGCAGCAGCACCTTGCGGGCTGGCCCGTGCAGGTGGACAGCGACCGCACCCTGGCCGACGCCCGCGCCCATGCGCTCGACGGTGGCGCACCCTCCTGAACGAAAACTCTATTTTTGATAGCTTCCAGCGCTTACCCAGTAAGCGTTAGAGCCTAAAAACATACAAATATTTTTGCCTATGCCTGCCACCCTGCTTGTCCCCGCCCAGTTGCGCCTGACCATCGCTCCCACCAGCCTGGGCTTTGCCAGTACCGCCGAACTGCAGGGCCTGTCCTTGCCCTGGATCGGCCAGGAGCGTGCCGAGGCCGCCGCGCGCTTTGGGCTGGGCATGGAGCAGCCGGACTACAACCTGTTCGTGCTGGGCGAGGTCGGCAGCGGCCGCACATCGTTGCTGCACCAGGCCATGCAGCAGGCAGCGGCGCTGCGCACGGTCCCCCCGGACCTGTGCTACCTGCACAACTTTGACGCCCCCGAGCGCCCGCGCGCCCTGCGCCTGCCTGCGGGACAGGGGCGCCTGCTGCGCCAGGGCATGGAGAAGGTCACGCGCATGCTGCTCACCGAGATCCCCAAACGCCTGGACGGCGCCGACTTTCGGGCCGAGAGCGAGCGCATCGAAAAGGCCTACGAAACCCAGGAGTCCCAGGCCTTTGCCGCCCTGGACGCCCTGGCCGAAGGGCTGCAGTTTCGCCTGACGCGCGAGGGTGGGCACATGGTGTTCACGCTCATCGGTCCCGAGGGCCAACCCCTGACCGAAGCCGACGCCCACGCGCTCTCGCGTGAGCGCCGTGCCGAAATCGAAACCGCAGAGCAGCAGCTGCGCGCCGAGATCGCCCGCTTTCTCGATGCGACCCGCCCGCTGGAACGCCAGCGCGATGAGGCCCTGGAGCAACTGCGCCGCCAGGTCACCAAACCGCTGCTCGACCATGAGCTGCAAGAGGTGCGCAACAGCCTGCGCAAGCAGATCAAGGACACCGTCAAGCTGGGCCAGTGGCTCGACCAGATGCACCAACAGGTACTCGACCGCCTGGCGCTGTTCATCCCCATCGAGGGTACGGACGGTGCCGACGACGAACGCAAGGACGAGCTTGACGAACTGCTCGCCCGCTGCCGCGTGAACCTGGCGGTGGACAACGACGGCCTGACCAGTGCGCCCGTGCTCATCGAAGACAACCCGCAACTGCGCAACCTGTTCGGCAGCATCGAATACCAGGCCGAGGCCGACGCCCTGCTGGCCGACTTTTCGTGCATCCATGCGGGCAGCCTGCTCAAGGCGCATGGGGGGTTTCTCATGCTGCACCTGCGCGATCTGCTGGGCAACGAGGGGCTGTGGGAGCGGCTGCGCCGCTTTCTGCGCTGCAGCCGTCTGCAGATCGAAGAATCAACGTCCTCGCACAGCAGCATGGCCACCGTTTCGCTGCAACCCGAACCGGTGGACGTGCAGGTCAAGATCGTGCTGATCGGCTCGGTCGAAGAGTATTACGCCCTGCAAGAAGCCGACCCCGAAGTGGCGCGGCGCTTTCGGGTCAAGGTGGACTTTGCCGAGGCCTTCAACGCCACGCCCGAGACCCGCCAGACCACCGCCGTGTTCATTGCCCACACCGGCAAGAAGCGCGGCCTGCCCGATTTTTCTGCCGGAGCCGTAGCGCGCATGCTGGAGCAAGCGCACCGCGAAGCCGACGACCAACGCCGCCAGAGCGCCCTGTTTGCCCACACCGAGGCCCTGGCCATCGAAAGCGCGGCCCTGTGCCGTGCCCGTAGCGGCACCTGGGTGGAAGCCGCCGACATTGAAGCCGCCCTGCAGGCCCGCACCCTGCGCCATAACTACCCCGAGCAGCGCCTGCACGAAACCATCACCGATGGCGAACGCCTGCTGTCCCTGCACGGCATGCATGTGGGCCAGATCAACGCCCTGACCCAGATCGACCTGGGCGACTACCGCTTCGGTTTTCCGGTGCGCATCACCGCGCGCGCCTTTGCCGGGCACGAGGGGCTGCTCAACATCGAGCGCGAAGTCGAGATGTCGGGCCCCATCCACGACAAGGGCGTGCTCATCCTGCACAGCTACCTGATGGCGCTGTTTGGCCACATCGCGCCGCTGGCGCTCAATGCCTCCATCGTGTTCGAGCAGGAATACAGCGGCGTGGAGGGCGATTCGGCCTCGTGCGCCGAGCTGTATGCGCTGCTCTCCTCGCTCTCGGGCCTGGCCCTGCGCCAGGGCATTGCCGTCACCGGCGCGCTCAACCAGCACGGCGATGTGCTGCCCGTGGGCGGCATCAACGAGAAGATCGAAGGGTGGTTTAGCGCCTGCGAAGCCGCGGGCCTGGACGGCACGCAAGGCGCGCTGATCCCGGCACGCAACCAGCAGCACCTGATGCTCGACCAGCGCGTGATCGATGCCGTGGCACAGGGGCGCTTCCACATCTGGACGGCTGCCCATGTCAGCGACGGCATCGCACTGCTCACCGGCCAGGCGCCTGGCATGCAGGCCGGCGTGGCCACCGGCGAAGAAGGCAGCGTGGTGGCACGCGCCGAGCACACCTTGCGCGCCTTCCGCCGCGCCTGCCAGGCCGCTGGCCGCACCCGCGCACGCAGCCCGGGCCGCCTGCGCAGCCCCCTACAGCGCGAAAGCAGCGACACGCCATGACCACCGCAACACCCGCGCAGGACCCCCAGGCCTTTCTGCGCGGGCTGTTCGCCGCCGCCGTGGCGCGTGCGCAGCCCGCACACACCCTGGCACCCTTTCTGCCACCGCCGCCGACCGGGCGCACCGTGGTCATCGGCGCAGGCAAGGCCAGCGGCGCCATGGCCGCGGCACTCGATGCCCTGTGGCCGCCGCAGGCACGCCTGAGCGGCCTGGTGGTCACCCGCTACGGCCATGTGCCCACCGCCTACCGCAGCGCACCCGGCCGCATTGAAGTGGTGGAGGCAGCCCACCCCGTACCCGACGCCGCAGGCCAACGCGCGGCCCAGCGCATGGCCGCGCTGCTGCAGGGCCTGGGTGCGGGCGACCTGGTGATTGCCCTGGTTTCCGGCGGGGGCTCTGCGCTGCTGTCACAACCCGCCGAAGGCCTGGCGCTGGCCGACAAACAGGCCATCCACCAAGCCCTGCTGCGCAGCGGCGCCGCCATTGACGAGATGAACTGTGTGCGCAAGCACCTCTCGGCCATCAAGGGTGGGCGCCTGGCGCAGCTCGCCGCACCGGCACGCATGGTCACGCTGCTCATCAGCGACGTCCCCGGCGACGACCCGGCCGTGATCGCCAGCGGACCCACCGTGCCCGACCCCACGACCTGCGCGCAGGCCTTGGCGATTTGCGAGCGCTACCGCATCGCCCTGCCTCCGGCCGCCCTGGCCGGGCTGCGCAGCGGCGCGTTTGAAACACCCAAACCCGGCGACGCACTTTTTGCAAACCACGCCATGCACATGGTCGCCACGCCGCAACAAAGCCTGGAGGCCGCTGCCGCACAGGCACGTTCGCAAGGTGTCGCGGCTTATATCCTGTCCGATGCCATCGAAGGCGAGAGCCGCGAAGTAGCGAAGGTGCACGCCGCCCTGGCCCGCCAGGTGGCGCGGCACGGCCAGCCGTTTGCACGGCCCTGCGTCATCCTCTCGGGCGGCGAAACCACCGTTACCCTGCCCCCTCCCGGCGCTGCCCAGCCTGGCCGGGGCGGCCGCGCCAGCGAATTTTTGCTGGCCTGCGCGGTGGCGCTGCAGGGCGCCCCCGGCGTGTATGGCCTGGCGGCCGATACCGACGGCATCGATGGCGTGGAAGACAACGCCGGGGCACTCATCTGCCCAGACACTTTGGCCCGCGCCCACGCACAGGGCATCAGCCCCGCCGCCCACCTTGACCGCCACGATGCCTACGGTTTTTTTGCGACGCTGGGCGATTTGCTGGTGACGGGCCCCACCTTCACCAATGTGAACGATTTCCGGGCGCTCTACGTCGCCTAGCGTAAATTTTCACTAAAAAGTGGCTCTAGCGCTTACCTGGAGAGCGTTAAAAGCTATTATTTACATAGCAAACAAAGAGGCTGCTGCACTGGTAACAAGAGCCGCCGCCCTAAAAACCAGCGGGTATCCAGACGTATCCTGCGGTGTCACCGTTGTGACGAATCTAGCCCTGCATGCGGGTTTGCCTGAACGCGGCGCGTCCTGTGACAGACAGATACTTCCTGGCGCACACGCCGGGCATCCCCTGCCTCCCGTCCTCCAACTTACCGAGACCCTGCCCATGTCCACCACCCGCCGCCACGTTCTCCAGACCACTGCCGCCGTTGCCGCCCTGGGCGCTCCGGCCTGGGTGCGTGCCCAATCCGAGCCTTGGCGCATTGGCCAGACGGCCGCGCTGACGGGCCCTCTGGCCTTTCCGTTCGTGGAGATGAACAAGGGCATCGCCGCCGCCTTCAAGGAGGTCAACGATAAGGGCGGCATTGAGGGCCGGGTCGTTGAATTCAACAGCCTCGATGATGGTGGCTCGCCTGAAAAGGCCGCCGCCAACACCCTGCAACTGGTCCAGAAGAACCAGGTTTTCAGCATGTTTGCCTGTGGCGGCACCACCAGCGTGATGGGTGCACTCAAAGTGCTGGAGCAGGCCAAGGTGCCGCTGATTGCCCCCGCCACCGGCTCAGACGCGCTGCGCCCCTACAACCCGCTGGTGTTCCATACCCGCGCGACCTACGGACAGGAGCTGAACAAGATCGTGCGCCAGCTGGGCTCCACGGGCTTTACCAAGTGCGCCGTGGCTTATTTCGACAACCCCTTTGGCAAAGCCACGCTGGCCGCCTTCGAGGCTGCAGCGCGCGAGCACAAAAACACCGACTGGAAGGCCTTTCTCATTGCAGAAACCCCCGAAGGCGTCGCCAAGGGCATCGATGAAATCGTGCAATGGCAGCCTACCGCCGTGATTTCGCTGGCCATTGGCGCCAGCGGCATTCCGTTCTACAAAGGCTTGCGCCTGCGCTGGAAGGCCCCGGCCTTCTCGATCTCGTTCCTGGGCTCGCGCCCGCTGCTGGCAGCGCTGGGCGAGGCGGCCACCGGCATCACTGTGGCGCAGGTGGTGCCCAACCCCAGCAACCCGTCCATTCCCGTGGTGCGGGCCTACCAGGAAGCGATCAAGAAACTCGGTGGCGTCGAAGTGGGTTATTCGTCGCTGGAAGGCTATGTGAATGCCCGCATCCTGCTCGAAGCCCTGCGCCGTGCAGGCCGCAATGGCACGCGCGAGAAACTCGTAGAAGCCATGCACTCGATGCGC
This sequence comes from Simplicispira sp. 125, assembly GCF_003096555.1. NCBI lineage: Bacteria > Pseudomonadati > Pseudomonadota > Betaproteobacteria > Burkholderiales > Comamonadaceae > Simplicispira > Simplicispira sp. 125. The sequence continues at coordinate 229,520 of NZ_QEKM01000001.1, read as the reverse complement.
CCCTACGACATGGGCGGCTTCGAGGTGCGCTACGGCCCGAACGACCACAGCGGCACCGATTTTGTCGAGCTGACTTACTTCAACGGAGAGCGGTTCCGGCGCTGAAACCCTATTTGTAGAAACCGCAGGAGATCACCAGGCCATCGACGCCCACGGCCTGCACATAGGCCGACTTGGTCATGGTTGCACGCGTCAGCGGGTGCTGCCACTGGTAGTCCACCCATCCCGTGCCGGGGTTCTGTCCCAATTTCATGATCTCGCGCACAAAGTAACGGCCCTGCACATCCTTTACCTGGGTGCCATCGACGCCAATCACCCGTGGATTGCCGCCGTTGGCCACGATGGTGCCGCTGCCATCGCACATCCCGAGGTACAGGTCGCGGTCCACAAACCGACCCTGCGGGTTATTGATTTCCTGCTTGCCACGCTCGACACCGTGTGTTCGCACAAACTGCGCTCCGACCTCGGCCAGCGCCCGGGCCTGTTCGACGTTGCCGAACTCACGGGCGCCCAGTTCCCAGGCACCCACCGCCTCGGACAGCTGCAGCGCCTGCGCCTGCAGGCTGCTCGCTGTCTGGGTCGCGGCAGCCACCAGCGTCACGTTCTGCTGGGTCGCCTCATCGATCTGCAGGAAGGCGCGGTTGACTTCTTCCAATCCCGCGCTCTGCTCCTCGCTGGCATTGACGATCTCTCCCATGATGCGGGCCACATCCTGCACCTGCTCCACCATGCCCGCCATGGACGCCCCCGCCTGTTCGGCCAGCTGGTTGCCGCTCTCGATGCGCGCCACGGACTCGCCAATGAGCTGTTTGATCTCGTGCGCAGCCGTGGCGGCCCGTTGGGCCAGCGCGCGCACCTCTCCCGCCACCACGGCAAAGCCACGGCCCTGCTCTCCGGCACGGGCCGCCTCCACGGCAGCATTGAGGGCCAGAATATTGGTCTGAAAAGCAATGCCGTCGATCACGCCCGTAATGTCGGCAATGCGGCGTGAGCTGGCACGGATGGCCGCCATGGTCTGCACTACATCCCCCACTACCTGCCCGCCCTGGCGGGCAGCAGCGGACGCCGCTCTCACCAGACCGTGGGCCTGGCGAGCGTTGTCGGCATTCTGGCGCACCGTGGCGGTGAGCTGCTCCATGGACGAAGCGGTCTGCTCCAACGCGGCGGCCTGTGCGCCCGTGCGCTGCGAAAGTGCGCTGTTATCCCCGGCCACGAAGCCCGAGGAAGTGGCAATCGCCGTGGTGCCCAGGCGCACCTTGACCACCACCTGAAAAATCTGCTCTCCCAGATCGGCCAGGCCTTGCTGCAGCAAGGCCATGCCGCCGCGCGTCTGCACCGGCAGGGGCTCATCCAGACGCCCTTGCAACAACCGCTCGACCGAGCCCTGCACGAGCGCCAGCCCGCGCACCAAGCGCCGTGCACCATGCAGACCCACAGCCCCGGCCAGACTGGCCAAAACCAGGCCCACCAGGCCCAGCACCTTCGCCTGCCCCCATCCCGCCAGCAATGCCAGGGCCAAGGCAACCGCCAGCGCCCACAAAACCAGGACCATCAGAGCAAGCCGCTTCAAGTCTTTGTGCATGGGCGTTTTCCTTGGCTCGGTCTGGCCGTCAGGCGCTGCGCTCTGCCTGGTCCAGAAAGCGATCCACCAGCGCGTAGTGCTCCGGCACATTCAGCGCCGGGGCATGGCCGCAACCGGCCACCTCAACCACCTGCGCCAGGCCGCGCAGCGCCGGGCCACGCTGCATCATTTCGACCGTGGTTTCGGGCAACACCAGGTCGGAATCGACGCCGCGCAGGCACAGCACCGGAATGTCCAGCTGGTCGTAGTGGTCCCAGATCAGGTAATCGTTTGCATGCTGCGTGAACTGCTGCACCATGGCCGGGTCGTAGTGCGGCGTGACGCGCCCATCGGGCAAGCGGCGGGTGGAGGTCTCTGTCAGGCGGCGCCACTGGGCGTCGCTCAGCCAGCCATAGGGCCGGTACACCTGCCGAAAAAAGGCTTCCAGCTCCGCCACGGTGTCAAACACCGGAGGCTGCCCCGCATAGGCCTTGATGCGCTGCAGCGCGGCATCGGCCAGCTGCGGGGCGTTGTCGTTGAGCAGCAGGCTGGCAATGCGCCCCCGCAGTGCAGGCTCGAACAGGCCGGACGCGCACACCGTGCCAATCGCGCCCCCCATGGAGGTACCGATCCAGTGGGCCTTGTCGATGGCCAGTTGCTCAAACAGCGACGCCGCAACGCGCGCATAGAACGAAAGCTGATAGTCCTGCGCCGGTTGGCGGCTCCACTGGCTCAGCCCGCGCCCGATGGTGTCGGGGCAGATCACGCGGTAGCGCGGCGCCAGGTGCGCGGCCAGGTCGTCCATGTCGCGCCCGGTGCGCGCCAGGCCGTGCCAGGCAATCACCACGGGGGCATCGGGCGCACCCCACTCGGTGTAGTGGATTTCATAACCGGCACAGGTAGCGTAGCAAGAGGTGGGAGACATGGTGCGTGGTCTGGTGAAGCATGGGAAGGCATTGGCGCGGCCCATGGGCCGCGCCCTTCGGGTGGCCCCCGTCAATCCGGGATGGCAATAGCCCCCGCCGTGACGGCAATGGCATCACCCGCTGCAGGCACCATTGCCAGCGGCGGCACGTTGGCAGCGGTGATGGCCGGTGCTTTGCCTGGCAGGCCACCGCGTGGCACGGTGCGCACCACCTGGCTGGCGGGCAGCGCCTTGCCGCTGGCAAGGTGGTCGTACATGGCGTCCAGGGCACGGTTCAGGTAGACATGCAGTGGCACGTAGCGGGTGTCGTAGCCGGGCAGCACGGCAGGCAGGCCAATGAAGCTGTCAAAGTGCTGGGCGTTGGTGACTTCCAGGTAGCTGAGCTTGCTGGACGCGCCTTCGACCTTCTTGTTCAGTGCGGCATAGGGGCGCGAGGTGTGGCTGACGGGCAGCAGCGCGTCGGCCCGGCCGTGCACGATGAGCGTCGGCTTGCCGCGCAGGTTGCCGTTGCGGCGGGTCTCATCGACGCCCGCCTGCAGCTTTTTGGCGGCCGTGTCGGTGCCCGTGACCAGATTGCGCAGGCACAGCGCGCCTGCGGTGTTCCAGTCGGCCACGCCTGCGGCATTGAACGACAGGAAGTCACGTGCTGCGCCAAATTTGCCTGCATTGTTGATGAGTTGCACGCCGCTGCTGGGCGGCACACCATTGCCTGTGGCGAACATGCCCGCCAGAGCCGCAGGGGCCAGCGGCCCGACCGCGCCGGTGGACGTGATGGCAGCGTAGCTGAAGCCGCACAGGTGGTCCTTCACGCTGGCGCGCGAGAGCGAATTGGCAAAAGTCACCGCCACAGCAGGGGCCACTTCAAAGGCCGCCAGCGAGGCGTGCAAGTCGTTCGACTCCGGCTCCCAGCCGTAGCTGCGCAGCTTTTGCAAGGACTCTTCGGCCTGCGCCGCCACAGTACCGCCCGAGAGCAGACCTGCGGTCACCAGGGCCGCGCAGCGGTTGGGCGCGATCGGCAGTGCAGCGCCCGCAAAGCCCGCACCAAAGGCCGCCGCATAGGGCGAGCTGCTGATGGAAGGCGCCAGCGCAGCACACGACTGGTAAAGATTGGCGTAGGTGGTGAAATCAACCAGGGTCTTGCCCGTTACCGCCAGGGCCACGCCGCCGCGCTGCACCGTCACGCCGGGGTTGGCCGGCATCTCGATGGCGGGTTCGGACACGGCCACGCCGCTGATGAGGCCCTGCGTGTCCTGTTCGGCTGCGGCGATGGCAGCGCCGCCGCCGTTGGAGATGCTGGACGCTATGACGATGGTGTTGGCCGGGGTGAGAGACTTCAGGCGCTGGCCGTTGTCCAGCGCACCAAAGCGTTCGTTCAACACGTAATAGGCAAACTCCACGGCCTGCAGCGTGGTCTTGCCCCAATCCTTCTCGGCGTTCTGGCCCGAGTGCGCGTGCTTGAAGGCAAAGCGGTGGGGCGTGGCAGCGTTGAAGGCGGCCAGTTCCGCGGCGCTCAAACCGGCGTTGAAGGCCGCATTCTTGCCCGCCGCCGCAGCGCTGGTGCGCGTACCGTCGATCAACGGCACGGTGTCGTTCTCCAGGTCGTGCGGCGCCGCGCCCGTGCCCTTGTCCGAATAGGCCACGGCGCAGCCGCGCTTGAGGCCCCATTCCCCCGTAGAAATCGCGCCATAGACACCGCGCGAGCCCGAGGCCGTGGCCGTGATCACGCAGGGTTTCTTCGCGTCGAAACTGGCGGGTACCTGCACCATCAGCGTAACGTTCTGGCGGCCACTGCCGTCGTCGGCAAAGGCGATGTATTCGGTGCCGGGCACCTTGCCCTCGCCAGCGGTCACGACGCCCTTGGCGTCCACATTGGGGCCATACAGCGTGCCGTAGCCCCCATCCGCCGTCATGTCGAGCATGCCGCGGTAGCTGGTGTGGATAACCGTGCGACGCAGCTCGGCCGCCGTGGGCTTGAGCGGGTCGGCATAAGCAGGGGCCGCGGCTGCGGCCAGGCCTGTTTTGCCCAAACCAGCGGTGAGCAGGTCGTCTGTGCTGCCGTCATACGTGGTCACCTTGATGGCGCCCAGGTAAGCCGGCTTGGTGTTGACGTTGGCGTTGTTATCGCTACCACCACAGGCGGCCAGCACCGCAGCCGCGAGGGCTGCAGGAACGAAGGGACGGATACCGAGTTTCATGCGTTTGTCTCCAGAGAATGCTTTGTTGTGCAGGGATACCAGGGGGAAATTCAGCCCGCCTTGCGCGCCGCCGCCGCGCGCAGGCGACCCACCACACCGGTGGGAAAGTAATAGACCGAGAGGACGAACAGCACGCCGAGCCACAGCAACCAGCGGTCGGGCGAGAGCAACGCCGACAGCCAGGGCACGCTGCCCGCTGCCGCATCGCTGCCCAGGCGCAGCAAATCCTGCAGATAGCTTTGTGCCAATAGAAACAGCACAGCACCAATGGCCGAGCCGTAGATCGTGCCCATGCCCCCAATCACCACGATGAGCAGGCAGTCCATCATGATTTCAAAACTGAGCGACGTGTCCGGCCCGTTGTAGCGCAGCCAGATGGCCAGCATGCAGCCCGCGAGCGTGGCAAACAGCGCCGACAGCACGCTCGACGTGGTGCGGTACACCACCACGCGGTAGCCGATGGCTTCGGCGCGGAACTCGTTCTCGCGGATGGCCTGCAGCACCCGGCCAAACGGCGAGTTGACGATGCGCAGCAGCGCCAGCACCAGCGCCACCGCCACCACGAACAACAGGTAATAGGTCAGCAGGCGCCCGTCGAGCGAGACGCCCAGGAACGGCTCTTCGGCAAACTCGAACGAGGGCGACAGAAGCGCCGGCAACTTGAAGCTCAGGCCGTCCTCACCGCCGGTGATTTCGGACAGCTGCGAGGCCAGCGTCTGGAACGCCGCCGCCACCGCCAGGGTAATCATGGCGAAGAAAATGGCGCGCACCCGCAGCGAGAACAAGCCCACGGCCAAGGAGAGCAATAGCGACAGCAACAATGCGCCGCCAATGCCCACGCCCAGCGCCGTCCAGGTGGCGCCCAGCCGCGTGGAGGCTACAGCGATGCCGTAGGCACCAATGCCGAAGAACATGGTGTGTGCAAAGCTGACGATGCCGGTGTAACCCAGCAGCAGGTCAAAGCTGGCCACCAGCACCACAAAGATCAGCACCTTGGCCGCCACCGAAAGCGCCTTGACACCCGGGAACATAAAGGGCGCGAACGCCAGGCCCAGAAAGATGGCCACCAAAATCACCGCCAGCACCTTGCTGCGCGGGAAGTCGTTGGAAAGCAGTCGTTGGAACATACAAAACCTTTCCGCTATTCACCGTGTTTTTTGAGAATCACTGCGCCTGCAACCGGCGCAGCCGCTGCCAGCGACCGCCGTGCAAGGGCCGCCCCGCCGCACGGGCGGCGGCCCCCACGGGGGAAGGCGCGAAGCGACTTCAGGGGGGTCATCGATTAGCCACCGGGTACACACCCTGCGGGCGCCACAGCAAGATGGCCACCATGAGTGCAATGTTGGAGAACAGGGCCACCTTGGGTGCCAAAAAGCCCGTGTAGTTGGCCATCAGGCCCACCAGCAAGGCGCCGATGAGCGCGCCGCCGGTCGAGCCCAGGCCGCCGATGATGATGACGATGAAGATCAGCACGTTGACCTGCGCGCCCATCTGCGGGATCACGCTTTGCTGGTACAGGCCCCACATCACCCCGCCCAGGCCGGCCAGGGCCGAGCCCACCACGAACACGCCGACAAACAGGCGGCGGATGCGGTAGCCCAGCGACTCGACCATTTCGCGGTCCTGCACACCAGCACGGATCAGCAGGCCCACCTTGGTGCGCGCCAGCACCCAGGCCAGCACGCCGAACACCAGCAGGCCCACGACCACGGCCACCAGGCGGTATTTTTCGATGGCAGCGTCGCCAATCAGCAGCGAACCGCGCATGCCGTCGGGCAATGGCAGCGGAATCTGCGCCGGGCCCCAGACCACCTTGATGAGTTCTTCACCAATGATCATGCCGCCCATGGTGATCAGGATCTGCTTGAGGTGCTGGCCGTACACCGGCCGCACGATGAAGCGCTCGAACGCCAGGCCCACGGCACCGGCCACCGCCATGGCCACCAGCATGGCGGGCAGCACGGCCACCATGTTGCGCCACAGCTGGTCCGAGCCCGTCCAGTCACCCATGGCGCCCAGCACGCTGGTGGCCACAAAGGCGCCCAGGGCAATGAACACGCCGTGGCCGAAGTTGAGCACATCCATCAGGCCGAACACCAGCGTGAGGCCCGAGGCGATGATGAAAATGATCATGCCCATGGCCAGCCCCGCCACGGTGAGCGTGAGCCAGGTCGAGGGCGAGCCGATCAAGGGCAGCACGATGAGCGCCAGCAGCGGCACCAGTGCCAGCGGCTTCCAGTCAAAGTCACGGGAGATCATGGCGTGCCTTTCCAGAAAGGGAATTTGCTCTATTTTTAATAGCTGCTTGCGCTTGATGCGCAAGCGCTAGAGGCTGTTTTTTTATAAATTTCATAGCGACAACCCCAACAGCGATTTCTGCAGGGCCTCGTCTTGTGCCAGGGCGGCCATGCTGCCCGCATGCACGACGGCGCCGTTGTCCATCACGGCCACGGTGTCGCCCAGACGTTTGGCGAAGTTGATGTTCTGCTCGACCAGCAAAATGGTCACGCCACTCTTCTTGAGCTGGTCGAAGGCGTCGATCATGTTGTTGATGATGGCGGGCGCCAGGCCCTTGCTGGGCTCGTCCACGATGAGCAGGTCGCGCGGCTCGACGATGGCGCGGCTCACCGCCACCATCTGTTTCTGGCCGCCCGAGAGCTTGCCGGCGGGGTAGTCCCAGAACTTCTCGACCGCCGGGAAGAGCTTGAAAATCCATTCCAGCCGCGATGCATCCATCTGCGCCGCCGTGCTGGCGTTGCGCGCAGCCAGCAGCATGTTCTCTTTCACCGTAAGGTCGGAAAAAATGCCCATGTTCTCGGGCACGTAGGCAATGTTCAGGCCGGCAATCTGCGGCGTGTTCATCGCCGTGATGTCTTTGCCGGCAAAGTGAATAGACCCTTTGGAGGCATGCCACAAACCCATGATGGTGCGCAGCGTGGTCGTCTTGCCCGCGCCGTTGCGCCCGAGCAGCATGGTGAGCTGGCCCCGGGGAATAGCCAGGTCCACGCCGTGCAGGATGTGGTACGCCCCAATGTGGGTATGCACACCCTTGAGTTCGAGAAGGTTGGTGCTCATGCGGCCTCCTTGGAGACGCCCAGATAGGCCTCTTGCACCACAGGCGATGCAATCACGTCGGCCGGCAGCCCGTCGGCCACCAGCGTGCCATTGGTCAGCACGATGATGCGGTCGGCCAGCTCGCGCACCACGTCCATCTTGTGTTCCACCAGCAAAATGATCTTGGTCTTGTCTTTTTTGAGTTCGCGGATCAGGTTCAGGATCACGGGCGCCTCGTCGTGGCTCATGCCAGCGGTGGGCTCGTCAAACATGTACACCTGCGGCTCCAGCGCCATCAGCAGCGCCACTTCGAGCTTGCGCTGGTCGCCGTGCGGCAGGCTGGCCACGGGGGTGTCGCGGCGCTCGAACATGGCCACGGACTGCAGGATTTCCTCGGCCCGCGCGGTGAGCTGGCGGTGGTCGCTCCAGATACTCCACAGGTTCAGGCCGCGGCGGTGTTTTCCGCCCCGCGTGGCCTGCACGGCCAGGCGCACGTTTTCCAGCACACTGAGGTTGGGAAACAGGTTGGTCAGCTGGAACGCCCGGCCCAGCCCGGCGTGCGTGCGCTGCGAGACGGACTGGCCGGTCAGCTCACGCCCGCCCAGCGTCACGCTGCCGCTGCTGGCCTTGAGCTGGCCAGAAATCAGGTTGAAATAAGTGGTCTTGCCCGCGCCGTTGGGGCCCACGATGGCGGTCAGCGTGCCCGGCTCAAAAGAGCAGGTCACGGCGTTGACCGCCACGTGGCCGCCGAAGCGGATCGTCAAGTCCCGGGTGGCCAGGGTACTCATGGGTTCTTGCTCGCTTTCACAGTCTTCATCCTTAGAACCTATTTACGTTTTTGTGCCTGCCACCCGCGCCGTGCGGGGGTCCCGGCGGTTCAGGGACAGGTGCCGATCACGTAGTAGTTCGGGCCTGTCTTCTTCAATGTCGTTGTCGAAAAGATGTTCCACAGGCCCATGCTGTTCCCTGAGCCATTGGCATAGGTGAAGCCATACAGGGCATAGGCACGGCCGGCCATCGTGTGGGCATAGTTGCTGGCAGTGGTGCAGGTGGGCGCGTCACCACCGGCAGCAGCCAGCGTGGTGCCCGAAGCGGGGCTCGAGGCAGCGCCTTCTGCGCCATTGGCATCGGCGGCGCGCACGGTCCAGTGATAGGTGGTGGAGGCTGCGAGGCCGCTGTCGGTGTAGCTGGTGCCATACACGGTCAGTGCGTTGGCCTTGTTGCCATTGCGATAGACGTTGTAACCCGCGGCACCCGCCACACTGTTCCAGCCGATGGCCATGCTGCTGGCGGTGGCGCCCGAGGCGCTCACACCCGTGGGTGCGGGCAAGGCCACGGGATCGGGATCGGGATCAGGCACGGTGGTCGTGCCACCGCCACTGGTCAGGCGGTCCACCATGGCCTTGATGGCCGCCATCTGCGGGCCGGACTTCTTGGAATAGTTGGCGCTGTCATAACCCCACCAGTCCCAGCAGCTGTTGGTGGCTGCGGTGCTGGTCTGCGGGTACAGAACCACGATGTTGTTGCTGTCTGCCCAGCGGTTGTAACCCGTGTTGCGCACGTATTTCTGCTGCACATCGCTCACGTTCTGCTTGCAGCCGTGCAGCGCCACGTGCAGGCGGCAGGTGGCGTCGCCCCCCGCCTTGCAAGCCTGTGGAATATAGGCCCAGCCGGTGCTGGCCATGCCATGGTTGGTGATGAACTGGCCTTGCTTGAATTCGACAAAATTGCCCTCGGGCAAGGTGGCCGTGCTGCGTGCATTGAGTGGGCCATACAGGTGCTGCAACATGGCCCCAGCCAGATCGAAATTGCAGTTGTTGATATAGGGCGCGCCCTTGGCCGAGCAAGCGCTACCGTAGTCATCCGTCACCATGGAATGCTCGGCCGCCAGGTCCTTCTTGTAAACCACATTGGCGGCGGGCACAAAGCTGCTGTAGTAGGTCTTGAGGGCGTCCATCACGCCCGTTTTGACCACGCTGTCCACCGAACCCGAGAACAGATACACCTTGGAATTTTGCAGGTTGGACACCGGGTCCACATGCCCCTGGCTGGCCCAGGTATTGGTCGTGTTCACCAGCGTGCTGGTAGGAATACTGGCCGGACTGACCATGCAGCGCCCCGTGGCGCTGACGACAGAGCCCTCGGCGCAATAAAACGGGCCACCGGCCACAATGCCGGCGCCTTTGCCGAACACGGACGAATAAGCCACGTGCAGCTGGACCGCCATGAAGCCACCCGATGAGAGACCAGACACGGTGGTCTGGGTTTTGTCGATCTTGAGTGCAGGAAGGTCCACTGCGGCCCACGCAGGCGCTGCACCCACCACGGCCCATGCTGCAACTGCGGCGGCCGACCGAATCAATTTGAAGTCCATGTCTCTGTCTCCTGAATTTTTTGAGGCAAAACCCGTCCTGCCCCCCGTGTTTCCGGGGGGTCAGACGTCAATTCACTGGAAAAAGAGGGGCGGCCGCCCCTGCGGGATGAACCCCGGCGCGCACTGGCACCGGGCCTCGCCAACCCTGCTTACCGCGTGTTGCGGATCGGCACCTGCATCTCTTCAGGCTTGATTTCACGCACCAACTCCGGCACGCCCCAGGCGAAAGCCGGATCGACCTTGATCTTGAAGTGGTACATGCTCTGCATGGCCTGGTGGTCCTCCTTGCGGAAAGTCATCTTGCCCTTGGGCGTGTCAAAGCTCATGCCTTCCATGGTCTTGATGAGCTTATTGGTGTTCGTGTCGCCATTGGTGGCCTTGAGCGCCGTGACCAGCGCCATGGCCGACGAGAAACCACCCGCCGTGAAGAAGTCTGGCGGGGTCTTGAACTCTTTGTAGTGCGCTGCCACCATGGCATCGTTCACCGGGTTCTTGGGAATGCCGAAGTAGTAATACGTCGCGCCTTCCATGCCCGGGAAATTCTTGTAGGAAGCCATGGCGGGCAGGATGTTGCCGCCCGTCGAGATCTCGATGCCGTAGCGCTTCAAGTCCATGTCGGCAATCTTGAACGGATTGCCCGCGCCCGCCCATACGATCCAGATGATCTTGCGCCCCGGCTGGTCCTTGAGCTTGTCGATCAGCCGCTGCGCACCGGCCGTGAAGTCCGTCGTGGCGGCGGGCAGGTATTCCTCGTGCGAGAGCTTGGCTTTCTTCACCGAGTCCTTGAAGGCTTTCACGCCGTCACGCCCAAAGGCGTTGTCCTGCGCCAGCGTGGCAATGGTCACGCCCTCTTTGTCGATCGCCACGGCATTGCTGATGGCGTCCTGGCTGCTGTTGCGGCCCGTGCGGAAGATGTACTTGTTCCACTTGTCGCCGGTGATCGAATCGGCCACGGCGGGTTCGACAAGCAGGATCTTTTTGTATTCCTCAGCCACCGGCAGCATGGCCAGGGCTACGCCCGATGCCGTGGGCCCGACCGCGATGTCGGCCTTGTCGTCCGAGTAGGCCGTGGCCAGCAGACTCTTGCCCAGGTCAGGTTTGCCCTGGTCGTCTTTCTCGATCACCACCAGCTTCTTGCCTCCCACCATCATGGTGCCGCCGGTGGCGTACTCCAGGCCCATCATCAAGCCCGTCTGGGTTTGCTTGCCATAGGCTTCAAGCGGCCCCGTCATGCTGTGCACGTGGGCAATGCGGATCTCGCCCGACTGCGCAAAGGCGGGAGCGGCGAAGGTGGCGGCCAAAGCGGCCAGAGCTACAAGGGTACGTCGTTGCATGAGAAAGTCTCCTGTTGTGATGCCTGTATATTGCACAGTTCGTGCCAATCTGCAAATAGTTGATTTGCAAAGATTTTTAGCCCGAACTCCATGCAATAGTCTGATTTTTAGACACTCTGAATGTTTGATTTTCAGACAGTTGTCTATCTTTTTTTCAGGGTAACTACCGATCAGCGCTGGTTGCGGATCGGTAGATTCATTTCATAGGCCTTGATCTCGCGCACCAGATACAGATCCGCCATGGTGCCGGGCCGCGCACCGGGGGCCACACGGAAGTGGTACATGCTTTGCAGGGCTTGGTGATCCTCCTTGCGGAAAGTCATCATGCCCTTGGGCGTGTCGAAACTCATGCCTTCCATGGTCTTGATGAGCTTGTTGGTATTGGTGTCGCCATTCGTGGCCTTGAGCGCAGTCACCAAAGCCATGGCTGAGGAGAAGCCTCCGGCCGTGAAAAAATCGGGGGGTGATTTGTGCTTCAGATAGTGCTGTGTGACCAACCACAGGTTGGCCTGGTTGCGCGAGAAACCAAAGTAATAGTACGTCGCGCCTTCCATCCCCGGGAACTGGTTGTAGGCCACCATGGCCGGCAGGATGTTGCCGCCCGTAGCAATCTCGATACCGTGGCGTTTCAAATCCATGTCGGCAATCTTGAACGGGGTACCCGCACCCGCCCACACGATCCAGATGATCTTGCGCCCCGGTTGGTCCTTGAGCTTGTCGATCAGGCGCTGCGCACCGGCCGTGAAATCGGTGGTGGCGGCAGGCAGGTATTCCTCGTGTGCAAACTTGGCCTTTTTCACCGCATCCTTGAAGGCTTTCACGCCGTCACGCCCAAAGGCGTTGTCCTGCGCCAGCGTGGCAATGGTCACGCCTTCTTTGTCGATCGCCACAGCGTTGCTGATGGCGTCCTGGCTGCTGTTGCGGCCGGTGCGGAAGATGTACTTGTTCCACTTGTCACCGGTGATCGAATCGGCCACAGCAGGCTCGACCAGCAGAATCTTCTTGTATTCCTCGGCCACCGGCAGCATGGCCAGCGCCACGCCCGAGGCCGTGGGACCCACGGCGATGTCGGCCTTGTCGTCCGAGTAGGCCGTGGCCAGCAGACTCTTGCCCAGGTCAGGCTTGCCCTGGTCGTCTTTCTCGATCACCACCAGCTTCTTGCCTCCCACCATCATGGTGCCGCCGGTGGCGTACTCCAGGCCCATCATCAGGCCCGTCTGGGTCTGCTTGCCGTAGGCTTCGAGCGGCCCCGTCATGCTGTGCACGTGGGCAATGCGGATTTCGCCCGTTTGTGCAAAGGCGGGGGCTGCGAGGGTGGCCAGTGCGGCCAGGGCTACAAGGGTGCGTCGTTGCATGGCGTTGTCTCGTAAAGTTGTGTCCGAATGTTGCAGCATTCGTGCCAGCATGTTCCACACCCTGGGCAAGCCACTTGCCCCTTCTCAAGCCCTCCATTTGCCTGAAATTCAGGCAAATTATTCGACTGAATTCAAGACAGTTGCCTGATTTTTAATCAGGGTTTTCCAGCCTTCCGTACAAAGTGGCCCGCGAAATCCCCAACAGACGCGACGTCGCCAGCTTGTTACCGCCGTTGGCGGCCATGGCGGCAGCAATGGCCCGGCGCTCCAGCTCGGCCACCTGCACTGCCAGAGGACGCAGCAGGCTGTCCTGGCCAGCAGCCGCCTCGGGCAGGTGGACTTCCGCCACGGGCGCAGCCGGTTCCACGCCGCTCTCACGCAGGATCATGCGCAGCTGTTCAGCATCGATGGACTGGGAGTCGCTGCGCATGGCGGCCTGTTCCAGCACATTGCGCAGTTCACGGATGTTGCCGCGCCAGGGCTGAGCGGCCAGCAGGGCCATCGCATCGGAAAGCAGCTCGGGCGGAGCCGTTCCATTGCGCAGGGCCAGGTCTTCGCCCAGCACTTCGACCAACGCGGGGATATCGCCCGGTCGCTCGCGCAGCGGCGGCACGCGCACCGGCAGCACATGCAGGCGGTAGAACAGGTCTTCACGAAAGCGCCCCTCGCGCACCAGGGCGCCCAGATCGCGCGAGGTCGCGGCCACCACGCGCACGTCAAAGGGCACCAGCGTGTTCGAGCCCAGGGGTTCGATTTCGCCCTCCTGCAGCGCGCGCAGCAGCTTGGCCTGCAGGCTGGGCGGCATGTCACCGATCTCGTCAAGAAACAGCGTCCCGCCATCGGCCAGCTTGAATTTTCCGTCACGCCCCTTGCGGTCGGCGCCGGTATAGGCGCCCGGGGCCACACCAAAAAACTCCGCTTCCAGCAGCGTGTCGGGCACGGCCGCGATGTTCACGCCCACAAAGGGCCCACTGGCACGCTGCGATGCCGCGTGGATGGCGTGGGCCAGCAGTTCTTTGCCGGTGCCCGTTTCACCCAGCAGCAGCACCGGGCTGGCCGACTGTGCGGCCCGGCGCGCCTGGCGCTTGACTTCGGTGGCGGCCGGGCTGGAGCCCACAAAACTGGCAAAGGTGTATTTGGTGCGCCGGTCGCCCGCACCCGCGCCCCGCTGGGATTGGCTGCGCTGCGCGGCCAGCTCGCGGCGCGCATCGTCCAGGTCGCGCTGCAACAGGGCGAACTTGCTGATGAGCGGCTGCAGCGTGGTCTCCGGGTGGTCAAACAGCACGATGCCGATGGCGCCGATCACCTTGCCTGCGTCGTCGCGCAGCGGAATGCGGCTGACCACAAAAGTGCCTGCCCGGTTGGTCAGCAGGTCGATCAGCACGGCCTGGCCCGTCTCCAGCACGCGGCGCATCTGCGTGTTCGGGATCACCTCCTCGACGGTGCGACCCACAAACTGGTCGACGGAATTCAGCCCCAGATCGGGCAGAAAGCGCTGGTAGCCCTCATTCACCCACACGATGCGTCCCCGCAGGTCCACCAGAAACATGCCCTGGCTGACCGTGGAGAACAACTGGAACATGGAACGCGCCGCCAGCTCCAGGATGCCTTGCGCATCCAGCGGCAGTGCGGGTATCTGGTCGGAAGAATCTGGCATGGCGTGGATGGTAGCGTGCGGGCCTGCTGGCTGCACAATGACGGGCATGAGCACCCTGGAATCCCTGCGCATCGACAAATGGCTGTGGTGCGCACGTTTTTACAAGACGCGCAGCCTGGCGGCCGATGAAATCGCCAAAGGCCGCGTCACCGTCAACGGCCTGGCCGCAAAGGCTTCGCGCGAAGTGCGCCCCGGCGACACCGTGGTGCTGCGCCAAGGCCCTGTGCAGCGCACGGTGGTCGTACGCGCCCTGAGCAGCATGCGCGGGCCCGCGCCCGTGGCACAGCAGTTGTACGAGGAAACCGCCGAAAGCATCGCCCTGCGCGAAAAAGCACAGGAGCTGCGTCGCCTGGCGCCCGAGCCTGCAGCAGCCTTGCACGAAGGCCGCCCCACCAAACGCGACCGCCGCGACATCGACCGGGCCCGCGGCTGGGGCAGCCGCTGGAGCGCTTCGATCGACGACTGAGCGAAATCAGCCCGCCACTTCGCCCGGAATGGCTGGTCCGATCTTGAAGACACCGCTGGCACGTGCGCAGGGCACACCATCGGCACGCACCAGGCCCTGGGCAAACACCAGCGATCGCGTGGCACGCAGCAGTTCGGCCTCGCCTTCGACCCAGCAACCCAGCGGCGAGGGGGCCAGGTAGTCGATCTGCAGGCTGATGGTGGGCAGAAAGCGCATGCCCACCTCGCTGTTTTTGCGGTGCACCGACAGCGGCAACAGCATGTCGCAAAAGGTGGCCATCATGCCGCCATGCAGGTTGCCCATGGGGTTGCTGTGCCGCTGCTCGACCCGAAAGCCAAACTTGACCACATCGCCCTGGTGCAGCAGGTACAAAGGGCCATTGCCCTGCATGAACGACCCACCGGCCTCGAACGGGTGAAATCCCGGGGGAATCAGGGGCGGCTCCATCATCGCGTTTCCTTCTCCACGTCTTGTTGAAAACTGGCGGACTGCAACGCTGCCGGGTCCGTCATCCAGGACCCATAGACGTCTTGGAAATCCGCAACAATTTGCTCCAGCGGCAGGTCGTCAAAAGTGCCGCGCTGGCGCACATATTCCATGTGGCGGTTGCCTGCACGGTCAAAGGGGTGGTAGATCGAATCGCTGCGCCCATCAAATTCGAGGGGCAGCAAACCGAAACGCTCACACAAACCTATATTGAACGCCGGTGTCGCCTTCACCCAGCCGCCCTCGATCCAGATGTCGGTGTAACCGTGCCAGATGAACAGGTCGGTTTTCATGGTCTCTCGCATGCGCTCGGTGCTCAGATGGTTGCGCACATCGGCAAAGCCCAGCCGTGCCGGTATGCCGGCCGCACGGCAAGCGCCCGCCAACAAGACGGCCTTGGGAACACACCATCCATACCCACTGGCCAGCACCGTACTGGCCCGCATGCCCAGGGGAGACAGATCAATGCGATAGGGGTCGTAGCGAAACCCGTCACGCACCGCAAGGTACAACGCCACAGCGCGCTCTCGGGTGTCATTGCCTTGTGCATGCTGGCGGGCAAAGGCGACGATTGCAGGGTGGTCGCTGTCTATCACCGCCGTGGCGGTCGATGCAGCCGGAGTCGGGTGGTCGGTCATCTGGCGCAGTTTCACCCAAGCTACTGCTTGGTAACTGTCGCGCAGGTGCCAACGCCACCATGAACCTGTGCACCATGGGCACAAGAACTACTGCGGCTCCATCCCGGCAGCCGGGTCGCTGCCTGCCTTTTGCCGCACATCAGGCAAGGGCACGGGCGGCACAATGTGATCAACCCGGGGCAAGATCACCCCGGCATCCGGGTACAGGTGCAACAGCACATTGCGCAAAACCGTTTGCACGAGGGCGGCGCATTGAGCGTGCACCTGCGGCGCGGGCGGCAGAGCACTCGCTTGCGACCACAGATGCGCAATCTGCGCCTGTTCATTCAAAAGCACCGCCTGGACGGCCGCCGCCCATTCCAGCGGATCTTTCTTGCGGCGCCACTGGCCCTGCCCCCGCCCGAAATGGGCGATGGACAAATACAGCATGGTGGCTTTGCCCAGGGCTTCGGTGAGCGAATCGGCGCTCCAGCGCACGATTTTTTTGTCTTTGTGGGTATAGACGTTGTAGCCCCTGGCGAGGGCGGCACCGCCCAACGCGCCCATGATGCCGCCCACCAGCGCACCTGTTCCCAGCGACAGCCCTCCGGTCAGAAGGTCGGCGGCAAGCCCGGTCAGGATGCCGGAAACCACCCCTCCGGCCAGGGCCGACGAGGAGGCATCGACCGGTTTGAGGATCGCCAGTTTGCCGTTGGCCATTTCCATGATTTCAGCCGCCGAAACGCCGTCCAGCCGGTGCAAGGCAATCAGTTTGTCTGTGACGCTCTTGGTTTGCTCGGCATAGCGCTGCGCCAGGCTTTGCATACCCGACTCAAAGGGCGTCTGCTCCATATTGCGGCCTCCGGGGATGCGGGCACGCACGCTCTTCCAGGCATCCTTGATGCCATCAAACCAGCGCGCGTCCATTTCTACCGTGTCATTGGACAGGCGCAGCAGGTACTCGGCCAGCGCCTCGACCGAGGCATCGAAACGCCTGCGGTAGCCCTGCCCCAGCAGCAACGCCAGCTGGTGGTAGGCGGGGCGGTCGCTCTCCGGCAGCACCTGGCCGATTTCATTGAACAGCACCAGCTCCTGCAGCCAGCAACGCGTGTAGCCATCCAGGCACAGCACGCGCTGGACCACGGGGAAGCCGCCCAGGTAGTGGCGCCATTCGGCGGCGCGGCGGTCCCCGGCGCCTTGGTCACCCCCCTGGTTGAGCAATACCAGCACGGGCTTGCCCACCCAGGCCAGGATCTCCAGTTCAGGCAGCACATACACCGCGTCCACGGGGCTCTCCAGCAGGTTCACCGGGTACAACACCACGCTGGCCCGCGCACGCAACTCCAGGGCCAAGCGCTGCCCCCGCCACAGGGCAGGGTGAAAGCGCCGGTCCCAGACTTCACGCACCAGCCAGGCCAGCCAGCGCTGCTTGCGGCGCAAGCGGCCCGCCAGCCGAAAGCTGTCGCCAAACCCCGGGGTGTCCCATAAGCGCAAGGCACCGCCGTCTGGCGCAACGACCAGGTCGTAGGCGGCCAGCGCCTGGGTCACATCGGGGGCGTCTTCCACTTCGCCCACATCCTGCCCCAGCAGGGTACGCACCAGGCTGGTCTTGCCCACATTGGTATGGGAGACCACAAAAATGTCGATACAGGGCGATGGCGGGGGCGCAGTGTCAGTGGTCATGGTTCAGCCGTTGGTGCAGGGCCTGCAGGTCTTCTTCGCGAGTTTGCTGCAAATCGACGAACAGGGGCTTGCAGCCCACCTTGTCCAGCACGCGGCGCCATTGGTTGCAGCGCTGGCGCAGGCGGTCGATGTCCTGGAGCGGAAAGCCCCCCATGTCGACCACCGGCACCACAGGTGTATCGCTCCCTGCGCTGCGCTGCAAACGCTGGAGCAGCACGCCCTGGGCATCGGCTTCTGCCGTGGCCGCCAGCGGGAAAAGGGCCAGTACCGCCACATGGCCTTCGGGGTGAATCGCTTTCTTCCAGTCGGTGGCATCGTTGCCCATCAAAACCGGTGGCTCGATGGCAGTGTCCACGGCCAGGCCGTAGATGCGCTCGAGCATCGTGGCCAGCCTGCGGCGCACGTCGGGCGACAGGGCATAGCGGAACGGCACCACCACGACACCGATGCTCTGGCCCCTCCAGAGAGCGCCCAGGGTAATGAAATAAGCCCCGCGCATCGGCAAGGGGAAAGCACGCCGCAAACGCCAGCGGGCCAGCGCGTTGAGCAGCACCAGGCACAGCCGGGGCGCCGCAACCCACACCAGCACGGAGGCACCATACAGCCAGATCCAGGGCTCGGCGACTTCGCCCGCACTGCCCGGCATGCGCAAGCGGTCAATGTGCTGCGCATCCGGAATCGGCAGGTTCAGCAGCCAGGCGCCTGGCGCCAGCACCACGCTGACGATGGCGTGCAACAGTTCGCCGTTCACAAAGGCGTAGGTGGTTTTCCAGCCTGCACGGTACTCTTCGCTGATGCCCCGGGCCCAAAAACTGCCCACTGCGCCCAGTGCAAACAGCAGCGCGGCAAGGTGGGCTGCGAGCCTGAAGCGCACCGCCTGCAAAGGCGCCGCCAGCGTGGCCCAGGCCTGGCGGAAGTCCGCAGCCCAGGGGCGGCTTTTCCCACTGCGCAAGCCCAGCATCTCCCAAACCCACCAACGCCCCAAGGCAGCGGCTGGCAACCCGTGCGACCCGTGGCCCGGGCTAATCCGGCGCCACAGCCAGGCCAGGCAGAGCCAGGTAAACACCAGCCAATTCCAGCCAATCAACAGCACCAAAGGCCATTCCACCACGTCGATATGGGGCTGCGCCGCCAGGTAGTCGGTGGCAAAACCGGCCAGCAAGGCGCACACGGCCAGTACCCATCCCGCCCAAAAAGGCAGTCTGGGCACTCGCAGCCGAACCACCTGATCAGGGCTGCGGCGCTGGATTTCCTCCAGTGCCCACTGCGCCCTGCGGGCCACGAAGACATGAAAGGGCGCACCACGCCCCACCAGCTCCCGTGCGGCACGGGTCGCCTCATGGGCATCGCCCGCGGTCCACAGCCCCCCGTTGTCCCGGGTTTGTTCCAGCACCCGGACCAGGGTGATTTGCTGGGCTTGCAATTCGGTCAGCAGCATGTCGATGGTTTCATGGTCTCTTTGAGGATACCCGGACAATCGCTTACAGCAAGAGCACGCCCCCTGCGCCGCGCTTGCGTTAGCCTTGCATTTTTTGACAGGAACCCACTGATGCTGAAACACGCTGTTTTGAAGGGCCTTGTGCCCGCCCTGGTTGTGCTGCTGGCAGGCTGTGCCAGCCAAGGCCCGGCCACCGGCCCCAGCGGTGCACCGCTGGGGGGCACCTGCAACGCCCAGCCAGCGCAATCGGCCGTCGGCAAAAACAGCACGGCCAAGGTGGTGGAGGCGGCGCGCGTCTCCGCCGGTGCGCTGATGGCACGCATCATCCGGCCGGGGCAAATGGTGACCAAAGAATTTGACGCCGAGCGCCTGAACCTGGAAGTCGATGCCGCAGGCCGCATCGTCGCAGTGCGCTGCGGCTGATCTGGCGCCCACTGCGGGGCCGCTGTAGCCCTCAATCGGCCAGAAACAGCTCCTGCAAATCGCTCAGGAAGTCGAATCCCCGCTCCGTCGGCTGCACACGGGCCATGTCGCGCACGATCAGGCCTTTGCGCTCGGCCTCGTCCAGCGCCTTGGCCAGCACCGTCACGGGCAAACCGGTGCGCTCGGTAAAGTCCTGCAGCGCAAACCCACGGCGCAGGCGCAGGGCGTTGAGCATGTATTCAAACGGCAGGTCGGCGCGGCGCACATCGTCGTCCAGCGCCAGGGCGTTGCCCGCCAGGGCGCTGTCCATGTACAGGCGCGGCTCGCGCAAGCGGGCCTGGCGCACCACGCGGTGCGCAAAGCTGATCTTGCTATGCGCGCCGGCACCAATACCCAGGTAGTCGCCAAATTCCCAGTAATTGGTGTTGTGCACGCACTCGTGGCCGGCGCGGGCATAGGCCGAAATTTCGTAGCGCTGCAGCCCCACCTGCCCGGTCAGCTCGGTGATGCGGTCGAGCATGGCGTAGGCGTCATCGTCGGGCGGCACCACAGGCGGGTATTTGGCAAAGAAAGTGTTGGGCTCGATCGTCAGGTGGTAGACGGACAGGTGCGGCGGTGCCAGCGCCAGCGCGGTGCGCAGGTCTTGCTCCAGCCCGGCCAGATCCTGGCCGGGCAGCGCGTACATCAGGTCGAGGTTGAAGGTGTCGAACGCCTGGGCGGCTTCCTCTACCGCTGCCAGGGCCTGGGCACGGTCGTGCACACGGCCCAGGGCCTGCAGGTGCTGGTCGTTGAAGCTTTGCACGCCGATGGACAGGCGCGTGACGCCCGCCGAGCGGAAGGCGCGGAAGCGGTCTTTCTCGAAGGTGCCGGGGTTGGCTTCCAGCGTTACCTCGCAGCCCGCCGCCAGCGGCAGGCGGGCGCGGATGTCGCCGAGCAGCCGGTCAATGGATGCGGGCGCAAACAGGCTGGGCGTACCGCCGCCGATGAAAATGCTTTGCACCTGGCGGCCCCAGACCAGAGGAAGCGCGGCTTCCAGGTCGGCGCACAGGGCATCGAGGTAGCGCTGCTCGGGCAGCGCTACCTCGCCCGCCCACGCATGCGAGTTGAAGTCACAGTACGGGCACTTCTTCAGGCACCAGGGCAGGTGTACGTAGAGCGACAGCGGCGGCAGGCTGGTGAGCTGCAGCAGGCCGGGGCGCATGTAGTGCTGGATGTCGCGCACGAGGACGCCGGGCGGTGCTGCGGGGACGATGGGGATGTTCATGGTGATATCAAAAGCATAGCTGCTTGCGCTTGTTCATCAACGATTTCAATATTAAAAATAGTTGAAACTGTTTATTTACGAGCGCTGGCAGCTCACTTTTTTGATTCATCCACAAGCCAGCGCTCGCGCATCAACGCCCGCATTTGCTGGGCTGCGCGCCCGCGGTGGCTGTGTGCGTTTTTGACCTCGGGGGGCAACTCGGCAAAAGTTTGCCCGAATTCCGGGATGAACATGACGGGATCAAAGCCAAAACCATGCGCACCGCGCGGCGCGCGCGTGATCTCGCCCACCACGCGGCCCACGGCGATCAGTGGCTCGGGGTCTTGCGGGCTGCGCACGGCGACCAGGGTGCTGACCAGGGCAGCGCGGCGGTTGTCCTGGCCCTGCATCTGCTCCAGCAAGGCGCGCACGTTGTTGTCATCGCCTTTCTCGTACCCGAACTGGGTGGCGTAGTAAGCGGTGTCCACACCCGGCAGGCCGCCAAAAGCATCGACACACAGGCCGGCGTCATCGGCCAGCGCAGGAAGGCCGGTGTGGCTGCTGGCAAACCGCGCCTTGGCCAGCGCGTTCTCGACAAAGGTGCGGTGCGGCTCCTCGGCCTCGCCCACGCCCAGGTCGGCCTGGCGCACCAGCTCCACCCCCAGCGGCGCAAACATGGCTTGCAGCTCGGCCAGCTTGCCACGGTTGTTGGATGCCAATACGATTTTCATAGTCGAATCACCCTCTAACGATTATCCATCAAGCGGAGCAAGCTATTCTTTTTGTAGTGCTATCTGCTGCATCTGCATCAGCTCGCCAATGCCTTTTTCGGCCAGTGCCAAAAGCTGGTCCATCTCGCGCCGCGTGAAAGCCACGCCCTCGGCCGTGCCCTGCACTTCCACGAAATGCCCGGCGCCGGTCATGACGACGTTCATGTCGGTGTCACATTGAACATCTTCCACATACTCAAGGTCGAGCACGGGCTGGCCCTGCACGATGCCCACCGAGATAGCGGCCACCGGCTCGCGGATGGGCGAGGTCGTCAGCTTGCCGCTGGCGAGCAACCGGTTGACTGCATCCTGCGCTGCCACCCAGGCGCCCGTGATGGCGGCGGTGCGCGTGCCGCCGTCGGCCTGGATCACGTCGCAGTCGAGCACGATGGAGCGCTCGCCCAGAAGCTTCAGGTCAAACACCGCACGCAGCGAGCGTCCGATGAGCCGCTGGATTTCCTGCGTGCGGCCGCTTTGCTTGCCGCGCGCGGCCTCGCGGTCGCTGCGCGAATGCGTAGCGCGCGGCAGCATGCCGTATTCAGCAGTCACCCAACCCTCGCCACTGCCGCGCTTGTGCGGTGGCACTTTTTCTTCCACGGTGGCCGTGCACAGCACCCGGGTGTTGCCAAACTCAATCAACACCGAACCTTCGGCGTGCATGGTGTAGTGGCGGGTCATGCGCACAGGGCGCAACTGGTCGACGGCGCGGCCGCCGCTGCGTTCAAAAGTGGTCATGGAATTTCCGGTGTAACAAATGGGTGGGCCTCATGCACAACCCAGGGCCCACCCGAAGCGTGCGACCAAGGCCTGCGACCACCGCGCAAGGGTCGGCGCGCAGCGACACTCAGGGGGTTGTCATGCTTTGCGTGCGGCAGAGCGGCGAATGGCCTCGTTGATTTCGGCAATGGAGCGTTCGATGGCTTCATCGTCCAGATCGTCGACGAGGCCATCAATGGGCCCTGCCTGGATGGTGGAAGCGAACACATCGTCACTGATGCTGTCGGTGGACACGCCCTGGGTGGACTCGTAGGCGTCGGGGGTTTCCCACTCCATGGCCACTACCGTGACGTTGTCGCTGCTGTCACCCGCTTTGCGCAAAGCCTGTTCCACCAGTTCCGGCACGGAATTTGATACTGTCTGGCTGCCCAGCTGCTTGCCGATTTCCTCGTCGCTGAGGGTGCCCCACAGGCCGTCGGAGCACAGCAGAATACGGTCGCCCTGCTCCAGGTGCACGGGCCCCGTCATGTCATAGATGGGTTTGGTGGGCGAGCCCAGACAGGTGAACAAGACATTGCGGTTGATGCGCTCCAGCCCGATCGGCATGTTGCGCAGCTCCAGGTAGGAGTGATCGCGCGTGCGCGTCAGCAACTCGCCACCGCGCACCATGTACAGGCGCGAATCGCCACAGTGGATCCAGGTGGCACTTCCCGCCTGCACCACAGCGGCCACCAGCGTGGTGCGCGGCGAATCGATCATGCCTTTGTCGCTGGCATAGCGCAGGATCTGGTGGTGGGCCGCCAGCAGTGCAGAGGACAAAAACTCCTGTACATCCTCCAGCACAGGCCGCGCCTGGCGCTGGAACAAGGCCGCCACGGTCTGCATGGCGATCTGCGCAGCCACCTCGCCCTCGGGGTGTCCGCCCATGCCGTCGGCCAGCACGAACAGGCCGGATTCCCGCGTGTAGCAGTAACCCATACGGTCTTCATTCTTCTCACGGCCACCACGGCGGCTGATCTGGAATACGGAGAATTTCATTTGGGCTTGGCTCCGATTCCTGTGGCGTCACCCACTTTTTGTACATTTTTCTTGGTGTCGGACACCAGGGTATCGAGTTGCAGGCGCATTTTTTCGCCCACACTCAGCTTGGTATAGCGGCGCTCACCTTCGCGCGAGAGCTCCTTTTGCAGCGCAAACACCGACTGCGGGCGCGACAGGGGATCGAGCGCCATGCACCATTCGACCACCTCGATGAGGTTGTCCGAATACACCCCGCGCAGCTTGGCCAACGCCAGCGACAGCCGGTCTTTTTCCTGGCGCTGCGGCGCCTCGTTGGGCGGAAAACCCTGCATGCAGGCGTAAATGCATGCGCCGATGGCGTAGATGTCGGTCCAGGGACCCATGGACGAGTCGCGCCGGTACATCTCGGGAGCGGCAAATCCGGGCGTGTACATGGGGCGGATGAAGTTGCCTTCCTTGGACAGCACCTCGCGCGCGGCGCCAAAGTCGATCATCACGGCCTTGTTGTCGTCGGTGATGAAGATATTGGCCGGCTTGATGTCCAGGTGCAGCATCTTGTGCTGGTGCACGATGCGCATGCCGCGCAAGACTTCATCGAACAGACTGCGGATGGTGGACTCGCGGAACACCTTTTGCGTCTTGAGATCGCGCGCGGTGATGATGAAATCCTGCAGGGTTCCCCCCTCCAGGTAGTTCATCACCATGTAGACGGTTTCGTTCTCACGAAAAAAATTGAGCACGCTGACCACCGAGGCGTGCGAGATCTGGGCCAGCGCGCGCCCTTCCTCAAAGAAACTCTTGAGCCCCAGACGGTAGAGCGACAGTTTTTCGGGGGGCACCTTGGGCAACAACTCGCCCGGAGCGCGGGTCGCCAGCGACGACGGCAGGTATTCCTTGATGGCCACCTGCTGCCCCTCGGCATCCACGGCCAGGTAGACGACACCAAAACCACCGGAGGACAACCGGCGGATCACACGGTAACCACCAATCGTGGTATCGGGCGGCAGCGGCGCCGGTTTGATTTTTGACATATTTTGCGCAGAAGATTTGGGGGCCGATCAGAACCCGGATAATCGCCGGATCGCAAGCAACCATCAAAAGCCCAATGCCAGTTTACAGTATGACCGGATACGCCAGCGCCCAGCACGGTGCGGGCGCCGGGAGCAGCGAAGCCGAAGCCCGGCCGCTCCCCGGGCGGCGCCTGGGACTGGAGATCCGCTCCGTCAACAGCCGCTTCCTTGATCTCTCGTTCCGCCTTCCTGACGAACTGCGCGCCATGGAACCCGTGCTGCGCACCCTGCTGACCGCGAAGATCAAACGCGGCAAGGTCGAAGTGCGCGCCACACTGGAAAGCGGCGACTCTTCGACCATTCCCGATCCGTCGCCGCGCATGCTGCAACGCCTCAACTCAGCACAGGACGCCGTGCGCGCCTGGCTGCCCCAGGCAGCCCCTTTGAGCGTGGCAGAGGTCTTACGCCTGTGCACAGGCCAGGGCGCAGGCACCGAGGACTGGAGTGAAACCGTACCGGCACTGGCCGAACAGGCCCTCACTGCCTTGCTGGAAGCCCGGCAGCAGGAAGGTGCGCGCCTGGTGACCATGCTTCGGGGCCACGTCAAGCAATTGGGCGCCTTGGCCCAGCAGGCGACGCCCCTGGTTCCCCTGCTGGTAGAGCAGCAGCGCCAGCGTTTTATGGAACGCTGGAAGGAAGCCATGGGCCTGGCCGAAGGCGCCGCAACGCCCGAGGCCGCACAGGATCGCGCCTTGTCAGAGGCCACGGCCTTCGCCATCCGCATCGACGTGGCCGAGGAAGTCACCCGCCTGCAATCGCACCTGGACGAAATCGAAAGGCTGCTGAAAAAAGGCGGCGAGGTCGGCAAGCGCCTGGACTTTCTCATCCAGGAACTGCACCGTGAGGCCAATACCCTGGGCTCCAAATCATCGGCGCTTGACCTCACACGCATCAGCGTGGACATGAAGGTTCTGATCGAGCAGATGCGCGAGCAAGTGCAAAATATCGAGTGACGCTTTAATTTTCATAGCGCATTGCGCTCACCCCTTATGGAATATCCAGGCAATCTATTCGTCGTCGCTGCACCCAGCGGAGCGGGCAAGTCCAGTCTGGTCAAGGCTTTGCAGGAACTCGACTCCCAGGTGCACGCCTCGGTTTCGCACACTACGCGCGGCCCCAGAGGCCAGGAAAAACACGGGCGCGAGTATTTTTTTGCGTCGGAGTCAGAGTTCGACGCCATGGTGGCATCCAATGCTTTCGTGGAATGGGCCAATGTGCATGGCCGCCGCTATGGCACCTCGAAAAAGGCCATCGAAGAACGCATCTCCCAGGGCAACGATGTGATTCTGGAAATCGACTTCCAGGGCGCACTCCAGATCAAGGAGGTTTTTGCCAATGCCGTGCTCATTTTTATCCTGCCCCCGAGCTGGGACGAATTGCGTTCGCGTCTGGAGCGCCGTGGCGAAGACTCTGCCGAGGTCATCGAGGTGCGCCTGAAGAACGCGGCCAAGGAGATGGCCCAGGTAAGCCGATTCGACTTCGTTATAATCAACGAGTTATTTGAGCGTGCGCTTTTCGATCTGAAAGCCATTGTCCATGCACAGCGACTCAAATATGCGGCCCAGCGCCGCGCGCGCGCAGAGACTTTTGTGTCGCTCAACATTTCCTGACACCCCGGAGAAACCATGGCCCGCATCACCGTCGAAGATTGCCTTGAGCAAATCCCCAACCGTTTCCAACTGGTGCTGGCAGCCACGTACCGCGCGCGCATGCTCAGCCACGGACATGCTCCCCGCATCGAAAGCCGCAACAAGCCCGCCGTGACAGCGCTGCGCGAAATCGCTGCAGGCAAAGTGGGCATTGAAATGCTCAAGAAGGTTCCCGGCTGATATTTCTGCCGCCGACCTAAAAAAGAAGCACCGCCAGGCGGTGCTTTTTTTATGGATCCCATCTCCAGGCGGCAGCCGCGCTACATTAAAGGCATGAAAGCGGTGTTGAACAATTCCCCTGCGGGCGACATTCGACCGGGCGAGTCCTCGGCGATTCCGGGCGCCAGTTCTGCGGCGGCTGCCAATGCAGCAGCGGCCAGCTTTGCCGCACTCACCGACAGCCTGGACTACCTGGATGCCACCCAGGTAGAGATGGTCCGCCAGGCTTACCGCTACGCCGACGAGGCACACCTCGGCCAATTACGCAACAGCGGCGAGCCCTACATCACCCATCCGATTGCGGTTGCCGCCCAATGCGCCACCTGGAAGCTCGACGCCCAGGCGCTCATGGCCGCACTGCTGCACGACGCCATGGAAGATTGCGGCGTCACCAAAGCTGATCTGATTGACCGCTTTGGCGCACCCGTCGCCGAACTGGTCGATGGGCTGACCAAACTCGACAAACTGCAGTTCGACACCCGCGAAGAAAACCAAGCCGAGTCCTTCCGCAAGATGCTGCTCGCCATGGCCCGCGATGTACGGGTCATCCTGATCAAGCTGGCCGACCGCACACACAACATGCGGACCTTGTCCGACATGCCGCGCAGCAAATGGGGGCGCATTTCGTCCGAAACGCTGGAAATCTACGCGCCCATCGCCCATCGCCTGGGACTCAACCAAACCTACCGCGAACTGCAAGACCTCTCTTTCCGGCATCTGCACCCGTGGCGTTACGTCACGCTCGCCAAAGCGGTGGGCAAGGCGCGCAATCGTCGCCGCGACCTGGTGCAAAAAGTCCAGGCCGATGTCGATGCCGCCTTTGCACGTATTGGCATGCAGGCCCGGCTGGCTGGGCGCGAAAAAACCCTCTACGCCATCTACCAGAAGATGGAACTCAAGCACCTGAGCTTTGCACAGGTGACCGACATCTATGGCTTTCGGGTGATCGTCCCCGGCATCACGGATTGCTACACCGCCTTGGGCGTTCTGCACCAGATGTACAAGCCTGCGCCAGGCAAGTTCAAGGACCATATCGCCATTCCAAAACTCAATGGCTACCAGTCGCTGCACACTACGCTGGTAGGCCCTTCAGGCGTGAACATCGAATTCCAGATGCGCACCGAAGAAATGCACCTGATTGCGGAGGCCGGTGTGGCAGCCCACTGGCTTTACAAGGCGCAGAGTACGGACGGTACAGCGGCAGAGCGGCTGGGCACCAAATGGCTGCAGTCCCTGCTCGACATCCAGAATGAAACCCGTGACGCCGCCGAGTTCTGGGACCATGTGAAGGTGGATCTGTTCCCGGACGCGGTGTATATCTTCACCCCCAAGAGCCAGATCATGGCCATGCCCCGCGGCGCCACCGTGGTCGATTTTGCCTACGCCATCCACAGCAATGTCGGCAACCATACCAGCGCGGCCAAAATCAACAACGAGCAGGTTCCGCTGCGCACCGAACTGAAAAACGGCGATGTGGTGGAAATCATCACCACACCCAACGCAACCCCCAACCCGGCCTGGTTGGGTTTTGTGCGCACCGGGCGTGCGCGCTCCAAAATTCGCAACCATCTCAAGACCCTGGCGCAAAGTGAATCGGAAAGCCTGGGCGAAAAACTACTGACACAGGCACTGCGTGCAGAAGGCCTGGAGCAGTTGCCAGATTCTGGTGATGAGACCCTGCCGATCTGGGACAAACTCCTGCGCTTCACTGGAAGCCGCTCGCGCAGCGACCTGATGACCGACATTGGTCTGGGCAAACGTGTTGCCTCCATTGTGGCCAAGCGGCTGGTCGGGTTGATGTCTGAGCACGGCCACCGCCCCAACGCACTGCTCCTGACACGGGAACGCTACACCTCGCACGAGACAGTGTCCCAAGGGGGCGTTACCCTGGATGGCAGCGAAGGCGTGTCTATTAAATATGCCCCATGCTGCCGCCCCATCCCGGGCGACAGCATCGTGGGCTATCTGGGCCGTGGCGAGGGACTTGTCGTGCACGTCGCGCAATGTGCGGTGGCCAAGCGCCTGCAGAACAAGGACAGTGAGCGTTTTATTGCGGTGGACTGGTCGGAAGAACCGGTGCGCATGTTCGAGACACGCATCATCGTGACCGTGAACAATGGCAAGGGTGTTCTGGCCCGCATTGCTTCCGAACTGGCCAATTCGGAAGCAGACATCACCCATGTGGACATGGACGATGAGACTGCGCTGGACACCATCGACCTGCGCTTCATCATCGCCGTGCGAGACCAAGCCCACCTGGAAGCAGCCCTGCGCAATCTGCGCCGCACACCTGCCGTATTGCGGGCCATGCGCGCGCTGCCGCTCAGCTGATCGCTTGCGGATAGGAAACCGCGAGTATTTCAAGGGCCCGGGAGCCCGCCGGTGTGGGCAACGCCACTTCGTCGCCCACCCGCGCCTTGAGCAGCGCACGGGCCACTGGGGAAACCCAACTCACCTGCCCTAGACTGCTGTCGGCCTCGTCAATGCCCATGATGGTGATGGTGCGCGTGACATCCAGATCATCCACATACGTCACCGTGGCGCCGAAAAACACCTGCTCGCTGCCTGCATGGAGGGCGGGATCGACGATTTCGGCCATTTCCAGCCGCTTTGTCAGAAAGCGAATCCGTCGGTCGATTTCGCGCAAGCGCTTCTTGCCATAGAGATAGTCGCCATTTTCCGAGCGGTCGCCATTGCTGGCTGCCCAGTGCACGATTTCAACCATCCGGGGTCTCTCGTTGTCCATCAGCTCCAGCCACTCGGAGCGCAGCCGCGCATAGCCCCCGGGCGTCATGTAGTTCTTGGTTCCTGCAGGCAAAGGTGGCAGTTCGTGACCGTCGTCCTCGTCTGCATCGGTTTCTTTGGTAAATGCCTTGCTCATGTCGAATCTATCGGTACATTTGGTAAAAAAATTCTTCGGTCCGCGGAATGGGAACCCGCCACTTCATACCAGCGCCAGCTTACCCGTTCAGCCTGCAATGTCGACCGCCCGCTCCGGCAAAAGGCGCTGTCTGCACGGGCGCGGCACACCGCCGTGCTTTCGCCCATAATTTGCTGCTTCTCTGCCGCGCACAGCCTGCGCTTCACCCGCCTGCCTTGTCACTATGAACCCGCAAGCCAATGAACTCTGGCGCGCGCCCCGTTGGGCGCTGGCCGTACTGCTGGCTTTGCTAGGCATGCTGGGCCCGTTCTCGATCGACACCTATCTGCCGGCCTTCTCAGGCATCGCTGGCGCTCTGGGTGCCACTCCGGTCGAAATGCAGCAAACGCTCTCAGCCTACCTGTTTGGCTTTGCTTTCATGAACCTGTTCCATGGCGCGCTGGCAGACAGCTTTGGCCGCAGGCCCGTCGTGCTGTGGGGCATTGCCATGTTCACCCTGGCATCGGCGGGTTGCGCCCTGGCGCAGAGCATTGAACAACTGGTGCTGTTCCGTGCCCTGCAGGGCCTTTCAACTGGTGCGGGCATTGTTGTGTCGCGGGCGGTCATCCGTGACATGTTCCCTCCCGCCCAGGCACAGAAGGTGATGAGCCAGGTCACCATCTATTTCGGTGTGGCACCAGCCGTCGCGCCCATTGTGGGTGGATGGCTTTATGTGCATACCGGCTGGCACAGTATTTTCTGGTTTCTCACCGCCATCGGAGTAGCGCTGTGGACAGCCAATTACCGGCTCCTGCCAGAGACCCTGCACACCGACCACCGCCAGCCATTCAATGTGCAGCACCTGATGCGTGGTTACTGGCAACTGGGCTCCAGCCCGCGCTTTTTGCTGCTGGCACTGGCCAGCGGTGTTCCCTTCAATGGCATGTTCCTGTATGTTCTGGCGGCCCCGGCGTTTCTCGGCCAGCACCTGGAACTGGCTCCTACGCAGTTTTTCTGGTTTTTCATGCTGACCATCTCGGGCATCATGTCCGGCGCCTGGCTCAGCGGCCGCCTGGCGGGGCGCATAGCACCCAAACGGCAGATTCGCCACGGGTTTCTGATCATGCTCACCATGTCAGTCCTGAACCTGGTGGCCAACCTGTTTTTGCCCCCCCATGTGGCCTGGGCCATGCTGCCCATCGCCCTCTTTGCTTTTGGCTGGGCGCTGATGGTTCCGGTGGTAACGCTGCTGGTCCTCGATCTCTACCCTGAGCGCCGGGGCATGGCCTCGTCCTTGCAAGCCTTTGTCGGATCGACAGCCAACGGGCTGGTGGCAGGCGTGGTGGTGCCCTTGATCATGCATTCGACTCTGCTATTGGCCACCGCATCTCTGCTCATGATGAGCGTTGGGCTTGTGGCCTGGATCTACCTGCACCACCGCTGGCCCGAAATCGGGCAGCACGCGGGCTGAAAGACTCAGGCTTGCGAATCGCTGCTGCCACGGCGCTCGCGGGGTTGCTGCTGATAGTAGTGCTGCTTTTCGACATACATGGCTTTGTCTGCACGATGCAAGGTCGACTCGACCTGATCGCCCGAGGAGCAGGTGGCCGTGCCCATGGCTAGACTCAAATGCTGCCCGGGATAGAACTGGTTGCTGATGTCCACCAAAGAGCTGATGCGCTCCTGCACCGCGAGCGCCCCCCGTTCATCGGTGCCTGGCAGCAGCACCGTGAATTCGTCTCCACCAATACGCGCAGCGCAGGCTGATGCCTCCACGGCCTTGGCCAGCACCTCGCCCATTCGCCGCAGCAGCGCATCACCCGCAGCATGGCCATGCTCATCATTGATGGACTTGAGGCCATTGAGATCAATGGTGATCACACTCAAAGGCCAGGGTCCCTTGCGCGTGATGCGGTTGAGTTCCTCGACATAGAAGGTCCGGTTGCGCAACTGGGTGAGTACATCGTGCTTGCCCAAGTATTCCAGATAGGCTTCGGCCTTCTTGCGCGCTGTGATGTCCACCAGTGACAGGAGAACCAGATCCCATTGCTCATGGTGGTCTTCGAGCACCGAAAACTGCATGTGGATGTACACGGGCTCTCCCGAAAGCGCATAGTTGATGACCTCGCGCTGCTGGAACAGTTTGCCGTCCCAGAGGTCCTGCAACTGTTCGGCGAAAGAATCGTGCATCTCGCCGCGAAAAATGCGCCCGATGTTGTTGAGCAATTCGCCCTTGTCCACGGCGCCAAACATCTTCAGTGTCAGCTGATTGATGTCGATAACCCGTATCTCTTCCATGCAACGCGAAACAAACTCGGGGTGCACCTTGATGAAAGTCTTGAAATCGCGAATACCCTGGGCACGCACCCCATCCATGAGGCGCTTGACGGCTGAAAAATCCTCTACCCAGAGCGACACAGGGGAATGCTCGAACAGGTCGCGCGCATAGCGTTCGCTGCGCTGTAGTTTGAGGGCGCTCTGCACCTGGGCCGTTACATCGTCCAGCGAGACCAGTACCCGACTCCAAGTTGCCTCATGCCCTGGGAGGATGCGCGCCCGGATTTTTACATCCAGACGCCGCCCATCCAGAGCGTAATTGACCGTCTGGTTGGTGAACTCCGGTGAGCCCGACCACAGTTGCGACAACTCATGGGCGACCTGGGTTTGCATGTCATCCCGAAAAACCTTGTCCAGGTTGTGCATCAACTCGGTCTGGCTGGATGCGGCAAAAAGCTCCAGCGTGCGCTGGTTCACCCGCAAAACCTTGTAGCAAGCAATGCACTGGTGCACTCTGGCAGGGTCCTGCGCCAGGTGTTCACGCAGATCGGTCACACCCTCGGCGCGCCAGGCATCGAATAGCTGTTTGAGTGCACTGAAGTCTTCCAGCCAGAGCGATGTGGGCGCCAGCTCGAACATGTGCTCGAAGTCGGTACCCGAAGAGAGTGTTGGCGGCACGGTAATTTCTCCTGTTTCGTCCATTGTCCGGGCAGCTTTTGATTTTGTCTTGCGGATGACCAAAAAAAACCGGCCCTCAAGGCCGGTTCAGGTTGCTGCGGTCAGCGCGCAGGACGCGCTGGGCGCTTGCGTGCGTCGTGCGGGACAAACGACTTGCCTGCACCTGGTTTGGAGAACGATGGCTGCGGACGCGGCGCGAAATCACCGCGCGGGGCGGCTCCTTCATGCCGTGGAGCAAAACCGCCACGGGCCTGCTCACCAAAGCCAGGCTTGCGGCCAGCACCTTCACCGTCGCGGCGCGGAGCAAAACCACGGTCGTCACGGCCACCACCAAAACCACCCGGCGCAGGCCGGCGGTCGTCGCCGGGGCGCCCTTGCACGCGCTGGCGGTCATTGAAACCACCGCCAAATCCGCCGCCAAAATTGCCACGGTCAGCGCCGCGCGAAGGAGGCGCACCGAACTTGCGATCACGCCCGCCGCCGCCAGCACCGCCCCGGTTGGCATAGTCGGGCGCAGGGCGCGACGATGGCATGCGCTGCATGGGCTCAAGACCTGGGATGACCTCGGCCTTAAACTGCTGGCGGCTGTAACCCTCGATGTCGAAGATCTTGCGACGATCGCGGAACTCGGCAAAGGTCACGGCCAGGCCATCGCGGCCTGCGCGGCCGGTACGGCCAATGCGGTGCGTATAGTCCTCAGCCTTCATGGGCAAACCATAGTTGAAAACGTGGGTCACGGTGGGCACGTCAATGCCACGCGCGGCCACATCGGTAGCGACCAGAATTTGCACTTCGCCACCGCGCAGCGCCATCAGGCGGCGGTTGCGCAAACCCTGGCTCAAAGCGCCGTGCAGTGCCACGGCGCTGAAGCCGTCCTGTTGCAAATCGGCGGCCAGGCCGTCGCATTCCACTTGGGTGCTGGCAAAAACGATGGCCTGGTTGATGGTGGTGTCACGCAGCCAGTGATCGAGCATCTTGCGCTTGTGCTGGGCGTTGTCGGCCCAATACAGCATCTGCTTGATGTTGGTGTGTCGTTCCTGTGGCGAATCGATCTGGATCTTCTGCACCGAAGCACCGCCGTCGTGCATCACGCGCATAGCGAGCTGCTGGATTCGGGGGGCAAACGTGGCGCTGAACATCATGGTCTGCTGGCGCTGGCTGGTTAGCTGATTGATCTCGGCCAGATCGTCAGAGAAGCCCAGATCAAGCATGCGGTCAGCCTCATCGACCACCAGGAACTGCACCTTGTCAAGCTTGATCTGCATCGAGCGCTGCAGGTCCAGCAGGCGGCCGGGCGTCGCCACCACCAGGTCGGCGTTTTGCAACTTGGCGATCTGCAGTTGGTACGGCATGCCGCCCACCACATTGGCCACACGCAGGCCGCGCACATGCTTGACCAGGTCGATGGCATCGTGCGCCACCTGCTGCGCCAGTTCGCGCGTGGGGCAGACAATCAGGGCGCCCGGAATAGCCGGCTTGAAGTTGCGCGTGTTGGTCGGGTCCTTGCGCTTGGCGCGCTTCGGGGCGGCCTCGCCGCGTGCGGCGGCTTCCGCGACAGATTTCTCAAACTCTGCACGGGCAGCCGCTTCAGCCTGGGCCTGCTGGCGAATCAGCGTATGCAGCACGGGCAGCAGGAACGCAGCGGTCTTGCCGCTACCGGTCTGGCTGGAAACCATCAGATCGATGAAGCGACCGCCTTCGGAGCCCGAACCCATGGCCAGGGGAATGGCCTTGAGCTGAACGCTGGTGGGCTGGGTATAGCCCAGGTCGGCAACGGCCTGCACGAGTTCGGGCGCCAGGCCCAGTTCGACAAAGCCATTGGGCTCGGCAATCACGTCGGCAGCCAGATGCTCAGGGGCATCCTGCACAGAAATTTCGGCGACAAAGGAAGATTCAGCAGGCGCGAATTCGCCCTGCACTTGGAAAGTGTCAGTCATATTTTTCTCACACGAAAACACCCACAAGCGCAGCTTGTGGTGGGTTCGTCAATGGTCAAAAAACATCAACCATCAAACGAAACCTGCGCCAGCGTCGCGCTGGTGCGGGTGGGTATTCATCGCAACATGGAAGGCCTTGGCCTGTTCCAGGATTTGCGGACCCAGTGTGTGAAGGGAGATGCACAAATATTGCAGTGCATGTGCATTGCAAGTCTGCGATTATCGCACAACTTCGGGTTTTCCCGCAAGCACCCTACAAAGACAGGAAGTTTGTCCGGTAATGCGCCAGTTCTTCGATGGACTCCTGCACATCGGCGAGTGCCGTGTGTTTCTGGGCCTTTTTGAAGCTGCTGTAGGCCTCGGGCTTCCAGCGTTTGGCCAGTTCCTTGAGGGTGCTCACATCCACGTTACGATAGTGGAAGAAGGCTTCCAGGCGGGGCATGTAGCGGGCCAGAAACCGCCGGTCCTGGCCAATGCTGTTGCCGCACATCGGCACCTTGCCCTTGGGCACATAGCGCGCCAGGAACTCGATGATCTGCTCCTGCGCCTGCTCTTCTGTCAGCATGGACGCCTTGACCTTGTCGATCAGGCCGCTGCGGCCATGCGTGCCTTTGTTCCAGGCATCCATTTTCCCCAGCAGCTCATCGGACTGGTGGATCACCAGCACCGGGCCTTCCACCCGGGGCTCCAGCGAGGGGCCGGTAACGACCACAGCGATTTCGATGATGCGCTCCACTTCGGGGTCCAGCCCGGTCATTTCACAGTCGAGCCAGACAAGGTTCAGGTCGGATTTAGCCAGCACAGGGGCTGGTGCCATGGGTGTTTGAGACATGGGCGGCATTGTCGCTGATGCCCTACACTCGCGCGACATGCCCGTAGACACCCCTGCTTCCCTCTCGCCCTCGCTGGCCCTCACTCTGGCTTTTGCCTTGGCCCTGGTCGCCGGCTTCCTGCTCAAGGCCTGGTTGACATCGCGGCAGATTCGCCACGTGGCACGCCACCGCCAGGGCGTCCCGGCCACGTTCGCCGCGCACATTCCGCTGCAGGCCCACCAGAAGGCTGCCGACTACACCATCGCCAAGGCGCGCTTTGGCCTATTGGAAATGGCCCTGGGCACTGCAGTTCTGATGGGCTGGACGCTGATGGGCGGGCTCGATGCGCTGAACCAGGCGCTGCTGTCCTTGCTGGGCGGCGGCATGCGCCAGCAGTTGGCCCTGCTGGCCGCGTTTGCACTGGTCAACGGCCTGATCGATCTGCCCGCCACGTTGTACCAAACCTTTGTGCTGGAGCAACGCTTTGGCTTCAACCAGATGACGCTGCGGTTGTGGTTGACCGACCTGCTCAAGTCCACGCTGCTGGGAGCGCTTATTGGCCTTCCTGTTGCAGCAGCCGTCCTGTGGCTGATGGGCGCTGCAGGGATGCTGTGGTGGTTATGGGCCTGGGGCCTGTGGATGGGACTGAACCTGCTGCTCATGGTGGTGTACCCCACCTTTATTGCCCCGCTGTTCAACAAGTTCCAGCCCCTGCAGGATGAGTCGCTCAAAACCCGCGTCACCGCCCTCATGCAACGCTGCGGTTTCGCGGCCAAAGGCTTGTTCGTGATGGACGGCAGCCGCCGCAGCGCGCATGCCAATGCCTACTTCACGGGTTTTGGCGCGGCCAAGCGCGTGGTGTTCTATGACACCTTGCTCAAACAACTCACTCCCGGCGAGGTAGAGGCAGTGCTGGCACATGAACTAGGGCACTTCCACCACCGCCATATCCGCAAACGCATGGTGGGCCTGTTTGCCATGAGCCTGGCGGGCTTTGCACTGCTGGGCTGGCTTTCAAGCCAGCCCTGGTTCTTTACAGGCCTGAGCGTACAACCCAGCCTGGCGCTGCTGGTGACCGATACACCTGCAGCACCCAACGACGCCCTGGCGCTGTTGCTTTTTCTATTGGCGGTGCCGGTCTTTACCGTGTTTCTGGCACCCCTGTTCGCCCAGCTCTCACGCCGCCATGAATTCGAAGCGGACGCCTATGCCATGGCCCAGGCCAACGGGGCAGACCTTGCTTCGGCGCTGCTCAAGCTCTACGAGGACAATGCCTCTACGCTCACGCCAGACCCGCTCTACGTGAAATTCCATTACTCGCACCCGCCGGCTGTCGAAAGACTGGCGCGCATGCCCACCCCTGCATCCACATGACATCCTATTTAAAGAAAAAAGACTGGTCAACGCTTACCCGCAAAGCGCTGACAGCTACAGAAATAGTAGCAAAACTGGCCCAACTCGAAGGCTGGAGCCTGCACGGAGACGGCGCCAACGTGGCCATCGAAAAGACCTACCGCTTCGCCAACTATTTCGAAACCATCGCTTTCGTGAATGCTCTGGCCTTCATCGCCCACGCCGAAGACCACCACCCGGATCTGTCCGTGCATTACAACCGCTGCGTGGTGCGCCTGAACACGCACGATGTGGGCGGTTTGTCGGCCAGCGACTTTGACTGTGCGGCGCGCTTTGACGCCTTGGTCGCGTGATGCCGATGCCGCATTTCCATGGCTGAGCGCAGCACCCTCCAGGAAGGCCTGATCGTTGCCAGCCATGGGCGGCACTGCATGGTCGAGTCGCCCGACGGCGAGCGCCGCATTTGCCACCCGCGTGGCAAGAAAAGCCAGGCTGTGGTGGGCGACCATGTGCTGTGGCAGGCGCCCCCATCCGGGCAGGGCAGCGAGGGCACGATCGAGAAGGTACAGGAACGGCGCAACCTTTTCTACCGCCAGGATGAGATCCGCACCAAGTCGTTTGCGGCCAATCTGGACCAGGTGCTGATCCTCATTGCGGCCGAGCCCGTTTTTTCCGAAAGCCAACTGGCCCGCGCGCTCATTGCAGCCGAGGCCGCGCACATCACTCCGCTGATTGCCCTGAACAAGAGCGACCTGACCGAACCCTTCGCCCGGGCGTGGGAGCGTTTGCGTCCCTACCGCAACATGGGCGAAGGCCGCTCCTATGAGGTGCTGGCACTGTCCCTGGCGCAGGCCGATGCCACCAGCCGCGCCGAGCTGGTACGCCACCTGCAAGGCAAAACCACGCTGGTGCTGGGCCCCTCTGGATCGGGCAAGAGCACGCTCATCAACCTGCTGGTGCCGGGTGCCACGGTGCTCACCGGGGAGATCTCACAGGCCTTGAATTCAGGCAAGCACACCACCACCAGCACCACCTGGTACTGGATGGACGGGGAGCGCACCACGGCGCTGATCGACTCGCCGGGGTTTCAGGAGTTTGGACTGCAGCACATCGCCCCCATGCAACTGGCTGGCTGCATGCCCGACATCGCGGCGCATGCCAGCCACTGCAAGTTCTACAACTGCACCCATCTGCATGAACCGGGCTGCGGCGTACTGGCAGCCCTGCGACAGGGCGAAGGCAGCAACGGGCTCAGCGCCCATCGCCACAAAATCTACAGCGAATTGTTCGCCGAACTGGGGCAGACGCGGTACTGATTCCATTTCCAAATCATTCGTGTCTAGGCGCGAAGCCGCAGACAATGCTGCAGCACGGCAAGGCGAAGCAACAACGACACGGGTGATTTAGAAATGGAATGAGCAGGCACCGCACAAGCCAGGCTTAGCAACGACCCAGCCACACCAGGTAGTCGTCCCAGCCCGGCTCGTGCGTCACGGCCAATTCAAGGGCCTGCGCATCGGCCAAACAACGCTGTGCCACGGTCAACGCAGCCTGCACGGCGGCGGGGCTGTCAGCCACATAGCAGCACAGATGGCGCCAGCCGTCGCGCTGCACCACATGGCTGCAAATGCCCTGCTGGTGCACCGCCAGAGACGCCGTCCAGGCCTTTTCGAACGCCCGTGCCGCTGCCAGCGCGCTGGCCGTGTCCACGGGCAGGCTGGCATCCACCCGCCAACCCAGGTCGGCACGGCCTACCAAGGTGTTGGCGCTGCGGTTGACCTGGACGTGTATTTCGCTGCCCTGGGCGCTGCGGCCCTGGAGTGCCTCCCAGTCGGGTGAACCCGCCGGAAACTGGCCATTGCGTCCCAAGGCATCGCGCCACAGTGCATCCACCACGGCCACCGCCTGGTCCAGCGGCAAAGGCGGTGCAGCATCGAAACCCGTGCCTTCGCTCAGGCCATCTTCTTCAAACTCCACCAGCCCCACTTTTACCGCCAGATCGAACTCGCCCAGCATGTGGTCCAGCAAGATGAACGCCATGTGCCGCGCATGGTCCTGCATGTCCATGGGCACTGGCTGGGCAAACGACAGACCCAAGGCCACCCGGCCTTCGAACTGCCCTGCGCGCACCAGGAGGTCGCGGCTGGAGAGTTCAAACTTGTCCATGCGCATACCAAAGCCCTCGCCGGCGCGCTGGCGAAAAGCCACCACTGCCCACGGCAAGTCCTGGGGCGTTTGGGACACCACGGCCTGTACGGCAGCAAAGTGCGCTGTGCTGCCGTGCGAGGTGAACACCAGCTGCGCAGCGGTGCCCACAGGACCCTCGGCAGCGCCGCCCGCCACTTCAGCCGCCACACCAGGTACCACAGGCTCCAGCAGGGCATTGAGACGCTCCACCAGGTCATGCGCGGACAGGGCTTGCAATGCGCCCTGCTCTGCCTGCATAGCCTTCCAAAACGCACGGGATCCCTCGGCCAGTTGCTCAGGCGTGGGGGGAAGGGTGTCTGTTGTCTCGTTCATCGATCTGCCAAAAATAGGAATAAATAGGGCTATAGCGCTTGATACACAAGCGCTAACAGCTATCAATTTTGAAAATCAATCAACCCAGCAAACGGGCCAGGGTCAGCAAGGCCAGCAACAGCAGCCACACCACGACCGAACGCCAGACCAGGCCCACCACACTGCGCAGATGGCCTACCTCAGGCTCGCGCCCGGGGGTGCTGTCACTCTCACCGATGCGGGCGTCCACCTCGAAATCCTGCGTCATCTGCGCATCGGCACGCGACTTGAGCGCCTCGCCGCCCAGGCGCACATTGATGGCCCCTGCAGTCGCGGCCAGGATTACGCCGTCGTTGTCATTGGGGAAACGCTGGGCATGAAAGCGCCAGCCGTCGATGGCCTCTTCAAAACTGCCCACGACGGCAAAAACCAGCGCCGTCAGGCGTGCAGGCACCCAGTCGATCGCAGTCCAGGCATCGGCCGTGGCCTTGCGCAAGGATGGGCTGGCCCGCTGCGCAGCGTCGCCGCCCTGGTCGGCCCAGTAGCGGGAAACAAACTCGGCCATGCGGTACAGCACCGCACCCATGGGCCCCAACCCCAGCGCAGCCAGCACAGAGAACCAGGCCAATACCCCGAACACATGGCGGTGCGCGGCCAACACCGAATATTCGATGACGTGGCGGACCACCTCGCTGCGCGGCAGGTCACCCACATCCACCTGCTGCCAATGCGCCAGGCGTTCACGGGCAGCGTCTTCATCGCCCACTTCCAACGCATCGCGAATACCGGTGAAATGGTGGCTGAACTGCCGAAAACCCAGGGTGACGTAAAGCACTGCCACGTTCCAAAGCACCGCCACCGGCCAGCCCACGAACCAGAGCAGCCCTTGGTACACGGCCAGCACAAACAGGGGAGGCACCAGCACTGCGAGCGCCCAGGCCACCCAGCCGTGGTGCGACTTGCCCGCATCGAAATTGCGGCTGACCGACAGTGACCAGGCGCGCAGCCCGGCATGGATCGGGTTGCTGCGCGCCAACGGGCGGGCCTGCTCGACCAGCAGCGCAAACAGGATGGCAAAGAAACTCATGGACGTGGATGATACCGACCCGATGGACAGACCTTGCCTGCACAGAGCCCCCACACAGACCCCAGCGCCTTCATGCCTGCATGAAACGGTAAAAATTGCGCAGCATGCCCGCCGTGGCACCCCAGATGAAATGGCTGCGCACACCGTCGTCGTAGGGCATGGAGAACCACTCGCGGCGCACGCCCTCCCACTCCACCGCGTGGCGCTGGTGGTGCGCCGGGTCGAGTAAAAAAGCCAGGGGCACCTCGAAAATCGCGGCTACTTCATACGGGTTGGGGTGCAGCACGCAATCGGGCCGCACCAGAGCGACCACGGGCGTGATGATGAAAGAGGAACCCGTCTGGTACGTGGGCAACGAACCCAGCACTTCGACAAAGCGCCGCTCAAGGCCTACTTCTTCCTGCGCCTCGCGCAAGGCGGTATCGGCGGGACTGCTGTCCCCGGGATCGGCCCGCCCGCCTGGAAACGCCACCTGGCCCGAGTGCGTAGACAAGTGCAAGGTGCGTTCGGTCAGCAGCACCATAGGCTGGTCGCGCTGCACGATGGGCAACAGTACCGAGGCGCGGGCCGGTGCCCGCTCGCTGAAGCGTTTCTCCGAGGCAATCTCGGGCGCCCAGACGGGCGGCGCCCGAAAACGCTCCCGCAGTGCCTGCGCCGTTTGCTGCGCCGCAGGCACTGCCGGCAGGTGTGCGTCCACCCCCAGCACCGGTATGGCACGCGGGTCGAAGTCGGGCAACCGGTGCACCGGCGGTTCAGAGGGGGGAGAAAAAGCCATGGGGGAAATGCAGAAAAGCAAAAAGCCGCTACAGACAGAAGCTGCAGCGGCTCGGGCCGTTCAGTCAAGCAATGCTTTACGCTGCGGTCGCCGCAGCAGCAACAGCCGCCGTCTTGTTGACGCGCTGGGGCAGCTTTTCTTTGATACGCGCCGACTTGCCGCTGCGCTGGCGCAGATAGTACAACTTGGCACGGCGCACATCACCACGGCGCTTGACTTCGATCTTGGCGATCAGCGGGCTGTAGGTCTGGAACGTACGCTCAACACCTTCGCCGCTGGAGATCTTGCGCACGGTGAAGCCACTGTTGATACCGCGATTGCGCTTGGCGATCACGACACCTTCGTAGGCCTGCAGGCGCTTGCGGGTGCCTTCGACCACGTTCACGCTCACGATGACCGTGTCGCCGGGTGCAAATTCAGGGATGGTCTTGCCGAGGCGGGCAATTTCTTCCGCCTCGAGGGTCTGGATCAGGTTCATGTTTACATCTCGCGATCATGTCCGCGCCAAGATTGGCAGCGTCGGGATTGACGTTTGGGCCCCGCATCAAGTGTGCGAAGCGGCCGGGCAGAGGATCGAAAAGCCTTTGATTATAGCTTCTCAGCGCAGACCGTCCAGAACCTGCTCGTCCAGTCGGCTCAGCCGCCCCGCCGCCCGCGCTGCATCAATCAGTTCCGGGCGGTGGCGCAGCGTCATGGCAAGGCGCTGCGCACGGCGCCAGCGTTCGATGTTCGCGTGGTGGCCCGACATCAGTTCGGCAGGCACCGCCTGCCCTTCCCATTCTTCAGGGCGGGTGTAATGCGGGCAGTCCAGCAGGCCATCGAGCGCTGGATTGAAACTGTCGAACTGGTGGCTGCCTTCGTCGTGCAGCACCCCCGGCTGCAGCCGCGCCACCGCATCGAGCAAAGCCAGCGCAGCAATTTCGCCGCCCGAGAGCACAAAGTCGCCCAGGCTGATCTGTACGTCGACATGGCTATCGATGAATCGCTGGTCAATACCCTCATAGCGGCCGCACAGCAGCACAGCGCCCTGGCTGGCCGACCAGCGCTCTACGGCACCATGGTTCAGAGACTTGCCCATCGGAGAAAAAAGAACCACGGGCGCCTCGTGGCCCGCTGCGTCCCGGCGGTCTGCACGCACGGCGTCCAGACAGCGCAACAAGGGCGGCGCCATCATCACCATGCCCGGGCCGCCACCGAACGGGCGGTCGTCCACGCGGCGGTAGTTGCCCTGCGCGTAATCACGCGGGTTCCACAGCCGCACATCGACCAGGCCCGTGCCATACGCGCGGCGCGTCACGCCGCTGGCCAGGAACGGGCCAAACAGCTCGGGGAAAAGGGTAATGACGTCAAAGCGCATGCTGCGCAGGCCTGGCGGCTTAGTAGTCGGGTTGCCAGTCCACCGTGATGCGGCGCTCCGGCAGTTCGACCTTGTCGACATAGGCCGACACGAACGGTACCATGCGCTCTTGCGGCTTGCCGTCCTGTTCATAGACGATCACCAGCACTGTCTGGGGGCCGGTAGACAGCAGCTCACGCACCTGCCCCAGGGCAACACCTTCACGGTTGACCACATCCAGGCCGATCAGATCGACCCAGTAATACTCATCGCTCTGGGTCTGGGGAAAATCTGCACGGGGCACAAAAATGCGTGCGCCGCGCAACAGTTCAGCGGTATTGCGGTCGTCCACGCCCTGCGCCCAGGCCACGACGGAATCAGAATGCGTGCGCGACTGCCGGATGGCCAGCCGGGCCGTTCCGCTGAACGTGCGAGCGCCCCGCTCGCTGGGCTGCAAAAACCAGCTACGGGCCGCCAGCAAGGCTTGCGGATCAGTGTTGTGCGACAGCACCTTGAACCAGCCCTTGACACCCCAGGCATCGGCGATTCGCCCGACCTCGACGGCATCCAGGGGCAGCTCGGCGGGCTCCAGATTCAGTGCGAGAGTCATGGCATAGGCCTGCGAAGAAATGAAAAAAGGCGGGTTCCGCCAGCCATGGACCGACGCAACCCGCCCTTGTGGAAGCTACAAGAGCCTCAGGCAGCCTTCTTGGCCGCTTGCTTGATCAGACGATCCACCGTAGGGGACGACTGTGCACCCACGCCCACCCAGTAGGCCAGACGGTCTTGCGCAATGCGCAGGCCTTCTTCGGTTTCCTTGGCCGTGGGGTTGTAGAAACCCAGGCGCTCGATAAAGCGGCCATCACGGCGTACGCGCTTGTCAGCAACGACGATGTTGAAGAAAGGACGGCCCTTGGAGCCGCCGCGAGAGAGTCGAATGACGACCATGATTTATCCTTCGGGTGGTGGGCCGGCGCACAGCGCACAGGCCACAGAAATTCGCAACGTTTGAGACACGCGACATGACCACCCGGTCAGCGACACGCTGCAAAGCCGCCGATTATATCTTTGTTTGCTCCTGAGAAACGGTTCTTGAATTTATGCCACTGATTCGACCCAGCCATGACGGCGATCTCGCTGCCATCACCGCCATCTACGCCCACCATGTATTGCATGGTACGGGCACTTTCGAGATCGATCCGCCCAGCGCCGCCGACATGGCGGCCCGCCGTGCCGAGGTACTGGCCCGCGGCCTGCCCTGGCTGGTAGCCGAGCAGGACGGGCAGGTTCTGGGCTTTGCCTACGCCAACTGGTTCAAACCCCGGCCCGCCTACCGTTTTTCAGCCGAAGACTCGGTCTATGTGGCCGACAGCGCACGGGGCATGGGCATGGGCCGCGCCCTGCTCACCGCACTGGCAGCCCATGCCGAGGCGGCCGGCGTACGCCAGCTCATGGCGGTCATCGGCGATTCCGCCAATGAAGGCTCCATCGCCCTGCACCGTGCATTGGGTTTTTCCGAGGTGGGGGTGATGCGCGCCGTGGGCTGGAAACATGGCGCTTGGCGCGACATCGTGCTCATGCAAAGACCCCTGGGCTCCGGCAACGCCACTTCCCCCGAATAATGCAGGGATGAAAAACAAGACCATCGCTGCTTGGCTCACCTTTTTTGGCGGGCCACTGGGCCTGCACCGCTTCTACCTGTACGGCATGGGCGATTTGCTGGGCTGGATGCTGCCGATTCCCACGGCGCTGGGGCTGTATGGCATTGAGCGCGTGCAGCAAATGGGGCTGGACGATCACTGGAGTTGGGTACTTATCCCGTTGCTGGGTTTTACCATCGCCGGGTGTGCGCTGCGCGCGATTCTGTATGGATTGACCACCCCGGAGCGATGGAACGCGCGCTTTAACCCCACGGCACCCGCCGACGCCGCGCCGGGCCAAACCCACTGGCTCACCATTGGC
The DNA here is from genome assembly GCF_003096555.1 of Simplicispira sp. 125. NCBI lineage: Bacteria > Pseudomonadati > Pseudomonadota > Betaproteobacteria > Burkholderiales > Comamonadaceae > Simplicispira > Simplicispira sp. 125. Next base: position 185,688 of record NZ_QEKM01000001.1, on the reverse strand, counting down.
GCCATCGTGGTGTCCCTGATGATTGGCACCGCCGTGCTCATGGCCAGCCTGGCCTTCAGCTTTCAGCGCTACTTTGAATACCAGATCGAGGAAGCGCGCAAGATCTCCCAGTAATAAGCAAAATAGCTGCTGAGGCTTGTATAACAAGCGTCAGCAGCTATTTATTCGATAGCATAAAAATCAGAACATCTGCAGACTGATCCAGTAGGCGATAGCGGCCACGAACGCGCTGGCCGGAATCGTCAAAATCCAGGCCCAGACAATATTGCCTGCCACACCCCAGCGCACAGCACTAGCGCGCTGCGTAGAACCCACGCCGACGATGGCCCCGGTAATGGTGTGTGTGGTGGATACCGGAATGCCCAGCATGGTGGCCAGAAACAAGGTCATGGCGCCACCCGTCTCTGCGCAAAAACCGCCGACAGGTTTGAGCTTGGTGATTTTCTGGCCCATGGTCTTGACGATGCGCCAGCCGCCAAACATCGTGCCCAGGCCAATCGCTGCATAGCAGATCACGATGCTCCACAGCGGCGGTGACGCGTCGGAGGCCGAAGCGTAACCCGTGGCAATCAGCAGCAGCCAGATGATACCGATGGTCTTTTGCGCGTCATTCCCGCCATGCCCCAGGCTGTACGCCCCGGCTGATATCAGCTGCAAGCGCCGGAACCACTTATCAACCCCACTGGGGCGTGCCCGGCGAAAAATCCACGCGACAGCCACCATCATGAGCGAGCCCAGCAGGAAACCCAGCAACGGCGAGATAAAGATGAAAGCCACCGTTTTCAAAATACCCGCGGACACCAGAGCACCCGCTCCTGCCTTGGCGATCACGGCCCCCACGATGCCACCAATCAGCGCGTGCGACGAGCTGCTGGGGATGCCGTAGTACCAGGTGATCAGGTTCCAGCAGATGGCGCCGACCAGCGCACCAAACACGACGTGGGTGTCCACCACACTGGGCTGCACGATGCCCTTGCCAATGGTGGCAGCCACGCTGAGGTGAAAAATGAAAATGGCGACGAAATTGAAGAAGGCGGCAAACACCACTGCCTGCCCGGGGCGCAGCACGCCGGTGGAGACCACCGTGGCAATCGAGTTGGCAGCATCATGAAACCCGTTCATGAAGTCGAACAGGACCGCCAGCACTACCAGCATCACCACGACCCACAGGCCGATTTGTACGGTTTCCATGGAAGGATCGCTTCCGGACAGGTCAGGAGTTCTCGAGGACGATGCCCTCGATCAGATTGGCCACATCCTCACACTTGTCTGTGATGGTTTCCAGCAGCTCGTAGATCGCCTTGAGCTTGATCAGCTCCCGCACATCCGGCTCTTCACGGAACAACTTGCTCATGGCACTGCGCAGCACCCGGTCGGCATCGCTTTCAAGCCTGTCGATCTCTTCGCAGGTCTTGAGGGCGGCCTCCGCCGTGGCCGGGTCGGCCAGCTTGTTGAGCAGCTTGACGGCATCGCGTACACGCTCGCAGCACTTGACGCTCAGATCCGTCAGCCGCGAGATCTCGTCCGTCATGTGGCGGATGTCGTACAGACTCATGGTCTCGGCCGAATCCTGGATCAGGTCGGCCACATCGTCCATGGTGTTGATGAGCGAATGGATTTGCTCCCGGTCGATCGGCGTGATGAAGGTCTTGTGCACCGCCTTGTTGATGTCGTGCGTCACGCGGTCTGCAGAACGTTCGGCGTTGTCCACGTCCTGGGCATACTTCTCGCGCAGATGGGGATCGTTGTAGTTGGCCACCAGTTGCGAAAAAGCATGTGCAGCTTCAACGATGCGGTCCGCATGCTGGTTGAACATCTCGAAAAAATTGCCTTCGCGCGGCAAAAGCTTGCCAAACAGCATAGGGGCTCCCGGGGGTGGAATCGAAAATGGATAAAGATGTAACGAAACTGTGACCGTTTCGTAGATAGCGGAAGTTTAACCGCACGTTTTCAGCGGTACCCGCCACAAGGCTGACGTTGAAAGCTTGCCGGTATCAGGCGCCCCTGAAAATGAAATACACCGCGCCGACCATGCACAACCCCGCCCAAAGGTAGTCCCACTTGAGCGGTTGTCCCAGGTAGAAAACGGCAAAAGGCACGAAGACGGACAGCGTGATGACTTCCTGAATGATCTTGAGCTGCCCCACATCAAACTGCGTAAAACCAATGCGGTTCGCCGGGACCTGCAAAAGATACTCAAACAGCGCAATCCCCCAACTGGCCAGTGCCGCCACGTACCAGGGCGATGTCGCCAGATTTTTCAGGTGCCCGTACCATGCAAAGGTCATGAAGACATTACTGGCGACCAGCAACAGCACCGTTTGTACGGGCACGGACAGGGATAGCAGGGTATTCATCGCATCGCTACCTCACTACGTATTCATCAAAAAACCAGACGGCCCAGTGCAAAAAAGACACCGCCTTGTGAGGCCGGTGTCTTTGGGGCCCTGCGGAGACCTCCGCAGGCATTGCAGTGCTTATTCGCCCAGGTAGGCAGCACGCACCTTCGGGTCGCTCAGCAGTTCCTGGCCGGGGCCGGTCATCGTGATGATGCCAGACTCCATCACGTAGCCACGGTCGGCAATGGCCAAGGCCCGGCTGGCGTTTTGCTCGACAAGGAGAATGGTCACGCCCAGGGCGTAGACATCGCGCACCACCTCGAAGATCTTGTCCACCATGATGGGCGAGAGGCCCATGGAGGGCTCGTCCAGCAGCAGCAGCTTGGGCTGGCTCATCAGCGCACGGCCCATGGCCAGCATCTGCTGTTCGCCGCCCGACATGGTGCCCGCGAGCTGGTCCTTGCGCTCGCGCAGGCGCGGGAAGATGGTGAACATCTTCTCGATGTCGGCCAGGATGCCCGCCTTGTCCTTGCGGATGTAGGCGCCCATCTGCAGGTTTTCGGTGATGGTCATGCGGGCGAACACGCCACGGCCCTCGGGCACCATCACCAGGCCTTTTTTCACCAGATCCCAGGCGCCCTTGCCCTTGATGCTCTCGCCCAGGTACTCGATGCTGCCATCGCCCATGGGCTGCGTGCCTGTAATGGCCTTCATGGTGGTGGTCTTGCCGGCACCGTTGGAGCCGATGAGGGATACCAGTTCGCCTTCGCGTACCTCAAAATCCACGCCCTTGACGGCCTGGATGCCGCCATAGGACACCTTCAGCCCCTTGACCTTCAGCAATACATTCGATTTTTCGGCCATGCTCAATGTCCTCCGGTGCCCAAATAGGCCTCAATCACTTTTTCGTTCTTCTGCACCGTCGCCGGCGTGCCCTCGGCGATCTGTTTGCCGTAGTCGAGCACCGTGACGCGGTCGCACAGGCCCATCACCAGCTTCACGTCGTGCTCGATGAGCAAGATGGTGCGGTTGTCGTTGCGAATACGGTCGATCAATTCGCGCAGCATCACCTTTTCGGTGGCGTTCATGCCGGCAGCCGGCTCGTCCAGAGCAATGAGTTGCGGGTCGGTGGCCAGGGCACGGGCGATTTCCAGGCGACGCTGGTCACCGTAGCTCAGGGTGCGCGCCTTGTAGTCGGCAAAACCGCCAATGCCCACGTAATCGAGCAACTCTTGCGCACGCTTGGCAATGGCGGCTTCCTCCGCCTTAAAGCCCTTGGTGCGCAGTATGGCGCCCAGCAGGCCGGACTTGGTGCGGATGTGCCTTCCTACCATCACATTCTCCAGCGCCGTCATTTCAGCGAACAGTCGAATATTCTGGAAGGTGCGTGCAATGCCGGCCTTGGCCACCTCGTGCACAGCCGTGGGTTCGTAGGGCTTGCCGGCCAGTTCAAAAGTGCCGCTATCGGGGGTGTAGAGGCCGGTGATCACGTTGAAAAACGTGGTCTTGCCAGCGCCGTTGGGCCCGATCAGGCCATAGACCTGACCGCGTTCAATGGTGATGCCCACATCGGAGAGGGCCTGCAAGCCGCCGAAGCGTTTGGAAATGCCTGCAACCTTCAGCACCACATCTTTGGATTTCTCTGCCATGTTCTGTCTTTCTGCGGTGTGTTCAGGTCTTCTGCGTCAGGCTCTTGCCGTGGTCAGGCGCGGGCCACAGGCCACGGGGGCGCAGCAGCATGACGATGATCATGGCCAGGGCGATGAGCAACTGGCGCAGGATAGCTGCGTCCAGACGTCCATCGGTCATGGCCTGCAGCGGGCCGGCCACATAGCGCAGCACCTCAGGCAGCGCAGACAGCAGCACGGCACCCAGAATCACGCCAGGAATGTGGCCGATACCACCGAGCACCACCATGGAGACAATCATCACAGACTCCATCAGGCTGAACGACTCAGGAGACACAAAGCCCTGGAAGGCGCCGAACATGGCACCCGAGACGCCACCGAACGAGGCGCCCATACCAAAGGCAAGCAGCTTCATGTTGCGCGTATTGATACCCATGGCCTTGGCGGCAATTTCGTCTTCACGGATGGCCATCCAGGCGCGGCCAATGCGCGAATCCTGCAGGCGGTAGCAAATCACAATGGTGATCAGCACCAGAGCCAGGAACAGGTAGTAGTACAGCGTGACCGAGTTGAGGTCATAACCGAATACTTCGAGTGTTTTGCCGAAATTGATACCAAACAGCTTGACCGAATCGATCTGCCCAATGCCCTTGGGACCGTTGGTCAGGTTAACGGGGTGGTCGAGGTTGTTCAGGAAGATGCGGATGATTTCACCGAAACCCAGCGTCACGATGGCCAGGTAGTCGCCGCGCAACTTGAGCACAGGAATACCCAGCAGCACCCCGGTGCACGCCGCGATGATCAGCGCCAGCGGTATCACCAGCCACAGCGAGATATGCAGCCCATCGGGAAACATTGCAGCAACATACGCAAAATTTTCTGCCAGGTGGGGCGACGCCAGCAGGGCGAACATATAGGCGCCCACCGCATAGAAGGCCACGTAGCCCAGGTCGAGCAGGCCAGCGTAGCCCACCACAATATTGAGGCCCAGGGCCAACAGCACATACAACAGGGCCAGGTCGGCAATACGCACCCAGGCGTTGCCGAAGGACTGAAGAATGAGCGGGAGGACCAGCAGGGCAATGCCGCCCAAGACCCAGTTGATGGTTTTTTTGTTTGTCATGGCAATCGGTCCTCAGGCACGGTCGGCCACTCGTTCACCCAGCAGGCCCGAGGGGCGCAGCGTGAGGATGATGATGAGCACGATGAATGCAAAGATGTCGGTGTAGTGGCTGCCCAGCAATCCGCCTGTCAGCGTGCCGATATAGCCCGAACCGATCGCCTCGATCAGCCCGAGCAGGATGCCTCCCACCACAGCGCCTGCCAGGTTGCCAATGCCGCCAAACACGGCTGCGGTAAATGCCTTGAGACCCGGCAGGAAGCCCATGGTGTGCTGCGCCGTGCCGTAGTTGGACGCATACATGATGCCGGCAATGGCCGCCAGGATGGCGCCAATGATGAAGGTGGCCGAAATAACCATATCGGGCTTGACGCCCATGAGCGAGGCCACACGCGGGTTCTCTGCCGTGGCACGCATGGCGCGGCCCAGGTTGGTGTGGTTCACCAGGTACATCAGCAGGGCCAGGGACACGGCCGTCACACCCAGAATCAGGATCTGCGTGGGCGTGATGTAAGCGCCACCAATCTCGAAGGGCGAACTCGGCAGCAGCGTGGGATAGGGCTTGTAGTTGGGCTTCCAGATGATCATGGCCAGCGTCTGCAGCAGTATCGACATACCGATGGCCGTGATCAGGGGCGCCAGGCGAGGACTGTTGCGCAGCGGCCGGTAAGCCACCTTCTCAATCACAAAATTGAGCGTTGCCGCCACCACACAGGCGATGAGGGTCGCCAACAGCAGAATGACCCAGCCCGGCGCACTAGGCATGGCTGCCTGCATCATTCCGATGCAGCTCCAACTGGTCAATGCACCGATCATGAGCACTTCGCCATGTGCGAAATTGATCAGTTGAATAATGCCGTACACCATCGTATAGCCCAAGGCTATCAAGGCGTACATGCTGCCGAGAACCAGACCGTTGATGATCTGCTGCAGCAAGATTTCCATAAGAAAAGTCCTTCGTTTGTGACGGGTCCACACTGGAGGCACCTGGATCGGTACAGCCTTTTGAGCCCGCCTGCCATCTAGCAAAAAACCCGCCGGTAAAGCAGCCATGCGGGTTTGAGGACGGAATTGTAGCCACTTGCATACCGTTCACCATTGCACGTTCGGGGGGGTTTTCCCTTGGGTTTTTGCCCCATCAGGCAGGTTCCCGGTGCATAAGAATTGATTATGGAGACAGTCTTATTGATGTGCGGACTTATCAATCAGGCGGCGCTGCCCTGTTGCGCGCGCGCAGTTCCTGCAACTTTTCACCGATACGGATTTCCAGGCCGCGCGGCACGGGCAGGTAAAAGCCGGGGTTTTGCATGCCTTCGGGCCAATAACTTTCGCCCGCAGCAAACCCACCGGGTTCATCATGCGCATACCGGTAGCCTTTGCCGTAGTCCAGCTCTTTCATGAGCTTGGTCGGCGCGTTGCGCAGGTGCAGAGGCACAGGGCGCGTACCGTCTTGCTTTACAAAAGCACGCGCCGCGTTGTAGGCCTTGTAGACCGCATTGGATTTAGGTGCGACTGCAAGATAAACCACGCATTCGGCCAACGCCAGTTCACCCTCGGGGCTGCCCAGGCGCTCGTACACCTCGGCGCAATCGAGCGCCAGGCGCAGCGCGCGCGGGTCGGCCAGGCCCACATCTTCAGAGGCCATGCGCACCAAGCGGCGCGCCATGTAGCGTGGATCGGCTCCACCATCGAGCATGCGTACCAGCCAGTACAGCGCCGCATCAGGGTCAGAACCGCGCACCGACTTGTGCAGCGCGCTGATCGTGTCGTAGAACTGCTCGCCGCCCTTGTCATAGCGTCGCATGCGCTCGCCCAGCACCTTGAGCACCCAGGCATCGGTGATCTCCGCCAGTTGCTCCTGCTGGGCCGCCATGCCCAAGGTTTCCAGGGTGTTGAGCAGGCGCCTGGCATCGCCATCGGCATAGGCCACCAGGCGCTCAATCGCATCATTTTCGATAGCTGGCAGCGCTTGCTGCGCCTGCGCTAGAGCCACAATTTGCTTCAAATCCTCGGTAGAGAGCGGTTGCAGCACGTACACCGCTGCGCGCGAGAGCAGCGCCGAGTTGACCTCGAACGACGGGTTCTCGGTCGTGGCGCCGATAAAAGTAAACAGCCCGCTCTCCACATGCGGCAAAAAGGCATCCTGCTGGCTCTTGTTGAAGCGGTGCACCTCGTCCACAAACACCAGGGTGCGCTGCTGCACCAGCCCATCACGCGCGGTTTCGGCCAGTTGCACGGCCTCGCGGATATCCTTCACCCCACCCAGCACGGCGCTGATGCTGATGAACTGCGCATCAAAGGCATCGGCCATGAGGCGCGCAATGGTGGTCTTGCCCACGCCAGGCGGCCCCCAAAAAATGCAACTGTGCGGCCGACCCGACTCAAACGCGAGACGCAGTGGCATACCCGGCCCCAGCACATGCTGCTGGCCAATGACTTCAGAGAGCTGGCGCGGGCGCAGGCGCTCGGCCAGGGGTTGGTGGGGTGCGGCAGGGTGTTTCACGGTTGCCATGGATGGTAGCGGGCAATAGGACCACAATAAACACCCACGGAGGTATTCCATGGCCGCTCATATGGCGCCAATCAGCAGTTCCCACCCCTGCGGCGAAAACGCCTGCATCGCCTGAATGCCCGCCGCAGAATCCCTCGACGCCTTGTTGGTGCGTGTACGCGCCTGCCAACTCTGCGCGGCGCACCTGCCGCTGGGCCCCCGCCCGGTGCTGCAGGCGGCCACCGGTGCACGCATCCTCATCGCCAGCCAGGCGCCGGGGCGCAAGGTGCATGCCTCGGGCATTCCGTTTGACGACGCCAGCGGCGAGCGCCTGCGCGCCTGGATGGGCATCACAAGCGCCACGTTTTACGACCCCCACCAGGTGGCTATTTTGCCCATGGGGTTTTGCTTTCCCGGCACGGGCCGCTCGGGCGACCTTCCCCCGCGCCCCGAATGCGCCCCAGCCTGGCGCAAGCCCTTGCTCGACCACCTGCCTGATGTGCGGCTCACCCTGGTTCTGGGCCAGTACGCGCTGGCTTGGCATCTACCCCTGCAGCGCGGCACGCTGACCGAAACAGTGCGGCAATGGCGCAGCCGCAGCCCTGTGCTGCTGGCGCTGCCCCACCCCAGCCCGCGCAACAACGGCTGGCTGCGGCACAACCCGTGGTTTGAGGACGAACTGTTGCCCGTTCTGCGCGAACGGGTGGCCCGCGCGCTGGCCTGACAACGGGCCTCCCTGCGCGTTCTACCCATTCCAGCTATGCTGACGGACCCATCCCTGCACCCCATACCCCGCCATGCTGCTTGCCGCCAACACCGTCGTTGCATTGATTGCGTTGCTCCACGTCTACATTCTGGTTTTGGAGATGTTTTTATGGGACAAGCCCGTCGGCCTGCGCGCCTTTGGCATGAAACAGGATCTGGCCACAGCCACGCGGGTGCTCGGAGCCAACCAGGGGCTGTACAACGGCTTCCTGGCTGCAGGGCTGTTCTGGGGTCTGTGGCTGGGCGACGCCGGCCTGCAGGTCAAAGTCTTCTTTCTGCTGTGCGTGCTGGCGGCCGGTGTTTTTGGCGCAGCCACGGCCAGCCGCAAGATTTTGTTCATTCAGGCAATACCAGCGACCATCGGCCTGGCATTGCTGGGGCTGGCCTGAACAGGCGCCCGGCTATTGCTTGAGCACGTCCACCCCTGCCGGTGGTTTGAACTGGAAGGTGGCAGCAGACAGCGAAGGATTGGCCTGCAGCCGGGCAAAGCGGATGACCGAGCGCTGACCAAAGCTATCGAGAATCTCCAGCACCTCCAGTTGATCGCCACGCAACCCCACGCGCACGCTCTGCAACTGCCCATCCCGGGCCTTGGGCGTGGCCTGCACCCACTGCAGGCCATCGTGTTCAGGCGCGGATTCGAGCGCAAAGTCAGCACGCAAGGCCCGCAGATCAGGGGCTGAAGCCAGCAAAGCTGCCGGCGTGCTGCCCAGCGCCTGCGCCTGGGGCCGCTGGGTCACCTGGTTCAGGTCCACGTCGTAGAACCACAGCGTCTGGCCATCGGCCACGATGGTTTGCTCGAACGGTTTTTTGTACTCAAAACGAAACCGCCCCGGGCGCTGGAACTCAAAATATCCACTGGAGGTTTTCTGGCGTGCGGCCTGCCCATCCTTGCCCGGGGTGGTCACCACCTGGGAAAAGTCGGCCCGTGCGGCCTGCGTGCCCTGCATGAAGGACTCAAGGCTTTTTAGGCCATCAGCGCTTGCCCACTGGGCGCTAGCAGCTATCAAAAAAGTAATGATTGTTTTCTTCATGGCAGTTCCTTCAACGCACCGTACTCAACCCGCAGCGCACGCAATGGCCGTGGCCCACCCCAGCGGCGCAGGGGGATGGCCCTCACTCTCGTGCTGGCACCAGCACCTCGCGCTGGCCGCTGGTGGTCAGCGCGCTGACCAAACCGGCTTTTTCCATGTCTTCGAGCAGGCGCGCCGAGCGGTTGTAGCCAATACGCAGCTTGCGCTGCACGTACGAGATGCTGGCCTTGCGATCCTTGAGCACCACTTCGACCGCCTGGTCATACATGGGGTCTTTTTCGCCGCCATCACTCCCGCCTTCACCATTGAGATCACCGTCGCCGTCCATGGTTCCGCCTTCAAGCACACCCTCTATGTAGTCCGGCTCCCCCTGTTGCTTGAGGTAATTGACGACACGGTGCACTTCTTCGTCTGACACGAAGGCGCCGTGCACGCGGATCGGCAGGCCGGTGCCGCTGGCCATGTAGAGCATGTCGCCCATGCCCAGCAAGGCCTCGGCGCCCATCTGGTCGAGGATGGTGCGGCTGTCGATCTTGGAGCCTACGGAGAAAGCAATGCGGGTAGGAATGTTGGCCTTGATCAAGCCCGTGATCACGTCCACACTGGGGCGCTGCGTGGCCAAAATCAAGTGGATACCAGCGGCGCGCGCCTTTTGCGCCAAACGGGCGATCAGCTCTTCAATCTTCTTGCCGACCACCATCATCAGATCGGCCAGTTCGTCGATAACGACGACCACATGCGGCAGGCGCTGCAGCGGCTCGGGCGCCTCGGGGGTCAGGCTGAAGGGGTTGCTGATGAACTCTTCACGTGCTGCGGCTTCGTCAATCTTCACGTTGTAGCCGGCCAGATTGCGTACGCCCAGCTTGCTCATCAGCTTGTAGCGCCGCTCCATCTCGCCCACGCACCAGTTCAGGCCGTGCGCGGCCTGCTTCATGTCGGTCACCACAGGCGCCAGCAGGTGCGGAATGCCCTCGTAGACCGACATTTCCAGCATCTTGGGGTCGATCATCAAGAGGCGCACGTCCTTGGCCTCGGCCTTGTAGAGCAGCGAGAGGATCATGGCGTTGATACCCACCGACTTGCCCGAGCCCGTGGTACCGGCCACCAGCACGTGCGGCATCTTGGCCAGATCGGCCACCACCGGGTTGCCCACGATGTCCTTGCCCAGACCCATGGTCAACATGGACTTGGCCTCGTGGTAAACCTGCGAGCCCAGAATTTCCGAGAGCTTGATGGTCTGGCGCTTGGCATTGGGCAACTCCAGCGCCATATAGTTCTTGCCGGGAATCGTCTCCACCACGCGGATCGACACCAGGCTCAAGGAGCGCGCCAGATCCTTGGCCAGGCCCACCACCTGCGAGCCCTTCACGCCGGTGGCCGGTTCGATCTCGTAGCGCGTGATCACCGGGCCCGGCATGGCGGCCACCACGCGCACCTCCACGCCAAAGTCCTTGAGTTTCTTCTCGATCAAACGGCTGGTCATCTCCAGCGTTTCGGGCGACACCGTTTCCTGGCGCTGCTGGGCGCCGTCGAGCAACTCCACCAAAGGCAGACGGCTGTCGGGCATATCGGTGAACAGGGGTTTCTGGCGCTCTTTCACGACGCGCGTGCTCTGGGGAACTTCGACCAGAACAGGCTCGATGATCTGGACAGGGTGCGGGTGGTGCACCTCGGTTTCGGCGCGCTCTTCAAACACCACTTCCGCGCGCTCGCGCGCAGCGCGCTTGCCTTCGGCCAAATCCTTGGCCACCTCGCGCTTGGTGCGGCCCAACTGCACCAACGCATCGATGCGGGAGCCCAATCCTTCAGCCACATGCCCCCATGAGAAACGAAATACCAGCGCTGCGCCCAACACCGCCAGCACGATGCAGGCCAAGCCCGAGCCGGTGAAGCCCAGCCAGCGCATGCTGGCCGGCCCCACCAGATACCCCAGCACGCCACCGGCATGGCCTGGCAGGGCGGCTTCGAAACGGTACAACCGCGACCACTCCAGCGCCGTGCTGGCACACAGCAGCAACACCAGGCCGCCCCAGAAAAGACTGCGCCAGACCAGCGGGTGGCTGACTGCGGTAGCGTGCGGCACCTCGCCCCCGCGCATCCAGTGCGCCAGCGAAGACAGCCAGGCACGCACGCCGGCCGCCACGCACCACCAGACGGAAAACCCCAGAACAAAATAACTGCCATCGGCCAGCCAGGCCCCCAGGCGGCCTACCCAGTTACGCACCAGTACGGCCCCGCCCACGCCGGAGGTGGACCACGCCGGGTCCATGGGCGAATAACTCAGCAAGGCCAGCAGCCAGAAAACCAGGGCCAGCAGGCCCACGACCAGCCCCATTTCATGGCCAAAACGGGCACCTGCAGTGCGTGGGGCGGACTTGTCGCCCGAGGATGCGTTCAGTGTGTTCAGGGAATAGGTCATAAGCGTGCGGGCGAAGCTTACCCCATGGCTCCCTGCCTGCGCAGGGCGCCTGGGCGAGCGTCAACTCAGCGTGGACAAGCGATTTTTCAGAATCATTGCGCCCGACGGCAGGGTTTCGATGAAGCCCCGCGTTTCCAGGTCTTTCATCACACGGCTGACCATTTCCCGCGAGGCACCGATGGTTTTCGCCAGATCCTGTCGCGACACCTTGCCCATGATCATCTGCTGCCCGTTCGCGTCGGTCTCCGCCTCTTCCAGCAAGGCATGCGCCACACGGCCATACACATCCAGCAAGGCCAGTGACTCTATCTTGCGGTCGGCCTGGCGCAGGCGCTTGACCAGTCCGCGCATCACGACCAGAGACATCGCGGTGTTCTCGCTCAGGCAGCGGGTGAATTCTGCACGCTCCAACTGCAGCACGTCCGTCTGCACCTCGGCCCGCACGGTGGCGCTATGGGGTTCGTTGTCGATGATGCTCATCTCGCCCAGGTAGTCGCCCTGGCCCAAGGTGGCCAAAATCACCTCGCGCCCGCGGCTGTCGGCGGCCGTGACGCGGGCGCGCCCTGTCAGCAGCAGGTACAGCGCATCGGACTTCTGGCCCTGTTCCACCAGGGCTTCACCGCGCTTGAAGCGACGCTTGACCACCGCGCTGCCAATGGCTTCGGCCTGTGCCACCGTCAAACGGGAAAACAGGGGAACACGGCGCAGCAGATCCAGGTTCGACAACATCGCCATAGCAACATCTCCTTGCAATAAACCGACGGCACGCACGGCCATTGGTTTTTTCAATCTCCGTGACAGAAACAAGATTTGGGTGCGATCAGCAACACTTGGTTGATACTTGGGGTTTCATCCCCCAAATGGGCTGATACCCTTCTTTTTTCATGCGCCTTGGGCGCACAAACCCGAGCTTTTACCATGTCCACCCCCCAACACGCCAAAGTTCTCATTCTCGGTTCCGGCCCTGCGGGCTATACCGCAGCCATCTACGCGGCCCGCGCCAATCTGAACCCGGTGCTGATCACCGGCATGGCCCAGGGCGGACAGCTCACCACCACCACCGAGGTGGACAACTGGCCCGCCGACGTGCATGGCGTGCAGGGCCCGGCGCTGATGCAGCGCTTCCTGGAACACGCCGAGCGCTTCAAAACGCAGATCATCTTCGACCACATCAACAAGGTCGATTTCAGCCAGCGCCCGTTCACGCTCACGGGCGACAGCGGCACGTACACCTGCGACGCCCTCATCATCGCCACAGGCGCCTCAGCCAAATACCTGGGGCTGCCTTCTGAGGAAGCCTTCATGGGCAAAGGCGTATCGGGCTGCGCCACCTGCGACGGCTTCTTCTATCGGGACCAGGAGGTGTGCGTCATCGGCGGCGGCAACACCGCCGTGGAAGAGGCCCTGTACCTGTCCAACATCGCCAGCAAGGTCACGCTGGTGCATCGCCGCGACAAATTCACGGCCGAGCCGATCCTGGTGGACCACATGATGGAAAAGGTAGCCGCAGGCAAGATCGAACTCAAAACCTTCCACACTCTGGATGAGGTGTTGGGCGATAACTCTGGCGTGACCGGTATCCGCATCAAGAATGTCAAAGACGGCACGACCCAGGACATCGCGCTGCAAGGCTGCTTCATCGCCATTGGCCATGCTCCCAACACCGAGATTTTCCAAGGCCAGCTCGACATGGAAGGCGGCTACATCATCACGCGCGGCGGCCTCAAGGGTTTTGCCACGCAGACCTCGGTCCCCGGCATCTTTGCCGCGGGCGACGTGCAGGACCACGTATACCGCCAGGCCATCACCAGCGCCGGCACCGGCTGCATGGCCGCACTGGACGCACAGCGCTACCTGGACCAGGGCTCTGCCGCCTGAGAACGCGCTATAATCCGTGGCTTTGCTAAAACTGGCTGCGCATTGCGGTGTGCGGCTGGGGCCCTGATGGGCCACCGGCAATCGGGTTACCGCCACCCTTTCTGGCGAGGTGAGGCTGCAAGCATGCCGGGTTTTTAACAACCGCAGGCCCTTGCTGGCAGCCGTTATATATATCGGAGTGTCCTCATGGCACGCGTCTGCGAAGTAACGGGCAAGAAGCCCATGGTCGGGAACAACGTTTCCCACGCCAACAACCGAACCAAGCGCCGGTTCCTGCCGAACCTGCAATACCGCCGCTTCTGGGTCGAAACCGAAAACCGCTGGGTGCGTCTGCGCATCTCCAACGCTGGTCTGCGTCTGATCGACAAGAACGGTATTGATTCTGTGCTCGCAGACCTGCGCGCACGTGGCCAAGCTTAAGGAGAAACACCATGGCAAGCAAAGGCGGACGCGACAAGATCAAGCTGGAATCCACTGCGGGTACCGGTCATTTCTACACCACGACCAAGAACAAGAAGACGATGCCCGAAAAGATGCTGATCATGAAATTTGATCCCAAGGCACGCAAGCACGTCGAATACAAGGAAATGAAGCTGAAGTAATTCAGCCCAGGCTCCTTGCCAAAAACCGCCCGGCGCAAGCCTGGCGGTTTTTTTGCGTCTGCGCAGAGCAAAAACGGATCAAAAAAACCCGCTGGTTCGATACGTCAGCGGGTTTTCAACTTGGAAGCAAATGGCATCAAAAACTTGGGATGCCCCTCACGCTGCTCAGCTCCGTTGCCACACCGCAGCAAAGAAACCATCGGTCTGGTGGCGGTGCGGCCACAGGCGCAGGTAGCGGCTGCCGGTTTCACCGCCGCTGCACAGCGTGGCGGCGTCCGGCACCTTGAGTTGTGCCAGCAATTCGCCGGCATCGAGTGGCACGAATTCGGGGTGCTGGAGCGCAAAGGCTTCGGCAATGGCTTCGTTTTCCTGCGGCAGCACGCTGCAGGTGGCGTACACCAGACGGCCGCCCGATTTCAACAGGCGTGCGCTGCTGTCCAGAATGGCCGCCTGCTTGACCACCAGCTCCTCCAGGGCCTGCGGGGTCTGGCGCCACTTCAGGTCGGGGTTGCGGCGCAACGTGCCCAAGCCAGAGCAAGGGGCGTCAACAAGCACCCGGTCGATCTTGCCCGCCAGGCGCTTGACCCGGTCGTCACGCTCGTGCGCAATGGCAGCAGGGTGCACGTTGGACAGGCCGCTGCGCGCCATCCGGGGCTTGAGGGCGTCGAGCCGGTGGGCCGCCACATCAAAGGCATAGAGCCGCCCCGTGCTGCGCATGGTGGCGCCAATGGCCAGGGTTTTGCCGCCCGCGCCAGCGCAGAAATCGACCACCATCTCACCGCGCTTGGCGTCGAGCAGCAGCGCCAGCAGTTGCGAGCCTTCGTCCTGCACCTCGATCGCACCGCGCACAAAGGCGGGCAGCTTCGCCAGTGGCGGCTTTCCGCTGGCGCGCAAGCCCCAGGGCGAATAGGGTGTTGCTTCTGTTTTGATAGCTGCTTGCGCAAGCTCCTTTTGCACATCAGCCCGTTTTTCCTTCAAAACGTTGACACGCAGATCCAGCGGCGCACTGCGCGCCAGCGATGCCACCAGAGGCCAAAATTCGCTGCCCAACTGTTCCTTGAGCGGCTGTGCCAGCCATTCGGGCAGGTTGTGGCGGTGGCGCTCCAAGAGTTCATCTTCCTGCACGGCATCGCACTGCGCCAGCCACTGCTGCTCGCGGTCGTTCAAGGCCGCGCGCAAAAAGTCGCGCTGGCCATGCACGGCCTGGGGGTTGGCACGCCGCGCCTCCTCGTCCTGCCAGTGGGCAAAGCCCAGGATGGCCATGCGCCGCTCCTTGGGACCCGAGCCGGACGGTGACATGTGGTCAAACAGCAGTTTCTTGCGCAGCACGGTGTACACCGTCTCGGCCAGGGCGGCGCGTTCACGCTGGCCAAGGCCCCGGTGGTCGCGAAAGAAACGGGACACCACGGCATCGGCCGGGTGTTCAAAAGTAAGGGTCAGCCTGACGAGTTCCGCGCAGGCGTCCAGAAGGGCGTTGGGATGCATGGGCGCCATTGTCCCATCCTTGCCCCGACAGGGCATTGAAATCTGGCTCAGACCTTATCGGCCGGCGGCGGGTCAGGCAACAGGCAGGCTTCGACGAGTTGCAGATCGTTGTCGCGGGCGAAGTTCATCACAAAGTCCCAGGCCATGGGCTCATGGCCCTGCAGCGCCCGGTTGACCACCACGCACTTGACACCATTGAGCGTGGTCGGAATGCACCAGGGGGAATAGCTGAGGTGGCTGCCGGGACGGGCGCCTCCGGGCCTGAAGCTGCTCATCACCCCGGCCAGGCGTTCGGCCCAGTCACTCGGGCGGAAGGTTTTTCCGCAGAGCGTGATGCCTTGAATGAAGACTTCTTTACTGGAAGGAGAAACCATCGGGTAGTGGTGGGTTAAGGACGGATAGGCAGGATCGCTGCTTGTTGCGCCGCAACACAGCATTCTAACTCTTATATAAGACTTTGCCGACACCCCGCTGACGACACTGGCGCACGCATTGCAGTGATGCGTATTCGTCACCGCAGCGTGGCGGCACACGCCCTAGAATCGGTTCTCGATTTTTCCAGGGCTGCATCTGTCGCAGCCCGTCACCCGCCCCGTCTGGAGTACTGTGCATGACCGCCTTCATTGAAGCCGCCTCGCCCCATGTGATGAACACCTATGGCCGCGTGCCCATCGCGCTGGCCCGTGGGCAGGGCTGCCGCGTCTGGGACGTCAACGGCAAGGAGTACCTCGATGCACTGGGCGGCATTGCGGTCAACACGCTGGGCCACAACCATGGTCGGCTGGTGCCTGCGCTGCAGCAGCAGCTCACACAGCTCATCCACACCTCGAACTACTACCACGTGCCTCTGCAAGAGACGCTCGCCGCCAAGCTGGTGGAACTCTCGGGCATGAGCAACGTGTTCTTCTGCAATTCGGGGCTGGAGGCGAACGAGGCGGCGCTCAAGATCGCACGCAAATACGGCGTGGACAAGGGCATCGCCAAGCCCGAAATTGTGGTGTACGAAAAAGCCTTTCATGGCCGATCCATCGCCACCATGTCGGCCACCGGCAACCCGAAGATCCACAACGGTTTCGGCCCGCTGGTCGAGGGCTTCATCCGCGTGCCGCTCAATGACATTGCCGCCATCAAGGCGGCCACCGAGGGCAACCCCAACGTGGTGGCGGTGTTCTTTGAAACCATCCAGGGCGAAGGCGGCGTGAACCCCATGCGCGTCGAATACCTGCAGCAATTGCGCAAACTGTGTGACGAACGCGGCTGGCTGATGATGATCGACGAAGTGCAGTGCGGCATGGGCCGCACCGGCAAGTGGTTTGCCCACCAGTGGGCGGACATCCTGCCCGACGTGATGCCGCTGGCCAAGGGCCTGGGTTCGGGCGTGCCTATTGGCGCGGTGGTGGCGGGCCCCAAGGCCGCCACAGTGCTGCAGCCGGGCAACCATGGCACCACCTTCGGCGGCAACCCGCTGGCCATGCGCGCCGGGGTGGAAACCATCCGCATCATGGAAGAAGACGGCCTGCTGCAAAATGCCGCCACCGTGGGCGCGCACCTCAAAACCGCGCTGCAAGGCGCTTTGGGCAGCCTACCGGGCGTGAAGGAAGTGCGCGGTCAGGGCCTGATGCTGGGCGTGGAACTGGCCAAACCCTGCGGTGTGCTGGTCGGCCGTGCGGCAGAAGCGGGGCTGCTTATCAGCGTGACAGCCGAGAGCGTGATCCGCATCGTCCCGCCGCTCATCCTCACCACCGTTGAAGCCGACGAAATCGTTGCCCGGCTGGCCCCCCTGGTCACAGCCTTCCTGGCGGAATGACACCGCCGCACGAGACACGCATGAAACACTATCTGCAATTCAAAGATTTCACCGCCGACGAATACGCCTATCTGTTCGAACGCGCCGCTGTCATCAAGAAGAAATTCAAAGCCTACGAAAAGCACCACCCTCTGGTGGATCGCACGCTGGCCATGATTTTCGAGAAAGCCAGTACCCGCACGCGCGTGAGCTTCGAGGCCGGCATGTACCAGCTCGGCGGCAGCGTGGTGCACCTGACCACGGGCGACAGCCAACTGGGCCGCGCTGAACCCATCGAGGACAGCGCACGCGTCATCAGCCGCATGGTCGATCTGGTGATGATCCGCACCTTCGAACAGACCAAGATAGAGCGCTTTGCAGCCCATTCGCGCGTGCCCGTCATCAACGGCCTGACCAACGAATTTCACCCCTGCCAGATCCTGGCCGACATCTTCACCTTCATCGAGCACCGGGGCTCCATCGCCGGCAAGACGGTGGCCTGGGTGGGCGACGGCAACAACATGGCCAACACCTGGCTGCAGGCCGCCGAGTTACTGGACTTCAAGGTCCATGTGAGCACTCCGCGCGGCTACGAAGTTGATGAGAAATTGGCCGTTGGCGCAGGCGGAGCAAGCGCTGCCAGCTATCAATTTTTCAGCAACCCCAAAGACGCCTGCCGCAGCGCAGACCTGGTTACCACCGACGTGTGGACCAGCATGGGCTACGAAGCAGAGAACGAAGCGCGCAGAAAAGCCTTTGCCGACTGGTGCGTGGATGAAGACATGATGGCCACGGCCCGCCCCGACGCCCTGTTCATGCACTGCCTGCCCGCCCACCGCGGCGAAGAAGTCGATGCCGACGTGATCGACGGCCCTCAGTCCGTGGTGTGGGACGAGGCAGAAAACAGGATGCACGTGCAAAAGGCACTCATGGAGTACCTTTTGCTCGGCCGCGTAGCATGAAGTGCAACGCGGTGGCGCGCCAGCGCCAGCATCCTGTTTCGGCGCAGGCTCATGGCCGCAACGCGGACGTGAAGCAGCCGCAGGCTGCGGGCCGAAGCCAAAACCGCATGCACGTGCAAAAGGCACTCATGGAGTACCTTTTGCACGGCCGCGTAGCATGAAGTGCAACGCGGTGGCGCGCCAGCGCCAGCATCCTGTTTCGGCGCAGGCTCATGGCCGCAACGCGGACGTGAAGCAGCCGCAGGCTGCGGGCCGAAGCCAAAACCGCATGCACGTGCAAAAGGCGCTCATGGAGTACCTTTTGCTAGGCCAGGTGGCGTGACCCACCCCTGCCTCACCTGTGGCGCCTGCTGCGCCAGTTTTCGCGTGGACTTCTCGGTGTACGAAACCCAGGAGATGGGCGGCGACGTGCCCGACGGGCTGGTGGTGGAAGTAACCGACACTCTGCGCCGCATGCGCGGCACCGACCACAGTCCGCCGCGCTGCGCAGCACTCACGGGCAAGGTGGGCAGCCAGGCCGCCTGCGGCATCTACGAATGGCGCCCCTCGCCTTGCCGCGAATTCGCCGCGGGCAGTGAGGCCTGTGAGCGGGCCCGGTTGCGGCATGGCCTGCCGCCCTACCCTGCGGGTGTTTTATTGGGCCTATAGCGCTTCACCATCAGCTTTCAAAACCATTAAAACAAACGTTTTAAACAAGGCTACCTTGCAAGACTGCCGTGCGCTGGATGCGAAAGACCCGGTGCATGCCCTGCGCGCGCATTTCACGCTGCGAGGCGGCGTCCTTGACCTGAATTGCAGCTCGCTGGGCGTCACGCCCACAGCCGCGACAGGATGACGTGGCCATCCGGATGCGCACGCATGTGAGCTCCCGCAGTCGCCGCAGCTTCGTCCGCGCCTTGCGCCCATCCCCACTGGCTGCGGTTCACGACCCGGCGCGCCAAGCGTCCAAGGCACCTTCCATAAAGTGCAGGAACCGTGCGTCGTTGACATAGCCAACGTTCAGCCGCAACGCCTGCTGCGCCCCATGGCGATCTGGATAAAACACGGAACCTGGTGCCAAGAAAATGCTTCGCTCCGCAGCGCTGCGCACCAAAGCCGACTCTGTCATCCCCTGCGGCAGCTCCACCCACAGGTAGTAGCCGCCCGACTGGCTGTGATGCACGGCAAGGCCTAGGCGCTCCAGCGCCTTCTGCCCGGGCCCGAGAGCCGCGCTGATTCGCTCTCTCAGGCGGCTCAGATGGCGCCAGTACTGTCCGCTCGAGAGAAGCTGGTGCACGATCCGTTCGACAAATTCGGATGTGGACACCAATGTCAACATCTTGAGGTCGCACAGAGCATGGATGCGGTCCGTCGCACCAGCGATGTAGCCCACGCGCAGGTCGGCAGACAAGGTCTTGGAAAAGCTGGACACGTAGATCACCCGTTCCAACTGGTCCAACGCCGCCAGGCGCGGCACCGTGGCAGGCAGCAGATCGGCAAACGGATCGTTTTCCACGACCAGAAAGCCGTGGGTCGCAGCCATCTGCATCAGCCGGTGCGCCTTGGGCAGGCTGATCGAGCCGCCCGTGGGGTTGTGCGCCAGCGACTGCGTGAAGAACACCTTGGGGCGGCGCGTCTGCAGGATCGCTTCCAGCGCATCAAGGTCCGGCCCATCAGCCTGACGCGGGACCCCCAACATCTGGACCTTGGCCAGCCGGAGCTTGCCAAACAAGGGGTAGTAGCCCGGCGCGTCCACCAGGACCTCGTCCCCCGCCTCCAGCAGCTGACGCACGATCAGGTCGAGCGCATGGTTGGCGCCTTGGGTGAGCAGCACCTGCCGCTCATTCACATGAATGCTGCGCTCACACAACATGTGGGCGATGGTCTCGCGCAGTGGCAAATAACCCCAGGACGTCCTGTAGCCATGCTCAATTTCGGTCATTCCATGGGATCGCGCGCGACGCAGGTGCTGGCGCAGTTCTGAGCCTTCTATCCATGAGGCGGGTGGCCGCCCCTCCCCCACGCGCACCTCGTAGTGCCGCTCGAGCTGCTCGCGCAGCAGCGACACCACGTCTACCGCCTCGGTCACGTGCAGCGGTGGCAACTGGGCCCGCAGGCCAGGGGGCTGCTTGCGCACGTAGTAGCCCGAACCGGCACGCGCCTCCACATAGCCACGTGCGGCCAAGCGCGCATAGGCCTCCACCACCGTGTTACGGCCGACCCCCTCCTTCGCAGCGGCATCACGGATCGAGCGCAGGCGAGAGCCCACCGCGATTCCGCCCTGCTCAATCGACTGCGCAATGCGCTGTGCCAAGGCCATTACCTTGCTGTGGGAAACCGCCACATCCTTTTCCCGCGTCATGTACTTCCTTTGGTGTATCTGTTTTTGATGGATACAGTTTTTGTTCCTGCACCCAAACTGTACCCATCAATGCACCGGCAGGCATCCTATACTTTTTTGCGCCCTTTCCACAGGGGCCAACGAAGGGCGGTGCGACACAAGAACAGCACGCCAATACACGGCGGACATATCAACCGACAGGAGACACACATGGCAGATCAATCCATCAATCGACGCAACATCCTCAAATCCTCCCTGGCCGCAGCCACTGCCGTGGGCGCTGCAGTACCGCTGGTCAGCCACGCCCAAGCGACCGTAACGTGGCGCATGCAAGCCCTGTGGGACGGCGGCACGACACCACAAAAGTTTGAAGAACGCTTTGTGGCCCGCGTCGCCGAGCTTACCGGTGGCCGGTTCAAGATCAACCTGTTCGCTGCCGGGCAGATCGTGCCCGCTGCACAGGCCTTTGACGCCGTGCGGGGTGGCGCGTTCGAGCTGATGAAAACTTTCGACGGCTACGAGGCAGGGAAGATTCCGTCGTTTGCTTTCACCAGCACCATCCCGTTCGGTTTCCCAGAGAGCGATCAGTACGAGGCTTGGTTCTACGAGCGCGGCGGGCTGGATATGGCACGTCAGGCCTATGCACCGGCCGGCCTTCACTACATTGCACCCACGGTGTATGGCCAAGAGCCACTGCACTCGAAAGTGCCAATTCGCAAAATGGCCGACCTGGCTGGCAAGAAGGGCCGCTTCGTGGGCCTGGCCTCGGCGGTGATGGGCGCCATGGGCGTTGCGGTCACGCCGCTGCCCACGGGCGAGGTGTACACGGCGCTCGATAAGGGCGTGATCGACATGGCCGACCGCGGCGATCTGACGGCCAACTTCGAAGCGGGTCTGGCCGAAGTGGCGAAATACGTCATCGTGCCAGGCTTTCACCAGCCCACCACCGCCGCCAGCTACGTTGCCAACCGGGGCGCATACGACAAACTGCCCGCTGAATTCAAGGCAGCCTTGGCGGTGTCTGCACGTGAAGTCTCGGCATCGCTGCGCCAACACATCCTGGTGAATGACGCCACGGTGCTGGCCAAGTACCAGGCCAAGGGTTGCGAGATCATCCATTTCAACGCGGCCGATATTGCCGCCGCCCGCCCCAAGGCGATGGCGTCCTGGCGCGCCGCCACCAAGGGCGACGCACTGGCCTCCAAGATTCTGGACAGCCAGGTGGCGTTCATGAAGGAACTGGGCTTGCTGGCCTGATCTTCAAGCGCGGGCCAGGCGCCTGGCCCGCGCGCACCGCCCGGTCGGCGCGCCTTGTAATTGCGCGCGGCCCCTGTATCGGCGGCCCCCCTTGCTCACCAGGAGTCACGCATGCCTCAATGGCTTATCTTCTCCACATCTGCGATCACCACCCTCAACCGCTGGATCTTCCAGGCGACGGTGTGGTTGATGGCCATCGTGGTTCCCGTCATGCTCTACGAGGTCGTGGCGCGCTACCTGTTCAATGCCCCCACGGTATGGGGCATGGAGCTGGCCGTGCTTCTGTTCGGCCCCTACTTTCTGCTCGGCGGCCCTTACCTTCTTCACCTCAAGGGCCACGTGGCGTTGGATGTCGCGCGCGAACGCATGAGCCCCTCGTGGCAGCGCCGGTTTGACTTGCTGAACTATCCCGTCATCGTGGTGTTCTGCATCATCCTGCTGTACTTCAGCCTGCCCTCGGCGCTCAGTGCGTTCAACTACCGCGAGACGAGTTTCTCGGCCTGGAATCCGCCCATCTGGCCCTTCAAGGCCACCGTGCCACTGGCCTTGGTGCTCATGCTGCTGCAGGCGGTGGTCGAATTTCTCAATACGCTGTTCACGCCTGCGGATGTCACCTACGGCAGCACTGGCAGCTTGCCTATAGAGGGACACCCATGAGCCCCAACATGATCCTGCTGCTGATGTTCGGCGGCCTCACCGTATTCATGCTGACCGGTCTGCCGATTGCCTTCGTGCTGGGTGGACTGTCGCTGCTTTTCACCGTCACGCTGTGGGAGCCCAACGCTGTCATCGTGATCGTGCTGCAGATCTACGACACCATGAAGTCAGAGGCGCTGCTGGCCATCCCGCTGTTCATCCTGATGGCCTGCATCCTGCAGCGCTCGGGCGTGATCGAAGACCTCTACAAGGCCATGGAACTGTGGTTCGGGCGACTGCGCGGCGGCTTGGCTATCGGCACCGTGATCATCTGCGTGATGATGGCCGCCATGACCGGCGTGGTCGGTGCGGCCGTCACCGCGATGGGCATTCTGGCGCTGCCGGAGATGCTGCGCCGAGGATACAAACCCGAGCTGGCGCTGGGCACGATCTGTGCCTCCGGGACCCTGGGCATTCTGATTCCACCCTCGGTGCTGACCATCGTCTACGCGGTGACCGCGCAGATCTCCATCGGCCAAATGCTGATCGCCGGCATCGTGCCGGGCCTCCTGCTCGCAAGCCTGTACATCGGCTATATCGTCGTCGTGGGGTGGCTCAAGCCAGAGTGGGTACCGATCGATCGCTCGATGCGCAGCGCGCCATGGCGCGAAAAGCTGCTCTCGCTGAGGACGCTGGTGTTCCCGATTTTTCTGATCGTGCTGATCCTTGGCTCGATCTTCTTTGGCATCGCCACGCCCACCGAATCGGCCGCAGTGGGCGTGGGCGGCGCCTTGCTGCCGGTGCTGTTCAAGCGCAGCATTAGCTTGGCCATGCTGCGCGCTGTCGGCGCAGAGACACTCAAGGCAAGCGCCATGATTCTGTGGATCACACTGGGCGCCAAAGCCTATGTGGCGATCTTCACCGGGCTGGGCGGCGCCGACACGCTGCTGCAGTTCATCCAGGGGCTGGAGGTGAACCGCTGGCTGATTTTGGGGGCCATGATGCTGCTGCTCATCTTCCTGGGCACAGTGCTCGACGAGTTGGGCATCATCCTGCTGACAGTGCCGGTGTTCCTCCCCATTGTCCGTCTGCTGGGCTTTGACGAGCTGTGGTTCGGCGTGCTCTACGCCATCACCATCCAGATGGGCTACATCAGCCCACCGTTCGGCTACACGCTGTTCTACATCAAAGGCACGCTGCCCAAAAACATCGGCATGAGTGCGGTCTACCGCGGCATCCTGCCCTTTGTCGGACTGCAGGTCGTCGGCCTGCTGATTTGCGCCGCCTTCCCCGACCTCGTGACCTATCTGCCCAGGCTGATGGCTGCGCGCTGAGCGCACCCAAGCGGCCTGCCCGGCACCATTTTTTCTTATTGAACCTCCGTCAGAAATCACCATGACCACCCACACGACTCCTCCCAGCAGCCGCATCAGCGGATTTCACAAGCTCGATGTACCCGCCCGCATCGACGCTGTCGCCCATTTCGCCGGCCTCGACGAGGCCGACAAGGCGCACCTGCTCAACACCGGCAACCTGCCGCTCGAACTGGCAAGCCACCTGATCGAAAACGTCATCGGCACGATGAACATCCCGATCGGCATCGCCACCAACATGAAGATCAACGGCCGCGACCGGCTGATCCCCATGGCCACGGAAGAGTCTTCCGTGGTGGCCGCTGTGTGCAACGCCGCACGCCAGTGCTACGACCAAGGTGGTTTCATCACCTCGATGTCGGGCACTGAGATGATCGCCCAGATCCAGCTGACCCACGTGCGCGACCCGCAGAACGCACGCATCAGCATCCTGGAGCGCAAAGAAGCGATTCGCGCCCTGTGCGACGCCTGCGATCCGGTGCTGGTCAAATTCGGCGGCGGCTTCCGGGACCTGGAAGTGCGGGTGCTCGAAACGCGCGGCGGCCCCATGGTCATCACCCACCTGATCGTCGACACACGCGACGCCATGGGCGCCAACGCGGTGAACACCATGGCCGAGAAGATCGCCCCGGAAATCGCCGCCTGGACCGGCGGACGCACCAATCTGCGCATTCTCTCGAACCTGGCCGACCGGCGTTTGGCACGGGCGCGCTGCGTCTGGCGCACCGCCGACATCGGCGGCGACGAGGTGCGCGACGCCATGCTCGCGGCCTACCAGTTCGCCGAGGCCGACCCGTACCGCGCCGCCACACACAACAAGGGCATCATGAACGGCATCAGTGCCGTGGTCCTGGTCACCGGTAACGATACCCGGGCGGTAGAAGCCGGCGCCCACGCCTATGCGTCACGCAACGGCCACTACGGCAGCCTCACCAACTGGGAAATCACCAACGATGGCGACCTGGCCGGCTCCATCGAAATTCCCATGGCAGTGGGCTTGATTGGTGGCGCGACCAAGTTGCACCCTACGGCCAAGGCCGCACTCAAAATTCTGGACGTGGGCTCGGCCAGCGAACTGGCGCAGATCATTGCGGCAGTGGGCCTGGCACAGAACTTCTCAGCCCTGAAGGCGCTGGCGACTTTCGGTGTGCAAAAAGGACACATGGCTCTGCACGCACACAACATCGCGATGATGGCGGGCGCCACAGGCGATGAAATCGACCGCATCGCCAAGGTACTGGTGGCCGAAGGCGCCGTTCGCCTGGATCGCGCCGAGACTGAACTCAAGCTCTTGCGTAGCAAATGAATTTGCGCTGCTGCGCCTGGTCGGCACCAGCGGCGTGAACGATTTGCGCCACATGCTCGACATGGCGTTTTGACCGGCATCTGTGCGTTGCGCGCGGAGCGGTAGAGCGCAAGCGTGCTTGGGCGACGGCACTGCGGCGAGGCGTACGTCCTATCCCCGTCCGCGCCGCGTCCTGGCACCGCCTGTGCCGCTGGTTGATGCTGTTGCGTCTAATCTCGACATTCGCTACTGAACCAGACCGACCGGACGATCACCGCTATCTTGGCCACCGGCCTGCAGCACGACTTTGGCCGGACGTTGTTCTCGCCCCTGCTGCGCCAGCACGATCACAGGACGCTGGCCAGGCAAAAATTTGGTGAAATTCTGCTCTAACGCTTTACAGCAAAGCGCGAGCAGCTATAAAACACATAGCTATTGCATGCAACCTCATTCTGTTTCCAAATCATTCGTGTCTAGGCGCGAAGCCGCAGACAGTGCTGTAGCACGGCAAGGCGAAGCAACAACGACACGGATGATTTAGAAATGGAATCAGAGGGCAAATCACGAGCCCTCAATGCCTGGACGCCATCCAGACCGTCTTGCCACCCTTGCCCGGTACGCCCTGCGACACGGGGGTAGCGCAACCTCCGCAGTCGCTGCACGCGCCGCACGAAGGCGCCTTGCCCAGCGCAGGGCGCAGGGAGCCCAGGCGCTTGCGCAGGGCTGAGGGCATCCAGTACCACAGCGCATACAGGCCCGCCAGGGCCACGATGGCACCCACCGCCAGGTTCTGCCACATGTTCAGCCTCCTCCCATGGCCAGCGCCACGCGGTAAGTGATCCAGCTGGCCGCGTAGGCCAGCGCAAACAGGTAGGTCGCCATCAGCAACGCCATGCGCCATGAATTCGTCTCGCGGCGCACGGTGGCCAGGGTGGAAAGGCATTGCGGTGCAAACACAAACCACACCAGCAACGACAAGGCCGTCGCCAGCGACCACTGCTGTGCGATCAGGGGACCCAGCTGGCCCGCCACATCGTCGCCTGTGGCCGACAACGCATACACCGTGCCCAGCGCACCCACCACCACCTCGCGTGCGGCCATGCCGGGCACCAGGGCGATGGAAATCTGCCAGTTGAAGCCCAGCGGTGCAAAAACATGCTCCAGCGCGCGGCCCATCTGACCGGCCGTGCTGTACTGGATGGCGGGGCCGGTGGCACCGTCCGGGGGCGCCGGATAGGTGGACAGGAACCACAGCAACACCGTGAGCGCCAAGATGATGCCGCCCACACGCTTGAGGAAGATGGCCGCCCGTTCGTACAGCCCCCGTGCCAGGCTGCGCGGACTGGGCAGACGGTAGGGCGGCAGCTCCATCAGCAGCGGCGAAGGCCGCACCTTGCCGCGCCAGATTTTGAGCACCGCGGCCACAA
Organism: Simplicispira sp. 125; assembly: GCF_003096555.1. NCBI lineage: Bacteria > Pseudomonadati > Pseudomonadota > Betaproteobacteria > Burkholderiales > Comamonadaceae > Simplicispira > Simplicispira sp. 125. Next base: position 158,881 of record NZ_QEKM01000001.1, on the reverse strand, counting down.
CCATGGCACCCAGAATGCCGCCCATGTAGAGCGCAAACATCACCAGCCCCTGCAGGTTGAAGAAGCCGCCCACGGTGCGATCGGGGATGAAGGCCGCGATCAGCAGCGCATACACCGGCAGGCGCGCCGAGCAGGTCATGAGCGGCGCGATCATGATGGTGACCAGCCGCTCACGCCAATGCGTGATGGTGCGCGCAGCCATGATGCCCGGGATGGCGCAGGCAAAACTCGACAGCAACGGAATGAACGAGCGCCCCGACAGCCCCACCGTGCCCATGACGCGGTCCAGCAGAAAAGCCGCACGCGGCAGGTAGCCCGAGTCTTCGAGCGCCAGGATGAAGAAGAACAAAATCAGAATTTGCGGCAGAAACACCAGCACGCCCCCCACACCGGCGACGATGCCGTCCACCAGCAGGCTGCGCAGCACGCCGCCGGGCAGGTGGGCCTGCAGCCATTGGCCCAGAGCGTCCATCGCGCCGGTGATGGCGTCCATGGGCACAGCCGCCCAGCTGAACACGGCCTGGAACATCAAAAACATGGTCCCCGCCAAGATGAGCATGCCCCACAACGGGTGCAGCACCACGCGGTCAATGGCGTCGTCCACGCGCAGCAGGCCCTCAGGCTCGCTCACCGCAAGGCGCAGGATGCGGCGTGCCTCCTGTTGGGTGCGCAGCACCTGTGTGGGGCCTTGCGCCTCCCAGGGCAGCGCCTGCACGGGGCCCTCGGGGCGCCAGCCATCCAGCCATTGCAGCAGCTCTTTGGCCCCGCCCTGGTGGATGCCCACGGTTTCCACCACCGGCATGCCCAGCTCGCTCGACAACAAGGCACGGTCAATGGCGATACCGGCGCGGCGCGCCGCATCGCTCATGTTCAGCGCCATCACCATGGGCAGGCCCATGGCGCGGGTCTCCAGCACCATGCGCAGGCCCAGCTGCAAGTTGGTGGCATCGACCACGCACACCAGCAGGTCGGGAGCCGCCTCACCGGCGCGCTGGCCGGTGATGACGTCGCGCGTCACAGCCTCGTCGGCGCTCAGGGCGTTGAGACTGTAGGCACCGGGCAAATCCAGCACCCGAACCTGGTGCCCCGAGGGCGTGGTGAGCTGCCCCTCCTTGCGCTCGACCGTCACGCCGGCGTAGTTGGCGACCTTCTGGCGACTGCCGGTCAGCAGGTTGAACAGCGCCGTCTTGCCGCTGTTGGGATGGCCCAGCAAGGCCAGGCGCAAGGGCGCGGTGGCGGTCATCATGCAGCTCCGGCGGCCGGGGGCGTGGTGCTGATGCGGATCAAGGCGGCCTCGCGGCGGCGCAGCGCAAAAGTGCTGCGGCCCACGCGCACGGCGAGCGGGTCACCCGCGGGAAAGGAACGCGCCATCACGCGCACGCGCTCGCCGGGCAGGAAGCCGATTTCCAGCAGGCGCAGCAACAGGTCGCCATCCTGCGCAGCCGCTTCCATGTGCAGGCCGACAACCCAGGCGTCAGTGCGCAGGGGCAAATGGGCCAGTTCGCAGCCCACTTCGTCCACCGTGCACGGTGCATCCATCGCCATCAATGCTTCCATGATTTCCTAAATATAAACAATTCTCATTAATTAATTGTACGCCGCCTGTTTACCGCTGCCCAGCCTTTGCGGAGCGATCTCCCCGCCCGGAATCGGGCCGGGCCATCAGTTCTTGCGCTGGATCAAGACCGCGCCCCTGGGCACCACTGCATACACTTCTCCCTTTGCCCCGCCTCTTCCCAACACCCCATGCACGCTTTGCTCAACGCCATCGCCACGATAGAGATGCCCACCGATGCCCAGCGCATTTTTCATGGCCGGGGCGGCCTGTACCCCGGCTGTGAGCACTGGACGCTGGATGTATTTCCGCCTGTGTGGGTGCTGACCAGCTTCCAGCCCGCCACCGAGGAGGCCCTGTCGGCAGCGGGGGCCGCCCTGGCGGCACGCTGGCAGGAGCTTGCACCCGGCGAACCGCTGAACTGGGTGCACCAGTGCCGCCACGAAGGCCAGACCGACACCCAACTGATGGCAGGCAGCGTGCCCGATCCGCATGTGGTGACAGAACGCGGCGCACATTTTCGGGTGCATGTGCTGCGGGGCCAGAACCACGGCCTGTTTCTCGACATGGCCGAAGGGCGGCGCTGGGTGCACCAGCATGTGGCGCAGCAGCAGGGGGCGCGGCGCGGGCCCAAAGTGCTCAACCTGTTTGCCTACACCTGTGCCTTCTCGGTGGTCGCGCTGCTGGCGGGTGCCCGGCAGGTGGTGAACGTGGACATGGGACGCGGCGCCATCGCCACCGGGCAGCAGAACCACCAGCTCAACGACCTGGCCGGTGGTGCCAGCTTTCTGGCCCATGACATTTTCAGCACCTGGGGCAAGATCACGCGCAGCGGCCCCTACGACCTGGTCATCATGGACCCGCCCAGTTACCAGAAGGGCAGCTTTGTCGCCACCAAAGACTATGCCCGCCTGCTGCGCCGCTTGCCCGACCTGCTGGCCCCCGGCGGTCACGCCCTGCTGTGCCTCAATGCACCGGAACTGGACTGCGCTTTTCTGCAAGACCAGATGCAGGAACTGGCGCCCGACCTGGTGTTTGTAGAGCGCGTGGCCAATCCGCCTGTGTTTGCCGATGTGTCGGCAGAGCGCGCGCTGAAGGTGCTGGTTTACCGCGCACCTGGCCTGCCCGCCTGACGATGCGCCGCGACAGCGCCACATGGGCGACACCCCCGGACAGGGCGCAGCAGCTACCCTTGGGCTGAGGAGCGCATCTCCCCCACACCCTAACGGAGACCCCCGTGCCCCCTACCCCGCCCTTGTCACCCCCGCCTGCCCTCACGTCCCGCGCCGCCTGGGGGGTGCTGCTGGTGCTGATCACGGGTTTTGCGCTGAGCCAGGCGTTTCGCACCATCACCGCCATCATTGCCACGGGGCTGCGGGCGGAGTTCGGGCTGTCGGCCCAGGCGCTGGGGCTGTTTGCAGGGGTTTTTGCATTTTCGTTCGGCAGCATGCAGCTCTTCATGGGGGTCGGGATCGACCTGTATGGCCTGCGGCGCACGCTGCTGACGGCGTTTCCGCTCACCGTGGTGGGTTCGCTGCTGTCGGCGCTGGCGCCCGGCTACGGCACAGTGCTGCTGGGCCAGATGCTGATCGGGGTGGGCTGCGCACCCGCCTTTCTGGTGTGCACCGTGTTCATTGCGCGCTACTTTCCTGCGCATGCCTTTGCTGCCGTTTCGGGCATGGCCATGGGACTGGGCGGGCTGGGCATGCTGTTCACGGGCACGCCGCTGGCCTGGGTGGTACAGCAGTGGTCGTGGCGCACGGGCTTTGGCCTGCTGGCGGGGCTGGCGCTGCTGGCTTGGCTGCTGTTTTTCTGGAAAGTGCACGAACCCCCACAACCACCGCACGCCGCTCCGCGCGAATCACTGGGTGCTGCGGTACGGGGCTTTGGCGCGCTGTTTTTATTGCCGCACACCGCGGGCATCATGCTGCTGGCGCTGGTGACCTATGCCTCCTTCCTCACGCTGCGCGGGCTGTGGCTGGGGCCTCTGCTGATCGAGCGGCACGGCTTCTCGCTGGTGCAAAGCGGCAATGTGGCACTGGTGGTGTCGCTGGTGTCGCTGTTCACCCCCGCGCTGTTTGGCCGACTGGACCCCGGCCCCACGCGCCGCCGCCGCTGGCTGGTGGGCTACACCCTGGTGCTGGCGGGCCTGTTTCTGGCACTGGCGCTGCTGGGCCTGCCCTGGGTGGATGTGGGCGGCGCCATCGCCGTCGGCATGCTCTCGGGCTACATGGTGTTGCAATACGCCGACGTGCGCAGCGCCTACCCTGCCGCCATGACGGGGCGGGCGATGGCGGTGTTCACCATGGCCTTGTTCATGGGCGTGGCCTTGATGCAGTGGGTGACGGGGGTGGCGGCCTCGATGGCCACAGAGCGCGGCGCCGACCCGTATGTGGCCGTCATGCTGACCATTGCGGGCCTGCTGGCGACAGGGGTCGTGGCGTTCCGGGTGCTCCCCGCTCCCCGGCATTGAAAGATATTTTTAAGCAAAAACAGCCTCAAACGCTTACACAGCAAGCGTAAGCAGCTATCAATAATGAAGCAATCTACAGCGCACTGGCGTTAGACCCGTCGCCCCGGTAGAGCCAGGGCACATCCAGCAGGCGTTCGCCCATCAGCCGCAGCGACAGGTCGCGTGCCCAGCGCACGGGGCCGGTGGCATGGAAGATGCGCCCGTTGCGTTGCGATCGCGCCTGCACGCGCCCTGCGCGCTCCCAGCGGTTGAGGGCGTAGCGGCGCAGGCGCAGCGGTACGTCCATGTCGTGCATGGCCAAGGCGCGCTGTAGCTGTGCGGCGTCTTCAATCGCCATGCCGGCGCCCTGGGCCAGGTAGGGCGGCATGGGGTGGGCCGCATCGCCGAGCAGTGCCACCAGGCCTTGCGCCATCTGCGCAGCGCTGTCCAGGCGCGCGCGGTCGCACAAGGGCCACAGGCGCCAGCCGTGGCCAGTTGCGGCCACACCGCGCACCATGTCCTGCAATGCACCGCAGGTGCCGGCCAGAGCGGCTTCGAGGTCGGTGGCATTGGCGGCGTGGTCCCAGCTTTCCAGATCGTGGGGCGCAGGGCCGTGCACGATCACCACCAGGTTCAGCAACTCGCCCCGGCGCACAGGGTAATGCACGGCATGCAGGCGCGGCCCCAGCCAGGCGGTGACCTGTGTGCTGCGCAGTTGCTGCGGCAACGCCGCTTGCGGTACCAGGGCGCGGTAGGCCAGATGGCCCGTGGGACGCGGCGCCCCGTCGTCCAGCATCTGGGTGCGGATGCGGCTCCACAAGCCATCGGCGCCTACCAGGGCATCGCCTTCGATCTCCTTGCCTTGGCCCAGGCGCACCTGGATGGCCCCCCCTGATTCGCCGTACTGCGCAATGGCACAGCCGAGGTTGAGTTGCACATTCGCACGGTCGTGCACGGCCTCATGCAGCAGGCCCTGCAGGTCGGCGCGGTGGATGGTGGCGTAGGCAGCGCCGTAGCGCGCAATCATCTCGGCGCCCAGCGGCAAGGTCGCCAGCGTGCCCCCATCCAGGGCGCTGCGCACTTGCAGTTGATCGGGAAAAGCGGCCACCGCCTGCAGTGGTGCTTGCAGACCCCAGGCCTGCAGGCGCCGCACGGCGTTGGGGCCCAGTTGCACGCCCGCGCCCACCTCCGCAAACGCGGCCGCGCGCTCGTACAAACGCACCTCCCAACCCGCCCGCGAGGCACCCAGTGCAGCGGCCAGCCCGCCGATGCCACCACCGGCGATCAATACCTGTTTGTTCATGCCGGAATTGTGCCCAAGGCCATGCCCAAGTCCGCTCAAAACCCGGGCTCGAAATGCGGCGACGGATGGCGGCAGTGCTCCAGCTCGAACACCTCCACCGGCACAGGCCGCCCAAACAAAAACCCCTGGAACTGCTCGCAGCCATGCAGCCGCAAGAACCCTAGCTGCCCCGCCGTCTCCACCCCTTCGGCCACCACGTCCAGGTCCAGGCTTTGCGCCAGCGCCAGGATGGTGCGCACGATGGCCGCGTCGTTCGGGTCGGTCAGCACGTCGCGCACGAAGCCCCGGTCGATCTTGACCTGGTCCAGCGGCAGGCGCTTGAGGTAGCCCAGGCTCGAATACCCGGTGCCAAAGTCGTCCAGCGCAAAGCCCACGCCTTCGCGCTTGAGTTGCACCATGCGCTCGATGGTGTCGTCCATGTCGCCCAGCAACAGGCTTTCGGTCAGTTCGAGTTTCAGGCGCTTGGGGTTGGCGCCGGTCTCGCGCAGGGTGTGCAAGACTTGCGCGGCAAAGTCGGGCTGGCGAAATTGCCGGGCGCTGACGTTGACGGCAATGCTCAGGTGGGCGGTTGCCTGCTGGGCGGCCCAGCGCACGAGTTGCTGGCAGGCGGTGTGCAGGATGTGCTGGCCCAGCGGCAGGATGAGGCCGGTCTGCTCGGCCAGGGGGATGAATTCCATCGGTGCGATGGCGCCGCGCTCGGGGTGGTTCCAGCGCGCCAGGGCTTCGGCGCCTTTGACGTGGCCGTGGTGGTCGACCACGGCCTGGTAGTGCACGAAGAGTTCGCCGCGCTGCAGGCCCTGGCGCAGGTCGGCTTCCAGGCTGGAGCGCTCGTGCAGGGCTTGCTGCATGCCAGGGTCGAAGAAGCGGTGGGTGTTGCGCCCGGCGGCCTTGGCTTCGTACATGGCCAGGTCGGCGCGCTTGAGCAGTTCGTCCACGCTCTGGCGTTCCTGGCCAAAGAGGGTCAGGCCGATGCTGGGGGTGCTGTAGTGCTGCTGGCCTGCCAGCTCAAAGGGGTTGTTCAGGGCCAAAAGCAGTTTGCGTGCCACGGCTTCGGCCTGGCGGGCGGCGTGGTCGGTGTCGGTGTCCAGGCCTTCGAGCAGGATGACGAATTCGTCGCCGCCAAAGCGCGCCACGGTGTCGCATTCGCGCACGCTGGCCGAGAGGCGGGCGGCCACTTGCGTGAGGAGCTGGTCGCCCATGTCGTGGCCCAGGGTGTCGTTGAGGTCTTTGAAGTTGTCCAGGTCGATGAACAGCAGGGCGCCGTGATGGTGGGTGCGCTGGCTGCTGAGCACCAGGCGGTGCAGGCGGTCGAGCAGCAGGCGGCGGTTGGGCAGCTGGGTGAGGGCGTCGTAGAAGGCCAGGCGTTCGATTTCCTGGGCAGCACGCTTGCGGTCGGTGATATCGCGCGAGACCCCCAGGACCCCGGTGGCGCGGCCCGCAAGGTCCCGAATGGGCGTCTTGATGGTTTCGAACTGCCCCACATACCCGTCGGCGGCAAAGGTGACCGTTTCCTCGAACACCAGGGGTTGCCAGGCCTGCAGGGCGCGCAGGTCGTTTTGAATCACGGTTTCCGCCAGGGCCGGGGGCATCAGCTCGGCATCCGTGCGGCCCAGGATCTCCTGGGCGGGGCGTCCAATGAACCGCTCAAACACCGGGTTGCAGGCCAGGTAAACACCTTGTGCGTCCTTGAGGAACACCACATCGGGCATGGCCTGGATCAGGCTGGTCAACAGCATTCTTTGCTGCGAAAGCGCTTGCTGTGTCCGCTTGAGTTCAGTCAGGTCATAGGCAAACAGCACGATGGCGGCCACGGCCCCCTGGGCGGTGCGCTCGGGCACCAAGGTGGTGTGGCGAAAACGCACTTCGCCATCGAGGCGGTCGATGCGGTTCTCGAACACCACAGTCTCGCCGTTCAAGGCGCGCTGCATAAACGGCAGCATGCGTTCCATCAGGCCCGGTGTGATGAACTCGGGCATGCGCCGCCCAATCATCTGCTCCACCGTGGTGTCGACCCAGTGGGCCTGCGTATCGTTGGCGTACAGAATCTCCAGGTCAAGCCCGATGCGGGCCACGGCGCCCGGCAGGTGGCGCAGCACACCGGCCAGCTGGTTTTCGTAGGCGCGGGTGACCGCCTCGGCGCGGATTTGTTCGGTGATGTCGGTGAGCAGCCCATCCCAGATCACACCGCCCTGACCCCAGGCGCGCGGCGTACAAGCCATACGCACCCAGCACACCTCGCCGTCTATCCGGCGAAAACGCGCCTGGGTCTCAAAGGCGCACAGCTCTTGATAGGACCGTTCTCCCAGGGCGACGAAGGCAGGAAAGTCTTCGGGCAGGATGCACTGGTACAACGTGGCGGCATCGCGCAGCACATCCTCTGCCTTGACGCCCACAATGGCTTCGATCGCCTCGCCCATGTAGGCGAAATAGCGCCGACCTTCAGCATCGCGCACCAACTGAAAAATGACGCTACCCGGCAGATTGCGCCCCAGGGCCTGCAGGCGCCGCTCGGACTCATGCAGGCGCTCGCGCAGCAGCTGCAACTCCAGCGCATGTTCCGGCGTGGGGGCGTAGTCGGCCATGGGGTTGCAATGGCTCAGGCAGCCAGCAACTGGCGCAGCACATAGGGCAGGATGCCACCCGCCCGGTAGTAGTCCACCTCAATGGGGGTGTCGATACGCAGCGTGACAGTCACCGTCTGGCGCTGGCCGTCGGCGCGGCGGATGAGCAGCGTGGCATCGCTTTGCGGTGTAAGGGCTGCGTCAGGCACGATATCGATCAGTTCGTTGCCCGTGAGGCCCAGCGACTCCCAGGTGTCCTTCCCTTTGAACTGCAGCGGCAGTACGCCCATGCCCACCAGGTTGGAGCGGTGAATGCGCTCAAAACTGCGCGCCACCACGGCCTTGATACCCAACAGCTGCGTACCCTTGGCGGCCCAGTCGCGGCTCGACCCCGTTCCATATTCTTCGCCGGCAAACACGACGGTGGGCGTGCCCTGCGCCATGTACTGCATGGCGGCGTCAAAAATAGACATCTTCTCGCCCTGCAAGGCGCCCTCACTCTGGAACACGGTGACGCCACCCTCCTCGCGCGAGCCGTCCACAGTCGGCGGGATCATCAGGTTCTTGATGCGCACATTGGCAAACGTGCCGCGCATCATCACATCGTGGTTGCCACGGCGCGAGCCGTAGCTGTTGAAGTCCTGCTTGTGCACGCCATGCTGCAGCAACCACTGGCCCGCAGGCGAGCTTTCCTTGATGGAGCCTGCAGGCGAGATGTGGTCGGTGGTGATGGAGTCACCAAACAGTGCCATGGTGCGTGCGCTTCGCACTGAAAAATCCACATCTTTCTGGCCTGAAACGCTCGCCTGATCTGCGGAAGAAGCTCCGTTTTCCATAGCAAAATCAGCAAAAAACGGGGGTTCTGCGATGTAGGTGCTGGAAGGCCAGGTGTAGGCCGTGCCACTCACGCCCTTGATCTTGCCCCACAGCTTGCCGGGTTCAGTGGCCACTTTGGCGTAGTTTGCGCGGAAGGCCTTGCCCTTCATGGCGTACTTCATCAGGGCCTGGATTTCATCGCTGGTGGGCCAGATGTCGCCCAGGTACACATCACGCCCACCCTTGCCTTTGCCCACGGGCTCGGTCATCAGGTCTTTCAATACGGTGCCCGCAATGGCGTAGGCCACCACCAGCGGAGGGCTGGCCAGAAAATTGGCCTTGATGTTGGGGTGGATGCGCGCCTCGAAATTGCGGTTGCCTGAGAGCACAGCGGCGCACACCAGGTCGTTGCGCGCAATCGCCTCATTGAGCTCGGGCGTGAGGTCGCCAGAATTGCCGATGCAGGTCGTGCAGCCATAACCGGCCAGCGCGAAACCCAGCTTTTCAAGATAGGGCAAAAGGCCGGTTTCGGTGAGGTACTCGGTCACGATGCGCGAACCCGGCGCCAGCGAGGTCTTGATGTGCGGCTGCACCCTGAGCCCGGCCTCCACCGCTTTCTTGGCCAGCAAACCGGCTGCCAGCAACACACTAGGGTTGGAGGTGTTGGTGCAACTGGTGATGGCGGCAATCAGCACGTCACCATTGCCCACAGAGGGGCCGCCTCCATTGGTCAAAACTGCAGCCCGCACAGCGGTATGGGCCGTAGCCAACGTGGGCTTGTTGCCCTCCATCTCCACCACCGAGCGGGGAGCGCCTGCCGGCGTGGGTTTGCTATCGGGGGCTTCCCCGGCCTCGATCGCGTCACCCCGCTGAAGGTGCCAGCGTGTGTGCAGCAACGCAGCCGGACGGTTGAAGCCGTTTTGCGCATTGGGCTTGCTGAACAGATCGACAAACTGTGTGCTGACCTTGCCCAGCTCGATGCGGTCTTGCGGGCGCTTGGGGCCAGCCAGACTGGGCGTTACGGCGCCCAGATCCAGCCGCACGACCTGCGAGTAATCCACCTCGCCCGCCAACGGCACGCCAAACAAGCCTTGCGCCTTGAAATAGGCCTCGAAAGCCTCGATCTCGCCCTTGGTACGGCCCGTGCCACGGAAGTAGTCCATGGTTTTCTCATCCACCGGAAAGAAACCCATGGTGGCTCCATATTCGGGAGCCATGTTGCCAATGGTGGCGCGATCGGGCAGCGAGAGGGTGCGCGTACCCGATCCAAAAAATTCAACAAACTTGCCCACCACCTTGTGCTGGCGCAGCAGCTCCGTCACGGTGAGCACCAGGTCGGTGGCGGTCACGCCTTCACGCAGCTGGCCGGTCAGCTCCATGCCCACGACATCAGGGGTCAGAAAGTACACCGGCTGGCCCAGCATGGCCGCCTCGGCCTCGATGCCGCCCACGCCCCAGCCCACCACGCCAATGCCGTTGATCATGGTGGTATGGCTGTCAGTGCCCACCAGGGTGTCGGGGTAGTACACCCCATCTTTGCGTTTGTGCACGCCGCGTGCCAGGTACTCCAGGTTGACCTGGTGCACGATGCCAAAGCCCGGGGGCACCACGCCAAAGGTATCGAAGGCCTGCATGCCCCATTTCATGAATTCATAGCGCTCGCGGTTGCGCTGGAATTCGAGCTTCATGTTCAGGTCGAGCGAGTTCTTCTTGCCATAGTGGTCCACCATGATGGAGTGGTCCACCACCAGATCCACGGGCACCAGGGGTTCGATCTTCTTGGGGTTCTTACCCAGACGCACGGCCACGCTGCGCATGGCAGCCAGGTCGGCGAGCAGCGGCACACCGGTGAAGTCCTGCAGCACCACACGCGAAACGACGAAGGGAATCTCGTCCTTGCGTTCGGCCACGGGCTGCCAAGTGGCCAGCTGCTGCACATGCTCGGCCGTGACCTTGCGACCATCGCAGTTGCGCAGCACCGATTCGAGCACGATGCGGATCGATACCGGCAGCCGCTTGATACCCGGGTACTTGCGCGCCAGTGCGGGCAATGAATACAACTGCCCCACTTTGCCCGAATCGGTCGTGAAACTCTTGAGCGTGGAAGCAAAGGCGTGGCGTGCCGGGCGTGGGGTTGCAAAGGCCATGGCGCTGACTCCTGAAATGCAGTGGTGGGGCCATTCTGGCATTCCCGTGCCCGAGTGCAATGGCCCAGCCATTTTCAGGGCTTATTTTTGATCCGCTGCACCTGCCATTTCGCCCGCATGGACACCACGCAAAGCCTTGCCCTCAGAAGCACAAAAAGACGGGCCCTTCAAAAACGAATCGATTGCCGCCCTGCAGACGCCACCCCGTTTACCAATACATGCGGGATTCATCTGGCGTGCGTTGACGCATACAGTGCCTCCGCTTTACTTGCGAAGTCAAAGCATCAGCTCTTAAAGAACCGCATCAGTGATCGCAAGTCAAAAATAGAACGCAGTGAGAGACTTGGCACAATGCATTCGTCCCCTCAATGCATGCCGTGGGGGTGGCGCTGATATCCAACAACGCAATACCATTTCCTGCAATGAATGTCTTGCGGCCAAATAAAAACCCGCCGAAGCGGGTTTTTATTAAATGGCGAATTGCGCCCGGTCCTGGTTTTGAATCCATTTAGGGGCCTTGCCACGCCCTGTCCAGGTTTGCCCAGTGGACGGATCGCGGTACTTGGGGGCTACCTTGGTACCACTGGAAGCGCTGCGCGCCCGTCCAGCGGGGAAGACATCCTGGGGCGTCAGATCAAACTCGGCGACCAATGCGCGCACCTGCGCAATGGCACCCGACAACTCCTGGCGTCGGGCTTCATTGATTTCATTTTCAAGGGCTTCGCGCTGCTTTAGGAGTTCTTTGTACTTGCTCATGGTGTTCATCAATGGGTAGGTGGAGGGGTAACGCGATTCATTATATACAGCATATTTATAATCTGCTGGCGCCGAAAGTAAAGCGTCAGAAAGAAACCCCTGGATATTGAAAACACCTATGCCGATGCAGATTCCTTGATGGCAAGCACCTTGTCGATGCGCTTGCCATCAAGGTCCAGCACCTCGAATATCCAGCCCGCACACGCAATGCGCTCGCCCACTTCAGGCAAACGTCCCGATTCAGCCATCAATAATCCCGCCAAGGTGTTATAGCGACCCCGGTCTTCTTCGGGAAGGTCGCGGATATCGAGCCGGGCTTTCAATTCAGCCACGGGCACCAGCCCTTCCAGCAACCATGAGCCATCCTCGCGCTGCACGGCCCAGGCATCGATGGCGGCACCGGGCTGTAATTCGCCGGTGATGGCTTCAAGCAGATCGCGCGGTGTCATGATCCCCTGCAGAACGCCGTATTCATCCACCACAAACACCATGCGACCCAAGCGGGCGCGAAACTGCTCCAGCAACTCCATGCCGCTGAGGGTTTCAGGCAGGAATATGGCAGGCTGCGCATAGTCGCCAATCTGCCCCTCGGATTGCAGGCCCAGCTCCAACAGCCGTGCAACGCTGATCACGCCCACCACATCGTCCAGCGAACTGCGACACACGGGGTACCACGAGTGCGACCCCTTGTCACCGGCCGCACTGGCCAGTTGCAAGGCCTGCGCCACGGTGTGGCTGGCATCGAGCCACTGCACATCGCTGCGCGGCACCATGATGGAAGTGAGCGGGCGGTCGTCGAGATGGAACACGTTCTGCACCATCTGGTGCTCGTGGTGCTCGATCACGCCCGCATCGCGCCCTTCGGCCAGGCTGGCGACGATTTCCTCCTCGGTCACTGCGCGCGCGGCGGCGTTGTCCACCCGCAGCACGGCCAGCACGCCCTGGGTGGACAGCGACAGCAATCGCACAAAAGGCTTGGCGATCCGGGCCACCCAGGTCATGGGACGGGCCACCAGACGCGCAACGGTTTCGGGGTACAGCTGACCGATGCGCTTGGGCACGAGCTCGCCAAATACGATGGTGATGAACGTGATGATGGTCACCACAAGGGCCGTGGCGGCAATACTGGCAGCCCCCTCGGCTGCGCCCAGGCCCTGCAGCCAGGCCGCCAGCTTGCTGCTGAACGCCGCCTCGCCAATGATGCCGTTGATCATGCCGATGGAGGTGATACCCACCTGGACCGACGACAGGAACTGCGTGGGGTTGTCCAGCAAGTCCAGCGCTGCCTGCGCCCCCTTGTCGCCGCTCTGCGCCATGGCGGCCAGGCGGGCCTTGCGGCTCGACGCCAGGGCAAGCTCCGACATGGCAAAGACACCGTTCAAAAGGGTCAGCAGCGCAATCAGCAGAAAATCCATGGATCAGAAGTTACAAAGTACACCATGGCACTTTACTGTATTGGGGACATCCAGGGCTGCGACCTTGCGCTGCAGCGCCTGCTCGATGGCATGGATTTCTCGCCCAGCCGCGACACCGTTTACCTGCTCGGCGATTTGGTCAACCGGGGGCCGCAGTCGGCCGCGGTGCTGCGCCGCTGCATTGCGGCCGATGGCGCACTGCGCAGCCTGCTGGGCAACCACGACCTGCACCTGCTGGCCACGGCCCATGGCGTGCGCACACCCTCGCGCCGCGACACGCTGGCCAATATCCTGCAGGCCGACGATAGCGACCGGCTGCTGGGCTGGCTGCGCCAGCAGCCCCTGGCGCGCCATCACCAGCATGGGGCCGAATCCTTGCTGATGGTGCATGCGGGGGTACTGCCCAGCTGGAGCGCCGCCGACACCCTGGCATTGGCCGACGAAGTGCACACGGTGCTGCGCGGGCCCGACCTGCCCGCCTTTTTGCGACAGATGTATGGCAACCAGCCCGACCACTGGGACGACGCGCTGACCGGCACCGACCGCCTGCGCGTGATCGTCAATGCGTTGACGCGATTGCGCTTTTGTTCCCCGCAAGGGGTCATGGATTTCGAGAGTGCAGAGAGCGCCTCCAGCCCGCCGCCGGGACTGGTGCCCTGGTTCGATGCCCCGGGCCGCCGCACGGCGGGCACGCTGCTGGCGTTTGGCCATTGGTCCACATTGGGGTGGCTCAACCGCAGCGACCTGCTGGGCATGGACACGGGCTGCGTATGGGGCGGCAGTTTGAGCGCCGTGCGCTTTGGCGCCACACTGGCCGACCGCGAACTGCTGCAGGTGCCCTGCCCGCAGGCACAGGTGCCCTGATGCCCTGCAGAAGCCGGGCACCTGAAACACTCTGTTTTTAATAGCTTGAAGCGCTTGATAGGTAAGCGCTGGAGACGTTTTAAGCCAAATTTTCCGCCGCGACATCAGGCGCTTTGAACAAGGCTGCCACCTTACGCTTGGGCTTGATGTTGGGCGAAATGCGGCCAGTGGTCACGCGCTCGGTCGCTTCCCAGGCGGGCTTGGCTTGTGCCGCCGATGTCTCGTAGGGCTTGTCAAAAAAGGGATCACGCGACACGGGGGCCGGGCGGAAGCCACCGCGCTGCACGCGCGGAGTGCGTTCGCGCTCTGGTGCTGCTGCACGACTGCCTTCTCTCTCCTCACCCTCGCGCCAGTGGCGGCGCCCGTCGTTGATGCGGCCTTGGCTGCGAATATTCGGCCGGTCCTCGTCGTATTCGAGGGCCTCGATATCGATCTTTTTCTTCAGCAGCTTCTCGATATCGGCCACCAGGCGCGCGTCACTGCCCGATACCAGCGTGACCGCAAGGCCAGAGGCCCCGGCACGGCCAGTGCGGCCGATGCGGTGCACATAGTCTTCGGCGTTGAACGGTACGTCAAAGTTGAAGACGGCCGGCACATCCTTGATGTCCAGACCACGCGCTGCCACGTCGGTGCAGACCAGCAGATCCACTTCGCCGCTCTTGAAGGCTTCCAGGGCCTTCAGGCGCTCGTCTTGGCTCTTGTCGCCGTGCAGTGCGGTGGTCTTGAGACCTTCGTGCTCCAAGCTGCGGGCCAGGCGTGCGCAGCCGAGCTTGCTGTTAACAAAGATGAAGGCCTGCTTGATGCCGCGCGTCTTGAGCACCTGGTGGATGGCGCGGCGCTTGTCGTCGTCACCAGCGCTGTAGAAGTGCTGTTCGACGGTGGAGGCGGTTTCGTTGGGCCGGGCGACCTCGATGGTCACCGGGTTTTGCAAATAGCTGCCCGCCAGGCGTTTGATTTCGGGCGAGAACGTGGCGCTGAACAAGAGCGTGGTGCGCTGTTTGGGCAGGTACGACAGGATGCGCTGCAGGTCGGGCAGAAAGCCGATGTCGAGCATGCGGTCGGCCTCGTCGAGCACCACGTATTCGACCTGGCCCAGCACCGCGTTCTTGGCCTCGATGTGGTCGAGCAGGCGTCCGGGCGTCGCTACCAAAACCTCCACGCCTTTTTTCAGCTCCAGCGTCTGGGGCTTCATGTCCATGCCGCCGAACACCACAGTGCTGCGCAGCTTGGTGTGCTTGGCGTACAGGGCAATTTGCTGGGCCACCTGGTCGGCCAGTTCGCGCGTGGGCAGCAGCACCAGCGCACGCACAGGGTGGCGGGCAGGAGAGGTGGAACTGTTCTCGTGCTTGAGCAGGCGCTGCAGCAGCGGCAGCGAGAAAGCCGCCGTTTTGCCGGTGCCCGTCTGGGCCGCGCCCATCACATCCTGGCCGGTCAGCACGACCGGGATGGCTTGCTCCTGGATGGGGGTCATGGACTCGTAGCCCATTTCGGCTACGGCGCGGGCCAGCGGCTCAGCCAGCGATAGATTGGAAAAAGAACTTGTCATTTAGCCTGCTATTGTCGCACTGCGAGGCGGAAATGGGGTTTTTTACGCCCAGGCGCTGACTCTCAGCAATACTTTGCGCCAGGGTTAGCTATAATTTCAATAGCTTGTTACGCTTTATTTTAGGGCATTTCAGGCTCTTTTCCCCTGTCACTCCAACACAGAGCGCAGCTGCCGTGTGGTCACGGCCAGGCGCCGTGCACCCATTTGGGCCAGGTTTTCCATGAGGATCAGTCCCGCTTCGGGATACTGGCGCGCCCAGCCGTCAAAGCGTTCGCGCGGCAGCCGCATCAACCGTGCGGCACCACGCTCGGCACCGGCACTGGCGCTGCGCTCGGCGCCATTGAGAAACGCCATCTCGCCAAACACCATGCCCGGCCCCACGGTGGCCAGGCGCAAGCCGCGTTCGGGCGGCCAGTGCGTGCACAGAGTGATGTGGCCCGACACCACCACCAGCAGGTCGCGATCCCGGTCTCCCGCATTGAACACCACGCCCTGCGCGGGCACCACATGGGGCAGCAGCAATGCTTCCAGGGCCAGACGGGCGTCGCGCTGCATGCCTTCACCAATTTCACCCAAGGGGTCGCTACCGCCGCGCGGTGTCCGTTGGTCCAGCGGGCGCTGGGCGAGGATCGCCACCTCAGCCCATTCGAGGGCGCGGTCCAGGTCCGCAAAAGCGCGCACACCTTCGCCCGCGTGCACCGCCGCCAGAGGATCGAGCGCGGCGATGGCGGCAGCGATGCCCTGTTGATCAAGGTCTCGCAACAGCGCTCGCAGCTGTGCCAGGGCGGTGCTATCCCAGGCAGGCACCCGGCCCGCATCCAGAATCACCCATCGGTGGCGCGGCAGCAGGCGCAGACGCACCTGCTCGGACATGTGCGCAGCCACACCAAACGACATGACGCCCTGCAATTCAAACACCGCCACCTGGTTCATGCGCGGGGTCACCCAACCGTCCGAAGCCGCGCGGCGCAGACGCCGCGAGCGCAGTTCGCCATCAAGCCGCACGTGGCGCAGCACCTTGGTAGCCGAATCGCGCAGCAACACAAAAGTGGCCACCACCAGGCCCGTGACCAACGCCACCACCCCGCCCATCACGGCAAACACCAGCGCCACCAGCCAGCTTTGCGCCCAGGTGGGACGCGAGTTGCGGGCGTACTGCGCCGACCACATCAAACGCGGCACCTGCATCAAGCCCGCCAGTACCAACCCGCCCGACAAGCAAGCCATGGGCACCCAGTGCAGCCACCAAGGCCCGGTCAGCGCTACGCCCAGCATGATGGCGGCATGCATGCGCGGGGCATTGCGCCCAGAGCCAGATTCGGTCAGCACGATGCGTGAGCGCGAAGCGCTGGTGGACGCCGGAATCATGCCGGCGAGCGCACACACCATGCCCAGCAGGCTCTCACGGCGCAAGGCCGCATTGGCATTGCCCCGCAGGCCGTGCTCAAGCTCCAGCTCCTGGTTGAAGATGAGGATTTCCAGGCTGTTGACCAAGGCCATCAGCAGCGCCAGCACCACCAGCGCCTGGCCGTGTTGCTGCGCCACGGCAATCCACGCAATCCCGGTCCAGTCGGGCCAGAGTGGCCCGGCAAAGGCGCTGGGCTGGGCCGCCGGAACAAACACCGCGTCCAGGCCCACACCCCACAACCCGGCCAGTGTGACGGCAAGCGCCACCACGGCCACCGCCGTCAGCAGACCCGGCGCACGGGGCCAGCGCCCGCGCAGCCACCAAGCCAGGCCCACCACCGCCAGCGCCGCCACGGCATGCCAGCCCATGCGCGCTTCGCTGAATGACCCGCTGCCAAAACCATTGGCCACCTGGCCCACGACCATCGACAGCCCCACCCCGGCGGCAAAGCCGTGCGTGACCGAAATGGGTAGAAAGCGTGCCACCGAGGCCATGCGCAGCACGCCCAGCAACCACTGAAAAACGAAGGCCAGCGCCACCGTAGCCCCACTGACCGCCAGCACCTGCCGTGCGCTCAGCCCCAGAGACGGTGCCGCGCCGTGGGCCGTGGCCAGTACGGCGGCAAACAGCAGCGCCACCACGGTGGTGGGCGCATACACCACGCCTGGGCGCGGTGCCGCCAAGGTCAGCAGCAACCCGGGCAGTGCGGCCGACCACAAAGCGAGCGCAGCCAAAGAATAGTCACCCGCCAGGGGTGCAAACGCCAGCAGCCCCAAACCCACAGCATGGGGCACGGTGACTGCCGCCGCCGACCAGGCAGCCGCCATGCCCGAGGGCGGCGGGGCGGGCCCTTGCGGCACCGCGGCTTCGACTGGCCCCTGGCCAGCACGGCGGCGGCGCAGGTGGCGGGCGATGGCACTGGGCATGGGTCGGCTGCGCTGCGTCAGAGCCTGTCCCGCATCGAACAGGTGCTCAAAGCGTGCGGGCCGCGAAGGTGTCGCAGGACTTCAGGTGGCCCTGCTGCAGCCCGGTGTTGAACCAGCGCTGGCGTTGCGCGCTGGTGCCGTGGGTAAAGCTGTCGGGCACCACGGCTCCGCCGCCCGCGCGCTGCAAAGCATCATCGCCAATTTTGGCTGCCGCGTTCATGGCTTCTTCGACATCGCCCTGCTCCAGAATCTGGCGCGCTTGCTGGGCGTGGTTTGCCCAGACTCCGGCAAAACAGTCGGCCTGCAACTCCAGCTTGACGGAGAGGCGGTTGTAGTCGGCCTGGCTGACACGCCCGCGCATCTGGTCCACCTTGGCGCTGATGCCCAGCAGGTTCTGCACATGGTGGCCCACCTCATGGGCAATCACGTAGGCCTGGGCAAAGTCACCCGGGGCGCCCAGGCGGTCTTTGAGCGTTTGATAAAAACCCAGGTCGATATACACCTTGCGATCGCCAGGACAATAAAACGGCCCCATCGCCGCCTGACCCGTGCCACAGGCCGTGGGCGTGGCGCCGCGAAACAGCACCAGCCGCGGCTGCTGGTAGTTGCTGCCCTGCTGGCGAAACACATCGGTCCACACATCCTCGGTATCGGCCAGCACCGTGGACACAAACCGCGCCATGGTGTCGTCCGCAGGCGGGCGCTGGGCCGGTGCCTGTTGCACCTGCGCAGGGTTGCCGCCGCTGAGCAGCCCCAGGAGGGTCATGGGGTTGATCCCCAGCACCCAGCCACCCAGGAGCGCAACGACGATGGTGCCAATGCCGATGCTGCGTCCGCCAAACACAGGCATGCCGCCGCCGCCCGAGCCACGCCGGTCTTCCACGTTGTCCGACTGGCGGTTACCTTCCCATTTCATGGCGTTCTCCTGGTGCTTCTTGTTGGACGGGTGGATTTTTTAAGAGCGGATCACAAAACTCAGCGAAGCGGTTCTGGCGAGGCGCTGTGTCGCAGGCAGTACGAGTCGCACGACAAGACGCGGCAACGACGCCAGCAGAGTTTTGTGGGCGCTTTAAGCACGGGGCAGGGTCACGCCATGCTGGCCCTGGTATTTGCCACCGCGGTCCTTGTACGAGACTTCGCAGACATCGTCCTTGTCGCTCTCGAAGAACAGCACCTGGGCGCAGCCTTCGCCCGCGTAAATCTTGGCCGGCAGCGGCGTGGTGTTGGAAAACTCCAGCGTCACATAACCCTCCCACTCGGGCTCGAACGGCGTGACGTTGACGATGATGCCGCAACGCGCGTAGGTGCTCTTGCCCAGGCAAATGGTCAGCACATTGCGTGGGATGCGGAAATACTCCATGGTGCGCGCCAACGCGAAGCTGTTGGGCGGAATGATGCAGCTCTCGCCATGGAAATCGACAAAACTCTTTTCGTCGAAATTCTTTGGATCGACCACCGTGCTGTGGATGTTGGTGAACACCTTGAATTCGGGCGCACAGCGGATGTCATAGCCATAGCTGCTGGTGCCGTAACTGATGATTTTCTTGCCATCGACTTCGCGCACCTGGCCGGGCTCGAAGGGTTCAATCATGCCGTGCTCGGACGCCATGCGGCGGATCCATTTATCGCTCTTGATGCTCATGCGGGAGGCTCCTCAACAATACTACTTATTTGATAGCTAGCAGCGCTTGATGATCAAGTGCTAGGAGCCTATTTTGCTTGAGAAATGACCGTTTGTTCCACCAGGCGATCATCGCCCAGCACGATCATGGCAAACAACAACTCGCTCAGACTGCCCGCCTGGGCCGTGCGCCGCGCCAGCAGCGGCGTGGCCTGGGGGTTGAGCACGATGAAATCACCCTCGCACCCCGGCTGCAGGTTACCCACCACGCCCTGCAAGCCCAGCGCGCGGGCAGCGCCCGCCGTATGTTGCCACCACAGTTGTTGGGGCGACAGGCTCAAACCCTGCTTGGTCTGCAGCCCCTCGACCGCGGTGCGGCCTACATAGTAGGCAGCCAGCATGGTGTGGAACGGCGAAAAACTGGTGCCACCGCCCACATCGCTGGCCAGGCCATAGGCAAAACCGGCGCAGTCTGCCCCGGCGTAGTCAAAAAAACCGCTTCCCAGGAACAGATTGCTGGTGGGGCTGACGGCCGCAGCACTGCGGCGCTCGCGCATCAGGGCGCGGTCAGCCTCGTCCAGGTGGATGCAGTGGGCATACACGGCGCGCTCGCGCATCAGGCCAAAGTCGTCGTACACCGCCAAGTAGCTGCGCGAACGCGGGAACAACTCGCGCACCCAGCGCACTTCGTCCAGATTTTCTGACACATGCGACTGGATCCACACATCCGGATAGCGCGCCGCCAGTTCACCTGCACCACGCAACTGCGCCGGAGTGCTGGTGGGGGCAAAGCGCGGCGTAATGGCATAGCCCAGCCGGTCCACACCATGCCAGCGCTGGATGAGGGCTTCGGTATCGAGCAGGCTTTGTTCGGTTTCGTCGCGCACGCCATCGGGCGAGTGGCGATCCTGCAGCACCTTGCCCGTGATCAGGCGCAACTGCCGCTGGCGGGCCTCGGTGAACAACGCATCGACCGACGCCGGGTGCGACGTGGCAAAAGCCAGCGCCGTCGTCACGCCGTTGCGCAGCAGTTCATCGCAAAAGAACTGCGCCACCTGGGTGGCGTAGCCATGGGCGGCAAAGCGCTTTTCCTGGGGGAAGGTGTAGCTCTCTAGCCAGGGCAACAAGCCCTCGGCGGGCGAGCCAATCACATCCGTCTGGGGGTAGTGGACATGCATGTCCACAAAACCGGGCGCAATGATGCGCCCTGGCAAGTGCGTGACCGGCTGCCCCGCGAACTGCGGCGACAGCTGCTGCCAGGCACCGGCCGCCTGCACGCGCTGGCGGCCATGGGCATCGGGGCCGATGGCCAGCAGACCATCCTCGTCATAGACAGCCTGGCCGTCGTCGGTAAAGCGCAGCAGCGCAGAGCGGTAGAGGTGCATGGCTGCAAGCTTACCGGAGCCAACCCCTTTTTTTCTCCGGTGGAGTTCCTCAGTTTTGCAGATGCACGCGTCCCACGAAACTGGCGCGGCCCAGACCAGCGCCCCCGCGCAAGGGCCGCCCCGCCGCGCTGGGGGCGTCCCCCTGCCCGCATCGCGCAGCGATGCGAGAGCGGGGGGAAGGCGCCAAAGGCGACTCAGGGGGGTGCCTCAAATATGCACCGCATGCCCCAACGCCCGCAACGCCGCCTCCTGCACGGCCTCACCCAGCGTCGGGTGGGCGTGGATAGTGCCGGCAACGTCTTCCAACCGCGCGCCCATCTCCAGCGATAGCGTGAACGCCGCCGCCAGTTCTGCCACGCCCTGGCCCACGGCCTGCCAGCCCAGGATGAGGTGGTTGTCGCGCCGTGCGACCACGCGCACAAAACCCTTGGTGGTTTCGAGCGTCATGGCACGGCCATTGGCGGAAAACGGAAAGGCGGCGTCAATGCAGTCAAGCCCCGCAGCGCGCGCCTCGCCCGGCGTGCGGCCCACCACCACCACTTCGGGGTCGGTGAAGCAGATGGCAGGAATCGCCCTGGGCTCAAAACGGCGTGCCTTGCCCGCAATCACCTCGGCCACCACCTCCCCCTGGGCCATGGCGCGGTGCGCCAGCATGGGATCACCCGTCAGGTCGCCAATGGCCCAGACGTTGCGCATGGAAGTGCGGCACTGCGCATCCACCGCCACAAAGCGCCCGGCCATGTCGAGCTGCAGAGACTCCATGCCATAGCCCGTGGCGCGGGGCTTGCGGCCCACTGCCACCAGCACACGGTCCGCAGGCAATGCAAACTCGTCGGCGCGGGCGCTGCGCACACGCACACCGTGCTGCGCATCAAAGCCCTGCACGCTGCAGCCCAGGTGCAGCACTACGCCACTCTTTTCCAGGGCATCGAGCACCGGTTGGGTCAGCTCCTCGTCGTAGCCCGGCAGCACACGCTCGGCCGCCTCCACCACCGCCACCTCGGCGCCCAATTTGCGGTAGGCCATGCCCAACTCCAGCCCGATGTAGCCAGCGCCCACCACGACCAGGCGGCGCGGCAGGCTCTCGGGCGAGAGCGCGCCGGTAGACGACACCACGGGCCCGCCAAAGGGCAGCGTGGGCAACTCCACCGGCTCGGAGCCGGTCGCCAGCAGCAAATGCTCGCAGCGCACGCGCACCGCCTCGCCGCCGGCGGGTTCCACGCGCACCGTCTTGCCGTCTTCGATGTGTGCCCAGCCTTGGATGACCTGCACCCCGGCTTTGCGCAGCAGCGCGCCCACGCCGCCGGAGAGGCGGTTGACGATGCCATCCTTCCAGCGCACCGTCTGCGCGATGTCGAGGCTCGGCGACTGCACCCGGATGCCTAACTGCGAGCCACCAGCCTGGTGCTGCGCGCGCTCGAACTCGTGCGCCGCATGAATCAGCGCCTTGGACGGAATGCAGCCAATGGTCAAACAGGTGCCACCCAGGCGCTCGCCCTCGACCAGCACCGTAGGAATGCCCAGTTGCCCAGCGCGGATGGCCGCCACATAACCGCCGGGGCCGCCGCCGATGACGAGTAACTTTGTAGAAATATCCTTCATCGCCTTACTCCACGAACAGCAGGGCCGGGGTTTCCAGCAGCGCGCGCATGGCCTGGATGAATTGCGCGGCGTGCATGCCATCGACCACACGGTGGTCGAACGAGGAGGAGAGATTCATCAGCAGCCTGCCCACCACCTGCCCACCGCGCAGCATGGGCCGCAGGGCGATGCGGTTGACGCCGACGATGGCCACCTCGGGGTGGTTGATGACCGGCGTGCTGGCGATGCCGCCCAGCGCGCCCAGACTGGTAAGCGTAATGGTGGAACCCGACAGGGCATCGCGCGCCGCCTTGCCACTGCGCGCGCCTTCGGCCACGCTGGCAATACCGGCAGCGCAGGCCCACAGGTCCAGGCTTTCGGCGTGGCGCAGCACCGGCACCATGAGCCCGCCCTCGGTCTGCGTGGCCACGCCCAGGTGCACACCGGCGTAGCGCGTGACCACGCCCGCCTCGTCGTCGTAGCGGGCGTTGATCTGCGGAAACTCGCGCAGCGCCAGCACCATGGCGCGGGCCAGGAAGGGCAGCACCGTGAGCTTGCCGCGCGTGGCGCCGTGCAGGCTGTTGAGCTTGGCGCGCAGGGCTTCGAGCTCGGTCACGTCGATTTCCTCGACGTAGCTGAAATGCGGAATGCGGCGCTTGGACTCCTGCATCTTCTGCGCTATCTTGCGGCGCAGGCCGATGACGGGAATCGCCTCTTCGCCATGGCGCTCGGCGTAACCCGCAGGGCCTTGGGCAGGCGCCTGGCCGCCGCTGGCGACGTGGGCGTCAAGGTCGCCGTGCAGGATGCGCCCGGCCGGGCCACTGCCGTGCACGAAGCGCAGTTCCACGCCCATGTCGAGCGCACGCTGGCGCACGGCGGGGGATGCGAGTGGGCGCTCACCTGCCGTGCGCGCCACGGCAGGCGCGCTGCGCGGCGTCGCGGACGGGCGCAAGGGCGCGGGCGCAACTGCACGTTCCGCCAGAGCCACGGGCTGGGTCGGTGCGGCTGCGGGCGGGCTGTTTTTCGCTATCGAAACAGGAGCTACTTGCGCTTGTTGGACGGGCGCTAGAGCCGTATTTTCCTTTAAATTTCCCGCACCTTCCACTTCCAGCCGCACCAGTTCGGAACCCACGGCAATGGTGTCGCCCACGCTGCTCCCCAGCGCCAGCACCTTGCCGGACACGGGCGACGGGATTTCCACCGTGGCCTTGTCGGTCATCACATCGGCAATGGACTGGTCTTCAGCCACCATGTCGCCCGGCTGCACGTGCCAGACGACCAGCTCCACTTCGGCAATGCCCTCGCCAATGTCGGGCACGCGGATTGCGTAAATTCCCATGGTCATGCCTCCACTGCGCGTTGCAGGGCTGCGCCTACGCGCGCAGGCCCCGGGAAATACGCCCATTCCTGGGCGTGTGGGTAAGGCGTGTCCCAGCCGGTCACACGCTCGATGGGGGCTTCCAACTGGTAGAAACAATGCTCTTGCACCAGCGCCGTGAGCTCGGCACCAAAGCCGCTGGTGCGCGTGGCCTCGTGCACCACAACACAGCGGCCCGTCTTCTTGACCGAGTTCACGATGGTTTCCAGGTCCAGCGGCCAGATGGAGCGCAAATCAATGATCTCGGCGTCGATGCCCGTCTCGCGTGCCGCGCATTCGCTCACCCAGACCATGGTGCCGTACGTCAGCACCGTGACCGCCTTGCCAGGACGAAAGACTGCAGCGCTGGTCAGCGGCACCTTGTAGTAGCCCTCGGGCACGCGCCCCATGGCATGTTTGGACCACGGCACCACCGGCTTGTCGTGCTGGCCGTCGAACGGGCCGTTGTACAAGCGCTTGGGTTCCAGGAAGATGACCGGGTCGTCGCTCTCGATCGAGGCAATCAGCAGGCCCTTGGCGTCGTAAGGGTTGCTGGGCATCACGGTGCGCAAGCCGCACACATGGGTGAAGAAGGCCTCGGGGCTCTGGCTGTGCGTCTGCCCGCCGTAGATGCCGCCGCCGCAGGGCATGCGGATGGTCAGCGGCGCGGCAAAGTCCCCAGCCGATCGGTGGCGCAAACGCGCCAGCTCGGAGACGATCTGGTCCGTGGCCGGGTAGACGTAGTCGGCAAACTGGATCTCGACCACCGGACGCAGGCCATAGGCGGCCATGCCTATGCCGGTGCCGACGATGCCGGACTCAGAAATCGGCGCATCAAAACAGCGCGATGTGCCGTATTTGGCTTGCAGGCCCTCGGTGGCGCGAAACACGCCGCCGAAATAGCCTACGTCTTCGCCATAGACGATGACGTTGTCGTCGCGCTCCATCATCACATCCATGGCCGAGCGCAGCGCCTGGATCATGGTCATGGGCACAGCGTCGGTGAGGGGGGCCTGATTTTTCTCTTGTAGTGCGGTCATGGCTTACACCCCCATCTGCTGGCGTTGCCGGCGCAGGTGCTCCGGCAGTTCCTTGTACACATCGTCAAAGACGGTCGCGGCGCTGGGTACGCGGCCATCGAGCAAGGTGCCGTGGCTCTCGGCCTCTTTTTGCGCGGCGATGACCTCGGCCTCCAGGTCCTTGAGGGCCTGTGTGTGACGCTCATCGCTCCACTCGCCAATGGCGATCAGATGCTTTTTCAGGCGTTCAATCGGGTCGCCCAACGGAAAGTGCTGCCAGTCGTCGGCAGGACGGTACTTGGACGGATCGTCCGAGGTGGAATGCGGGCCAGCGCGGTAGGTTTCCCACTCGATCAGCGTCGGCCCATGGTTGGTACGTGCACGCTCGGCCGCCCACTGCGAGGCGGCATAGACGGCCAGAAAATCATTGCCATCAACGCGCAAGGAAGCAATGCCCACACCCACGCCGCGCTGGGCAAAGGTGGTGCCCTCACCTCCCGCAATGGCTTGGAAGGTGGAGATGGCCCACTGGTTATTCACCACATTGATGATGACGGGCGCACGGTACACATGGGCAAAGGTGAGCGCGGTGTGGAAGTCCGACTCGGCAGTGGAGCCATCGCCGATCCAGGCCGAGGCTATTTTTGTATCGCCCTTGATGGCCGAGGCCATGGCCCAACCCACGGCCTGGGGCATTTGCGTCGCCAGGTTGCCCGAGATCGAGAAGAAGCCTGCGCGCTTGTACGAGTACATCACCGGTAGCTGGCGGCCCTTGATAGGGTCGCGCTCGTTGCTCATCAACTGGCAGATCAGCTCGGACATGGCAATGTCGTCACGCGAGAGCAGCAGGCCCTGCTGGCGATAGGTAGGAAAGCACATGTCGCCGTCCTGCAGCACCATGGATTGGCCCACGGCAATGGCTTCCTCGCCCAGGCACTGCATGTAGAACGACAGTTTTTTCTGCCGCTGCGCGATCAGCATGCGGGCGTCGAACACGCGCGTTTTCATCATCGCGCGCAGGCCCCGGCGCAATCGATCTGGATGGATGGGGATGGCCCAGGGGCCGACTGCCTGGCCATTGTCATCGAGCACACGCACCAGGCTGGTGGCCAGGTCGGCCGTGTCGGCAGCGGGGGTGTCTGGGGGAGGTCTGCGCACTGCGCCTGCGGGCGAGATGCTCAGAAAGGAAAAGTCGGTCTTGCAGCCGGGCCGCCCAGTAGGCTCCGGCACATGCAGCTTGAGCGCTGAGTGCGATGTCATCCACGGTCTCCGTGCGCGATTGTGTCGCGCCATGATTTTCGGGTAGGGCGGCGCGCCGATATGCGGCGTGTCGCCCTTCTTGCGCGGGTAGCGCAGTCGAAAATTCTAAGCGCGCCCGCGCCCGTTGACCAGCCCCGCAGATGGGCCTGCTTGCAGTGGGGTCAGCGCGCGCTTGGCTGACCCTGCACGCCTTTGCCCAGCCAGTGCATGCCTCGGATCTGGGCATCACTCCACTGGGCGTTCAGCGTCTTGAGCGCCGCGTTTGTCTGCTAAAAAATGGGCGCCCAAAGTCAGGTGGCCGCAAGCGCGGCCGCGAGGATTTTGTGCATGGTGTTCATCTACAGGGTCCCTGGGATAGAAAAGCAAAAAACCGCTGGCACAGCGGTCTTGCGTCGAGCTCTATTGGCCGGGCCATCTCATCGAATGCAGGCTGCAAAGAGGCTGCCTGCCACGCAGCCCTCCCGCGGCCCCTTCAGCGGGCCGGAACAATCACTGTGGTGCCACCTGTACGCCCGGTATCACCCGTAGCGCCCGTTTCACCTGTCGCGCCGGTATAGCCGGTGGCCCCTGTGCCGCCGGTTGCACCCGTCGCACCGGTTGCGCCGGTGTAGCCCGTGGCTCCGGCACCGCCCGTGCTTCCAGTGGCACCGGTGTAGCCCGTACGGCCCTGAGCCCCCGTATCACCCGTAGCGCCCTGCGGACCCGCCGGGCCGGGAGGAAGCGAAAAGCATGCACTCAAACCCATGGTCATCAACGTGGCGGCGATCAAATGTGCGTATTTCATGGAAATCTCCTTGGAGGAAAGTAGAGAGAACCGCCCACGTCTCTGCAAGCAATCCTCAGAAATGGATCCACACGCCCAAGGGCACGCTTCAACCACACTGGTGAGACTACGCAGATTGCCGGTTCTCTTCTGTGCGCTACAGCGCATAGGCGGGGATTCCGATGCCTTTGCGAACCGGACGAAGAAAGGCTGCCACCAATGTTCGATACCGTACAGACCATGGCCGCATGGAGGACTACTCTTGCATGGTCTGCACCCCAATCTCTGTTCATAAAAAAAGGGGGAGGCGGTTTTTACGAACCCATATCTGTCACCGACTGGAGCATTACCATGATCATTCGCACTCTCCTCGCCGCAGCCATCGCTGCGACCACCCTGCTGACCGCAACGGGCTGCGCTGTCAGCCGTGGACAGGAAACTGTCGGCGCCTACATTGACGACGCAGGCATCACAACGACAGTGAAAACTCGCCTGCTCGAAGACAAACGGGTTGCCGGAACCTCGATCAGCGTTGAAACACTGAACGGAACCGTGATGTTGTCCGGCTTTGCCAAGAACACAGAAGAGAAGAACGTCGCCGAGAACATCGCTCGGCAGGTCAATGGCGTGCGGTCGGTCAAGAACGAAATCGCCATTCGCCCCTGAACCTTTTTTCACGACCATCCACACAGCATCACACAAGGAGTTTTTATGAACTGGGACCAAATCAAGGGCAACTGGAAGCAAGCAGCGGGCAAGGCACAGGAGCAATGGGGCAAACTCACCAACGACGACCTCGACGTTGTGGCCGGGCGACGCGACCAACTCGCCGGCAAGATCCAGGAACGCTACGGCATTGCCAAGGATGAAGCCGAAAAGCAACTGGCTGACTGGGAGCGCAAGGCCAGCGATTCGTGGTTCAAGTGATTGCACAGCGGCATGCCTGAATCCGCATGCGCAAGTCACGCACTGCACAGCAAAACGGCCCCGAGGGGCCGTTTTTTTATGATGCTGTTCCCATAGATCAACGGTTGCGTGGCTCTCCCTGTCGGTTCACGGTGACCATGGCCCCTGGGGACTCGGTCATCTGAATCCGATGCTCTTGCCCCCGGAAGGTGTAGGTGACATCCCAGTAGTCTGGCTGCTGGTTGGGCACATCGGCGCATCGCTGCACATTCTGCATCCGCCCCGTCTGTCCGTCCGACCCGATACGGGACCCCACCACTGCCCCCGCCACAGCGCCCCCAGCGGTAGCAATGTCCCGGCCCGTTCCGCCGCCCACCTGGTGACCCAGTACTCCGCCAATCAGTGCGCCTGCAATGGCCGCTGGAACATTGCTGGAGTCCCCTCGGTTCTGCCCCACACGCTCGCGTTCCACCCAGCAACGCTGTTCGGGGGTTGCCATTACAGCGCGTGCGGAGGTCACTGGGACTTCATAGAGGCGCTCGCCATTGCGACGGCGGCTGTCGTAGAAGGGATCGGGTACCGGCGCAAAGCGGTTGTTGGCCACACGCGCATTGCGATCAACTTCCCGCACCGACGACAGACGATCATTCATCCCCATGGAAGACAACGAAGGATATCGGCCCGGGCGAAGGACAATGCAGCGCCCCCGAAAGCGTGCGTCTTCACACACCTCCCAGCGCCCCCCCAAGATCTGCACCGAAGAAGCACGGTCATTGAATCCCAAACGTCCAAGATCCCCCATCTGGCGCTCGGTGGTAAATGAACGCCCCCGAAACCCTTCGTTTTCAAAAAAGACTGCTTGCGCCCCAGCCTGTGTGGCAAGTGCCAGCAGGGTCAAGGCACATGCGTTTTTCAACAGATGTTTCATTGTTCAATCCTATAGTGTGGGTGCCTGCCCCGGCTGACCCGTACGGCATCCATGTAAATCAAAAGCACTGCGGCCGACACAAAATCACAACCGGCCCATCACCAGCAGCACCAGCATGACGACCACCACCAGACCCAGCAATCCACTGGGACCATAGCCCCAGTTACGGCTGTGCGGCCAAGAGGGAATCGCGCCGATCAGCAGCAGGATCAGCACGATCAAAAGCAAGGTTCCCAAGCCCATCAATTTCTTCCTTTAATCGGTGTGTGCGGGGCTTCAATTGGCCGGTGCCGAGGCCGGAGGCACCACGATGACGGTGGTGCCTTCACCAGATGTGCCTGCCACACCAGGCGCTCCTGTCGTACCCGTCGCCCCCTGGCTTCCATCGTTTCCGGCTACGCCCTGCGGCCCCGCTGGTCCAGGTACAGCCACAGGGACAGGAACATTGACTACAACAGGCTGTTTTTCGCAGGCAACAAGGCCCAGCAAGGTCAGCAGCACCGCTGCAAGGTGTATGGTTTTCATGGAATTTCCTTTGAAATGCACAAACTGTGGCACGCAGGGATTGGCCCCGCGTGGGCCACACCGATCTGACCGGTAGCGTCAAGAACGGCGCCCTCTCAGGCTAAACATCCATTGGCCGCACGTCGGTGCGTTAGCGAACACAGCCAGCACTTTCGGCTGCGCTGTGCACACCGGTCGCCGCACCCGGCGCACGCCAGGTCGATCTCTCAGGACATCAACGCGGCATAGGCTTTGCGATCGGCGGCATAACAGCTGCAGGCCACCGCAGCCAGTCCTCGGCGGTCGAGCACCGTGACCTGGCCGCGGTGGTACGTGATCAACCCTTCGCGCTGAAGCCTGCCGGCGGCTGTGGTGATGCCCACCCGGCGTACCCCCAGCAGGAAAGCCAGGTACTGGTGGGTGACATGAAAATTCGAGACTTCCGACCGATCCTGGGTCATCAACAGCCAACGCGCCAGCCTGGGACCAATGGTGTGAAAACGATGGCAGGCCGCCAGGCCCGTGCGCTGCGCCATCAGCACAGACAGGTACCGATTGACGCCCGCCAGCAGGGCCTGGCTGTCTTTCAGCAGGGCGCAAAAATCATCGGTACCCATGCGCCATGCGTGGCCGGGGCTTTGCACGATGGCATGCAATGGCTCCTGTGCAACACCCAGTGCCAACTGCGCGCCCAGCAGACCTTCACGCCCGACCATGCCCACCTCCAGGGCCAGGCGTCCATCAACCTGCGCCACCTGGGAGATGAATCCCTCGATGGGGAAATAGGCATGGCACGTGGGTTGGCCCGGGCTTCCCAGCACTTGGGACGCCACCAGCGGTACCTGCTCGCACCGCGACAGGAAACCCAGGCGCTCCTTGGGCGGCAGAAGCTCGATCAAATGGTTGCGGGTAGGGGCCAATGGGTGATCCTGGAGGAAGGGCAACGTCCTTGTGCAGAAGCAGGTGCACAAAAACCACACCACTACCGCAAGACCCGGTTCACCCGTTGGCACAGTCTGCGCCACAAGCCCCCTTGCCACTGTCTGCCAGCCCACATAGTGGGCCTCTAAAACCCGGTAACGCGAGGAGACCGACCCTGGCTAGCGGGCCAGCTCGATAGGAAGGAGCCTGTCGTACTCGTGTTTGACCACACCATAGCATTCACAGGTGCGAAGCTCCAGCCCCTTGCGGTCGAGCACCGTGATACGGCCCCGGGCATAACGGATCAGGCCTGCCGCCTGCAGTTTGAGGGCTGCCTCTGTCACCCCCTCGCGGCGCACGCCGAGCATGTTGGCAATCAGCTCCTGCGTCATCACCAGTTCATTGCCCGGCAAGCGATCCAGGCTCAGCAAAAGCCAGCGGCACAATTGCTGATCGAGCGAATGGTGCCGGTTGCACGCGGCGGTCTGCACCATCTGCGCAATCAGCGCCTGGGTATAGCGCAGCAGCAGGTGCATGACAGGCCCCGATCGGTTGAATTCATCCTGGATCCTCTGTGCACTGAGCCGCACACCCATTCCCGCGCTTTGCACCACGCCCCGACTCGGTGTGGTGCCCCCACCCATGAACAGGGTGATGCCCACCACTCCCTCGTAGCCGACCACCGCGATTTCGGCCGAGGCCCCGTTTTCCATCACATAGAGCAGCGAAACAATGGACGTGGTGGGAAAGTACACATGGCTCATGGGCCGACCGGACTCATACAGCACCTGCCCCAGGGGCATTTCCACCGGTTCCAGACAGGGCTGCAGGCGCTGCCAATCGGTCTCTTGCAACGCAGCGAGCAGTTGATTGCTCTTGGGGTCTGTGGCCTGGGTCATGATATGCATGGGGTGTGCTGGTGCTCGATAAATCTGCGGGCCTGTCTCGCACGATGCTTGCGGCATGTCGCCTGGAATGCTGCATTGTGTACGTTTTCGCACACACCAAATCCTACGCCATTTTGATATCTCACAGGAGTTCCACCATGCCCATGTTTGTCGACACTTCACCGCCCGGTCAATGCATTTTTTGCCGTCTGGTGGCGGGCGAAATCCCTTCTGCCCGGGTCTACGAGGATGCATTGACCCTTGCCTTCATGGATCTGGGCCAGGTGAACCCCGGCCATGTGCTGGTGGCCACGAAGCGCCACGCCGCCACCCTCCTGGACATCACCCCCGCAGAGGCCGCTGCCGTCATGCAGACAGCCCAGCGCGTGGCCAGCGCCGTGCAGGCCACGTTCGACCCGCCAGGCATCACCTTGCTGCAGGCCAATGGCCGCGAGGGCGACCAGACGGTGTTTCATTTCCACATGCACGTCGTTCCACGCCATGCGCAGGACGGCATAGCGCTGACCTGGCCCCGCAAAGACCCTGATGCAGGCACCCTGCAGGATTACGCCGACCGCCTGGCGGCAGCCATCGCTCCCGCACCCTGATTCTGTTTCCAAATCATTCGTGTCTAGGCGCGAAGCCGCAGACAGTGCTGTAGCACGGCAAGGCGAAGCAACAACGACACGGATGATTTAGAAATGGAATGAGGTGATGGCTTAGCCATCGTGCTCAACAAAGCGCTCGAAGCTTTCCTTGAGCCGGTGCTGCCACTGGCGCTTGTCAGCCTCGGGGGCAAAGCTGGCTTCAAAGCTGTTGCTGGCCAGCTGGTAGGCGTGGCGCGGCGTCATGCCGGTGGCAGCAAAAACCTGGGTGAAGTTATCGTTGATGTAACCACCAAAATAGGCCGGGTCATCGGAGTTGACGGTGGCGCACAGCCCGGCCTCCAGCAACTGGCGCAGGTTGTGGTTCTTGAGATCGGGGAAAACGCACAACTTCTGGTTGGACAGCGGGCACACGGTCAGCGGGATACGCTCTTTCGCCAGACGCTGCATCAGCGCTGCATCCTTGACGGCCTGCACACCATGGTCGATGCGCTCGACCTTCAGCACGTCCAGCGCGCTCCAGATGTACTCCGGCGGCCCCTCCTCGCCTGCATGGGCCACGAGGTGCAAGCCCAGCGCGCGGCAGCGTTCAAAAACCCGCGCAAACTTCTCAGGAGGATGGCCCATTTCGCTGCTGTCCAGGCCCACGCCAATGAACTTGTCCTGCAGCGGCAGCGCCTGCTCCAGCGTGGCAAAAGCATCTGCCTCGCTGAGGTGGCGCAAAAAGCACAAAATCAGCGATGCACTGATGCCATGCACACTGCGCGCATCCTCACAAGCGCGGTACAGGCCGTTGATGACAGTTTCGATGGCAACGCCGCGTGCGGTATGGGTTTGCGGGTCGAAAAAAATCTCGGCATGCACCACGTTGTCAAAAGCCGCCCGCGCCAGGTAGGCGCGGGCCATGTCATAAAAGTCCTGCTCGTGCAGCAGCACGCTGGCACCCGCGTAGTAGATATCGAGAAAGCTCTGCAGGTTGTTGAAAGCGTAGGCACTGCGCAGCGCCTCGACACTGGCGTAAGGCAGGCGCACATCGTTGCGCTGTGCCATGGCAAAAATGAGTTCAGGCTCTAGCGAGCCCTCGATGTGGATGTGCAACTCGGCTTTGGGCATGGCGCGCAACAGCACAGCCAACCGTTCGGCGGACAGAGGGGGAACCTTGAACATTGCAGCTTTCCTTCCATTGAAAAGGGCCGCCCACGGGCGGCCCTTTGGCTCGGCGCGCAGGCGCTGGGATTACTTCTTGTCGCCGCCAGGAATCTTGCCTTCCACGCCCTTGACGTAGAAGTTGATGCCTCCGAGGAACTTGTCGTCAGCCACAACATCCTTTTCCAGCACGGGCTTGCCATCCTGGCCCACGATCGGGCCCTTCCAGATGCTGAAGGAACCGTCGGCCAGGCCCTTCTTGACTTCCTCAACCTTGGCTTTGGTCTCGGCTGGCACATCTTCGGCAATGGACACGAGGTCAATCGCACCTTCCTTCACACCCCACCAGGCTTGGCCCGTGGCCCAGGTGCCATCGAGCGCATCCTTGGTAGCTTTGATGTAGTAAGGACCCCAGTTGATCACGGCCGACGCCAAGTGTGCCTTGGGACCATAAGCGGTCATGTCCGAATCCCAGCCAAAGGCGCGCTTGCCTTTTTCCTGTGCGGTTTTCAGCACAGCAGGCGAATCGGTGTTCTGGAACAGCACGTCGGCGCCGCCGTTGATCAACGACGTGGCCGCTTCGGTTTCCTTGGGAGGACTGAACCATTCGTTCACCCAGACCACCTTGGTCTTGATCTTGGGGTTCACGCTTTGCGCGCCCAGCGTGAAGCTGTTGATGTTGCGCAGCACTTCGGGGATGGGCACCGAGCCGACCACGCCCAACGTGTTGGTCTTGGTCATGGCACCGGCAATCACACCCGCCATGTACGCGCCTTCATAGGTGCGGCTGTCATAGGTGCGCATGTTCTCGGCGGTCTTGTAGCCGGTCGCGTGCTCGAACTTGATGCCGGGGTTGTCCGCAGCCACCTTGAGCATGGATTCCATGTAGCCGAACGTGGTGCCAAAAATCAGCTTGTTGCCCTGGCCCGCCATGTCGCGCAGCACGCGCTCGGCGTCGGCCGATTCGGGCACGCTTTCCACGAAACTGGTAACGATCTTGTCGCCAAATTCCTTTTCCAGCGCCTTGCGTCCGTTGTCATGGGCATACGACCAGCCACCGTCGCCCACCGGGCCGACATAGGCAAACGCAATCTTGAGCGGCTCGGGCTTGGGCGCCGGGGCTTCGGTGACCGGCGCAGGCGCGGGTGCAGGGGCCGGAGCGGGCTCTTCCTTCTTGCCACAGCCCACGAGTGCGGCGGCGGCTACGGCGGACATCGCGGCCACTTTCAGCAGAGTGCGTTTGTGCAAATCGGTCATGTCGGTTCCTTCTGGGGGAGAGTTGGGGACAGGAAAAACGGCCATTATGAGCCGGGATGGAAAGGTTTGCCCAGCGATGCAGGCATGTTCACGCGGATCCACTGCGGATTGCGCGAGATCAGCGCCAGCACCACGATGGTGGAGACATAGGGCAGCATGCTCAGCCACTGGCTGGCCACCTGCACGCCGGTGGCCTGCAGGTGAAACTGCAACATGGTCACACCGCCAAACAGGTAGGCACCGAGCAGCACGCGCGCTGGGCGCCAGGTGGCAAAAGTGGTCAGCGCCAGCGCGATCCAGCCACGCCCGGCCACCATGCCTTCGACCCACAGCGGCGTGTACACGGTCGAAATGTAGGCCCCGGACAAACCGCACAGCGCCCCGCCGACCACAACGGCCGCCAGACGAATGCGCCGCACCGGGTAGCCCAGTGCGTGCGCCGACTGCGGCGACTCGCCCACCGAACGCAGCACCAGCCCGGCGCGTGTGCGGTACAAAAACCACACCAGCGCGCCAGCAAAGACCATGGAGAGATAGACCATGGGGTGCTGGCGGAACAGGGCCGGCCCCAGCAGGGGCAGGTCGCTGAGCCAGGGCAGCTCGTATTTGGGCAGTTCGGGCAGCTTGGCCTGCACATAGCTGATCCCGGCAAACGCTGAAAACCCCGTGCCAAACAGGCTCAAAGCCAATCCCGTGGCGTACTGGTTGGTCCCCAGCCAGATGACCAGCCAGCCAAAGATGGCCGCAAGCACCGCGCCCGCCGCCATGCCAGCGGCAAATCCCAGCCAGGTGTTGCCCGTGTACACCACGGCGGCAAAGCCCGCTATGGCGGCGCACAGCATCATGCCCTCGGCCCCGAGATTGACGATGCCGGCCTTTTCGTTGATGAGCAGGCCCAGGGCCGCAATGGCCAGAACCGTGCCCGCACTGAGCGTGGCACCGATAAGGAGTGCGTAGGATTCCATATCAGGCTCCTGCCTTCACACCAGAGGGGCGCACCCAACGCACGCGGTAGGCAATCAGGGTATCGCAGGCCAGCAGCGAGAACAGCAGCAAACCCTGGAACACGCCAGTGAGCGATTTGGGCAGGCCCAGGCGCGACTGCGCCAGTTCGCCGCCAATGTAGAACATGCTCATGAGAATGGCCGAAAACACCATGCCTACCGGATGCAGGCGCCCCACAAAGGCCACGATGATGGCCGCAAAGCCGTAGCCCGCAGGCACATAGGGTGTGAGCTGACCGATCGGCCCTGCCACCTCCAGCGCCCCCGCCAACCCAGCCGAGCCGCCCGAGATGAGCAGCGCCGTCCAGAGCGCACGGCGCGACGAAAACCCGGCATAACGGGCTGCAGCAGGCGCCAGACCGCCCACCTGCTGTGCAAACCCAGCGCGCGAACGAAACAGGAACACCCACAACGCTGCGGCGCTGGCGAGCGCAATGTACAGGCCGATATGCATACGCGAACCCGCCATCAGGCGCGGGATCTGCGTCACTTTCTCAAAAGTGCGCGTCTGCGGAAAGTTATAGCCCATCGGGTCCTTCCAGGGGCCAAACACCAGAAAACTCAGCAGCAATGTGGCCACGTAGACCAGCATCAGGCTGACCAGGATTTCATTGGCATTGAAACGGTCGCGCAGCAGCGCCGTGAGCCCCGCCCAGACCATGCCCCCCAGCACACCGGCCAGCAGCAGCGCAGGCACGATCCAGGCGCCCGTGTCCTTGCTGGCCAGCAGTGCCACACCGCCTGCGGCAATGGCACCCATCACAAACTGACCCTCGGCACCGATGTTCCAGACGTTGGAGCGAAAGCACACCGCCAGGCCCAGGGCAATCAGCAACAGCGGCGTGGCCTTGACCATGAGTTCGCCCAGTGCGTACTGCGAGCGCACCGGCTCCCAGAAAAAAATCTGTAGACCGCGCAGCGGGTCCTTGCCCAGCAGAGAGAAAAGCGCCACGCCAATCAGCACCGTGACGCACAGTGCCAGCACGGGCGAGCCATAAGTCCACAGGCGCGAGGCCTGGGGCCGGGGTTCAAGCTTCAACATGGGAAACCCCGCTTTGCAGTTCTGCCAATTGCGCGCGGTTGCGCGCCAGGTGGGCCTGCACATCGGCATGCCACAGGCCGCTCATCCATTCGCCAATGCGCGGGGCCGTGGCCTGGGCCCGATCGACCGAAGGCGACAGACGGCCCTTGGCCATCACGTACATGCGGTCGCTGATGTCAAACAGCTCCTCCAGTTCTTCGCTGAGCACCAACACGGCACAACCGGCATCGCGCAAGCGCAGGATTTCGCTGCGGATCTGCTGCGCAGCGCCCACATCGACGCCCCAGGTGGGCTGTGAAACGATAAGCAGGGTCGGGTTGGCCGAAACTTCCCGCCCGACGATGAATTTCTGCAGGTTGCCACCTGAGAGCGACTGGGCCGCCGCGTGCGGCCCACCGGCCCGAACGCCAAAGCGCTCGATGATGGCCTGCGCCTGCGCCTGCAACACAGACATGCGAATCCAGCCTCCCCAGCCCACGGCATCGTTGCGGGTGAGCAGCAGGTTGTGCGCCAGGCCCATGCTGGGCACGGCACCCCGCCCCAGGCGTTCTTCGGGCACAAAGTGCAGGCCCAGCGCGCGGCGCTGGCGTGGGCCCAGGTGCCCGGCGTTCTGGCCTGCCACCTGCACCGTGTCGGGCCGGGCGCGCTGGTCCTCACCCGACAGCGCATACAACAGCTCTCTTTGCCCGTTGCCCGAGACTCCGGCAATGCCCACCACCTCGCCGGCACGCACATCGAGCTGCAGGTCCACCAGGTCCACGCCAAATGGGTCGGTGCGTGGCAGGCTCAGGCCCGCCACGCGCAGCACGGTGTCGCCGGTCTGGGCGGCGCGGTGCTCCAGCGCCGGCGGCTCGGCACCGATCATCAGGCGCGAGAGCGAGGCGTTGGATTCTTCACGCGGGTCGCACACGCCTGTCACCTTGCCACCGCGCAGCACCGTGCAGGCCGTGCACAGAGCGCGGATCTCGTGCAGCTTGTGGCTGATGTAGAGGATGCTGCAGCCCTCCTGCGCCAGCTTGCGCAGCACCACGAAGAGCTTTTCGACCGCCTGGGGCGTGAGCACCGAGGTGGGTTCATCAAGGATGAGCAAACGCGGCTCGGTCAGCAGGGCGCGGATGATCTCCACGCGCTGCATCTCGCCCACGCTCAGGGTGTGCACCGGGCGCAGCGGATCGATGTCCAGGCCGTACTCCTGCGCCTTGGCGGTGATGCGGCGGGTGACGTCGGCCAGGGAATGGCTTTTGTCCAGCCCCAGCCAAACGTTCTCGGCCACGGTCAGCGTGTCGAACAGGCTGAAATGCTGGAACACCATGGCAATGCCCAGGTGCCGCGCCTCCTGCGGGTTGCGGACCTGCACGGTGCGGCCATCGAAAGACACACTGCCCTCGTCGGGGCGGGTGGCGCCGTAGATGATCTTCATCAGCGTGGACTTGCCAGCGCCGTTTTCGCCCAGCACGGCGTGGATTTCACCGGGCTGCACGACCAGCGACACGCCGCTGTTGGCCACCACGGCGGGGTAGCGCTTGGTGATGCCCGTGAGCTGCAACCGGGGCGGCGTTGCCGTACCAGTCGCGGAAAGGGGTGCGGTGGAACTCATGCGGGCGATTGTCTCTCAGTTTGTTACTTTTATTGAAGAAATTGGCGTCTTACGCTGATAGGGTAAGCGCTGATAGCTATTGTTTTCGCAGTGAAAGCGCAACCCCCCGGATGCATTCACGCAACCACATCGCCGCCGCTGAGTGGTGGCTGCGCGCATGCCAGAGCTGGTAATACATGAGTGGCGGAAAATGCACCGGGCACGGCAGGATGGCCACGGGCAGGCGGTCCGTAAAGCGCTCGCAGTACTGGCGCCCCGTGGTCAGCACCAGCAAGCTGGAGGCCACGATGTCCGGAATCAGGCTGAAATGCGCACAGCGCGCGGTGATGTTGCGGGCCAAACCCTGGGTGTCGAGATAGCCATCAATCACGCCGCGCGCACCCGGGTGCGTGGGCGTGGGCGCAATGTGCTCAGCCTCCAGCCACTCATCAATGTCCCAGCCCCGGCGCATGGCGGGGTGTTCCTGGCTGACCAGGCACACCACTTCGTCGGACAGCAGGCGACCTAGGTGCAGGTCGTCCGGGGGCTGCGGCCAGTTGCCAATGACCACATCGGCCTCGCCCTGCGCCAGCAGCGCGTGGTAGTGGGCATCGGGCGAGAGCGGCAAGATTTCGATAGGGCACAGCGGCGCCTCGTGCTTGATGCGCGCCACCAGACGCGGCAGAAAAAACGGGTCAAGGTAGTCGCTTGCTGCCACGCGGAAGGTGCGTGTGGCGCTGCGCGGGTCGAAGCCGCGCGCATCGGAAAACAGTGCCTCGGCCGCGCGCAGGATGGCGCCGGCTGGCTCCACCATGCACAGCGCCGCATCGGTGGGCACCATGGCGCTGCCCGAGCGCACCAGCAAGGGGTCGCCCGCCAGGGTGCGCAGGCGTTTGAGCGCGCTGGATACCGCCGGCTGGTGCATGCCCAGCCGCACGGCCGCCCTCGATACGCTGCGTTCAGTCAACACGGTATGCAAGACCCTTATGAGATGGAGGTCTATCTTGTCGAAAAGGGCTTGGTCTCTCATAGCTGTGCAGGCATTCCCGTCATACGGCGAGGCTTATGTCGCGAGGCGCAGCACGCTCTACCCTAGGAGCCTGTCGGGCTTGGTAAACGTCGGCTGCAAATCGACCGCAGCAGCCCATTTTCCACCGTCTTTTTGCCCCATAGCCGGGCTATGGGGCTGCAAATCCGGCAAAAACTGGTCTCGCTGGGGTCGATTCTCGCTTTCGACGCCCCAAGTCCGACAGACTCCTAGAACGTCCGCAGTCCATCCGCTGTAACCTCTCGACCATGCGCTCTTTGCAATTCATCCGCCGCGGCCAGCCGATAGCGTTGGCCAATGTACCACCCGACCGCACGCTCTTGCAGGTGCTGCGCGAGGACCTGGGCCACACCGGCACCAAAGAGGGCTGCGGCGAAGGCGACTGCGGCGCCTGCACCGTGGTGATCGGCGAGGCCGATGGCGACGGCGTGGCGTACCGCGCCATCAACGCCTGCATCTGCCTGGCGCATTCCATCGATGGCAAGGCGCTGTGGACCGCCGAAGACCTGGCGCTCGATCCACTCATCCTGCCCACCGACGCGGCGGACCCGGGCAGCGCCCTGCATCCAGTGCAGCAGGCCCTGGTAGACCACCACGCATCGCAGTGCGGGTTCTGCACGCCGGGTTTTGTCATGAGCCTGTTCGCCCTGTACCAGAACCGGGTCTGCCACGGCCAGCCCGTCACGCGCGAGCAGGCAGTGCAAGACCTCTCGGGCAACCTGTGCCGCTGCACCGGCTACCGCCCCATCCTGGACGCCGCCCAGGAGATGCACACCCTGCCCCGCATGCAGGTGGACGAGGCCGCTTTGCTACAACAATTAGAGCTACTAGCGCTTACCCATAGGCCGCTAGAGCAAAATTTCTCCTATATTTCCCCCACCACGCTTGATGCCCTGCTGGCGGCACGCGCCGCGCACCCGCAGGCACAACTGGTGGCGGGCTGCACCGACGCAGGGCTGTGGGTGACCAAGCAGCACCGCCAGTTGGGCCAGGTGCTCGACGTGACCCGCGTGGCCGAGCTGCGCCAGATCACCGAGGCAGCAGACCACACGGCCATCGGCGCCGCCGTGCGCCTGCAGGACGCCTTTGAAGCGCTGGTGCAGCGCAGGCCGCAACTGCACACCTTTGCCACCCGCTTTGCAGGGCTGCCGGTGCGCAACGCCGGCACGCTGGGAGGCAACATTGCCAACGGCTCGCCGATTGGTGACTCCATGCCGCTGCTCATTGCCCTGCGCGCCCGCGTGGTGCTGGCCAGCCCCCGGGGCGAGCGCATTCTGGCGCTGGAAGACCTGTACACCGGGTACCGCCAGAACGTGCTGTCGCCCGACGAAGTGCTGGCGCGCATTCTGGTGCCCCACCCTGCCAAGGCTGAGCTGTTGCGCGCCTACAAGGTGTCCAAGCGCTTCGACGACGACATCTCTGCGGTGTGCCTGGTGCTGTGCCTGCACCTGGAGGGCGGCGCGGTGCGCAGCGCCTCCATCGGTGCTGGTGGCGTGGCCGCCGTGCCTGCCCGCGCGCACCAGGCCGAGGCCGCTCTCACAGGCCAGCCCTGGGACGAAGCTGCGGTGCAGCGCGCAGCGCAGGCGCTGCAGACCGAGTTCACCCCCCTATCCGACATGCGTGCCAGCAGTGCGTACCGGCGCACCGTGCTGGCCCGGCTGGTGCAGCGCTTCTGGCTCGAAAGCCAAGGCCACACCGATGTGTCGCTGGAGAGCTTCCGGCTGGAGGAATCGGCATGAGCGCCCACCGCACCATGGGCCAGTCGCACCCGCACGAAAGCGCGTACGCGCAGGTAGCGGGCGCAGCGCACTACATCGACGATCTGCCCGAAGTCAAAGGCACGCTGTATGCGGCTCCCATCCTCTCGCCCGTGGCGCACGGTCGCATCAACAGCATCGACACCGCACCCGCCCTGGCCATGCCCGGCGTGCGCGCTGTGGTACTGGCACACGACATCCCTGGCGACCCGGTGCTGGCCGCCTTTGCCCACGACGAGCCCATTTTTGCCCAGGACACCGTGCAGCATGTGGGCCAGGTCATCGGCCTGGTCGTAGCCGAATCGGTCATACAGGCCCGCCGCGCTGCCCGCGCCGTGCGGCCCGACATCACCCCCTTGCCCGCCATCCTCACCATCGCCGCCGCATTGCAAGCCCAAAGCCAGGTGCTGCCGCCCGTGGTGGTGCGCCGGGGCACACCCGAGGCCGCACTGCAGGGGGCACCCCACCGCCTGAGCGGCCAGCTGGAAGTGGGCGGGCAAGAGCACTTCTATCTGGAAGGCCAGATCGCCTACGCCCTGCCGCTGGAGCAGGGGCAGTGGTGGATCCACTCCAGCACGCAGCACCCGGGCGAGGTGCAGCACTGGGTAGCGCATGCCCTGGGCATTGCCAATCACGCGGTGCGTGTGGAATGCCGCCGCATGGGCGGCGGATTTGGCGGCAAGGAAACCCAGGCCGGCCACTTGGCGGTGTGGGCCGCATTGGCCGCGCAAAAAACAGGGCACGCCATCAAACTGCGCCTCGACCGCGACGACGACTTCGTGGTCACCGGCAAACGCCATCCGTTCGCCTACGAGTGGGATGTGGGCTTTGACGATACCGGGCGCATCACCGCGCTCAAACTGCAGATGGCAGCCAACTGCGGCTTCTCGGCCGACCTGTCAGGCCCCGTGTGCGACCGCGCCGTCTTCCATGCCGACAACGCCTATTACCTGGAGAACGTGGAGATCACCTCGCACCGCTGCCGCACCAACCTGCAAAGCCACACGGCTTTTCGCGGCTTTGGCGGACCACAGGGTGTGATTGCCATCGAAACCATCATCGGCGACATTGCCCGCGCGCTGGGGCGTGACGCGCTGGACGTGCGCCTGGCCAACCTGTACGGCACCGTCGAACGCAACGTCACCCACTACCAGATGCCGGTGGAGGACAACATCCTGCACGATTTGCTTCCAAAATTGGAGCAAACCACGCAATACCGGCAGCGCCAAGAAGCCATTGCCGCTTGGAACGCTGCCAACCCGGTGCTCAAGCGCGGTCTGGCCATCACGCCGGTGAAATTCGGTATCAGCTTCACCGCCACGCTGTTCAACCAGGCAGGCGCCCTGGTGCATGTGTACACCGACGGCAGCGTGCAGGTAAACCACGGCGGCACCGAGATGGGCCAGGGCCTGCACACCAAGGTGGCGCAGATCGTGGCCGACGAATTGGGCGTGCCCTTGCACCGCGTGCGCGTGACGGCCAGCGACACCAGCAAGGTGCCCAACGCCAGCGCCACGGCGGCCAGCAGCGGCACCGACCTCAATGGCCGCGCGGCGCAGTTTGCCGCGCGCAACGTGCGCGACAACCTGGCCTCGTTCGTCTGCGGGCTGGACGGCTGCGGCGCGGGCGCCATCCGTTTCGAGGGTGGGCGTGTGATCTCGCCCAAGACCGAGCGCAGCTTCGAGGAGGTGGTGAGTGCGGCCTATGCCAACCGCATCCAGCTCTGGAGCGACGGTTTTTACCGCACGCCCAAAATCCACTACGACAAGACCACACTCACGGGTCGGCCCTTCTACTACTTCGCCTATGGCGCGGCCTGCACCGAAGTAGCGGTGGATACGCTCACCGGCGAGAACCGCGTGCTGCGTGTGGACATCCTGCACGACGTGGGCCACAGCATCAACCCGGCCATAGACCTCGGGCAGATCGAGGGCGGTTTTGTGCAAGGCATGGGCTGGCTCACCACCGAACAACTGGTCTGGAACGACCAGGGCCAGCTCGCCACGCACGCACCCAGCACTTACAAGATTCCAGCGACGGGCGACATCCCCGCTCACTTCAAGGTCGATCTGTGGCCCGAAGCCAACCGCGAGGACAACGTGGGTGGCAGCAAAGCCGTGGGTGAGCCGCCCTTCATGCTGGCCATTAGCGTCTATGAAGCACTGCGCAACGCCGTGGCCGCTGCACGCGGCGCCAGCGCTGGACCGGTGCAACTGACCGCACCGGCCACCGCAGAAAACATGCTGCACGCGCTCGGCGCAATGGATTCGACCGGGTCAACCAGCCGCTAGCATGCTCCCCTGCACCATGCGCTGCACCACCTGGTTGCGCCCGGCGCGCTTGGCGTCGTAGCAGGCCATATCAGCCGCATGCAGCACGGCGGCTACATCCTGTAGGCCAGGCTCCAGCGGCACCATGCCAATGCTCACCCCCAGGGTGAAGCTGCGCCCCTGGTAGACAGGCTCCCAGCTTTGTACTGCGGCGCGCAGCTGCTCGGCCACGGCCAGGCCATGCGCGCTGGAGCAGCCCGGCAGCACCACCGCAAATTCGTCTCCGCCCAGCCGCGCAGCCCAGCCCGACTGGCGCACCTGCACCTCTAGCAAGCGGGCGACATGGCGCAGCACGTCGTCCCCAGCATCGTGGCCCGCCACATCGTTGACCACGGTGAAATGGTCCAGGTCGAGGAACAGCACCACGCCCGAAACGGAAAGCCCCTCGACACCGTTCAGCGGTGTTGGCCGACTGTCGGTGGGAGGCTGGTCCGCGGCCAGCAGAAGTCGCAAGCGCTGCTCGAAGCCCTGGCGGTTCTCCAGTTGGGTCAGCGGGTCGTGCGTGGTGACCCAGCTATCCTGGCGGCGCTCTTCGTGCGCAGCCGTCATTTCTTCCACCATCCACACGCGGTCACCATCCGGCGCCTGAAGATCAACCGCACGCCCCTGCACCCGCGCCCACACCGGGCTGCCATCCTTGCGGCGCAGGCACACGTCGCCGCCAAAGCCGCCATGCACGGCAAACGAATCCTCGATGCGCCGATCCAGGCCAAAGGAATCCCGCTCTGCCGGGTAGATGCAGGCCAGCGGCTGGCCCTGCAACTCGACGGGGACAAAGCCCAGCATCTGGCAGGCCTGGCGGCTCATGGAGACCAGGCGATCACCACGG
Organism: Simplicispira sp. 125; assembly: GCF_003096555.1. NCBI lineage: Bacteria > Pseudomonadati > Pseudomonadota > Betaproteobacteria > Burkholderiales > Comamonadaceae > Simplicispira > Simplicispira sp. 125. The sequence goes on along the minus strand of NZ_QEKM01000001.1, from coordinate 115,406 downwards.
GTGATGGCAATGCCCACCGAGCTAACATCCAGGATCGCCTGGTATTGGCGCTCCAGTATGCGATGGCGCTGCTGCGCATCGTCCTGCTGGTTCTGTACGCCTTCAAACACCTCGACCAGGGCGCCCACCTCACCACCAGCACGAGGCCAAGGCATGGCGCCAGGGACGTCGGCGGAACCATCCAGCAATTGCCCGGCACGATCACGCAGTTGCGCGAGCGGCTGGAACATCCAGAACGCCAACAAGGCAAACAAGGCTACGGTCAAGGCTATAGCGGCCGCCGCGAGCCACCACGCCTTGCGCTGCGCACCTTGCAGTGGGGCCAATAGCGCCTGCGTATCGCTGACCCGTGCCACCATCCATTGCGGCAGCGGCATGCCCGCCATGCTGACAATATGTCCCGGCACCATCTCGGTGCTGGCAGCGCCCATCACCGGACTATCGTGCTCCAGCCAACGTGCAAAAACCGGCGCCAGACCCGGTTCATCGCGTACCTGCCCCATGACACGCGCAGGGTCGGAATGCGACAGAATCGTGCCCTCGCGGGTGAACACCACCAGCCGGGTATCCGCCCGTTGCGGCACGGCCATGGAAATGGGCAGCAAACCCTGGGACTGCAGCCGCAACATGCCCGCCACCACACCCAGTACCGTGCCATCATCCCGGTGCAGCGGCATGGTGAACATGATGCGCGCCTCGCTGGAGCGGCTGGCCATCAGCTCGGCCACCATGGGCTTGCCATCGACCAGTGTCCGCCGCAAGGCATCACGTGCCGGGGGCTCCAGGTTTGCGGTTTTTTCGAAACGGCCGTTTTGCAGGTTGACACGCAATTCACCATCCTGCCGCGCCACCAGCATGGAATCAAAAAACTGCACAGCGGGAAGACTCTGTTGCAGCAGCCACTCCAGGCTGGCCGGAAGCTCCAGCATCTCGGGCGTAATACCTTCAGCGACGTTGCGCAGCACTTTCTGGCTCTGCTCGATCTTGCTGGCCAAGAGCCGTGCAAACACTTCCACCTCATCGGTCTGCTGGTCCTCCATGCGCTGCACGGCTTCCTGCCCCGACGCCCGCGCCACCAACCAGCCCGAAACAGCGCCCGACAGCGCAATGGCCAGGGCCGCCAGCACCACCAGCCGCAGCGCCAGCGCTCCCGGCAGCGCCCAATGGGGCGCCGTGGTTTCTGCCACCGCCAGTGCTGCGTCCGTTGGGGGTGTCATGCGCACCCCCAACCCTGCGCATGCAGGCGGAGCCAGAAAAAAAGGAGTGGGATTGATGGCGTCGACATAAGAGTGCATTGAATATACGCACCCCTTTTGTACTCCGGCTTGGGTGGAACCCTCAGCGATTCACGGGGACAAACCCTGAGCGCTACAGAAAGGACGCTGCAATCATCTGCAGCGACAGCACCCGAATCAGCCGCCGCTGGCCAGCATTTCAAGCGCCCCGGGCTGTGGGAGCTTGAGCACGTTGCCCGACCCCATGATCAGGCCATGTTCGCGCAGACTGCGCAGCACCCGGGAAAAAGTCTCGGGTGCAATGCCGAGCTGCGCAGCAATCAAACGCTTGCGCTGGTTCAGCGTGACGCTCATGGCGCCATTGCTGTCGTGCTGCGCATGGCGCAGCAACCACTGGGCACACCGGGCCTCGGCATCCTGGGCCAGACGGCTCACGGCCAGTTCGGTTTGCTGCCGGTAGCCTACGGCCATATCGTGCAGCAGCAACTGCGCGGCCTTGGGCAAGGCCTCCACGCTGCGTATGAAGTCTTCGATGGGTTGGCGGCGCAGCTGAACACGGGTTTCGGTCACCATGTCTACGGCGCAGGGCACGCCCAGCATGGCGGCAGCGCCGTCGAGCCAGAACGGGCCCTCGACCACGCCCAGCTGGTGGCGCATCTGTCCGTCTTCACGGATGCCCAGCTGCACCCGACCACTCACCAGGTGCAAGACCGTATTGAGATTTTCATTGCGCACGCGCAGCACTTCGCCAGGCGCCACGACCTCGCATTCCACGGGCAATTCTGGGGAGTAGTTCGGCAACATATGGCGTGCACTTTGCAATGCGAACCCGTGCCGATGTTTGAGACAAATCAAGTTGAGGACGCACAACCGGGGGAGTCGGCGCCAATTTGCCTTGCATCAAGAGTTTTCCGTGGCTGTCCGCATGGGGCAACACAGGGAAAACCCGATGCTATCACCCCTGTGGCGCGGTGTCTGTCAGAACCCAACCGCCTCCCAGGGCTTTGTACACGGCCACCTGGTTCTGCTGCAAGGCCAGCCGTATTTGGGCCAGAGCCTGCTGGCTGGCGAACAGTGCGCGCTGCGCGTCCAGTACATCGAGGTAGCTTGCAACGCCGTTGCGATAGCGCAGATCAGCGAGGCGGAAACGATCGGCCTCGGCCTCGGCCTGCTGCTGCTGTGCACGCCACTGCTCGCCCAGCGTCGCGCGCCCGGCCAAAGCATCGGCCACTTCGCGGAAAGCACTCTGAATGGCTTTCTCATATTGCGCCACGGCAATATCGCGCCCTGCCAAGGCCGAATCGAGCCCTGCCTGGTTGCGCCCCGCATCAAAAATAGGGAGCAACATCTGCGGCGCCAGGGTCCAGCCCCAAGAACCGTCCTTGAACAGGCCCGACAGTGCATTGCTGGCCGATCCTGCACTGGCAGTCAGTGCAATGCGCGGGAAAAAGGCGGCCTTTGCGGCACCGATATTGGCGTTGGCCGCCAGCAGCAACTGCTCGGCCTGGCGCACATCAGCGCGGCGTGCCAGCAGGTCTGACGGCAGCCCGGCCGGAACACTGGCGAACGGCGTGCCGCCCGTATCCCGCGTGTCGAGCAGATCTGGCGACAAAGGCTGCCCGACCAGCAGGGTCAGCGTGTTCACATCCAGCGCCCGCAGGCGCTGCTGCTGTGCCAGTGCAACGCGCGCAGCGGCGACCAGCGACTCCGCCTGGCGCAGGTCCAGCGCAGAGGTCACACCCTCGTCAAAACGCAGACGGATCAAGCGCAGCGAATCCTCACGGGTAGCCAGAGTACGTTCTGTCAGCACCAGCAATGCATCGTTGGTCTGCAGGCTCAGCCAGGTATTGGCTACAGAGGCAACCAGGCTCGTCTGCACAGCACGGCGGGCCTCTTCGGTGGAGAGATACTGCGCCAGCGCGGCATTCTTGAGGCTGGCGATGCGGCCAAAGAAGTCGATTTCCCAGGAGGCCAGCGCCAGTCCCGCCGTATAGGTGCTGCTGATACCCCCGCCCGATGCGGGCTGGCGGTTGCCGGTGGCGGCCAGGTTGATGGTGGGCGTCTGGTCGGCGCTGCGAATCTGGTACTGCGCACGGGCCTGCTCAATGGACAGTGCTGCCACACGCAGATCGCGGTTATCGGCCAGGGCTTTGTCGATCAAGGTGCGCAATCGGGCATCGGTCACAAAGTCCTGCCAGAGCAAATCACCCGCCGGTGTGGCAGATGCCTCCTGGCTCTGGACGCCGAAAGTCGGCCATTGCGTCGCCACGGGCGCGGCAGGGCGCTCGTACACCGGGGCCATCGACGTGCACCCGGCCAGCGCCAAGGCGGCCAGCGCGCTGCAGATCGAGCTGCTGCGCAGGGAAAATGGGATGGCTTGTGTCTTACGCATGGTGGTCTCCCGCCCCGGTCTGGTGTGCATGTTCTGCATCGAATTGCTGCTGCCGCGCGCTGCCCTTGAACAGGCCGCGCACCACGACGAAGAAGATCGGTACGAAAAACACGGCCAGCGTGGTTCCCACCACCATGCCCGCGATCACGCCGGTGCCAATGGCCCGCTGGCTCGCCGAACTGGCGCCCGAGGCAATGGCCAGGGGCAGAACACCGAGGATGAAAGCCAGCGAGGTCATGACGATCGGACGGAACCGCAGATGCGCAGCGGCCAGCGCCGATTCGACGACACTCTTGCCTTGCGCCTGCAGGTCTTTCGCAAACTCGATGATCAGGATGGCGTTCTTCGCCGACAGGCCGATGATGGTGATCAGCCCCACCTGGAAGTACACATCGTTGGACATGCCGCGCAGGCTCACGCCCAGCAGCACGCCCAGCACCCCCAGCGGCACCACCAGGATGACCGACAGCGGAATCGACCAGCTTTCATACAGGGCCGCCAGGCACAAAAACACGGCCAGGATGGCAAAGCCGTACAGCACCATGGCCTGCGAGCCGGCCATTTTTTCTTCGCGCGACTGACCCGTCCATTCAAAGCCGAACCCCACCGGCAGCTGCGCGGCCATGCGTTCCATCTCGGCCATGGCATCGCCGGTGCTGTAGCCGGGCGCCGCACCCCCGGCGATGCGCATCGCCGGATAGCCGTTGTAGCGCACGGTCTGCATGGCACCACTGATCCAGCGCGTGGTGGCAAACGACGACAGCGGCACGGCCTTGCCCTGGCTGTTGAGTGCGGTCAGCTTCAGGATGTCATCGGGCTGCATGCGGGCCTCGGCCTCGGCCTGCACCACGACACGCTGCAGGCGCCCGGCGTTCGGGAAATCGTTGATATAGGCCGAGCCCAGCGCCGTGGAGATGGCGTTGTTGATGGCGGCAAAACTCACGCCCTGCGCGCTGGCCTTGTCGCGGTCGATATCAACCTGCAATTGCGGCGCGTCTTCCAGGCCATCGGGTCGCACGCCGGCCAGGATTTTGCTTTTGGACGCCATGCCCAGCATCTGGTTGCGCGCCGCCACCAGCGCATCATGGCCGTTGCCGCCGCGGTCCTGCAGCCGGAAGGTGAAACCCGAGCTCACCCCCAGCTCGGGAATGGCGGGGGGGCTCAGCGCAAAAATGAACGCATCGCGCACACCCGACAGCGCGCCCATGGCCCGGCCCGCGATGGCTTCGGCCGTGTGCCCGGCACCCGCACGCTCGGACCAGTCCTTGAGTGTGACGAACGACAGGCCGGCATTCTGCCCCTGGCCCGAGAAGCTGAAGCCCAGCACGGCCACCATGTTCTTGACTTCGGGTTGCTTGAGCATGAAGTCCTCGACCTTTTCGACCACGGCCTGGGTGCGTTCCAGCGTGGCGCCAGGCGGCAGCTGGATGTTGACCAGCAGGTTGCCCTGGTCTTCGTTCGGCAGGAACGAGGTCGGCAGGCGCATGTACAGCACGCCCACGGCGGCGATCAGCGCGACATAGATGACCATCATCCGGCCACCGCGGCGCAGCAGCTTGGCCACCCAGCCTTCATAGCCTTTGGCGGTGCGGGCAAAGCCCCGGTTGAAACCGCCAAAAAACCCCTTCTTGGCGTGCCCATGCCCGGCCTCGACCGGCTTGAGCAGGGTGGCGCACAGCGCGGGCGTGAGCGACAGCGCCATGAAGGCGGAAAAGGCGATGGACACCCCCATCACCGCCGAGAACTGGCGGTAGATGTTGCCCACCGAGCCGGCAAAAAAGGCCAATGGCAAAAACACCGAAATCAGCACCACGGTGATGCCGATGATGGCGCCCGAAATCTGGCCCATGGCCTTGCGCGTGGCCTCCAGCGGCGGCAGGCCCTCCTCGTTCATGATGCGCTCGACGTTTTCCACCACCACAATGGCGTCGTCCACCACGATGCCGATCACCAGCACCATGCCGAACATGGTCAGCACGTTGATCGAAAAGCCCATTGCCAACAGCGCCCCAAAGGTGCCCAACAGCGCCACCGGCACCACGATGGTCGGGATGATGGTGTAGCGGAAGTTCTGCAGGAACAGGAACATCACCAGAAACACCAGCGCGATGGCTTCAAGCAGGGTCATGGCGACCTGCTTGATGGAAATCTTGACGAAGTCGGAGCTGTCGTAGGGAATGGTCCAGCTCACGCCGGACGGAAAGTATCTTTCCAGCTCGGCCATGCGGGTCTTGACCGCCGTGGCCGCCGCCAGCGCATTGCCCGAGGGCGACAGCTGGACCCCCATGCCGGTGGCCGGCTTGCCATTGAGGCGCGCGGTGGTCGCATACGACTGGGCGCCCAGTTCGATGCGTGCCACATCCTTGAGGCGCACCGTGGAGCCGTCGGCATTGGCGCGCAGCACGATGTCGCCAAACTCCTTGGTCGAACTGATCTGCCCCGGCACCACCACGGTGGCCGAGATCGTCTGACCGCTCAGGTTGGGCAATTCGCCCAGGCTGCCGGCCGACACCTGCGCGTTCTGCGCCTGGATGGCGCTGGCCACATCGGCCGCAGACAGGTTAAAGCCCTGCAGCTTGGCCGGATCAACCCAGACGCGCATGGCGCGCTCGGCACCGAACAACTGCACCTGGCCGATGCCGGGCAGGCGCTGCAGTTCGGGCACTACGTTGCGCGCGGCGTAGTCGCTCAGCGCGTTGACGTCGAACTTAGGGTCGGCCGACGACAGCATGGTGAACAGCAGGAAGTTGCTGCGCGACTTGTCCACACGCACACCCTGCTGGTTCACCACCGAAGGCAGTCGCGGCGTGGCGCGCGACAGGCGGTTCTGCACCTCGACCTGCGCCAGATCGGCATTGGTGCCCGGCTCGAAGCTCAGTGTGAGGGTGCCGGTGCCGTTCGCCTGGCTCACGGCCTCCATGTAGGCCAGACCGGGCGCGCCGTTCATTTCGCGCTCGATCACGGCCAGCACGCTGTCTTCCAGCGTTTGTGCCGAAGCACCGGGATAGGCAGCGCTGACGACGATGGTCGGAGGCGCCACCGAGGGGTATTGCGACACCGGCAGCTTGGTGATCGACACGGCGCCCAGCACCATGATGAACAAGGCGATCACCCACGCGAAGATGGGGCGGTCAATAAAGAACTTGGCCATGGGGCTGGCTCCTTATTGCTGGCCGGCGCTGGCGGCCGCAGCAGGGGCGCTGGCGGCAGGCGCAGCCGCTGGTGCGGCGGCGCTGCCGGGGGCCTGCCAGGGCACGGCCTTCACCGGCGTGCCGGGCGGCATCATCTGCAGCTTCTGGAAGCCATCGACCATGACCTGCTCGCCTTCCTTCAGGCCCTCCAGCACGATCCACTGGTTGTTGCGGGCCGCACCCACCTTCACCATGCGCGGGCTGGGCTTGCCGTCGGCGCCCACCACCATGATCCGGTCGCCCTGCTGGGTGCGTGTGACCGCCTGCTGGGGCAGCGTGATGGCGTTGGCCACCTGGGCCTGCTCCAGCCGCACGCGCACATACAGGCCCGGCAGCAAATCGCCCTTGGGGTTGGGCACCTCGGCACGCAGCGTGATCTGGCCCGTGCTGGCGTCCACCGTCAGGTCGGAAAACAGCAGCTTGCCGGGGCGGGCGTATTCGCTGCCATCTTCGAGCACCAGGCGCACGCTGGCGGCTTCACTGCCCCCGGCGCGCTGCAGCTGGCCCTCGGCCAAGGCGCGGCGCAGCTTCATCACCTCGCCAGCCGACTGGGTGAAGTTGACATACACCGGGTCGATCTGCTGGATGACGGCCAGTTGCGTGGCTTCGCCCTGCCCCACCAGGGCCCCTTCGGTGACCAGGGCGCGACCGATGCGGCCCGAAATCGGCGCCGTGACGCTGGCGTAATTCAGGTTGATGCGGCCCGTCTGCACCGCCGCCTTGCCTGCGGCGACATCGGCCTCGGCCTGCTTTTGCGCCGCCACGGCGTTGGCATATTCCTGCTGGCTGACGGCATTGGCGGCCACCAGGGGCTTGTAGCGCTCGGCCAGCGCGGTCGCCTGGGTCAGGTTGGCCTGGGCCCGCGCCAGCGTGGCCTCGGCACTCTGCAAGGCGGCTGCATAGGGCGCGGCGTCGATGGCAAACAGCGGCTGGCCCGCCTTCACATCACTGCCTTCGCGGAACAGCCGCTTTTGCAGGATGCCGGCCGCACGCGCCCGCACCTGCGCCACGCGCGAGGCCTCCAGGCGGCCGGGCAGCTCGGTGATCAGGCCGACATCGCCCGGCTTGGCCACCACCACGCCCACTTCGGGCGGCGGCATGCCGCCCCCGGGTGGCGCGGCGGGCGCATCACCCTTGCCGCAGGCCGAGAGCAGCAGCGCCGCGCCCAGGCAGCCGGCGGCGAGGGCCTGCCGCTGGCGCGACCGGTGGGATGCGGGGGACAGGGCAGAAACAATCGGGGCTTGGCGCAAGAGCATGGGATTCCTTCGGAAAAGTCCGTCCGTGGAGTGCACGAAAGCAGGCAGTCTAATTTTTTTCTGTGAAACGTGTGTACACCCGTCATCGACGGATGCTGGGTTGTGGAGTATACATACATCCTTGAATGTATGTATAGTAAAGGGCTTGCCTCCAGGAGAAATGTCCATGGCCCGCCGCACCAAAGCCGATGCCCAGGCAACGCGCAACGCGCTGCTCGACGCTGCAGAGCGCCTGTTCGAGGGAAAAGGGGTTTCACGCACCTCGCTCAATGACATCGCGGTGGCCGCCGGTGCCACGCGCGGCGCCATCTACTGGCACTTCAAGGACAAGGCGGACCTGTTCAACGCCATGATGGAACGTGCCACCCTGCCCATGGAGCAACTGCTCACCGGCACCGGGCCCGATGCGCCCCCCGCCAGCATGCAAGTGGTGTGCGACGCCATGCTGGAGGGCTTGCGCCGTATTGCCAGCGACGCGCAATTGCGCCGCGTGATGCAAATTGCCATCCACCGCGTGGAATATGTGGAAGAACTGGGAGCCGTGCAGGCCCGCCACCTGCAGATGCACCGGCAATGGCTGGCGCGCAACCGCATTGCACTGGAACGCGCCTTTGCCGAACGCCCCTGGCCCACCGCCGTGCCGCCCGACATGGCTGCCCTGGGCCTGCAGGTGCTGATCGAAGGCCTGCTCCAAAGCTGGCTGCTGGACCCGCAAGCGTACGACCTGGTGCAGGCCGCCCGCATCAGCGTGGGCACTTACCTGCGCGGGCTGGGCCTGGAGGTCTGGCCCAGCAACAACAAGGTGTAATTATTGAACCGGAGCGCCTGCGTCGTGCCAGCGGGCAATCAGGTCGCGTTCGGCGTCGGTCATTTGCGTGGCATTGTTCATGGGCATGAGCTTTTGCAGCACCACTTGCTGGTAGATGAGCAGGGCGCGCGGCGCCACCTGCTGGGCACTGTCAAGACGCACGCCCTTCATCTGCACGTCGGGCCCATGGCATTGCACACAGCGCTCCTGCAACACCGCCTGCACCTTTGCATAGTCAAAATGGCCTGCAGCGCTTGTAAATGCAGCGCTACCAGCTTCTGAAGTGATAGCAACCACAGGCGCAGGCCGCAGCCACACCACCGCGCCGACAATCACCGCCACGCCGACCAGCGCATACGGCCAGGGGTGGGCGTTGCGACCCAGCTTGAAGCCATGGCGCAGGACGAAAAACTGCCGGATGGCCGCACCCGCGAACATCATGAGGATCAACACCAGCCAGTTTTGCGGGTGGCTCCAGGTGAAGCTGTAGTGCCCGCTGAGCATGGCAAACAGCACCGGCAACGTGAAGTAGGTGTTGTGCACGCTGCGCTGCTTGCCCCGTTTGCCGTGGATGGGGTCGACTGGCCGACCGGCCTTGAGGTCGGCCACCACGGTGCGCTGGCCGGGGATGATCCAGAAAAACACGTTGGCGCTCATGGCCGTGGCCATCATCGCGCCGACGAGCAAAAAGGCTGCACGCCCGGCAAACCAGTGGCAGGCCAGCCACGAGGCAATGCAGACCAGCACCAGCACCAGCGCTCCGACGATGGCATCGCCCTTCTTGCGCTGGCCAAACACGCGGCAAATGGCGTCGTACAACAGCCAGAACACCACCAGAAAGGCGAGCGCAGCCACCACCGCCGTGGCGGGCGCCCAGTCCATGCGCGACTTGTCCACCAGGTAGGTACCAGCGCTCCAGAGGTAGGACACGGTAAACAGCGAGAAGCCGCTCAGCCAGGTGCTGTAGCTCTCCCAATAGAACCAGTGCAGGTGCCCGGGGAGCTTGGGGGGCGAGACGTTGAACTTGACCGGGTGGTAAAACCCCCCGCCGTGCACAGCCCACAGCTCGCCACTGACGCCCTGCTTTTTCAGGTCGTCGTCTTCGGGCGGCGTAAGGCTGCTGTCGAGAAAAACGAAATAGAAGGACGAGCCAATCCACGCAATCGCGGTGATGACATGCACCCAGCGCAGCAGCAGATTGGCCCAGTCGAGAAGGTAGCTTTCCATGATTTTTCACCCTGGTGGCGCCACCAGGGCGCCATTGGCAACCTGCTCACCACTGCGGGCGCTCTGAGCAGCTCATTTCCGTGCCCGATCCATCGGGCAGAGAAACCACGAGGCCGCGCACCAGGACAAACCGTTGCCAGGGCACCGCTGCGACCAAAGCGCAAAGTGTATGCAAATTTTGTGCGCAATTGAGCCCCGCTGCAATCCAAACGCCCCGGGATTACCCTGCGTGGTCAGCGTCCAGCGTCTGCAACAACTGCGCTGCCACGGCCACGGCAATCACCTCGGGCGCCTTGCCGGCAATGCCAGGCACACCGATCGGGCAGGTCACCTGCGCCAGTTCCTGGGCGGTAAAACCCCGCTCCTGCAGGCGGTGGCGAAAGGTCGCCCACTTGGTGTGGCTGCCGATCAGGCCGATGAACGGCAAATCGCCCTGCGCACGTTGGCGCCGCAGGCAGGCGGCCACCACGTCCAGGTCTTCGGCGTGGCTGAAGCTCATGATGAGCACGCGCGAACCCGTTGCCAGACCGGGCACCGCATCCTGCACGGGCTCGGAATGTTCGCACGCCACGCCTTGCGGCACACCCGCTGGGAAAATGCCGTCGCGGCTGTCGATCCAGGTCAGCGCCAGCGGCAGCGGCGCCAGCGCCTGCGCCAGTGCATGGCCCACATGGCCGCCGCCAAACAGCGCCACGGGCGTGAGGCGGGGCGCCAGGCGCTGCTGCAGGCGCGGGCCATCGGCACTGCTGATCGGCTCGAACTGCAGGTACATGATGCCGCCACAGCACTGGCCCAGGCTGGGCCCCAGCGCATAGCGCAGCAACGCTGGCCCGGTGGCGCCGGCCAGGCGGCGGCGTGCCTCGGCAATGGCCTGGAATTCCACATGTCCGCCGCCGATGGTGCCTACCAGTTGGTCGGCAAACACGGCCATCCAGGCGCCGCGTTCGCGCGGGGCAGAGCCCTCGGTGCGATCTACGGACACAAGGCAGGCAGGGCCAAAACCCAGTTTTTCCAGTAAAAGATGCAAAAATGCCATATTCCCAGCGTTCCGACAGATTGCAGCGGCTTCCACATGCACCAAAACCCGCCTCCTCCACAAAAAACTGCCCAGCGCAGCCCTTGGTTGCTGGCAAGCCTGATGGCGGCCGTCACGGCGTTGGTGGCGGCCTGCAGGTCCACGCCCGTCAGCACCATTCCACCCGACAGCCGAACACCCAGTGATTCGACCATGGGCCCAGCCACCCGCACGCCCCCCGTCTCGCCACCGTCGGGGGCACGCAATCCCAAAGACTATCGCAAGGATGCGGCGCAGCACCTCTATGGGCTGAATACGCAGCGCATCTTCAAGGGCAAACTGCCGCCGCAGCTCTATGCCATCGGCGTGCTGGAGGTCAACATCGACCGTGCAGGCCGCGTCACCGGACTGCACTGGTTGCGCGCCCCCCGCCATGCCCCCGAAGTGACCGCAGAGATCGAGCGCACGGTGCGCGCCGCCGCGCCGTTCCCGCAGCCCTCGCGCATGAGCAAGGTCACCTATACCGACACCTGGCTGTGGGACAAGAGCGGCCAGTTCCAGCTCGACACCTTGACCGAAGGCCAGCTCTGATAGCTATCAAAAACAATAGCTGGTTGCGCTTGTAAATATTGATTTACAAGCTTTTTTATACCTGAAACATAACAACAACAAACGCTACAAGCTATTGAATTAAGAGCGCACTCAAGAACCCCGGTAGGTGGAATAGCTCCAGGGGCTGACCAGCAGCGGCACGTGGTAATGCTGGTCGGCATGGGCCACACCAAAGTCCAGGCTCACGCGGTTCAGAAAATTCGGCTCGGGCAACTGCACGCCCCGGGCCTTGAAGTACCCCGCCACATCAAAAGTCAGCCGATAGGTGCCGGTGCGCAGGCTGGCGTTGTCGAACAGCGGCGCGTCGGTGCGGCCATCATCGTTCAGCACCAGGCGCTGCAGCAAGGTGGCGCTATCGCCCTCGGTGGCATACAGGCACACCTCCATGCCGCTTGCGGGGCAGCCATGCATGGTGTCCAGAACGTGGGTGCTCAAGCCCATAGGGATTCTCCTGAAGGTTGAGGGCCCGAATCGGCCCTCTTGTAGACCAAAAGTGTATACACTTTTGGTCATTCCGCCTATCATGCCGCCATGGAACCTTCCTCCACCAGCACCATTGTCGAAACGCTGACACGCGCCATCGTCGAACACCGCCTGCTTCCCGGCACCAAGCTGGCCGAGCAAAAACTGGCCGACCACTTTGGCGTCTCGCGCACCCTGGTGCGCCAGGGCCTGTTCCAACTGGCGCAAAACCGCCTGGTCACGCTGTCGCCAGCACGCGGCGCATTTGTCTCCACGCCCTCGGTCACGGAAGCGCGCCAGGTTTTTGCCGTGCGCCGCATGCTGGAGACCGAAATGACCCGCGCCTTTGTGCGCAGCGCCACACCGGCCCGCATCAAATCGTTGCGCGCCCATGTGGCCAGCGAGCAGGCGGCCGTGGACGGCTCCGACATCCACAGCCGCACCCAGTTGCTGGGCGACTTCCATGTGCACATGGCCGAGCTCATGGGCAACGAGGTGCTGGCGCAGATGCTGGGCGACCTGATCTCGCGCAGCGCGCTCATCACGCTCATGTACCAGTCCGACAGCGCCGCCGCGCATTCGCACGAAGAGCACGCCGCCATCGTGGCAGCCCTGGCCGCGCGCGACGAAGAAGGCGCCGTGGCACTGATGCAGGCCCACCTGGAGCATGTGGAGGCGGGCCTCACCTTCGACCGCAAGCAGCCGGTCAACGATCTCTCCATGGCCCTTTTGCCTACCGCCGCAGCCTGACACCATGACCTACGACAGCACCCTGCCCTATCCCCGCGACCTGGTGGGCTATGGCCGCACACCGCCCCATCCCCAATGGCCTGGCCAGGCCCGCATTGCCGTGCAGTTCGTGCTGAACTACGAGGAAGGCGGCGAAAACGCCGTGCTGCATGGCGACGCGGGCTCGGAGCAATTTCTGTCGGAAATGTTCAACCCCGCCAGCTACCCCGCGCGGCACATGAGCATGGAGGGCATTTACGAATACGGCGCGCGCGCCGGGGTGTGGCGCATCCTGCGCGAGTTTGAAAAGCGCGGGCTGCCGCTCACGGTGTTTGGTGTATCCACCGCCCTGCAGCGCCACCCCGATCTGACGCAGGCCTTTGTGGCACTGGGCCACGAGATCGCCTGCCATGGCCTCAAGTGGATCCACTACCAGCACATCCCCGAGGACGTCGAGCGCGCCCACATGCAAGAGGCCATGGCCATCATCGAGCGCCTGACCGGCGAACGCGCCCTGGGCTGGTACACCGGCCGCGACAGCCCCAACACCCACCGCCTGGTGGCTGACTTTGGCGGCTTTGAATACGACAGCGACTATTACGGCGACGACCTGCCCTTCTGGATGAAGGTGCAAAAGACCGACGGCACCGCCGTGCCCCAACTGATCGTGCCCTATACGCTGGACTGCAACGACATGCGGTTTGCACTGCCCCAGGGCTATTCCTACGCCGACCCGTTCTTCCAGTACCTCAAGGACACGTTCGACGTTCTCTACGCCGAAGGCGACCCGGCCGGTGACGACGCCCCCAAGATGATGAGCATCGGCATGCACTGCCGCCTGCTGGGCAAGCCTGGCCGCATCACGGCGCTGCAGCGTTTTCTGGACCACATCGAACAACACGACCACGTCTGGGTGGCGCGGCGCATCGACATTGCGCGCCACTGGAAGGCAACCCACCCCTACCCCACCGATAAGGCCTGACCCATGGCACTCACCCTCGACCAACTCAACGCTGCCAGCGCCAGCCAGGCCCTGCAATGGCTCGACGGCATCTACGAGCATTCACCCTGGATTGCCGAAACTGCACTGCGCGAGCGGCCGTTTCGTTCGCTGGCGCACCTCAAGCACACCCTGGCGCATACCGTGCGCACCGCCAGCAGCGAGGCACAGCGCGCCCTCATCCGCGCCCACCCCGAACTGGCAGGCAAGGCCATGGTGGACCAAAGCCTCACCGCCGAATCCACCCACGAGCAAAACAAGGCGGGCCTGACGCAATGCACCCCGGCAGAATTTGCGCAGCTGCAGCAACTCAATGCCGACTACAACGCCCGTTTTGGGTTCCCGTTCATCCTGGCGGTGCGGGGCCCACGGGGCACGGGGCTGAGCAAGCAGCAGATCATCGACACCTTTGCACGCCGCCTGGACAACCACCCCGACTTTGAGCAGGCCGAAGCGCTGCGCAACATCCACCGCATCGCGGAAATCCGCCTGAACGACAAGTTCGGCGCCGAACCGCTGCTGGGCAGCGATGTGTGGGACTGGCATGAAAAGCTGGCCGAACATTCCGACCCCGGCTATGCCGAAAAAGGCCAGCTCACCGTCACCTATCTCACCGACGCACACCGCGCCTGCGCTCAAGCGCTCAGCCACTGGATGCGCGACTGCGGTTTTGACGAGGTCGAGATCGACGCCGTGGGCAATGTGGTGGGCCGTTACCACGGGGCACAACCCACCGCCAAATACCTTTTGACCGGCTCGCACTACGACACCGTGCGCAACGGCGGCAAGTACGACGGGCGCCTCGGCATCTTCGTGCCCATGGCCTGCGTGCGCGAACTGCACCGCGCCGGCCAACGCCTGCCGTTCGGCATTGAAGTGGTGGCCTTCGCCGAGGAAGAGGGCCAACGCTACAAGGCCACCTTTCTGGGCTCGGGGGCACTGATCGGCGACTTCAACCCCGCCTGGCTCGACCAGAAGGATGCCGACGGCATCACCCTGCGCGCCGCCATGCAGCACGCTGGCCTGTGCATTGACGACATTCCCCGGCTGCAACGCGACCCCGCGCACTATCTGGGCTTCATTGAAGTGCACATCGAACAGGGCCCGGTACTCAACGGACTGGACCTGCCCTTGGGCGTAGTCACCTCCATCAACGGCAGCGTGCGCTATGTAGGCGAGGTGACCGGCATGGCCAGCCACGCCGGCACCACCCCCATGGACAACCGCCGCGATGCCGCCATGGCCGTGGCCGAACTGGCGCTGTACCTGGAACAGCGCGCCGCACAGGACGGCGACTCGGTCGGCACCATCGGCCAGTGGAATGTGCCGGGCGGCTCCATCAACGTAGTACCCGGGCGGTGCCAATTCTCGCTGGATCTGCGCGCACCCACCGACGCCCAGCGCGACGCGCTGGACCGCGATGTACTGGCACAACTGCGCCAGATCACTGCACGACGCGGCCTGCGGCTCACGCTGGAAGAAACCATGCGCGCCGCCGCCGCACCCAGCGCACCGGCCTGGCAGCAGCGCTGGGAAAACGCCGTCAACGCCCTGGGCGTGCCACTGCTGCGCCTGCCCAGCGGCGCCGGCCACGACGCCATGAAACTGCACGAGGTGATGCCCCAGGCCATGCTGTTTGTGCGTGGCGAAAACGCCGGCATCAGCCACAACCCGCTCGAATCCACCACCCACAACGACATGCAGCTGGCCGTGGAGGCCTTCAGCCATGTCCTGCACCAGCTCGCCAAGGAACCCGCATGACCCCCGATTACACCGCCCTGGACCACTGGATCGACCAACATTTTGACGAGGAGGTGCGCTTTCTGCAGGCCCTGGTCCGCGTGCCCACCGATACCCCGCCCGGCAACAACGCACCGCATGCCCAGCGCACCGCAGAGCTGCTGAAAGACTTGGGCTTTGAGGCCGAGCAACACCCCGTACCCGCCGCCGATGTGCAGGCCTACGGCATGGAGTCCATCACCAACCTGATCGTGCGCCGCCCCTATGGCGCCCCCGGCTCGGGCCGCACCATCGCCCTCAATGCCCACGGCGACGTGGTGCCCCCGGGCGAAGGCTGGACGCACGACCCCTACGGCGCCGAGATTGTCGATGGCACCATGTACGGCCGCGCCACCGCCGTGAGCAAGAGCGACTTTGCCAGCTTCACCTTCGCGGTGCGGGCGCTCGAAGCCGTGGCCCGGCCCACGCAGGGCGCAGTGGAACTGCACTTCACCTACGACGAAGAATTTGGCGGAGAACTCGGCCCCGGCTGGCTGCTTAAGAACGGGCTGACGAAACCCGACCTGCTGATTGCCGCAGGCTTCAGCCACGAGGTCGTCACGGCCCACAACGGCTGCCTGCAAATGGAAGTGACGGTGCACGGCAAAATGGCCCATGCCGCCGTGCCGCACACCGGCGTGGATGCATTGCAGGGCGCGGTGCACATCCTCAACGCGCTGTACGCCCTCAACCAGCAATACCAGCAAATCACATCCAGCGTGGCGGGCATTACCCACCCTTACCTGAACGTGGGCCGCATCGAGGGCGGCACCAACACCAACGTGGTACCTGGCAAGGTAGTGTTCAAGCTCGACCGCCGCATGATCCCCGAGGAAAACCCCGTTGACGTGGAAACGAGCATCCGCCGCACCATCGAACAGGCAGCGGGCGAGCGCCCCGGCATCACGACAGAGATCAAGCGCCTGCTGCTGGCCCGCGCCATGACGCCCCTGCCCGGCAACCAGCCCTTGGTGGATTCCATCCAGAAACATGCGCAGGCTCTGCTGGGTGAGCCCGTGCCCGCCCTGGGCACACCGCTCTACACCGACGTGCGCCTGTATGTCGAGCGCGGTATCCCCGGCGTAATCTACGGCGCGGGCCCGCGCACGGTGCTCGAATCCCACGCCAAGCGTGCCGACGAACGCCTGGACTTGGAAGACCTGCGCTGTGCCACCAAGGTGATCGCGCGCACTTTGCACGACCTGCTGGCCTGACCGCAGGCCCGCAGAACGTCCGCAGGCGCGCTGACGGATGCCGTGAGACCACGGCACGGCACGCGCTCCCGAAGGGTTGCGCAGCGGGGCACTGCATAGGGGTTTGTCGCTAGAAATCCGTCGGCTATTTTTGTATACACTTTTTGTATGGATTAACGAGCACCGCCGAATTGGCTGGCGCCGCCCCACCAAAGGAGCCTCCGAATGGAACCCACTGTTCATCCTGTGGACGAGCGACTGCCCCTGGGCAGGCTCACCGCCCTGGGCCTGCAACACGTCCTGGTCATGTATGCCGGTGCTGTGGCTGTGCCGCTGATCGTGGGGCGCGCCCTCAACCTCACGCCGGACCAGGTGGCCAAGCTGATCTCGGCGGACCTGTTCGTATGCGGGCTGGTCACACTGATCCAGGCGCTGGGCGCCACGCGCTGGTTTGGCATCAAGCTGCCCGTGATGATGGGCGTGACCTTTGCCGCAGTGGCTCCCATGATCTCCATGGCGCAAACCACCAGCGGAACTGCAGGCGCGGGGCTTATCTTTGGATCCGTCATCGGTGCGGGGGTTATTTCCATCGTGATCGCGCCGATGGTCAGCCGCATGCTGCGCTTCTTTCCGCCTGTAGTCACGGGCACCATCATTGCCATCATCGGCATCAGCCTGATGCGCGTGGGTATCAACTGGATTTTTGGCAACCCGGTCGGACCCACCGCCCCCAGTGTGGTCAACCCCGAACACATCAAGTGGCTGACCGAAGCGCAGTCGGCCGCGGGCGCTCCCGGCTCGTCGTTGCCTCCGGTACCCAAGGGCTTTGCCGTGGTGCCCACCATTCCCAATCCCCGCTATGCCGACCTCACGGGCGTGGGCATCTCGGGCCTGGTGCTGCTGTCCATCCTGCTGATCGCCAAGTTTGGCAAGGGTTTCATTGCCAATATCTCGGTGCTGCTGGGCATCATCATCGGCGCCATGGTGGCCGTGGGCATGGGGATGATGTCGTTTGAAAAAGTGGCCAAGGCCCAGTGGTTCGACCTGGTGCTGCCCTTCGAAATTGCCGCCCCCATCTTCAATCCCATGCTCATCCTGACCATGACTCTGGTGATGATCGTGGTGATGATCGAGTCCACCGGCATGTTCCTGGCCCTGGGCGAGATGACCGACCGCAAGATCGACCAGGCCGCCCTGACCCGCGGCCTGCGGACCGATGGCCTGGGTACGCTCCTGGGCGGTATCTTCAACACCTTTCCCTACACCAGCTTCTCGCAAAACGTAGGGCTGGTGGCGGTCACGGGTGTAAAGAGCCGGTTTGTCTGCGTGGCGGGCGGGGTCATCCTGATCGTGCTGGGCGTGCTGCCCAAGATGGCAGCGCTGGTGGAGTCGCTCCCGACCGTGGTACTCGGCGGCGCTGGCCTGGTCATGTTCGGCATGGTGGCTGCCACGGGCATCCGTATCCTGGGCGGCGTGGATTTCAAGACCAACCGTTTCAACGCCATGATCGTGGCGGTGTCGATCGGCGTAGGCATGATCCCGCTGATTGCTCCGAGCTTTCGCCAGTGGATGCCGCACGCCATCCACCCCCTGATTGAATCCGGTATCCTTCTGGCCTCGATCACCGCCGTAGCCTTGAACGTCTTTTTCAATGGCGCCAGCAGCGACACCTCCGCTGCCGTAGACGCCGCGCGCCAGGCCGACGCCCACTAGCGTCTTGCCCGAGCACTGCCGTAGATCCCGCCATGCCTTCTGACGTGGCGTATAAAGCCCCTTAGCCAGGGGCTTTATTGTTGGCTCAGACCACAGTCCACCCCGGCGGTCCGATTGCATTTTGCTGAAACTCACAGGATTTCCGTATGACGACGCCCCTTTCCGCTGCCGAGCAAGCCCTGCGCGATGCCGCACGCGAGTACCACCGCAACCCCACGCGGGGCAAGATTTCACTCTCGCCCACCAAGCCTCTCTCCAACCAGCGCGACCTGTCCCTGGCCTATTCGCCCGGTGTAGCCTACCCCTGCCTGGATATTGAGGCAGATCCGTCCAAGGCCTTTGACTACACCGCACGCGGCAACCTTGTGGGCGTGATCACCAACGGCACGGCCGTTCTCGGGCTGGGCGACATTGGCCCGCTGGCCAGCAAGCCGGTGATGGAAGGCAAGGGCTGCCTGTTCAAGAAGTTTGCCGGCGTGGACGTGTTCGACATCGAACTGGATGAACGCGACCCGGACAAGCTGATCGAGATCATTGCAGCGCTGGAGCCAACGCTCGGCGGCATCAACCTCGAAGACATCAAAGCGCCCGAGTGCTTCTACATCGAGCGCGAGCTGTCCAAGCGCATGAACATTCCCGTGTTCCATGACGACCAGCACGGCACGGCCATCATTTCCAGCGCCGCGCTGCTCAATGGCCTGGAACTGGTGGGCAAGGACATTGGTTTGGTGAAGATAGCCGTCTCCGGCGCTGGCGCCGCCGCCCTTGCCTGCGTGGACGTGATGGTCGGCCTGGGCGTGCAGCGCAGCAACGTCTTCATGGTGGACTCCAAAGGCGTAGTCTACGAAGGTCGCCCTGGTGGCTTCGACGAGTCCAAGGCCCGCTATGCGCAAAAAACCGAGGCCCGGACCCTGGCCGACGTGGTGGATGGTGCGGACGTGTTCCTGGGTTGCTCCGCACCCGGTGTGCTCACGGCGGAAATGGTCAAGACCATGGCCAGCAGGCCCATCATCCTGGCACTGGCCAACCCCGAGCCCGAGATCCGCCCCGAACTGGCCAAGGCCGTACGTCCCGACTGCATCATGGCCACGGGCCGCTCGGACTATCCCAACCAGGTCAACAACGTCTTGTGCTTCCCCTACATCTTCCGGGGCGCGCTGGACTGTGGCGCCACCAAGATCACCGAGGCGATGAAGCTGGCCTGCGTACGCGAGATTGCCAATCTGGCCAAGAGCGAGACCAGCGACGAAGTAGCGACGGCCTACGCCGGGCAGGAGCTGACCTTTGGCCCCGAATACCTGATCCCCAAGCCGTTTGACTCGCGCCTCATCCTCAAGATCGCGCCCGCCGTGGCCCAGGCCGCCTTCGAATCAGGCGTAGCCACGCGGCCCATTGCCGACATGGAGGCTTACAAGGAAAACCTTGCGCGCTTTGTGTACCAGACCGGCATCCTCATGCGCCCAGTGGTCAACGCCGCCAAGAGCCTGCCTGATGCCCACAAGCGCGTCGCCTATGCCGATGGCGAAGACGAACGCGCCCTGCGCGCCGCCCAGATGGCCATCGACGACCATATCGCCTGCCCCATCCTCATCGGCCGCCCCGCCGTGATCCAGGCACGCATCCAGAAGGCCGGCCTGCGCATGCAGCCCGGCAAGGACGTAGAGATCTGCAACCCGGAAGATGATCCACGTTTTCGCCAGTATTGGGAGCACTACCATCAACTGCTGAAGCGCGACGGTGCCACAACCGAGATGGCCAAGGCTGCCGTGCGCCGATCCAACACCATCATCGCCGCGCTCATGGTGGCGCTGGGCGACGCAGACGCCATGATCTGCGGCCTGGTGGGCACCTACGAGACACACTTGGAACGCATCCACAGCATCCTGGGCCGACAGGCCGGCATGACCCACTATGCAGCCCTCAACGCCCTGATGAGCGACCGCGGCCCGCTGTTCATTGCCGACACCTACGTCAACGAAGACCCCAGCGCCGAGTTGTTGGCCGACATTGCCTGGATGTCGGTCCAGGAAGTACAGCGCTTCGGTCACCCACCCAAGGTGGCCTTCCTGTCGCATTCGAGCTACGGATCATCGAAACGCGCCTCGGCCCGCAAAATGCGCCTGGCACGCGACCTGTTTGTCGCAGCCCACCCCGAGATCGAATGCGACGGCGAGCTGCATGGCGACGCGGCGCTGGAGCCCAATATTCGCAGGGCCTACATGGAGGATTCCACCCTCACAGGCTCAGCCAATCTGCTGATCTGCCCGAACATCGACGCTGCCAACATCCTCTACAACGTGCTCAAAACCACCACCAGCGGCGGTGTGACCGTGGGCCCCATCCTGATGGGCGTCGCCGCCACCGCCTACATCCTGACACCTGCCGCCACCGTGCGCCGCGTGCTCAACATGACGGCACTGGCCGTCGCCAGCGCCGCATCACGCAGTCGCTAGCCGTAAAAGACGGAGTTTCTTGAATTACAATCCACACCTGCTTCTGATGTGTTTTGCATGCAGCAATGCTTACAAAACAATCTTTCGCAGGAATTCTTCAAAAAGCTGATTTCCTGCTATAATTTGAGGCTTAGCGGCTGTAGCTCAGTTGGATAGAGTACTTGGCTACGAACCAAGGGGTCGTGGGTTCAATTCCTGCCAGCCGCACCAACAGGTAAGCCCTGATATCGCAAGATGTCAGGGCTTTTTCCTTTGCCGAAACGAAACGCGCACCACGCTTTATAGCTATAATTTTAATAGCTATTGACGCTTATTCCACAAACGCCACAGCCGAAAAACCATCGAATCTCAACCCATTTCACAGCGTGGGATTTGCACGACCGCACAGGCGCGTCTACAGCACGTTCCGTGCGCTACCCAGCCGCCACAGGGATCAGTATTGGCCTGGTCACGGCACGCAGCGAGAAACATTGCCCATGGATGCGCCTGAAGCAACGAAGGCATAAGCCACTGAAAACGGGCACCCGCGCCCGGTGCACCGAAAATTTTGAATGGTAGGCCGTGTTGGACTTGAACCAACGACCAAAGGATTCAAGTTTGCGTGGGTTTCCCCACTCCTTGGACTATGTCATCACCCACAGCCGAACTGTTGGGGTGCCGGGCGCTCGGGGGACGCTTATCGGATGGGCTCCTCACGTCCTAGTCTCTGCACCTTCCCGCCTACCGGTCTTTCGACCTGCCTTCGGCGGGCTTGGCTCAAGATTGCCTTGGCTTGCGCTTTAGGTTTCCTTGAGTTCACCCGGTTTTCCGACGGAAATTACTTTCCGTGGTCACCATTTCGATGAGTCCTCTGCTCTAACCAACTGAGCTAACGGCCCATTCAAGCTGTCTATTGTAGATTCACTTGTGGTGACTTAGCGCGTTCGAGACCAGCCTGGACGTGATGTCCACGATCTGGATCATTTTTTCATAAGGCATGCGCATGGGACCAATGACACCCAAGGTGCCTACGATCTGCCCATCCACCTCGTAAGGGGCACTGACCACGGAGAGCTCCTCAAAAGGAACCACTTGGCTTTCGCCGCCGATGAAAATGCGCACCCCTTCTGCCTGGCTGGAGACATCAAGCAAGCGCAAGATCTGCGTTTTTTGTTCGAACAGATCGAAAGCCCGACGCAAATTACCCATGTCTTTCGAAAAATCACTGACAGCCAGCAGGTTGCGCTCACCGGAGATGACCACCTCTTCCTGGGCTTGCGTGAGCGCCTCAGAACTGACGTTGACAGCGGCCTTCATCAGCGCTGCAATTTCGCCCTGCAGCGACTCCACTTCGGTTTTTATTCTCTCCCGAACCTTCTCCATTGCCATCCCGGCATAGTGAGCGTTCAGAAAATTGGCGGTTTCCAGCAATTGCGTCTGCGTAAAGTCAGTCTCGGAAAAGATCACCCGGTTCTGCACGTCTCCATCGGGCGAGACAATGATGACCAGAAACCGCCGTTCGGACAGGCGCAGGAACTCGATATGCCGGAACACGGAAGACCGGCGGGGCGCCATGACCACACCCACAAACTGCGACAAATTGGAGAGCATGTGCGCTGCATTCGCGATCACCTTCTGCGGCTGCTCAGGCGCCAATGCATGTGAGGTGATTTGTTCGCGTTGCACCGTGAGCATAGTGTCCACGAACAGTCGATACCCTCTGGCAGTCGGTATGCGTCCTGCAGAGGTATGCGGACTTGCAATCAGCCCTAACTCTTCCAGGTCAGCCATGACATTGCGGATAGTCGCCGGAGAGAGTTCAAGCCCCGAAGCACGCGAAAGCGTACGCGAACCGACGGGTTGTCCATCTTCGATATAGCGCTCTACCAACGCTTTGAGCAACAACTTGGCACGGTCATCCAGCATGTGTTGATTTTAGTGATGTAATTTCAATATGACACCTTACTTCCGCCATGTCGCACTGATCGGCAAGTACCAGTCCCAGGTTGCTGGCACGGCTGCAGCAGGGTCTCGGCAATTGATGGAAGACATTGCCGATTTTTTGCTGAGCCAGGGCTGCAAAGTGGCCATGGAAACGCGCACCGCCGCAGCGACCGGCATGGACCAGCATCCCACGCTGGATGCTGACGCGATTGGCGAGCAATGCGACCTGGGTCTTGTGGTCGGAGGCGACGGCACCATGCTGAGTATTGGCCGCCAGTTGGCACGACACGGCACGCCTCTGATCGGCATCAATCAAGGGCGCCTCGGATTTGTCACCGACATTCCGCTAGAGAACTACCAGACGACCCTCACACCCATGCTGCATGGCGAATACGAGGAAGACCACCGGCCCCTGATGCATGCCCGGGTAGAAAGAGAAGGCCGGATTGTTTTTGACGCCTTCGCCATGAACGATGTCGTGGTCAATCGAGGTGCGACGTCAGGCATGGTGGAGTTGCGGGTGGAGGTCGATGGCCATTTTGTGGCCAACCAGCGCGCGGACGGCCTCATCATTGCCTCGCCCACCGGATCTACGGCCTATGCGCTTTCCGCTGGCGGGCCCATGCTCCATCCATCGATCCCAGGCTGGGTATTGGTGCCCATTGCACCCCACACCTTGTCGAACCGCCCCATCGTTCTTGCCGACATCACGGAAATTGCCATTGAACTGGTGAGTGGCCGCGATGCCAGTGCCAATTTCGACATGCAATCGCTCGCGTCCCTACTGCATGGCGACCGCATACTGGTGCGCCGGTCCGAGTACAGCGTCCGTTTTCTGCATCCCAGGGGCTGGAATTACTTTGACACGCTGCGCAAAAAACTGCGCTGGAACGAAGGAGGCTCCTGACAATGGCGCTCCGACGCATTGCACTGCGTGACTTTGTCATTGTGCAAGCACTCGAACTGGACTTCAGCGCGGGCTTTACAGCCCTGACGGGCGAAACCGGCGCCGGAAAATCGATCCTCATCGAAGCATTGCAGCTGGCCTTGGGCGCACGGGCCGATGCAGGCTTTGTTCGCGAAGGCGCCCAGCGCGCGGACATCAGCGCAGAGTTTGACTGCCCAACGTCCCTCCTCCCCTGGCTGGAAGAGTGGGGGTTTGAGCAGGAAGAAGCGCTCCTGTTGCGACGCACCATTGACATGCAAGGCAAAAGCCGGGCTTGGGTGAATGGCTTCCCCGCAACCGCGACGCAGTTGCGTGCGCTCGGCGAGCAACTGCTGGACATCCATGGGCAACATGCCTGGCAAAGCCTGGTGCGCACAGACTCCATCCGCGCCTTGCTGGACGCCTATGCCGGCACTTCGTCCATGAATGTTCAAACATGCTGGGCCGCTTGGCGCTCTGCGCAGGCCCAGGTTACGCATGCGCATGCAGCCCAAGAGACACTCCAACGCGAACGCGAACGACTGCAATGGCAGATTGCAGAAGTGGACAAACTTGCGCCAGCAGCCGATGAGTGGGAAACCCTCAACGCCCAGCACACGCGCCTGCTGCATGCCCAGGAATTACTGGAAACAGCCCAGAAAGCCCTTGGCATTCTGGATGCCGAAGACGCAAGCGCCCGCACGGGCCTGGCACGCGCGCTCGATCTGCTCAAAGCCCGCGAACACCTGGAGCCCGCTTTTGTCGAGCTCTCAGAAACACTTGCCGCAAGCCTGGCGCAAGCCGATGAAACCGTACGCAGCCTGCACGCCTATCTGCGCCATGCCGATCTGGACCCTCGCTCTCTGGAAGAAGCCGACACTCGGGTGGCCCTGTGGATGTCACTGGCCAGGCGCTACAAGAGAGCCCCAGAAGAATTACCCTCGCTCCTGCACTCCTGGAAGGAAGATCTACACCAACTCGACAGCGCAGCCGATCTGGCCGTCTTGCAGGAAACAGAGCGCAAATATGCCAAGGCCTACCAGGATGCCGCGCGATCCCTTTCACAGACCCGCGCCAAAGCCGCTCCACGGCTATCCCGTGCGATCACCGCGGCCATGCAGGAATTGGGCATGATGGGTGGTATGTTTGCCGTCCATATCGAGAGAGCCGCCGAGTCGGCGGCGCATGGCGTGGACGACATATCCTTCCTGGTGGCAACACACCCTGGCATGACGCCGCGCCCGATCGGAAAGGTGGCTTCCGGCGGGGAGCTTTCACGGATCTCTCTGGCCATTGCCGTGGCCACCAGTGCCTTGGGCAAAGCGGGCACGCTGATTTTCGATGAGGTCGATGCTGGCGTTGGTGGCGCTGTAGCAGCCACGGTCGGTCGATTGATGCAACAACTGGGACAAGACCGCCAGGTACTGGCCGTCACCCATCTACCCCAGGTGGCTGCCTGCGCACACTGCCACCTCGTGGTTTCCAAACAAAGCGGCGACATCACCACCAGCACGGTCATGCCTGTTCAGGGCGATACTCGTATTGAAGAGTTGGCACGCATGCTGGGGGGCGAGCGCATACTGCCCAGCACACGAGCCCATGCACGCGAGATGCTGGGCATGCACCACACCATTCCGACAGGAGCTCACTGAACCATGCAGCTTGAGATTGCGCTCATTACGGGAATGTCCGGCTCGGGCAAGTCAGTGGCGTTGCGCGCGCTGGAAGATGCGGGGTTTTACTGCGTTGACAACCTCCCACCCGAACTGCTGCTGCCTTTCGTGGCTCTGGAGCACAAGCACCATGGAAATCGGCTAGCCATCGCCATGGATGTGCGTAGCGCCACCTCGTTGCCCCAGGTCCCGCAAAAGCTGCAGGAATTGCGGGCCCAGGGTTGCACTGTGCATTCCCTCTTCATCGATGCCACCACCGACACACTGGTACGACGCTTCTCTGAAACCCGCCGCCGCCATCCGCTGTTCCACGGAGAATTGACGGAACGACAGCGAGCGCTGGTGCAGGTCATTGAACTGGAGCGGGAACTGCTGGCCGACCTGCGCGAAACAGCCCACGTGATCGATACCAGCAACATCCGCGCATCACAGTTGCAGGGATACGTCAAGGGCCTCATTTCCTCGCTGCCCGACCAGCTGTCACTGGTGTTCCAATCTTTTGCGTTCAAACGCGGCATCCCCATGGACGCGGATTACGTTTTTGACGTGCGCATGCTGCCCAATCCCCATTACGAGGCAGATCTGCGCCACCTCACGGGGCAAGACAAACCAGTAATGGACTTTCTGGACCAGCAAGCGGATGTTGCGCTCATGCGCCAACATATAGAGACCTTTCTGTCCCATTGGCTTGAAGCCATGGCACAAAACCACCGCAGCTATGTCACCGTTGCGATTGGCTGCACCGGAGGACAGCACCGATCTGTATACCTGGTGGAACGCCTGGCACAAGCTTTTAGTGGCCAATGGCCCACACAACGCCGCCACCGCGAGCTCGACGGGCGCTGATCCTGCTGCTGCAAGACCGCCAAGTCAGGCTATTTCATCGAGCAGCTTGCGCACAGGCGCTGGCAGTCCCAACTGGCGCCACTCCGGCGCACTGAACCACTCCCCTTCGTCACCAGACACGGCCGCAGACTCCGCGGCATGCGCCAACACCGGATGCAAGTGCAGATCCCGATGGGTGAGCACATGCAAGAAAGCAGGTTGCTCGACCCGGTTCAGTGCAATGCCCCACAAGGCATGTTCAACCAGATCCTGGTACCGGTGAAACACGGGAACACAATACAGCCCCGCCCATATGCCACGGGACTCCCGGCGTTGCAACCACACACGCCCCTGCCCATCGCGCAGCAGCAATAACCACCACGCTTCGGATCTGCGCACCAGTTTGCGCGTTCTCACTGGGTACATTTCCTGCGCCCCTTGCGCCAGTGCACGGCATTCCCGCTGCAGTGGACATTGATCGCACAGCGGCTTGCGAGGCACACAGACCATGGCGCCGAGATCCATCATGCCTTGCGTATAGCGGGGCATGGCCTCTGCCAGCTGGTTGTGCGGAAGCAAATCCGTGGCCTCTTGCCAGAGCCTGCGCTCGTTGGATGCAACAGCCAGGTCTTCACCAAAACCCAGCAACCGGGTCAGGACGCGGCGCACATTGGCGTCCAGGATTGGCGCCCTTTCACCAAAGCAGAACGCTGCAATTGCTCCCGCCGTGGAGCGTCCAATGCCCGGCAAGGCAGCCAATTCCAGGACCGAAGCAGGGAAAGCGCCGCCATGCACGGCAACCACCTGCTGTGCGCATCGATGCAGATTGCGGGCTCGACTGTAGTAGCCCAGCCCGCTCCACATCGACAGAACCTCATCCTGCGAAGCCTCTGCGAGCGCGCGGACATTGGCAAAGCGCTCCAGAAAACGGGGAAAGTAATCCAGCACCGTGCGCACCTGCGTCTGCTGGAGCATGATCTCCGAAAGCCATACGCGGTACGGATCACGCGATTGCTGCCATGGCAAATGACTGCGTCCATGCGCTCGCTGCCACTGCATCACCAGCGTGGCGACCCGCCCATCGTCCATACTCATGCCGGCGAAAAAATATCGTGGTGCTCAGTCTCTTGCGGTTCGTCCGCAAGATGCATCAATTCTTCAGTGAGTTGGTGCAGATGTTTGTCCAGGCGATCCAGCGCGGCCTCGCCATCCTCGATCTCACCGATCCGCTCTTCCAGCCCCGTTGCGGCTTGCTGAATGCGATCGACAGCCTCGATACGGCGGGCAAAACTGCGCCTGCGCTCCCGCAACTGGGCATCGAGCTGTGCCGTCGCCGATTTACTCCAAAGCTCCAGATCATTGGCGGCCGATTCAAATACGGTTCTCAGACGCATCGAAAGCGCACGTCCCAGCCGCTCGGCAAATTCTGGCTGTACCAGCTTAAGAGCATTGCCCACGCTGAGATACTGCATATGGTTTTGCTCGATGCCATCGAGTTCCAGTGCAAACGTCTCCAGCGATGGAACGGCAGGCACCTGCAATGAGAATCCAAATTCGGCATTCAATTGCCGGAAAGTACCTTCCAGCATGGCATGGATTTCTGTCGCTGATGCCTGGGCCGTGTCGAGTGTGCCCTTCAGGCGCACAAAGGTTTCAGCGTACTGCTTGCGCACCCCGAGCTTGAGTCCTTTTTGCTGCAAGACACCCATCAGATCGGCCAACTGCTCCTTCAGCGCCTTGGTGCCGAGCTTATGGAACACCTCACGCAACAGTTTCAGGTGCACGGACCGCACGGCATGGATTTTGGTCGCACTCAGATCAAACTCATGCTGCTCCTGCTCAATGCGGTTGCGCATCGATCCGATCACTGCAGCATTCTTGCCGCGCAGGCTGCGCAATTCCGCCATCTGATCATCCAGATCGCGCCGCCGAATATTGAGCACCCGCGAGGTTTCCGCCCGCAAACCGGAAATCCCTGTTCCTACGGCAGAACGCAAAATGGCCTGCCGCTGACCCATGACCCCTCGGGCCAGCGCATCCTCCAGCAGAGGCAAGCCGCTTGTCTCCAGCATCACGTCGTCGCAGGAAATTTTTGCAACCAGCCCCTTTTGGGCCGACACGGGAATCACCTGGTCCAGACGCACACCCAGCATTTCTGCAGAGGTCTGGCGCTGGCGCTCCAATTGCTCATCAATCTGCTGGGGCGAATTGAGCGTATCCCAGAGGGTGTCTATCTTGTTGAGGACAACCAGCCGCGCCTCGATGCTCTCCGGCGTGGTCGCCAGATGCTCGCGCCAGATGGCGAGGTCAGAACGGGTCACTCCGGTATCCGCCCCCAGAATGAACACAACCGCATGCGCCTGCGGTATCAGGTTCACCGTCAGTTCTGGTTCGGCGCCCACCGCATTCAGGCCAGGGGTATCCAGAATGACCAGCCCCTGCTTGAGCAAGGGATGCGGCATATTGATGATGGCATGGCGCCACATGGGCACCTCCACCAAGCCTTCCGCATCCTTGGACGGGTTTTCATCGGGCAGTTCATCGTGCCAGAAGCCCATCGTACGGGCATCATCCACACTGACCCGGCGCACCTGTGTCACTTTTTCCAGCGACTGGGCAATTTGTTCTGCGTCGTTGATATCCAGAGCCACATTCACCCAACGGTCGGGCTTCAAACGCCATTCGGCCAAGCTCGACAACTGCAGCCGGGTTTCAATGGGGAGCAAGCGCAGGCAGGGCGCCAGCGCTGCGTCGTACCCTAACTCGGTCGGGCACATCGTCGTTCGCCCTGCGCTGGCCGGCATGATGCGACGGCCATAGCCGGCAAAGAAGATGGCGTTGATCAGTTCGGACTTGCCACGGGAAAACTCGGCGACAAAAGCCACCATGACCTTATCGGTCCGCACCTGGTCTTCCAGACGCTGCAAGCGTTCCTGGACAGCGGAATCCATGAGCTCATGACCCCCCATCCATTCACCCAACTGTTTCAGTTGTTGGGCGAACTCACGCCGCCACGTCCCGTGCTGCTCAAACTGTTCGTTGAATGAAGGTCCCACTTTGCTCCCGGAGTTCAATGGACAGCCTGCCCACAGATAGGCACAAAATATAGCATCGCACGGCCCATAAACGCCGTGTTCACGCGGTTTCGTGGTGCCAAAACCTCAAGTGCGTTGGCAGCGGGGGCAAAAATAGCTGCTGCGCTGCCCCTGGCGCACCATGCGCACGAGGGTGCCACAAGTATGACAGGGCACACCCTCCCGACCATAAACATGCGCCTCGCTCTGGAAGTGGCCCACACTGCCATCGGCGCTGGAAAAATTGCGTAAAGTGCTGCCACCCCGCTCTACGGCGCGCGCCATGACCTGCCGGATCGCCTCATACAAGCGGCGCGCCCGCACAGCGCCAATGCGCGCCGCCGATGTCGTCGGGCGAATACCCGCCAGAAACAAAGCCTCCGAGGCATAAATGTTTCCCACCCCCACCACCAGACGCCCCGCCATGAGAACCTGCTTGACGGACGCCCTGCTTCCACGCAACCCGGCCTGGAAATCACTCCAGCAAAAATCATCGGAAAGCGGCTCCATACCCAACCGCCCCAGCAACTTGCAAGCTGCCGGCGCTTGCTCGCTAGCGGCATACACCACGGCGCCGAAACGCCGTGGGTCATTCAGGCGCAAAACGCCCGCCGTGGTGACCAAGTCAAAGTGGTCGTGGGGGCCCGGGGGCAATTCCGCAGGCATGAATCGCAGACTGCCTGACATGCCCAAATGCAGCAGTACAAGCCCCTGATCCAGATCCAGCAGCAGGTACTTCCCGCGCCGCCGAACACTGACCACCACCCGGCCGACCAGCGTATCCAATTCACACCCTAACGGCCAGCGCAGGGGCTTTCCCAGAAAAACACGCAAAACGCGGGCGCCTTCGATGGCTTGCGCGAAGCTTCGGCGCGTGACCTCAACCTCTGGTAACTCGGGCATGCTGCAACACCTTCGTGCCGTTTTACGGGCATGGATTATTATGGCCCGATGGTCCCATTTTTTCGCTTCCTGGCAGCCTCGCTGGTTATTGTCCTCACGGTCGGCGCCAAACCTTCATGGGCCCAGTTTTCTGTTGTGCCAGAAAATACTTCCCAAAACGGTACCGCTGCATCGGACGCTTTGTTGGATGCAGCACTGTTCTACGAAATACTGCTCGGTGAAATTGTGACCCGAGGGGGAGACCCCGCCACGGGCTACTCGCTCATGCTGGAGGCCGCACGCAGCAGCAATGACGAGGGCCTTTACAAGCGTGCCGTCGATATCGCCCTGCAATCGCGCTCCGGCGAACCTGCTCTGGCGGCGGCCCAGGCTTGGGCAGCCGCCAAGCCCCGGTCCATCGACGCCCATCGGTATGCGCTGCAGATTCTGGTAGCGCTCAACCGCGTCGACGATTCCGCCGGCCCACTTCAGCAAATACTGGACCTCCAAAAACCAGAGGACAGAGCCACCTTTTTGCCGGCACTGCCAACCTTGTATGCCAGGGTTTCTGACAAGGCCCTGGCCGCATCGGTGGCGGAAAAAGCACTGCAGAGCAGCCTTGCAGACCCTGTTGTCAGTACCACGGCCTGGACGGTGCTCGGGCGCATGCGATTGATGGCAAACGACAAGCAAGGCGCCCTGGAGGCCGCCCGCAAGGCCCAGGATCTTGCGCCTCTGGACGACAAGCCTGCGGCGCTGGCACTGGAACTCCTGGAAGCAGGCACGACCGAGGCTGAACCATTGCTGCGACGCTACCTGGAAGGCAAACCCTCTCCAGAAATCCGCATGGTCTACGCCCGCCAGCTGCTGGAATGGCAGCGCTACACCGAAGCGCGGCAGCAGCTCGATCTTGTCACCACCGAGAAGCCCGATCTTCCCCAGGCGTGGATGGCACTGGCCGCGCTGCAATTCCAGGATAGTGACCTGGACAACGCAGAGACCTCGTTACAAAAGTATTCCACGCTTGTGGAGCCTGGCAACAGCGCCACGATCAACCGCACCAACATGACCTCTGCCTATCTGCTACGCGCCCAGATTGCAGAGAAGCGGGGGGACTATGCCGCCGCTGAGCAATGGCTAAGCCGCATTGAAAATGCACAAGATCTCTTCAGCGCACAGACCCGCCGTGCGTCCCTGCTGGCCCGCCAAGGCAAATTGGCTGAGGCCCGCGCCCTGATCCGCAGCATCCCGGCCGACACCGACGAAGCCCGGCGCATGAACCTGATGGCCGAAGTGCAATTGCTGCGGGATGTGCATAAATACCGCGAAGCCTATGCCTTGCAGAAAAAGCTGGTGGAGCAGTCCCCGGAAGACGACGACCTGACCTACGAACTGGCCATGCTTGCGGACAAAAATGGGGACCATGCCGCGATGGAGCGCCTGCTGCGCCAGATCATCGCGCGCAAACCCGACTACCACCATGCCTACAACGCCCTGGGCTACTCCTTGGCAGATCGCGGCATACGGCTCACGGAAGCCAAAGAACTGGTGTTGAAGGCGCTCACTTATGCACCCAAGGATCCTTTCATTACCGACAGCCTGGCTTGGGTGGAATTTCGCATGGGCAACCCTGCTGAGGCATTGCGTCTGCTGGAGACCGCCTTTGCCATCCGTCCCGATGCAGACCTTGCAGCCCACCTGGGTGAAGTTCTCTGGGCGCTAGGCCACCAGGAACGCGCCAAAACGATCTGGAAAGAAAGTCAGCGGCTTAATCCAGACAACGAAACCCTGCGCGAGACCCTCAAACGTCTGCACATCAAGCTCTGATGGGCCAGACACTCGCGCACTTGAAAACGCTGCCCTGCGCCGCCCGCCCTGCCTGGCAGGCTTTACTGGCGTGGTTATTGGCATGCATGTTCCTGGGGTTGGCCGGGTGCGCACAAATCCCCACCACAGCAGCGCCCACGCAACCCCATTGGAGTGGCCGACTGGCCCTGCAGGTCGAAGGCCAGCAGACGCAATCCTTTTCCGCCAGCTTTGAATTGCAGGGCTCTCCGGCCCAGGGCGAACTGGCGCTGCTCAGCCCCCTTGGCACCTTGATCGCTCGACTGCAATGGGAGCCGGGCCAAGCCCGGCTGAGCGCACGCGGGGAAACCCAGGCGTCAAGCTCCCTGGAGGATCTTCTTCTGCAAGCCACGGGCACGCCCATTCCGGTCGCGGCCCTGTTCGACTGGCTCTCTGGCACCCAGACCCGTGCTGACGGCTGGCAGGCAGACTTGGGCGCGCTGGATCAAGGACGCCTTGTGGCACAGCGCAACGATCCCACCCCACGCACTACGCTGCGCATCGTACTGGACCACTGAGCCGGAAACCATGCAAGCACTCTACGACGTCCCGGCACCTGCCAAGCTGAATCTTTTTCTGCACATCACCGGCCGCAGGCCCGATGGCTACCACCTGCTGCAATCGGTCTTCATGCTGATTGACTGGTGTGACACGCTGCATTTTTCACTGCGCACCGACGGACAGATCAGCCGCGAAGACCTGGGCCCCGCCCTGCCAGCGCAAGACCTGGCGGTGCGTGCAGCGCGGGCGCTGCAAAGCGCTACAGGCTGCACCCACGGTGTACACATGGGCATATTCAAACGCATTCCGTCCCAGGCCGGCATGGGCGGCGGATCATCCGATGCCGCCACGGTGCTTCTGTCACTCAACCGGCTATGGAACCTGCACCTGAGCGTGCAGGCGCTCCAAGCCATCGCCGTGCAGCTGGGCGCAGATGTGCCATTTTTTTTGTGCGGGCACAACGCCTGGGTGGAAGGAATTGGTGAAAAAATACGGCCTCTGACAGGCACCAATGCGCTGCCTTCGGCCCGGTTTGCAGTCGTCAAACCTGGGGCAGGATTGGATACCCGGGAAATTTTTTCATCTCCAGGCCTGAAACGCGATTCTGATAGTGCTATAATCTCAGGCTTTGCTGCAGAACACTTTGACTTCGGTCGAAACGACTTGCAGAACGTTGCTCAGGCACTGTGCCCGGAAGTAGAAAAAGCCATCAAATGGCTTGAAACTCGCGGATTACATGGCAGAATGACGGGCTCGGGAAGTGCGGTGTTTGCACAAATGCCACATGCGGCAGATCTTGATGGCGCTCCAAGCGCATGGCAGATCAGGGTATGTGAAAATCTGCTGCTTCATCCTCTGGCAGGGTGGGCAAAAGATGAAAGTTTCGGCTTGTTGTTATAAACGCAGCAGGCCTGTGTAGGGGAGTCGCCAAGCTGGTTAAGGCACTGGATTTTGATTCCAGCATGCAAAGGTTCGAATCCTTTCTCCCCTGCCAAATCTTTGTCGCGTACAGGCATTAATTTCAGACCGCTGGAACGCTCATGCAAGCCAACCACCCCGACTTCATGGTTTTCACCGGCAATGCCAATCCTGGCATGGCAGCTGAAATTGCCCAATACCTGGGTATCACGCTGGGCGCCGCACATGTGGGGCGCTTCTCGGACGGCGAAGTTACCGTCGAGATCAACCAGAACGTCCGCGCACGCGACGTGTTCGTGGTGCAGTCCACCTGCGCACCCACCAACGAAAACCTGATGGAACTGCTGATCATGGTCGACGCGCTCAAGCGCGCCTCGGCTGAACGCATCAGCGCTGTGATTCCCTATTTTGGTTACGCACGGCAAGACCGCCGCCCCCGCTCCACCCGTGTGCCCATCACCGCCAAGGTGGTGGCCAACATGCTGCAAGCGGCCGGTGTCAGCCGCGTACTGACCATGGACCTGCACGCCGACCAGATCCAGGGCTTCTTCGACATTCCGGTAGACAACATCTACGCTTCGCCGGTGCTGCTGGGCGATCTGCGCCAAAAGAACTATGAAGACCTGATTGTGGTTTCGCCCGACGTCGGTGGCGTGGTTCGTGCCCGTGCGCTGGCCAAGCAACTCAATTGCGACCTGGCCATCATCGACAAGCGCCGTCCCAAGGCCAATGTCAGCGAAGTGATGCACGTGATCGGTGAAATCGATGGACGCAACTGCGTCATCATGGACGACATGATCGATACCGCCGGCACCCTGGTCAAGGCGGCGGAAGTGCTCAAGGCACGTGGCGCCAAAAAGGTTTACGCCTACTGCACGCACCCGATTTTCTCGGGCCCTGCCATTGAGCGCATCACCCAAGGCTCGGCCCTCGACGAAGTCGTGGTGACCAATACCATTCCCTTGAGCACGGCCGCACGCGGCTGCGCCAAGATTCGCCAGCTCTCCGTGGCCCCGCTGATCGCAGAAACGATCCAGCGGATTGCCCGCGGTGACTCGGTGATGAGTTTGTTTGCAGACCAGGACAACTTGTTCTGAGTCTGGACAAAGCGTCGAGCGCCCTTTGCGGGCGCTTTTTACCTTAACGAAAGTGACACTGGTCGCGGTGCACTTTTTCTGGAGAATTTTATGAACTTCGTCGCTTTTGAGCGCGCCAAGCAAGGTACGGGTGCGAGCCGCCGTCTGCGCAATTCGGGTCGCACGCCCGGTATCGTCTATGGTGGTTCTGCTGAACCCCTGGCCATCGAAGTGGACCACAACGCACTGTGGCACGCCCTGAAGAAGGAATCTTTCCATTCCAGCGTTCTGGACATGGAGCTGAACGGCCAAGCCAGCAAAGTGCTGCTGCGCGACGTGCAATACCACCCCTACAAGCAACTGGTGCTGCACATCGATTTCCAGCGCGTGGATGCCAAGACCAAGCTGCACATGAAGGTGCCTTTGCACTACAGCGGCGCGGAAGAGTCTGCAGCCGTCAAGATCGACAAGTGCATGGTCAACCCGCTTGTCACCGAGTTGGACGTGGCGTGCATGCCTTCCGACCTGCCCGAGTTCATCGCGGTGGACCTGAGCGGCCTGAAGAAGGGTTTCTCGCTGCACCTCAAGGACGTCAAGCTGCCCAAGGGCGTGACTGCCGTGACCCGCGGTTCGCAGAACAATCCGGCCCTGGTGTCCGTGGTGCCCCCAGTGGTCGAAGTTGCGGCTCCCGCCGCCGACGCTGCTGCGGCTCCCGCCAAGGGCAAGGGCAAGGGCAAGAAGTAATCTGCCCTGGTCAGGCAGCCGGTCACGACTGCTGCCTTGCTCCCGCAAGGGCGGACGATCCAGACACAGCGCGGTATTGCTGTGAAGTCTGGATTGCATGCCCTTTTCAACGGCCCACCCCGCGTGGGCCGTTGGCATTTTGTCCCCGGATAATCGCCCGCATGATCAAACTGTTTGTAGGCTTGGGCAACCCTGGGCCCGAGTATGAAGCCACCCGCCACAACGCCGGTTTCTGGTGGATCGACGCGCTGGCGCGCGAACTCAAGGTGCACCTGCAGCCCGAGCGCAGCTACTGGGGCCTGGCCGCACGCACTGTAGTGCAGGGACACACCGTGTGGCTGCTCGAACCCCAGACCTTCATGAACCTCTCGGGCAAATCCGTCGCCTCGCTGGCGCGGTTCTTCAAGATTGCCCCCGAAGAGATTTTGGTGGTGCACGACGAACTGGACATCGCGCCCGGCCAGGCCAAGCTCAAACGCGGTGGCAGCCATGCCGGGCACAACGGGCTGCGCGACATCCATGCACAGCTGGGATCAGCGGATTACTGGCGGCTGCGTATTGGCATTGGCCATCCCGGCGACAAGGCCGAGGTGGCGAACTGGGTACTGAAAAAGCCCGCGCCCGACCAACGCACACTGATCGAAGACAGCATTGCGCACAGCCTCAAGGCCTGGCCCGCCCTGCTGGCGGGTGACATGGACAAGGCCACGCTGCTGGTGCACACCACCAAGCCACCGCGCCCCAAGCCGCCACGGCCGGAGCATATTGTCTGATTACTATCTATTCAATAGCTGATAGCGCCCGAGAATAGGGCGTTAGAGCCCGATTTAATCAAAAATCAGGCACGCACGGCCGCCTGCAGGCGCTCAAACTTCTGCCACAGCGTCTCTCGGTTTTCCACATGCTGGGGATCGACCGGAATGCACGACACCGGGCACACCTGCATGCACTGGGGTTCATCAAAATGGCCCACGCACTCGGTGCACTTGGAGGGGTCGATTTCGTAGATTTTCTCGCCCAGGTAAATGGCCTGGTTCGGGCACTCCGGCTCGCAGACATCACAGTTGATGCATTCGTCGGTGATCATCAAGGCCATTGCACACTCCGCAGAATCGGGCCGTGCACCATGCACGCCAGCAATGCACCGGCCGACCCCAAGCCGCCATTATCCTGCGTGCGCTGGAGCCACCAGCACCAGTAGG
Source organism: Simplicispira sp. 125 (assembly GCF_003096555.1). Lineage (NCBI taxonomy): Bacteria > Pseudomonadati > Pseudomonadota > Betaproteobacteria > Burkholderiales > Comamonadaceae > Simplicispira > Simplicispira sp. 125. The sequence continues at coordinate 78,753 of NZ_QEKM01000001.1, read as the reverse complement.
GTGGTTTGCCGCTATGCTGCAGCGGCTCTACACCGCAGAAAGCCACCGATGCAAGCTCCCACTGCCCTGCACGAACTGCCCGCCCACGCCCTGCTCCAGGCCTATCGCCAGCGTACGCTCTCGCCCGTCGAAGTGGTGCAGGCCGTGCTCGATCGCATCGATCGCTGGGAACCGCACCTGCACGCCACCTGGCTGCTGCGCCCCGAAGCCGCACTGGCCCAGGCACGTGCCTCCGAAGCCCGCTGGCTGCGCGGTGCGCCCCAAGGCCTGCTCGATGGCGTGCCCTGTACGCTCAAGGACAACATTGCCACCTGCGGCGACCCCACTCCCTTGGGCACGGCCGCCGTCGATCTGGTACCCGCCCCCGCCGATGCCCCCCCTGCAGCCCGCCTGCGCGAGGCCGGGGCGGTGCTGGTGGCCAAAACCACCATGCCGGACTACGGCATGCTGTCGTCGGGCCTGTCGAGTTTTCATGCGCTGGCGCGCAACCCCTGGAACCTGGACAAGGGGCCAGGCGGATCGAGCGCCGGGGCTGGCGCAGCCGCAGCCGCGGGCTATGGCCCGCTGCATGTGGGTACCGACATTGGCGGATCGCTGCGCCTGCCCGCGGCCTGGTGCGGCATCTTCACGCTCAAACCCAGCCTGGGCCGCATTCCCATCGACCCGCCCTACACCGGGCGGGCGGCCGGCCCCATGACGCGCAGCGTGCACGATGCCGCACTCATGATGCAGGTGCTCAGCCAGCCCGATGCGCGCGACTGCATGGCGCTGCCGCCGCAGGCATTGGACTGGCAGGATTTCGAGCGGGGGCCCGAGCATGTGCGCGGCTTGCGCATTGGCCTATTGCTCGATGCCGGATGCGGCCTGGCCGTGGAGCCCGAAGTGCGCGCCGCCGTGGAACATGCCGCCGCCCTTCTCGAAGACGCGGGCGCCCAGGTGGCTCCCATGCCGCCTTTCATGACACAAACCATGCTCGACGGCATGGACCACTTCTGGCGCATGCGGTCACACCTGGACATGGCCAGCCTGCCTGCCGAACGCAAAGCCCAGGTGCTGCCCTTCATCCGCGCCTGGGCCGACAGCGTTGCCGATATGCCGGGCACCGCCGTGTTCCACGCCAACCAGCAGTTCCACGCCACGCGCGTGGCCACGGTGCGCGCCTGCGCTGCGTTCGACTATGTGATTTCCCCCGTGGCACCCATGCCCGCCTTTGCCGCCGAGCTGCCCTCGCCCACCAACGACCCGCTGCGCCCGCTGGAGCACATTGGTTTTACGGTGCCGTACAACATGTCCGAGCAGCCCGCTGCCTCGGTGAACTGCGGCTACACCGCCAGCGGTCTGCCCATAGGCCTGCAAATCGCCGGACAGCGTTTTGACGACCTGGGCGTGCTGCGCCTGGCCCGGGCCTTCGAGCACCTGCGCAGCGCCCAGCGGCCCTGGCCCGATCCCCCGGCGGGCTAACCGCGGAGAATCATCCCAGCCCCCCTGCTTAGTCAGCGATGCTCAGCATCGGCAAATCGAGTGCCTTGCCATTGAGCTGCAGTTTGCCGCTCTCCATGCGCACAGCAGTGATCAGATGGTCGGCTTCCTGCTGGACAAAGCCCTGCGCCTGCGCCATGCCCACCATGGCATCGATCTGGTCGGTCGGCATGTCCTTTTGCCCCATGGCCTGCACGATGCGGGGCAGCCAGGCCTTGGGCAGGCGCATCCCAGCGTGCAGCACGCTGGCCTTGAGCAGCGCCGGGCCCCAGCCCCGTTCCTGGACCTCTTCGGCGGTGGGTGCAGTCTGGATTTGTACGCCGTATTCCAGCGTCGCCTGCTGGCCCTCCAGCGTGGCCGCGAGCTTGACAGCGTAAGCCGGCAGCGCAGCCACCAGCAAAGGCGCTGCGTCCTTCCACAGGGTTTCGACTTCGGGGCCTTCCAGCAGCATCGCCTGTGCGGGGTCGGTGCGGTACGCCGCCAGCAAGGCCTTCTGGAAGAGCTTGACCGCTTCGACGTCGATACGGCTGACGGTTTCCTCCAAACCGACCGCCTCAAACACCAGAGGGCCAGCGGATCCCTGGGTCTGCGCCTTGGTCGTCCAGCCCAGGGTATTGCCCGTGCGCTCGATGACGGCGGAATAGCGCAGGTCTTGCAAGGCCAGCAGCGTTTGCGCAGGGGCCTCGCCTTGCGTGCGGGTCAGCACGATTTTGTCGAACCGGCCCTTGCCAGAACCTGGGGCCAGCAGCCACAGGCCCTCCTCGAACTGCATGTCGAAATCGCCACCCATGCCCTGCAAGGCCATGGTGAAGCGTTCAACCGGGCCTGATGGCATGCTGGCCGGGCTGTCGTCGCCTTCATCTTCTTTATCGTCCGCGTGGGGAGTCTGCACCCCGCTCAGGGCCATCTCGGGCCACTGGAAGCTGCCGCTCACCTTGTGGCGCGCCGCATCAATGCTCATCTGGTAGTCAAGCGCCTGCCAATACACCCGCTGATCGCCCTCGCCCAATTCACCAGAGGGCAAAGCAAAGCGGATGTCATGTCCACCCATCAGGCGGTGCACCGTCGTCAGCGTGGGTGGGCTCACCTTGGCCAGCACCTGGCGCGCGTTCTCATCGAGTCCTTCCACGGTAAAGTGCGACTCGACCACCGCCGCCGCCAGGCGTGCACCCGCCAGTGGGCCGTGGCGCAAGGTGCTGTCCACCGCGATGCGGATCGGCGGGGGCGCCGGGGCATCGTCGGCGTCCAACGCTGCGGGCGGGCTCCACTGCAGCACCAGCTTGGCGTGCGAAGCCCAGAAACCGCGTTCGTACTGGTGCGACACCACCGCCTGCGGGCCGAGGAAACCCTTGGCTTCTTCCAGCGCCTCCTCATACTGCTTGCGGGCAGATTCGCCCATGTACCAGGTTGCTCCCCCATAGGCTGCCAGGGCCACGACCACGGCTGCGCCAACGATATTCTTCTTGCTCATAGGTTTTTTGGGTTCCATGTGACATCCACCGTTGCGGTGGAAGCGGGCGAGAATACCAGCGCCATCGGCTGCTCAGACACCCACAGCACAAGCCAATTGCAAGCAGATGTGAGTGTCCCAGAACACACCCGCAGGGCGGGCCTGCACTTCCCAGGGCGGTGCGCAATACGCCCCGAGGAAATAGTGGCTGAAATGGCTTCTAACGCTTACCCATCAAGCGTAAGCAGCTACTGTTTTTGAAAATTCATCAACGATCGACGGTCGCCAGGCGCACAGCCAAGCCCAGAAACACCAGCCCCGCAACGCGGTTAAGCACCGTCTGTGCCCGCGCCGAGCGCTGCAGCAACGTGCCAAAGACCCCCGAAAAACAGGCGATCGCCCCAAACACCAGCAGGGTGGCCACCATGAACACCACGCCCAGCAGCATCAACTGCAACGCCACACCCCCTCGTGCAGGGTCGGCAAACTGCGGCAAAAAGGCCAGAAAAAACACCAACACCTTGGGATTGGTCAAGTTCATCACCATGCCGCGCCCCACCATGCGCCCCAGGCTGGGGCCTTGGGCCACCGGCGCGTCGACCGGCACTTCAGAGGACACGGCCGGCGGTGCACGCAGCGCCTGCCAGGCCAGATGGGCCAGATAGGCCGCGCCGCAGAACTTGAGCACCGTAAACGCCACCGCCGAGGCCGCAAACACCGCCGCCAGCCCCAAAGCCACGGCCGCCGTGTGCACCACCAGCCCCGCGCACAGGCCCACCACTACGGCCATGCCCGCGCGCCAGCCCCGCTGGGCCGACTGCAGCAGCACAAAGATGTTGTCCGGCCCGGGGGTCAGGGCCAGAACCACGGCAACGCCAAAGAATGCGATCAGGGTTTGAAGTGTGGGCATGGAGCTTCCGGCAGTAAGTAAACACTGGCGCGACAGCGTAGCCAGGGAAATGCATTGTGCCTGCAGTGCTACCGCATGGGAATGACAAATACGCGGCGCCGGGGTTGGCACATCGGGCCTTCATACGGCCCGCCATCACGCTCCCAGCCTAGGCCGGGCGATACCTGTGCACATACACGGTGGCCGTCCACCTTGCTGCGCCAGTAATACCAGGGCGCGGGCGCGGCCAGCGCCAAACCACTGCACAGGGCCATCCCAACCAGCAGCCACCGCACCGTCATGGCTGCAACCACCCCGGGAGCGAGCGTAAAAACGCATCCACCGCAGCGGTATAGGCTCCCGGCAGTCCCAGCGTTTCATTGACGTCACCATGCGAGAGCGACTGCGGCAACACGGCAACGTGCCCGCCCAGCGCTTGTCCCCGAGCCGCAAACGCCCGGGCCTGCGGGCACGGTGCGCGGCGCAGGCTGGAGCACACTACCAGCATGGGGGCGGCGCCCGGCTGCCACTGGTGCAGCGGAGACACGCTGCGCCAGTAGGCCGAGTCGCTACCAAAGGCTTTGTCGAACAAGGCCGCGTGGCGCTCTTGCAGGGTTTGCTCGACATCCATGGCGCCACTGTCGAGCGCTACGGTGCCCAGTACCGGCTGCGCACCGGCAGCGCGCAAGCGCTCGGGCGCCACCGCCAGCAGCGACACCAGGTGCGCACCCGCCGAATGCCCCATGAGCACAAAGCGCCGCGCATCGCCACCCCAGGTGTGCGCCTGCTGCTGTGCTTGCACCAGCGCTCTGGCCACATCGCTGGCCTGCACATCGGGCCGGGCCTGCGGCAGCATGCGGTAGTTGACCGACACCAACACCACGCCCTGGGCCGCCCAGTACGCCAGCTTGTTGTGCACGAGGCGGTTGTGGGCCTTGTCACCGTAGCGCCAACCGCCGCCATGCACCAGAAACAGCACGGGCGCGCTCTGCACGCGCTCCGGCAGATAAATGTCCATGCGTTGCTGTGGCTCCGGGCCATAGGCTACGTCGCGCAGCAGCCGCAGGCCCGGGGGAAGAAGTTGTGGCTGCGCTGTGTCTGTACTGCGGCCCTCCGATAGCTCGACGTCACCGTCGTCTGCCCGTGTCCCGAGTCGGTCACGCAACGGGTCGGCGGCGGCTGACCACGTTGCTGCAAGGCACAGTCCCAGCACCACGGCCCGTGTTGCGGTGCGCAATGCAAAAGACAGAGGGCCGTCAATCATGGGTTCTCCCGTGGTTTTTCCCGCATTGTCCAGCGCCTGTATGAAGACCCTGCGGCATACAGGTTTCAAGCGGTAACGATCCAGCCTTCCAGCGGGTCCAGGGATGGCGGCAGGCCATAGAGCGCATCGCCATCGGCATGGCGTGCGTCGGCCCAGGCGGCCTGCAGCAGGCACAGCACGGCGTCCAGGTGGTCGCCCCGGGCATCGTCCACCAGGACATCGCGCTGCGCGTGGCTGAGCTTGAGCTGCAATCCCAGTCGGGTTTGCCCGTTTTCCAGCGCCGTAATCAAGTCCTTGCGGGCGATCAGGCGGTCGGGCGTCTGCTTCGCACGGTCGTCGCTTTTGTAGCTGCGCCGCTGCAGCACTTCGCGCGCCAGCAAGCCGGGGTAGGCCTCCAGCGCCGCGCGCGCCGGGTCGCCTGCGTGCAGGCCCGGCAGGTGCGCGCCTGCCGTAAGCAAGAGCGGCACGCCAGCGTGCAACATGTAAGCCACCGGCGGGTTGACCCACTTCATGCTCGGGCTGGACCCTGCGGGTCGGTCGGTGGCGCGGTGGGCAAACTTGGCCCCGGCCGGGCGTGCGGCGCAGAACGCGGCAAAGATATCGCGAATCTCGGCGCGCGAGAGCTGGCCGTAGTGCCGCATGCAGGCATTCCACTCCTGCGGCCAGCCGAGCTGCTGCACCAGTTCGCGGGGCAGGCCAAAGGGCAGGTCAAAGCCACCCACCCATTGCCCCGGAGCCGCCAGCCAGCAGCCCAGCGCCTCCAGGGTTTCAAAAACCTGTAGCGACTGCAGGCGCACGCGCTGGCCCGCACGCTCACCCAGTGCCATCACAATGGGTTTGCGCAGGCTGGGGCTGCTGGAAAAATCCACGCCCAACAGCAGCGGTCTGCCCTGCATGCCGCTCATCCCAATGCCAGGGCAGTCACACCCAAGGCAATGCACGCAGCGCCGCAAATACGCGCAAAGCGATCGCCCTCGCCCAGCAGATGGCCACCGATCAGCGCGGCAAACAGCATGGACACTTCGCGCGCAGGCGCCACATGCGACAGCGGTGCCTGTTGCATGGCATACAGCACCAGCACATAAGCCACCGGGCTGACGGCACCCACCAGCAACGCATAGCGCCACTGCACGCGCCACAGCACGGCGGCGGTTGGCAGGTCGCGCAGCACGGCCGGGGCCAGCACGGCCACACGCACGAAGTTGCCCATGTAATCGATCAGGATGGGCGACATCAGCAGCACCTTGACGGCATAGCCATCGACCACTGTGTAGCTGGCAATGAACAGGCCGGTGAGCAAGCCGTAGGCGATGCCTTTGTGCACGCGGGCACGCGCCTGCGGGTCGTGTGCGGCGCGCAGCAACCCCGGCCCGCCGGCGATCAGGAAAACGCCGCCCACCACGCCCGCAATGCCCAACAGCCCCAGCGCCGTGATCTGCTCGCCCAGCAGCGCAATGGCCACCAGCGACGACAACAGCGGCCCTGAGCCCCGCGCCAGCGGGTACACCACCGTGAGGTCGGCCTTGCGGTAGCCGCGCAGCAGGATGACGTAATACAGCACATGCAGCACGCCGCTGACGCCAATGAAGACCCATTCACGCACGCCCCACAGCGGCACAACGCTGCGCCCCACCCACCAGCCCAGCGGCGCCCAGAAAAGCATCATCAGCACCGCCGTGAAAAACGCAAAGCGCGCGTCGCCACCGGCCTTCTTGGCGACGACGTTCCAGCCTGCATGGATCAGACCGGCCAGGATGATGAGAGCGAAGGCGGTGGGGGTCACGAGAGGAAAAAGAAAGGCTTGAATGCAAAAAGCCGCAGCGCCCGTTGGGCCTGCGGCCGTGTGCGGCGCGAAGATTCAGTGATCGAGAGTGCTATGCGACGCCCGCAGCGCATGAAACTGGCACGGCCTGAGCCAGCGGCCACCGTGCAAGGGCCGTCCCGCAGCACCGGTGGCGTCCCCCTGCCGGCACCGCGCAGCGGTGCGAGAGCGGGGGGAAGGCGCGCAGCACCTCAGAGGGGTGTGCACTCTATGCCCTGCCGATGATGGAGGCTGTGGCCATGAGTTCTTCGAGCAGCGCAAACGACACCTTGCCCGACACCGCATACGGGTCGAGCTCGGGCTTCTCGGAATACTTGAGCAAGATGGAGTGGTTGATCTTGGAGAGGTTCACCTGCCCCATCGTCCAGCCACCAAAGCGCCTTTCGGCAATTTCTTCGTAGTGCAGCAGTTCGACGTCTTTGTGGCGCGGATCGCGCTGGATGTGGCCATACAGGTCGCTCACGGCCGCACGGCCGCCTTCGATGGCTTGCAAAAAGATGCCCCCGCCGTAGCACAGCACTCCGGTGATGCCACAACCGGGGTTGTGCTGGCGCGACTGCGTCAGGATGGCTTCGATGGCTGCGGGAGAGGTATCCACCGCGCGGCTGGCGTAAAGCAGGCGTACCAACATGGTCAGTTCTTTCCGGGGATGAGGGACAAAAATTCGCGGCGCAGCGATGGGTCTTTGAGGAACACGCCGCGCATCACGGAGTTGATCATCTTGCTGTCCATCTCGCGCACACCGCGCCAGGACATGCAGAAATGGCTGGCTTCCATGACGATGGCCAAACCGTCGGGTTGGGTTTTTTCCATGATCAGATCGGCCAGTTGCACCACGGCTTCCTCCTGGATCTGTGGGCGGCCCATGATCCAGTCCACCAGACGCGCGTACTTGGATAGGCCGATCACGTTGGTGTGCTCATTGGGCATGACACCGATCCAGATCTTGCCGATCACCGGGCAAAAATGGTGGCTGCAGGCGCTGCGCACCGTGAGCGGGCCCACGATCATCAGCTCGTTCAGGTGCTCGGCGTTCGGAAATTCGGTGATCGGTGGCTGGGGCACGTAGCGGCCCTTGAACACCTCATTGAGGTACATCTTGGCCACGCGGCGCGCGGTGTTCTGGGTGTTGTGGTCGGTGTCGGTATTGATGACCAGGCTGTCGAGCACGCCCTGCATCTTGACCTCAACCTCGTCCAGCAAAGCCTCTAGTTCTTCAGGCTGGATGAACTCGGCAATGTTGTCGTTGGCGTTGAAGCGCTTGCGCGCTGCGACGAGTCGCTCACGGATCTTGACGGAAACAGGAACCCCTTCATCCCGGGGATCGGGCGCCATGTCGGCTGCAGTTGGTCTGGACATGATCGCATCGTACCAGCGATCAAACGCCATCGTTTTTCAGGGTTTTTAGCCCTCTAGCGCTTACCCATCAAGCGCAATAAGCTATCAATTAGATAGCGATCTATCGCCTGCACATCAATAGCGGCTGCCCGTGAGCCACAGCGCCAGCCGCACCAGCACAAAGGCCACGCGGTCCAGCACCCGCTCGCGCCAGGTGCGGTCGGCATAACGCGCGGGGTCCAGGCCCCGGCCCTCGTGCTGCATGGCATGCTCCAGGCGCGCGCGCAACTCGGCGGCAAAGGCAGCGTCTTCGACCACCACATTGGCTTCACGGGCGAGCAGCAGACTCAGCGGATCGAGGTTGGAGGAACCGACCGTGGCCCAGGGCCTGGCGCCCAGGGCATCGATCACCGCCACCTTGGCATGCAGAAAACTGGGCTCGTATTCATGGATCTCGATCCCGGCCTTGAGCAGCGCGCCATACACGGGCCGCGCCGCGTGGTACTGCATGAAATACTCGTAACGCCCCTGCAGCAACAGGCGCACCCGCACGCCCCTGCGGGCCGCCATGACCAGCGCACGGCGCAGCTTGCCGCCGGGCAAGAAGTAGGCGTTGGCGATGATGATTTCCTCGCGTGCCGTGCCAATCGCTCGGCGGTAGGCCTTTTCGATACGGGTACGGTGGCGCACGTTGTCGCGCAGCAGCAGGGCGGCACGCATGTCGCTGTGGCTGTCGGGCGACGTGTCTTCATGCCGTGCTGCGCTGGCCGCTCGCAAGGCGCGCAAGGCCTCAGGCAGGCGGCGCTGGCGCACATCGCGCACGGCTTGCATGCGCCACCACAGCTGCTCCATGGCATCGCTGGCGGGCACCACCAGGCTGCCTGTCACCGCCACGGCAAAGTCGAGCCGCGGCGCTGTCAGAACACCATGGTTGGGGTCATGGAAGTCGTCCAGCACATTGATGCCGCCACAGAACAGCAAGTGCCCATCAACCACGCACATCTTGCGGTGCAGGCGACGCCAGCGCTGTGGCAACAACAGCCCCAAGGGACCGAGCGGCGAATACACCTGCACCTGCACGCCCGCACTGCGCATGCGATCGGCCCACGCCTGCGGCAAGCGGCCCGTGCCCACACCATCGACCACGAGGTGCACATGCACACCCCGCAAGGCGGCCCGCATCAGGGCCTCGGCCACACTGGCGCCAGACTCTGTGAAATCGAAAATATAGGTCTCGAACTGGATATCGGCCAGGGCGGCATCCATGGCCTCGATCAGGGCGGGAAAATACTCCTGCGCCCCCTGGAGCAGCCGAACCTGGTGATCCGCATAAAAATCGGGCACCTTTGCCATCAGAGCCTGAATTCGGCAATCAGCGGCAAATGGTCAGACATGCGCCACCAGATGCGCCCACGCGGCACATGCAGGCCCAGCGGCGTCAGGCCGCGCACATAAACATGGTCCAACTGCGCCAGCGGTAGCCGCGCCGGGTAGGTAAAGGCGCGGGCATCGTCAAACTCATACAGACCAAAACCGGCGAGCATGCGCTTGATCTGCAGGCCCCAATCGTTGAAGTCTCCGGCGACGACCAGCGGAGCGCCCTTGGGCACCTCACGCTCGATAAAGCGCTGCAGCTGCCCGATCTGCCGTATGCGGCTGCCCGGGATAAGCCCCAGGTGCACCACGATGACGTGCACCTGGCGGCCATGCACCCCCACTTCCACGTGCAGCAGACCGCGCTGCTCGAACCGGTGGTCGGAGATATCTTCGTGCTGGTGCCCGATGACCGGCCAGCGCGTCAGCAGCGCGTTGCCGTGCTCGCCATGTTTGGTGAACGCATTGGTGCGGTACACCGCCTCATAACCCTCGGGGGCAAGATACTCGGCCTGGGGCACATCGGGCCAACGCTGAAAATAGGCCGCCTCGCGCCGGTGCAGTTTGCGCACTTCCTGCAGGCAGACGATGTCGGCGTCGAGCTGCTCGACCGCCAGGCCCAGGTTGTGGATCTCCAGCCGACGCGCCGGGCCAAGGCCCTGCACTCCTTTGTGGATGTTGTACGTGGCAACCCGCAAGATGTCGTCGTTTTCCATCGGATCATTTTCTACCACCTGGGCACGATGCGCTACGGCTAAGGATGTTTGCGGGGCCCACAACGAGAGGCCCGACACACACTCAAGACATCCTCCTACACCCTGTGGGCCGCCCGCTGCCCATCAGGCGGCGATTTGCCACACCATCACGCAGGCCTGTTTACACAATGGGCTCGGTCCCCGCAAAACGCGGCAACAACAGGCAGGCTTCAGCGTTGGACGGTGAATAGCAGGCCAGGGCAGCGTCCCGCCAGCCAAGCCATTGCCAGGCCACATGTTCACGCGGGCTCAGTTGCACGGCGGTGCCTTCCGGCACTTCCAGGCTAAAGATGTGCTCCGTGTTCTCGCGCACACCCGGCGCATAACGGTGCAGCCACTGGGGGTAGATGCTGTAGACGTTTTCCAGACACCAGTCACGCAGCACACAGCCCGGTGCATCGGCGGCAATACCCGTTTCTTCCCACACCTCGCGCACCGCCGTTGTCCGGAAATCCTCTTGCAGCGTATCCTTACTGCCCGTGACGGACTGCCAGAAAGGCCCACCCTCCGGCGCATCGCCCACCCGGCGGATCAGCAGCACATCAAGCGCCGGCGTATGAATCACCACCAGCACCGACTCCGGGATCTTGCAGGCCTGCTGCACACTGGCGACCACGCCGTCAGTTCCCGGTGGAGCGCACGGTGGGAACCGGCGGCGGAAGCGTCTTCGCCTGCAGGGCGCGCACTTGCAGCACCAGCTGGTTGTGGGCGTCCAGAAACGCTGCGGCGATGACCTTGCCCTCGTTGGTATTGCTCCAGCCCGCGCCCGCAGCGCCGCCGAGCTTGCCAAACACCAGTCCTCCCACGCCCAGGTCGGTGGTGCGCGCCGAACCCGTGGCAGCGGCCACCTGCTCGGTGGTTTCGTTGTCCGACAACAGCAGCGCCGTTTGCGCCTCTTTGAACTTGACTTGCTCCACCAACCCGGCCAGCCCTGCAATGTCGCGCAGCACCGGAATCATGGCCACCACACCCGCCAGCCCGCGCCCTGCATCTTGCTCGCTGAACGTGAGGCTGGGCGTCAGCGTGTACTGGGCCTCATAACCCTTGCCTTTGGCCACGGTGGAGTTCTGCCGCAGCACGCCCGACTCCTTCAGGTCCTGCTCCTGGATCGTGCCGCGCAAACCCGCGTTGCGGTCCACCACGCGAAAGCAGCCGCTCTGCTGCGCCAGCAGCTTGACGAGTGGGACGGGTGAGGCGGGCAGCTGGTAGCCTGCCCCCATCACATAACCGCTCGGGTTTTCGGCCAGCGCCAGGGTGGCCACGGGCGCGTCGCAACGCACCAGCTCACGCGCCGCGTTCTGCGCGCCCTGCGGGCCTGCTGAGCCCGTGACCACCGATCCGCCCTGGCCCAGTTCGGTTTTCTTTTCGCCGCAGGCGGCCAGCGCCAGCAGCGCAGCCAACGCAATGCCAATGCGTGCGTTGACAAGACGATTGACGTTCATCATTTGAGAAAAATCAGGATGTCGAGCGGGGACAAAAAAGGGCGCCACAAAGGCGCCCTATCGATTCTGCCCGAAGGCTTGCAAACGATCAGCCCGCCTTGGCGGCGTCGACGTTGCGCAGACGAATATGCAGCTCGCGCAACTGCTTTTCATCCACAGGCGACGGAGCCTGGGTCAGCAGGCACTGGGCGCGCTGGGTCTTGGGGAAGGCGATCACATCGCGGATCGACTCGGCGCCGGTCATCATGGTGACGATGCGGTCCAGGCCAAAGGCCAAGCCACCGTGCGGGGGCGCGCCGTACTGCAGTGCGTCGAGCAGGAAACCGAATTTCTGCTGCGCTTCTTCGGGCGTGATCTTGAGGGCGTCAAACACTTTTTGCTGCACGTCGGCGCGGTGGATACGCACCGAGCCACCGCCCATCTCCCAACCGTTCAGCACCATGTCATAGCCCTTGGAGATGCACTTCTCAGGCGCGGTGACCATGTAGTCCTCATGGCCGTCCTTGGGCGCCGTGAACGGATGGTGCACCGCCACCCAGCGGTCGTTTTCCTCATCGTGCTCGAACATCGGGAAATCGACCACCCACAGCGGTGCCCAGCGGTCTTCGAACAGGTCGTTTTTCTTGCCGAACTCGCTGTGACCGATCTTGATGCGCAGCGCGCCAATGGCGTCGTTGACGACCTTTTCCTTGTCGGCACCAAAGAACAGCAGGTCGCCGTCTTGTGCGCCCGTGCGCTTCAAGATCTCGGCGATCGCGGCGTCGTGGATGTTTTTGACGATGGGGCTTTGCAGGCCATCACGGCCCTTCGCCAATTCGTTGACCTTGATGTAGGCCAGACCCTTGGCGCCGTAGATCTTGACGAATTCGGTGTAGCCGTCGATCTCGCCGCGCGAGAGGCCGCCCGTCTCACGCGCGCCACCAGGCACACGCAGCGCCACCACGCGGCCCTTCTTCATGTTGGCGGCGCCCGAGAACACCTTGAAGTCCACGTCCCTCATCACGTCGGTGAGTTCGGTAAATTCAAGCTTCACGCGCAGGTCGGGCTTGTCCGATCCAAAGCGGTAGGCGGCGTCCTGGTAGGTCATGACCGGGAACTCGCCCAGGTCCACGCCCAGCGTGTTCTGGAACACGGTCTTGATCATTTCCTGCGTCAGATCGCGAATGTCCTGCTCTTCCATGAACGAGGTTTCGATATCGATCTGGGTGAATTCGGGCTGGCGGTCGGCGCGCAGGTCTTCGTCGCGGAAGCACTTGGTGATCTGGTAGTAGCGGTCAAAGCCCGCCACCATCAAGAGCTGCTTGAACAGCTGGGGCGATTGGGGCAGCGCGAAAAACTGGCCATCGTGCACGCGGCTGGGCACGAGGTAGTCGCGCGCGCCTTCGGGTGTGCTCTTGGTGAGCATGGGGGTTTCGATGTCCACGAACCCATGCGTGTCGAGGAACTTGCGCACTTCCATGCTGACGCGGTAGCGCAGCATGAGGTTGTTTTGCATGTACGGGCGGCGCAGGTCGAGCACGCGGTGCGTGAGGCGCGTGGTTTCCGACAGGTTTTCTTCGTCGATCTGGAACGGGGGCGTTACAGAGGGGTTGAGCACATTCAACTCGTGGCACAACACCTCGATCTTGCCGCTCTTCAAATTGTCGTTGGTGGTGCCGGCCGGGCGCGCACGCACCAGGCCCTTGACCTGCACGCAGAACTCGTTGCGCACTTCTTCGGCGGTGGCAAACATCTCGGCACGGTCAGGGTCACATACCACCTGCACCGAGCCTTCGCGGTCGCGCAGGTCAATAAAAATCACACCGCCATGGTCGCGGCGGCGGTTCACCCAGCCAGAGAGGGTGACGGTTTGGCCCAGCAGGGCTTCGGTCACAAGACCGCAATAGTGAGAGCGCATGGCCATGGCAGAACTTCCGGCACCCAGAGGGGCGCATTAAAAAATTACGAAGATGTCTCAAGAACCGGGTCGCTGGGAGCAACCACGCCCATGGAGACGATGTAGCGCAGAGCAGCATCCACGCCCATTTCGAGCTCGATGCAGTCGCTCTTGCGCACCATCACGAAATAGCCACCCGTGGGATTGGGGGTGGTGGGCACGTATACGCTGACGAATTCGTCGCGCAGGTAGGCCGCCACCTCGCCGCTGGGCGCACCAGTGATGAAAGCCACCGTCCATACACCCTCACGCGGCCACTGCACCAGCACGGCGGTGCGAAAAGCATTGCCGCCCTCGGAAAACAAAGTGTCCGACACCTGCTTGACGCTGGAATAGATGGAGCGCACCACCGGAATGCGGCTGACCAGCGCGTCGCCCCATTGCAACAGCTTGCGCCCGGCAATATTGCTGGTGGTGGCGCCCACCACCAACAGGATCAACAAGGTCAGCAGGACACCGAAGCCCGGGATGTGAAAGCCCAGCAAGCGGTCGGGATGCCACGCCACGGGCAGGATCAGCAAGGTCTGGTCCAGCAGCCCGACGATCCAGTTGAGCACCGCGATGGTGATCGCTCCGGGAACGATCACCAGCAAACCGGTAAAGAGCCATTTGCGCAGCGGGGCCATCTGGGCTTTCAGGGCGTGGGAGTGGTGCCTGCAGCGGGTGCGACAGGAGCGACAGTGGAACTTGCGCTGGATTCTTTGGCTACCGGAGCAGCTTCGGTAGCGCCGCCACTACCGGCATCGGTGCTCGGGGCCGCTGTGGGCGAACCCCCGCGAAAGTCGGTGGCGTACCAGCCCGAACCTTTGAGCTGAAAGCCCGCAGCCGTCACTTGCTTGGAAAATGCCTCGGCACCGCAGGCCGGGCACACCGTCAGTAACGGATCCGAGATTTTTTGCAGCACATCCTTGGCATGGCCACAGGAGCCGCATTTGTAGGCGTAAATTGGCATGTCGTAAGCCTGGATTGAAAGTGCAAAGCCTTCAATTATAGGCGGCAGCCCCCAAAATCAAGGGCGTGCCTGCACTGCATTCAGGCGGCGCTGCCCTCGTAGTGGTGTACCTGGCCCTTGTGGTTGGGGATGAACTGGGGCGCCAACGACCCCGCCACCATGCCCACCACGGCAGCCAGCACGCCCGCCAGTTGCTGCGGAAACGCCTCTGAGAGCATGGGGCTGGCCACGAACAGCAGCCACACGCCCAGCCCCAGGCTCACTGCCGCCAACGCCCCCTGGGAGGTAGCGCGTTTCCAGTACAGGCCAAAAACCAGCGGTACGAACGCACCGACCAAAGGCACCTGGTAGGCGCCTGACACCATTTCATAGATCGATGTGCCCTGCATGGTGATCGCATAAGTCAGCACGCAGGCCGTGAACACCAGCACCGAAATACGCATGGCTTTGAGCGTGACGGCATCGCTCATGCCCGGACGCAGGTTGCGCAGGATGTTCTCGACAAAAGTGGTGGAAGGGGCCAGCAAGGTGGCCGATGCCGTGGACATGATGGCCGACAGCAGCGCCCCAAAAAAAGCAATCTGCAGAGCCAAAGGCATGCGCTCCATCACCAGCGTGGGCAGCACCTTTTGGGGGTCGTCTCTGAGCAGCGCCTGCGCTGTTTCGGGCATGATCAGCACAGCGGCCGTCACAACGAACATCGGGATAAAGGCGAACAACAGGTAAAGCGCGCCACCGATGACCGGGCCAATGCGTGCCGTGCGGGCACTATTGGACGACATGACGCGCTGGAACACATCCTGCTGCGGAATCGAGCCCAGCATCATGGTGATGGCGGCGGCAAAGAAAAAGGTCCATTCCTTGAGCCCGCCATTTTGCGGAAAGAAATGAAACTTGCCTTCACGCGCCGCAAAGTCGACCACCTTGCCTGCGCCACCCGCCAGATCGGCGGCAAACCAGGCGATGGCAATAAGGCCCAGCGCAATCACGATCATCTGCACAAAATCGGTCAGCGCCACAGACCACATCCCACCATACAAGGTGTAGACCAGCACAATGGCCGTGCCCAGCACCATGCCGGCCGTGACCGAGATCGTCCCTTGGGTCAGCAGGTTGAACACCAGACCCAGCGCCGTGATCTGCGCGGCCACCCAGCCCAGATAACTGAAAATGATGATGCCCGAGCACACCACCTCGATGGTGCGGCCAAAGCGCAGGCGGTAGTAATCGCCCAGGGTGATCAGGTTTTTCTGGTACAGGCGGTAAGCAAAGAACAGGCCCACCAGGATCAAGCACATCGAGGCGCCAAACGGGTCTTCCACCACTTCCCCCAGCCCGCCTTCGACAAACCGGGCAGACACCCCCAGCACCGTCTCCGATCCAAACCAGGTGGCAAAGGTGGTGGCAATCACCACCGCCAGGGGCAGGCTGCGCCCCGCGACGGCGTAGTCGGCCGTGTTGTGCACACGGGTCGCCGCATACAGCCCGATGCCGATCGATGCCAGCAAATACAGAACGATGAAAGTGACCAGCATGCGCCGCTCCGCTGTGAGGTGATGTGGGTTAAAAGAAAACGACGCGCATTATCTGCGCAACCCACGCCTGTCCGTGTGGCACAGGCGGGACATTGGGCGCAAACCCCTAGAAAAGGCTGACCCGCACGATGGCCTGCATGACAATCAGGCCCAGCACAAAGCCGATACAGACATACACCAGACCTTGCAACAGGCGGTTGGTATGCCGCTGCTCCTTGAGCAGCTCGAGCAGCTCACGGTTTTGCTCCAGCGCAGGCTGGCGCTGCAAGTGATCATGCAGAAGCCGTGGCAGCGCGGGCAAAATTTTGGCGTAGTGCGGCGCCTGGGCGCGCAGTTCCCGCTTGAAGCGCTGGGGGCCAAGCTGGTCGAGCATCCACTTTTCCAGAAAAGGCTTGGCTGTGCTCCACAGGTCCAAATTCGGATCGAGCTGGCGGCCCAGCCCCTCAATGTTGAGCAATGTTTTTTGCAGCAGCACGAGCTGCGGCTGAATCTCTACATTGAAGCGCCGCGAGGTCTGGAACAGGCGCATGAGCACCATGCCCAGCGAAATTTCCTTGAGCGGACGGTCGAAATACGGCTCACACACGGTGCGAATGGCCCCTTCGAGTTCATTGATCCGCGTGCCCGGTGGCACCCAGCCGCTCTCGATGTGCAACTCGGCCACGCGCTTGTAGTCGCGCCGGAAAAAGGCCGCAAAGTTTTGCGCCAGGTATTCCTTGTCCGATTCTGTCAGAGTGCCGACGATGCCAAAGTCGAGCGAAATGTAACGCCCAAAGGTGGCCGGGTCCAGGCTGACCTGGATGTTGCCGGGGTGCATGTCGGCGTGAAAAAAGCCGTCACGGAACACCTGCGTGAAGAAAATGGTGACGCCATCGCGCGCCAGTTTCGGGATATCCACCCCCGCATCGCGCAGGCGCTGCACCTGGCTGA
The DNA here is from genome assembly GCF_003096555.1 of Simplicispira sp. 125. NCBI lineage: Bacteria > Pseudomonadati > Pseudomonadota > Betaproteobacteria > Burkholderiales > Comamonadaceae > Simplicispira > Simplicispira sp. 125. Next base: position 61,587 of record NZ_QEKM01000001.1, on the reverse strand, counting down.
TGGGTACGCCATTCATGCGCTCCATCACCATCACCTCAGGGTGGCAGAAATCCCAGTGGATGATGGGCACTTCCACCAGGTTCAGCCCCTCCATGTTCCGCCGCAGTTGCGCGGCATTGGCCGCCTCGCGCACCAGGTCCAGCTCGTCGTGGAGGTAGTTGTCGAACTCGGCCACCACCTCGCGCGGCTTGAGGCGCTTGCCGTCGGCCGACAAGCTCTCGACCCAGCCCGCCATCATGCGCATGAGGCTGAGATCCTTCTCGATGACCGGCAGCATCCCTGGACGCAACACCTTCACCGCGACCTTGTGCAGCGCCCCATGGCGATCGCGCAGCGTGGCGAAATGCACCTGGGCAATGGAGGCGCTGGCCACGGGCTCGCGCTCGAACGACTCAAAAACCTCGGCCACGGGGCGGCGAAAAGCCCGCTCGATGGTGGCGACGGCCACGGCCGAGTCAAACGGGGGAACGCGGTCCTGCAGGTGGGCCAGTTCGTCGGCAATATCGGGCGGCATGAGGTCGCGCCGCGTGGACAGCACCTGCCCAAACTTGACAAAAATGGGGCCCAGCCGTTCGAGCGCCTCGCGCAGGCGCTGGCCCCGGGGGGCACTGAGATCGCGCCCCACAGAAACGATGCGGGCCAGCAGGCGCAGCCAAGGTTTCTGGAAGCTGGTCAGCACCAACTCGTCAAGGCCAAAGCGCAGCACCACCCAGACAATGGTGGCGCCACGAAAGAAGCGCTTCATGGAATGGTGCGGTCCGCAGACCACGCAGAGGCGCTGCCGGGCGCACGGCTTTGCACAAATCCGCGCAGGGCTTGCATCGCGCCGCGCGCAATGCTGGCCAAGGTGTGCGCCGGCACATCGCCCAGCAGCCGAGCGAGATCCTCCTCCAGCTCCCAGCGCAGGTTGTCGGCCAGCCACTGGATGTCACCGGCAAATTGCACATCTCCGTCAATACGCACCGTTGGGCGGTCACCGCGCAGCGCGGCCTGGGCCAAATCCAGCGGCGAGGTTTGCGTCACTTCCAGCCGCAGGTCCGGCGTAGCACCCTCAGCGGCCTTGTCGAACAGACCGGCGGGGGTGATTTGCAGCGCCATGAAGAACTGACGCCACTGCACACGCACCACGCGACCCCGCCGGGGCAGCAGGCGCTGGGTGGCCGCGGGTTCCTGCATCAGCACATGGTTGAGCAACAGCACCACGCGGTGCTGCATCTCGTGCACCAGCCATTGCGGGGGCTGCGGACCAGCGGCGACGCGCTCGAACACGCTGCCAAGAAAAGAAAAAGGGGACTGTGTTGCCATAGTCCCCGATTATTCCCTGAACCGCGCCTACTGCACGGATTGACCGCAAATCACTGCAATGCTTGCACCCCGGACACCAGCCAGCCTGACGAGCCACTCTTGGCCTTGGTCATGTTCCAGACTTCGCGGAACGGGCTGGGGCCCGCCGAAGCGTCTTCGCGGATCATGCCGGAGAACTCGATGCTGGCCATGTAGCCTTCGTCCAATTCTTCGATGCCCAGCAACTGGGCCTCGATCATGACCACATCGGTCTGGTTGGGATGCTCGCCACCATGGGTTTCGCGCTCTGCCAGCTGGGTGCGAATTTCGTCCAGCATGGCGTCGGTCATCATGGAGCGCAGCGTGGCGATGTCGGAGCGGTCCCAGGCGGCCTGCAGCGTGATGAAGTTGCGTTTGGCCGCTTCGGTAAAGCCCGCCACGTCAAAACCTTCGGGCACACCCCAGTTTTGCGACCCGGCCAAAGCCGAGCCGATCACCACGCCATTACCGCCGCTGGCCTGGCGCTGGGCATCAAAAGCCATGCTGCTGCGCTCCCAGGGTCGTGCCGAGGCGTCGTTGCCTACCTTGTCGGGGCTGTAATCTTTGGGGGCATAGGCGCCTTCGGGGGTCGAGGAGCCTGCTCCCTGGAAGGCCAATGGCGAGCCGCCCTGGCCTGCGCCAGGCCCCTTGCGGGAGCGCATGAACATCTTGAACACCGCAAACGCCGCCATGGCCATCAAGGCAATCAGCAGGAACTGGCCAAACCCGGCTCCCAGACCCAGCGAATGGGCTAGCCAGGCCAGGCCCAAGCCAGCGGCCAGGCCACCGAGCATGGCACCCCAAGGCTTCCTGGGCGCTGCGGCTGCGGGGGCCGCTGCCGGTGCGCCAGGCTTGGCAGCAGCATTGTTGGCGTTCTGGGCAGGCGCCGCCGGTGCGGCATTGCGCTGCGTCACGTTGCTCGACTGCTGGCCGAACGATTTTCCGCCGCCCATGCGCCGGGCTTGCGCATCGGGCTGAACCATCAATAGGAAGGCCACGAACAAAGCAGGCAAGAGTTTTTTCATGTCGGAGGTCTCCTGGTTTTCAACATTTGATACCCACATGCAGGGCAACGACACCGCCCGTCATGTTGTGATAGTCCACATGGCCAAAACCGGCCCGGTGCAGCATGGCTTTGAGTTCATCCTGGTCCGGGTGCATGCGGATCGATTCGGCCAGGTAGCGGTAGCTGTCGGCGTCGCCAGTGATCATCTTGCCAATGCGGGGCAGGATGTTGAAGGAATACCAGTCGTACGCCTTTGCCAACGGCCGCGCCACCTTGGAGAATTCCAGCACCAGCAGCTTGCCGCCGGGTTTGAGCACACGGCACATTTCCTTCAGCGCCACATCCTTGTGCGTCATGTTGCGCAGTCCAAAGGCCACGCTGACCACATCAAAGTGCTGGTCAGGGAAAGGCAGGCTCTCGGCGTCGCACACCAGGGTGGGCAGCAGCACACCGGCATCGATCAGGCGGTCACGGCCCACGCGCAGCATGGCTTCGTTGATGTCGGTGTGCACCACACGGCCCGTGGCGCCCACCTTGCGGGCAAAGGCCAACGAAAGATCGCCCGTGCCGCCGGCAATGTCGAGCACCTGGCTGCCTTCGCGCAGGTTGGCCACCATCACGGCGTAGGCCTTCCAGGCACGGTGCAGGCCGCCAGACATCAGGTCGTTCATCACGTCGTACTTGGACGCAACCGAATCAAACACGCCACGCACATGGCGAGCCTTGTCTTTCTCGTCGACCGACTGGAATCCGAAATGCGTGGTGCTCATGGTTTAGATGCTATCTGTTATCAGGACAACCCTGCGATACCGTTGGTTATCTGATTTAAAGGAAAAAATGGCCGGAGCGCCCGACTATAAAGCGCTAATAGCTATCAATAAAGTAGCGAATGCTGCTCGGTTTTCAATGACTGGAACAGCCCGAACCGGACTGGCGCGTGGCTTTAGAGGGCATGGGTGCATCGCGGTCCGCGCCTGCGGCCTCGAGGCGGGCAAGGTAGGCCTGCCACATCGCGTCCTGGCGCTGGCCAAGTTCGTACAGGTAGTCCCACGTAAAAATGCCGCTGTCGTGGCCGTCGGAAAATGCGGGCTGCACAGCATAGTTACCCACCGGCTCCAGACCGACCAGCGTCACTTCGCGCTTGCCCGTCTGCAGCACTTCCTGGCCTGGACCATGGCCCATCACCTCGGCGGAAGGGGAATACACACGTAGCAATTCAAACGGCAGGCGAAAGGCCGCGCCGTCGGAGAACACCACCTCCAGCACGCGCGATTGTTCATGCACCGTGATCGACTGGGGCGTGGGCGCGCCCGGTTTCAAACCTGCCATGGGGATTTACCTGTGAAAAAGAATGCCGTAATAACCGACATTCTCCCATCGCGCTGTGCTACATGCCCGAGTAGTTCGGTCCGCCGCCGCCTTCGGGCGTGACCCACACGATGTTCTGCGTCGGGTCCTTGATATCGCAGGTCTTGCAGTGCACGCAGTTCTGCGCGTTGATCTGCAGGCGCTGCGCGTTGCCGCCCTTGGCTTCGTCGGGCACGAACTCGTACACACCAGCGGGGCAATAGCGGGCTTCGGGCCCGGCGTACTTTGCCAGGTTGATCTGGACCGGCACGCTGGCATCCTTGAGCGTGAGGTGCGAAGGCTGGTTTTCAGCGTGGTTGGTGTTGCTGATGAACACGCTCGAGAGCCGGTCGAAGGTGAGCTTGCCGTCGGGCTTGGGGTAGACGATGGGCTTGCACTCGCTGGCCGGCTTGAGGTAGGCGTGGTCGGGCTTGTCGCGGTGCAGCGTCCATGGAATATGGCCGCGCAGCACGAAATGCTCGAAACCGTTCATCAGCGTGGCCGTGGTCAGGCCGTATTTGAACCAGTTCTTGAAGTTGCGGTCTTTGTTCAGCTCGGTGTGCAGCCAGCTGGCCTCGAAAGCCTTGGGGTAGGCGCTCAGTTCGTCATGCTGGCGACCGGCCACGATGGCATCAAACGCGGCTTCGGCGGCCAGCTTGCCGGTCTTGATGGCTGCGTGGCTGCCCTTGATGCGGCTGACGTTCAGGTAGCCGGCATTGCAGCCCACCAGCGCACCGCCCGGGAACACTGTCTTGGGGAGCGAGTTGATGCCGCTGGCGTTGATGGCGCGCGCGCCATACGACAGGCGCTTGGCCGTGATTTCGCCCTGGGCGTTTTCGAAGTAGTAGCGGACGTTGGGGTGCGTCTTCCAGCGCTGGAATTCTTCGAACGGGCTCAGGTAGGGGTTGGTGTAGCCCAGGCCGGTGACAAAGCCCACAGCCACCTTGTTGTCCTCCATGTGGTACATGAAGGCGCCGCCATAGGTACTGCTGTCCATGGGCCAGCCGGCGGAGTGCATGACAAAGCCGGGCTGGTGGCGGGGCGGGTCGATTTCCCACAGCTCCTTGATGCCGATGCCAAAGCTTTGGGGGTCGCGGTTTTCATCGAGCTTGTAGCGTGCGATCAACTGCTTGCCCAGGTGGCCGCGTGCACCTTCGGCAAACACGGTGTACTTGGCGTGCAGTTCCATGCCCAGCTGGAAGTCGCCCGTGGGTTCACCTTCCTTGCCCACGCCCATGTTGCCGGTGGCCACGCCCTTGACGGCGCCTTGTTCGTTGTAGAGCACCTCGGCGGCGGCAAAACCGGGGAAGATTTCCACGCCCAGGGCCTCGGCCTGCTCGGCCATCCATTTGCTGACGTTGCCCAGGCTGACGATGTAGTTGCCGTGGTTGTGCGCAAATGGGGGCAGCACCATGTTGGGCACACGAAAGCCCGAGCGCTCGCTCAGGAACATGTAGGCGTCTTCGGTCACTGGCTGGTTCAAAGGCGCGCCGCGCTCTTTCCAGTCAGGAATCAGCTCGGTCAAAGCCTTGGGGTCCATGATGGCGCCCGAGAGGATGTGCGCGCCGGGCTCCGAGCCTTTTTCGAGCACCACGACCGAGACATCCTGGCCGCGTTCAGCCGCCAACTGCTTGAGGCGGATGGCCGTGGCCAGGCCACCGGGGCCACCGCCCACGACCACCACGTCGTATTCCATGGCTTCGCGCGGACCAAATTGAGCGAGGATTTCTTCGTTTGTCATAGCGCTGCTCACACCCGCTCCAGAACAACGGCAATGCCCTGCCCCACGCCGATGCACATGGTGCACAGCGCGTACTTGCCGCCCGTGGCGTGCAGGCGGTTGACGGCGGTGGTCGCCAGGCGCGCGCCGCTGGCCCCCAGCGGGTGGCCCAGCGCGATGGCGCCGCCCCAGGCGTTGACGCGTGCGTCGTCGTCTTTCAAGCCCAGTGCGCGCAGCACGGCCAGGCCCTGGGCGGCGAAGGCTTCGTTGAGTTCGATCACGTCCATGTGGTCGATGGTCAGCCCCGTCTGCGCCAGCACCTTGAGCGTGGCGGGCGTGGGGCCAAAGCCCATGATGCGCGGCGCCACACCGGCAGTGGCCATGCCGACCACGCGGGCGCGGGGCGTGAGGCCGTTCTTGGCGGCGCTGGCTTCGCTCGCCAGCAGCAGGGCGCAGGCGCCGTCGTTCACGCCCGAGGCGTTGCCGGCGGTGACGCTGCCGTCCGGGCGCACGACGCCCTTGAGCTTGGCCAGCGCTTCGAGGCTGGTCTCGCGCGGGTGTTCGTCCTGGCTGACGATGAGGGCGTCGCCCTTCTTCTGCGGGATGTGCACCGGCACGATTTCGCGCGCCAGGTGGCCGGCCTGGATGGCGGCCACGGCGTTCAACTGGCTGCGCAGCGCCATGCGGTCTTGCGCTTCGCGTTCGATCTTGAATTCGATGGCGACGTTCTCGGCCGTTTCGGGCATGGAATCCACGCCGTACTGTTCCTTCATCCGCTTGTTGATGAAGCGCCAGCCGATGGTGGTGTCATACACCGCATTGTTGCGGCTGAAGGCACTTTCGGCTTTGGGCATGACGAAGGGGGCGCGGCTCATGCTTTCCACGCCGCCGGCGATCATGAGGCTGGCTTCACCGGCCTTGATGGCGCGCGCCGCCGTGCCCACGGCGTCCAGGCCCGAGCCGCACAGGCGGTTGATGGTGGCGCCGGGCACGTCGATCGGCAGGCCCGCCAGCAGGCTGGCCATGTGGGCGACGTTGCGGTTGTCTTCGCCGGCCTGGTTGGCGCAGCCATAGAGCACGTCGGTGACGGAGGCCCAGTCCACGCCGGGGTTGCGCTCCATCAGCGCCTTGAGGGGGATGGCGCCGAGGTCGTCGGTGCGCACCGAACTGAGGGCGCCGCCGTAGCGGCCGATGGGGGTGCGGATGGCGTCGCAGATGAAGGCTTGGGTCATGGTGTCAACACATTCAAGGGTGATTTCATTTCAGTGGTCGATGCGCAGGACGAGCTTGCCGAACTGCGCGCCCGACTCCAGGCGGTCGAGCGCGGCATGCACATCGTCGAGCGGGTATTCACTGTCGATCACCGGCCGCAGGCCGGTGCGCTCGACAAAGCCGAGCAGATCACGGAACTCGCCATGGCTGCCCAGGCTGGAGCCGAAGATCTGCAACTGGCGCACGAAGAGGCGGCGCAGGTCCGCACCTGGCTGGTCGCCCGTGGTGGCGCCGCAGGTGACCAGGCGGCCACCGCGCACCAGCGACTTCAGGGCAGACGGCCAGGTGACCGCGCCCGTGTTCTCGAACACCACATCCACACCACGCCCGCCCGTGAGGGCCATGACCTCTTTCACCACATCGCCGGTCTTGCCATGGATGCCGTGATCGGCCCCCATCGCTCGTGCCCGTTCGAGCTTGGCATCGTCGCGCGAGGTCACGATGACGCGCGCGCCTACCGCCTTGGCCAGTTGCAGCGCCGCCAGCGAAACGCCGCCACCGATGCCGAAGACCAGCACCGTCTCCCACGGCTGAAGCCGCGCCTTGGAAAACAGCATGCGCCAGGCCGTGAGGTGGTTGACACCGAGGGCGGCCGCCTCGGCAAAATCCAGGTGTGCGGGCTTGGGAAACACCTGGGCCGCTGGCAGGCCGACCCACTGCGCAAAGGTGCCGTCGCGGTGCTCGCCCAGGAACTGGATGCGCACGCACAGGGCCGTGTCACCGCGCTGGCAGAACTCGCAGCGGCCGCAGCCGATGCCGGGGTGCAGCACCACCTCCTGGCCCGGGCGCAGCAGGGGTTCATCCGCATCCACGGCCTCCACCGTGCCCGCGCCGTCGAGCCCCAGGATCTGCGGCAAGCGGTGCGTGATGCCGGCACCGCTGTCGCGCATGTAGAGGTCCACGCGGTTGAGCGTGGCCGCGCGCATGCGCACCACCACCTGCCCTGGGGCGGCGGACGGCTTCTCGCGCTGCCCGATCTGGACGACCTCGTTGCCCCCATGGCCGGTGATGTATGCCGCTTTCATGCTTTCACTCCATCGCAGGCTGGCCTGCCCAGCACGGTGCTGGGCAAAGCACAAATCACATCTTGCACAAAGGCGATGCAGCGGGCGTGATCGTGGCCGGGTACGACTGCTCGATGACTGGGCGCAGCACGCCGTCGGCCATTTTCACGCGCGCCACGTAGTTGGGAATGATCATCTGGTTGTCGGCCGCGCGCACCAGGGCCTTGCCGTACAGCGTATCGACCGTGGCGCCGCGCAGGGCCTTGGTCACGTCTTCGGGCTTGACGCTCTTGGCCAGCGTCACGCCCTGGAACAGCACCATGGCGCCGTTGTAGGCCTGGGCTTCGGTGTCGGATGGCAGGCGGTTGAACTTGGCCTTGAACGCGGCCACGAAAGCCTTGGAAGCGTCGGAATCGACGTCGGGCGTGTAGCCCACGTTGCCCGGCATGCCCTCCATCAACTTGCCCGTGGCGTTGATGATGAAGTCAGACACCACCGCGTGGCCGATCATCGGGGTCTTCAGGCCGAAGTCGGCAGCCTGCTTGACGAAGGCAATGGCACCCGCCACCTCAGCCACCCAGATCGCGTCCACGTTGGCGGCCTTGAGCTGCTGGATGTAGGGCGCGTAGTCCTTGGTGCCCATGGGCACGAAGAGCTTGAGTGTCACCTTCTTGCCCTGGGCGGTCACGGTTGATTCGAAGGCCTTGGCCGAATCGTGGCCCCAGACGTAATCGGCCGCCATGATGGCGAAGTTATTGCCCTTGATGGTCTTTGCCCACTCGCCAATCATGGCCAGGTCCATCGCGTCGGAATGATTGGTGCGAATGAAGCGGGCGTTGCAGGCATCCTGGGTCAGCTTGTCAGCCTTGGAGATGCTGCCGATCAGCGCGGCATCCCAACGGCCCAGGTTCTGGCTGATGGCCAGCGAGATCGACGAGGCGATGGGGCCGATCAACAGGTTGTGGCCGTCGCGGGCCAGCTTTTCCGCCGCGCGGCGGCCGCCGTCGGGCGTGCTTTCGTCATCGCCCTCGGCCAGGAGGATCTTGCGGCCGTCCACGCCGCCCTTGGCGTTGGCCTCGTCCACGGCGAACTTGACGCCGTTGATCACATGCACGCCCATGGCGGAGTAAGCGCCCGACTTGGTCGACACCAGGCCGATCTTGATCGGCTCCTTGGTCTGGGCCACTGCGCTCAGGGGCAGCGCGGCTACCAGAACGACGCCAGCGAGCATTTGTTGAAATTTTATGGTCTTGAACATGGTTGTCTCCTGAAAAATACCGGAAAAGGTCCGGCGGCCGGGTGCACTGCAATCAAACCATCACGTGTTTTTCGATGTCCTTCAGGCAATCGCGGGAGTTCTCAACACTGCCCTCGGCCACCACCGCGCCCTTGGCCATGGCCAGGTAGCGCTGCGCCACGCGCACCACCAGGCTCATGTTTTGCTCGATCAGCAGCAGGGCCGTGCCCTGCGCTGCCACCTGGTTGAATATGTCGGCCAGCTGGTCCACGATGACGGGCGCCAGGCCTTCGGTGGGCTCGTCGAGCAGGATCAGGCGGGGGTTGGCCATCAGCGCACGGCCCACGGCGAGCATCTGCTGCTGCCCGCCCGACAGCGCCGTGCCCGGGGTGTGGGCACGCTCCTGCAGGATGGGGAACAGCTTGTAGATTTCGGGCACGTTCCAGGGCCCCTTGCGGCCCACGGCAGCGCCCAGGTGCAGGTTCTCCTCCACCGTCAGGTTGGCCACGATGCGGCGCCCCTGCGGCACCACCGCGATACCGTGCTGCGCGGCGATATAGGGCCGGGGTTTGGTAATCGTCACGCCGCCAAACTGGATGTCTCCCGCACGCAGATGGGCCAGGCCCAGGATGGTGTTGACCACCGTGGTCTTGCCCACGCCGTTGCGGCCAATCAGCGCCACGCGCTCGCCAGCGCTCACATGCAGGCCCAGGCCATGCAGGATGTGGGCCGCACCATAGAAGGCATGGACGCCATGCAGGTTCAACAAGGCGCTCATGCGGCACTCCCCAGGTAGGCTTCGCGCACCCGCGGATCGGCGCGCACGGCGGCCGGCTCGCCGCTGGCGATGACGCGGCCGAGTTCAAACACGGTGACGGCGTCCGAAATGCCGAACACCACATCCATGTCGTGCTCCACCAGCAGCACCGAGACGTCCCAGCGCGCGGTCATTGCGCGCAGGTGCTGCGCCAGGTCCATCGACTCCTTCACCGACAGGCCGGCCATGGGCTCGTCGAGCATGAGCAGCTTGGGCCGGCCCACCAGGGCCAGGGCCAGGTCCAGGCGGCGTTGCTCGCCGTAGCCCAGGTCTTCGGCGATGGCATGGCTCAGGCGGGCCAGGTCCAGCTCGCGCAGCACGGCGTCGGCATCCGCGCCGGGGTCGGGCACGCCCATCTTGTAGGACGCCAGCTCCACCTGCTTGCGCACCGGCATGCCGCCGAAGATGCTGGTGCGCTGGAAGCTGCGCGAGAGGCCCCGCTGGCGGCGCTCGACAGCACCCAGGTGGCTCACGTCCTCGCCCGCCAGGATGACTTTGCCGCGCGTGAGGCGCGTGCGGCCGGTGATGGCATCGATCACCGTGGACTTGCCCGCACCATTGGGGCCGATGAGGCCGCGGATCTGGCCTTTTTCCAGGGTGAGTGCCACCCCGTCCAGCGCTTTGACGCCGCCATAGTGGATGGCCACGTCTTCGACTTGGAGAACGTAGGGGTTCATGTGTGTGTCCTTTGCGCCGTGCGCTCAGTGGCCGCCAGCATGGGGCATGCCCTGGGGCTTCTTGCCCCGGATCAACCGCTGCGCGGCACCGATGATTCCGTCGGGCGCGAACACGATGACCGCGATCAGGATTGCCCCGAAAATGGCCATTGAGTGCGTGGCGTACTCGCCCAGCAAATCCTTGAAAAGGAAATAAAGGATGGCGCCCACGATGGGGCCCAGGGGCTTCTTGAAGCCGCCCACCACCACCATCAGCAAAGTGATAGCCGAGACGCTCCAGTGCAGGTTTTCGGGCGAGACGAAGCCCGTGTTGAACACCGACAGCAGCCCGGCGATGCCGGTGACCACCGCCGACAGCGCATACACCAGGGCCCGCGGCACGGTGGTGGTGAAGCCGATGAAGCGGGCGCGCTCCTCGTTGTCGCGGATGGCCTCGGTGATGGCGCCAAAGCGGGTGCGCAGGATCAGCAGCAGCGCCACGGTCACCAGCACCATCAGCACCCAGGCGATCATGAACAGCGTGGCCGGTTTGAGCAGCACCGACTGCTGCAGGCCAAACAGGGTGGACGGCCAGTGGACGCTCATACCGTCCGCGCCTCCGGTGATGCCACGGGCCCGCGACGCCAACAAATAGGCCATCTGGCCGATGGCCAGGGTCAACATGCCGAACGCAATGCCCGGCACCCGAACGATGACCAGGCCGATGAGAAATGCCAGCACGCCGATGGCCAGCAACACCACCAGAATGGCCCACTCGGCCGGCATCCACTCCAGAGTCAGGATGACACCCATGCCGTAACCGGCGGCGCCGAAGAACAGCGCATGGCCAAAGCTGACCAGGCCGTTCTGCTTGAGCAAAACACCCACCCCCAGGGCGAAGATGGCGTAGATGATGGCCTGGGTGAACATACCCAGGAGGTTGCTGGACGTGGTCAACAGCAGGATGGCAACCCCTGCCAGCAGGGCGAGGAGCGAGAGGACGCTGGTACGGATGAGACCCATGGTTTTTCTCCCAGCTTTCAGGTGCGGCTGCCGGCCAGGCCGGAGGGCTTCCAGACCAGGATGGCGATCATGAAGATGAAGGGCAGCAGCACCGACACCTCCGGCAGGTACACGGCTCCCACGGCCTGCATCATTCCCAGCAGCAACGCGGCGATGAAAGCGCCGGCCAGCGAGCCCAGGCCGCCGATCACCACCACCACGAAGGAGTCGATCAGCACGTCCGAGCTCATGTGCGGCGACAGCGACAGAAAGGGGCCCGCCACCACACCGGCCAGGCCGGCCAGTGCGCTGCCCAGGCCCACCACACCGGCGCTCAGCGCGTCGGTATTGACGCCCTGCATGGAGGTGGTCACCGGGTCAGTGCTGGCCGCGCGCACAAACAGGCCGATGCGGGAAAAACGCAGCCACAGCGTCAGCCCCAGGGCCACCGCCGCGCCGACCACGATCACGCCAATGCGGTAGGCCGGAACCTCATTGCCCCAAAGGTTGACCGAGAAGTTGAGCAGCTCGGGCGTGAACAGCGAGAGATTGGCCTTGCCCCAGATGAAGACCACCAGGTCTTCGAGGATGAGCAGCAGGCCGAAGGTCACCAACATCACGTTGAGCGGCTCGCGGTCCTGCAGCAGGCGAAAGCCGTAGCGGTCGAGCAGCACCCCCACCCCGGCCATGACCAGGGGCACCACCAGCAGCGCCACCCAGAAGTTGCTGTGCTGCGCCACCGAAAACCCGATGTACGCCCCCAGCATGTAGAGCGCGCCATGGGCAAAGTTCACCACACGCCGCAGGCCATAGATCAGCGCCAGGCCCGAACTCATCACGATGAGCAGGGCGCCGTACACCAATCCGTTGAAAAGATTGATCGTCAACATGTTCTTGTCTCCTGGTGCGGGTTCTCGTGGCCCGTCTGGGGACCATCAGCAACCCTTATTGCTATGCTATTAATAGCTTTTAGCGTATATATTTATTGGCTTAGAGGCATAAAACACATGAAAAATACGCTTGCCCTCAGCGGTGCTGGAAGTCCGGCTTGCGCTTGCCCAGGAAGGCGTGCATGCCCTCGTGCGCGTCGGCACTGGCAAAGCGCGCATGCAGCGCCCGGCGCTCGAACAAGATGCCCTCGGTCAGCGGGCTTTCCCAGGCACGGTTCACCGATTCCTTGATCGCCACCAGCGCGGGCAGCGAGAACGACGCAATCTGCGCGGCCAGGGCCAGGGTGCGTTCCTGCAGCTGCACATCGGGCACCACGCGCGAGACCAGGCCGTAGCGGTCGGCCTCCTGCGCATCGAGCATGCGCGCCGACAGGCACATGTCCATCGCCTTGGCCTTGCCGATGGCGCGCGGCAGACGCTGCGTGCCGCCCGCGCCGGGCAGCATGGCCAGCTTGATTTCGGGCAGGGCAAAGCGCGCCGATTCGGCCGCCACGATGACGTCGCAGGCCAGCGCCAGCTCGCAGCCGCCGCCCATGGCGTAGCCCGCCACGGCGGCAATCACGGGCTTGCGCACGCTGCGGATCGTTTCCCAGTTGCGCGTGATGAAGTTGCTCTGGGTGACGTCCATGTAGGTCCAGTCGGCCATGGCATCGATGTCGGCCCCGGCGGCAAAGGCCTTGTCGCTGCCGGTGAGCACGATGGCGCCGATGCCGGGGTCGGCATCGAAGGCCAGCAGGGCTGCGCCCAGCGCGTCCATCAGGGCGTCGTTCAGGGCGTTGAGCTGCCCGGGCCGGTGCAATGTGATGACCCCTACGCGGCCATGCGTGGCCACGCGGATCGGGCGGTCGTCCGTCATGTGGTGTCTCCGGTGCGGTGCAGGCTTCAGCCCGGTGCGCGCATCAGCTCGCGCAGCTTGAACTTCTGGATCTTTCCGGACGGTGTGGCCGGCATGGCATCCATCACCACCAGGCGCTCGGGGATGTACTGCACGGCCACCTTCTGCGCCTTGAGGTACTCCACGACCCCGGGCAGGTCGATGCTCTGCCCCGGCTTGGGCACCACCACGGCGCAGGCGCGCTCGCCCAGGCGCTCGTCGGGGTAGGCCACGATGGCCGCCATCGCCACGGCGGGGTGGCGGTACAGCAGCGACTCGATTTCGACCACCGGAATGTTCTCGCCGCCCCGGATGATCACGTCCTTGCTGCGGCCGGTGATGCGGATGTAGCCCTGCGCGTCGATGCGGGCCAGGTCGCCGGTGTCGAACCAGTCGTCGGCGTCGGTGCCGTTGAGGTGCGGGCGGTGCAGATAGCCGCCAAAGTTGGAGCAGGAGCGCAGCATCAGCTTGCCGATTTCGCCTGCGGGCAGGGGCTTGTCGTCGCCGTCGACCACCTTGACCTCTACACCGGGCAGCGGGCAGCCATCGGTGGAGAACGAGCGTTCGTCGGCATCGTCAAGCTGGGTCAGCGTGACGGCGCCGTTCTCCGTCATGCCCCAGGCGGACACGATCTTCGCCCCCAGTGCGGCACGGGCCTGCTCCACCAGCGGCCCCGGGATGGGCGCGCCCGCGCACAGGAAGGTGCGCAGCGTGGGCACGCCCTGACCGGTTTCCGCCACGGTCTTGGCCAGGTCGGTGAGGAACGGGGTGGACGCCATGGTGAACGTCACGCCTTCGGTGCGGATGAGTTCGATGGCTTTCTTCGGCTCCCAGACGTCCTGCAGCACCACGCTGGCTTTGAGCAGGATGGGCATCATCAGCCCGTACATGAAGCCGGTCTGGTGCGCCATGGGCGAGGCCATGAGCACCACGTCCTCGGCGCCCAGGCGCAGGCGCTGGGCATAGGGAATGATGTTGGCCATCACCGTGTTGGCCGAGTGCATCACGCCCTTGGGCTCGCCGGTGGTGCCCGAGGTGTAGATGAGCTGCGTCACATCGTCCGGGCCGGGGCGGTGGCGCGTGAGGATGTCCTGCGCGTCGGGTGCGTCTTCCCAGGCCGGGCCGCTGAGCAGGGCCTCGAAGCTGTTGGCGCCCTGGCCACCCACTGCCACCACATGCTGGAGATGGGGCAGGCTGGGCTGCAGCTCGGTGACCATCTTCTCGAAGTCGAAACCGCGGAAGGTCTGGGGCACGATCACAACCTTGGCCTCGCCATGCTTGAGCATGAACGACAGCTCGCGCTCACGGAAGATGTGCATCAGCGGGTTCATCACCGCGCCGATGCGCGAGCAGGCCAGGTAGGTCAGCGTGAACTGCCACCAGTTGGGCAGTTGGCAGGAGACGATGTCGTTCGTGCCCACGCCCAGGCGACTCAAACCCACGGCGATGCGGTCGGCCATGCGCGCCAGCTCGCGGTAGGTGAAGCGCTGCACGGCACCCGTCTCCACCTGCACGGCCGTCAGCGCCAGCTTGTCGGGGCACTGGGCGACGCAGGCGTCCAGACTGTCGTTGATGGTGCGGTCGTGCCAGAAGCCCTGGGCCATCATGCGGGCACGGCGGGGGGGCAGCAATACGGCGTCAAATTCCATGGTGTGTCTCCGGTCTCGGTCTTGTCAAAAATAGGAGCAGCCAGCGCTTATCAGATAAGCATTTCAATATGATTTAATTTTTAAATTCTTATAAATAATGCGCTGCAAGCTATTGTTTTTATAGTGCTCGTGGGGCCTCAGGCCGGCACGAACTTGCGCCCCGCCCGCGTGCGGGCGATGATGGTTTTCATGATCTGCGCCGTACCATCGCCAATCTGGAAGCCCAGCACGTCGCGCATGCGCTGCTCCATCAGGCCCCGGTCGTAGCCACCGTGGCCGTAGCACAGCAAGCACTGGTGGATCACGTCGTAGGCCAGCTTGGGGCCCCACCACTTGGCCATGCCGGCCTCGGCGGTGTGGGGCAGGCCCTGGTCCTTGAGCCACAGGCCCTGCAGGCACAAGAGGCGCGCGCCCTCCACCTCGGTGTCGAACTGGGCCAGCGGGTGCGTCACGCCCTGGAAGGCGGACAGCGGCTGGCCAAACGCCTGGCGCTGGGTGATGTATTCCCAGGTTTCCTCCAGCGCCACGCGCGCCACGGCCAGGCACTGCAGGCCAATCAGCGAGCGCGAGAAATCAAAACCGTGCATCACCTGCACAAAACCCTTGTTCTCGTCGCCCAGGCGGTGGCTGGCGGGCACGCGCACGTTCTCGAAAAAGATCGAGCCGCGGCCGATGGCGCGCTGGCCGTGGCAGTCAAAGCGATTGGTGGTAATGCCGGGCAAGTCCATGGGCACCAGCAGCGCTGTCACGCCATGGGCGCCAGACTCTGGCGTTCCGGTGCGGCCAAAGACCACGGCGATG
Organism: Simplicispira sp. 125; assembly: GCF_003096555.1. Lineage (NCBI taxonomy): Bacteria > Pseudomonadati > Pseudomonadota > Betaproteobacteria > Burkholderiales > Comamonadaceae > Simplicispira > Simplicispira sp. 125. The sequence goes on along the minus strand of NZ_QEKM01000001.1, from coordinate 45,929 downwards.
TCGGCCTGGTCAGCGGCGGAGATAGACGTTTTTTCGCCGTTGATGACGTATTCACCGCCCTCGCGCTCGATGCGCAGGCGCAGGTTGGCTGCGTCCGAGCCGCCACGCGGTTCGGTCAGCGCAATGGCGCAGATCGCTTCACCGCGCAGGATCTTCTGCAGCCAGGGCCGGGCAACCTCCGGCTGGCCGTATTTCGACAGTATCTGGCTGTTGAGCGAGGCCAGCAGGTTCAGGTACGAAAAGCTCAGATCGGCGCGGGCCATTTCCTCGTGGATCACGCCGGCCGCCAGGCAGCCCATGCCCAGGCCGCCAAATGCCTCGGGCAGCTCGGGCACGATAAAACCGAGCGCCCCCATCTCGCGCAGCAGTGCACGGTCCAGCACACGGGTTTTGTCGCGTTCGAGGAAGCCGGGCGCCACGCGCTCCTGTGCGAAGCGGCGCACCGTCTCGGCCAGGGTCTGCAGGTCCTCGTTGATATAGGGGTTCGGTTGCATCGTCTGTTCTCCCGGCGATTTATTTGGCGTACTTGCGGAACTCGGGCTTGCGCTTGTCCTTGAGCGCATTCACGCCCTCGCGCGACTCTTCGGTGTCGTAGAACAGCTTGAGCGCGTACATGCCCAGGCCCGCAATGCCCGCCTGGTGGGCGGTGTCCATGTTGAAGCTACGCTTGGCAATGGCGATGGCGGTAGGGCTGCGCTCGCAAATGGTCTCGGCCCACTCCTGCACGGTGGCGTCGAGCTGCTCGTGCGGCACGCAGATGTTGGCCAGGCCCATGGCCACGGCTTCCTCGCCCGAGTAGCGCTTGTTCAGGTACCAGATCTCGCGCGCCTTCTTCTCGCCCACCACGCGGGCCAGGAAGGCCGTGCCGTAGCCGGGGTCCACCGAGCCCATCTTGGGGCCCACCTGGCCGAAGATGGCCTTGTCCGAGCAGATGGTCAGGTCGCAAATGGTGCACAGCACGTTGCCGCCGCCAATAGCAAAGCCTTGCACGCGGGCGATCACGGGCTTGGGCACATCGCGGATGGCGGTGTGCAGTTCCTCCATGGGCAGGCCGATGGTGCCGCGCCCGTCGTAGTTGCCATCGTGAGCGGACTGGTCGCCCCCGGTGCAGAACGCCCGGTCGCCCGCGCCGGCCAGCACGATGCAGCCGACACTGCGGTCGTAACCGGCCTTGTTCAGCGCCTTGATGATCTCGTCGCAGGTGGTGCCGCGAAAGGCGTTCATCTTGTCCGGGCGGTTGATGGTGATCCAGGCCACGCCGTTGCGCACTTCGTACAGGATGTCTTCAAAGTTCATGGTGCTCTCTCAGGTAAAGGGTTCAGACAAGAAAAATCAGCACCCCGCCGGGCCGCCCCAAGGCGTGCTGGGCCCCTTGGGGGGGGCAGCGCAGTACACGCAGTGACAAGCGCGGGGGCGTACATGTTTTCAGCCGTGCATCGTCAGGCCGCCGGAAACGCTGAGCACCTGGCCGGTGACAAAGCTCGCGTCGTCGCTGCCCATGAAGGCAATGGCTGCGGCCAGGTCGTCGCCCTGGCCCAGGCGGCCCAGGGGGATGGCGCTCTTGAAGGCCTCGATCAGCTTGGCCGGGTCGCGCGCGCCTTCGGCCACCCCCGCCAGCAGGGCGGTGTCGGTGGGGCCGGGGCAGACCACGTTCACGGTGATGCTCTGGCGGGCATGCTCGCGCGCCAGGGTCTTGGACAAGGCCACCAGACCGCCCTTGCAGGCAGCGTAGACGGCCTCGCCCGACGAGCCGCCGCGTGCGGCGTCGGACGCCACGTTCACGATGCGGCCGTATTTGCGCTCCACCATGCCGGGCAGCACGGCGTGCAGCATGTGCAGTGCGCCGGTGAGGTTGATGGCGATGAGCTTGTCCCATTCGTCCGGCACCGTCTTGACGAAGGGCTTGAAAATGTCCCAGCCCGCGTTGTTGACCAGCACGGCGATGGGGCCGAGCTGCGCCTCGGTCGCAGCCACGGCCGCATCGACCTGGGCGCGGTCGGTGATGTTGCACTGGAACGCCGCGGCCTGGCCGCCTGCGGCGCGGATGTCTGCCGCCACTTTTTCGGCAGCCTCCAGGTTCATGTCAAACACGGCGACCTTGGCACCCTCCGCCGCAAAGCGGCGCGATGCCGCGCCGCCAATGCCACCACCGCCACCGGTCACCACAACCGTCTTGCCCTGAAATCTTTGCATATCGTTCTCCATGGGTTGCCAAGCTTGCTATCGTCGGGTTCATGCGCCTTGTTTTTTCGGCACAATTAAGTAAAGATATTGTCATATCTATTTCTTTCGAATGCAAGAGCTTCATTTCTACTTTCACAAGAACTTATGGTTTTCCCTATGGAAAAAACACTTAGCACCCGTACCGATCTTGCCAACAGGGTTTTCTTCCGGCTCTATCAATGCGCAAACATGTTGCATAAAACCGGCACCCGGGCCGTGGAATCAGAGGGGCTCACGACGCAGCAATGGGCGGTGCTGGGCGCTCTTTCAAGACCCCAGGTGGCCGAAGGCATGAGCGTGGGCGATCTGGCGCGCTATCTGATGGTGAGTCGGCAAAATCTGTCGGGCCTGATCAGCCGCATGGAGCGCGATGGCCACATCGCTTCCGCGCCCGACCCGCGCGACCGCCGATCACGCCTGGTGACGATGACCGACTCGGGACGCAGGGTGTGGCTGGTGGAGGCGCAGCCCAAGATCCATGGCTACTACGAGGAAGCCCTGGCCGGGTTCTCGGTGAATGACATCACCCACACCTTGCATTACCTGCTCAAGCTGCTGGAGAACATGCAGCGCGTGGACAACGCACAGGGAGGCAACCGGGAGGCAGACTGAGCGAAGTGATCAATGGGGCGCAGGCAGCATCTGCGGACGCCCCTTATCGAGCAAAAAATCGATACAGGTGCGCACGGCGTGCGTCTGGTAGCGGCCCGGCATGTACAGCAGGTACATGCGCGTGCCGAAGATGCTCAGGCGGTAATCCTGCAGCGTGGTCAGCACCTCGCCCGAGGCGATGGCGTCCGCCACCACGTAGTCGGGCACCAGCCCCAGGCCCAGCCCGGCCAGGATGCCCTGGCGCAGGAACGGGAAGTGCTCGGAAATCAGCGTGGGCTCCAGCATGATTTCCTGGCGCTCGTCGCCCCGGTAGGCACTCAGGCGCAACTGCTTGCCCACCACGCCCGAGGTGATCACCGGCGTGCTGCGCAGTTGCTCCAGCGTGCCCGGCAGGCCATGCTGCTCCGCGAACCCCCGCGAGGCGCAGGCCAGGTAGCGCACCGGCCCCAGCTCGCGCGCCACCAGCGCGGGCGGCGGCTCGGGCATCACGCGGATGGCGATGTCCACCTCGTCGCGCAGGTTGTCGGCGCGGTTCTCGAACAGCACGTCGAGCACGATGCCGGGGTAGAGCCGCTTGAACTCGATCAGCCAGTCCGACATCACCATCTGCCCGTAGCCGCTGGGCACGCTCAGGCCCACGCGGCCCTGCAGGCCCTGGCCCAGGGTGGTGATGGTCTCGCGCGCGGCGAGCATCTCGTTCTGGATGTTGCGGCCGTGCTCGACCAGGCGCAGGCCCACCTCGGTGGGCTCCACGCGGCGCGTGGTGCGGCGCACCAGTTGCACGCCCACCGACTTCTCCAACTGGTTGAGGTGGTAGCTGACGTTGGCGCGCGTCATCTTGAGCTTGCGCGCGGCCTGGCTCAGGTTGCCGGCGTCGATGATTTCCACCAGCAGCGTCAGAGAGGTCAGGTCCATGGGATTTGTCTAAAAGCGTTTGACAGTCTGTCAATGGTTCATGTAATTGTCAAGATTGTTTGTCGGCACAACAATCGGGCATCGATCTGACAGTGACCGGAGAACCTTGCATGAGCATCGAAGCCGAGGCCAGTGCCGACAGCCTGCAATCCCAGGGCCTGGCCCATGCCCTCTTTGCCGAGCGCGAAGCCGCGAACATCCCCGAGGCCAGCGCCGCCGCGCCGCGCCCCGTTGCCGCCATCGCCGTGATCGGCGGCGGCACCATGGGCGCGGGCATCACCGTGTCGGCGCTGGATGCGGGCCTGCGGGTAACCATGGTCGAGCGCGATCAGGATTCCATCGCGCGCGGCCAGAGGAATGTCGAGAAGGTCTATGACGGCCTGATCGCCAAGGGCCGCATGACCCCCGAGGCCAAGGCCGCCACCCTGGCGCGCTATACCCCCAGCACCTCGTACGACGACATCGCCCAGGTGGACCTGGTGATCGAGGCCGTGTTCGAGGACCTCGAAGTCAAGAAGGCCGTGTTCAAGGAGCTGGACCGGGTGTGCAAGCCGGGCGCCGTGCTGGCCACCAACACCTCCTACCTCGACATCGACGCCATCGCCGCTGCCACCGCGCGCCCGCAGGACGTGATCGGCCTGCATTTCTTCAGCCCGGCCAACATCATGAAGCTGCTGGAGATCGTCGTGCCCGCCAAGGTGAGCGCCGACGTGGTGGCCACGGCTTTCGAGCTGGCCAAGCGCATGAAGAAGATCCCCGTGCGCGCGGGCGTGTGCGACGGCTTCATCGGCAACCGCATCCTGGCCGTGTACAAGCAGGTGGCCGACTACATGATGGAAGACGGCGCCTCGCCCTACGAGATCGACGAGGCCGTGCGCGGCTCTGGCTACCCCATGGGGCCGTTCCAGGTGACCGACCTGGCCGGTGGCGACATCGGCTGGGCCACGCGCAAGCGCCGGGCCGCCACGCGCGACCCGAAGGCGCGTTATGTCGAGGTGGCCGACCGCATCTGCGAGCGCGGCTGGTTCGGCCAGAAGACCGGACGGGGCTTTTACCTGTATGCCAACGGCGCGCGCACCGGCATGCCCGACCCCGAGGTGCTGGCCATCGTCGACGCCGAGCGCGCGAAGAAGGGCGTCACGCCGCGCAAGTTCACGCCCGAGGAAATCATGCGCCGCTACATGGCCGCCATGATCAACGAAGGCGCCAAGGTGGTGGAAGAGGGCATCGCCCTGCGCCCGCTCGACGTGGACGTGACCTTCCTGTCGGGCTATGGCTTCCCGCGCCACCGGGGCGGCCCGATGAAGTACGCCGACATGGTGGGCCTGCCCCAGGTGCTGGCCGACCTGCGGGAGTTCGCCCAGGAAGACCCGCTGTTCTGGAAGCCCGCGCCGCTGCTGGAAAAGCTGGTGGCCGAGGGTCGCAATTTCGACAGCCTGAACAAGGCCGCCTGATTCAAAAACAGGAGCTGGCGGCGCTTTATTGACAAGGTATTCAACAAAGAAAGATGCTGAAAACCAATGAAATCAAGCGTAACCAGCTATCAAAAATAAAGCATTGACACGAGGCACCCACGCATGGATCTCCAATTCACCCCCGAAGAGCAGGCCTTCCGCGAGGAAGTCCAGGCCTTCCTGAAAGACAAGCTGCCCCAGCACATTGCCGGCAAGGTCAAGGCCGGGCAGCGCCTGTCCAAAGCCGACCAGGAGGAATGGCACGCCATCCTCAACGAGCGCGGCTGGCTCGCCAACCACTGGCCCCAGGAATACGGCGGCCCGGGCTGGGGGGCGGTGCAGAAGTTCATCTTCGACAACGAATGCGCCCTGGCTGGCGGCCCGCGCATCGTGCCCTTTGGCGTGAACATGCTGGGGCCCGTGCTGATCAAGTTCGGCAACGCGGCGCAAAAGAGCTACTGGCTGCCGCGCATCCTCAAGGGGCAGGACTGGTGGTGCCAGGGCTATTCCGAGCCCGGCGCGGGCTCCGATCTGGCCTCGGTCAAGACCACGGCGGTGCGCCAGGGCGACCACTACATCGTCAACGGCCAGAAAACCTGGACCACCCAGGGCCAGCACGCCAACATGATCTTCTGCCTGGTGCGCACCGACCGCGAGGCCAAGGCGCAGTCGGGCATCAGCTTCCTGCTGGTGGACATGACGACGCCCGGCGTGGAACTGCGCCCCATCCGCACGATCGACGGCGACCACGAGGTCAACGAAGTGTTCTTCACCGACGTGAAGGTGCCCGTGGAGAACCTCGTGGGCGAGGAAAACAAGGGCTGGACCTACGCCAAGTTTCTGCTGACCTACGAGCGCACCGGCATCGCCGGCGTGGGCTTCTGCGTGGCGGCGCTGGCCAAGCTCAAGGTGATCGCTGCCAAGGTGCACAAGAACGGCAAGCCGCTGGACCAGGACCCGCTGTTCGCCGCGCGCATGGCCCAGGTCGAAATTGACCTGGAGAACATGAAGACTACCAACCTGCGCGTGATCGCCGCCGTGGCCGGTGGCGGCGTGCCGGGCGCGGAAAGCTCCATGCTCAAGATCCGCGGCACCGAGATCCGCCAGGAAATCCTCTCGTTGATCCGCCGCGCCATGGGGCCGTATGCGCTGCCCTTCATCGAGGAGGCGCAGTACGCCGGCTACGCCGAGCCGCCCGTGGGCCCGGCCGAGGCCGCCACGGCCGCAGCCAACTACTTCAACTACCGCAAGCTGTCGATCTTCGGCGGCTCCAATGAAATCCAGAAGAACATCATCTCCAAGATGATCCTCGGCCTGTGAGGTTGCAGCGATGAACTTTGAACACACCGAAGACCGCCGCATGCTGGCGGACACCCTGAACCGTTTCGTTTCCGAGCAGGTCGGCATCGAGACGCGCAACCGCATTGCCTACGGCAACACCGGCATGGACACCGCGCTGTGGGCGCAGTTTGCCGAGCTGGGCGCCATTGGCGCGCTGTTCCCTGAAGGCGACGGCGGCTTTGGCGGCGCAGGTTTTGATATTGCGGTCGTATTTGAAGCCCTGGGCCGGGGCCTGGTGGTCGAGCCCTTCCTGGGCGCACTGGTGGTGGGCCGGGCGCTGGGCGCTGCGGGCACCGCCGTGCAGAAGGAGCACATCGCCCGCCTGATCGACGGCAGCACCGTGGCCGCACTGGCGCACGACGAACCCGGCTCGCACTACGCACTGTCGCGTGTCGAAACCCGTGCGGTGCGCAATGGCGACGGCTGGCTGCTGACGGGCCAGAAGGCCGTGGTGGTGCAGGGCGACAACGCGCAACTGCTGCTGGTCAGCGCCCGCACCTCGGGCGCGGTGGACAGCGAGGACGGCATTTCGCTGTTCCTCGTGCCTGGCGACGCCGCGCGCCTGGTGCGCCGGGGCTATGGCCGCGTCGACGGTGGCCATGCCGCCGAAATCACCCTGACCAATGTGCAGGTGGGCCCCGAGGCCCTGCTGGGCCAGGAGGGCCAGGGCTTTGCCACGCTGGAGCGGGCGGTGGGCTACGGCATTCTGGCGGTGTGCGCCGAAGCATTGGGCGCGATGGAAGTGGCCAAGAAGGACACGCTGGAATACCTGCAGACGCGCAAGCAGTTTGGCGTGCCGATCGGCAGCTTCCAGGCCCTGCAGCACCGCATGGCCGACCTGCTGCTGGAGGTGGAGCAGTCGCGCTCGGCGGTCATCAACGCGGCCGCTGCCATCGACAGCACGGACCGCACCGAGCGCGAGCGCGCGCTGTCGGCCGCCAAGGTCACCATCGGCCGCATCGGCGCCCTGGTGGCCGAGGAGAGCATCCAGTTGCACGGCGGCATTGGCATGACCTGGGAGCTGCCCCTGTCGCACTACGCCAAGCGCCTGGTCATGGTGGACCACCAGTTTGGCGACGAGGACCACCACCTGGAGCGCTTCATCGCGCTGGGCGGGGTGTAAGGCCTTCAGGGTGCTGGCCCGCAAGCCAGCCGCTGGCGTGGGAGTGAATGTGCAGCGGAACGGGGGGTCAAGCGCCCAGTGCAAGCCCCAGCTTTGCGCGCAAAGACGCATCCAGCCCCGGCAGGCGCTCGCGCACGGCGTCTTCCTGCAGCATGGCCCGGGGTCGCTGCGCTGCCACCCACACGGGCGCGGGAAAGTGGCTATCCCAGTCAAAGCGGGCAATCACATGCCAGTGCAGGTGCGGCACCATGTTGCCCAGCGCGGCCAGGTTGATCTTGGTGGGTGCCAGATGGTCGCGCAGCGCCTGCTCCACCACCGTGACGGCGTCCATGCAGTGCTGGCGGTCGGCGCTGCTCAGGCCCGAAAACTCAGCCACATGGGCATTCCACACCACGCGGTAGAACGCCGGGAAACCCGCTTCGTCGGCGCGGATCACGCGCAGCTTTGCACCGCGCCAGACGAGCTGGCCGCCATCGGTATCGCACAAGAGGCAGGCGACCGTCATACGAGGACGCGCTCGATGCCGCCCTGGTTGGCGCGCTGCACGTATTCGGGCAGCCAGTTCTCGCCCAGGATTTGCTTGGCCATTTCGATGACGATGTAGTCGGCTTCGAGCAGGCCGTTTTGCAGATCGTCTTCGTAGCGCTTGAGGCCCTGCAGGCAACTGGGGCAGCTGGTGAGAATTTTCACGTTGTCCTTCGCCCCCACGGCGCCGCTGGCACGCAGTTCGGCCTCGCCCTTGCGCATCTCTTCTTCCTTGCGAAAGCGCACCTGGGTCGAGATGTCGGGGCGTGTCACGCCCAGCGTGCCCGACTCGCCGCAGCAGCGTTCGCTCTTGAGCACCTTGTCGCCCACCAGGGCGCGCACGGTTTTCATCGAGTCGCCCTGCTTCATGGGGTTGTGGCAGGGCTCGTGGTACAGGTAGCCACCCTGCCCGGCTGGCAGCGTGATGCCTTTTTCGAGCAGGAATTCGTGGATGTCGATGATGCGGCTGCCCGGGAAGATCTTGTCGAACTCATAACCCTGCAGTTGGTCGTAGCAGGTGCCGCAGCTGACCACCACGGTTTTGATGTCGAGGTAGTTCAACGTGGTGGCCACGCGGTGGAACAACACGCGGTTGTCCGTGATCATCTTGTCGGCCTTGTCCTGCATGCCGCTGCCGCGCTGCGGGTAGCCGCAGCACAGGTAGCCTGGCGGGAGCACCGTTTGCACGCCCGCGTGCCACAGCATGGCCTGGGTGGCCAGACCCACCTGGCTGAACAAGCGCTCGGAGCCGCAACCGGGGAAATAGAACACGGCCTCCGTGTCGCCCGTGGTGGCGGCTGGGTTGCGGATGATGGGTACGTAGTCCTTGTTCTCGATGTCTAGCAACGCACGCGCGGTCTTCTTGGGCAGTCCGCCCGGCAGCTTCTTATTGACGAAGTGGATCACCTGCTCCTTGACCGGCGCCGGGCCCACCGAGGCGGGCGGGCGCTGCGTCTGGCGGCGCGAGATGCCGCGCAGCAAATCCACCGCAATCCGCTGCGCCTTGAAGCCCACGCCCACCATGGCGGCGCGCAGCAGCTTGATGGTGTCGGGGTTGGTGGCGTTGAGCATGGCCATGGCCAGCGTGTTGCCGGGACGCCAGGTTTTCTTGCCCATCTTGCGCAGCAGGTTGCGCATGTTCATGGTGACGTCGCCAAAGTCGATCTTCACCGGGCAGGGGTTGTAGCACTTGTGGCACACGGTGCAATGATCGGAGACGTCTTCAAACTCTTTCCAATGCTTGATGGAAACACCCCGTCGCGTCTGCTCCTCGTACAAGAAAGCCTCGACCAGCAGCGAGGTGGCCAGGATCTTGTTGCGGGGCGAATACAGCAGGTTGGCACGCGGCACGTGCGTGGCGCACACGGGCTTGCACTTGCCGCAGCGCAGGCAGTCCTTCACGCTGTCGGCAATGGCGCCAATGTCGCTCTGGCGCATGATCAGCGATTCATGCCCCATCAGGCCAAAGCTGGGCGTGTAGGCGTTGGTCAGGTCGGCATGCAGCAGCGCTGAATTTATAGTGTTTTTAGCCTCTAACGCTTTACCATCAAGCGCTACCCGCTCTTTATTTCGGAGCAACTTACCCTTGTTGAAGTGGCCCTGCGGGTCCACGCGCTGCTTGTATTGCGCAAACGGGCGCAATTCTTCGTCGGTCAGATATTCGAGTTTGGTGATGCCAATGCCGTGTTCGCCCGAGATCACGCCGTCCAGGCTGCGCGCCAGCACCATGATGCGGGCCACCGCCTCGTGCGCGGTCTGCAGCATCTCGTAGTCGTCGCTGTTGACGGGGATGTTGGTGTGCACATTGCCGTCGCCTGCGTGCATGTGCAGAGCCACCCACACGCGCCCCTTGAGCACGCGCTGGTGAATGGCGTTGCACTCGAGCAGCAGTGGCGCAAAGGCGTCGCCCGAAAAAATGTCCTGCAGCGGCGCGCGGATCTGCGTTTTCCAGCTCGCGCGCAAGCTGTGATCCTGCAGCTGCGGGAACAGCGCTTGCACGCCTTGCAGCCAGCCGACCCACAGCTGGCGGGCCTGCTCGACCACGTCCAGGGCCTCGGCGACGCGCTCTTCCAGCAGCTCGGGGGCGGCAGTGTCAACATCGCCCGCGCCGCGGGGGCCCAGCGGCAGGTTGCCCTGGCGCAAAAAGGCATCCAGCTCGGCGCACAAGCGCAGCTTGTTGCGCAGGCTCAGCTCGATGTTGATGCGCTCGATGCCGTCGGTGTATTCGGCCATGCGCGGCAGCGGGATGACTACGTCTTCGTTGATCTTGAAGGCGTTGGTGTGGCGGCTGATGGCTGCCGTGCGCTTGCGGTCGGCCCAGAACTTTTTGCGCGCCTCGGCTTGAATAGCGATGAAGCCCTCGCCGCTGCGCGAATTGGCAATGCGCACCACCTCGCTGGTGACGCGCGCCACGGCATCGGCATCGTCGCCGGCAATGTCGCCAAACAAGACCATTTTCGGCAAGCCGGCGCGCTTGGACTTGGTGGCATAACCCACGGCTTTCAGATAGCGGTCGTCCAGGTGCTCCAGGCCGGCCAGCACCACGCCCGAGCGCTTTTGCTCGGCGAACATGAAGTCCTTGATCTCGACGATGCTGGGCACGGCGTCTTTGGCATTGCCAAAAAACTCCAGGCACACGGTGCGCGTGTGCTCGGGCATGCGGTGCACCACCCAGCGGGCGCTGGTAATCAGCCCGTCACAGCCCTCCTTCTGGATGCCGGGCAGCCCGGAGAGGAACTTGTCGGTCACGTCCTTGCCCAGGCCCTCCTTGCGGAAGGTTGTGCCGGCAATGTCCAGCCGCTCGGTACGCAGCAGGGTCTTGCCGTCGGCCTCGAAATATTGCAACTCGAAGCTGGCCATCTCCGCGTCATGGATCTTGCCCAGGTTGTGCCGCAGGCGCGTCACTTCCAGCCACTGGGCATCCGGGGTCACCATGCGCCAGCTGGCCAGGTTGTCGAGCGCCGTACCCCACAAAACAGCCTTCTTGCCACCCGCGTTCATGGCGACGTTGCCGCCAATGCACGAGGCCTCGGCGCTGGTCGGGTCCACCGCAAACACGTAGCCACCGCGCTCGGCGGCGTCGGCCACGCGCTGGGTCACCACGCCGGCCTCGGTCCAGATGGTGGCCACCTCGTGGTCAAGACCCGGCAGGCGCCGCATCTCCACCTCGGTCATGGCTTCGAGTTTTTCGGTGTTGATGACAGCACTGCGGTCTGTCAGCGGAATGGCGCCGCCGGTATAACCCGTGCCGCCGCCCCGCGCGATGATCGTCAGGCCCAATTCGATACAGCCCTTGACCAGGCCCGCCATCTCGGCCTCTGTGTCGGGCGTGAGAACGACAAAGGGGTATTCGACGCGCCAGTCGGTCGCATCGGTCACGTGGCTCACGCGCGAGAGGCCGTCGAACTTGATGTTGTCACCGGCCGTCAGGCGCCCCAGCACACGGCGCGTTTTGCGGCGCAACTGTGCGACATCCTCAAAGGACGCATCAAAGCGCTGCACGGCGCTGCCTGCGGCCTGCAGCAAGCCGCCCACCAACGCATCGCGGGCGGCGTCGCTTTCAGGGGTGCGGCGCTTTTGCACCTCGCCCAGACGGTGCTCCAGGGCCTGCACCAGCTGGCGGCGGCGCTGGGGATTGTCGAGCAGGTCGTCCTGCAGGTAGGGGTTGCGCTGCACCACCCAGATGTCGCCCAGCACTTCATACAGCATGCGGGCCGAGCGGCCCGTCAGGCGCTCCTGGCGCAGTTGCTGCAGGATACCCCAGGCATCTTCGCCAAGCAGGCGGATGACGATCTCGCGGTCCGAGAAGCTTGTGTAGTTGTAGGGGATTTCGCGCAAACGCACGGGCTCGGGGGCCTGCGCCATCAGGGCGGCCAACGCGGTGGGAGCATTCATTCGGTAAAACCTGGGGTAAGGGCGCGCGCCCGGTGGCCTGGGAAACTCGGGGCTGCGTATTTTAAGGTGGCCCAACGGAAAACGCCCTTGCACGGCCCCAAGGGCCAAGGCAAGGGCGCCAAAACCAGCAAAAAGCCTAGAACAGCACGCGGCAGCGCAGCGTGTTGGGCACCTGCTGCAGCTTTTGCAACGCCAGCTCGGACGAGGCAGCATCGATGTCGATCACCACATAGCCAATGGCTTCGTTCGTCTGCAAGGACTGCGCGGCCACGTTGATGTGGTTATCAGAAAATACACGGTTGATTTCGGCCATGACACCCGGCACGTTGCGGTGCACATGCAGGATGCGGTGCTTGCCGCGCTGCGCCGACAAGGCCACTTCGGGGAAGTTGACCGACGAGATGGTGGTGCCGTTGTCGCTGTATTTGACGAGTTTTTCCGCCACTTCCAGGCCGATGTTGGCCTGCGCCTCCAGCGTGGAGCCTCCAATGTGCGGCGTGAGAATCACGTTGTCCAGGCCGCGCAAGGGCGAGACAAACTCGTCCTTGTTGCTGCGCGGCTCGACCGGGAACACGTCCACGGCTGCGCCCAGCAGCTTGCCGTCTTTCAACGCCTGGGCCAGGGGCTCGATCTCGACCACGGTGCCACGCGAGGCGTTGATGAGGATGGCGCCCTGCTTCATGGCCGCAATCTCGGCGGCGCCCATCATCCACTGCGTCGAGGGCAACTCGGGCACGTGCAAAGTCACGATATCGCTGGTTGCCAGCAACTCCGGCAGCCCTGCGGCCTGGCGTGCATTGCCCAAGGGCAGCTTGGCCACCACGTCATGGAACTGCACCTGCATGCCCAGTGCCTCGGCCAGCACCGACAGCTGCGAGCCAATCGCACCATAGCCGACGATGCCCAGCGTCTTGCCACGCACCTCGAAGGCGTTGTCGGCCGACTTGAGCCAGCCGCCCCGGTGCGCCACGGCGTTCTTTTCGGGCACACCGCGCAGCAGCAAGATGGCCTCGGCCAGCACCAGTTCGGCCACTGAGCGGGTGTTGGAATACGGCGCATTGAAGACCGCAATGCCCCGATCGCGCGCGGCCTTCAGGTCGACTTGGTTGGTGCCAATGCAAAAACACCCGATGGCCACCAGCTTGTTCGCATGCGCCAGCACCTCGGCCGTCAGCTGCGTACGCGACCGGATGCCGATGAAGTGCACCTCAGCAATACGCTCGATGAGTTCCTCCTGCGGCAGTGCGCCAGAGAGGGACTCGATCTGGCTGTAGCCCGCGTTGCGCAGCACCTGCAGTGCGGAAGGGTGCAGGCCTTCGAGCAGAAGAAACCTGATTTTGCTTTTATCCAGCGATGTGGGGCCCATGTCGATCCTGATGCGATGCGAGACGGGTCGGCTGTAAAGACTGCCCGTCTCTGGTGAATGTGCGAAATGATCGTAGCATGGTGCAGCGCACAAAACCGGCGGCTGGAGAGGCGCCACTAACTGCGTCATGGGCAAATATCCCCCGATAAAACGGGGTTTACCCGCTGGAGGAATCGGGCCAGCATGGTTACAAAAGTCCCTTGGCTGTGTGACAGTCATGGTTCTGTCATGCTGCCACCCTACGATGAATCGTTGTCCATTTGCACGAGGAGATACCCATGAAACACCGCTCCCTGGCCCTTTGCGCTGCCGCGGCCCTGTTGGCCAGCACGGCCGCCCAGGCACAGACCGAAATCCAGTGGTGGCACGCCATGACCGCTGTGAACAACGAGTGGGTCAACGATCTGGCCAACCAGTTCAATGCCAGCCAGAGCGAATACAAGGTCATCCCGACGTACAAGGGCACCTATGACGAGAACATGACCGCTGCCATTGCCGCGTTTCGTTCGGGCAATGCGCCGCACATCCTGCAGGTGTTCGAGGTGGGCACCGCCACCATGATGGCCAGCAAGGGCGCCACCGTGCCCGTGGGCAAGGTGATGAGCGACGCGGGCCTGGCCTTCGACCCCAAGGCCTACATCCCCGCCGTGGCCGGCTACTACACGGCGCCCAGCGGCCAGATGCTGAGCTTCCCGTTCAACAGCTCCACCACGGTTTTTTATTACAACAAAGACGCTTTCAAGAAGGCCGGTCTGAACCCGGACAAAGCCCCCGCAACCTGGCCTGAGGTGTTCGACGCGGCCAAGAAACTCAAGGCCAGCGGCAGCACCTGCCCGATGACGCTGGCCTGGATGGGCTGGACGCAGCTCGAGAGCTTCTCCACCTGGCACAACGTCGAGTTCGCTACCAAGGCCAACGGCCTGGGCGGCATGGATGCGCGACTCAAGATCGATTCGCCCCTGCACGTGCGCCACATCGACAACCTGGCCAAGGCGGCCGCAGCGGGCGAGTTCGTCTACAAAGGCCGGGGCTCGCAGGCGCAAGCGTCATTCGTCTCAGGCGAATGCGCCATGATCCAGACGTCTTCGGGCTTCTATGGCGATGTGGCCAAAAATGCCAAGTTCGCCTATGGCCTGGCACCCATGCCCTACTACGCCGACGTGAAGGGCGCACCGCAAAACACCGTGATCGGCGGTGCCAGCCTGTGGGTGATGGCGGGCAAGAAGCCTGCCGAGTACAAGGGTGTGGCCAAGTTCTTTGACTTCCTGTCGCAGACCAAGGTACAAGCCGCCAGCCATCAGCGCACGGGCTACCTGCCCATCACGCTGGCCGCCTATGACCTGACCGAAAAGTCGGGCTTCTACAAGGACCGCCCTGGAACCGACGTAGCGGTGCAGCAGATGATCCGCAAAACGACCGACAAGTCACGCGGTATTCGCCTGGGCAACTATGTGCAGATCCGCACCATCGAGGACGAAGAGCTCGAACAGGTCTGGTCGGGCAAGCAGACGGCCAAGGCCGCATTGGGCAACATCGTGCGCCGGGGCGATGAGCTGCTGGTGCGCTTTGAGCGCGCCAACAAGGGAAAATAAAGCGCGGGGCACCTGAAAGCGCGCTAGCGCGCTGATGGCCCGCAACTGGTCAGCCCGCCGAACAAGCCCCCAGGGGCCTCGGCGGGCGTCTTCTTTTTTTGAGCTCTCATGGAAAAACGTGTTCTTTTCCGATCGGCCTGGCTGCCCTGGGTGCTCATGGCGCCCCAGTTGGTCATCATCAGCGTGTTCTTTTTCTGGCCCGCCAGCCAAGCACTTCTGCAATCCATGCAGGTGCAAGACGCATTTGGGCTGTCCACCGAATGGGTGGGTTTTCAGAATTTTCTCCAGCTCTGGGACGATCCCACCTACCTGGCATCGTTCAAGACCACGGCCTGGTTTTCGGTGCTGGTGGCCGGGCTGGGCATTGGCATCTCGCTGGTGCTGGCCATTTTTGCCGACCGCATCATGCGCGGCGCCATGGTCTACAAGACGCTTTTGATCATGCCGTACGCGGTGGCACCGGTGATTGCGGGCGTGCTATGGGTGTTCATCTTCTCGCCCTCGATTGGCGTGGCAACGTTTGGCCTGCGCGCCCTTGGTGTGGACTGGAACTACCTCATGAACGAGGGCCAGGCGATGACACTGATCATCATCGCCTCGGTGTGGAAGCAAATCTCCTACAACTTCCTGTTCTTCCTCGCCGGGCTGCAGTCCATTCCCAAATCTTTGATCGAAGCGGCTGCCATTGACGGCGCCGGCCCGCTGCGCCGGTTCTGGAACATCCAGCTGCCGCTGCTCTCGCCGACCACTTTCTTTCTGCTGGTGATCAACATCGTCTACGCCTTTTTCGACACCTTCGGGATCATCGACGCGACCACCTCGGGCGGCCCCGGGCAGTCGACCTCGATCCTGGTCTACAAGGTATACCAGGACGGCTTCAAAGCGCTGGACCTGGGCGGCTCGGCGGCGCAATCCGTGATCCTGATGATCATCGTGGTCGCCTTGACCGTGGTGCAGTTCCGCTATGTCGAAAAGAAAGTGCAGTACTGAAATGGCCCCCACGCTCATCGCTTCGCGTATCGCTGCCCCCCGAGGGGGAGCGTCAGTGCCTTCGGGCGGCCGGGCGGCACTGCCATGACCCCCACACTCATCGCTTCGCGCATCGCTACCCCCCGAGGGAGAGCGTCAGTGCCTTCGAACAGCCGGGCGGCACTGCCATGATTGACCGCCGCCCCTGGCTCAACGTTCTGTCGCATGCCGTCATGGTGTTTGGCGTGCTGATCGTGGCCTTCCCGCTGTACCTGGCCTTCATCGCCTCGACCCACACCGCGCAAGAGATCGTGCAAGCCCCCATGCCGCTGCTGCCGGGCAGCAATACGTGGGAAAGCTACAAGGCTGCATTGCTCGGATCGGGCAAGCTGGGCTCCAACACCACGGTGGCGCACATGATGTGGGTGAGCTTTGTCACCGCCATGGTGATCACGATCGGCAAGATCGCCATCTCACTGCTCTCGGCGTTTGCCATCGTGTTCTTCCGCTTTCGCTTCAAGATGCTCTGCTTCTGGGCCATCTTTGTCACGCTGATGCTGCCCGTGGAAGTGCGCATCCTGCCGACCTACAAAGTGGTGGCCGACCTGGGCATGCTCAACAGCTACGCAGGCCTCACGCTGCCGCTGATCGCGTCCGCCACCGCCACCTTCCTGTTCCGCCAGTTCTTCCTGACGGTGCCGGACGAGCTGGTGGAAGCCGCCCGCATGGACGGCGCAGGGCCGATGCGTTTCTTTAAGGACGTGCTCGTGCCGCTGTCTAAAACCTCGATCGCCGCGCTGTTCGTCATCCAGTTCATCTACGGCTGGAACCAGTACCTGTGGCCGCTCTTGATGACCACCAGCGAAGACATGTACCCGGTGGTGATCGGTATCAAGCGCATGGTCGCTGGCGGCGGCGAGGCCGCCATTGACTGGAACGTGGCCATGGCCACCGCCATCCTGGCCATGCTGCCACCGGCCTTCGTGGTCGTGCTCATGCAAAAGTGGTTCGTCAAGGGCCTGGTCGATACCGAAAAATAAGAACATTTCGACTTCTAACGCTTATCTGCATTACGCAAACAGCTACAAAAACAAGAGCATCATGGCATCTATTTCTCTGCGCAACATCATCAAACGCTACGGCCATGGGCCCAAGGCCAACCAGGTGATCCACGGGGTCAGCGCCGAAGTAGGCGATGGTGAATTCGTTGTCATCGTCGGGCCGTCCGGTTGCGGCAAATCGACCTTGTTGCGTATGGTGGCCGGGCTGGAGGAAGTCTCGGGCGGCGAGATCGCCATCGGCAGCCGCGTGGTCAACAACCTGGAACCCGCCCAGCGCGACATCGCCATGGTGTTCCAGAACTACGCGCTGTATCCGCACATGAGCGTGTTCGACAACATGGCCTATGGCCTGAAAATCGCCAAGGTGCCCAAGGACGAGATCAAGACGCGGGTCGACAAGGCGGCGAAGATTCTGGAACTGGGCCATCTGCTCGAGCGCAAGCCGCGCGAGCTCTCCGGCGGCCAGCGCCAGCGCGTGGCCATGGGCCGCGCCATCGTGCGCCAGCCGCAGGTGTTTTTGTTCGACGAACCGCTGTCCAACCTGGACGCCAAGCTGCGCGCCCAGACCCGTCTTGAAATTCAGAAACTGCACCGCGAGCTCGGCATCACCAGCCTGTTCGTCACACACGACC
Source organism: Simplicispira sp. 125 (assembly GCF_003096555.1). Lineage (NCBI taxonomy): Bacteria > Pseudomonadati > Pseudomonadota > Betaproteobacteria > Burkholderiales > Comamonadaceae > Simplicispira > Simplicispira sp. 125. Next base: position 28,222 of record NZ_QEKM01000001.1, on the reverse strand, counting down.
AGGTCGAAGCCATGACGCTGGCGCAGCGCATGATCGTGATGAACGGCGGCCACATGGAGCAGTTCGGCACCCCTGAAGAGGTCTACCACCAGCCCGCCAGCGTCTTTGTGGCCAGCTTCATCGGCTCGCCCCCGATGAACCTGCTGCGCCACGCGCCGGGTGCGCGCCCTGGCACGCTGCTGGGCATCCGCCCCGAGCACCTGGATGTGGGCACAGACGGCTGGGAGGTCACGGTGGATACGGTGGAACTCTTGGGCGCCGAGCGCCTGATCTACGCCCGAGTCGATGGCGAGCCGCTCATCGTGCGCGTGGAAGAAGGCACGCACGCCCCCCAGCCCGGCGACATTTTGCATGTGGCCCCGCGTGAGAACCGCCTGCACTGGTTCAATACTGAAACCGGCAAACGCCTCTGAGCCCACCGCCATGCATACACCGTGGCCCTACCCCCGCTGGATCGCCCACCGTGGCGCTGGTACGCTGGCTCCTGAAAACACCCTGGCCGCCTTCCGCCTGGGAGCCCAGCACGGCTACCGCATGTTCGAGTGCGACGCCAAACTCTCCCACGACGACGTGCCCTTTTTGATGCACGACGCCACCCTCACGCGCACCACCAACGCCGCCCTGGTGCTGGGTGCCGGTGCCAGCACCACCGGTGGCGACCATCCCTGGGGCCAGCTGGCGCAGCTGGATGCGGGCCGCTGGCATGGACGCCAGTACGCAGGCGAGCCGCTGCCCCTGCTTTCGAACATCGCATGCTTTTGCCTGGCCAACCGTTATTTCCTGAACATCGAGATCAAGCCCACGCCCGGGCAGGAAGAAATCACCGGTCGCGTGGTGGGCGAGCATGCGGCGCAACTGTGGCACGGGCAGGCCGTACCACCGCTGCTGTCATCCTTTCAACCCGAGGCCCTGGCCGGCGCCCAGGCCACGGCACCGCACATCCCCCGTGCGCTGCTGGTTGACACATGGTGGGACGGTTGCCTGGACATGGCCCGGCAGCGCGGCTGCGTGGCCCTCGTGTGCAACCACGCGCTGTGGGACGCCGCCCTGGTGCGCCAGGTGCACGGCCTGGGCCTGCGCTGCCTGAGCTATACGGTGAACGACGAATGGGCCGCGCAGCGCCTGATCGCCCTGGGCACCGACGGCATCATCACCGACCGGGTGGATCTTTTCAGCCCGGCCGACTGAAAACAAAGCGGTTCAACCGCGCCAGCCGCGCCGCAGCACCCACTGGCAGGTGGCGCACGCCAGCACCAGCGCGGCATAGGTCAGCAACTTGCCGTCGCGCCCCAGCCACCACAGGCCCGCAGCCAACACCCCGCAGCCCACCGCAAAAACGATAGCTGCTTGCGCCCACCAGGAGAGCGCCGCAGCCGATTTGCCCATTAGCCAACGGCTCCCCGGCGCCAACAAAACGGCCAGGACAGCCGCAGGAGCGACGAAATTGAGCAGGTGGTTCAGGGCGATCAGTGGGTCCATAAAATGACGTAAATCAAGACTTGCGCAGTCGGTGTCACTCCCTACGCATAACAATTTTATAATCTGGACATGTCTGTCTGGGCCCTTGGCATCAATCACACGACCGCGCCGCTTGATCTGCGCGGCCGTTTTGCGTTTGCCCTCGACCAGATTGCCCCCACCCTGCAGGGCCTGCGCCAGTCTTTGGGCGAAGGCAGCCCGCACGGCAAAGTGGAGACAGCCATTGTCTCCACCTGCAACCGCACCGAAATTTATTGCGCAGGCGAACAGCCCGCGCTGGACCACACGCTGGGCTGGCTGGCCCACAGCGGCGGCGTCAGCCCCGAGCTGCTGCGTTCGCACTCTTACGTGCTGGAAGAAGGCCCCGTAGCGCGCCACGCCTTCCGCGTGGCCAGCGGGCTCGACTCCATGGTGCTGGGCGAGCCGCAGATTCTGGGACAAATGAAAGATGCCGTGCGCGCCGCCGAAAGCGCGGGCGCCCTGGGCTCCACACTCAACCAGCTGTTCCAGCGCAGCTTTGCCGTCGCCAAAGAGGTACGCACCTCCACCGAAATCGGCGCCCACAGCATCAGCATGGCCGCCGCCGCCGTGCGCCTGGCCAGCCAGTTGTTTGAAGATCTGGGCAAGACGCGCGTGCTGTTTGTCGGTGCGGGCGAAATGATCGAGCTGACCGCCACGCACTTTGCCGCGCGCAACCCCAAAGCCATCGCCATTGCCAACCGCACCCTGGAGCGCGGTGAGAAGCTTGCCACCCGCTTTGGCGCACAGGCCATGCGCCTGGCCGACCTGCCCGATCGCCTGCACGAGTTCGACATCGTGGTGAGCTGCACCGCCAGCAGCCTGCCCATCGTAGGCCTGGGCGCTGTCGAGCGCGCGCTCAAAAAACGCCGCCACCGTCCGATGTTCATGGTCGATCTGGCCGTTCCGCGCGACATCGAGCCCGAAGTCAAACAGCTTGAAGACGTCTACCTCTACACCGTGGACGATCTGGCCGGCGTGGTGCAAACCGCCCAGGCCAGCCGCCAGGCCGCCGTGGCGCAGGCCGAGGCCATCATCGATGCGGGCGTGCAAAGCTTCATGCACTGGATGGACCAGCGCGACCCAGAGCACGGCGTGGTGCCGCTGATCCGCCAGATCAACGGACAGGCCGATACCTGGCGCGCCATCGAAATCGCCCGCGCCCGCAAGCGCCTGGCGCGGGGCGAAGACCTGGACGCGGTGCTCGAAGCCCTCTCGCGGGGTGTGGCCCGCAAGATGCTGCACGGCACCATGGCCGAATTGCGCAACGCTGACACCGCAGCGCGCGCACAGACCGCAAACACGGCCTCGCGCCTGTTTCTGCGTTCTCAAAGCAAAAAACCGCTTTAGCGCCCACCCTGCGTGCGCCAGTAGCTACATTTTTTGTAGCTCAACACACTTTCTCTGCATGAAACCTTTTCTCCGCAACCAGTTGGAGCGCTACGCCCGGCGCCTGCAGGAGCTCGACTTCCTGCTCTCGCGCGAAGACATCATGGCCGACATGGCGCAATACCGCGTGCTCTCGCGCGAGCACGCCGAGGTCACGCAGATTGCTGGCCGCTACGCCCGCTGGTGCCAGCGCACCGATGACCTGGCCGGTGCGCGCGAGATGCTGCAAGACGCCGACATGGCCGACATGGCGCAGGAAGAAATCAACAGCTGCGAAACCGAGCTGCAGCAACTCGAAGATGAACTCCAGCGCCTGCTGCTGCCCAAGGACCCTGACGATGCGCGCAACGCCTTCCTGGAAGTTCGCGCGGGCACGGGCGGCGACGAGTCGGCCCTGTTCGCGGGCGACTTGGCGCGCATGTACATGCGCTACGCCACCAACGTCGGCTGGAAGGTCGAAGTCGTCAGCGAGAGCCCGGCCGAACTGGGTGGCTACAAGGAAATTGTGCTGCGCATCGAAGGCGAACAGGTTTACGGCCAGCTGCGCTTTGAATCCGGTGGCCACCGTGTGCAGCGCGTGCCTGTCACCGAAACCCAGGGCCGTATCCACACCAGCGCCTGCACCGTGGCCGTGATGCCCGAGCCCGATGAGCGCGAGGCCATCAAGATCAACCCGGCCGACCTGCGCATCGACACCTTCCGCGCCAGCGGCGCCGGGGGCCAGCACATCAACAAGACTGACTCGGCCGTGCGCGTGGTGCACCTGCCCACCGGCATCGTGGCCGAATGCCAGGACGGCCGCAGCCAGCACGCCAACAAAGCCAAGGCACTGCAGGTGCTGCAGGCGCGCATCCACGAAAAAGAACGCAGCGAGCGCGCCGCCAAAGAGGCCGCCGAGCGCAAGGGCCTGATCGGCAGCGGCGACCGCAGCGACCGCATCCGCACCTACAACTTCCCGCAGGGGCGCCTGACCGACCACCGCATCAACCTCACGCTGTACAAGCTGCTGTACGTGATGGAGGGCGACCTGGGCGACGTGCTGCAAGCCCTGCAACACGCCCGCGAAGCCGAGCAATTGGCCGAACTGGAACACAGCACGGCGTGATCCAGAGTTGAGATAAAAACAACCTCCAACGCTTACCCATCAAGCGCTGACAGCTATTCATTCAGAAGCACCATGACCTTGCAGCAGGCCCTGTCCACCGCCCTGTCCCAGGGCCTGGCACGCATCGACGCACAGATACTGCTGCTGCATGTGCTGGGCCGCGCTGGCCACGACCGTGCCTGGCTGATCACCCACGACACCGATGCCCTTCCCCCGGCTTTGCAAGCGCAGTTTGAAGCCCTGTGCCAGCGCCGCCGGGCGGGCGTACCCGTGGCCTACCTCACAGGCCGCAAGGCGTTCTACGGGCTGAAGCTGCAGGTGGATGAGCGCGTACTCGACCCCCGTCCCGACACCGAAACCCTGGTGGACTGGGCCCTGGAAGTCCTGGCCCACCAACCCGCACCGCGCGTGGTGGACCTGGGCACCGGCAGCGGCGCCATCGCCCTGGCCCTGCAGCAGCAGCGCCCTGACGCCCAGGTGCTGGCCGTGGACGCCAGCACGGACGCCCTCATTGTGGCGCAGGCCAACGCCACGCACCTGGGCCTGCCGGTGCATTTCCACCATGGGCACTGGCTGCAGGGGCTGGCAGGCGGTTTTGATGCCATCGTATCCAACCCGCCCTACATTGCCGCCGCCGACCCGCATCTGGCCGCCCTCACGCACGAGCCGCTCGCGGCCCTGGCCAGCGGCGCCGACGGCCTGGACGACCTGCGCAGCATCATCGCGCAGGCCCCGGCCCATCTGGCGCCCGGCGGCTGGCTGCTGCTGGAACACGGCCACGACCAGGCCGATACGGTCGGCGCCCTGCTCCATGCGGCAGGGCTGGAGCAGGTGCAAAACCGCAAAGACCTCGCCGGCATCGTGCGTTGCTCGGGCGGCCAGAAGCCAACAGTGAAATAATCCCCCCTTTTACCCTTCCCCACCCACCGGGCCTTGCGGCCCCTCTCGGAGCCTCCATGAGCGATACCCACAAGCGCATCGACGATCTCGTCAAGACCAACGACATCCTGCTGTTCATGAAAGGCACGGCCAGCTTCCCGATGTGTGGTTTCTCCGGCCGCGCCATCCAGATTTTGAAGGCCTGCGGCGCCGATCCCAAGGCCATCACCACGGTCAACGTACTGGACGACGACGAAATCCGCCAGGGCATCAAGGACTACAGCCAGTGGCCCACCATTCCGCAGCTCTACGTCAAGGGCGAATTCATCGGCGGCTCGGACATCATGATGGAGATGTACGAGTCGGGCGAACTCAAGCAGACGCTGGGCACCTGAGCCCGCACAGGCCGTTGTGTTGCCTGATCCCCAGCCGCCTCCGGGCGGCTTTTTTCATGGGCGCAACAGCAGGGTTTTCACAGGGTAGTTTCTGCATTGAGATCCGAGCGCTTGTATGCTTGAATGGGATCGTTTCTTCACTGCAGGAGCATGCCATGACCCGCCATAGCCTTGTTCCCCAGACCCTGAGCCTGCCTGTGGCCCAGATGCGTAGCGTGTTCTGCACCAGCGATGTGGAACGCAAGCTCGCCCGGCTGCAGGACGCCGGCCAGCCGCGCGATTTCGACAACCTGCGCAGCATGTACGAACGCATGCTGGAGCGCGGACCCGAACGTTTCCAGGTCAAGCCGCAGGGCGTGCCCGACATGGCCGTCCTGTACGACCGGCTACCCAACTTCACCGAGGTGCTCGACGATGTGCGCCGCCACGTTGCCCTGGCGCAGGACAGCCGCGACGGCCTGGAGGTCACGCCCATGCTGTTGCTGGGGCCACCCGGCATCGGCAAGACCCATTTCGCCCGCCAGCTGGCCGAATTGCTGGGCACAGGCATGAACCTGCTGCCCATGAGCTCGATGACGGCCGGCTGGCTGCTCTCGGGCTCCTCCTCCCAATGGAAGGGCGCACGCCCCGGCAAGGTCTTCGAGGCGCTGGTGGAAGGTGAATACGCCAACCCCGTGATCGTGGTGGACGAGATCGACAAGGCCAGCGGCGATGCCCAGTACGACCCGCTGGGCGCGCTCTACAGCCTGCTGGAGCACGACACAGCACAGAACTTTACGGACGAATTCGCCGAGGTGCCCATCGACGCCAGCCAGGTCATCTGGATCACCACGGCCAATGACAGTCGGGGCATCCCCGACCCGATCCTCAACCGCATGAACGTGTTCGAGGTGCAAGTGCCCACCGTGGAGCAGGCGCGCAGCATTGCCCACATGCTCTACACCGGCATCCGCGCCGCACATGACTGGGGGCGGCTGATCGATCCCGAACCGCAGAGCGATGTGCTGGACTGCCTGTCCCATATGCCCCCGCGCGAAATGCGCCGCGCGCTCATGGCCGCCTTTGGCAATGCCCGGCTGGACCACCGCTGCACGGTGGAAGTGGCTGACCTGCCCAAGGGCGCCGCCGGTCGCAGCCGCATCGGCTTTATGCAATAGCGCTCGCGCCCTTCAGCGCGGGCTGGACGGACCGGGCGGGCAGATACACTCGCTCTACCGGTGTGCCGCAGGCCACGCTCTGCCTTTTTCATGACACTGACGCAAAGCCTCTTCGTGATCGGGCTGCTGATTGCAGCCAGCGCTTTCTTTTCGATGGCCGAAATCTCACTCGCGGCCGCGCGGCGCTTGCGCCTGCGCCAACTGGCCGACGAAGGCGACGCACGCGCCGAACGGGTGCTGCGCGTGCAGGACCAGCCCGGCGACTATTTCACGGTGGTGCAGATCGGGCAAAACGCGGTGGCCATCCTGGGCGGCATCGTGGGGGAAGGCGCCCTCAGCCCGTATTTCAGCGCCCTGATGGAACTGTGGCTTTCCAGCAAAACGGCGCAGACGGTGGGGTTTCTCGCATCCTTCACCATCATTACCTCGTTGTTCATTCTTTTTTCAGACCTGTTCCCCAAGCGCCTGGGCATGGCCAGGCCGGAGCGGCTGGCGGTTGCCCTGGTGCAACCCATGGCGTGGTGCATCACGCTGCTGCGGCCGGTGGTCTGGCTTTACAGCCGGGCGGCGGATGTGCTGTTCAGGGTGCTGGGCCTGTCCTCGCTGCGCGACGACCGCATCACCTCCGACGACATCCTGGCGACGATGGAGGCCGGCGCCCGCGCCGGTGTGCTGGCCGCGCGCGAGCAGCAGGTTATTACCAATGTTTTTGAGTTGGACACGCGCACCGTCTCCAGTGCCATGTCGCCCCGTGACCGGGTGGCTTTTTTCCTGCGCGACGAGTCCGACGCCGTGATCCGCCTGCGCATTGCCGCCGAGCCTTTCTCGACCTACCCCGTCTGCGAGCGCGATATCGACCACGTGGTGGGCTATGTAGACGCCAAGGATTTGTTCCAGCGCGTACTCAACAACCAGCCCATTTCGCTGCTGGACGACAGCCTGGTGCGCAAGGTACTGATCGTTCCCGACCGGCTTACCCTGTCAGAAGTGCTGGAGCAATTCCAGCAGGCGCACGAGGATTTCGCTGTCATCGTGAATGAGTACAGCCTGGTCGTCGGCGTGGTGACGCTCAACGATGTGATGAGTACCGTGATGGGCGACCTCGTGGGCAATGAAGACGAAGAACTGATCGTGCGGCGCGATGACAACTCCTGGTTGATCGACGGTGTCACGCCCATCGAGGATGTACTGCGGGTGCTCTCGCTCGACGATCTGCCGCACGCCGGAGAATACGAAACCCTGGCCGGCTTTCTCATGGTGATGCTGCGCCGCGTCGCTCGGCGCACCGACAGCGTGGTGTGGGGCGGCTACAAGTTCGAAGTATTGGATGTGGACAGCTACCGCATTGACCAAGTCATGGTTTCGCGCCTGTCTGCCGCCACACCGCCGGAAGCAGCAAGCACCTGAAATGCAGGTTCAGCCAGTCGCCTAGCCTTCGAACCGCCAGTTGCGCTGCGCCGAGAACACAGCGTTCGGGTAAGGCGCCCGGCCCCGGCTGCCGTTGTAGCGGCCCAGGGTCATGTACAGGTCGCCGCGCTCCCTGTCCATGTAGTGGCGCAGGATCACACAACCAAAGCGCAGATTGGTCTGCATGTGAAACAGCGTGCCGGGATCGCCATCACCGATGAGCCGTGTCCAAAATGGCATGACCTGCATGTAGCCGCGGGCGCCCACGCTGGAGACAGCAAATTTGCGGAAAGCGCTTTCCACCTGGATCAGGCCGAGCACCAACGAGACATCCAGCCCCGCACGTCCGCTTTCGTACCAGACCGTCTGCAAAAAATCGCGCCGCACCTCCCAATCAGGTTTGCGACGACGCAGGCGGTCACTCATGGCGCCCAGCCAGCGCAGGTAGTGCAGGCGCGCTTCGGTGGAGGCAAAAATGGGCTCAGGCGGCGCCCGGTTGCCAATGGCAGAGCTCAGTGCCGTGCGCACCGAATCCATGAGCGGCTCCTCCAGCTGCCTTCCCGCGTGCGCCTGCCCCGGAACCGCCAGCCAGGCCGCAGGCCCGGCAGCCAGCGAAACGAGGCAGGCGCGCCGCGAGATGCCTGGGATCATCGGGCCAGACGGCCCAGGACATGGGCCAGGATATCGGACACGGCCACCTTGGTGGCGGCGCTGTCGCGGCGGTGCTGGTATTCGACCTGGCCGTCCTTGAGGGCGCGGTCGCCAATGGTCACCCGGTGCGGCACGCCGATCAGTTCCCAGTCGGCGAACATGGCGCCGGGGCGCTCGCCCCGGTCGTCCAGGATCACGTCCACGCCAGCGGCCTGCAACTGCGCATACAGCTGCTCGGCCTGGGCCTTGACCTCGGGGAAACGCTCGGGCGTGATGGGGCAGAGCGCCACGGTGAAGGGGGCAATAGCGTCGGGCCAGATGATGCCGCGCTCGTCGTGGTTCTGCTCGATGGCCGCCGCCGGCAGGCGCGTGATGCCGATACCGTAGCAGCCCATCTCGAAATGGGCGGGCTTGCCGTCCTCGCCCAGGAAGGTGGCGTTCATGGCCTTGCTGTACTTGGTGCCGAGATAAAACACATGGCCTACTTCGATGCCGCGCTCAATCGCAAGTTCTCCTTGGCCATCGGGTGAGCGGTCGCCCACCACCACGTTGCGCAGGTCGGCCACCAGGGCGGGCTCGGGCAGGTCGCGGCCCCAGTTCACGCCGGTCATGTGGAAATCGACCGCGTTGGCGCCGCAGATCCAGTCGGCCATCACGGCCACCTCGCGGTCGGCCACGATGCGCACCGGCTGGCGCAGCCCGATGGGACCCAGGTAGCCCGGCGTGCAGCCAAAATGCGCCTCGATCTCGGCCACGGTGGCAAAGCGGAAACCCGCATCCAGCCCTGGCACCTTGGCCACCTTGATCTCGTTCATGTCGTGATCACCACGCAGCAGCAGCAGCCAGACTTCGCTTTTGACGATCTCACCAGCCTCGTTGGTCTCGTCGGTCGCCAGCACCAGCGACTTCACCGTGCTCTGCAGCGGTACGCCCAGCAATTCGGCCACATCGGCACAGGTGGCCTTGCCCGGCGTGGGCGTCTTGGCCATGGCTTGTGCTGCAGCGGGGCGCGGACCGGCGGGCGCCAGGGCCTCGGCCTTTTCCATGTTGGCTGCGTAATCGCTGCCCGGGCAGAAGACGATGGCGTCCTCACCGGTGGCGGCGATCACCTGAAACTCTTCGCTCAGATCGCCGCCAATGGCGCCGCTGTCGGCCGCCACTGCACGGTACGTCAAACCAAAGCGGTCAAAAATACGCCGGTAAGCCTGCGCCATGACCTGGTAGCTGGCCTTGGCGGCAGCCTGGTCGCGATCAAAGCTATAAGCGTCCTTCATGGTGAACTCGCGCCCGCGCATCAGGCCAAAGCGGGGGCGGCGTTCGTCGCGGAACTTGGTCTGGATCTGGTAGAAATTCTTGGGCAGCTGCTTGTAGCTGCGCAGTTCCTGGCGCGCAATGTCAGTGACCACTTCCTCACTGGTGGGCTGGACGACATAGTCACGGCCATGGCGGTCCTTGATGCGCAGAAGCTCTGGGCCCATGCTCTCAAAACGCCCCGTTTCCTGCCACAGCTCGGCCGGTTGCACCACCGGCATGGTCAGCTCCACGGCACCGGCGCGGGTCATCTCCTCCCGTACGATGGCCTCCACTTTCTGGATCACCCGCAAACCCATGGGCATGTAGCTGTAGACCCCGGCACCGAGCTTCTTGATCAACCCCGCGCGCGTCATGAGTTGGTGGCTGACCACTTCGGCATCGGCCGGCGCTTCTTTGAGGGTGGAGATAAAGAACTGGGAGGCTTTCATCGGGCAATTTCAGGCGGTTGGGGCTGGTCCCCTTGCTGCAGGCAAGGTGCCGTGCATAATGGACACAGTTTAAAAATTTGGGGTTCGATTATGCTTGACCGGGACGGCTTTCGGCCGAACGTCGGCATCATCCTGCTCAACCAGAGAAACCAGGTGTTCTGGGGCAAGCGCATACGCACCCACAGCTGGCAGTTTCCGCAAGGCGGCATAGACCGCGGCGAATCGCCTGAACAGGCGATGTTCCGGGAACTCCACGAAGAAGTAGGCTTGCACCCCAACCACGTTCGCGTGGTTGCCCGAACCCGGGATTGGTTGCGCTATGAGGTGCCTGACCGGTACATCCGCCGCGACGCGCGCGGACACTACAAGGGCCAGAAACAAATCTGGTATCTGTTACAACTGATGGGGCACGATTGGGACCTGAACCTGCGTGCCACCAATCACCCCGAGTTCGACGCTTGGCGTTGGAACGACTACTGGGTTCCGCTTGACGTGGTGGTGGAATTTAAACGGGGCGTCTATGAAATGGCACTGACCGAACTTGCCCGGTTCTTGCCACGCCATGAACAGCGCAATCGCTACTTGCGCAGTGGCATGCGTGCGCGTGAACACGAGTTGTCTGGAGGCGGCATGCACCGCACCGGTGGTTTACTGCTGCATCCCGGTGTGGAGTTGCCGCCTGGCGCCAGCTTTGACCCCGATCCTCAATCGGCCAGCCGTTCGCCCGCCGAATCATCTGCTGATCCTGCACCACACTCGCCCTCGGCGCCGCAATAGGGATGGTTCGCCCTGCAAGCAACAGCAGGGCGAAAAACGGGAGTGGTTCGCGGGCTTGCGCAACAATGGAAGCCCCGCAGTTTTTGAGGCTCCGCACGCACCCACCGTCCCGTGTATGGAGCAGTACGGCAATGCAGGGCTACGCCCCAGTCGTCAGCACCATGTTGTCACGGTGTACCATTTCCGCTTCAGCCGTATAGCCCAGCAACCGCTCAAACTCGGACGATGGCTTGCGGCACAGCAGGCGAGCCTCGGCGCTGGAATAGTTGGCCAACCCCCGCGCAAGCTCTACGCCAGCAGGGTCGCGCACCGCAATCACATCACCACGTGAAAAATCACCCTCGATCCCGGTCATGCCAATAGGCAGCAAGCTTTTACCTTCACCGCGCAGCTTGGCAGCAGCGCCAGCATCCACAGTAACGGCTCCACGCAATTGCAGGTGGTCGGCCATCCACTGCTTGCGGGCCTGCTGCTTGGCAGTCTGTGCCACCAGCAGCGTGCCAATGGCTTCGCCCTGAGTCAGCCGCAGGAGCACATCGGGTTCACGACCCCAGGCGATCACGGTGGATGCTCCGGAACCAGCAGCGCGCCGCGCCGCCAGAATTTTGGTCAACATACCCCCACGTCCAATGCTGGAGCCAGCGCCCCCCGCCATGGCCTCCAACGCAGGATCACCCGCACGGGCTTCGTGCACAAACTGGGCTTGCGGGTCATGTCGCGGATCGGCAGTGTACAAACCCTTCTGGTCTGTAAGGATGACAAGCGCATCGGCTTCCACCAGATTGGCCACCAGCGCGCCGAGCGTATCGTTGTCACCAAACTTGATTTCGTCATTGACGACAGTATCGTTCTCGTTGATCACGGGCACGACGCCCAGAGTCAGCAAGGTCAACAAGGTCGAGCGCGCATTCAAATAGCGCTCCCGATCAGCCAGGTCTGCATGTGTCAGCAGCACCTGTGCACTGCCTGCGCCGTTTTCGCGCAGCTTGGTCTCGTACATCTGCGCCAGGCCCATCTGCCCAACAGCGGCGGCGGCCTGCAACTCATGCACCTCGCGAGGGCGCACGGCCCAGCCCAGGCGCTTCATGCCTTCGGCGATGGCGCCACTGGAGACCATGATGACCTCGCGCCGCCCCCCGCCCTCGCCGCGCACCAGGGCCGCCAGTTGGCGGCTCCACTCGCCAATAGCGACCTCGTCCAGCCCACGGCCTTCGTTGGTGACCAGGCTGGACCCCACCTTGACCACGATGCGGCGCGCGTTACGCAACACGGTTGAACTATTTTTTTGATCCATTAAGGCCTCAGCGCCCATCAATAAAGCGGATACAGCTATCAATATCGCAGCAAATAACTGCGTCAGGCAGGCGCATCACCGGCAAAGCGGGGATCCACCTCGGCCACAGGGGCCTGCTCCGCCAGGTGTTGAGCCTGGACATGGCGGAAAACCGCATGGATCAACGGCTCACACCCTTCACGCGTCAGTGCCGAAATTTCGAAAACAGGCCCCTTCCAGCGCAGACGCTTGACAAAATCAGCCACACGCGCAGCCCGCTCTTCGGTCGGCACCATGTCCAGCTTATTCAACACCAGCCAACGGGGCTTCTTGTACAAACCCGTATCGTATTTTTTGAGTTCCCCCACGATGGCCTTGGCTTGTGCGACGGGATCGATGCTGTCGTCAAACGGCGCCATATCGATGATGTGCAGCAACAGGCGGGTGCGTTGCAGGTGGCGCAGGAACTGGTGTCCCAGGCCTGCTCCTTCGGAAGCACCTTCGATCAATCCGGGAATATCGGCGACCACAAAACTCTGCTCAGGCCCCACACGCACAACGCCCAAATTGGGGTGCAAAGTGGTGAAAGGGTAGTCTGCGATCTTCGGGCGTGCATTGGAAATCGCCGCGATCAGGGTCGATTTACCCGCGTTGGGCATGCCCAGCAAACCCACGTCAGCCAACACTTTCAGTTCAAGCTTGAGGCTTTTCTTCTCCCCAGGCCAACCCGGTGTCTTTTGCCGAGGGGCGCGGTTGATGGCGCTCTTGAACCGCATGTTGCCAAAACCGCCATCGCCGCCTTTGGCGATGGTGATGACCTCACCAGGCGTGAGCAACTCGTACAGAACCTCGCCGGTTTCAGCGTCGCTGATGATGGTTCCCACGGGCATCTTCAGCGTGATATCGCTCCCCGCTGCGCCGAACATGTCCGATCCCATGCCATGCTCGCCACGCTTGGCTTCGTGGCGACGCGAGTAGCGGAAATCCACCAATGTGTTCAGATTGGGGTCGGCTACTGCGAACACATGCCCGCCGCTTCCACCGTCACCGCCATTGGGCCCGCCGAATTCCTTGTATTTCTCATGCCGGAACGACACGCAACCATTGCCGCCGTCACCGGCAGAAATGTCTATGTAGGCTTCGTCGACGAATTTCATGGGGGTTCCAATTTACAAAACGGCAGCCTGCATACGCCAGGCGCCAGCCCCAATAGTAAGGGCGAGGATCCTGTGGGCGCCAGGCTCAGCGGTCTGTGTGCCATTTCAGTCTCTTCACTTACCCGTACGGAAAAAACGAAGCCCCGGCATTGCGGGGCTTGTTGTATTTCACGATCCATTCGGGATCACGCCGGGGCGCTGAAGCAGCAAATATGCTTCAGGCTGCAGATGTCACGTTGACCGTGTGCTTCGACATTGCGCCCTTGACCGCAAACGACACATGGCCGTCTACCAAGGCAAACAGCGTGTGGTCTTTGCCCACGCCGACGTTGAGGCCGGGGTGAAACTTGGTACCGCGCTGACGCACGATGATGGAGCCCGCGCTGATCAGCTCACCGCCGAACGCTTTCACACCGAGCATTTTGGGCTTGGAATCGCGCCCGTTTCGCGTAGAGCCGCCGCCTTTTTTCTGTGCCATGACTTAAGCTCCTTCTTTAACCGGCGATGTCGCCGATTTGCAGTTCGGTGAACTGCTGCCGGTGACCTTGGCGTTTTTGATAGTGCTTGCGACGGCGCATCTTGAAGATGTGCACTTTGTCGTGTTTGCCGTGTGCCACAACGGTGGCTTTCACAGTTGCGCCGGACACCAGGGGCGTACCAACCTTCAGTTCAGCGCCGTTGCCGACAGCCAGAACCTGGTCGATGACGATTTCCTGGCCTACGTCCGCAGCAATCTGTTCTACTTTAATTTTTTCGCCGGAAGCAACGCGATACTGCTTGCCGCCGGTTTTTATGACCGCGTACATGTTGACCTCTTCGTACTCTAGTACTTGCGTACCTTGAAGAAACTTCCATGGAAGGATTTCCACAGAGCCAGGGATTATAGCACTGCCAGATGCACCCCCTTGCCCCCTGCTTGTGGCAGCCGCACATCCCATGCAACGAGGGTGGCGCGCTTCCTATAATCCACAGCATTGCTTGCGACCACCATCTTGACTGCCACCACCCCCCCGCCCGTTTCCGCCCCCTCTCCTCTTGCGCTTATTGCCAACGACATGCGCGAGGTGGATCTGGTGATCGCCCACCGACTGGCCTCTGACGTTCCGCTGGTCGGCCAGATATCCCAATACATCATTGCAGCCGGTGGGAAACGCCTGCGCCCTGCTTTGCTGCTTCTGGTGTGTGGAGCCCTGGCCTACAAAAATCCCCAGCGCTTTAACCTGGCCGCCGTGGTCGAATTCATCCACACCGCAACCTTGCTGCACGACGATGTGGTCGACGCCTCCACACTGCGTCGCGGACATGCCACAGCAAATGAAACTTTTGGTAACCCCGCCAGCGTCCTGGTGGGAGATTTTCTCTACTCGCGGGCTTTCCAAATGATGGTGGACGCAGGGCAAATGAGGATCATGCAGATTCTTGCAGACGCGACCAATGTCATCGCCGAGGGCGAAGTCATGCAATTGATCAATATGCACGACGCCTCACTGAACGAGGCCGGATACCTGCAGGTAATCCGCTCCAAGACGGCCAAACTGTTTGAGGCCAGCGCCCGCCTGGCCGCCGTTCTTGCAGGCAGCGATGTCGTTATCGAGGAAGCCTGCGCAACTTACGGTCAAGCCCTGGGCACCGCCTTCCAGATCATTGACGACGTGCTCGATTACGATGGAGACGCCACCGAAATGGGGAAAAACCTGGGTGATGACCTGCGCGAAGGCAAGGCAACGCTCCCCTTGATTGCAGCCATGCAGCGCGGCTCTACAGCCGATGCAAGCACCGTGCGGCACGCCATTGAAAACGGCAGCACCGAACAACTCGACGCCATCCTGAATATCGTCCGTAGCACGGGCGCTCTCGATATTGCACGGGACGCAGCCGCCGCAGAAGCACGCCGCGCCATTGCCGCAGCGAAGCACCTTCCAGCCAATGAATACAGCGCCGGATTGATACAATTAGCCGCTCAGCTACTAGGGCGCCGCACCTGATCTCAGGAGCAGAGGGCTCAGCCTATCGGGGTGTAGCTTAGCCAGGTAGAGCGCTACGTTCGGGACGTAGAGGCCGGAGGTTCGAATCCTCTCACCCCGACCATATCCCAATATCCAGCTGCATCCAGCAAAACGCCTCGTCGATTTTCGCTGTGATTTACAGCCTTGCGGCGATCAGCGATGATAGGATGGTTCATATAACTTTCCTCCTATCCATCGGTTACATGGCTGCAGTCGACTCCGCCCAGAAAGATTCCGCTTCGATTTCCCTTCCAGGTTTGGGCAGGGCATTGATTTCTGCGGGCAAGCTGACTCCTAAAGCCGCCGAAGACATCTACAAGAAGTCGCAGGCCAGCCGCACAAGCTTCATTGCCGAGGTCACAAGCACCGGCGGCGTCTCGGCCGCAGACTTGGCTCACACGGTTTCTGCTGTTTTTGGCGCGCCACTGCTGGATCTGAATGCCATCGACCCCTTGCGTCTGCCCAAGGATTTGCTTGATGCCAAGATTTGCCAAGCGTATCGCGTACTGGTTCTCAGCAAACGCAACAACCGGTTGATCGTCGCGACAGCAGACCCCACGGACCAGGAGGCGGCAGAGAAAATCAAGTTCACGACCCAGATGGGTGTGGACTGGATCATTGCCGAATACGACAAGTTATCCAAACTGGTGGATGCCAACACAAAATCCGTTGGCGAAAGCATGGACGCTTTCAATACCAGTGGTGATTTTGAATTTGACGATGTCGCCATTGAAGAATCCACCGAATCTGCAGACACCGGCGCAGGGGATGTCGAAGATGCACCTATCGTCAAGTTCCTGCACAAGATGCTGCTTGACGCCTTCAATATGCGCGCGTCTGACTTGCATTTCGAGCCTTATGAGCACCACTACCGGGTCCGCTTCCGCATCGATGGAGAATTGCGCGAAATCGCGTCGCCGCCGATTGCCATCAAGGACAAGCTGGCCTCTCGTATCAAGGTCATCTCTCGCCTGGACATCTCTGAAAAACGGGTACCACAAGACGGTCGCATGAAGCTCAAAGTGGGGCCTGACCGGGTGATCGACTTTCGCGTCAGCACCTTGCCGACTTTGTTCGGCGAGAAGATCGTGATCCGTATTCTCGACCCCAGCAGCGCCAAGATGGGTATCGACGCCCTCGGGTACGACGCCGTGGAAAAAGAGCGCCTGCTCAAAGCTATCGAACGTCCTTACGGCATGATTCTGGTAACCGGACCCACGGGCTCCGGGAAAACGGTGTCCCTGTATACGTGCTTGAACCTGCTGAACAAGCCGGGGGTCAATATCGCAACAGCGGAAGACCCATCTGAAATCAACCTTCCTGGCGTCAACCAGGTCAACGTGAACGACAAGGCTGGACTGACCTTTGCTGTGGCCCTTAAATCCTTCCTGCGCCAGGATCCTGACATCATCATGGTGGGGGAAATCCGCGATCTGGAAACAGCCGACATCTCCATCAAAGCCGCCCAGACCGGCCACTTGGTGCTCTCGACACTGCATACCAACGATGCGCCCACAACGTTGACGCGGATGCGCAACATGGGTATTGCGCCCTTCAATATTGCTTCCAGCGTAATTCTGATCACAGCCCAGCGACTGGCACGACGCTTATGCCCCCAGTGCAAGGCACCTGCAGACATCCCCCACGAAGCGCTGATCGAGGCAGGCTACGCAGAAGAAGACATCGATGGCTCCTGGGTACCCTACAAACCTGTGGGCTGCTCTGCCTGCAATAACGGCTACAAGGGGCGCGTAGGCATCTACCAGGTCATGCCCATCACCGAAGACATCCAACGCATTATTTTGCGCGATGGCAGCGCACTGGACATCGCAGAGCAAGCACGGAGCGAGGGCGTGCGCTCGCTGCGCGAGTCCGGGCTGCACAAGGCGCGCCAGGGCCTGACTTCACTCGAGGAAGTCCTGGCCGTCACCAACCTATAAGAACTATCAGACAAGGAAGCGCAATGGCAACCGCTGCATCACGGAGCATCAAGGATTTTGTCTTTGAATGGGAGGGCAAGGACCGCAACGGAAAAATCGTTCGCGGTGAAATCCGCGCATCGGGGGAAAACCAGGTGCAGGCCACCTTGCGTCGGCAGGGCGTTTTCCCCACAAAGATCAAGAAGCGCCGCATGCGCTCGGGCAAGAAAATAAAGCCCAAGGACATCGCATTGTTCACGCGGCAGATGGCGACCATGATGAAAGCAGGCGTGCCCCTGCTGCAGGCCTTTGACATCGTAGGGCGCGGAAACACGAACCCCAGCGTGGGCAAGTTGCTCAACGAGATCCGCGGAGATGTGGAAACCGGCACCTCGCTCAACGGGGCATTCCACAAATACCCAATGTATTTCGATAGCCTGTATTGCAATCTGGTCGAAGCTGGCGAAGCCGCCGGTATCCTGGAAGCTCTGCTGGATCGGCTAGCGCTTTACATGGAAAAGACGGAGGCGATCAAATCCAAGATCCGGTCTGCGTTGATGTATCCCATTTCGGTTGTTATCGTGGCGTTTGTCGTAGTAACAGTAATCATGCTCTTTGTGATCCCGGCATTCAAGGAGGTATTCGCTAACTTTGGAGCCGAACTACCAGCCCCAACACTATTTGTAATGGCAATCAGTGACATATTCATAAAGTGGTGGTGGCTGATTTTTGGTGTCATCGGTGGTGGTTTTTACTTCTTCATGCAGGCATGGCGTCGTAATGAGAAGATGCAAATAGTGATGGATCGGCTGTTACTGCGCATCCCGATCTTTGGCGACCTGATCAACAAATCTGCCGTCGCACGGTGGACCCGCACACTCTCCACCATGTTCGCCGCTGGCGTTCCGCTGGTTGAAGCACTAGATTCCGTTGGAGGTGCCGCCGGCAATTCGGTCTACGCCATGGCAACCGACAAGATCCAGCAGGAAGTGTCCACCGGCACCAGCTTGACTGCCGCCATGAGCAATGCCAATGTATTCCCTTCTATGGTGATACAGATGTGTGCCATTGGCGAAGAATCCGGTTCGATTGACCACATGCTGGGCAAAGCGGCTGATTTCTACGAAGCTGAAGTGGATGAAATGGTAGCCGGGTTGTCCAGCTTGATGGAGCCCATCATCATCGTATTCCTCGGCACCCTGATCGGCGGTATTGTGGTGTCGATGTACCTGCCGATCTTCAAGCTGGGCCAGGTCGTCTGATGCTGCTGGCACCGTGGTCGGATGCCGCGCTGGCGGGCATCCTGGGTTTGCTGGTGGGCAGCTTCCTGAATGTCGTGATCTACCGCATTCCCAAAATGATGGAGCGCCAATGGGCCGCTGAATGCGCTGACTATGCGGCAACGACTGCTGGCAACCAAGCCCCCGCGGCAACGCAGCCAGAGGTTTTCAACCTGTCCCGGCCACGTTCTCGCTGCCAGGCTTGCGGGCACCAGTTGCGCTGGTACGAAAACATTCCGGTGCTCAGCTACATATTCCTGCGAGGCCGCTGCTCCTCGTGCGGAGTCGGCATCAGTGCCCGCTATCCGATGGTCGAGCTCTTCACGGCAGGGTTGTTCTTCTTCTGCGTGCAGCACTGGGGCGCCACACCGGCCGGACTGGCATGGTGTTTCTTTTCTGCCATGCTGGTCGCCCTGGCCTTCATCGACTGGGATACCACCCTGTTGCCCGACGATCTGACCTTGCCGCTGTTATGGGCAGGCCTGCTGGCGTCAGCCCTGCAATGGATCGAGGTGCCTCTTTTCAGTGCAGTGATGGGCGCAGTTGCCGGCTACCTCTCACTCTGGCTGGTCTACTGGGGTTTTAAACTGGCCACGGGCAAGGAAGGTATGGGTTATGGCGATTTCAAGCTGTTCGCCGCGTTGGGTGCCTGGTTTGGCTGGCAGGCGCTCGTCCCGCTGATCCTGATGGCCTCCGTGGTGGGGGCCATCATCGGTATCGCACTCAAAATTGCCAGCAGCCTGCGCGAAGGGGGCTATGTTCCTTTTGGCCCCTTTCTGGCCGGTGCGGGTTTTCTCGGTATGGTTTTTGGCCCTCAGGCCATTCTGGACAACCTGCTAAAGACCCTGGGCCTGTGAACCGCGCGCCAACTTCCTCTGTACGGATAGGACTGACCGGCGGTATTGGCAGCGGGAAAAGTACGGTAGCCCGTATCCTGGTCAACCGCGGAGCAATTCTCCTGGATGCGGACCAGATCGCCCGAGAGATGACCCAGCCTGGCGGTCTGGCCATGCCGTCGATTGTTCAAACCTTTGGATCCGAATACATGGATGCCAGTGGGGCCCTGGACCGTGCACGCATGCGTAACCTCGCTTTTTCCAGGCCTGAGTCGCGCAAACAACTCGAAGCTATTCTCCACCCCCTGGTTGCCCAATGCACTGAAAGCCGTGCCTACGCTGCAGAAGCAGCGGGGCGGCGCCTGCTGGTATTTGACATCCCCTTACTGGTGGAATCAGGGCACTGGCCACGCCAGCTCGATGCAGTGGTGGTGGTTGATTGCCGAACCGAGACACAAATCGACCGCGTCATGGCGCGCAATGCCCTTGACCGAAAAACCATTGAAGGCATCATTGCTGCGCAGTCCAGCCGGGCTGTCCGGCGCCGGGCAGCCGATGCAGTCCTCTACAACGACCAGTTGTCCCTGGAAGCACTGCAATCCCAGGTGGATGCACTCGCCACACGGTTCGGGCTATGATGAGCGCCCAGGAAGCAGCCCGCAGAACATGCTCGCGATCCCCATGAAAAAAACGCCCCCCCCTATGCCACCATACCTCGGTAGGCCATGGCTGCGCGGCGCAATCCCGACAAGCCCCCTTCGTCCTTCAGGGCGGCCCCCCACCCGGAACCTGGCAGCGTGATTCTTTACGAATACCCCTTCAACGAACGCATTCGCACCTATCTGCGACTGGAACTGCTGTTCCGGCGGCTGGGCGAACTCATCGCTCGCACCGAGGCACTGGACCACCACTTTGCCTTGACCACCATCTTCGAGATCATGGACGTCGCCGCCCGTGCTGATCTGAAATCGGATGTGCTCAAAGACATTGAAAAACAGAAACATCAGCTGGACGGCTACCGTGGCAACCCTGCCATCTCGGAAGCAGCGCTGGACGGCATCGTAGCCCAACTCGACCACTGTTTCACCCGCCTGAACACCCAGACCGGCAAGACAGGCCAGCCCTTGACGGAAAACGACTGGCTCATGGCCATCCGCAGCCGGGCTGGTATTCCGGGAGGCACCTGTGGTTTTGACCTGCCTAGCTACGCTGCCTGGCAGCACCGCCCCGCAAAGGAGCGACAGCAAGCACTCGAAGGCTGGGTCAGCACGCTGGCTCCGTTGGCAGAATCCATTTTTCTGCTGCTCAAGCTTCTGCGCGACACAGGCGTCGCCCAAAAGGTGGCTGCCGAACGGGGACAACTGCAACAAAACCTGCCCCAGGGCCGCACCTTTCAGTTGCTGCGCCTGCGCATTGACCCCGCACTGGGATTAGTCCCCGAGATCAGCGGCAACCGGCTTATGGTTTCAGTGCGCCTGATGCAGCAGCAAGCTGATGGGCATTTGCTGGCCAACACGGAAGACGCCGTTTTTGAACTGACCCTGTGCGCCTGAGGACGCTGTGGAACCATGTCACCCCAGCCACCCACTGATTCTTCATTCGCTCGCCAGGTGGCCTGTCCCGCCTGTCGCGGCCCCAGCCTCTATAGCCCACAAAACCCCTGGCGCCCATTCTGCAGTGAGCGTTGCAAGCAGATGGATCTGGGCGCCTGGGCGAGTGAAGGGTTTCGCGTCCCTGCCGAGGCACCTCCCGACGAGGCGCCTTTTGGCGATCCGCGCAAAAATATTGAGTAAAAATCCACTCTAACGCTTATACAGCAAGCGTTAGCAGCTATTTTTTTAATAGTATTTCAGGATCGAACGGTACACCACGCTCCTGGGCCAGCCAGTCCAGCACAGGCACGGCGCCCGGCAATACCGGGCGCACCACAGGGGGCCAAGCTTGCCAGGACATGGCCTGGCCTTCGCGCATCTCCAAGTCGCCCGTCCATTCCCACACCTTGCACCAGTGCAGCCGCACGAGCGCGTGAGGATAATCGTGTTCCGTCACTTTCCAGACCTGCGCCGGGCCGATGGTGACGCCAAGCTCTTCGATCAGTTCACGGCGTAGCGCCTGCTCGACGGTCTCGCCCGCTTCGATCTTGCCGCCCGGAAACTCCCAATAACCGGCATAGGCCTTACCGGGCGGCCGGGTGGTGAGCAGCAAAGCGCCATCACGGCGCAACAGGATGCCCACCGCCACTTCAGTGTGCGTGCGCGGTGCGGGGGACGTGGCGGCTTCAGCCACCGTGGCGCCCTGCATAGTCGCGGGCAAACTGGTAGGCCACGCGGCCGCTGCGCGAACCACGCTCCAATGCCCAGACCAGCGCTTCGGGGCGCGCTGCCTCAATAGAGGCAGCAGACACTCCCAACGACGCCAGCCACTGCGCGGTGATGGCCAGGTATTCATCCTGGCTGAAAGGGTAAAAGCTCACCCACAGACCAAAACGCTCCGAGAGAGAAATTTTCTCCTCCACCCCTTCTCCCGGATGGATTTCACCATCATCGGTATGCGTGTAGCTGAGGTTCTCCCGCATGTATTCGGGCAGCAGATGGCGGCGGTTGCTGGTCGCGTAGATCAGCACATTGGGCGTGGCAGCCGCTACCGAGCCATCCAGAATCGACTTGAGTGCCTTGTAGCCCGGCTCACCGTCTTCGAAGCTCAGGTCATCACAGAAGACAATGAATTTTTCGGGCCGCCCGGCCACTACTTCCACGATGTCCGGCAAGTCGGTGAGATCGGCTTTGTCCACCTCGATCAGTCGCAGCCCCTGCGGTGCATAGGCATTCAGACAGGCCTTGATGAGCGAGGATTTCCCCGTGCCACGCGCACCGGTCAGCAGCACATTGTTGGCCGCGCGCCCTTCGACAAACTGCCGCGTGTTGCGCTCGATCTTTTCCTTCTGACCGTCGATTTTCTTCAAGTCCGCCAACTGCATCGCAGCCACATGGCGTACAGGCTCCAGCGTGCCGTGGCCACTGCTGCGCTTGCGGTAACGCCAGGCGATAGCCCCCGACCAGTCGGGCGCGCACAAGGGCTGCGGCAACACGGACTCGATGCGTGCGATGAGTTGCTCTGCACGCATCATCAGATGGTCAAATTTATCGTTCATTTCGGCACCAAGAGCTTACACATCAAGCGCTAACAGCTAGCAATTCAGGAGCGATAATCCGCATTGATGGTGACATAGTCATGGCTCAGATCGCAGGTCCACACCGTCTCTGCAGCATCACCACGTCCCAGCACAACGCGCACTGTGATTTCGCTCTGCTGCATGACGCGCTGTCCGTCTTCTTCTCGGTACTCCGGGTTGCGCCCGCCTTTCACCGCCACATGTACATCGTCAAGGTACAAGTCGATGCCGGTCTGGTCCAGGTCATCGATACCGGCATAACCCACGGCGGCCAGGATGCGGCCCAGGTTCGGGTCGCTGGCGAAGAAGGCCGTCTTGACCAGCGGCGAATGCGCAATCGCGTAGGCCACCTTGCAGCATTCCTCGCCCGTCTTGCCACCCTCGATGCGGATCGTAATGAACTTGGTGGCACCCTCACCGTCCCGCACGATGGCATGCGCCAGTTGCTGCGCAATGTGCAACATGGCCGCCTTGAGCGTCCGGCCCTCGGGACTTTCCAGTGAGGTGATGAGCGCATTGCCCGCCTGGTGCGTGGCGACGACCATGAAGCAGTCGTTGGTCGAGGTATCACCATCGATGGTGATGCGGTTGAACGACTGATCGGCAAGCTCACGCGCCAGTTGCTGCACCAGGGCGGGTGCCACACAGGCGTCGGTTGCCAGAAAACCCAGCATGGTGGCCATGTTCGGGCGGATCATGCCAGCGCCCTTGCTGATCCCCGTGACCGACACCGTGGCGCCGCCCAGTTGCACCTGGGTGCTGAACGCCTTGGCCACCGTATCGGTGGTCATGATGCCTTCGGCCGCACGGCCCCAATGGTCGGGGCGCGCATCGGCAAGGGCCGCAGGCAGCCCAGCCGTAATGCGGTCAACTGGCAGGGGCTCCATGATGACGCCAGTGGAGAACGGCAGCACTTGCGTGGAGGCGACACCCAGCTGCGCGGCCAGTGCATCGCAGGTGGAGCGGGCACGCTGCAGCCCATCCTGGCCGGTACCGGCATTGGCGTTGCCGGTGTTGACCACCAGGGCACGAATGCCTTGGCCCTGGTGCAACGCCAGGGATTCACGGCACACCTGCACGGGCGCTGCGCAAAAACGGTTCTGCGTGAACACACCGCCGACGGTCGCCCCTTCATCGAGCAGAAAGACCGTCAGATCCTTGCGGTGGGCCTTGCGCACACCGGCTTCGGCGACGCCAATGCGCACCCCGGCGACCGGGTGCAGGTCCGAGGGAACGGGAGCGGAGAGATGAACGGGCATGGTGTTTCCTTCCAAAAACTCGGCCGATGATACGCAGTCACCGTGCCACCGAAATGAAAACACGGGCCGAAGCCCGTGTCAGATGCGAAAGCAGGTTCAGGCGAGCTTGCCGTGGCACTGCTTGTATTTCTTGCCGCTTCCACAAGGGCAAGGATCGTTGCGACCCACGCGGCCACCAGCGGCCACTTTTTGCTGCACGCTCAGTGTTCTTTCATCCACCGTGGTTTCCACCTCGCCGGTTTCCGTCGGCGCGGTGTAGGTCACATTGGCAATGTTCTCAGCCCGTTGCTCCATGTCTTCGGCCACTTGGTCCAGTTGGTCAGGCGACTGCACCTGCACCGTCATCAAGATCTTTGTGACCTCGTTCTTCACCATATCGAGCAGTTGGCGGAACAGTTCAAAGGCTTCGCGCTTGTATTCCTGCTTGGGCTGCTTTTGTGCATACCCGCGCAGGTGGATACCCTGGCGCAGGTAGTCCAGCGCGCTCAGGTGATCACGCCAGTTGGAGTCGAAAGTCTGCAACAACACTACACGCTCGAACTGGGTGAAATTCTCCTGGCCCACCAGTTGCACCTTCGCCTCGAAGGTGTCATGGGCGGCTTGAACGACCTTCTCCAGAATTTCATCGTCGGTGACGGAGCTGGACCCTTCCACCAGCGACTGCAACGCCATCGGGATCTGCCACTCTTCGGCCAGCACCTTTTCAAGCGCCGGGAGATTCCATTGCTCCTCGACCGATTCCGCAGGAACATGTTCACGCACAATGTCGCTGAAGCAGTCCTCGCGCATGGCGGCGATCACGTCGGACAGATCGGCGGCATCAAGAATGTCATTGCGCTGCTGGTAAATCACCTTGCGCTGGTCGTTGGCCACGTCGTCGTATTCAAGCAGCTGCTTGCGCACATCAAAGTTACGCGCTTCGACCTTGCGCTGTGCCGATTCGATGCTGCGCGTGACGATGCCGGCCTCGATGGCTTCTCCATCGGGCATCTTGAGCCGATCCATGATGGCCTTGACACGGTCACCCGCGAAGATGCGCATCAGCGAATCGTCCAGGCTCAGGTAAAAGCGCGAGGAGCCAGGGTCACCCTGGCGGCCCGAACGGCCGCGCAACTGGTTATCGATACGGCGTGACTCATGGCGCTCAGTGGCAATGATGCGCAGGCCGCCCAGTTCTTTGACTTTGTCATGCTCGACCGACCAGTCAGCGCGCGTCTGGGCAATGCGCGACTGCTTCGTGCTCTCATCCAGGGTTTCATCGGCCTCAATGGCAGCGATGTCCTTCTCGATATTGCCGCCCAGCACAATGTCCGTTCCGCGGCCTGCCATGTTGGTAGCAATGGTGATCATGCCAGCGCGCCCGGCCTGGGCCACGATGTCGGCCTCGCGGGCGTGCTGCTTGGCGTTGAGCACCTGGTGCGGCAAGCCCACCTTGTTCAACAGCTCATCGATGATCTCGGAGTTTTCGATCGAGGTGGTACCCACCAACACGGGCTGCCCGCGCTCGTGGCACTCGCGGATGTCCTTGATGGCCGCTTCATACTTCTCGCGCGTCGTCTTGTACACGCGGTCGAGCTGGTCGTCGCGCTTGCTCGGGCGGTTGGGCGGAATCACCATGGTTTCCAGGCCGTAGATTTCCTGGAATTCATAGGCCTCGGTATCGGCCGTTCCCGTCATCCCCGAGAGCTTGTTGTAAAGGCGGAAATAGTTCTGAAAGGTGATCGAGGCCATCGTCTGGTTCTCGGCCTGGATTTGCACGCCTTCCTTGGCTTCGACGGCCTGGTGCAGTCCTTCGCTCCAGCGGCGCCCCGCCATCAGGCGGCCAGTGAATTCGTCAACGATGACGATCTCGCCCTCTTGCACCACATAGTGCTGGTCCCGGTTATAGAGGTGGTTGGCGCGCAGCGCAGCATACAGGTGGTGCATCAGCGTGATGTTGGCCGGATCGTAGAGCGAGGCGCCCTCCGGAATCAGGCCGTTGGCTGCCAGCACACGCTCGGCTGTCTCGTGGCCCTGCTCGGTCAGGAACACCTGGTGCGTCTTTTCGTCCACCGTGAAGTCACCAGGCTTGGTGACGCCTTCACCCGTACGCGGATCGGCCTCACCTTCCTGGCGCACCAGCAAGGGAACAATTTTGTTCATCGCCAGATAGGTCGCTGTGTGGTCTTCGGCCTGGCCACTGATGATGAGCGGAGTGCGCGCCTCGTCGATCAGGATGGAGTCCACTTCATCGACGATGGCAAAGTTCAGCTTGCGCTGCACGCGGTCATTTGCCTCGTAGACCATGTTGTCGCGCAGATAGTCGAACCCGTACTCGTTGTTCGTGCCGTAGGTGATGTCGGCGTTGTAGGCGGCCTGCTTTTCCTCGCGTGGCATATTGGGCAGGTTGATACCCACCGTCAGCCCGAGAAAGTTGTACAGACGCCCCATCCACTTGGCGTCGCGGCCTGCCAAATAGTCGTTCACCGTCACCACGTGCACACCGTCGCCGGACAGGGCATTGAGGTACACCGGCAGGGTTGCCGTCAGTGTCTTGCCCTCGCCGGTACGCATTTCAGCGATCTTGCCGTAGTGCAATCCCATGCCGCCAAGAAGCTGCACATCGAAATGGCGCATCTTCATGACGCGCTTGGAACCTTCGCGCACCACCGCAAACGCTTCGGGCAGCAGCGCATCGAGCGATTCGCCAGCGGCTACGCGGTCCTTGAATTCCTGTGTCTTGGCACGCAGTGCATCATCGCTCAGCGCCTCGTACTCGGGCTCCTTTGCATTGATGATGGCCACCGTCTTGCGGTACTGCTTGAGAAGCCGGTCATTGCGGCTGCCGAAAATTTTAGTGAGAAAGTTGGTGGCCATGCGAACAGGTTCGCCCTGCGCGCCAGTGCACGCCGAACGACCAGAATCCTGTGAAGTAGTGAGTTCAGTTGGGGCCTGCGCCTGCTAATACAAGCAGTCCGCCGTTACCGGCAGGCTCTGGCCCCCAAAAAGCGATTTTACCTGCCTGCAGACAGCGCGGGCTCAGCAGCACCTTGCAATGCGACCTGCGCGCCGGGGGCTCCTCCTGCCAAGAGGAATTTCTGGGGGTTCTGCGGCACGCCCTGCACCAGCACCTCGAAATGAAGATGCGGCCCGGTCGAGCGCCCTGTGGTCCCCACCTCGGCAATCTTCTGGCCACGGCGCACCAGGTCGCCGCGCTGGACCAGTACCTTGGATGTATGGGCGTAGCGGGTGACCAATTGGTTGCCATGGTCCAGCTCGACCATGTTGCCAAAGGCTGGATGGAACTCCTGGGTGATGACCACGCCGCCCGCAGCAGCAACGATATCCGACCCGGTAGGGGCCGGAAAGTCGAGCCCTGCATGCAATGCGGACTTCCCCGTGAAGGGATCGATGCGAAAACCAAACGTGGAACCAGCCGCCGTGCCCGGCACGGGGAGCTCGGTGGGAGCCATGTATTTGCTGATGCGCTGGTCAAACAAGCGCGACTCCAGCACCGTCATCAGGTCGATGCGCTGGCCCGCCACCTGTTCCAGCTCGGCAAGGCTGGCCTCCAGTTCCTGCACCGTGAGAGAGCGCGCCGACAGCAAGGCCCCACCCATGCCCGGCAATCGCGCCTTGTCGGCTGGAGGCGTAATGCCTGCGAGTCCTGAGACACGGTCCCCCAACGATTCGAGCTCCACCATGCGCGCCTGCATTTCGCCCAGCTTGCGGGCAATGGCATCCAGGTTGTGTCGCATGAAGCGGTCACGCTGCTCGAATTCATCTTGCACCACCAGCCGCACCAGCGATCCGACCACGGGCCAGCCTTCCCGCGCGCCTTTGAGAAACACCAGATGGTAGAGAAGAGCCGCCACGCACATCAGCACCAGAGACGCCGCCAGGGCTGCCGCCACCAGCCGCCCCCCGGTCAACTGGAGCGTCCTGCTGCGGGTCAGCCGCGAGTCCATGATAATCAACTGCATTCTTGATTTCCTGTATTTCCCAAGCCCCCATGAACCGCCGCCACCACGCCGTCACCCTGCAACAAGCTGCAGACGAAGCGCCCATGCTGGCGAAACTGACAGCGCTATCGCGGGAATCGAGCGAACGGCTTCGGGCGGTGGAATCCTTGATTCCGCCTGCACTGCGCCCGGCGCTGCAGGCCGGCCCCATTGAGGGCCAGACCTGGTGCCTGGTGGTGCGAAACAACGCAGCAGCGGCCAAACTGCGCCAGTTGCTGCCTGCCATGCAGGCCCATCTGCGCAGCAAGGGGTGGGAGGTTAACGTGATTCGCCTGAAAATTCAAACCGGAACGTCTTGAATACAAGGGAAAACCCCTGGT